>NZ_CP032084.1:2494620-3741931 GCF_003600685.1 Achromobacter sp. B7
TTTAGGTGGTCGGATCCGTGTGGACGCCAACAGTGCGAGAGCAGACTCGAGAAGTTTGGTCGACTGACTCCGGGAAAAATGTCAGCTTTGGATCGGTCGCCGATTTAGCTGCGCTGGACACAGATTTTAAGGACAAGCCGACACTGTATATATCGGCTCGATCCGGGCACCTTCTATTTAACTGGTGCTGTCGACGTCGCCGACTGTGTTAGATTTGGCAATGGTTCATCAATTGCGACCGCTACAAGGTCCGCTAGGTGATTGCAAAGACTCTCTACGCTACCAATTAAGTTCGACAATACCCAAATACTTAATGGCTGCGCACCCGAAGCCCCCGGCTCATTTACCCCATTCCCCACAATCCGAGCAATCGCCCAAATCCCTTGGCAAGCCCGCTCCATCTTCCTCAAATTATCCATCCGCACAACAGCAAACTCCGGATCATCCGGCGTTGCCCAGCGGTCATAGGTATAGGGGTGATCGTTCATAGCAGCCTCTTTTGTCGTTAGACCCGCTCCCCGCTGTCAATCGGGGTGGGCGGGCGCAAGGCCGGGTTGACAGACCGGTGACAAAAGAAACCGGCGCACGCGAGCGTGCCCCAGCCAAGGCCCGCCCATAGCAGGGACGTGCGTCGGCCTACGGACGTAAAAATGCCGCTATTGCAGCGGCAGTCCGCCTTTTGTCATTTCCAGCTGTCAAACCGGACGGTCATTGGTGTGACCGCAGGGCGAGTATACGGCGGAACGCTATGGAAGCCGCAACGATGCGCGTGACGTTTTTGTCTCGCCCCAAACGACGGTCAAAAAGCACAAAGGGCTCCGCAGAGCCCTTCGTCATATTCATGCAGCCACCGGCACAAAAAACCGATCCTTCAACTCCTGCAACCCAATCCTCTCCAACATCTCCGTCAGCCTCTCCGCAGGCTTCCGAGTCGGCAAATCCTTGTACTGCGCAATGATCAATTCATTCTTCATCGAATGCTCCCACCCGACCAACTCCGTCACGCTAACCTGATACCCATGCGCTTCAAGTTGCAAACACCGCAGCACATTCGTAATCTGGCTTCCAAATTCCCGCGTATGCAGCGGATGCCGCCAAATCTCCGCCAGCGGATCAGCCAGCGCCTTGCTCTTATTCTTCCTTAGCACCGAAGCCACTTCCGCCTGGCAGCAAGGCACAACCACGATGTACTTGGCTTTCTTCTCCAACGCAAAGTGAATCGCATCATCCGTTGCCGTATTACAAGCGTGCAATGCGGTGACAACATCAATCGTCGCCGGCAACTTATCCGAAGTAATCGATTCCGCCACAGACAGATTCAAGAACGACATCCCGGCAAACCCCAGCCGCTTCGCCAGTTCCTCTGACGACTTCACCAGTTCCTCGCGCGTCTCGATCCCATAAATATGGGACCCATTCCCGACGGCATCCTTCTGTTCCTTAAAGAACAAGTCATACAGAATAAACCCCAGATACGACTTACCCGCCCCATGGTCCGCAAGCGTCACCGCACCGCGTTCTTGTTGGACGTCTTTCAGCAGCGGCTCGATGAACTGAAACAGGTGATAGACCTGTTTCAGCTTACGGCGGCTGTCCTGGTTCATCTTGCCGTCGCGGGTCAGGATGTGCAGGGCTTTGAGGAGTTCGACGGACTGGCCGGGGCGGATGTCGTGGTTTTTTTCTGACATGGGGAAGGCAAAGCGCCCCGCTAGTGGCGGGGCGCGTAGTGGCGCGGAAAGCGTCAGTTTAACGAAAACGCTGACGTGGCCGCAGGGCGGCGGTAAAGCGGGTCTTAGCCTACGGTGGCAAAAACCGGTTCGCCCAGGTTCAGCATCAAACGATTTGCCCAGGCGAAGATGGCGTCCGAGTGCAGCAGGTCCAGCACTTCGCCTTCGCTCAAGCCCGCATCCTTCAATGCCTGGATGCTGTTGGCGTTGACGTCGGCCTGGGCCTCGGTGATCTGGATTGAGAACTGGGCAATCGCCAGTTCACGCGCCGTGGTGCCGGCGGTGTAGGGGTCTTCGAACACTTGCGCGATCACTTCATTGCGCTTGGCCAGTTGTTCGAAGCGCTGCGCGTGGACGGATGCGCAGTACACGCAGCCGTTCACACGCGAGACGACCGTGGAGCCCAGCTCGCGTTCGGCGCGCGACAGGCCGCCTGGGGCGTACATGATGGCGTTGAAGGCGGTGGAGCGCTGGCGCAGGATTTCCGGTTGGTGGACCAGGAACAGGTAGTAGTCCGAGACCTTGGCCTTGGGGTGGCTTTCTTCCAGGACGGCGACTTGTTCCGGGGTGGCGGTGTCGACGTTGACGACGTCGAGCCATGCCTTCCACTCCAGCACTTCGTTGGTGAAGCCGTGGGCCTTGATGACGGCGCCGGGTTCGGTGGCGGCGGTGTTGGGTTCGAAGGGCGCGGGCGGGACGGCGGCGGCGCGGGGGGCTTGGCCTTCCAGGTCTTTCATCGCGATCAAGCCCGCGACCAGACGGGTCTGGTACGACAGGAAGGCGATCAGTTGCGACAGGGTGACTACCGCGGGCGTGGAGACGCCTGCTGCGGGCAGGGTCTTCAGCGCGGCTTCGTCGCCTTCGACGGGGTTTTCGATCAGCTTGCGCGTGAATTCCAACACGGCAGCCAGGCGCGGGGTGGAGGCGTCTGACGGCTTGCCGGATTCTGCGACGGCGATGTCGGCGGGGGCTGCGTCCGTTTCCGCCAAGCGGGCGCGGTAGTGCGAGGCCAGCAGCGGCGACGGGCTGATGCGGGTGGCGTACAGCGCGACCAGCAGGCGTTCGGCCAGCGACAAGCCGGGCAGTGCCGGGTCGAACAGTGCGTCATAGCTGCCTTGGGTGGCGGCGGCGACTTTTTCGCGTTGGTGGCGGACTTCAAAAGTTTTGCTGCCGGGCGTCAGGCCGACGAGCTTGTCGACCAGATCATTGACGGCGTCATAGACGATGGGTTGTTGTGCCATGGGGATGTTCTCCTTGGTGTCTGATCAGCCGGCGTTGCCGGAAGTGCTTGCCGAATGTGCGGCAGCCGATTGCGAGCTTGCGGAATCCGAACGAACCGGATCCGGGCCAGCCGAACCAACCGCAGCCGCCCGCGCCTTCACCGCCGCGTCCAAAAACTTCTTCACGCCTTCCCACGATTCCTGGTCGGCGCGTGCGTTGTCTTTTGGATTCCCGCCGCTGGTGCTGATCTTGCCCGACACGGGGTGGGCGTAGACAAGCTGGGTGGTGGGCACGTACGGGAACAGGATCGAGTGGCCGCCGTTTTCGTAGTCGAGCCATTCGACGGGGTAGGGGTGTTTCACTTCAACGAGCTTGTCCTGCACCATCTTCGAGTACAGGCTGGACGGCCACGAGCCATCGTCGGTGCCGGACAGCAGCATGACCGGGCCTTCGATGTCTTCCACGCGAATGCGGGCGCGGGCGACGGCGTCGGGGTCTTGCAGTGCGGTCAGGATGGCTTTTTCGTGACGATGCGGCGACGGGCCTTCGTCAAACGGCGCCCACGTGGCGGTGCGGTTGTTTTCCCAGACGTGGGGGATGGGCTTGCCGCCCAGCAGCCAGGTCGGGCCTTCGCGGCCGATCTTGGGGTCGCAGGCGTTCTGGCCGCTGTGGACGACGGCGCCGGGTACGTAGGCGACGACGGCGGACACTTCCTTGGGAAAGGTTGCGCCCAGCAACAGCACGAGTTCACCGCCGCGCGATTGGCCGCTGATGGCGACGAAGTCGTGCTTGGGCTGAACCTTTTTGCGCAGCCAGCGCAGGCCGGTCTGGAAGTATTCCAGCGGGGTGTTCGAGATATAGTCGGACAGGCCCGGCGCTTTGAAGTACGCCAGCGCAAAGGCGGCGTAGCCGCGCGATGCGTATAGCGCCGCGCGCGGTTCGTTGATGCCGCCGCCCGAGCCGTTCAGGATCATGACGGCGGGGTGCGAACCGGGCTTGCTGCCTGCCGGCAGGTACAGCGTGCCGACCAAGCCTTCTTCGCGGACCTCGTGGCGGGTAACGCCGTCCAGCGCCAAGCGTTGTGTGAACGTGGCCTGGGCCTGCATGTCGGCCACAGCGCCGGCTACAACGCCGGCATCAGCACCGCCTTCAGCACCGCGTTCAACCGCACCCACACGCGCAACCACATCGGTAACCAAAGCATCGGTCACCGGGTGGTTGAAGTGTTCGCGGCTGGGCGAGTCCACGGGGGCTTGCGACCAGATCAGGCCCATCGGCGACAAACCGGTGTAGTCGCCCGAGACGGGCGCGTCGCGGGTCAGGTCGACCACGCCGTCTTCGCCCGCCGTGTAGGCGGCCTGGGCTTGCCACAGCACGCCGTTGCGGCGGGTGCGCGCGGTGAGATGCACCGTTTGGCCGGGTGCCACGTTTTCCACCCGGATCTGGCGCGGCACGTCGATCAAGGCGTCCGCGGGGGTGATGGTCAGGGTCGGCGCCATGGCTTATTTACCGGCCGCGGCGGCGGGTTCTTTGGTGACCATCATGGCGGCCGTGCGGTCGCTGGTCATCGGCGTCACCTTCAAGCCCTTCTTGGTGGCCCAGATGTTCTTGTAGTGGAACAGCGGGATGATGCCGACGTCGTCGGACACCAGCTTGACCGAGTCGCGCAGGATGGCTTCACGCTTGGCCACATCGAATTCCGACGTGGACTGTTCCAGCGCGGCGTCTACCTTGGGGTTGGTGTAGTGGCCCCAGTTGGACGCGCCCAGGCCCTTCTTGGCGTCGACGGTGGCCAGGATGTTGACCAGCGCGTAGCTGGCTTCACCCGTGCCGTTGCCCCACGCCAGCATGCTGACGGCGAATTCGTTCTTGTTGGCGCGGCCCGAGTACACGGCCCATGGCACCACTTCCACTTGGGTCTTGACGCCGACGCGGGTCCAGAACTGCGCCACGGCTTGGGCGGTTTCCGGGCCTTGCGGGTAGCGGTCGTTGGGCACGTGCATGGTCAGCTTGAAGCCGTCGGGAAAGCCCGCTTCGGCCAGCAGCTTCTTGGCTTGCGCGACGTCGTTGGGGATGTCTTTGACGTCGGGGTTGTAGCCGAAGGTGCCCTTGGGCATCCACTGGTTGGCTTCGGTGGCCGCGCCTTGCAGGATGCGGTCCGAAATGGCCTTGCGGTTGATGGCCAGGTTCAGCGCCTGACGCACGCGCAGGTCCAGCAGCGGGTTCTTGTCCAGCGGCTTGCCGTTGTTGTCGGTGATGTACTGGTTGGGCGCGGGGTTGAAGCTGGGTTGCAGGATCATGACGCGCAGGCCGTCGTACGGGTACACCGCGATGTTCGGGGCCTTTTGCAGCTTGGCCAGGTCCGACACCGACACCTTGTCGATCACGTCCACGTCACCGGCCAACAGGGCGGCGGTGCGCGAGGCGGCGTTGTTGATGTAGCGGTAGTTGACCTTGTCCCACGTGGCCTTCTCGCCCCAGTAGCCGTCGTTGCGTTCCATGATGACGCGGTCGCCGGGGGTGTAGGACACGAACTTGTACGGGCCGGTGCCAACCATGGCCTTGCCCGAGTTGTAGTCTTCGGTGGTGGACTTTTCACCGACGTGCTTGCTGACGACGTGCACGGATGCCAGGTTCAGCGGCAGGTCGGGGTTGGGCGCTTTGGTCTTGACGATAAGGGTCAGCGGGTCCTTGGCGGTCATCGTGTCGATGGTGCGCAGGTAGCCGGCGTACGTTGCCACGCTGCCCGGCACGGCGCGCGCGCGGGTGTAGGAATAGATCAGGTCGTCGGCGGTAAACGGCGTGCCGTCTTGCCACTTGACGCCTTCACGCAGCTTGAATTCCCAGGTGGTGGGGTCCAGCGGTTTCCAGCTGACGGCCAGGCCGGGTTGCAGCTTGTTCCACTTGTTCTCGATCAGCAGGTCCCAGAAGTGCAGGGCCACCGAGCGGTCGCCGGCGTGGTTGTTCAGCTGCGGGTCCAGGGACGACAGCGGGTCGGCGAAACCGATCGACAGGTTGTCGGCGGACGCGGCGGCAGAGGAGCCGAGGATGGCGGCGGTCAGGGTCGAAAGAATCAAGCGTTTCATGTTCGGGGTCCTTGGTAGGGGGGGAACGAGTTAAGTGTTCCGAAGGCTGCGTTGTCATTAGCGCCACTGAAGGAATTCAGGACAATGCGGCCAATTAGGTTCAGGCCATGTCGTTCAAATGACAGGCGCTTAAATGGTTGATGGCGATTCCCTTCAACGTGGGAACTTCGGTCTTGCAGCGCGGCATCGCATGCGGACATCGCGGATGAAAATGGCAGCCGCCGGGCGGGTTCAGCGGGCTGGGAATCTCGCCTTTGATCGCGGTAAAGATCTTGTGGCGGGACTTCAGGCTGGGAATTTCCGCCAGCAGCGCTTGCGTGTACGGGTGGTTGGGGCGCTGGAACACTTCGTCCACCGTGGCCGTTTCCACGACGCGGCCCAGGTACATGATGACGACGCGGTCAGACAGGTGTTCCACCACGCCCAGGTCATGGCTGATGAACAGATACGTCAGGTTCAGTTCTTCGCGCAGGTCCATGAACAGGTTCAGGATCTGGGCTTGAATGGACACGTCCAGCGCGGCCACGGCTTCGTCGCACACCAGCATGGACGGCTGCACGGCTAGCGCGCGGGCGATGCCGATGCGCTGGCGCTGGCCGCCGCTGAATTGGTGCGGATAGCGTTGGCGCAGGGCAGGGTCGAGCCCCGCACGTTCCAGTTGGGCGCTGACGTAGTCGTCAAAGCCCGCGTTGTCGACCAGGCCGTGGATGCGGGCCGCTTCGCCCACGATCTCGTCCACGCGCAGGCGCGGGTTGAGGCTGGCGTAGGGGTCCTGGAAAATCATCTGCACGGTCAGGCGCGCGGCGTGGGCGGCGGCCGAGTTCATGTCGGACGGGCGCACGCCGTTGATGCGGACTTCACCGCCAGACGGCGTCAACAAGCCGGCGGCGATGCGGCCCAGCGTGGATTTGCCGCAACCGGATTCACCAACCAGGCCGACGACTTCGCCGGGGTTCACGATCAGGTCCACGTTGTCGACCGCGCGCGTGATGGCGGGCGGCTTGGACAAGCCCAGCTTTTGCATGGCGCGGCCGGCTGCGCCGACCTTTTTTTCGCCAAAGCGCTTGCTGACTTGAGAAAGGTCAATCAGCGGCGTGGGGGCGGCGGATACAGTCATGCCGTCACCTCGTTGTGGATCTGGATAGTCGGATGGAAGCAGCGCACATCGTGTTCGGGCAGGGCTTGCGTGATGCCGGGTTGCTGGCCACAGGCGGCGGTGGCGCGCGAGCAGCGCGCCGAAAATGCGCAGCCGGCGGGCAGGTGCAGCAGGTTGGGCGTCATGCCGGGAATCTGGCGCAGGCGCTGGCCGCGTTGGTTATTGCTGGGCAGGCTGTCGATCAGGCCGACGGTGTAGGGGTGCTGCGGGCGGTCAAGCACGTCGTCGACCTTGCCATGTTCAACGATGCGGCCGGCGTACATCACGGCCACGTCATCGGCCAAGCCTGCCACGACCGACAGATCATGCGTAATCCAGATCAGGCTGGTGCCGTGCTGCTGCGCGAGCTTCTGCACTTCAGACAGAATCTGCGCCTGGATGGTGACGTCCAGCGCGGTGGTGGGTTCGTCGGCAATGATCAGGTCAGGGCGGTGCAGCATGGCGATGGCAATGGCCACGCGCTGGCGCATGCCGCCGGACAGTTGGTGCGGGTAGGCCAGCAAGCGTTCTTCGGGGCTGGGGATGCCCATCATGCCCAGCGTGTCGCGGGCCAGCGTGCGGGCTTGTGCCTTGCTCATCTTGTTATGCGCGCGCACGGTTTCGATCATCTGCACATCCACCCGCAAGACGGGGTTCAGCGTCATCATCGGATCTTGGAAGATCATGGCGATGCGGTTGCCTTGCAACTTGCGCAGTTCACGCGGGGCCAGCTTGGTCAGGTCGCGGCCCTGGAACAGGATTTCTCCGCCGACGATGCGGCCCGGCGCGTCGACCAGACCCATGATGGAAAAGCCCGTCACGGATTTGCCCGAGCCGGATTCACCGACCAGGCCCAGGATCTTGCCGCGCTCCAGCGTGAACGATACGCCGTCCACGGCGGGCAGCACGCCCGCGCGGGTATGAAAGTGCGTGCGCAGGTTGCGCACTTCAAGCGTGGCCGGCGCGCCAGCGAAAGCGGTGCGGTCGGTCATTTGTGAGTCCTTGGGTTCAGCACGTCGCGCAGGCGGTCGCCCACCAGATTGATGGCGACGATGGTGATCAGCAGCGCGATGCCGGGGTAGAAGCTGATCCAGTATTCGCCGGACAGCATGTATTGAAAGCCGTTGGAAATCAGCAGGCCCAGCGACGGTTCGGTCACCGGCACGCCCAGGCCCAGAAAGCTCAAGGTGGCCTCCAGTGTGATGGCGCGCGCGATCTGCAAGGTGCCAATCACAATCAGCGGCGGCAGGCAGTTGGGCAGGATGTGCTTCAACATGATCCGCCAGTTGGGAATGTCCAGGCAGCGGGCGGCTTCGACGTATTCACGGCGGCGTTCCACCAGGGCCTGGCCGCGCGCGGTGCGGGCGTAATAGGCCCATTCCAGAATCACCAGCGTCAGCACCACGTTGCCCACGCCCTTGCCCAGGTAGGCCAGGATCATCATGGCCACCAGGATGGACGGGAACGACAGAATCAGGTCGACCAGCCGCATGATGAAGGCATCAACCTTGCCGCCCGCGTAGGCGGCAAGCAGGCCCAGCAGCGTGCCGACGATGCCGGCGATAACGGCCGAGCCCACGCCCACCATCAAGCTGATGCGCAGGCCGTACAGAATGCCGGACAGCAAGTCGCGGCCCTGGCCGTCGGTGCCCAGCCAGTAGTGGAAGGTGTCCAGGCCGTTCATGGAGCCCGGCGGCATGCGGGAATCCAGCACGTCGATTTGCAGCAGGTCGTACGGGTTCTGCGGCGAGATCCACGGCGCGAAGATGGCGGCCAGGATCAGCAGGGTGGCCACGGCCAGGCCGAATACCGCCGTCTTGGACGACAGGAATTCGGTCAGGTTGCGGCGCCAGGGCGATTCGCGGCGTAGGGCCGGAACCTTGTCAGGGGTTGCAGTGGTGCTCATGCCGAGCCCTCCAGCCGTACCCGGGGGTCCAGCACTTTATAAAGAATGTCGACGATCAGGTTCAGCGTAACGAACAGGCACACCACCACGATCAGGTAGGCGACGATGACGGGGCGGTCCAGCGCGTTCAGGCTGTCCAGGATCAGCTTGCCGGCGCCGGGCCACGAGAAAATGCTTTCCGTGATGACGGCGAACGCAATCGTCGAACCCAGCTCCAGGCCCAGCACCGTCACCAGCGGGATCATCGTGTTGCGCAGCACGTGTACACAGACCACGCGAAACGGCGACAAGCCCTTGGCACGCGCGAACTTCACGAAGTCCAGCGGAATCACGTCGCGCACGCCGGCGCGGGTTAGGCGGATGACAAGCGAAATCTTGAACAGCGACAGGTTCAGCGCGGGCAAGATCAAGTGGCGCCAGCCGTCGGCGGTGAGCCACGACCACTGAAAGCCCAGGAATTCCACCGTCTGCCCCCGGCCGCTGGCGGGCAGCCAGCCGAGTGACACGCTGAACGTCATGATGAGCATCAGCGCCACCCAGAAGGTGGGCAGCGAGAAGCCGACGATGCTGCCGGCCATGATCATTTTGGAAAAGCGGCTGTCGGGGTACAGGCCGGCAATCAAGCCCAGCGGCAGGCCGATGATGACGGCCAGCAGCAGCGCGCTGATCGCCAGTTCCAGCGTGGCGGGCAGGCGCTGGATCACCAGTTCAATCGCGGGGATGTTGTAGACGAAGCTGTTGCCCAGGTTGCCATGCAGCGCCCCGTTCAGAAAGCCCAGGTATTGCTGCCACAGCGGCTTGTCCAGGCCCAGTTCCGCGATGATGCGGGCGCGGTCCACCTGGTCTACGTCCTGGCCGATCAGGATGTCCACGGGGTTGCCGATGGCGTGCAGGCCCACGAAGACGATCAGCGTCATCAGCAACACCACCACCGCCGCTTGCGCGACACGGCGTATCAACCAACCGGTCATTGCGTGGTCTCCGCTTGCGAGGCCGGGGTGGCGATTGCCGCGGGCGGCCGGGCCGGCGTCCATTCATCGCCGAACACTTCCGGTTCGGAAAACGCTTCCATGTTGGCGTAGTACGTTTCGACGTCTTCGCGGTAGAACAGGCCGGCGATGCCTTGCGCCAGGCGCTTGGCGCCGTCGCTGATGGCGGGGATGTCGCCCGAGACCGTGCCTTGGGTCAGCGCGGCGGGGTAGGAAAAGCAGTGCACGCGGTCCAGGCCCGGGCAGGCGCCGGGCACTTTTTCTTGCAATTCAAAGACGGCGCCCAGGTCGGGGGAGTCATGCAGTTCCTGGTCTTCTTCGCCGGGGGGCGGGGTGAACCGGTCGCCCCAGTTGCGCACGTGGGGCGCCAGCGGGGCGAATTCCGGGCGCACGGTCCAGTCGATACGAAAGCCTGTCGAGAAGATCAGGAAGTCCAGCACGAACACGCCCTTGGGCGTGGTGACGTGGATGTCGTCGCCGACCAAGGCCAGGTCTTGCACGCCACAGCCCAGGTTGAAGCGGGCGTTCGGGAAGCGCGACACGCGCAAGGTGCTGCCGCGCGGGGGCGGCACTTGCGCGGCGTTGATGTAGTGGCGGATCTTCCACTTCCATTCGTCGGGCAGGGTCAGGTGGCCGTGGGTCAGGCCGGGGTTGCCCGCGCCTTTGCCCTTGTTCACGCGCGGGATGTCGTTGCGGCGGATCAGCAGGTCGACGCTGGCGGCGCCGGCTTCCAGCGCCGTGCCTGCGCTGTCCATGGCGGACGCGCCCGCGCCCACGACGCCGACGCGCTTGCCGGCCAGCGTGGCGTAGTCCATCACGTCGGACGAATGCGCCCAGCGGTCGCGCGGCAGTTTCTTGGCAAAGTCAGGCACATAGGCGCCGCCCAGGCCGTCGCGGCCGGTGGCCAGCACCACGCGGCGGGCCAGCACGGTGCTGCGCCCGGCGGGCGATTCGATGTCCAGTTGCACCAGGCGGTCGGCGCGGGGTTGCACGGACAGCACGCGATGCTTGTTGCGCACGTCCAGGTTCAGCACGCGGCGATACCAGCGCAGGTAGTCCATCCATTGCAGGCGCGGAATCTTGTCCAGCGCGTCCCATTCGGCGGTGCCGAATTGCGCTTCGAACCAGGCGCGGAACGTCAGCGCGGGCAAGCCCAGCGCGGGGCCGGTCAGCTGCTTGGGACTACGCAGCGTTTCCATGCGGGCGGTGGTGGCCCACGGGCCTTCGTAGCCTTCGGGCGCCTGGTCGAAGATGGGCGCGGTGATGCCCAGGTGCGTCAACGACGCGGCCGCGGCCAGGCCGGCCATGCCGCCGCCGATGACGACAACGTCCAGTACCTGTTGTCCATCAACCAGACGGGGCGCAACCCAGTTCTTGGCGGGAATTTCCAGCCAGGACAGGTCTTGCCGCAGACGCGCTTCCAGCGCATCCAGGCCTTGCGGCGGGGTGGCAATGGGCAGATTCATAGTGTGGGGGTGTCCAAAACAGGGGCGTCATCACCGTAGATCGACTGCAACAGCGCCGCGTGTTCGCAGGCGTCGTGCAGCACAAAACCGGGCAGCAGGGCGGCGGCGGCTTCGGCCAGGGCGTCGGCCATGGCCTGGCAGGCGGGCGTCAACGGTTGCGATTGCGGTTGCGATTGCGGGGTGATGACCCCGAAGAAAAAAGGAATGTCCAGGTCGATGGGGCGGATCGCCACGCCCGGCATCGGGACGCCGTAAGCGGTGATCGGTTCCAGCACCGACACGCCCAGCCCGGCGCGCACGACGGCCAGGGCGTTGACGGACGAATTGGTTTCGATGGTGCCCGGCGCATTGCCGTCCGGCGCCAGCGCGGCGTCCAGGCGGCGACGCAGCCGGTACGGGTTGGCCATGGTGATCAGGCGGCGGCCGGCTAGAAGATGAACGGGCACCACGTCGTGCGCGGCCAGCGGATCGTCGTCGCGCAGTGCCACGACGCAGGGGGCTTGGGCAATCCAATGCACCGTCAAGCCGCGATGCTCCAGCGGCAAGCTGGTGGCGCCCAGTTGCGCGGCGCCGGTCAGCACCGCGTGCACCACGCGTTCGGGCGAGGCGCTGCGCACTTGCACGCGCGTGGCGCCGGTTTGGGATTCGATGCGCTTGAGCGCGTCGGGCAGCAGGCCAGCGGCCAGCGCCGACGTTGCCGCCAGCAGCAGCGGCTTGGCTTGGCCCCGCGCAATTTCTTCGGCGCGGCTGCGAATCTGCTGCAAGCCGGCCAGCGCGCGTTCTACGTCGTCATACAGCAGAAAGCCCTGTTCGGTAGGCGTGACGCGCGGTCCGCTGCGGTTGAACAGGGCATAGCCGATCTCAGCTTCCAGCTCTTGCAACAGGCGGCTGATGGCCGGCTGCGAGCGCCCAAGCAGGCGCCCGGCAGCGGTGACGCTACCTGTAGACATGACGGCCGCGAAGGCCTCGAGTTGGCGAAGTTCCATCTGTGTTGCTTTATGCTCAGGGCGAATTCTTGCCCGGCAAGTATGCGCGCAGCAAATAGTTAAAAGGCATAAGCAAATTCCCTAATAGGGGATTTCCTTATGCTTTTTCATAACTCCGCGTTATTTCAAGGGCTTAGGGACGGAGCGAATGCGCGGGTGTGGCGGGAAAGTCCGTCAAATTGAAACATCCATAGGCCATCCACTTGGATGGTTTTAAGATTCCGTCCATGCCTCCTCGCCCTCCAAGCCTCGCTTCCGCCCCTAAGCCTTCGGACGAAAAGATCACGATCAACCTCGGTTATGTCGACCTGGGGCAGATCGATCTTCTGGTCCAGGAAGGCTTCTACGCCAACCGTACCGACCTGATCCGCACCGCAATCCGCAACCAGCTTGCCGCCCATGGCGACGCGGTGCGGCAGGCGGTCAGTCGAAAAACCTTGGTGCTGGGCATTCAGCACTACACGGCCGACGACTTGCTGGCGGTGCAGGCTGCGGGCCAGATGTTGCAGATCCGAATCCTGGGGCTGGCGACCATCGCGCCCGACGTCACGCCCGAATTGGCGCTTGCCACGATTGAATCCGTGACGGTGCTGGGCGCGTTGCACGCCAGCCCCGCAGTCAAGGCCGCCCTGCGTCAGCGCATCCGCTGACACGTTATTGCCGCTTTAAAGGTCACTCCATGCATCCAGATTTTCAGCAGTTGATGAGCCACGCCACGCGCCTTACCCGGTCCGGCAACCTGGCCGCGGCCACCGCCGCCATCCAGGCCGCCTTGATGGGCGCGTCGCCCACGGCGGCATCTGCTTCGCCGCGCTATGACGAGGCCGATGTCATTGATGTCGAGGCGCGTGAGGTTCCTGCGTCGACGGTAAGCGCTGCCGCGTCGTCTGACTCCGGCTCCCATTCCACCCCCGCGCCGTCCCGGGCTCGGGACGACGACGTCGGGCAAAACCCCCACACCCCCGCCACGCCCCGGGCGCCCGGCGAATCTTCGGCCACGCCGGGTGATTACTTCACGGCCGGCTCGTTTCGCAATAGCGCCGGCCAGCGGGCCTACAAGCTGTATGTGCCGCCCGGTGCAAACGGGCAAGCTCGGCCGCTGGTTGTGATGCTGCACGGCTGCACGCAGGATGCCGACGACTTTGCCGCCGGCACCGCGATGAATGAGGCCGCGCGCAAGCAAGGTTTCTATGTGCTGTATCCGGTGCAGCCGCGCGAGACCAATCCGCAAAAGTGCTGGAACTGGTTCAAGCACAATCACCAGCAGGCTGGCAAAGGCGAGCCGTCGATCTTGGCCGACATGACGCGCCACGTCATCGCCGAATATGGCATCGACCCGCGCCGTGTGTACGTGGCGGGTTTGTCAGCAGGCGGCGCGATGGCCGCGATTTTGGCCAACACCTATCCGCAGCTGTATGCAGCCGCCGGCGTGCATTCCGGCCTGGCGGCGGGCGCGGCCACGGATCTGCCGTCGGCCTTGTCCGCCATGAAGGGGATCGGCGTGCGCCCCGGCGCGGCGTCCGGCACGCCGGTGCCGACGATTGTCTTTCACGGCGACCGCGACGCCACCGTGCATCCGAGCAATGGCGATGCGGTCGTGGCCGCCAGCGCCGGGGCGAATGCCCAGGTCCAAAGCCAGCGTGTGGCGGGCGCTAACCGGGGGCGCGACAGCACCAAGCGCGTATATATGGACGCATCGGGCAAGGTGGTGGCGGAATATTGGGTGGTGCACGGCGCGGGCCATGCCTGGGCAGGCGGGTCGCCCAAGGGCTCGTACACGGATGCTTCTGGCCCGGATGCCACGCAAGAGATGCTGCGGTTTTTCTTCCAGCATCCGTTGGCGACGAAGCAGTAAGGGAATAAGGACCCAGGCACTGCGGGCCGTCATTCCTTTCTTCGTCATTCCTTGCTATCCGGTCGCGGCCTTCCAACCGAGGAAGGCCGCGACCGTGCCCACACGGATGAGGCTGAACCATCAGCGCGCGCGATCAAACCAGCGTCACCTTCCCACTGGCCAAGTCGTACACGCCGCCCGCCACCATCAGCTTCTTTTGCTCGACCATGCTTTTCAACACCGGCTGCGCGCTCTGTAATCGCTGGACGGCCAAGCGGACGTTTTCAGCGATGGCGGCGGCCAGCAGGTTTTTCGGTTCGCCCTTGCTGGCGCGTTCAACGGCGGGCTTGATGGCGTTGACCAGTTCGGGCAGATGGCCGGGCAGCTCGGCGTTTTCTTTCAGCACCTTTACCGTGGCATCCACCGCGCCGCAATTGTTATGGCCCAGCACCACGATCAGCGGCACGTTCAGAAACTTGGCGGCATATTCAAAACTGGCCAAGCCATCGTCATTGACGAAGTTTCCCGCCACGCGAACGATGAATACATCGCCCGGGTTCTGGTCAAAGGCCAATTCCGGCGCCACCCGGGAATCCGAACAACTGAGTATCGCGGCAATCGGTTTCTGCGTTTTGACGCGAGCCGCCCGGCCCGCTGAAAAGTCCCGCATATTGGGTTTGTTGGCCGCATACCGGGCGTTGCCGGCCAGCAGTCGTTTCAACGCCTCTTCGCCACCAATGTCATTCGACGGGACTTCGGCATAGGCGGTTTCCGCCCAGCCCGTCGCGCCAAAAGCCGCCAGACCCGCCGCGCCCAACAGCAGGCGGCGGCGGGGGTTGTCCAGCGTGGAAGCAGTCAGGCAATCAGCACAGTCGCACATAGGTTTCTCCCAAAGGACAAATGTCCAGAGAATTCGTGCGCAATCATTGTGCGGCGATAACTGTGTTCTGACGCGGTAACCCGTGTGGACTTAACAATTGTTTTGGCTGGCCGGCGCTTGACCTTGCCAGCGTGGGCATCTTTAGGCTGGGGGTCCTGGTTTGAATGTTCCAAGACCACCCAATAAGGCGGGCCCTATGCCAAAAATCACCGTTCTTCCCCATCCCGATCTTGCTCCCGCCGGCGCAGAGCTGGACGTTCCCGCGGGAACGTCGCTTTGCGACGCGCTGCTGGACCACGGAATAGCCATTGAACACGCGTGCGAACAAAGCCGCGCCTGCACGACATGCCACTGCATCGTGCGCAGCGGTTTCGATGCGCTGAATGAAGTGGAAGAGGGCGAAGAAGACCTGCTGGACCGCGCCTGGGGAGTCGAGCCGCAGTCACGTCTAAGCTGCCAGGCCATCGTCGGCGATGAGGACGTGACGGTCGACATCCCCAAGTACACGGTCAACCATGCGAAGGAAAATCACTGAAGCCAGACGCGGCGCTGCCCGCCGATAGCTCGCCAGCCGAGCGAGGGTTCCCCCCTATTGAAGGGCTTGTTTTCGATCCCTTACATCGGTGTTACGACTCCAACGATAGGATTTAGATATTCGAAACTAGGAGTCCATCATGAATAACGAGAAGCCGACACCCGAACCAAATAAGCGTCGCTGGCCTTTCGGCTATGGGGACGAATCCAATCAGCTGGAGACGTCATGGACTGTTCGGTAGAAGGAAAGGTGGCATTCGCGGACGGCCATTCGTACCATTTCGCCACGGTGGACGCCGCGCTGGCATTTGCCGAATGCGTGAAAAGCTCGCAGCAGCCCGGTCAATGCGCGGCAGCCAATGGCTGTACGCAGACGGTAAAGCTGGAAGATGTGGCGGCAGCGGAAGAGCAGGAGCAGCGCGAAGACCGCTGATCAGCGGCCGGTTTCAGTCGCGCCCCGCTGGGTCATTGCACCCGGGGGCGCGACGTCGTTTGCGTTACCCCGTTTGCGTTACCCCGTTTAGGTCACTCCCTTTACGTCACGCCGTTTGCGACGCCTCTGCGTTAGCCGGACGCACGCTGCCGGGTTTGCCGTAATACCAGTAGGCACAAAGAAAACCGGCAAGCATCCCCGGCAGGCCACCCACAAATAACGGAAACACCATGTCGCGCACGGCGGCGTCGCGGCCGGAGAACGGCAGGAATGCACCCATTCCAAAGACCAGGCCGACCAGCGCTATCTTGCCCAAGGCTTTCCAGTTTGATTGCACCGGCCGTAGCGCGCCGGCCACGATGCCGCACAGCAGCGCGGGAATGACGCCAAACAGATAAAACCAGGGCAGGCCAAAGACCATGATCATCAGGTTTTGGGGCGTTTGCGACAGCACGCTGAGAACCAGCGTGACGGCGATGCCGCCAATGGCGGGCGCGATGAACGCAAACATCAAGCCGCCCGCGAAAATATCGCTGCGTATGCGGTGGCCGGTGTCATCCGGGCTGCGTCGGGCCACCCGATAAACCACGGATGCCACGGTGGCCAATAGCAAAATGGCGGCGGTGATGATCAATTTCATGGCGCCATTCTGGCATAAACCATAGCTTGCGCCGGCACGCGTTAATGCCGGTAGACTGCTTGCTTTCGCGTCCCGTTTTAATGGGGCAACGAACCGGCGCCGGCCCATGCGGGTGGCCAGGCGCCAATATCAAGGGGGCATCAACGCTGTGAAAATAAAAAAACTGATTGAAGAACGCCGTCTGGGCGAACGCGTCGCCGTCAGCGAACGCGACGACCCGACCCACGCCGATACGCTGGCCGCGCTGGACCAGCTGGACGGCGCGCAATACAGTTCCATCGCCTTCGTGACGGAAGACGACACCGTCATGGCGATCGGGGGCGGCGATGGCGCGTTTGTCGTGTCCATCACGCTGGATGACGACGCGCGCATCTATACGCTGGTCGACCCGTCGCGGTCCGAAGACCACGACCAGGAAGTGGTGGTGGGCGGGCAGGCGGGCAGCTACCAGCAATACCAATGCGTGGACCGCGACATGGCGAGGGCGGCGCTGCTGCATTTCCACCAGGAAGGCGCGCCGTCACCAGACTTGCAATGGGTTAGCGAGTAGGGCGGGCTTTACACCACCCGCGTCAGCACCTTTTCTTCCCGAAACCAGCCGTCCAGATTGGCCACCATCAACTCGGCCATGGCGCGGCGGGTTTCGTGCGTGCCGCTGGCGATGTGGGGCAACAGCACCACGTTGTCCATGGCGTGCAGGGCGGCCGGGGTCTTGGGTTCATGTTCGAACACGTCCAGCCCGGCTCCCGCAATCCGCTTGCCTTCCAGGGCGCTGACCAGCGCGGCCTCGTCCACGACCGTGCCGCGCGCGATATTGATGAGCCACCCATCGGGGCCCAGCGCTTCCAAGACACGCGCGTTCACCATGTGCTGCGTGGCGCCGCCACCGGGCACCGCCAGCACCAGGAATTCGCACTGCGCGGCCAGCGTTTCGATGTCCGGCACGTAACGGTATTCCGCCGGCGCATCCGCGCGCGGCTTGCGGTTGGTGTACAGAATTTGCATGTCGAAGGCGGCGGCGCGGCGGGCGATCTGCAAACCGATATTGCCCAGCCCCACGATGCCGCAGCGCTTGCCGCTCATGCGGGTGCCCAGCGGAAAGCCTTCGTTGGGCCAACGGCCGGCGCGCACGAAGCGATCGGCTTGGGCGATGCGGCGCGGGGCGGCCAGCATCAAGGCCAACGCCGTGTCGGCGACGCAGGCGTCCAGCACGCCGGGAGTGTTGGTGACGACCACGCCGCGTTCGCGGGCTGCCGCCAGGTCTATCGTGTCGTATCCCACGCCAAAACTGAAAATGCCTTCCAGCGCGGGCAGCGCGTTGATCAGGTCGGCGGTAGCACCAAAGCGTCCGCTGGTGGCGATGCCGCGTATGTTGGCGCCGTGTTCACGCAGCAGCGCATCGGCGTCGGCGGCTTCCCACAGGCGATGCACGTGATAGCGCGATTCCAGGTCGGCGACCAGATCGGGCAGCAATGGGCCGACCATCAACAGGTGCGGGGCGGAGGAGGGCGTGGAATCTGTCATGGATGCGGCTTATTGGAAAGGCTGAAAGAAAATGGCTAAATGAAAGCGACCGGCCCGAACATCGGGCCGGTCAACGATCAATTGGTCTGGATATTACGGGTCTTGATGATCTGCCCATAGCGCGCGCGTTCGCTGGCGGCCAGCTCTTGCAACTGCTGCGGGGTGGAACCGTGCGCGACGGCGCCTTGCGATTCCAGCTTGGTCTTCATGACCGGATCGTTGGCCACGTCGCGAATGGCTTGCGACAGCTTTTCGATCACGGCGGGCGGCGTGCCGGCAGGCGCCAGCACGGCGGTCCACGAGCCGGATTGCGCGTTCTTCACGCCCGCCTCATCGATCGTGGGCACGTCGGGCATGGCGGGCGAACGCGTGGCGCCCGTGACAGCCAGCGCGCGCAGCTTGCCGCCGGTGACGTAGGGCATGGTTTCCAGTACGGACGCAAACAGCATGTCGACGCGGCCGGCCATCAGGTCGGTCATGGCGGGGCCGCCGCCTTTGTACGGCACGTGCATCAGGTCCACGCCCGTGGCCTGTTGGAAGATTTCGCCGGACAGGTGCGGCGCGCCGCCCGTGCCCGAGCTGGCGAACGTGTGCTTGCCAGGTTCCGCCTTGGCCAGCTTGACCAGCTCGCCCACATTCTTGGCGGGCAGGGTGGTGGGCACGACCAGCACGAAGGGCAGGTCCGAAAAGAGCGACACGGGGGCGAAGGCGGTGGCCGGGTCCGAATGCAGTTTGTAGATCCACGGATTGATCGCCAGCATGCCCGAATTGGCGAACAGCAGGGTGTAGCCGTCGGCGGGCGAACGCGCCACCAGATCGGCGGCGATCTGGCCGCCCGCGCCGGGGCGGTTGTCCACCACCACGGACGACGCCAGCTTGTCGCCCAACGCCGCCGCCAACAGGCGCGCCGAGATGTCGGTGCCGCCGCCCGGTGAAAAAGGCACGATCAGGTTGATCGGGCGCTCGGGGTACCCGGCGGCCTGCGCGCTGAACGGCAATGCGGCGGTGGCGGTCAGGGCCAGCGCCGCGGCGATGAGCCGGACGCGGTGGCGTGCGATGGGGGTTGTCTCCATATCTTTTCTCTTTTTGGGGTGGGAAACGGCTTGCGCCGCGAAAAATTACCGTGCTGCGGTGATGCTCCTTTGGATCCCTGATGCCGTCGTGCGGCCATTTTTTGCGAGTATAGAAACGGCTTTCGATGGATAGCCGTTCGAGCTATAAATAGCATTGATCAATTCAAGGATTGAATCGATGGAGTTTCGTCAGCTCGAGTGTTTCATTGCGGTAGCCGAGGAATTGCACTTCGGCCGCGCGGCCGAACGGCTATGCATGACGCAGCCGCCGCTGTCGCGCCAGATCCAGTTGCTGGAGCAGGACCTGGGCGTGACGCTGTTCGAGCGCAACAGCCGGCAGGTGTTGCTAAGTGCCGCCGGACGCCGCTTTCTGCGCGATGCGCGTCATTTGCTGGAGTTCTCGGCACGTGCCGCCGCCACGGCGAGGCGCACCTCGGGCGGCGAGGCCGGGCATATCACCCTGGGCTTTACCGCCGTGGCGTCCTACCGCTTGATGCCGTCGATGATCATGCGGGCGCGCAAGCTGCTGGCCGATGTTGAAATCCAGCTGCGCGAAACGGTTAGCACCGATCTGGCGCGCTTGCTGGTGGCGCGCGAACTTGACGCGATTCTGGCGCGCAGCGTGCCGCAGCAGGCGGGCATTGAATCGCGTTTGGTCGAGCGCGAGCCGCTGGTGCTGGCCTTGCCCGTGGGATCGCCGTTATGCGAACACGAGACCGTGCCGCTGCGCTTGTTGCAAGGGCAGCCCTTCGTGCTGTATTCGCCGCGTGATGGCAAGTATTTTTACGACCGTATCGTGGGCGCGTTTGGGCTGGCCGATGTGCAACCGGACTATGTGCAGCGCGCGGGGCAAACCCATACCTTGCTGGCGCTGGTGCGGGCGGGGCTGGGCGTGGGCATCGTGCCGGATTCCGCGCGTGAACTGCGCTTTGAAGGCGTGGAGTTTCGTCCGATCGGCCAGCGCGACCTTTACGCGGATATGTATTTGGCGTGGCACGCCCAGCATGACAATCCCGCGCTGGACGCGTTTCTGGAACGCGTGGTGGGGGTGGATGGGGCGGGGCGCCGCGCGCCGTAGGCCGCCGTGCCTACAGCTGCATCTTGCGCTTGCCCAGCAGCGTCAACGCCAAACTACGGCCGGTACGCATGAACGGGTACAACGCCGTGGACAGGCAGGGGTTGCGGAACACGGCGGCGTTCACGCTGTTGAACAGGTCGTTGCTGGTGCTGATCAGGGCCAGCCGGTTGATGCAATCGGCGCCCCAGTAGTCTTGCCCGTCCAGGTGCAGCAGCATGCCCTGGTTCAAGTCGTAGCCTTGCGCCTTGTAGGCCACGGCCAGGTCGGAGTGGTCGCGCATGTTCAGCAGGTCGATCGGCCCCACCGCTTTCTGCAATTGCAGCATCCGCACGTAGTTCGAGCAGAAGGGGCAGTCTCCGTCGTACAACAGGAAGTTCTTGGAGATGGACATGATGCACCTTGGGTTGAAAATACAGGTCCATTAAAACGCAATGCGTGCCGCTGTGCGCGGGGCGTTCTGCCAGCCGCGGGCCTTCACCCTTGCGCGGGCGGGCGGCGCGTGGCGGCGTCGCGATCCTGGTCGCGCCAGCGCGCGCGCAGCTGTCCGATCTGGCGCAGCGCCGCTTGCGACATTTTCCACCAGCCGAACGGCCGGGGGTCGGCCAGCATGCTCATGGCGCGCGCGTAGTCCAGCGTCAGCCCGGGCGTCCAGGCCATCGTCAGGGCACGTTTACGAATCTGCGAGGCCACCCACAGTTCCGGCGTCAACAGCAGACGCAGCAATACGCGCCAGCCGGCCTGGCTGCCATGCAGCCGTCCCACCACGCCGTCCAGCGCGGCATCCAGCGCCCGGGCAACCGAGCTTGAGCAGTTGCGGTGAGTCAGGTTGTAGGTGCTGTCCTGGCGATACTGCTGCCAGAAATCGGCCAGCTTCTGCGCGTCGTAATTGCGAAACCGCACGCGCACGGTCGACGGGCACCAGGCCTTGGATTCCGTGGGGTAGTCGGGTTGATACACGCCGGGGATATCGTTTTCGGCGGTGGCGCGCAGCAGGTTGCCGAATTCATCGGGCGAGCGGTCGATTTCGTCGCGCGGGTACAGGCTGATGTAGATGCCTTCCGGCGATTCCAGGGCGGCGTGCCCGGTCGAGATGACGCCGTTGACGTCCACGGCCGCAATGTAGCGGTCCACCAGCGGAAGGTTGCGTGTTTGCGCCTTGGCCGAGCCGGACGGCGTCCACACGTGTACCGTCAGCGCGGGCTCGGAGTCGGCGGGCGGGCCATCCCACATGGTGGGGCCAAGGGGGCGGGGCGCCAGTGTCGACCCTGCCTGTGAAGCCGCCGCAGAAGCGGGCTCCGACGGCATGAAGTCCGGCGACGGGTTGGAGGCGAACGCCGGGTTCGATGCCAGGTGCCTGACGCGCCGCGCCAGCCACAGCAGCTTCAGGCCCGCGATTCCCAGGAACAGTCCCACGCAATACGGCAGCGTGCCGACATAGTTGGTGGGGTAGGGCTGGAAGAAGAAAATGGCCAGCAGGATTTCTGCAATGCCCCCCGCAAAGGCGTAGCGCCAACGCTGGTAGCGCACCACATACGCGGCCAGGCACTGCAATACGCCGTCGGTCAGGAACAAGGCGCCAAAAATCATCGATAGGGCAAAGTGCCCGTGGTGGTGGCCCGCCAATATCAAGCTGCCGGCCAGCAGCACGAACAGCCCTTTCACATAGCGCAGCACACGCTGCCCGCCCACGCCGCTGGACGCGATCATCAGCGTGGCCAGCCCTTCGATGATGAAGAGGATGGCGAAGGCGTTCAGCGGAAAGTACAGCGCGTTGTCCAGCGCGTCGATGAAAACGAAGATGCCCGCGACCAAGAAAAACAACCCGGCCGCGAACAGGCCCTTCCAACGCTTGCGCAGATAGGGGACTCCCAAGAGCAGCAATACAAGTTGTGGCATGCCTGTGTTTTCCGGTTCAAGAAGGGCGAAGGACGAAAACCGAATCGTACAGAAACTTGATGGCTTTTTTTACCTTTATGGCTGCTGCTGGGGCGGCGACTAGGGCTGCGGCCGGGGCGTCGTCGGCGCATCCCACGCCAGGCCCATCGCGTAGCCGCGCACGTCTTCCGGCCACGCGGCGACACATTGCGCGTAGCGGTCGCGGTCATCGGCGTACAGCGCGCGGGTGGCTTCTTCAAAGCCGGGCAGGTTGCCGGCCATACTGGCCATGAACCGGTACGCGGCTTCCTGGCGCTGACGTTGCCGACCTTGCGCGTCGTTGTCACGGCGAGCCTGTTCCACCAGCTTGCGCAACACCACCGACGCGCCGCCCGGCTGCGCGCCCAGCCATTCCCAATGCCTGGGCAACAGCGTGACTTCGCGCGCCACCACGCCCAGCTTGGGCCGGCCGCGCCCGCGCGGCGCCAGGGCGGCGCTGTCGGAGATCTCGTTCGATTCGGGGGGCGCGCCAGCGGCCGCCGCGCCAACGGCCGCCGCGCCATCGGGCGAACGGTAGCGGTCGGCAACCTGCGCGTCGGAACCGGACAGGTTCAGGTCCGTCTGCGTGCCGCTGCCGTCTTGATAGACAAGCAGCGCTTGCGCCGCATCGGCGTCCATGGCGCGCTTGACGGCAAGCGCCACGTCGGCCAGCGGCCCGGCGGCAAGTATTCGGTGGTCTTCAAAGGCGGTGTAGGTGGGGGTGGGCGAGTGGTCAGAGACAGTCATGGCGTATGGGTTCCGGTGGCCAATATCGGCTTGGATGCGTCCAACGCCTTTTGTGAAACGGCGGCGGAAACGTGGTGCAATTATGACCCGGGTAAAAATAACATGTCAATAACGCCCGGGTAAAAATAGTTGTGGGATTCATGAGTCGGGGCTATAACCCGGGCACTGATTCCGGCGCCCATGCGTGCCGGCCTAGCTGCGCCGTACCCTGTAAAAAACCCTGCATAAACCTAGGGTAGACACCTAGAAAAAATCAGCGGGCGGCGTATAATCTTGCTTTGCGCCCGGAGTTACCCATGCGTCTCGTTCAAAAAGCGCTCACCTTCGACGATGTGTTGTTGGTGCCTGCGTATTCCGAGGTGTTGCCGCGCGACACCTCCCTGGCCACCCGCCTGACCCGCAATATCAGCCTGAATATTCCCCTTGTGTCCGCCGCCATGGACACCGTCACCGAGTCGCGCCTGGCTATCGCCATGGCCCAAGAAGGTGGCATCGGCATCATTCACAAGAATTTGACCGCCGATCAGCAAGCCCGTGAAGTGGCTCGCGTCAAGCGCCACGAATTCGGCATCGTGATCGATCCGGTCACCGTCACCCCCCAAATGAAAGTGCGCGACGCCATTGCGTTGCAGCGCCAGCATGGCATTTCGGGTCTGCCGGTCGTTGAAGGCCGCAAGCTGGTCGGCATCGTGACCAATCGCGATCTGCGTTTTGAAGAAAACCTGGATCAACCCCTGCGCAACATCATGACGCCGCAGGAACGCCTGGTCACCATGAAGGAAGGCGCCACGCTGGACGAGGCCCAGGCGCTGATGCACAAGCACCGTCTGGAACGCGTGCTGATCGTGAACGACGGCTTTGAGCTGCGTGGCCTGGCCACCGTCAAAGACATCGTCAAGAACACCGAACATCCGATGGCCAGCAAAGACGGCCAAGGCCAGTTGCGCGTTGGCGCAGCGGTTGGCGTGGGCGCGGGCACTGAAGAACGCGTGGAAAAGCTGGTTGCCGCTGGCGTTGACGTCCTGATCGTCGACACCGCGCACGGCCACTCCAAGGGCGTGCTGGAAGGCGTGCGCTGGGTCAAGCAGAACTACCCCAAGGTTGAAGTCATCGGCGGCAACATCGCCACCGCTGCCGCCGCGCGCGCGCTGGTCGAGTACGGCGCCGATGGCGTCAAGGTCGGTATCGGCCCCGGCTCCATCTGCACCACGCGTATCGTCGCCGGTGTGGGCGTGCCGCAGATCCATGCCATTTCCGAAGTGGCCAAGGCGCTGGAAGGCACGGGCGTTCCGCTGATCGCCGACGGCGGCATCCGCTACTCGGGCGACGTCGCCAAGGCGCTGGCCGCCGGCGCGTTCTCGTGCATGATGGGCGGCATGTTCGCCGGCACGGAAGAAGCCCCGGGCGAAGTCGTGTTGTTCCAAGGCCGCTCGTACAAGTCGTACCGCGGTATGGGCAGCCTGGGCGCCATGACGGACGGCTCGGCTGACCGCTACTTCCAGGACCCGGCCAACAACGCCGACAAGCTCGTCCCCGAAGGCATCGAAGGCCGCGTCCCCTACAAGGGCAGCGTGCTGGCCATCATTTACCAATTGGTCGGCGGCATCCGCGCCTCGATGGGCTACTGCGGCGCCGCCACCATTGACGACATGCGCACCAAGGCCGAATTCGTGGAGATCACCTCCGCCGGCGTGCGCGAGTCCCACGTACACGACGTGCAGATCACCAAGGAAGCGCCTAACTACCGCGCCGACTGATCCGTACAGTCAACTACAATGTCATGCATCACGCACCGGCAGAATCGCATTAACAATCGCGGTTCTGCCGGTGCGGTTTTATTTAATCGGTAGAGCTCAATGCACCAGCGCATCCTCATTCTTGATTACGGTTCGCAAGTCACCCAACTGATTGCCCGCCGCGTCCGCGAAGCCGGCGTCTATTCCGAAGTGCACCCGGGCGACGTCGACGACGCCTTCGTGCGCGACCAAATGGCGCAGGGCTTGAAGGGCATCATTCTGTCCGGCAGCCACGCATCCGCGTACGAAGAAGGCTCGATGCGCGTGCCGCACGCCGTGTTCGAACTGGGCGTGCCGGTGCTGGGCATCTGCTACGGCATGCAGTCCATGGCGCAGCAACTGGGCGGCGTGGTCAGCTTCTCGGACCACCGCGAATTCGGCTACGCCGAAGTGCGCGCCCACGGCCACACCAAGCTGCTGGAAGGCCTGGACGACTTCACCACCCCCGAAGGCCACGGCATGCTGAAGGTCTGGATGAGCCACGGCGACAAGGTCACCGAGCTGCCCCCGGGCTTCAAACTGATGGCGTCCACGCCGTCGTGCCCCATCGCCGGCATGGCCGACGAAGAACGCCGCTTCTACGCCGTTCAGTTCCACCCCGAAGTCACGCACACCGTCCAAGGCAAGGCCATGCTGGCCCGCTTTGTGAACGAGATCTGCGAATGCCAGGGCGACTGGAACATGCCCGACTACGTCGCCGAAGCCGTCGCCCGCATCCGCGAGCAAGTCGGCACCGACGAAGTCATCCTGGGCCTGTCCGGCGGCGTGGACTCCTCGGTGGCCGCTGCCCTGATCCACAAGGCCATCGGCGACCAGCTCACCTGCGTGTTCGTCGACCACGGCCTGTTGCGCCTGGACGAAGGCAAGCAGGTCATGCAGACCTTCGCCGAAAACATGGGCGTGAAGATCATTCACGTCGACGCCACCGCCCAATTCATGGGCAAGCTGTCTGGCGTTGCGGACCCCGAAGCCAAGCGCAAGATCATCGGCCGCGAATTCGTCGAAGTGTTCCAGGAACAAGCCGGCAAACAGCAAAGCGCCAAGTGGCTGGCCCAGGGCACGATCTACCCCGACGTCATCGAATCCGCCGGCGCCAAGACGGGCAAGGCCACGTCCATCAAGTCGCACCACAACGTGGGCGGCCTGCCGGACACGCTGAACCTGCAACTGCTGGAACCCCTGCGCGAACTGTTCAAGGACGAAGTCCGCGAACTGGGCGTTGCGTTGGGTTTGCCGCCGCAGATGGTCTACCGCCACCCGTTCCCGGGTCCGGGTCTGGGTGTTCGGATCCTGGGCGAAGTGAAGCATGAATATGCTGAACTGCTGCGCCGTGCGGATGCGATCTTCATTGAAGAATTGCGGAACACCAAGGATGAGGCTAGTGGTCTGACTTGGTACGAGCTGACCTCGCAAGCGTTTGCCGTGTTCCTGCCGGTGAAGTCGGTGGGCGTGATGGGCGATGGACGGACTTATGAGTACGTTGTGGCCTTGCGTGCCGTGCAGACGTTTGACTTCATGACCGCTGACTGGGCGCCGCTGCCGCACCCGCTGCTGGCTCGCGTTTCTTCGCGGATCATTAATGAAGTGCGCGGGATTAACCGCGTGGTTTATGACGTGTCGAGCAAGCCGCCGGCGACGATTGAGTGGGAGTGAGTTGGGCGTTTTAGGTAATTAACGTGCGAATGAAAATGCCGGGGAGACCACCGCGAGATGCGGATGGTGCCCCGGTTTTTTTTGTGCCTAAGTCGGTTATGGAGCAAGACGACGAGCAGAGGCTCTGTGTTTGGTTTGCCTGTCAATCAGTGCTGTTTGGTAATTGCTATAGACAGCTCATGCCTTCTTTTTTCGACAAGGTGAGACTTGATAGCGGGGTGATGATCGCGACGACAGTCCCATCTCGAGACATATTGCCTGCGATGTCCTTTCCTGGAGATATCGATCTTTTGATCATTCCTTATGTAGGTGATCATTTACTGGTAGCTCAGACGCTAGCGGTTGAAGTCAAGATTGTGCGCGCCAAGTTTCACGCTCAGGGCAAGTCGCCTAATGACTTCGGATTCTCGCAAGCAAACGGCATGGTTCGACATGGTTTTCCGTTTGTGGGAGTTGCCCATCTGATCGTTTCGGACAGTAGCCCGATGAAAGCGTGGCGATCCATGCATGCCGTGGACGTCATTGATGCAGAAAGTGGGCGCGTTCGGGAACCGAGAGAGGTCTTCGTGGATATGCTGCCCGCAGACCTAATAAAAAGATCTTATGGGCGATTGCTAAAAAATTGCCAATCCAAACAGGTCGGCCTTCTTGCGGCATACCTGGGGGAAAGCGGAAATTGGATTCCGGATGGGCGCCAAGCCAGAAAGAACCGAGCGCTGAGTCGGGAAACCTTGAACGCAATTGCGTATTATTACCGCGAAAATTTATGGAGGTTCCGGGATTTACCTCGGTTTCCTGACGACTTGCAAAGAAGAGAAGTTCGTTCGGCTTACTAGTGCTGCTCGGTTTGGTAATCTGATGAGCTCGGGCACATAGGACGGCGCGATTTCAACAGTGCAACTGGGCAAGACAACACTCGACTTCATTAAGATCGTCAAGAAGAAGGCGCGGCTCTACTTTTTCGGCAAACAGGGTGCCTCTCGCGTTTGCATAGCAGAAATCGATCAAGTGAACGATTTTTGAGAGTATTGGATCAACCATGCAACTTGCCAATAGAGACGCAAGCAAGTGGGCGACGACGAAGTGATCCTGGGCCTGTCGGGTGGCTTGGCGGCGACCGTTCGCGGCGCGGCATTAGGATTTGGCTTTCCGTGATGGGCGCGGGCTTGTCGTCGTTGTACTTCAAGGCCAGCGCAGCGCGGGCGAACACTTCCGATTCCCCGGCGTCCAGTGCGATGGTCTGCATGGCGTCGCGGGATTCCTGCGCCCGGTCAACCGTGCAGGACTGCGTAAGCGCCTTCGATGACATGTGCGGCCACGTCGCCCTTGTGGGGTATGCGCACGTCCGCCACGGTGTCGTCGCAGACCAGGCCGGTTTGGCACACGAAGCGGAACATTCCAGCGCGCATCTGATAGCTACTGGTGCCGTCATGCAAGTTCAGCAGGATGATTTCGTTGGCCTCACGGCCGTTGATCTGGCTGGCGTGGCGCAGCCGGATCATGTACTTGGTGTAGTCGCGGCGGTCGTCGTTGCGCACGCGGGTCTGGCACACCATCAAAGGTTTGAAGCCTTCCCCGCGCAGTTCCTTCAGCACGGTGGCGGTGGGGATGTAGCTGTAACGATCCGAGCGGCTTTCGTGCGGGGCGTCCGCAAAGATGGACGGGGCCACCGCGCGGATTTGGTCATCCGACAAAGGACGTTCCGAGCGCAGCACTGGCGAACGGGAAGCGAAGCGGGAAGCAAGTTGCATGGTCTTTCTCCTGACAAAGTTGGCTGTTGAAGAAACCTCACCGGATTCCTAGATTCGGAGCCCAGCCTTTCGGCTGTTCGGTGCGGTCGGCACGAAGAACCCGGTTGGCCTCGTTGCCACCGTCTTTCCTGAGTTCATCGCCCGCGACGGAAGGGAGCCTGTGGACGGGGGCCGTCAAGGAGGCAAGCGCAGGGTTGGTGCGGTCCGCAGGCGCTGCAGAGGACACGGCCCTGCGCGCCTTGACGGCACATGGCCGCGGGCTACAGTCGCGAAGAAGGTGATGAGTTCAAGGAAGACGGCTGGACAGGCAACGGCCATCCCTTTGTGCCGACCGCACGCAAGCGAAGTGCGCAGGCCCGAAGCTGGTCGCCGGGCCGAAGGCATCAGCCGAGCGGAGCGAGGGAACGATGGAAGCCCGAAAGGGGCGAGACGCCAGGACCGCAGGGCAGGGTGGCTCGATGCGCAGCACGACAGCGCGCCCGGCCGCCTTCTTGGCCGGGGACGTCCAGACTTAGGTCGGTATCCGGGTACCTGAGCATCCGTTCGATGACGCGCACTGGGGTACCGACAGAAGTGGCTTGGTCAAATACGCTACCAGCCATGTTCACTATCAAAGACCGGCCATGAGCGCACTCCAATCCGATAATCCGAAGCAGATCTGCGAAAACATCCTCATCGAGGGGAAGCGCTACAACGTCGAGCACCGCATCCTGCCCAGTGAAAATGCCGTTGCCGATCGACTGCTTGCTCGTGGCATCGAGCTCACCGAGGCCTATGAGGAACTGCACGGCAAGCTCCACGCACATCCGCATGCGCTGCAGGTCTTTCTAGGGCTTGTCCTCAGCACCGCCGCATTCTGGAGCCCGGAGAAGATCGCGCAGGCGCGTACCGCACGAGGCGATCTCGGCAACGTCAACCAGCAGATTGCGAGGAAGGCGGCAGAGCTGGCCGGTCTGCTGCAGCAGCGTTCCGATCTGCACAACACCTCTGGCTTCAGCACCGACACCCACTACCACGTGTGCGATGTGATCGAGGCGGCGGCCAAGCGCAACTACCTTTTCACGTCGTATGTCCAGGAGCGCCTCGACGCTCTTCACGGCCAGTTCGATTTGAAGTATTGGCCGTCGCTGAGCGACTTCCTGCAAGAGCTGGCCGCCGATGCCGAGGGCGCGGTCATTGAAGCCACAGACCCCTTGACCGCGGCCGCCACCATGGCGTCGCGTCCGTCCCGCGCGGATTTCATCAAGGCGCTGCTCGCAGCCATCGACGAGAACAGGGGGCGCAACCACGGCCAACTGCCCAACGATTTCAAGGTCACCGACAACACGCTCGCTACCTTGGCGAGCTGTGTGTTGGACCTGGGCGCCGACGATCTGGTCGATGGCCCCTACGTGAAGCGGCTCCGTCAGCGTGAACGCGACGGAGCCAAGTAGCCGCCGACGGGGCCCTTCGGTGACTTCGTTTCGGGCCGATCAGGCGCAGCCTGTTCGGCGGCTTTCAGGGGCGCCAAGCAACGCGCGGCAGGGATGGGCTGCCGGCCAATCCTCTGGAGGCATGCCCGAAGGCCGGCGACCGACACACAGGGCACAGCAAAAAAAGGGGGCAAAGCCCCCATGCATCAGATCAGGCCCCTCTCAGCGAACGATGTCGCGTCGTTGCCCGCCACAATGATGTGGTCCAGAACGCGCACGTCCACCAGCGCAAGTGCCTCCTTGAGGCGCTTGGTCAGCAGTTCGTCGGCCCGCGAAGGCTCTGGGTTCCCGCTCGGATGGTTGTGGCTAATGATCATGGCCGCCGCGTTGTGCTGCATGGCCAGCTTCACCACCTCGCGTGGATAAACTGCCGCCTGGTCGATGGTGCCCTGGAACAGTTCGACGTCCTCAATCAGGCAATGCTTGGTATCCATCAGCATCACGGCAAACACTTCGCGCTCGTAGCCAGAGAGCTTGGCCTTCAGATAGTCCTTGACCTCGCTCGGCGACGTGAACGAGGCGCCGCGTCTGATCTTCTGGTCGATGATTTGTCGTGCGGCTTCCAAGATCTGGTCGGCGGTCGTCATGAGGTAACGCCCCTGGTCGTCACGCACCAGCAGGGAAGAATCGAGTGACAAGGAAAGTTGCGACATGATCGTGCTCCAGTTGCTCGGGCGGAATTGCCCGGAACCGGCTGCAGCACGGCGCAGCGCAAGCAGTCAGGGGTCGGAGACGGCCACGGCCGCAAGTGCCAAAGGCGCGAAGCCCTTGACGGCGAGAACGCCGTGATACGGTGAAGGGAACAGCAAGACCGCCCCACATACCGTCCACCGTACACACCCGTTCTTCGGCAAGCGCAGCGCGCAGGTCCGAATCAACGGGCCGGAGGCGTCAGCCGAGCAGAGTGAGGGAACGATGGAAGCCCGAATGGGGCGAGACGCCGTAGGTGGCTCGATGCGCAGCACGACAGCGCGGCCGGCCGTGTACTCTTGGCCGGAGACGTCAAAAGATATTGCAGATGTGAAGAAAATCCTATTGCGGAGAACATTGCCGGCACCATGACCACCATCTATATCGATGAAAGCGGCCACAGCGGCGACATGATCAACAGCGGTAATGGCTATGACTTCAAAGGCCAGCCTTACTTTGCATTGGCCGGCGTCGGACTTGAAGATGGCCATGATTGGGGAGGCCTCGTCAGTGAACTGCGAAGTCGCCACCGCGTTGCTCCTGGTGAACTCAAGTCGAAGTCACTGGTCTCCAAGCCAAAGTTTTCCGCTGACGTGATTAACGCCTTACTGGACCGCCCGGCGCCTCTTTTCGTTGAGCTGGTCGACAAGCGTTACTTCATCTGCATGAGCATCACGTCGTTCCAGCTTCTCCCACCCTGTCTCGGCTACCCGGAGTCGGTCGAGCTGCACTTCCTCAGAAACACAGTTGCCGATTTCCTGCATTTCCACGCGTCAGAGCACGTACTGGACACGTTCGTCGCGTCCTGCCAGACGCCAGATGACGCGACACTTCGTGCGTTGTTCGCGAGCCTGCGCGAAATGGCGAAACAATCGAACTATGAGGGAGCGGCAGTGCAAATCGCCCAGGGCATCGGCCACATGGTTGAGATGGCCGAGACCGAGTACCGGGAGCTAAGTGATGCTCAAGGCGAGCCCTGGCGGCGGTTTCTTCCGCCTCCCGATATCAACAAGCATTCAAAGCAGGTTTGGATGCTACCCAACCTCACGTCCTTCACGAACATCTACGCCCGAATGAATCGCTACTATGGCCGGCGATTGGCTGGCCTCCGGCTAGTGCATGACCAGCAGTTCGAGGTGGAGAGCATCCTGCGTCAGGGCAAGGCCACCGCCGAACACCTGGGCAGCACCATGGACCTGCCCTACACGCCACAGTCTGACTATCGGTTTGAGGAAGAGGCCAGCATCGATTTTTCTCAGTCGCACCAGGCGATCGGCCTGCAATTGGCCGATATTGTGGCTGGCGCCACGATGCGTTTCTTTCGTGACACGGACGCTGGCACGTCGGTGTCGCGCGACCTGCACGAGGCCATCATGCGGCTCATCTCCGAAGGGGATGAGCGGACAGGCTACGGCCTCAATCAAGTCGTGCCGACTGCTAATGTTCGCAGCGCAGGCTTTGATGCTTCAACTTCCGGCCCTCGGGCGCCAAGAGGCTCGCGCTGACGCGCTAAATGCTATGCATCTTGGACATCATGCAAGCGAAGCGTCCAGGGCTTCCTCGAATTGCGCCGCTTCGTGTCTCATCCTGTGGTCCATTCGGCCGAACACATTCCGAAGCTCAACCCGATAGGAGGCTTCTGTCGGAGAAGCCGCGCCCCGGATCACGGCGGTCATGAACGAGGATGCAACGTCAGCCAGCTTGTGGTCACGCTGAAGCTTGATGTGACTGCGAATGGCAACTTCCAGCAGATAGGTCTTGAACGATGCAGAAAGTTTTTCGCTTGGAATGATGTCTTCCAGCATAGTGCCAAGCACCTTGGTGGCTTCTTTTGAAATGTAGTGCCGGTCAAAGCCATCGGCGGTACGCGTGGCCTCTGGAATCTCTGAATCATCGATGCGCGCGCACTGTTCGGCCCAATCTGTGGCGACGTTGACCATGCGGTAGAGAAGATAGTGAAACGGCGTCGGCCATTCCTGATAGGCCTCTTCGTCAGGTGGCACAGACATCTGCTTCAGGATCTTTTCCGCGAAGTGCCCGAAATAGTGCAGCCACATATGGTCTTGCAGACCCTGGTGGATGCCCTCGTGAACCATGATCTCAAAGAGCGTTATGCCCGAATTGATCGGGCAACGGAATCTCCCTGCGTCGTAGTAGGAGCCCAAGGATTCGTTGAGCTTTTCGACCAGTTTGCGATCTTCATCCAGTCGCCGGCATACCGCGTCGCCAATAGCCTTGTCCAGGCCATTCTTTAGCGCCGCAGCGGCATCGGAAAAAAAGAAGTGAAGCAGTCGGTTGTTCTTCGGCAGGAACAGGCGACTCCCACCATTCAGATTCTGATTGTTCTTCAGTTCGACATAAAGACGGCTACCTGGCGCATCAAGTAGTGCATCCATGTAGTGCTCGATAAAATCAGAGCGTATCGCCTCGTCAGCTTCAAGGAGCTTGAGGCCGAAGTGCGGGTGGGCCATGGCCAGGTGGATGGTCAGCTCGGGAGAGGTGACCAGATTTAAGAGGACTTCGCGGGCCTGCGTGCTGGCTTCGTCACGCGTCAATATCCAGGACTTCAAAGATTGCAGCGCGGCACTCCAGCGCTGCCGCCAAGCCGGCCTTGCACGAGGTGTTTCCCCGCGCAAGAGTGCGGCCATGTCAATGTTGGGCGGATGGAGACGATCAACCCAACCGGCAAGCAGCGACTGCTGCTTGGTCAGGAGAATCAGCTTCGGCAGTTGTGGTTCGACCAGCAACACCAGCTCGTCGTAGCGCTTGGTGAGATGCAAGTTTTCAATCAATTCACGAAAGACGCGGATTCTTCCCCGGACCAGCGTGGGAGATCTCGTCCGCCAGAAAAAGTAGAAGACGACAGAGAGAAGGAGCAGATAGACCGCGCTCGAACTATCGAGCCCCCATTTCCACGGCCCCGCGCTGTAGTACAGCCCGAGCTTTTCCAAAGCAGGCGCAAATACCAAATAGTGGATGATGAGAAAGACCGCGCCGCCGACAATCCAATCCGCCCAGGTCATGCAGAAGCGAAGTCGAAGTCTGCTGGCAGGCGAGATCAGTGCCCACACTGCGGCGATAACGCCCAATATGGTCAGCAAGCTGGTGGTGTCAATTTGGGCAGGAGCTGTCATAGCGTGGTCTTTTGCGTCCTTTCGTTTATCGGCAAAGATTACATGCACTTGGGGACAAAGCAGGAGATATGCCGTGGGTTTCGTGCGACGCCCAAGTTGCTCCAAGGTGCGAGTAAGAGAATGAGGTGAAGTCCCCAGGCTTACGGAGACGTTGCTTGGGAAATGATGCCGTCGCGTATCCCACAGCGATAGTGTGGTCCTGCATGGCAACTCTGGCAGCGTCAATGTGCCCTGATTTTCTGAGTCATGCCATGCTGGTGCTGTTGGGCTCAAGATGCCCACCCAGAGGGTTATGCGCCAAGATGGCCGCCGTCGCATCGCGGTACCGTGCGTCCTTGACCACCTCAAGCGAGGCGCGCAGGGCCGTCAGGGCTGGATGTGCCTAAGGGTCAAAGCCGCATGGTCGTCAATTGGTATGGGGCACAGGGCAACGCCTACATGCCAGACAGCGAGATGCGCAACGATGCACTACAGGTGGCCCTATCTTCGTGACGTCAGTACTTGTGGACTGACGCTGGATGGAGGAATCTATTTGTTACTATGCTCCAAGGCCACCCCAAGGGACTTGGGGGCGAGGCTATAGGGAAAACGACATGGAGACTTGAGCATGGCAGGGGCTTCCGCCGATCAATACGCCGCGGGCGAGCAAGGCTTGGGGTACATCTATCAGCCTCGCTTCGGTCTGCTGAGGCTTTTGCAACTGCCGGAGAGTACGTCGATCCTGATTGAAAAGGATGATGACCTTGACTTCATCGACAAGAATGGTGTCAAGACCCTGGCCTCTCTCAAGCACAAAGGGGTTGGTGATCGCCTGACGGACCTATCCACGGATTTCTGGAAGTCGGTCCGAATCTGGCTGGCCCGCTACAACCGCGATGGACGTAGTGAGGCCAGCCTTCGCTTCTTTTTGTTTTCGACCGGCACTGTTTCAAGCACGTCCTTCTTACAGCGCTTCCTGTTGGAAGCGCCTTCGGAAAGCGGCGGAACTACGTCGCTGTCACAAGTCGCGTCCGATGTCCTTGCCAAGACCGAATCGAAACTCATCAGTTCAATCGCCGAAGAGTTTCACAAGCTCAACGACGACGAGAAAGAAGATTTTCTCTCGCGCATCGTGATCTTTGATGGCGGACCTCGCATCGAGGATGTGCCATCAATCATCAAAGACCAGCACATGCGCAGCATCCAACGTGACAACCGAGATGCCATCTTTGAGCGTCTCGAAGGTTGGTGGAATGACACCATCGTCAATCTGCTGGTCGGAAAGCGCACCGAGCCAATCTTCGGCTACGAGGTCTCAGACAAGCTTTCCTCATTTTCCGAGGAGTACAAATCAGACAACCTCCCGATCACATTCAGAGGCAAGGTGCCGGCTGGAGAAATCGACGCAGACAACGATCCACGGCTTTTCGTTGTGCAACTGCGAGAAATTGGTGTTGCCTCCAACCGCATCCGCAACGCTATCCTGGATTATTACCGGGCTTTCGAGCAGCGATCTTCCTGGGCTCGCGAGAGCCTCCTGATTTCGGGCGAAATGGAAGAGTACGAAGACCGCCTTGTCGATGAATGGAGCCGCTATCGGGATGTGGTGTTCGAAGAGCTCGATGACGAAAGCGCCGATGCGGTTCTTCTGGACGCAGGCAAAGCACTGTATCGCTGGGTTGACCTGGAGAGTGGCAACAGCAGCACGCTTCGCATCCGGGAGCGCGTGACCGAACCCTACGTGGTCCGTGGCGGATTTCATATTCTTGCCAACAGCCGGCCGCTTCCAAGGGTCTACTGGCACCCTCGCTTCCTCGACCGTGTCGGTCAGGTGTTGGGGGCTGCGGAATGAAGCGATGGGATCAACGGCCATTCGAAGTCAGAAATCTTTTCAATCCAGCCTTCTGTGGCCTTGTGTTGTTCAGGGCATTGCTGGGCTATGAGGAAGAGAACCCGGATGGCATGCCTTTTTCTCTCGCGCTGCTCGTGTTGCCACTGTGTCTGCAGAAAGACGCTCGTCAAGTGATCTCGGGAAACTCTCGCAGCTATCTGCTGAAGATCGTCGAGAAGAATCCTCAACTCCTGGTTGGCTTCGCCGAGCGGACCAGCGACATGTTGCCATTCGCACTGGAGGCCTTCGGCTTGCTGATGGAGCGGGGATGCTTTGACGTATCGCAGGATGGCCGGTTGAAGACCGTATCGGGCCGGGTTCGAAAGTCTGTGACAGGGACTGAAGAATCCGTTTCCTGCCAGCGTGTCGCACGTATCGTTGGAAAAGAATTTGCCCGCATCGCAGACCGCGTGACGGTGTACACGACCTTTGGAATACGCCCATGAAGATCAAGTCGATTCACATCTACAGCCACGATGGCCAGCGTCGAGATCTTCAGTTCAAGGTGGATGGCCTGAACGTCATCACCGGACGCTCCTCTACCGGAAAATCAGCACTCTCTGAGATTGTTGAATACTGCATGGGGCGCTCGACCTTCAATGTCCCCGAAGGCATCATTCGCGACAAAGTGGCTTGGTTCGCTGTGATCTATCAGTTTCCCCAGGAACAGGTCTTGATCGCGAAGCCCACGCCAACTGCCGGGGGGACGAGTTGCAGCACCGCCATGCAGCGACGGGGAAATCAGCTGGCAGTCCCTGACTTCAAGGATCTAGTGGTCAACACCGATGACGATGCGGTGGTTGCACTGTTGTCACGGTTGCTCGGCATTCCTGAAAACCGAACCGATGTCGCGATCGAGCACAGCCGAGTGAGCTACGACGCGAACGTCAAGCACACCTACTATTACCTGTTCCAGAAACAAGGAATTGTCGCTAATAAGGATCAGCTCTTCTATCGCCAGAATGAAGGGTTTCAGTCACAGGCGATCCGTGACACGCTGCCGATACTTCTCGGCATTTCCTCCAGCGATCGGTACGAACTGGAAGTCAAGCTGCGCGCTGCCCAGCGAGAACTGAAGCTCAATGCAAAGCTATTGGAGCAAGCCCGCGACGCGATAGACACGTCCCAGCAGAAGGGTATCGGTCTTTTCTCAGAGGCCAAGACGGTCGGCATCATCGGGCTGGAGAACCAACAGGCTGGGGTGGATGGCGTGATCGACGCCTTGCGTACTGCCTTGGAATGGAAGCCAGCCTCGGTTCCCGAGGACGATGGTCACCGAGTATCTCGGCTCGAAGAAGAGATCGGCCAGCTACGCAAGGATCGACGCGAGGTTCAGTCCAAGATTGATGCCGCCCGCCTGTTTTCGAAGCAGGCTGGTGGTTTTGAGAGCGAGGCGCTGGAACAGAAAGATCGGCTCGCTTCCATCAAGGCTCTTCCCAAAAATCCTGAGACGGGTGAATGGCAATGGCCATTCTGCGAAGCGAATCTGGCTTTGGAGTCTCCTGTTGCGAAAATGCTCCTCGACGAATTGACGACGCTCGACGAGGAGATGAGCATCGTGGCCGGGCAACGCCCCAAGCTGGAGGCCTACCTGACCGAACAGGATGACAAGGTGCGAGAAGTCGTAGACGCAATCAAGAGCAAGGAAGCCGAGCTTTCAGCGGCGATCGCCGCGAATGAGGTGATTGCGCAAATGGGGACGCGCAACAATGCAGCTGCGCGGGTCGTAGGTCGCGTTAGCTTGTTTCTAGAGAACCTCGTCCCCAATGCGGAGCTTGCTTCGCGTGAGGCAGAACAGCGCCGCCTTAAGTTCAAGGTCGAAGAACTGGAGAAGAAAGTTGGCGCCGACGACAGCCATGACCGACTGATTTCCATCTTGAACAACATCTCGGCGCAGGTGTCACGTTACATAGAGACCTTCGAAGCGGAGTTCAGCGCCTTCCCTGCGCGGCTCGATCTCAACCATCTCACCATCGTCTTTGATCGGCCAGACCGTCCGGTACCGATGAGTCGAACTGGCGGCGGTGAGAACCATCTGGCGTATCACCTCTCAGCATTGTTGGCTCTGCATCTCTTCGCCGCGAAGAACAACTGCCCGATTCCTCAGTTTCTGCTTATTGACCAGCCAACCCAAGTTTATTTCCCGTCGGAGAAGGTCTATCAGGAAGCCGATGGGTCTGTTCAGAAAACGGAAGCGGACGCCGATCTGGCGGCGGTGCGCCGATTATTCGAACTGTTGCTGAAATTCACGCAGGATGACGTGCCAGGCTTTCAGCTCATCGTTACCGAACACGCGAACCTTCGAGATCAATGGTTCCAGGATGCTTTGGTTGAGCAGCCTTGGACGAAGCCCCCAGCACTGGTGCCGGAAGACTGGCCTTTGCTGCCACGGTCATCGTCGTGACCAGAGTAGGGAAGAGGCATGACGACCAAGATTCCGAACTCCGTCATTGGTGCCGTTTCGTCTGTTCTCGCCGAGCACTACTACAGCCACTCAACACTGAACTCCCTGTTTATGGAGAGTGGTGCTCCGGGTAGCGTGCCCGAAGGAAACTGCGAAACGAAGTGCAGCAGTTGGCTTCGACGCTGCAACGATGATCCCACCGCCGATCCCATGCTAGTGCTTGGCCAGGTCATCCAGAAGTTCATGGACCTGGAGCCCAACGACTGGAATCAGAAGATTGGCCCCGGCCAGGAGCGCATCCGAGCCAGCTTGTCCAAGAACCAGTTGACCTATCAGATGAACGGGTTCATCACTCTGGCCGAGGCGAGCCCGGCTGCAAAGTCACTCGCAGATTTTTTCAAGGCGGGCGACTTTTCGTCCATCGAAGCAGAGTTCGAACGTGCCATCTCGCAAGTTGATCGCGATCCGCACGCGGCGATCACGGCATCCAGCGCCATCATTGAGGCGCTGTGCAAGACCTACATCGAGACGCGCCAGTTGGATATGCCAACCGTTCAGACCATCGGCCCGCTTTGGAAAGTGGTGCAGCAGCATCTTGGCCTGAACATTGACCGCACCCTGCAAGATGACCAAAAAAGAATCTTGCAAGGCCTTGCTTCCATCGTCGATGGCGTTGGCGCTTACAGGACTCACATTGGGTCGGCACATGGACGCGGCGTCGAACCGCCCAGAATCGTGGCGTCTGAGGCGCGTTTGGCTGTCCATGCATCGCACACCGTCGTGATTTTCGTGATGGAGCGCTGGCTCGGCGCGATTCGGAGGGTTTGAACGGCCAACGGCACAGGCCAATGGATTGGGCGGACGCCGTGTGAGCAGCCGGTGTCGTCGACGCCAACACAGGATCTGGTTCAAGCGCAGTTGATCACGTTGCCCGAGTCACCTGGGTCTCGCTGGAGCCACACGCGAGATTCGAGCAGAAAATGACACCTAGTAATGACAAGCTGCGACGTTCTTCGGTATCCTTTGGCTGGATTGATGATGAAGTCAAAAACGTCGCTCCCTCACGAATCGCTCCATCTCCCGCGCCAGCAAAAGATCTGCGTTTATGACGGTAAAAGCGACGGTATAGACCCATGTCGATCACAGCCAAGTCCTTTAACCATGCGGGTTTGGACGGCTTGTTGATGATCGAGTGGGAGTAACGTCTTTGGGGGCGCTACCGCTGGCGAGCGCATATGGACAGCATGTATTGATATTAAATAAGTACGCCAAGTCAACGGTCAGCGGCTGTTGCTGATCAGCTAAGCCGCTTGCCGGTGAACCTTGCAATAAGAATGGGAGGCTCGAATTCGAGTCCTCCCTTTTTTTTGTTCGAACCAAAGCAATCTCGCCAAGCCTCGCCCACTCCTACCCCGCAAACTAGGGTTATCCGGGATTCTTTATGCTTAAACTTTTGTGAAGAATAAGCGCCAGATGCAGGGCTCCGCCGCGATGAGGCATCAAGGTGGTTCACCGGGGTGCGGCACCTGACGCACCGTACGCAGGATCGCGCGGTGGCGGCCCAGAAGGAGAATCGGATGCTGTTGCGTAGACATTGCCTGGCCGTGATGATGCTGGCGCTGACTGGCTGGGCGACGGGCAGCCAGGCGCAAACGGCGCCTCAGGCCTGGCCGACCAAGCCGGTGCGTCTGGTTGTGGGATTGGCCCCTGGCGGGCTGGTCGACGTGCTGGCGCGCACGGTTCAGCCGCATTTGGCCGAGGGCTTGAAGCAGACCGTTATCGTGGAGAATCGGGGCGGGGCGGGCGGCAACGTGGCGGGCGCCGAGGTGGTGCGTAACGGCGGAGACAACCATACCTTCTTGCTCAATCCATCGACCACCGAATCGGTCAACCCGCTGACGTTCACCAGCATGCCGTTCGATCCGCAGCGGGACTTGCGGCCGGTTGCCTTGTTGGCCAACAGCCAGTTGTTCCTGTTTGTCCGGTCCTCGCTGGGCGTCGACACGCTTGAAGCGTTCGTCGAATACGCGCGCAAGCAGCCCAATCCGCTTAACTACGGGTCGGCCGGCAACGGCACGACGCCGCATCTGGCTGGCGAGCTGCTCAAGCAGGCTACCGGCATGCAGGCCACCCATGCGCCATATCGCGGCGTGGCGCCGGCGATACAAGACCTGGCCGCGGGCCAGATCGACTTTGCGTTTGGACCGGCCACGGTCTTCCCCATGGTGCAAGCGGGCAAGCTGAAGGTGCTGGCGGTGGCGAGCCGGCAACGGGCCGCCGTGGCGCCGGACATACGAACCTTTTCTGAGGCGGGCATTGACGGCGTTTTCGCGGACAGCCTGTTCGGCGTGTATGCCGCCGCTGGCACCCGCGATGATGTGGTTGATCGCATGAACGGCGAAATCAACAAGGTGCTGGCGAGGCCGGAGATCAAGGCGCGATTCCTGGACGCCGGCGCCGAGGCGCTACCGCTGAGCGTGGCCGACTACACCGCGCGTGTGCAGGACGAGAAGAAATTGTTCGTCCCATTGATGAAGTCATTGGGGCTGAAGGAACAGTAGAGAAATAAGAAATAAGGAGTCAGACTGCAATTTCACCGATGCCAGCGCAAAAATGCAGTCTGACTCCATGGTGCAGCTCAGTATCAGCCCAACAGTTCCTTGCGAACGATTTCCGCGCCTTCGCTCAAAGCCAGCAGCTTGCCCTTCGCAATAGCCCGCGACAACGGCGCCATGCCGCAGTTCGTGCACGGATACAGCTTGTCGGCATCCACAAACTTCAGCGCCTTTCTCAGCGTATTGGCCACTTCTTCGGGCGTTTCCACCTTATCGCTTGCCACGTCGATGGCGCCGACCATCACCTTCTTGCCGCGAACCAGTTCAAGCAGATCGATCGGCACGTGCGAGTTGTGGCATTCCAGCGAGATGATGTCGATATTGGATTTTTGCAGCTTGGGGAACGATTCCTCGTACTGACGCCACTCGGACCCCAGCGTCTTCTTCCAGTCGGTGTTGGCCTTGATGCCGTAGCCGTAGCAGATGTGCACAGCGGTTTCGCATTTCAGGCCTTCAATCGCCCGTTCCAGCGTGGCGATGCCCCAGTCGTTGACTTCGTCGAAGAACACGTTGAATGCCGGCTCATCGAATTGGATGATGTCCACGCCTGCGGCTTCCAGTTCGCGGGCTTCCTGGTTCAGGATCTTGGCGAATTCCCAGGCCAGTTTTTCGCGGCTCTTGTAGTGGGCGTCGTACAGCGTGTCGATCATCGTCATGGGGCCTGGCAGCGCCCATTTGATGGGTTGCTTGGTTTGCTGGCGCAGGAACTTGGCGTCTTCAACAAACACCGGCTTTTGACGGCTGACGGCGCCCACCACGGTCGGCACGCTGGCGTCATAGCGATCACGGATTCGAACGGTTTCGCGCTTTTCGAAATCGACGCCGTCGAGATGCTCGATGAACGTCGTGACAAAGTGCTGACGGGTTTGCTCGCCGTCGCTGACGATATCAATGCCCGCATGCTGTTGTTCTTGCAGCGCCAGGCGCAAGGCGTCTTGTTTGCCCTCGACCAGCTCTTCGTCTTGCAGTTTCCAAGGCGACCAAAGTTTTTCAGGCTGTGCAAGCCACGAGGGCTTGGGCAGGCTGCCGGCGGTGGAGGTGGGCAGTAGTTTTTTCATGATCAGTTGGTCTCGTGTGTTATCTGAGTGATTAGTGCGCGTAGTTGGCGGCCCAGCTTTCCAGCACGTGCTTGTAGGGTTTGATGAAGTGCTCTTCCGTGAACTTTCCCTGCTTCACGGCAAGCTGGCTGCGCTCATCGCGGTCATAGACGATCTGTGTCAGCGAGTAATCCTGATTCTTCAGGCTCGGTTGATAGACCTTGCCCGCGGCGGAATTGGCGTTGTAGATCTCGGGGCGGTAGATCTTCTGGAACGTTTCCATCGTGCTGATGATGCTGATCAGCTCAAGGTTCGTGTAGTGGCCAAGCAGGTCGCCCTGAAAGTAAAAGGCCAATGGCGCGGCGCTGCCCGGGGGCATGAAGTAACGGACCTGCAAGCCCATTTTTTCGAAGTACTGGTCCGTTGGCGAGAATTCGCTTTGCTGATATTCAACGCCCAGGATGGGGTGCTGATTTTCAGTACGCAGGTACGTCTTGCTGCTTGAGGCGCTGATGCAAATAACCGGCGGCTTGCTGAACTGTTCTTTGTAGGCGCTGGAACTGACAAAGTGCTTGAACAGCTTGCCGTGCAAGTCGCCGAAACCGTCAGGCGAGCTAAAGCTGGATTTGTTCTTGTTGTGCTCTTGCAAAAGCACGCTGAAGTCGTAGTCGCGCACGTACGAAGAGAAGTTATTGCCGACGATCCCATCGATGCGTTCGTTGTTGTGGCGGTCGACGATATTGGTCTTCAAGATTTCAATCAGCGGAAACGCATCACTGCCGCCGTTGGCGGCAATGTTCATTTCAACCGAGATGATTTCAAGTTCGACCGTGTAGCGATCTGCCTTGGGGTTGTCCCAATGCGCCAGACTATTGAAGCGCCTGTCGATCATCTTCAGCGTGTTGCGAAGGTTCTGTTGGCGACTCGCGCCCCGCGCCAGATTGGCGAAGTTGGTCGTGATGCGCGTGTTGTCGGACGGCTGATAATTTTCATCAAAAGGAATGCTCTTGATGTTGAAAGTGAACGCGTTGCTCATGGTGATGGTGTGCTGATTTTGGCGAATGGAATACGAAGCCGGCTGCCGCCAGGCGACGGACGCTATGGCCGCTGCGGGCGGCGTTGAATGGGTTTTGCTTCAGGCTGCTACCGGTTCTTGTGCGGCGGCGGTGCTTGGATGGCGCATCAATTCGATTAAGGGCAACGCGCGCTGGACCGCCAGTCTGGCCCGTTCGATCAGGGCCATGTCGTGCAGGCGGTAGTCGGCAAAATCCTTGTCGGTCGCGTAGACGCCCAGCGGCAAGGTGCGCGCCTGGAAGAAGCTGAACAAGGGCCGCAACTGGTGATCGATGATCAGGGCATGGCGTTCGCTGCCCCCGGTGGCCGCCAACAGGACGGGCTTGTCGATGAGGGCGTCTTGATGGATGAAGTCGAAGAAGTGCTTGAACAGCCCCGTGTACGAGCCTCGGTAGACCGGGGTTGTCACCACCAGGACGTCCGCTTGTTCGACCGCGCCAAGCTCGCGCTCCACCGTGTCGGGCAATTGAGAGCGCCAGACGGCGCCGGCCAGTTGCGGGGCGAGCTCACCCAGTTCAACCAGGTGTTGTTCGCACGGAATATGGTCGGCGATCAGGTCCAGCAGGTGTTCTGCCAGGGCCGCTGACTTCGAGGGGCGTTGCAGTCCGCCGGAAACTGCGACTAGACGGAGTGGACGTGTCATCTTTGCTTCACATGAATAGAGCTGCCCGGCGCGGCATCTGTCTTTGTGCAGTTGCAGCATCAAGCTGGAACCGCATGCTAGAGGAGGGTAACGATGAAGTAAAATGGTTTTATTTCACCTATCCATGAGCAGGAATCATCTGAATGCTTGAACGCATCCACCTCAGCATCGTCCAGCAGGTCGAAAAGCAAGGGTCGTTGACGGCCGCTGCGGGCGTGTTGAACCTGACCCAGTCGGCCCTTAGCCACAGCATGAAGAAGCTGGAAGTGCAGCTGGGCACCGACGTCTGGCTGCGTGAAGGGCGAAGCCTGCGCCTCACCCAGGCCGGCCAATACCTGCTGGCGGTGGCGAACCGCGTGTTGCCGCAGCTGGACCTGGCCGAAGAGCGACTGGGCCAGTTCGCGCAGGGCGAACGCGGCGCGCTGCGCATCGGCATGGAATGCCACCCTTGCTATCAATGGTTGCTGAAGGTGGTTTCACCGTATCTGGCGGCGTGGCCCGACGTGGATGTGGACGTCAAGCAGAAGTTCCAGTTCGGCGGGATCGGCGCGCTGTTCGGGTACGAGATCGACCTGCTGGTGACGCCCGACCCGCTGTTCAAGCCGGGCCTGAAGTTCGAGCCTGTGTTCGACTACGAGCAGGTGCTGGTCGTGCCCAAGGGCCACCGCCTGGCAACGGCTGCGTACGTGAAGCCGCAACAGCTGACGCAGGAAGTGTTGATCAGCTACCCCGTGGACATCGAGCGGCTGGACATCTACAACCAGTTCCTGCTGCCGGCAGGCGTCACGCCCAAGCGCCACAAAGCCATCGAAACCACCGACATCATGGTGCAGATGGTGGCTAGCGGACGCGGTGTGGCCGCTCTGCCGCGCTGGCTGGTCGAGGAATACGCGGCGCGGATGGAGGTGGTGCCGGTGCGGCTGGGCGTACGCGGCATCGCCAAGCAGATTTTTCTGGGTGCGCGCGAAGCGGACAGCGCCATTGATTACGTGCGGGCATTCATCGAACTGGCCCGCCACCCGGGCACCGACGCGCCGACCGCTGTGGCGCAAGAAGCCAATGGACAATCACGGTAGCGCTACAGTGAATGTCGCGACTCCAGCGGGCACGGAATCGTGCTGACAGTCGCAGCTACATTAGAAAGTCACGCAGCGGCGCGGGGTAGAGTACGCAGGCATCGAAGATCTGGATGTCGCAATAAACGAAAGCCGAAGGCTCACTCGTGCCTGCCCCCCTCGATCAGCATGCCTCGCAACCGCTGGCGCTGTCTTTCCAGCGCCGCTATCTGCTTCTCCAAGATCGCCAGCCGTTTGCGCTTCGCATCCTTCATATCCGCGCATGCCTTCGCCCCTTCAATCAGCAACATGCAACCCGGAAAGCTGCGAATTTCTTCCAAACTGAAGCCGGTGGCGATCAATCGCTGAATCTGCTTGACCTGAGTGACGGCCACTGCGTCAAAGGCGCGGTAGCCATTCTGGGCACGCGTTGACGCAAGCAAGCCGTGCTGATCGTAGTGACGAATCGAACGTACGCTGACGCCGGTTGCTTGCGCCAGCGCGCCGATCTTCAGCAGGGTGGTGGACTCAGTTTTATTCATGGATCGAACCTTATCACCTAGTGCTTGACTGTGACACTAATGTCAGGCTTTAGCCTGGGCTCTTTCCATTCGAAGGAGCTTCAACATGATGTCTTTCAGCGCTTTCATCCATTGGCGCAAGGGGTTTGCCGCAATGGCCCTGATGGTTCTATCCACGCTGGCGCGGGCCGCAGTAGATCCATACACAGTGACGGCGCCTGATGGCGTGCGCATCGCGGTGCAAGAGGCCGGTGACCCGAACGGTCAGCCCATCATCTTTATTCACGGTTTGCTTGGCAGCCACCTTAGCTGGGAAAAGCAGGTCAACAGCCCTCAGTTGCAGCGGTACCGCCTGATCACTTTCGATATGCGGGGGCATGGCCTGTCCGGGCAACCTGAGCGTGCCGATGCCTACCGTGATGGACGCCGTTGGGCGGATGATCTGGCTGCGGTGATTGCGGGGTCAGGCGCCCGGCAGCCCGTCTTGGTGGGATGGTCGCTAGGCGCGGCAGTTACCACGAATTATCTGGCTGCCTATGGTGACGAGAAAATCGGCGGTGCTGTGTACGTGGGGGGTGTCATCGAACTGAAACCGGAACAAATCGTGTCGCAGCCGCATGCTTACAAAGGAATGGCATCGCCAGATCTCAAGACGCATCTCGATGCTGAACGCGAATTTGTGGCCCTGTGCTTTGCCACCCAGCCTGACGCGCGGACGTTCCAGCGTTTGCTGGCCAATGCCGCCATGGCTTCCCAGAGCATGCAGAACGCCGTGCATGGTATGTCGCTGAATGCGCCCAAGGGCTTGGGGGCCATGCATAAGCCGCTGTTGTTGATTTATGGCGCGCGTGATGCGTTGGTGCAGCCCCAACCGTCCTTCAATCGCGCCAAGGCCTTGAACGCCGGCGCCATCGGCAAGTTCTACGCAGACTCGGGGCACGCTCCCTTTCTGGAGGAGGCCGAGCGTTTCAACCGCGATTTGTCCGCCTTTGCTGACGCCGCGACGCGGCGTTAGCCGTTCATGTGCCCAGCGCAAATATCAACGCTGGCATGTTTTATGGCGATCGATATAAAATCCCCGGACGTTCTCGGGTACCTGCCACGCACGTGCCTTCGTCAAACCGCTTGCCCCACGGAAGGCCACCGCATGACGCAACTTGCCGACCCCGTCCAGGATGCCCCCGTCGGACCCGTTCCCGTCCCCCATCTTCCGCGACCCTCCCGCAAGACTCTCCACGGACTCTGTTGGGCGGGCCTCAGCGTGTTGATCTTTGCCGGCTGGTTTGTGGTGACGCGCTTTAGCGTGACGCGCGAACTGCGCTTGTGGGATGTCACCGCGCTGCGGTTCGGTATCGGCGCTGTGATTCTTTTTCCGGTGCTGCTGCGGGGTTCCGGGCGCATATCCGGCAAACAATGGGGTGAAGGACTGTTGTACGCCTGTCTGTGGGGCATGCCTTTTGTCCTGGCGGTAGCTCTGGGACTACAGCTCACGTCAGCCGGGCGGGCGGCGGCAGTCGCGCCGACATTGATGCCCGTTTTTGTCGGGCTTTTTGCCTGGGTCTTCCTGAAAGAAAAGCAGGGCTGGGGCCGCTGGCTGGGGTATCTGGCCATCGTCATCGGATTGGTCTGCATGATTGCCGGCGGCGCCTCGGCGCACGGGGTGGCGAACCCCGTGGGGATCCTGGCGCTGATTACTGCCGCCGCGATGTGGGCCGTCTATACGCTGCTGTTTCGGCGCAGCGCGCTGACGCCGGTGCAGGCCGCGGCGTTGATCTGCTTCTGGTCGGCCGTGCTGTTTCTGCCGATCTACCTGGTTGCCGGCCTCAGCCGCCTTGGTTTGGCGTCGGCCGGCGAAATTGCTTTGCAGGCGTTTTACCAAGGCGTCTTGATGAGCGGCGTGGCCATCGTGTCCTTCAACCGATCCGTTGCGCTGCTGGGGCCGTCCGCCGCCACGGCCATCATTGCCTTGATCCCGGCGGTTGCCGCGCTGACCGCCATTCCCGTCCTGGGCGAGCTGCCGTCGTGGGAAGAGGGCATTGCCCTTCTTGCCGTCGTTGGCGGCGTGCTGCTGGCGGCCCGTCCCAAGCGCAAAGCAGCAGTCCCATCGACCACCACGACAGCGAGACAACAGCCATGATCCGTTTTTACTTTCATCCGACGCCTAACCCCGCAAAGATCGCGCTTTTCCTGGAAGAGACCGGGCTGGAGTACGAAGCCGTGCCGGTCGACACCAGCAAAGGCGAGCAGCACACGCCGGCGTTTCGGGCCATCAACCCGAACGGCAAGGTGCCGGCCATTGTTGACACTGACGGCCCTGGCGGCAAGGAAGCGCGCGTGTTCGACTCGACGGCCATCCTGATCTATCTAGCCGACAAGACCGGCCAGCTTACGGGCACGCCGGAAGATCGGCCTGAGCTGCTGTCGTGGCTGCTGTTCATTGCGTCCGGCCTGGGTCCGTTTTCCGGTCAGGCGGTGCACTTTCAGTTTGCCGCGCCGGATGGTCTGGACTACGCGGTCAACCGTTACCGCCGCGAAGCCGACCGGCACTATCAGGTGCTGGACGAGCATCTGAAGGGGCGCGAATTCATCGTGGGTAACTGCTACACCATCGCGGATATTTCGGCGTGGGGCTGGCTTGATCGGGCCTCGCGCGTGCGCAAGGGCTCGGAAGATCCGCTGGCGCCGTTTCCGGAATTGAAGCGCTGGTTCGCCGGCGTGGATGCACGCCCGGCGGTTGCGCGCGCCCGGGCGCTCAGCAAAAGCCACCAATGGAAAACCGTCAACGACGACGAGACCAAGCGGGCCTTGTTCCCCTCAAATTTCGCGCCTGCGTCGTCGCGAGCGGTTTGAAATGAAGATCCAGAACGAGCGTAATAGGATGACGTCACCATCGTCTGTTTGTTGCACGACACAGCCGCGTAGGGTTGCACATGGCGCGCCCCAAAGAGTTTGACGAAGCGGCGGCGCTTGATGCCGCTATCGAATGCTTCTGGTCGCGCGGTTACGAAGCCACGTCGGTGCGTGATCTGGCCGCTGCCATGGGCATCGTGGGCCCGAGCTTGTACAACACGTTTGGCGACAAGCGCCGGCTGTACCAGCGGGCGCTCGCGCATTACGTCGAGCGCGGCTTTTGCGAACGGGTCAGGCGTTTTGAATCGCAAATGACACCCCGCGAGGCCATCGGCGCGTTCTTTGACGAGATCATCGAACTATCGTTGGCGGACGAGCAGCGCAAGGGCTGCATGATCGTGAACTCGGCGCTGGAGTTGTCTGCGCACGATGCCGAGTTCCAAGAGGCGCTGGCGCTTGTGCTGCGGGATATGGAGGCTTTCTTCCTGCGCTGCGTGCAGGCGGGCCAGCAAGCCGGCACGATCAACGCCACGCAGCCGGCGGATGACCTTGCGCGCATGCTGCTCGGCTTGCTGATGGGCCTGCGCGTGCTGGCGCGCTCGCGGCCGGAACCGGAGTTGCTGCGTGGTCTGGTTCGGCCCGCGCTGGCCTTGCTTGATGACGCCCGCCCGCGTTGATGGCAAAGCCGGACAACGCGGTGGGCTCCCCGCAATAAACCCGGCATCGGGCGATGGCCTGGAATTTTTCTACGAAAGCTGGCCGCGCGGGCGGTGACGTGTTGAGGCTGTCCGGGCGGCGCTGCCTTATAAATCCAGCACGAGCCTGCTGCCCTTGGCGCTGGACACGCAAATCAGCATCGTCTTTTGCGCGGCCTTTTCCGCGTTGCTGAGATATTGGTCGGCGTGTTCGGCTTCGCCTTCCAGAATGCGGGTCTCACAGGTGCCGCACACGCCCTCGCGGCACAGGCAATCCACCGGCACGGTGCTGTCGCGCTCGATGGCGTTCAGGATGGACTCGCCGGCGGCCACCTCCACGGTCTTGCCGGACTTGGCCAGCACCACCGTGAAAGCGCCGCCGGTTTGCTTGGGCGCGGCGAATTGTTCGACGTGCACGCGCGCTGACTCGATTCCGACTGCTTGCGCGGCGCCGCGCACGGCATCGATCAGTGAGGGGGGGCCGCATACGTAGGCGTGCGCGCCAGGTTCCATGCCGCCCAGCAGGCCCGCCAGATCCATGCGCTGGCCTTTGCTGTCGACATAGAAACGGACGCCATTCCCGCAGAGCCGGGCAAGCTCGTCCCGAAAGGCGCCGTGTTCGTCAGCGCGATAGGCGTAGTGCAGTTCGTACGAACCACCGCACCGGAGCAGGTCATGCAACTGCGACATGAATGGGGTGATGCCGATGCCGCCAGCGATCAGGACGTGGTGGCGGGCGGCCTCGTCCAGTGCAAACAAGTTGTTGGGCGCGGTGATGTAGAGTGCGTCGCCTTCGGCCACCTTGTCATGCATAAAGGCAGACCCGCCTTTGGACGGCGTTTCGCGCCGCACGCCGATCTGGTAGTTGCCAAGGGCGTTGGGCGAACTCATCAGCGAGTAAGCGTTGTTGTAATGGCGACTGCCGTCGCGCAGCTGCACGATGATGTGGCTGCCGCCCGTGAAGGGCGGCAACGCGCCGCCGTCCATGGCCTCCAGCGTGTAGCGCTTGACCAGCGGGGTGACGTGCTCGATGCGCGCGACGCGCACGAGCAGGGCCGCTTGGGCGCCAAGGGTGCTGGCGGTGCTGGTGGTGCTCAGGCTGCTCATGGTGCTGATGGTGCTCATGCTCGCGCCGTGGCGCGATGGAGCGCGGGCGGGGAAGTGTCGGCAGACAAGGCTTCCTGGTATTCCGTGGCCAGCTTGCGATGAAAATGCACGATGCCGTGCTCGCTGATTCCGCTGCGCTGGCGGTCGACCATGATGCGGCCTTGCCCGCGATAGCCGCGCGACTTCAATCCCTTCTGCACGCTTTCCACCAGTCGCAGGTCTTCAGGCCGAAAAACGTCGCGATACCAGTCCACCAGCTTCTGCTGTTCCTCGGTCAATTCCTTGTTCAGAAAGTAAATGTCGTAGTGCTGCAACGTGACGCCCGCGCTGGCGGGAAATTCGTAGATGACGGTCATGAAGTCGGCGCCCGGTGGCACGTTGAACATCGTGCAGGGCCAGGCCCAGAAGCCTGCAAAGCTGGGGTCCTTCACCGAGGCATCGACCTTGAAGGATTTTTCGGACGATTTCGCCAGGCCGAATTGCAACGTCCAGTTGCCGTGCATCGTGTGGGTGTATTTGTCGACCTGGACAGAGTCCGCAAAGCTGGGGTGCACCGGGCCGCAGTGATAGCACTCCAGGTAGTTGTCGACGATGGACTTCCAATTGGCGGGAGTTTCGGTGACGAAGCGCGCGGCCAGTTGCAGGGTGTCCACCACCGGGCAGGCGGCGCGCAGGCGGGCTTCGAAGCCGGGGAGTTGGTCTTCTACCGACCCCGCGCGCGGGTTCAGGTTGATGAAGACAAAGCCCGCGGCTTCTTCGACCTTGATCGGGACCAGCGTGGCCTTGTCCCGGTCAAAGTTGGGCACGTTGTCGCAGTTGCGGGCGAAGGCCAGCTCGCCATCCAGCTTGAACGTCCAGGCGTGGTACGGACAGGTGATGACGTTTTTGGCTTTGCCGCTGCCTTGCAACAGTTGGTGGCCGCGATGCGGGCACACGTTGTAGAACGCGCGCAGGATGCCGTCGCGGTCGCGCAGCACAATGATGCTTTCACCGATGATGTCGCGCGTTACGTAGTCGTTGGGCTCGGCCAATTCGCTACGGTGGGCCACGCAGATCCAGCTGTGGGCAAAGATCTTTTCCTGCTCGTACTGGAAGACGGCGTCCTGGGTGTAATACGGGGCGGGCAGCGTCCAGGCGTTTTCTTCGTCGGCGTTGAAGTCGGCGGGCAGCTTGGGGATGCGGTTCATGATGCTCTCCTGGGAACAAAGGCCGGTTGGGTGGGCGATTCAATCTGATGCGCCGGGATATCTCCGTAGTCCTGCATCAACCAGCGGAACAGGCCGAACAGCTTGATGCCCAGAATGAAGACAAAGGGGATGGCGGTCAGCACCACGGCCGTTTTCATCGTTTCCAAAGACGCCTTGGTGAACAGCATTGCCAGCGGGACCAGCGTCAGTGCAATGCACCAGAAGACGCGGCTGGCGGGCGTGGGGTCTTCGCCTTCCGACAGGTTGCGCGTGGTGGTGGCGGCGACGGCGTAGGCCACGGCGTCGACGTGGGCGGCCAGAAAGACCAGCATGGTTGCCAGGTACAGCGCCAAAAACAGCTTGCCGGCCGGCAGCACGCTTAGCAGCATTTCCACTGCCGTTTCGCCGCCTTGTTCCTGCAAGACGCGGGGCACGTCGATGGCGCCCGTCATGAACTGGTGCATTGAATAGCTTTCCAGCGCGCCGAAGAAGAACCAGCATCCGGCGCTGCCGCCAAGCAGCAGCGCATAGATCACTTCCTTGATCTTGCGGCCCTTGGAAACGCGCGCCACAAACATGGCCACGCCCGGCGAATACGACACCCACCACAGCCAATAGAACACCGTCCAACCGCGGTTGAAGGCCCCGTCGCCGGCGGGGTCGGTGAACAGGCTCATGCGGACGTAGTTTTGCAGCATCAGGCCCAGGCCATTGACGATGTTGTTGCCGGAAAACTGCGTGGGGCCCACGACCAGCACGACGGCAGCCAGCAGCAGCGCGCCCCAACAGACCAGATGGCTCAGGCGCTTCATGCCGCTGGCGATGCCGATATAGGCGCTGGCCGAAAACAGCGCGGACACGCCGACGATCACGATCACCTGCATGGCGAAGGTGTCGGGCGTGCCGACCAGGCTGGTCAGGCCGCGCGTGAAGGTGGATGCCGTCAGCGCAATGGACACCGTCAGCGCGCCGAACATCGTCAGCAGGAAGATCAGGTCCGCCAGACGGCCGACGGGACCCGTCGCACGAAAACCCGTTATCGCTTGGAGGATAGATGCCAGGTTCAGCCCCGCCTTCTTGCGCACATGAAAGTGGTAGGCCATGGCCAGCGAGGGCAGGGCGTATACCGCCCACGCGCTTAACCCCCAGTGGAAAAACGAATAGCTGATGCTGGTTTCCAGGGCCTCGCGCGTGCCCGACGCGACGTTGAGCCCGGGCGTTTGGTAGTAGTAGGCCCACTCCATCACGCCCCAATACAGCGTCGACGAGCCCATGCCGGCACAGATGAACATGAAGATCCAGGACAGCGTCGAGTATTCGGGCTTGCTGTCACCGAGGCGCACGTTGCCGTATTTGCTGAACGCCAGGCCAATGCAGGCGATGACGCAGCCGAAGACAAACACCTGGATCAGCGAGCCGAATGAACGCGTGGTCCAGTCGAATAGATCGGCCGCGGTGGCGGCGGCTTGCATGGGCCAGAGGACCATGGCGATGACGGTGAGCAGCACGGCGGTAAGTGTGCAAAGCGTCAGGAACCCGTCGCGGCGTGGCGCGGCTATTTTCACGTTGTCTCCTTCCTTGCGTCGTTGCGCGCGGTATCTTGTCGTGTGTTAACCAGCGGTTTACATTAACCATTGATTAACCCAATGATTGACCCGGACTGTAGGAAGAACCTTGCCCATGCACAAGCTTCAATCGGAAAACGGCGCGTTTGTAACGGGTGGTTTTTGTTTTCGCTGTGTCGGCTGGACACGGTCGTCATGAAAGAAGACAGCTTTGCGTTCCGCTTGAAAGAGCTGCTTGAACACAAGCAACTGACGCTGCAAGCCGTGGCCGGCGCGCTGAATGTCTCGCGCCCCGCCGTCCATAAATGGACGAAGGGCGGCGAGATCGACTACGAAAAGCTGCGCAAGCTGGCGGCGTTTCTGGGGGTGAACTGGATCTGGCTGCGATACGGCGAGCAAGCGCGGGAAGAGGCCGGTGCAGCAAGCGCCGTGGACATCCCCATGACGGATACGCGCCGCCGCTACATGGCCGACATCATGGAAAGCGAAGCGCGCATGAAGCTGGCGCAAGAGGGCGCGCGCATCGTTACGTGGGAATGGAACCTGATCACGGACGACGTCAGCTACTCGCCCAACGTCCAAGCCGTATACGGTTGGCGCATTGTCAGCAACGACAGCTTCTGGTTGCACGTGCACCCCGACGACGTTGCCATGATGCAGGCCGTCTACGACGAATCCCTGCGCACCGGCAACGCGCACGAATTCGACTTTCGCGTGATCCAGCCGGATGGCGCCCTGCGCTGGATTTCCTCACGCGCCACGCCCGTGCGCGACTTTGACGGACGCATCGTCAAGGTGATCGGCATCAGCATGGACAACACCGCCCGCAAGCTGGCCGAGCAATCCCTGCGCGATCAGCAGGCGCGCTTTGAAGCGGTGTTTGAGCTGACGTCGCAAGGCATGGCGCTGCTGGACGCCAACCTGCGCTGCGAATCCGTCAATGGGGCGCTGGCGAGGATGCTGGGGGCCGACCCGAAAGCGCTGCTGGGCGATGGCCTGGCCGGGCTGCTGGCCGATGGCGGCGCGCGCCTGAAGAAGATGCTGCACGGCAGGCCCACCGCCGCGTTTGGCGCAAAGATGCGCGGCAAGGATGGCCGCTGGCTAACGGTGCAAGTGCGGGCGGTGTTGACACGCGGCACGGACGCGGGGGCAGCGGCGTACTTTGCGTTGGCGGTGGAGCAGGGGTGAGCGGGGGGAAGACGCTGCCAGCCCGCCCCGCGCAAACGCCGGTCATCACCCCCCGCGACTCTTCACCACCAAATTGCTCACAAACACCTGCACCACTTCATCTTTCTGATTTAAGGTGGTGGTGCGCGCTTTCACCAAGCCCTGTTCCGGCCGGGTTTTCGATGGCCGCACTTCCAGCACCTCGCTTTCTATCCGCAACTCGTCGTCCGGACGCACCGGCAGCGGCCAGCGCATTTCTTCCACGCCCGCGCCGATGATGCCGCCGGCGGGTTTGAAGTCGCTGGCGACCAGCAGTTGCATGGTCAGCGCGGCGGTGTGCCAGCCGCTGGCGGCCAGGCCTTTGAACAGCGTGACGTTGGCCGCGTCTTCATCAAGATGGAACGGCTGCGGGTCGAATTCCTTGGCGAAGGCCTTGATGCGTTCGCGCGTGACGCGCACGCGGGCGGTGCCGATGAAGCGTTGTCCGGGGGTCAGGTCTTCCAGGTAGTGCACGGCCATGTTGGTTTGCTCCGTCGGTGGGCGTGGCAGGCGTGAATAAGGAAAAATCAGCGGGGGGATTCCGAAGCCAGGGACGCCAGCAATTCACTGCGACAGGCTTCGAGGATTTCGTCGGCCAGCGGCGAGTCATCAGGGCAGGCCCGCGACAGCGCGACGGCGCCGATCACGTGGGCCAGCAAATCGATGCGCTTGGCGCGCGCGCGCTTGGCGGATAAAGACGGGTCTATGTTCGGATTTGAATCGGGGTTTGAATTCGCACCCGAATGCGCACCCGAATGCGCACCCGAATCCGGGTCCGCGTTCAGGCCCGAATCTTGCGGCGCAACGTCGTCCTTGGCCAACGCCGCCAGCATGTTCTCGATGCCTGCGGCAAAGGTGGTCTTGACGTCGTCGGACTGGCGCGCGGCGTCGCCGCACAGGGCGGCCATGGTGCAGCCCGCGCTGCGGCCGTCGCGATGGGCGCGGGACAGGTAGATGTTGACGAACTTGGCGGGGTCCATGTCGCCCGTCATCGCCAGGGATTGCGACAACCCAGACGCGGCCGTTTCGGCCATCAGGTCGGCCTTGGAGCGGAAGTGCTTGTAGAACCCGCCGTGGGTAAAGCCGGCAGCGGCCATCAGTTCGGCCACGCCCACGCCGTCGTACCCGCGTTCTCGAAACAGGGTCGATGCGGTCTCGACAATGTGCGCCCGGTTTGCCTGCGCCTGAGCCTTGGTGACCCTCATTTTTGCAACCTCGTTGGATGACACGCCCGCGCGTGCCAGTCTGTTAATGCCATGTGCAGGTGACAAATATACATTGATGTCGATCATCATCAAAGTACTTGACGGTTTAGATGTTGATCATCATCATTAATGCCGTTGGCCGCCCGGCCCGGACCGTAATCCGGACCTGGCCCTGCCGCGATCAGCCCAAGGCCACCGCCTTGCGCACCGCAATCAACCCCTATTTATGGAACCCGACCATGACCGACAACGCTTTGTTCCAGCCCTACACCTTAGGAACCCTGACGCTTTCCAACCGCATCGTGATGGCGCCGCTGACGCGCAATCGCGCCGAAGCGGGCTTTGTGCCCAGCCGCCATGCCGCGACGTATTACGCCCAGCGCGCTTCGGCGGGTTTGTTGATTGCCGAGGCGACGCAGATCTCGCAGCAAGGGCAGGGGTATCAGGACACGCCGGGTATTTACACGGCAGCGCAGGTCGAAGGCTGGCAGCAAGTGACGCAGGCCGTGCATGCCAAGGGCGGCAAGATATTCCTTCAGCTGTGGCATGTGGGCCGCGTGTCGCACGTGGACCTGCAAGAGAACGGCGCCGCGCCCGTCGCGCCGTCCGCCATCCGCGCCGAGACCAAGACGTTTGTCAACAATGGCTTTGAGCCGGTGTCGATGCCGCGCGCCTTGGCGCTGGACGAGCTGCCCGGCATCGTCGACGACTTTCGCCAAGCAGCCGCGAACGCCATTGCGGCGGGTTTCGATGGCGTGGAAATCCACGGCGCCAACGGCTATCTGCTTGAGCAATTCGCCAAGGACGGCGCGAACCATCGCGACGACGCGTACGGCGGTTCGGTGCAGAACCGTGCGCGGCTGTTGCTGGAGGTGACGCAGGCGGTGGCCAACGAGGTGGGCGCCGACCGTACCGGCGTGCGCATTTCGCCGGTGTCGCCGGCCAACGGCATTACGTGCAGCGACCCGCAGGCGCAGTACGACTACATCGCTGACCAGCTCAATGCGTTGGGCGTGGTCTACCTGCACGTGGTGGAGGGCGCGACGGGCGGGCCGCGTGATGTGGCGCCGTTCGACTACGGTTCGCTGCGCAGGCGCTTTACGAACACCTATATCGCCAACAACGGGTATTCGCTGGACCTGGCCGCCACCCAGCTTGCCCAGGGCCATGCCGACCTGTTTGCATTCGGCCGTCCGTTCATCGCCAACCCCGATCTGGTGCAGCGCCTGAAGACGGGCGCTGCGCTGGCGCAGCTGGACCCCGCCACGCTGTATGGCGGCGGCGCACAAGGCTATATCGACTACCCGGCGCTGGCCGACGCGCGCTGATTGGCGGGCTATCGCCGTTTTCGCGGCGTGTCATCCGCGGACTTAAAACGAGAACTGCAAAATGAATTCCTCTACTGTTTTGATTACCGGTGCGTCCTCGGGCATAGGCGCAACCTATGCCGAGCGCTTTGCGCGGCGCGGCCACGACCTGGTGCTGGTGGCGCGCGACCTGACCCGACTGGAGACGCTGGCTGCGCGCCTGCGGCAGGACCATGGCGTGGCGGTTGACGTGCTGGCGGCCGACCTGACGCGCAATGACGACATTGAAGCCGTCGAGGCCCGGCTGCGCGATGATGCCCGCATCCAGATCCTGATCAACAACGCGGGCGCTGCGCAGACCGGCAACTTTGTGGCGCAGACGCCCCAGGCGGCCGGCCAATTGGTGGCGCTGAACACGACCGCGCCCACGCGGTTGGCCAGCGCCATCGCGCCGCGCCTGGTGCGGGCCGGCACCGGCGCCATCGTGAATGTGGGGTCGGTGGTGGGCTTCATGCCGCAGTTCGGCATGGCGGTGTATGGCGCCACCAAGGCCTATATGTTGTTCTTGTCGCAGGCCTTGCATGAAGAGCTGGCGCCCGCTGGCGTCTATGTGCAGGCGGTGCTGCCCGCCGCCACGCGCACCGAGATCTGGCAACGCGCGGGCATCGATATCAATGCGCTGCCGGAAGTGATGGACGTGGGTGAATTGGTGGATGCGGCGTTGGTCGGATTTGACCGCCGCGAGACGGTGACGATCCCGCCGCTGCATGAGGCGTCGCGCTGGGATGCCCTGGACGGGGCGCGCCAAGCGCTGTTGGGCGACATCAAGATGGCCAGCGCGGCCGCGCGCTATCAGGCAGCCTGAGGCGACGATGGGCGGGCGTCGGTGCCGACATGCCCGCCCATCTTTGCGGTCGTGGGTGCGCAAGCGACGTCTTGGTGCCCAAGCCTCGTCTATTGAAGCATCGGCGCGCCAAGTCCGATCGCGCCCGTGTTGATCAGCCGTTGCAGATACTGCGTGCCTTCGCGCAACGCCTCGGCGGGGGTTTCCCAGGGCGTGTGCGGGCACGGCATGCACCAGTCAACCAGGATGTCGGTGCATCGCACCACCTGCACAAGCGAAATGAAACCGGCCGGCAAAGAGCCTGGTTTTTCCAGCGCGCGCAACGGGATGGCACGTACGCTAAGGACGTAGCCGCGATACTGCGTGATGACGGAATGCTCCATAAGGCCTCCCCCACATGGTGGCTAAAACGCGAACGCGCCCGGCATACACCGGGCGCAACGTTTCAAGCCTGCCGATCAAGTCACGGTGACAGAGATCTTGCGGGGCTGCGCCTCGCGCAGTCGCGGAATCTGCAAGGTCAGCACGCCGTGCTTCAAGTTGGCGGTGATGTTGTCCTTGTCCAGATCGTGGCCCAGCGTGAAGCTGCGGCGGAACAGCGGTTCGCGCAGTTCGTTATGCACCAGCCGCACCTCGGCCGGCACCTGCACCGCGGCTTCGCCTTCGATCAGCAATTCGTTCGACTGCACCTTGATCGACAGCCTGTCCTTGGACACGCCGGGCAGGTCGGCCAAGAGCGTAATGCCCGTGGCGTTCTCGTAGATGTCCACGGCGGGCAGGGTGGCGGGGCGGTTGGTGTCGTCAGCGACCTTGGCCAGGGATTCCGAGCCGCGCGTGGCGGCTAGTTGGTTGCGTTCTTCCATGATGATCCTCCTGTGTCGTCGGCCAGTGTTCATTGGATGGAAATCAAACGCGGCTTGGCGGACTCGCGTTTGCCGATCGAAATGCAAAGGCAGCCGTCGGTGTAGCGCGCCTGGATGTTCTCTGGATCGGCGTCGGCAGGCAGTTCCACCACGCGGCTGAATCGGCCGCGCGCGCGTTCGCGTGCATACAGGGTGGTTTGCCCGGAAGGTTCTTCTTCGCGGCGTTCACCCGAAATGGTCAGCAGGCCTTTTTCCATGGTGACTTCAAGCGCGTCCGGGTCTACGCCGGGCACAAACGCCACGACTTCAATCGAGTCGGCGCACGCGCCTACGTTCACGGGCGGAAAGTCGCCGCGTGCCGTGGACCGCAGGTTGGAAGGCGCGGTCGAGGATCGCAGGATTTTGTCCAGCTGTTGCAGGGTGTCCAGGGCGGAACTGATGCCGCTATCGAAAAATGGATAAGTTGCCATGTTCGTCTCCCGATAAGGTCTGGTTCAGACGGGCGTAGGGCTTGGCGGCATGGGGTGTCTACGCTGCGCTGCCCCGCCATAGCGCAAATGTGGCATCGGGTTTGCGGGTTTCAAGAGAGGGGGCGATTGAATTCTTCAATCAAGGCGGCGGGAAAAATTGCGGATTTTTAGCGCGGGTGGTGGCCCGCGGGCGGCGTTGAACGGCCGTGGCACGATGCGCCTTTCCCCGCCGGTTGAGCGCCTTGTGAAGACGCGATAAATTCATTCGACACGTTGGTTCGATGGGCATGACCCCACGCGAAATCCGCTTTTGGCTAACGGAGATCCCATGGACATATTCACGACTATCCACACGCACATCGCCGCGCTGGGCCTGCCGCTGTATGCGGTCAGCGCCAGCGCGGTGCAAAAGGCAGACACCCCCATTTTGTTGACGCTGCACTGGCATGGCTTCAAGCCTGACCGGACGGCGATTGCACAGCCGCTGCGGGCGGTGGCGGCGTCGGCCTTGCAGTTGAATCAGCGCTGGAACCACTACGCCGAAATCGATGAAGCGGTGCTCGAAGCCGGATGGCGCTTGGGCGCCTGGGACGTGGAACGCGTGGCGCATCCCGGTTGGTGCCGCCTGAATGCGCCGCTGGAAGAAGCCGTGGCTTGCCGTCGGGCGTTTGCCGACTATTCCGATCTGCCCGGCGGGCAGGAACGCGTTGCGCTGGAGGCGCCGGATCATTCGGCGCTGATGGAGCTGGCCGCGCGCAAGGGATATCTGCGCTGGATGTTCCGGCCGCGCAAGAACGGCATCTGGAATCAGACGGACGCGGATGACGCCACGGTGGACGCCGAGGGCGGCCGTACGCAACCGTGTCCCGTGCATGCCGCGCCCGCCGCCCAGCTGCAAAAGCGCGTGACGTTTCGGCTGGGAAAGGCGGTCGGCATCTGGGTCTGCGGTGATGCTCGTCGGTGATGCTCGTCGGTGATGCACGTCGGTGATGTACGTCGGTGATGCACGTCCCTGATGCAATTTGATTCAATTTGCGGGTCTTGAACTTGCGCGGCCCTGCCCATAAATCCTGATGCGCGCCCGCGAAGGCGCAGTGTTTGGTGATCTGAATTGTTCAGGAGATTGAGTCATGAAGATCCGTCCCCTCTATGACCGGGTAATCGTCAAGCGCATCGAACAGGAACGCAAGACCGCATCCGGCATCGTGATTCCCGATTCCGCGGCGGAAAAGCCCGAGCAGGGCGAAGTCGTGGCGGTCGGTAGCGGCAAGGTCGGTCGCGACGGCGCCGTGCAGAAGTTGCAACTTAAAGTGGGTGACCACGTCCTGTTCGGAAAATACGCCGGGCAGACCGTCAAGGTCGACGGCCAGGAACTCTTGGTCATGCGCGAAGACGACGTGCTGGCGGTGCTGGAACCCACACGCGACACGTTCAAGAAAGCGGCATAACGCGCTTGCCCGAGCCGCTATCAGGAATCTACCCAAGAAATAGCAGGAGCCTTAGAAATGAGTGCCAAGGACATTCAATTTCACGATAACGCGCGCGCCCGCGTGGTGAAGGGCGTCAACATTCTGGCCGACGCCGTCAAGGTCACGCTGGGTCCGAAGGGCCGCAACGTACTGCTGGAACGCAGCTTCGGCGCGCCCACCATCACGAAGGACGGCGTGTCTGTCGCCAAGGAAATCGAGCTGAAGGACAAGTTCGAAAACATGGGTGCGCAGATCGTCAAGCAAGTGGCCTCGAAGACGGCCGACGTGGCGGGCGACGGCACCACCACCGCCACCGTGCTGGCGCAGGCCATCGTGCAAGAGGGCATGAAGTATGTGGCCTCGGGCATGAACCCCATGGACCTGAAGCGGGGCGTGGACCAGGCGGTGCAGGCGGTGGTGGACAAGCTGAAGGATCTTTCCAAGCCCATCTCGACCAGCAAGGAAATTGCGCAGGTCGCGTCCTTGTCGGCCAATTCCGACGAGACCATCGGCCAGATCATCGCCAAGGCCATGGACAAGGTGGGCCGCGAGGGCGTCATCACGGTGGAAGACGGCAAGTCGCTGGACAACGAACTGGATGTGGTCGAGGGCATGCAGTTTGACCGTGGCTACCTCAGCCCGTATTTCGTGACCGACCCCGAGAAGCAGGTGGCGCAGCTGGACGAGCCGCTGGTGCTGCTGCATGACAAAAAGATCTCGAACATTCGCGATCTGCTGCCGGTGCTGGAAATTGCCGCCAAGGCGGGCAAGCCGTTGATGATTGTGGCCGAGGATGTGGACGGTGAAGCGCTGGCCACCTTGGTCGTGAACTCGATTCGCGGCGTGCTGAAGGTGGTGGCGGTCAAGGCCCCAGGCTTTGGCGACCGCCGCCGCGCGATGCTGGAAGATATCGCCATCCTGACGGGCGCCACGGTGATCTCGGACGAGACCGGCATGCAGCTGGAAAAGACCACGCTGGAACAGCTGGGCAACGCGCAGCGCGTCGAGGTCCGCAAAGAAGAGTCGGTCATCATCGGTGGCGCGGGCAAGCAGGCGGACATCCAGGCGCGCGTGGCGGTCCTGCGCAAACAGGCGGACGAGGCCACCAGCGACTACGACCGCGAAAAGCTCCAGGAGCGCGTGGCGAAGCTGGCGGGCGGGGTGGCGGTCATCAAGGTGGGCGCCGCGACCGAGGTCGAGATGAAAGAGAAGAAGGACCGCGTGGACGACGCGCTGCACGCCACGCGCGCGGCGGTCGAAGAGGGCATTGTGCCCGGGGGCGGCGTGGCGTTGCTGCGGGCGCGCACGGCCATTCACGGCTTGAAGGGCGCCAACGCCGATCAGGACGCCGGCATCCGCATCGTGTTGCGCGCGCTGGAGGCGCCGTTGCGCGCCATCGTCACGAACGCCGGCGACGAGCCCTCGGTGATTGTGGCCAAGGTGCTGGAAGGCAAGGGAAACTACGGCTATGACGCCGCCACCGGCAACTATGGCGACCTGGTGGACCTGGGCGTGGTCGACCCGACCAAGGTGACGCGCACCGCGTTGCAGAACGCGGCGTCTATCGCGGGCCTGATCCTGACCACCGACGCCACCGTGGCGCAGCTGCCGGAGGAGTCCAAGGCACCCGCGGCGCCCACGCCTGAGATGTCGTTCTAAGGGGGATCGGGGTGCCCACCCCGATTCAGTGCGAAAAAAGGGCGCCGGGCAGCAAGGTCAACCTTGCTGTCTGGCGCCCTTTGTCGTGGGGGCTTTGACGTGCGGGGGGGCTTTGGCTCGGAGGGCTTAGCTATCCGGCCTTAGCTTTGGCTATTCGGCCTTAGCTTTGGCTATTCGGCCTTAGCTTTGGCTATTCGGCCTCAGCCGTGGCTGTCCGGCCTCAGCCTTGGCGGCCCATGATGCTCAGCGCGACGGCTTCGGCAATCTTGATGCCGTCCACGCCCGCCGACAAGATTCCGCCCGCATAACCGGCGCCTTCGCCGGCCGGGAACAGTCCCTTGGTATTCAGGCTTTGCAGCGTGTCGTTGTCGCGCTTGATGCGCACGGGCGACGACGTGCGCGTTTCCACGCCGGTCAGCACGGCGTCGTGCATGCCGAAGCCCTTGATGCTCTTGTCGAACGCGGGCAGCGCTTCGCGGATGGCCGTGATCGCAAAGTCGGGTAGCGCGGTGGCCAGGTCGGTCAGGTGCACGCCGGGCGTGTACGACGGCAGCACGGACCCGAATTCCGTGGACGCCTTGCCCGCGATGAAGTCGCCCACCAACTGGCCGGGCGCGCTGTACGTTTCGCCGCCCAGCACAAAGGCCTGTGATTCCCACTTGCGCTGGAAGTCCACGCCGGCCAGCACGTGTTCCGGGTAGTCTTCTTCGGGCGAAATCCCGACCACGATGCCGGCGTTGGCATTGCGTTCGTTGCGCGAATACTGGCTCATGCCGTTGGTGACGACGCGGTTCGGCTCCGACGTGGCGGCCACCACCGTGCCGCCCGGGCACATGCAAAAGCTATAGACCGACCGCCCGTTGCTGGCGTGATGCACCAGCTTGTAATCGGCCGCGCCCAGGATGGGGTGGCCGGCGCTGGGGCCAAAGCGCGCCTTGTCGATCAGCGACTGCGGGTGTTCGATACGGAAGCCGATCGAGAAAGGCTTGGCTTCCATGAACACGCCTTGCTCGTGCAGCATCTGGAACGTGTCGCGCGCGCTGTGGCCGATGGCCAGCACCACGTGGTCGGCTTCGATGTGCTCGCCACTGGCCAGCGTGACGCCGGTGACCTGGCCGTTTTCGCGATGCAGCGTTTCCACCTTGCTGGAAAAGCGCACTTCGCCGCCCAGCTTGGTGATGGTGTCGCGCATGACTTCCACCATGCCCACCAGCCGGAACGTGCCGATGTGCGGCTTGCTGACGTACAGGATTTCTTCCGGTGCGCCGGCCAGCACGAATTCCTTCAGGACTTTTTCGCCGTAGTGCTTGGGGTCTTTGATCTGGCTGTACAGCTTGCCATCCGAAAACGTGCCCGCGCCGCCTTCGCCGAACTGCACGTTGGACTCGGGGTTCAAGATGCGCTTGCGCCACAGGCCCCAGGTGTCCTTGGTGCGTTCCCGCACCGCCTTGCCGCGTTCCAGAATGATGGGCTTGAACCCCATCTGCGCCAGCACTAGGCCGGCGAACAGGCCACAGGGGCCGGTGCCGATGACGATGGGGCGCTTGGTCAGCGTGGCGGGCGCCTGGGCGACGAATTTGTATTCGGTGTCGGGCGTAGGCTTGACGTGGCGGTCGTCATGAAAGCGCGCAAGCAGCGCGGCCTCGTTTTCCACGTCGATATCCAGCGTGTAGGTCAGCAGGATATTGTGCTTTTTGCGCGCGTCGTAACTGCGCAAAAAAATGGTGAAGCCGTGCAGGTCGCTGGCCGGTATGCCCAGTTTCTTGAGAATCGCGGCGGGCAATTCCTCGGGCGTGTGGTTCAACGGCAGCTTGATTTCGGTCAGTCGCAACATGCTTCGGGTCCAGAAGGTGGGCGATCACAACGTCGCCAAACGCGGGATTGTACTGGAGCGATCAGGCGGCGGCGTCGCCGATTCGCCACCAGGGGGAACCCACCTCCGGGGTCTCTATCGCCACCCGTTCCCCCATGACCGGCGTCGTCAGCGCGACGCCTTTGGCCGCTGCCAGCGCGGCAATGCGTTCAAACGGGTCTTCCCATGCGTGCAGCGCCAGATCGAATGTGCCGTTATGAATGGGCAGCAACCAGCGGCCGCGCAGGTCCAGGTGGGCTTGCAGGGTTTCTTCGGGCTGCATGTGTACGAAGGCCCAGCGCTTGTCATAGGCGCCGGTTTCCATCAGCGTCAGGTCGAAAGGGCCGTAGGTGTCGCCGATGGTTTTGAAGCCGTCGAAGTAGCCGCTGTCGCCGCTGAAGAAGACGCGCAGGTCGGCGTCCTGGATGACCCACGAGGCCCACAGGCTGCGGTCGGAGTCGGTCAGGCCGCGTCCCGAAAAGTGCTGGGCCGGCGTGGCGGTTAGTCGAAGGCCGTCGACGTCGGTGGATTGCCACCAGTCCAGTTGTTCGACGCGCGCCGGGTCCACGCCCCAGGCGATCAGCTGGTCGCCCACGCCCAACGGGGTGATGAAGCGGGCGGTCTTGGCGGCCAGCTTGTCGATGGCGGCGCGGTCCAGGTGGTCGTAGTGGTTGTGCGACAGGATCACGCCGGCAATGGGCGGCAGGTCTTCGATGGAAATGGGCGGGGCGTGAAAGCGCGCGGGGCCGGCCCATTGCACGGGCGAGGCGCGCTTGGAGAACACCGGGTCGGTCAGCCAGAAGCGGCCGCGCAGTTTCAAGAGGATGGTGGAGTGGCCCAGGCGGTACAGGCTGCGGTCGGGCGCGGCTTGCAGGTCGGCCAGGGTGAGGGGGCGCACGGGAATGGCTTGCTCGGGGACCGTGCCGCGCGGCTTGGCAAAGAAGAACGTCCACATCAGTTTCACGCCTTGCCAGAAGCCCAGCGACGGGCGCGGCAAGGGGTTTCTAAAACGGCCCTCGTGGTGTTGGGGCGACTGCGGATAGCGGGGCTGGGCAGTGGGGCAGGAGGTGAGGGCGGTCACGGCGGGTTCCAGGGGGCAAAAAAATTACACTGCGCAGTGTAGTTTTGTTTTTCTGAAAAGTACACCGATCAGTGTAAAATTTTTCGCACTCCGATCCGCGCATTCCGTCCGCGTATTCCGTCCGCGCATTCCGTCCGCGTATTCCGTCCGCGCATTCCGTCCGCCTATTCCACCTTCCAAAAAGCCGAGCCTTTTCATGTCCAGCCCCCCGACCCGCCTCACTGACCGCAAACGCCAAGCCATCGTGCGCGCGGCGGTGGAAGAGTTTCGGTCGGCCGGGTTTGAGGCCACCAGCATGGATCGCATCGCGGCGGCGGCGGGGGTTTCCAAGCGCACCGTCTACAACCATTTCCCCAGCAAGGAAACGCTGTTCTCGTTGATTCTTGAAGAGCTCTGGGCCACGAGTGCGGACAGCGTTTCGCTGGCCTATCAGCCCGACGTGGCGCTGGATCAGCAGTTGCGGCAGTTGCTGATGCAAAAGCTGGACCTGCTGGCGGACCCCAACTTCATCGATCTGGCGCGCGTGGCCATGGCCGAAATCATCCATTCCCCCGAACGCGCCCAGGCCATCGTGTGCCGCATGGGCGAAAAAGAGGGCGGCGAAACGGCGTGGATACGCGCGGCGATCCAGGACGGGCGGCTAATGGACGTGGACCCCGAGTTCGCCGGCCACCAGTTGCAGGGGCTGGTCAAGAGCTTTGCGTTCTGGCCGCAAGTCACGCTGGGGCAACCGCCATTGAGCGCCACCGAGCGCAAGCGCGTGGCGGATTCGGCGGTGGAGATGTTCTTGGGGTGCTACGCGCGGCGCGGGTGACGGGGCGCATAGGGTTGCTGCAATCCGATGGCGCGGCCTTGCGCAAGCGCGTGCCTTACATTATGGTAAGGCGCACTTCCAAGGAGCTAGCCAATGCCTTCCGCCACCTTGACTTCCAAGGGCCAGATCACCATTCCGGTCGATGTACGGAACCGTCTGGGCTTGTCGACTGGCGACAGAATCGAGTTTGTTCTAAACGAGGCAAGCGGCCGTTACGAAATGGTGCCGGCAACGTACTCGGTTACGGCGCTCAAAGGCATCATCGCGAAACCACGCAAACCCGTCACGATTCAAGAGATGAACGACGCCATCGCCGAGCAGGGCAAGTCAGCGCGATGATCGGCCTGGATACCAATGCGAGACGGTATGGAAGGCAGTGCGTTTGTACGCCGCCTCCACAGCGGAATTTGCCGATTGTCTGATCAAGCGCACCGGACACGAGGCGCTGTGTGAATACACGGCGACGTTTGACGTGAAGGCGGCAAAAGCCACCGGCATGCGCCTGATCAAATAGTCCGTGCGTGATGCATTGGCGGACGCAAAGCACTCGTGTCGTGTCGCGCGACGGCAATCGCCCTAAAACACATTCAACGCCCGCGCCACCCAAAGCGCCAAGCCCACGGCGATGCCGATTAAAAGCGCGCGCCGCAGGCCGCCGCTTTTGGGCACGGCGCCGGGAGACGCGGCGGGGTCCATCTCGACGCGCGCGCCCTGCGCCGCGGCAGTGCTTGGGGGCCTGCCGGTGTCAGCGGCGTCCGGCACGTCAGCCACCGGCGCAGACGTTGCCGCTATCGCACCCGCGCCATCACCGTCCGTCTCAATCGTGAACGCGGGTTTGCCAGTGCGCGCAACGTGATCACCAGGCATATCTTCAATCTGCACCCCGGCATTTTTCAGCATGTCCCACAGGCCTTTCATGCCTTCGCCGTCGCGTAGCGCCTCGATGCGTTCGCGGGTGGCGCGCGGGACTTCGTCCAGGCTGTCGTAGTGCCGGCCGTTGACGGTGACCGCGCCGTTGTCGATATCGACCTTGAAGGCTTCGCCGTTTTCCGTGCCGGCGTAGCTCCATTTTTCTTGAACGCTGACGCTGCCCGGCGCGCCGCCCAACAGTTCTTCGATGCTTGCCTGCTGCTCGGGCGTCAAGTTCGTTGTGGAACTCCAGCTGCGCGTTGTCGTCGAACTTTTCCAGATCTTGGTCTTGTCGTTCATGCCTGCCATCCGTGGTGTTCCATGCGCGGAATATACAGAATCCGTTCACCCAGTTGTCAGAAAAGCCCGCATTTTCGGACTTCTTACTTTGTCCTTAAAGCAAAAGACTTTTCCATGTCAAGAATTTTGATCTGATCCGCTCCAATGAGCAGATCAGATGCCTGAATAGGCGCATAATGCAGCACCTTCTCTTGCGTCCCCCATGAAGAGAAGGTTCAGCTTGTTTCTGTAAGTACAGAGCGTGTTGTCACTAGCTCGGCAGTTCGTGTTTCCAGGGTTCATGTTCGGTAGCGCGCTAGGACAACTTGGAAAATTCACGGAGATGTCTATGACAGATGATGCAAAGCCGCGTCGTCGGTTTCTTCAGGCGTTGGCTATCGTGCCGGCGTCGACATTGGCGGTTGGTGCACTGACCACCGGCTGTACCAACGCTGCGGACACCAAGACCGCCGCGCCCGCCAAGCCCTACGAGCCCACCTATTTCACCAAGCCCGAATGGGACTTCATCGTTGCCGCGGTGGATCACCTGATCCCCGCCGACCAATACGGTCCTGGCGCGATTGAAGCCGGTGTGCCCGAATTCATCGACCGTCAAATGGAAACGCCGTTCGGCCACGGCAAGCTCTGGTACATGCAGGGCCCGTTCCACACCGACCAGGTGCCTGAACTGGGCTATCAGCTGAACCAAAACCCGCGCGAGGTCTATCGCCACGGCATCGAAGCCTGCAATGCCTGGTGCGTGAAAACGCACGGCAAGGTGTATGCCGAGCTGGACAAGGCCTTGCAGGAACAGATCCTGAAAGACCTGCAAGGCAACAAGATCAAGCTGGAAACCGTTCCCGCATCGACCTTCTTCAGCTTTCTGCTTTCCAACACCAAAGAAGGCTTCTTTGCCGACCCGATCTACGGCGGCAACAAGAACATGGTGGGCTGGAAGATGGTGGGCTTTCCCGGCGCGCGCGCCGACTACATGGACTGGGCCGACCAGCCCAACGTCAAGTACCCCTATGGCCCCGTGTCGATTTCTGGGGAAAAGGGGTAATCAATCATGGCAATCAAGAAAGACAAAGTTGATGCGGTCCTGGTCGGGTTCGGCTGGACTGGCGCGATCCTGGGCCAAGAGCTGACCGAAGCCGGCCTGCACGTGCTGGCGCTGGAACGCGGCGGCATGCAGGACACCCCCAAGGACGCCGAATACCCCAAGGTGATCGACGAGCTGGCCTATTCGGTGCGTGGCAAGCTGTTCCAGGACCTGTCGAAAGAAACCGTGACCATCCGCCACGGCGTGGACGATGTGGCCGTGCCGTATCGGCAAAATGGTTCGTTCCTGCTGGGCACTGGCGTGGGCGGCGCGGGCTTCCACTGGAACGGCATGCACTACCGCGTGCTGCCCGAAGAACTGGAACTGCGCACGCGCTACGAAACGCGCTATGGCAAGAACTTCATCCCGGAAGGCATGACCATCCAGGACTTCGGCGTGACCTACGACGAACTGGAACCGTACTTCTCCAAGTTCGAATACGTGTGCGGCACGTCGGGCAAGGCCGGCAACCTGAACGGCAAGATCGTGGAAGGCGGCAATCCGCTGGAAGGCAAGCGCAGCAAGGAATTTCCGCTGCCCCCGCTGACCACCACCTACGGCGCGCAGTTGTTTGAAAAGGCCGCGCGCGAAGTGGGCTTCAACCCGTATCCCGCGCCTGCCGCCAACGCGTCCGGCCCATACACCAACCCGTACGGCGTGCGCCTGGGCCCCTGTAATTTTTGCGGCTTCTGCGAAAACTACGGCTGCTACATGTATTCCAAGGCATCGCCGCAGACGACGATTCTGCCGGTGCTGCTGAAGAAGACCAACTTCGAACTGCGCACGCATTCGCAAGTCATCAAGGTCAATCTGGATTCGACCGGCAAGAAGGCCATCGGCGTGACGTATATCGACGCCCAGGGCCAAGAGATCGACCAGCCGGCCGACCTGGTGATCCTGTCGGCGTATCAAATGCACAACGTGCGTTTGCTGCTGCTGTCGGGTATCGGCAAGCCGTATGACCCCAAGACCAACGAAGGCGTGGTCGGCAAGAACTACGCCTACCAGATGAACGGCGCGGTCAACGTGCTGCTGCCCAAGGGCACGCAACTGAACCCCTTCGTGGGCACGGGCGCGGGCGGCGTCGGCATGGACGACCTGAACGGCGACCAATTCGATCACGGCCCGCTGGGTTTCGTGGGTGGCGCCAGCATTCGCCACGTGCGTTACGGCGGTCGTCCGATCAAGCAGACGCCCACCACGCCGGGCACGCCGTCGTGGGGCACGGCCTGGAAGGCCGGGGTGCAAGACGCGTACCAGCGCTTCATGACGATCGGCATCTCGGGCTCGGTGATGTCGTACCGCGACGCCTATCTGTCGCTGGACCCGACGTACAAGGATGCCTTCGGCCAACCGCTGCTGCGCATGACGTTCGACTGGCACGACAACGAATTCGACATGCTGGGCTACATGGGCAAGCGCATGGAAACCGTGGCCAAGGCCATGAATCCGGAAAAGCACTTCGTGGCGGTGCGCAAGAAGGGCGCGCGCTATGACACGCGCGTCTACCAAAGCACGCACAACACCGGCGGCGCGATCATGGGCTCGAACCCCAAGGAAAGCGTGGTCAACAAGTACCTGCAAAGCTGGGATGTGCCGAACGTGTTCGTGATGGGGGCCTGCGTGTTCCCGCAGAACATGGGCTACAACCCGACCGGGCTGGTGGGCGCCTTGGCCTATTGGGCCGCGCAGGCGATCCGCGATCAGTACTTGAAGAACCCCGGCCCGCTGGTCCAGGCTTAAGGAGACGGAACAATGTTCAAGCAAACCATTGTTGCGGCCTTCTCGGCCCTGGTCGCCAGCGCCGCTTTTGCGGCGGACGGCACGCCGGCCTCGAACGACGCGCAGATGATCAAGCAGGGCGAATACCTGTCGCGCGCCGGCGATTGCATTGCCTGCCACACGGCTGGGGGCGGCAAGCCCTTTGCCGGCGGCCTGGGCATTGAATCGCCGCTTGGCACGATCTATTCGACCAACATCACGCCCGACAAAGAAACCGGCATCGGCAACTACACGTACGAGGACTTCGACCAGGCCGTGCGCCACGGCAAGGCCAAGGACGGCCATTCGCTGTATCCGGCCATGCCTTACACCGCGTACGCCAAGGTCACGCCCGAGGATGTGAAGGCGCTGTACGCGTACTTCATGCACGGGGTCGAGCCGGTCAAGCAGGAAAACAAGGACACGGATATTTCGTGGCCCATGTCGATGCGTTGGCCGCTGACGGTGTGGCGCTGGATGTTCGCGCCGGATGTCGTGAACGGCCCGGCCGCCAGCGACCTGAAGGGCGCGGACCGCGCGGCACTGCTGCGCGGCCAGTACCTGGTTGAAGGCCTGGGCCATTGCAGCACCTGCCACACCCCGCGCGGTTTTGCCTTGCAGGAAAAGGCGCTGAGCGACGCGGACGGCTCGGCCTTCCTGTCGGGCGGCGTGGTCGAAGGCTGGCTGGCCAAGAACCTGCGTGGCGACATGGTCGACGGCCTGGGCAGCTGGACCAAGGAAGACATCGCCGTCTTCCTGAAGTCCGGGCGCAACGGCCATTCGGCCGCGTTCGGCGGCATGGCACAGGTGGTGCAGGACAGCACGCAGCACCTGACCGATGACGACCTGAACGCCATCGCCGTGTATCTGAAGAGCTTGCCGCCGGTGAACAAGGACGCCGCCACCAAGCCCCTGGCCTATGACGAGACCGTGGCGCAAGCGCTGCGTACCGGCAAGGACAAGGGCGACGGCGCCATGGCCTTCCTGAACAACTGCGCGGCCTGCCATCGCAGCACGGGCAAGGGCTACACGGAAACGTTCCCGCAGTTGGCGCTGAGCTCGACGGTGAATTCGGCGGACCCCACGTCGCTGATCCACATCGTGCTCAAGGGCGCGCAGATGCCGGGCACGACGGCGGCCCCGACCGCCTACGCCATGCCGGGCTTTGACTGGCGCATGACAGACAAGGAAGTAGCCGACGTGGTGACCTTTGTGCGCTCCAGCTGGGGCAACAAGGGCGCGGCGGTCAGCGCGGCCGACGTAGCCAAGGTCCGCAAGGACGTCGGCGCGGCAGCGCAGCCGGCGCGCTAAGGCAGTGTGGGAAGTGGCCGCTTTTCGGAGCGGCCATTGACAACAAAGCGCGCCAGGCGCACTGTTGTGCCCATGCGCCAAACCCTGAACGCGTTCGCCGTGATTATTAGCCGCCTTGTCACCAAGGTGGGTTAGCGCGCATCGGTACATCGCCACATAAACCCGCCAACCGGCGGGTTGTTTGTTGGCTCGCCAGGCATGGATTTCCCAGGAGAGCCTTGCATGACGCCGCCGTCCCCGACCCCCGCCCAAACCCCTGCCCAACTCCAGGCCGAAGCCGCAGCTCAAACCGAAGCTCAGGCCCGAAGCCCGTCCTTCACGCCTGCCACCCTGCATTTTCTGTGCGGCAAGATTGCCGCCGGCAAGTCCACCTTGGCCGCGCAGCTTGCCGCGCAACCCCATACGGTGCTGATCAGCGAAGATGCGTGGCTGGCGGCTTTGTATCCCGGCGAGGTCCTGGGCATCGCGGACTACGCCCGCTGCGCGGATAGGCTGCGCAACGCCATGGGTAGCCATGTGGCGGCATTGGTAGGGGCAGGGGTATCCGTGGTGCTGGACTTTCCGGCCAATACGCTGGCGGGCCGGCAATGGCTGCTGGACGTGGCGCGGCAAGCGGGTTGCCCGCACCAGTTGCACTACTTGCGCGCGTCGGATGCGCTGTGCAAAGCACGGTTGCGCGCGCGCAACGCGTCCGGTACGCACGCATTTTCCACATCGGATGCGCAGTACGACGCCATCACCGCCTATTTTGTCGAGCCCGGTCCGCAGGAAGGGCTGACCATCGTGACGCACGCGCAGGGCTAAGAAGCGACGCAAGAATGTCCCGGTGCAACGCCGGGCCGCCTGCTATGATTACTGGATAAAACCACAGCTATCCGGCCCGGCCGATGTTTCCCCCGCACCGCTACTACTACCTGCACAATTTTCTCTGCGCCCTGGCGTGGGTCGGCGACCGCTACGCCGACCTGCTAGACGCCGACGAACGCCGTTTCCTGGCAGACTTCCAGGCCTTGCCGCAAGCTTCGCAGGCGTTGATGGCGCGCATGCTGATGCGCCGTGGGCCTTGGTTTCGGGCCAGCCGCCTGGTTTACGAGGAAATCGGCAACGCGGTCGGCGCCGCCGCGCCGCTTGCCGCGCTGGGCTGGCTGGATGCCGCAGCGCCGATGACGCTGGATGAATTGTTTGACCTGCATACCAAGCCCGAGCTTTGCCGGCTGTTTTTCGGCGCAAGTTCGGGCTCAAAGTCGGGCTCAAATCCGGAATCAAATCCGGGATCAAATCCGGGATCAAATCCGGAATCGAATCCGGGCTCAAATTCGGAATCAAATTGCGGCCCAAGCACAGGCCCGCATCACTTCGCCAGCCTCAGACCCACCGCGCGCAAAGCCGATCTGCTGATCGCGCTGCGTGCCGTGCGCGCCGCGCCCCGGCCTTACTCCGAATGGAACCCCGTTGCGCAAGAACCCGTCTGGCGCGTCATGGTCGGCGACTTGTGCGAACGCTTGCGCCTGATGTTCTTCGGCAATCTGCACCAGGACTGGTCGGAATTCGTGTTGGCTGACCTGGGCGTCTTCCAGTATGAAACCGTACCGTTTGATGCCTCGTCCCGCGCGTTCCAGACGCGGGCGGACGTAGACGCTTATCTGGCGTTGCACGCCTGCCGGACGGCCTTGGAAGAAGGCGCGAACATGCCTGCCCTGCTGGCCCGAGTACACGGCTGTGTCAGCCAGAACCCCTGGCTGGAAAAGCGCCGCGCCAAGGTGCTGCTGCGCATCGGGCAGGCATGTGAACGCGCCCGCGACTGGCCCACGGCGCAAGCCGCCTATGAGCAATGCGCGTACCCCGGCGCGCGCCATCGCCGCATCCGCGTGCACGAGCGCATGGCGCGGTATGACCAGGCGCTGACCCTGGCGCTGCAAGCGCGCGACGCACCGGAAAGCGAAGAAGAAAGCCAGCGCGTGGCGCGCATGTTGCCGCGCCTGTATCGGGCGGTGGGGCAGGGCCGGCCGGCCCGCCCACCCGTCCCTGCCGTGCCGCGCACCGATCTGACGCTGCAACGGCCGGCGACGCCGGCTTCGGTTGAATTCATCACGCGCGACCACCTGCATCAAGACGACGCGCCCGTGCACTACGTGGAAAACGCGCTGCTTAATTCCCTGTTCGGCCTGCTGTGCTGGCCAGCCGTGTTCGCGCCATTGCCGGGCGCGTTCTTTCATCCGTTCCAACGCGGCCCGGCCGACCTGGACGCGCCTGATTTTTACCTGCGCCGCCAAGACCTGTTCGCCGACTGTCTGGCGCAACTGGACACGCCCGAATATCGCGACGTGATCTTGCAGCGCTACGCCGATAAAGCCGGCGTGCAATCGCCGTTTGTGTTCTGGGGCGCCTTGTCAGAAACCTTGCTGACGCTGGCGCTGGATTGCCTGCCCCCCGCGCACCTGAAGCTGGTTTTCACGCGCCTGCTGCGCGACGTCAAGACCAACCGATCCGGCTTGCCGGACCTGATCCGCTTTTGGCCGGCGCAGCGCCGCTATGAACTCATCGAAGTAAAAGGCCCGGGCGACAAGCTGCAAGACAACCAGATTCGGTGGTTGCAATACTGCGTGTCGCACGGCATGCCGGTGCGCGTATGCCACGTCAGCTGGCAGGAGGGCGCGGCATGAGCTATGCCGTGGCGGTGCGCGCGCTGTGCGAATTCACGGCGCGGGCCGGCGACCTGGACTTGCGCTTTACCCCCGCGCCGACCGGCCTGGAGGGTATGGCCGGGCACTCGGTGGTGACGGGGCGGCGCGGCCCGCAGTACGAGACCGAAGTGTCTTTGTCCGGCCAGCACGAGGGCCTGCTGGTGCGCGGGCGCGCCGATGGTTTTGACCCGGTCTTGAACCAGCTTGAAGAGGTCAAGACGTATCGCGGCCAGTTGGACAGCGTGCGCGACAACCACCGCGCGGTGCACTGGGCGCAGGCGCGGGTCTATGGGCATCTGCTGTGTGAATCTCGCGGGCTGGAGCAGGTGCGCGTGGCGCTGGTGTACTTCAACGTGGTTACCGAAGAAGAAACGGTGCTGACCGAAACGCATGACGCCGCCGCGTTGCGCGCGTTCTTCCAGGAACAGTGCAACCGTTTCCTGGCGTGGGCCAAGACCGAACTGGCGCATCGGCAGGCCCGCGACGCGGCGCTGGAAAAACTGGCGTTTCCCCATGGCGAATTCCGTGCCGGGCAGCGCGACCTGGCCGTGGCCGTGTACCGCACCGCGCGCGACGGCCGTTGCCTGATGGCGCAGGCGCCCACCGGTATCGGCAAGACGCTTGGCACGATTTTTCCGTTGCTCAAAGCCAGCCCCGGCACCGGCCTGGACAAGATTTTCTTCCTGGCGGCCAAGGGCTCGGGCAGGGCGCTGGCCGTTCAAGCGCTGGACACCGTCAACGCGCAACCCGCCGCGCCCGGCCTGCGCGTGCTGGATCTGCAAGCGCGCGACAAGACCTGCGAGCATCCGGATTTGGCGTGCCACGGGGATTCCTGCCCCTTGGCGCAAGGCTTCTATGACCGCCTGCCCCAAGCGCGCGAGGCGGCGGTGCAGCACGCACGGCTGGATGCGCCCACGGTGCGAGCCGTTGCCCGGGATCACCGCGTTTGCCCGTATTACCTGTCGCAAGAGCTGATCCGCTGGAGCGATGTGGTGGTGGGCGACTACAACTATTACTACGACGCGTCGGCCATGTTGTACGCCATGACGCAGGCCTATCAATGGAAAGTGGCGGTGCTGGTGGACGAGGCGCACAACTTGGTCGACCGGGCACGTCGCATGTACACGGGTGAGCTGGATCAGGCGTCGCTGTCGGCGGCGCGTTATGCCGCGCCCAAGGAATTGAAAAAGCCGCTGGATGGCTTGCAGCGGTCCTGGAATGCGCTGAACAAGAAGCAGGCGGAACGCTATCAGGCGTACGACGCGGTGGCGGCCGGTGTGCTGTCGGCGGTGCAGAAAGCGGTGGGCGCCATCATGGAATACATGGGCCAAACCCCCTTGCCGCAAGACGACCCGGTGTTGACCTTCTACTTCCAGGCGCTGCAATTCATGCGACTGGCGGAACAGTTCGGTTCGCACGCCTTGTTCGACGTGACGCTGTCTGACGTGGGCGTGGCCAGCGCCAAGACCCGGCCGTCGACCCTGTGCGTGCGCAACGTGATACCCGCCCCGTATCTGGCGGCGCGCTACGCCGCGGCGCATGCCACGGTGCTGTTTTCCGGCACGTTAAGCCCGCAGCAGTTCTATCGCGACACGCTGGGCTTGCCGCGCGACACGCCCTGGATCGACGTGGCCGCGCCGTTCCAGGCCGAACAGTTGGCGGTGCGGGTGGTGGGCAACGTGTCCACCCGCTATCGCGACCGCGAGCGCTCGCTGGCGCCCATCGTCGACCTGATTGCCACGCAGTACGCCGAACGACCGGGCAATTACCTGGGCTTTCTCAGCAGTTTTGACTACTTGCGGCAGGTGTCCGACCTGATGCGCGAGCGCCATCCTGCCGTGCCGATCTGGTTGCAGACGCCCGGCATGGACGAGGCGGGCCGGGCGGCCTTCCTGGCGCGCTTCACCGAAACAGGGCAGGGCGTGGGTTTTGCGGTGCTGGGCGGCGCGTTCTCGGAAGGGGTGGACCTGCCGGGCAAGCGGCTGATCGGCGCGTTCATCGCCACGCTGGGCTTGCCGCAGGTCAACCCCGTGAACGAAAACATGAAGCGGGCAATGGACCAGCGCTACGGCGAGGAAAACGGCTACGACTACACCTACCTGTATCCCGGGATGCAAAAGGTGGTGCAGGCGGCCGGCCGCGTTATCCGCACCGAAAACGATGTGGGCACGGTCCACCTGATCGACGACCGTTACCGCCGCGCGAAGGTGCGCGGCCTGCTGCCTAGCTGGTGGCGGGTGGACTGAGCGGCGCGGCAACCGGATCACGACGGCCCAGCAGCAGCGTTATCGCCAGCGCGGTCAGCACCGCGATGACGGCCAAGGCATGCAAGACGTGGCGAAACGCGTTGTCGTAGGCGTGATGCAGCAGCGGCAGCGCATCGGTCAGGGATGCCGGCAGCCGCGCCGCCGCGTCGTCCAACTGCCCCAGCGCCGCGCGGTTGGCGGCCGCGGCCAAGGCCTGTGCCTCGGGCATCGCCACCGTCAACTGCGTCTGGATCAGCAACGCCAGCAGCGCGCCGACCACGGCGATGGCCACGCCGTCCGCCGACACGCGCACCGTATTGAAAATGCCGGTCGCCATGCCGACGTTGCGGGCGTCGACCACGCTGACCGCCATTGCGTCCATCAACCCCCACGGCAAACCGATGCCACACCCGATCAACAGCATCGGCATCCAGAGCGCCGCCGTGCCGGTGTCCAGGATGCCGGCCAGCCATACCAAACCCGCCGCCACCGCCAACAACCCCAGGGCCGACAGCACGCCCGGCCGGAACCAGCGTGTCAGCAACGCGGCCACGAAAGGCACGACCAGCAAAGGCGCGGCCAGGCCGATCATCAGTTGCCCTGCTTGCAGCGCGCTATGGCCGTCGATGCCGATAAAGCGGCCGGGCAGCAGCGCGACCAGCACAATGAACAGGAACGCGGGGGATGCCGCCAGCACCTGCACGCCGACAAAGCGCGGGCTGCGGAACAGGCGCAAGTCCAGCATGGGTCGAGCTACCCGCCGTTCAATGCGCACGAAGGCCACGGCCAGCAGCACGGACGCCAGCAGCGCGGCCAGGACGTGCGTGTCCGTCCAGCCCGCTTCGGGCGCCAGCAGGATGCCGTAGGTGAACAGCCCCAGCGCGCCGGTAAAACTGATGGCGCCCGGCCAGTCGAGCCGGCCTTGCACGGCGCGCGCCGTGGGACGCACGCTGACGGCGACCATGGCGGCGCCCAACACGCCCACCGCACCGGTAGCCAGGAACACCCACTGCCAACCGGCCGCGTCCACCATCCAGCCGGCGGCCAGCGGCCCGAACGACAGGCCCACGCCAAACGTGGTGCCCAGCAGGCTGAACGCGCGGGTGCGCGCCACGCCGTGGAAAAGCGGCGCCAGCGACGACATGGCGGCGGCGAAAGCGGCCGCGCCACCCACGCCCTGCATCAGGCGCAGCAAGTTGATCCAGCCCGTTGTCGGCACGAAGGCAATGGCGAAGGTCGTGACGCAAAAGCCCACCAGGCCCAGCAGCCATACGCGTCGCGGCCCGTACAGGTCGGTCAGGCTGCCCGACACCATGATGACGCTGCCGTACGCCAGGATGTAGCCGTTCAAGATCCAATTCAGTTGCACGGGCGTGCCGCCCAGGTCGTGACTGATGGACGGCAGCACCACGGCGGGGCCGGTAAAGCACAGCGGAATCAGCAGTGCGGTCAGGCAGGCCGACAGCAATTGCAGCCAGCGGCGGTAAGGGGGTAAATGGTCGTGGGTGGGCATGGAACGCGCCAGGGAAAACGAAAGGACGGCCAGCTTAGGGCGCGATACATAAAAGAAAAATAGGCTAGGATTCCCGACATTCCGGACACCTATGTCCGTATTGGAGTGCGTCAAATGGATAGCCTTAGCGGCATAGGGGTGTTTGTGCTGGTGGCGCAAGCGGGCAGCTTTGCCGAGGCAGGGCGCGCGCTGGGGGTGTCGCCGTCGGCGGTGGGCAAGAGCATCGCGCGAATGGAAGCGCGCCTGAAGGTGCGCCTGTTTCACCGCAGCACACGCCAACTTGCGCTGACGCCGGAAGGCGAAAAATTTCTGGATCGCTGCCGCCGCATCCTGGCCGAGGTCGAAGCGGCAGAGCTGGAACTTTCCGCCGCCTCGGACGCGCCGCAGGGCAAGCTGCGCGTGAGCCTGCCTCGCTACAGCGGCCTGTTTGACGCCGCCGTGGCCAGCTTCATGCGGCAATACCCGCTTGTGGAGCTGGACCTGGACTTCACCGACCGCATGGTCGATGTCATAGGCGAAGGCTACGACGCCGTGGTCCGCACTGGCGACATGGAAGACTCCGGCCTGAAGCGCCGCCGCCTGGGCCCGTTCCGCCGGGTGCTGGCGGCTTCGCCCGACTATCTGCGTCAGCACGGCACGCCCAAACGCGCCGCCGATCTGCTGGGCCACGCCTGCCTGCATTACCGCTATCCCGCCACGGGCCGCCTGGAAAAATGGCCGTTCAAGCTGGGGCCGGACGCGCAGGCGCCCGAGCTGCCGTTGACGCTGGTGTGCAACAGCGTGGAAATGCGGATTGCGCTTGCCGTGGGCGGGCAGGGCATTGCCTGCTTGCCGGACTTTACGATCCGCCGCGAGCTGGCGGCGGGGCAGTTGCACGTGGTGATGGAAGACCGCACGCGCGGCGGCGGCACGATGTGGGCGTTGTGGCCCGCCAGCCGTCAGGCGTCGCCCAAGCTGCGCGTGTTCATTGACCACCTGGCGCAGCATTTGTTTCCGTAGCGGCGCTGGCCTGCGCCCGCCCAGGTTGCGTAGTATGTGGCCTGGGCGCACTGGCACTGCCTGCCAGTGTGACAACCATCACGATCCTCCGGAGCCTCTCGCATGCCTCTCGCCACGCCGGCCGACGCCGCCAGCCTGAACCCCATCGTCGCCATGTCGGCGCATGCCTTGTCGGACGCGATCCGACGCCGCGAGCTCTCCTGTGTCGAGGTCATGCGCGCCTATCTGGCGCATATCGACAAGGTCAATCCCAAGGTCAATGCCATCGTCGCGCGCCGCGATGCCGATGAACTGCTGCGCGAGGCCGCTGAACGCGATGCGCAGCTGGATGCCGGCCAGTGGCTGGGCTGGATGCACGGCATGCCCCAGGCGCCCAAGGACCTGACCGCCGTGCGCGGCATGGTCACGTCGATGGGCTCGCTGGTCTACAAAGACCAGGTTACGCAGCACGATTCGATCATCGTCGAGCGCATGCGCGCGGCGGGCGCCATCTTCATCGGCCGCACCAACGTGCCGGAATTCGGGCTGGGCTCGCACACGTACAACCCGGTCTATGGCACCACGGGCAACCCCTACAACCCCACCAAGACGGCCGGCGGCAGCAGCGGCGGCGCGGCGGCAGCGCTGGCCGCGCGCATGCTGCCGGTGGCCGACGGCAGCGACTTTGGCGGATCGCTGCGCAACCCCGCGGCGTTCTGCAACGTGTACGGCATGCGGCCGTCGGCGGGGCGCGTGCCGTTTGGGCCGTCGCCCGAAGTGTTTTTGAAACAGCTGTCCTACGAAGGCCCCATGGGTCGCACCCCGCGCGACGTTGCAATGCTGCTGTCCGTTCTGGCTGGCTATGACAAGCGTTCGCCCTTGTCCTTGCGTGACGACCCGGCGCAGTTCACTGCCGCGCTGGATGCGGATATGCGCGGCAAGCGCGTGGGGTGGTTGAGTGACTGGAAGGGCTATCTGCCAATGGAGCCGGGCATTCTTGACGTGTGCGCGCAGGGCCTGGCCACGCTGGACACCGTGGGCTGCGACGTGGTGGATTACGACGTGCCGTTCGCCGGCGACCGGCTGTGGCGCATGTGGTTGACGCATCGCCACCTGATGGTGGGCGGGCAGTTCCAGGCGTTGGTGCAGGACCCAGCCACGCGCAAGCTGGTCAAGCCGGCGCTGATCTGGGAAGTGGAAGGCCTGGACGGCATGACGGCGCTGGATGTCTATCAGGCCACGCAGGAACGCAGCGCGTGGTACCAGACGGTGCTGCGCATGTTCGAAGACGTGGACTTTCTGGCGGTGCCGTCCGCGCAGGTGTTCCCCTTTGACGCCACGCTGGATTGGCCCAAGCACATCGACGGGCGCCCCATGGACACCTATCACCGCTGGATGGAAACCGTCACGCCGTGGACGCTGGCCGGCTGCCCGGTCATCAGCGTGCCGGTGGGCTTCAGCCCTGACGGCCTGCCGATGGGCATGCAGCTGATCGGGCCGCCGCAAGCGGACCTGGACGTGTTGCGCCTGGCCCAGGCGTACGACGAGGCCTGCGATTGGGTTGCCGCGTATCCGCCTGCTGCGCTGTGGTCCGCGTCGACGTAGGCGCGGGAACTGCCGGTCGGCCCCGGCGCCGGCCCCCGTGCCCCCGTGCCCCCGTGCCGCCATAGGGGCCTGACCGGCCCCACGCCGCGCCCCAACCGCGCTACGCACCGTCATCCAGAAAAGACAAGCTTTGTAAGCGATCTTTGCTTTTTTCTGACGAATGCCCCATTTTTGCGGGGATTTCCCTAGTTTTTCATGGCTGGGTGGACCGGGCTTTGCAATAATCAGCCAAATTCCCCACATCCTGTCATGGGTTCAGGGTCGGGCGTTGTCGTGTGGCACCACCACAAAGGTCTTCCAGTATGAATAATCTGACTCTTCGCCAGCGCATCTTGGCCAGCTTCATGGTGATCCTGGCCATCATGGCCTTGATGGTGGTGGTGGATTACCGGCGCCTGCTGCACATCGAAGACGAAGTGGTGATGATCAACACCGATGCCGTGCCGGGCATTTACTACAGCACGTCGATCCGGGCGTCGTGGTTCGCGGGCTTTGTCGTGGTGCAAGACGCCTTTAACAGCGACACCGAGCAAGAGCGCCGCGCCACGCTGGAAACGCTGCCCAAGAACGATCAGCAGCTGCAAGAGAACGTCGATTTCTACCGCCGCACAATTGCGCGCGACGACGACCGCGCGATGTTCGCGGATTTTGAAAAAGACTTGCAGGAATACAAACGCATCCGCGCCGACATCCTGGCGGCGACGGCCGATCCGCTTGTATCGCGCATGCGGGTCAAGAACGAACTGCGGCCCGCCTTCTACAAAGGGCGCGACATCCTGGCCAAGATGGTGGCCGAAAACAAGAAGCAGGCCGATGATGCCGCCGTCAGCATCAAGTCCGCCGTGGATTCGGCCGAAGTCGGCATGCTGGTGTCGCTGGCGTTCGCCATCGCGGCGGCGCTGGTGTGCGGCTTCTTGCTGATGCGCGCCATCGCCAACCCCATGCGCGACATCGTCAAGACGCTGGAATCGACCGGCGGGGGTGACCTGACCCGCCGCTTGTCGCTGGCCCGCAAAGACGAATTCAACGCTATCGAAACCGGCTTCAACGGCATGGTCGATGAGCTGACCGGCCTGGTGGGCAAGACGCAGCGCTCGGCCGTGCAGGTCGCGACCTCGGTCACGGAAATCGCCGCCACCTCCAAGCAGCAGCAAGCCACGGCTTCCGAAGTGGCGGCCACCACGACCGAGATCGGCGCAACCTCGCGCGAAATCTCGGCGACCTCGCGCGAATTGGTGCGCACCATGACGGAAGTGTCCAGCGCGGCCGAGCAGACGGCGTCGCTGGCGGGCAGCGGGCAGGTGGGCCTGGCGCGCATGGAAGACACGATGCGCAACGTGGTGGGCGCGGCGGGTTCGGTCAACGCCAAGCTGGCCATCCTGAACGAGAAGGCCGGCAATATCACGCAGGTGGTTACGACGATCACGAAAGTGGCGGACCAGACGAATCTGCTTTCCCTGAACGCGGCGATTGAAGCCGAGAAGGCCGGCGAATACGGCCGAGGCTTTGTGGTGGTGGCCACCGAGATCCGCCGTCTGGCCGACCAGACCGCCGTGGCCACCTACGATATCGAACAGATGGTGCGCGAGATCCAGTCGTCGGTGTCGGCCGGTGTGATGGGCATGGACAAGTTCTCGGAAGAAGTGCGCCGGGGCATGGCCGACATGCAGCAGGTGGGCGATCAGCTGTCGCAGATCATCCAGCAGGTGCAGACGCTGGCGCCGCGCGTGCAGATGGTCAACGAAGGCATGCAGGCGCAGGCCACGGGCGCCGAGCAGATCAACCAGGCCTTGCAGCAATTGAGCGATGCGGCCCAGCAAACGGTGGAATCGCTGCGTCAGTCCAGCCTGGCCATCGAAGAACTGACGCTGGTGGCCAACGACCTGCGCAGCGGCGTGTCGCGCTTCAAGATCTGATTCTTCCATGCTGGAAACTGCGTCCTTGCCCAAGCCCAGCGTCGCCGCCAACGCGGCGGCCAGGCGGCTGTATCTGCTGTTCCGCATCGGCGGCGACCGCTATGCGCTGGACGCGGGAGATGTGATCGAGGTGCTGGGCCTGCGCGTCTTCAAGCAAGTGCCGGGCGCCCCGTCGTGGGTGGCGGGCTTGTTGCAATGGCGCGGCGCGGCGGTGCCCGCCATCGACATGAGCGCGCTGGCCGGCCACGCCGACGCGGCGCGCGTGACCAGCACCCGCCTGGCGCTGGTGCGCTATCGGGCGGCCGGGTCGGCGGCCGAGCATGTGCTGGGCCTGATCCTGGAACAGGCCACCGAAACCGTGCATTACGACCCCGCCGCGTTCCAGCCGTTTGCGCTGGATAACGCCAATGCGCGCTACCTGGGGCCCGTGCTGAACGACGGGCGCGGCATGGTGCAGGCGGTGGGCGTGAACGAACTGCTGCCGCCGTCCGTGCGCGCGATGCTGTACCCGGCGGACCGGGAGATCACGCCATGATGCTGGTCGACGAATTCAGCGCCTTGCTCAAACGCAAGATGGGGCTGGATAGCGGCTCCATCGGCAAGGCCGCCGTTGAACGCGCCGTGCGCCATCGGATGGGCGCGGCGGGCGTGGCCGACGAACACGATTACCTGACGCGCCTGCACACCACGCCGGCCGAGATGCAGCAGCTGATCGAAGCCGTGATCGTGCCCGAGACCTGGTTCTTTCGGTATCCGGAATCGCAGACGGCGATGGCCGCGCTGGCGCGTGAACGCCTTTTCGCGGCGGGCGCGCCCGATGACCGCGTGCTGCGCGTGTTGAGCATGCCGTGTTCCAGCGGCGAAGAACCGTATTCCATTGCCATGGCCTTGCTGGACGCCGGGGTGCCCGCTGCGCGTTTCCAGATCGATGCCGTGGACATCAGCGAACGCATGGTCCAGTTTGCGCAACGCGCCGTGTATGGGCGCAACTCGTTTCGCGGCGACGACCTGGCGTACCGCGACCGCCACTTTGCCGAGACGGCCGACGGCCATCAACTATCCGCGCAGGTGCGGGAACGCGTGTGCTTTCGGCAGGGCAACGTGTTCGACAGCCAGTTGCTGCTGGGCACGTCGCCGTATGACTTCGTGTTCTGCCGCAACCTGCTGATCTATTTCGACGGGCCGACTCAGGAGCGCGCGGTGCAGGTGCTGCGGCGCTTCACGCGCGCCGACGGCGTCATCTTCGTGGGTCCGGCTGAAACCAGCTTGCTGACCGCGCGCCGCCTGCCGTCGGTGGCAATGGCGCGCTCGTTCGCCTTCCGTAATCAAGCCATGCCGCCCCAAGCCGATATGCCCGCGGCGTCCCGGCCGATCGTGCACGCGTGGACGCCGCCCCGACGGCCGGTGGCGCAGGTCCCAACCGGACACCTGCCGGTGCCGCATGCGGCGATTCCGCCCGCTTCGGGGGCGTCGCCGATGCGCTCATCCGTGGCCGGCCCGACCGCGACGTCCGGGTCGACGTCCGGGTCGACGTCGGGGGCGACAAACGCCGCTAGCTGGCAGGCATCGCCCAGCGCGGCGACCGGCGCATCGACCAGTACATCCAGCACATCCACCAGCCCATCCCCCAGCGCCGACGCTTCCCTGCGCCAGATCGCCGCGCTGGCCGACCGGGGCCGCGTGCAAGACGCGCTGGCGCAGTGCCGCGCGCATATCGACATCCACGGCGTCAGCGCCGACGCGCTGCATCTGCTTGGCCTGTTGCAGGATGCGGCGGGCGACTCGCGCGAGGCGCAGGCGTCCTACCGCAAGGCGCTGTACCTGGACCCCACCCACCGCGAGGCGCTGCTGCACCTGGCCGCGCTGATCGCGTCGGCGGGCGATATCGAAGGCGCGCGCCGCCTGCAAGCGCGCGCGGCGCGACAGGAGGCCAGACGTGGTTGAACCCATCGCGCTGCTGTCCGACGTGGACGACTGCTGGAACCGCATCGGCATCCGGGGCGACAAAACCTGCCCGCAATTGCCCGAGCACGTGCATTGCCGCAATTGCCCCGTCTACGCCGCCGCCGCCAAACGCATCCTGGACCGCCTGCCGCCGCAGATGGACGCGTTTGATGGTGATTCGCCAGACGCCGACCACGACAAACCCCATGAAGACGTTCAGATGTCTTCGCTGCTGGTCTTCCGGCTGGGCCGCGAATGGCTGGGCCTGCCGACGCGCGCGCTGGACGAAGTGGCCGGCACGCGCGGCATTCTGGCGCTGCCCCATCGCCGCGACCCGGCAGTGTTGGGCGTGACCAATGTGCGCGGCACCTTGACCGTCTGCGTGTCGCTGGCGCGTTTGTTGGGGCTGGACATGACGCCGGCCCCGCTGGATGTGCGCGAACGCTCGGGCGCCGCGCGCATGTTGATCTTCGGCGGCGCGGGCCGGGCCGTGGTGTTGCCGGTGGACGAGGTGGAAGGGATACACGCCGTCGACCTGGACCGGCTGGAACCGCTGCCGTCGACGGTGCAGGGCGCGGGCCTGAAATATTCGCGCGGGGTGCAGCGCTGCGGCAGCCGCAGCGTGGGCGTGCTGGACGAAACCCAGTTGATGCAAGCTTTGGAACGGAGTCTGGCGTGAACCCGGACGAAATGCGCGACGCCTCGCTGCTTGAGCTGTTTCAGCTTGAGACCCGCACCCAGGTGCAGGTGTTGAACAACGGCCTGTTGGCGCTGGAACACGACCCCACCTCGGCGGCGCAGCTGGAAGCCTGCATGCGGGCGGCGCATTCGCTGAAAGGGGCCGCGCGCATCGTGGACCTGCACCCGGCCGTCCGCATCGCGCACGCCATGGAAGATTGCCTGGTGGCCGCGCAGGAAGGGCGGTTGCGCTTGCAGGCAGACGATATCGACGCCTTGCTGCTGGGCACCGATTTGTTGCAGCGGGTCGCTACGCCGGGCGCGGAGCTGGGCGGCGAAATCGACGAGGTGGTGGTGCGCCTGAGCAGCGCGCCCAACGCGCCGCCGGCCGTGCCGCCGCGTGCGCCCCGGCCGTCGGATTTCCTGCCGCCCATCAAGCGCGTCGAGGACGAGCCGCTGACGGCAACGCCGCCGAGGTCGCCCGATCCGATGCCATTGGGCGTGCCGGGTTCGCCCGCATCGCCCACCCCGGCGCCGGTGCGCCGCAGCTCCGACCAGGGGCTCTCCGAAGGCGAACGCGTGCTGCGCGTCACGGCCGACACGCTCAATAAATTGCTGGGCCTGTCCAGCGAAACGCTGGTGGAATCGCATTGGGTCGGGCCGTTTGGCGCGTCCATGTTGCGGCTGCGGCGCATGCAGGCGGGCGCCGCGCAAGCGCTGGACGGCGTGCGCAGCGCCCTGGCCGGACAGCAGCTGGACGCGCGCGCCCAGGCGGCGCTGGACGACGCGCAGCGCATCGTGGACCAATGCCAGCAGGAACTGATTGAACGCACCAATGAAGTGGATGAATTCGGCTGGCGCATGAGCCATCTGGCGCAGCGCTTGTACGACACCGCGCTGACGTGCCGCATGCGCCCGTTTGCCGACGGCGTGGGCGGCATGGCGCGCATGGTGCGCGACCTGGGCCGATCGCTGGGCAAGCAGGTGCGGCTGGAAATAGACGGCGACGCCACGCAGGTGGACCGAGACATCCTGGAAAAACTGGACGCGCCGCTGATGCACCTGCTGCGCAACGCCGTGGATCATGGCATTGAAATGCCGATGGACCGCATGGACGTCGGCAAGCCGCCCGAAGGCTTGATCCGGCTGTCGGCGCGCCATTCGGCCGGCATGCTGGTGATTGAACTGAGCGATGACGGCTCCGGCATTTCGCTGGATCGGCTACGCGTTGAAGTCGTGCAGCGCAAGCTGACCACGGCGGAAACGGCCGCCCGTCTAAGCGAAGCCGAGCTGCTGGAATTCCTGTTTCTGTCCGGCTTCAGCACGCGCGGCGAAGTCACTGAAATTTCAGGACGCGGCGTGGGGCTGGACGTGGTCCAGACCATGGTGCGCCAGCTGCGCGGCGCCGTGCGTGTGCACCAGACGACCGGGCAGGGCACGCGTTTCGTGCTGGAAATGCCGCTGTCCCTATCGGTGGTGCGCAGCCTGCTGGTCGAGGTGCAAGGCGACATCTACGCGTTTCCGCTGGCCTATGTCAGCCATGCCTTGCAGGTGCGCTCGCAAGAGATCGAGCAGCTGGAAGGGCACCAGCACTTTCGCTTCATGGGCCGGCAGGTGGGCCTGGTGTCCGCGCGGCAGATCCTGCGGGGCGGCGAGCCCGCGCCCTCGACCGAGTCCATGGCCGTGGTGGTCGTGGGCGACCACGATAAGCGGTACGGCATCGCCGTTGACCGCTACGTCGGCGAGCGCACGCTGGTGGTGCAAGCGCTGGACCCCCGGCTGGGCAAAGTGCAGGACGTGATGGCGGGCGCGCTGATGGACGACGGCACGCCGCTATTGATCCTGGACGTGGAAGACATGCTGCTGTCGGTACAAAAGCTGATCGAAGGCGGGCGGCTGGCGCGGGTGGACGGCGGTGGCCCCATCGCCCAGGAGCGGCGCCGCAAGCGCGTGCTGGTGGTGGACGATTCCCTGACCGTGCGCGAGCTGGAACGCAAGCTGCTGGTGAACCGGGGCTTCGACGTGGCCGTGGCGGTGGACGGCATGGATGGCTGGAACATGCTGCGCGGCGAGGATTTCGACCTGGTCGTGACCGATGTGGACATGCCGCGCATGGACGGCATCGAACTGGTGTCGCGCATCAAGGCCGACCCCAAGCTGCAGGGCTTGCCGGTGATGGTGGTGTCGTATAAGGATCGCGAAGAAGACAGGCGGCGCGGGCTGGACGCCGGCGCTGATTACTATCTGGCCAAGGGCAGCTTCCACGATGACGCGCTGTTGGACGCCGTCGAGGACTTGATCGGGAAGGCACTGACGTGAGAATCGGCATCGTCAACGATATGCAGATGGCGGTTGAAACCCTGCGCCGCGCCATCGCGCTGGAACCGGGGCTGGAAGTGGCGTGGGTGGCGTCAAACGGCGAAGAAGCCGTGGCGCAATGCGCGCGCGACCGGCCCGACGTGGTCTTGATGGACCTCATCATGCCCGTCATGGACGGGGTAGAGGCCACGCGCCGCATCATGGCGGAAACGCCGTGCGCCATCGTGGTGGTGACGGTGGACGTCGCCCGCCATACGGCGCGGGTGTTCGACGCCATGGGCCACGGCGCGCTGGACGCGGTGGACACGCCGGTGGTCAGCGGCGGCGACATGCGTGCCGCCGCCGCGCCCTTGCTGCGCAAGATTCGCAACATCGGCTGGCTGATCGGGCGCTATGGCAACCGGCCCACGCTGACGCCCGTGCCCAAATGGGCGGCGCGTGCCGACGCGCAACGCCTGCTGGTGATCGGCGCCTCGGCGGGCGGCCCGGCCACATTGGCCCAGCTGCTAGGCGACCTGCCGCTGGATTTTCCCGCCGGCATCGTGCTGGTGCAGCACGTGGATGCCTCGTTCGCGGCAGGCATGGCGGACTGGCTGAACGACCAGGTGCAGCTGCCCGTCAGGCTGGTGCGCGAGGGCGAACGGCCGATGCCCGGCCAGATCTTGCTGGCGGGCACGGACGACCATCTGCATCTGCTGCCCGACGGCACGCTGCGCTACACGCAAGACCCAAAAGAAAGCCTGTATCGGCCTTCCATTGACGTGTTCTTTCACAGCGTGGCGCAGCATTGGCGCGGCACGGCGGTTGGCGTGCTGCTGACCGGCATGGGCCAGGACGGCGCGCGTGGCTTGAAGGCCATGCGCGAGCGGGGCTGCCTGACCATCGCGCAAGACCAAGCCACCAGTGCCGTCTACGGCATGCCCAAGGCGGCCGCCGCCATGCAGGCCGCGGTGGAAATCAAACCATTGGACCAGATCGCGCCGCGCTTGATTCAGGCCTTGGCCTGAGCGCTCGATCCCGTTCGACATCAAGGACTTACCATGCACCCACCTTTCGACAGCGCAGCCTCGGCCGACCTGAACGCGCACGCAGCCATGGTGCTGCTGGTTGACGATCAGGTGATGGTCGGCGAAGCGATCCGGAGGGCGCTGGCCACGGAAGGGAACATCGATTTCCACTATTGCTCGGACCCGTACAAAGCGCTGACGGTGGCGATCCAGACGCGGCCCACCGTGATCCTGCAAGACCTGGTGCTGCCGGGCGTGGACGGGCTGAGCCTGGTCAAGGAATACCGCAGCCATCCGGTGACGCGCGACATTCCCATCATCGTGCTGTCCACCAAGGAAGACGCAGCCATCAAAAGCGCGGCGTTTTCCGCCGGCGCCAATGACTATCTGGTCAAGCTGCCGGACGCCATCGAACTGGTTGCGCGCATCCGCTATCACTCGCGTTCGTACCTGGCGCTGGTGCAGCGCGACGAGGCCTACCAGGCGCTGCGCCAAAGCCAGCAGCAGCTGCTGGAAAGCAATATGGAGTTGCGCCGCCTGACCAATTCGGACGGGCTGACGGGCCTGGGCAACCGCCGGTATTTCGACGAATACCTGAATGCCGAATGGCAACGCGCGCGTCGCGACCAACGCGAAATCAGCATGTTGATGATCGATGTGGACCACTTCAAGGCCTACAACGACACCTATGGCCACATCGCGGGCGACGAGGCGCTCAAGCGCGTGGCCAACACCATCTTCGCCAGCTGCGACCGGTCCACCGACCTGGCCGCCCGTTTTGGCGGCGAAGAATTTGCGCTGGTGCTGCCAGGCTCGCCGGCGGGCAGCGCCAGGCTGGCGGCCGAGAAACTGCGGCGCGCCGTCGAGGCCATGCAGATTCCGCAAAAGGACACGGGTTCGGGCCCTTGGCTGACCGTCAGTATCGGGACGGCCACGGCCACTCCGGTGGCCGACCAACCCTGCACCGACCTGATCCAGGTGGCCGATCGCGGCCTTTACCAAGCCAAGCGCGACGGCCGCAACCGCGTCGTTCCCGGGCAGATGCAAGCGCCTGCCTAGGCGCCGCGACAGGTGAAGCGGGGTTGACGACTTTGCTTCATGCGCGCAAGGCGCTCCAGGCGCGTTAACCGTTTCCAGCAGGGCGAGGGCCGATAGCGACACGCGGGCGGCCTGCTCGGCCTTGCTGAGCCGGCCATCTTCCGGACGGATTTTCATGGTTTTCCAATCGATCGCGTCCAGTTGATGTAACAAGGCAGTGTCTTTCAGGGACAAGTGCGAATGGGAAACAAAGTTTCTCATCAGTATTTCTCATTAATACTGCAAGACATCCCGAGGCGGCTGGCGCTATCGTCGCAGCATGCGACACGCGCCTGCCCGGTCGGCTGGAACCCCGAAGAAAGAGGCACACCATGACGTATTCGACCTATCACAAGAAAGATATCTTTGGCCGTCCGCTGCATGCGGAAACGCAGATGATGTCGTACGGCTACGACCCCTTCCTGTCCGAAGGGGCGGTCAAGCCGCCGGTATTCCTGACGTCCACCTTTGCCTTCCGGTCCGCCGAGGACGGCGCGGCGTTTTTCGACCTGGTGTCGGGCCGCAAACCCTTGCCCCAGGGCGAATCCGCCGGGCTGGTCTATAGCCGCTTCAACCATCCCAACCTGGAAATCGTGGAAGACCGGCTGGCCCTGCTGGACGGGTCCGAGGCGGCGGCCGTGACGGCCAGTGGCATGGCCGCAATCAGCGCCGTGCTGATGGCCTTTTTGCGCCCGGGCGACCAATTGGTGCAATCGCTGCCGCTATACGGCGGCACGGAAACCCTGATTGCCAAGATTTTCCCGGAATGGGGTATTGGCTCGCACCCCATTCAGGACGGGCTGTCGCCCAAGCACATGCGCGCGGCGCTGGAAGCGGCGGCGGCCAAGGGGCCGGTGCGCGTCTTCTACGTGGAAACGCCCGCCAACCCCACCAACGCGCTGATCGATTTCGAAGGCATGAAGAACGAGCTGGACGCCTTCGAAACGCGGCACGGCTATCGCCCGGTCTCGGTGTGCGACAACACGCTGCTGGGGCCCATCTTCCAAAAGCCGGCCGAGCATGGCGTGGACCTGTGCGTGTATTCGCTGACGAAATACGTGGGCGGTCACAGCGACCTGGTGGCGGGCGCGGTGACGGGCAGCAAGGACCTGATCAAGAAGGTGCGCGCGATACGCAGCGCGTTCGGTTCGCAGCTGGACCCGCATTCGTGCTGGATGATTACGCGGTCGATGGAAACCGTGGTGCTGCGCATGAAGCAGGCCGCGCGCACGGCGACCAAGGTGGCGCAATGGCTGGCCGGCAACCCCTACGAAAAGGTCACGCTTTTTCATCCCGAGATGATTGCGGATCGCGCCTATCAGGAAGTCTACAAGCGGCAGTGCACGGGGCCTGGCTCGACGTTTGCGTTCGTGCTGGACGGTGGCCGCGAACGCGCCTTCCGCTTCATCAACGCGCTGCATCTGTTCAAGTCGGCCGTGAGCCTGGGCGGCACGGAATCGCTGGTGTGCCATCCCGCGTCCACCACCCATTCCGGCGTGCCGGCCGCCGAACGCGAGGCGGCGGGCGTGTCGGAAGGGCTGATCCGCATTTCGATCGGGCTGGAGCACGAAGAAGACCTGATCGCGGACATGGACAACGCGTTTCGCACGCGCTGAGCGCTTGGATGCTTAGGGGGCAGGGGACGGGTTGCGCCACCATACGCAGCCACATACGTAGCCACATACGCAGCCACATACGCAGCCACCTTACGCAGCCACCTTACGCAGCCACCTTACGCAGCCACCGCCTGCCGCCGCGACCGGTTCAGCAGCACGAACGCGGCGGTGGCCACCAGCATGACCGTGGCGGTGGCGATGACCGCGGCGTAGCCCGTGTCGAACGCCGTCCGGGCCAACTCGGTCAGCGTGGCTGCCAGGTCGGTGGGCAGGCCTTCGGCCACGATCAACGCTTCGTCCAGGCTGTCGCGCAGTGCGGGGGCTGCTGCCAACGCCGGCGGCACGTCCAGCGTGTTGGCGTACACGCCCGACAGGATGGACCCCATCAGCGTCACGCCCAGCGCACCACCCAGCTCGTACGACACTTCCTCAATCGATGCCGCCATGCCCGCGCGTTCCGGCGTGGCGCTTTGCATGATGGAGCTGGACGCCGCCGTCATCGTTGCACCGATACCCAGCCCCAGCACGCTCAGGCTGACCATCTGCGGCAGCACGGCGCCGTCATAGCACAGCAGGTACGCGCCCATGCCCGCCGCCGAGACGGCCAGCGACAGGAACATCAGCCGAGGTCCGCGCACGTAGGCCAGCAGCCATCCCGCCACGGGGCCGGCCACGAAAGCGGCCAGCGGCAGCGGCAGGATGAACAGCGCGGCCTGGATGGGCGACATGCCCAGCACCAGCTGCAAGCGCTGGCTGAAGACCAGTTCCAGGCCCAGCAGCGCGGCGCCGGCGAACAGCGCGGCGGCGACGCCCGAGCTGAAGGTGGCGTTGCGGAAGATGGCAAAGTCGATCAGCGGATAAGGCCGGCGGCGCTGGCGGCGCACGAACACCGTCAGCATCGCGACCCCGGCGGCGCAGGCCAGGCCCGCATGCAGCCACGACGTGGACGCGCGGCCCAGTTCCTTTAGCGCATAGGCGCACAGGATCAAGCCGGCCATGACTTGCAGCGACCCGGTCAGGTCCCACGGCCGCGCGGTGGCGGGGCGGCTGGCCGGAATGAGCCGCCAGGCCAGCGGCAGCGCCAGCAGCACAATCGGCACGTTGATCAGGAACACCGACCCCCACCAGAAATGCTCCAGCAGCACCCCGCCCACCACCGGCCCCAGCGCCGCGCCGCCCGAGGCCACCGAGGCCCAGATGCCGATCGCCATGGCGCGCTCGCGCTCTTGCGCGAAAGTCAGCCGGATGATGGACAGCGTGGCGGGCATCATCATGGCGGCGCCCACGGCCAGCAGCACGCGCGCCGCGATCAGCGGGGCGGCGGCCGGCGAATACGCCGCTGCCAGCGAAGCCACGCCAAACACCACCAGCCCCATCATGAACAGACGCTTGTGGCCCAGCCGGTCGCCCAGCGTGCCCATGCCCAGCAGCAGGCCCGACACCACCAGGCCATACACGTTCACGATCCACAATTTTTCCGACGCTGTGACGCCCAGCTCGTGCGTCAGCCGGGGCAGGGCGGTGTACAGCACCGTCATGTCCACCACGATCAATAACAAGGCGATGGACACAATGCCCAGCACCAGCCAACGGCGCGGATCGGCCGTGGCGACAGCGTTCGAATGAGTCCGCTGCATAGTTCTACTCCCTTTGAATCCACGCTTGGGTTGTTGCGCCGCAAGGGCGGCTGCCAAGCGCAAGGCACGCATTATCTATCTGTTTATTTGCCTTAAAAAGTTTGATTCCATCTATAAAATAGATGAATTAAGGAGGCGCTCATGCAATGGACCCTGGACCAACTTCGGCATTTCGTCGCGGCGGCCGACGCCGGCTCTTTCTCGGCGGCGGCGCGCGGGCTGGGGCGGGCACAGTCCGCCATCAGCACCTCGGTGGGCCTGCTGGAGGCGGATCTGGGTGTGGAACTGTTCGACCGGTCGCGCCGCAACGCCACCCTGACGCCCGCCGGCGAAGTCATGCTGCAAGAAGCGCGCGAACTGCTGCGGCAGGCGGGCGGGCTGGACCAGCGGGCGCTGTCGTTTGCCGCCGGGCAGGATGCCCGCCTGTCGATCGCGCTGGACGAAGCGCTGCCGTATCAGGTGCTGGGCGCGCTGGTGGTCGAAGTGGCCGACCGCTTTCCCGCCCTGGAATTAACGCAGCTGAACGGCACCGCCACCGAGGTGGCCGACTACGTGCAGCAAGGCCGCGCCAGCCTCGCGTTCCACTTTGACCGGGGCGACCCGGGCAGCGCGTTCGCGCACCGTTACCTGGGCAATGTGGCGCAGGCGGTGTTCGTGGCGTCGGGGCATCCGCTGACCGAACTGGCAGAGGTCACGCGCAGCGATCTGGCCCGCTATCGGCAACTGGTGATGCAGATGGAAGGCGTGGAAGAGGTGGTGCTGAGCCCGACGGTGTGGCGCACGGACAGCTTCTACAGCATCGCCGGCATGGTGGCGGACGAGCTGGGCTGGGCGATCCTGCCGCTGAACATCGCGGAATACGAAAGCTTTCGCCGCACGCTGGCGCGCGTGCCGTGCGCGGGCCTGTCCTTGCCGATGCTGTCGGTGCGCGCGCTGTGGCTCCAAGGGGCAACGTTAAGCGCGACCGAGGTTTGGTTGCAGGAACGGATGGGGCAATTGCTGGGGTGATGCGAGCTCGGTTCGATGGCGGTCGAAGCGAGCTCAAGCCATACAAAAAATGGCATGGCTAATAAGATAATTTCATTGGAAACGCCATGCCCGCCTGCCGACAATAGCTGCACATAAAAACTCATAACGGAGACAAAACGTGCGACATCCAACGCTCGTCAGGCGCTTGTGCGCGCTCAGTTCCTGTTTTTTGATGCTAGGTTTTGCGGCGGCCAGGGCGGATGACTCCTATCCCAACCGGCCGATCACGGTAGTGGTGCCATTCGCGGCGGGTGGAGGCGCCGATGTCGTGGCGCGGTTAATCGCCGCCAAGCTGCCAGCCCATCTGGGAGGGCAGACGGTGATCGTGGACAACAAGCCGGGCGCATCGGGCAACATCGGTGCCAACCAGGTCGCGCGAGGCACGCCCGACGGCTATACCTTCTTGCTGACGAACAGCACGCTTACCATCAACGCGGCCCTGACGATGCGCGGCACGCCGGATGTAAAAAAGAACCTTGCACCGATTTCCTTGCTGGTTTCGGCACCGGTCGCCTTGGGCGTGAACCCGGCAATCGCCGCGAACAACGTACCGGAACTGGTCAGCTATATCCGGCAGAACAGTACCAAGCTGAGCTACTCGTCATGTGGCAACGGCACGCCTCAGCATTTCGCTGGAGAGTCGTTCAAGCGGATGGCGCAGCTGGATTTGGTACACGTGCCCTACAAGGGTTGCGCCCCGGCGATCAACGATGGCCTGGGCAACCAGGTGCCTATCCTGATGAGCACCATCCCGAACCTGGCGCCGCACGCCCAAGCGGGCAAGTTAAGGCTGATCGCCGTGGCCTCTAAAAACCGGGCCTCGTTCCTTCCCGACGTGCCCGCCATCGCCGAGACCGCGCCTTTCGGCGAACTGGACATCTCCGTGTGGTTCGGCTTGTTCGCCCCGCAGGGTCTGCCTGCGGCCGTGAAGGAAAAATTCCAGGATGCCGTCGTCGCCACCATGGCGGATCCGGCGGTGCGCAAGGAGTTCCACGAGCGCTACTACGAAACCTCGGAAACGGGGGGCGCGGCCATGGCGCGGCAGCTGGACTCGGATATCGAACTGTATGGAGCCGTGGCAAGGAAGGCCAACATTTCGCTCGACCAATAGTCGGATCCCGGCAATCAAAGGAGCCCTTATGAACGACAAATCGCCCATCAATGCCCTCATCGAAGACTTGGTCGTAGCCAACCGCATCCTGGCCCGTTTCGGCGTTCTGGATGGGTTCGGACATGTCAGCGTGCGTCATCCCGACAACCCGGGCCATTTCCTGTTGTCGCGCTCGCTTGCTCCCGAATTGGTGACGGCCGACGACATCATGCAGTTCAACGAGGACTCCGAGCCCGTTGGCGCTGACACGCGCAAGCCATACTTGGAACGGTATATACACGGCGAAATCTATCGCGCGCGGCCCGACGTGCAGGCGGTGGTGCACAGCCATTCCCCCTCCGTCATTCCCTTTGCGGGTTCCAACGTGCGGTTGCGGCCGATTTACCATATGGCCGGTTTCCTGGGCGCAGGCGCGCCGGTCTTCGACATCCGCTGTTGCTTCGGCGATACCGACATGCTGGTACGCAATCGCGACCACGGTCGAGAGCTTGCCAGTTCGCTGAAACAAAGCCACGTAGCGCTGATGCGAGGGCACGGCTTTGTCACCGTGGGCAACGGCCTGCCAGTGGCCGTCTATCGCGCCGTCTATACCGAAATGAACGCTTCGCTTCAGCAGAAGGCTATCGGGCTGAACGGTGAAATCACCTTTTTGTCGGACGCCGAAGCCTCAATGGCCGACGAGATGATGGCCGGCGTGATGGGCCGGCCATGGGAGCTGTGGAAGAAAAAGGCGTTCGAATGACGGTGCCGCTTCGCGCTGGCTGACCTGACGACCCCGTACGCCGCGCGGTCGTTACACAAACCTAGACGACTGGTCGGTTTTTTCTGTACACTCGCAAAATGAAAAAGCCAGCAGCAGAGACGCGCCAGCACATTCTTGATGTGACCCGAGCCCTGATGACCCAAAAGGGCTACACCGCCGTCGGCCTGGCCGAGGTAGTGGCGGCGGCGGGGGTACCAAAAGGTTCGTTCTACTACTACTTCAAGTCGAAGGGGGAATTCGGCCAGGCGTTGTTGGACGAGTACTTTGCCGACTATCTGCGGACGGTGGACGGCCTGCTGGCAGCGGATGGCTCCGGCGCAGAGCGATTGCTGGGCTACTTCAAATACTGGGCTGACACGCAAGGCACGGACCTGCCGGACGATAAATGCCTGGTGGTCAAGTTAGGCCCCGAGATGTGCGACCTTTCCGAGGACATGCGCATCGTCCTTCAACGCGGGACAGACGCGATCATTGAACGGATCTCACGCTGTGTGCGGCTAGGGCAGGACGATGGCTCGATCACGTCAGCCGTGCCGGCCGAGGCTCTGGCCCAGTCGCTTTACGAGCTTTGGCTTGGCGCGTCGCTTCTTGCCAAGCTGAACAAAGCCACCACGCCTTTCGATACCGCTTTCGCAACTACCCAACGTCTGGTCGGGTAGTTTTTTTTGGCTGCTTTGTAGACGACTGGTCAACTATTTTCCGCGGCCATATCCCACGACTTATGACTTATGACTTATGACCTATGCCCCATGACTGATAACAGCACGCGCACCGATTTGTTTTCTCCCGCACGCTTTGGGGCGATTGAACTGAGCAACCGGATTGTTATGGCGCCTGTCACCCGCAGCCGCTACGGCGAGGACGGCGTCCCGCACGAATTGCACGCCACCTACTACGCACAACGCGCAGGAGCCGGACTGATCATTGGCGAGGCGACGAATATTTCTGCCCAAGGCCGCGGCTATGCCGCGACGCCCGGCATATGGAACGACGAACAGGTAGCGGGCTGGAAGAAAGTCACCGATGCGGTGCACGCCGCTGGCGGCACGATCGTCAGCCAGCTTTGGCATGTGGGCCGCTTTTCCAGTGTGCAGCTGCAACCCGATGGCCAAGCCCCTGTCGCGCCCTCGGCCATTCCGGCGGAAGGCAACACGTATACGGTCGACGGCTTTGTACCGGTTTCCATGCCCCGCGCACTGGAAACCGAGGAAATCGCCGGGATCATCCAGCAATACAAGATCGCGGCGATGAATGCTCTACGTGCCGGTTTCGACGGGGTGGAAGTCCACGCCGCCAATAGCTATCTGCTGGATCAGTTCCTGCGCGACTCCACCAACCATCGCACCGATCGTTACGGCGGCTCGATCGAAAACCGAGCGCGCCTGACGCTGGAAGTCACCGAGGCCGTCGTCAACATCTGGGGTAGCGACAGGGTCGGCATCCGGCTATCGCCAGTGACGCCGGATGCGGGCAACACGCCGCCCGACAGCAACGTGATGGCGATGTACGGGTATTTGATCAAGCAACTGAACCGGTTTGGCCTGGCCTATCTGCATGTTGTGGAAGGCGCGACCGCCACGTCGCGGGAGGTGCCCGCCGGTGTGGATCTGGACGCGCTGAGCGGACTCTTTGCCGGGCCTTTCATCGGCAATAACAACTATGACCTGGAAATGGCCATCAAGCGGCGCGCACAGGGAAAGATCGGTGCCGTGGCTTTCGGTCGGCTGTTTATCGGCAATCCGGACCTAGTCGAGCGCCTGCGTCGTGGCGCGGAGCTGACGGTCGCGCCGCGCGAATCGTATTACGGCGGCGGCGCGAAGGGCTACATCGATTGGCCCAACGGTTCGTATTGAGCGGACCGTCGTTCCTTCCCTTCCGTCGTTCCTTCCCTTCACCTGCTTTTTCCCACCCCGACTCAAAGGACAACATCATGAGCAAGAACATCAAACCCGTCGCGACCCAAGACTACGATGCCGTTATCGCAGTCGCCCAGATATACGTCGATGGCCTGCGTCTTGGCAGCGCCGAAGGCGTTGCTCAAGCCTTTCATCCCGACGCCGTGATGTACGGATTCACCAACGGTGCGCTGCTGGGTGGCCCCATCGGCAACCTGTTCGATTTTGTGAAGAAGAATGGTCGGGCGCCTGATATCGCCACGCGCCTGGACGTGCTGGCAATCACGCCGACCACGGCCGTGGTGCGTGTTGATATGGAGAAGGACGCGATCGGCGCGGATTACAACGACTTTCTGACGTTGATCAAGATCGATGGCGGCTGGAAGGTCATCGCCAAGGTCTACCACCAGTTCGAAGGCTGAACCGCCGTGCCGAACTAAGCGGGCGGCGTAGCTGGGAGACGGCCTTGGAAACAGGCTTTAGCTAAGCAACGCCGTCACCAGATCGCTGCCGCCCTGGCTGTCGTCGGTGAAGTTCAGCGCTGTCTGCACGTGTTCCAGATGCTCGTCCATCAGCGCGCAGGCGCGTTCGGTGTTGCCCGCGCGGGCCGCCTCGATGAAGGCGTGGTGCTCTTGCGACGAGCAACTGGCATCGTGCGAACTTTGGTACAGCACGGTAATCACGGCACTGCGCGCCGACAGCTCGCGCAGCATGCCGGTCAGCACCGAATTGCCCACGGCTTCGGCCAGCAGGATGTGGAAATGGCCCAGCAGCTGGTTGCGCTTTTGCACGTCGCCGGCTTCAAGCGCCGCGCGTTCTTCGGCCAGATGGGCGTCAATGCGGCGGTAATCGGCAGCCGTGGCGCGCGCCACGAATTCCTTGGCCAGCGCGGCTTCCAGGATGCGGCGCACGGCGTAGACCTCGCGCGCTTCGTTCGCATCGGGCTTGCTGACGAACGCGCCCTTGTCCGGAACGATATTGATCAGCTTGTCCTTGGACAGCATCAGCAGGGCGGCGCGGATCTTGGTGCGGCTGACCTTGTAGACCCGCGCCAGCGCCTCTTCACGCAGCCGGGTGCCGGGCGGAAGCTTGTGCGCCACGATGGCGGCGGAAACTTCGCGGGCAATATCGTCGGCGCTGGGGTCTGTGGAAACTTCCTGGGTCATGGGACGCGGCTGCGGCGGCCGCAGGGCAAAATCTTCGGGCAGCCAGTCTATCAAAAAGCCGGACAGGAAAGACAAACATTTTTTGCATACAAAGCGCGGATGCAAAACCGGGTCCGGGCGCGCGTTGTGCTTCCATACCCTTTGCCCCCAAAGGCCGCCATACCGCGGTGCGCGCAGCCTTATCCCCACGCGCACCGCCCAGGCGGTCAGTCCTTGGCCATCAGACCCAGGTATTCGATCAAGCCCTTTTCCTTCACATAGGTCGCCTGCGCCCACGCCTTGTAGTCTTCGCTGTTGCGATAGGCCGGCTCCTGGTTCAGCTGCTTCATCACGTCCATGCTGGCCTGGTCGAACAGCGCTTTCTTGAACGCATCGTGCAAGGTCTTGACCACGGCCGGGTCCATGCCCTTGGGGCCGGCCAACCCATATGGTGACGTGGACACGACCTTGTAGCCCAGCTCTTGCGCCGTGGGCACGTCGGGCCAGCGCGTGGTGCGCTTTTCGCCAAAGGTCACCAGTAGCCGCATCTTGCCCGAGTCCACGAACTGGTCCCAGCCCGTGGCGTCGCTTTGCGCCATGACGTGGCCGCCCAGCAGCGCCTGCTGCATGTCGGCGTTGCCCTTGAACGGCACGTGGTTCAGCTTGACCTTGGCGTTGATGGCGATTTCTTCAATCAGCAGATGCGGCGACGAGCCGATGCCCGTGGAGCCGTAGTCGATGGTGCCCGGCGCCTTGCGAGCCGCCTCGATGTATTCGTTGAACGTCTTGTACGGCGAATCCGAGCGCACGGTGAAGCCGAACGTATAGCCCGACAGCCCGATGATGAAGCTGAAGTCGTTGATCGGGTCCCAGCTGCTTTTCTGCATGTAGGGCATGCGCAGCATAGCCAGCGTGTACAGCGCGATCGTGTAGCCGTCGGGCTTGGCGGTGCGCGCCATGGTGGCCGTGCCCAGCGTGCCGCCCGCGCCGGGACGGTTTTCCACGATGACCGGTTGCCCCAGGTACTTGGAGGCGTCCTGCGCCACGATGCGCAGGTGGCGGTCGGTCGAGCCCCCGGCCGGGAACGGCACGATCAGGGTGATGGGCTTGGTGGGAAAAGCGGCTTGCGCGCTGGCGGCCAGCGGCACGGCGGCGCCAACGGCGGCAAGCAGCAATGCGCCCAGGCAGGCGCGGCGCAAAGGCATCTTCAGCATGGGTTGTCTCCTGTGGTGTTGTTGTGGTGTGTTGTGGTCGGTCGTCGGTTGTCGCTGAAAGGGCGGGGGGGCGGCGTCGGTTCAGTCGCGCAAGGCCACCTTGACCGGCAATCGCGCCAACGCCTCGCGCAGCTGCTCCTTCAGCGGCGTGGGCGCGTCGGCGTCCGCCTGGACGGCGACATCCGGTTGTGCATCGGCCAGCACGCGGAAGATCTTGCTGTCTTCCGTCAGGCCGGCCGCTTGCAGGGTGCGCGCCACCACGGCCTCTACCGAGACGGCAGTGGCCAGGCGGCGCAAATCGGGTTTGTAGATCTTGCCCACATTGGTCATGGGCATGGCGTCCAGCACGATCACGCGCTTGGGCCGCGCCGGGCCTTCGTCCACATGGGCGGCGGCGTAGGCAACCAGTTCGGCCTCCGTGACCTGCATGCCGTCCATCAGCGTGACGAAGGCCACGGGCAGCTCGCCGGCGTAGGCGTCCGGCGCGCCGACCGCCGCGCACAGGTGCACGCCGGGGTGCGTGGCCAGGGCGTCTTCGATGGTCTTGGGATCGATGTTGTGGCCGCCCCGGATGATCAGGTCCTTGGCGCGGCCTTGCAGGTGTAGCCGGCCTTCGTCGTCCATGAAGCCGACGTCGCCGCTGATCAGCCAGCCGTCTTCCGTGAAGGCGCGGGCGGTGTCTTCCGGGTCCAGAAAGCCGGGGATCACATTGGGTGCCTTGAACAGCACCATGCCCGGCGTGCCGGGCGGCAAGTCGCGCGCGGCCTGGCCCGAGGGCACGTCCAGCCCCACGATGCGTACCTGCACGTAAGGCAGCGGGTAACCCACGCAATTGACCGGGAATACCGAGCCGGGCGGGGTGATGGACGATATGCCCGCCATTTCCGTCATGCCCAGGCTTTCGTTTACCTGCAAGCCGAACAGCCGCTTGAAGCGCGCGGCCAGTTCAGCGGGCAAGGGCGCGGCGCCCGTGCGGCAATAGCGTAGCGATGAGATATCGGCGCCGGCCAACGGTATGTCTGCCAGGGCCGCCAAAATCGTCGGCACGCCTTGCAGCGAGGTCGCGCGGTGCTTTTCCACCAGCCGCCAGTAGTTGCGCAGCACCTCGCGGTTGCGCAGCAACATGGGCGTTGGGATGACGGTTTCCACGCCCGCCGACAAGGCCGCCAGCGACGCCGGCAACACGCCCGCCACGTGAAAAAGCGGATAGCCGTTGATGACCACGTCCGTCGGTCCGGCGTTCTGCAACTGCACGGCGGCCCAGGCGGTAAAGACCTGGTTGGCGTGCGTGTGGATGGCCAACTTGGGCGCGCCGGTGGTGCCGCCCGTGTGGAAATACGCCGCCACGTCGCTGGCGCGAATAACGCGTTCGCTAAGCAGGCGGCTGGCGGGTTGCGCGGACCGGTTGGCGTTGAAGTCCAGCGCGTAATCGGGCAGGGCGGGCCGGTCGGACAGCGCTTCGGTGTGGGGCGCCACGCGCAGGATCGTCTGCAAGGTCGGTACGCGGTCGCGCAGGCGCAGGGCCTTGGTCCACATCTCGCATTCGGCCTCGGCGCCGTAGGCGATCAGCACCTTGGCGCGCGCCGCCGTCATCAGGGACGCGAGCTTGTCTTCGGTCAGCATCGGGTTCAGCGGCTGGACGATGCCCGCCGCCTCGCCGCCCCACAGCGCCAGGTGGTATTCCAGGCAGCCGGGCAGCATGACCGCCACGGCGTCATCCGCGCGCACGCCCAGGTCGTGCAGCAGGTTGGCCGTCTGGTGGATGCCGGCCAGCAAGTCGCGGTAGCTCCAGCGGATGGCCTCGTCGTCCGGGTCGGCGGATCGCAGGAAGGTCAGCGCGGTCTTGTCGCCGAAGGCCGCGGCCGAGTTGCGGAAGATCTCGTAGGTGCTTTGCACCGTCAGCGTTTCCGCCAGCGGCCGCGCTTGCAGGCGCTGCACGTCGGCGGCGCTGCGCACGGGAAACGGCGCCGAGAATGGCGGCGACAGGGGCGGGGCGGCGTGGACCTGCGTCATGGTGTGCCGGCCTCCGTTCACGCCTGTGCCAGCGCGATGTAGCGGCGCAGGTGGTGGTCTTCGTCGCCCAGTTGGTGGTCGATCATGACGAGGCGCTTGGCGTAGTGGGCCAGCGGCAATTCCCAGGTCATGCCGATGCCGCCATGCAGCTGGATGCTTTCTTCGGCCACCAGGGTGCCGATGCGGCCGATGGTGAACTTGGCGGCGGACAGCGCGCGTTCGCGGGTGGCGCGGTCCGGGTGGTCCAGCGCGGCGGCGGCGTTGATGACGGCCGAGCGCGCCTGTTCGATTTCCAGCAAGACATCCGCCATGCGGTGCTGCAAGGCCTGGAAGCTGCCGATAGGCGTGCCGAACTGGCGCCGCGTGCGCAAGTATTCCAAGGTGGCGTCGCGGGCGCAGTCCATCGCGCCCACGGCTTCGGCGCACAGCGCCAGGATGCCGCGCCCCACGGCGCGTTCCAGCACCGCATGGCCCGCATCCACATCGCCCAGCAGCGCCTCGGGACCCAGCTTGACGTTGTCCAGCGTGACTTCCGCCGCGCGCCCGCCGTCGATCAAGCCATAGCCGCGCACGCCCAGCCCGGCCGTGCCCGCGCTGACCAGGAACAGGCTGATGCCCGCTTCGTCGTCTTGCGCGCCCGAAGTGCGCGCCGACACCAGGAACAGGTCGGCATGTTCACCCGCCGTGACAACGGCCTTGGCGCCGTTCAGCACCCAGCCCTCGCCTGACCGTTCGGCGCGCGTGCTGACGCGCGACAGTTCGTAGCCCGAGTCCGGTTCGGCCTGCGCCAGCGCGGCCGTGATGCTGCCCGCGATCAGGCCGTCCACCGCTTCGCGCTGGGCGGGCGTGCCGGCGGCGGCAATCGCGCTGCCCACCATCAAAGCGTCCAGAAAGGGCTCAACAACCAAGCCGCGCCCCAAGGCCTCGAAGACGACGGAGATATCGAAGCCCGCGCCGCCCAAGCCGCCGTCGGCTTCGGTGAACAAGGCGCCGATCGCGCCCAGCTCGGCATAACGGCGCCAGAACTGCTCGCTATAGCCTTGGGGCGATTGGGCATTGCGTTCGCGGGTCGCAAAGTCGTACTGCTCGGTGACAAAGCGGCGCAGCATGTCGGAAAGCATGCGCCGGTCTTCGGTATGTTCAAAGTTCATGGCCGGCCCTTACAGTCCCAGGATCATCTTGGAAATGATGTTCTTTTGAATTTCGTTGGAGCCGCCGAAGATCGACAGCTTGCGGTTGTTGAAGTACTGCGCGGCGGCGCTGTCGGCGCCTTCGGGGCCGATGGGGGCGGCCTCATAGCCGTCATGCAGCGCTTCGGGCACGAAGGGGCGCGCGTACGGGCCCATTGCGCGGCGGTTCAACGCCGTGATTTCCTGGCGGATCTGCGTGCCGCGTATCTTCAGCATGGAGCTTTCCGCGCCCGGTGCACCCCCGCCTGCCACCGCCGCCACCACGCGCAGGTTGGTGGTGCGCATGTTGGCCAATTCAATTTCCACGCGCGCCAGTCGGGCGGCAAAGTCCGGGTCTTCGGCCAGGGGGCGGCCGTTCTTTTTTTGCTTGGCGGCCACGGCCTTCAAGCGTTCCAGCGCGGCGGTGGACTGGCCCACGCCGGCAATGTTGGTGCGTTCGTAGGTAAGCAGGTACTTGGCGCAGGTCCAGCCACGGTTTTCTTCGCCCACCAGGTTGGCCACCGGCACGCGCACGTCCGAGAAGAACACCTCGTTGACTTCGTGTTCGCCGTCCAGCGTGATGATGGGGCGCACTTCAATGCCGGGGCTGTTCATGTCGATCAGCAAAAAGCTGATGCCTTCCTGGCGCCGGCCTTCCTGCGACGTGCGTACCAGGCAGAAGATCATGTTGGCGTACTGGCCCAGCGTGGTCCACGTCTTCTGCCCATTGACGATGTAGTGATCGCCATCGCGCACCGCCGTGGTCTTGACCGAGGCCAGGTCGGACCCCGCGCCCGGTTCCGAATAGCCCTGGCACCACCAGTCGCTGCCGTCCAGGATGCGGGGCAGCCAGTACTGGCGCTGCGCGTCGTTGCCGTACTTGATCAGCACCGGCCCCAGCATGCTCAGGCCGAAGGGCACGATGCGCGGGGCGGCGGCCAGCGCGCATTCGTTGTCAAAGATGTACTTCTGCGTGGCGCTCCAGCCGGTGCCGCCGTATTGCACGGGCCAGTGCGTGGCCAGCCAGCCTTGTTCATTCAGGATGGCGTGCCACTGGACCATGTCGTCCTTGGTCAGCAGCTTGCCCAGGTTGACCTTGTCGGACAGGCGGCGCGGCAGCTTGGCCGCCAGGAACGCGCGCACGTCGTCGCGAAAGGCATTTTCTTCGGGGGTGAATTCCAGGTCCATGACTATCCTCAGGCGATATCAAGCATAGATTTCAAACAGGCCGGCCGCGCCCATGCCGCCGCCGATGCACATGGTGACCACGGCGTAGCGGGCGCCACGGCGGCGGCCTTCGATCAGTACATGGCCGGCCAGGCGCGCGCCGGTGACGCCAAACGGGTGGCCCAGCGCGATGGAGCCACCGTCCACGTTCAGGCGGTCCATGGGGATGCCGAGCTTTTCCTGGCAATACAGCGCTTGCGACGCAAACGCCTCGTTCAGTTCCCACAGGTCGATGTCCTGGACCTTCAAGCCGTGGCGCGCCAGCAGCTTGGGCACGGCGTAGACGGGGCCGATGCCCATTTCGTCGGGCTCGCAGCCGGCAATGGCCAGGCCCCGGAACGCGCCCAGCGGGCGGATGCCGGCGCGCTGCGCCTCGGCCGCTTCCATCAGCACGCAGGCGGCGGCGCCGTCGGACAGCTGCGACGCGTTGCCGGCCGTGACGAACTGGCCTTCGCCACGCACGGGTGCAAGGCCCGCCAGGGCTTCGTAGGTGGTGCCGGGGCGGTTGCAGGTGTCCTGGTCCACGGTGACTTCGCGTTCGCTGACCACGCCGGTGGCGCGGTCGGTGACGGACATGGTGGTGGTGACGGCGATGATTTCTTCGCGATAGCGGCCGGCGGCCTGTGCGGCTTCGGTGCGCGCCTGGCTTTGCGCGGCAAAGCGGTCTTGCGCTTCGCGGCTGATGCCGTAGCGCGCGGCCACGATGTCGGCCGTTTCGATCATGGGCAGGTAAAGCTCGGGCTTGTTGGCCAGAATCCACGGGTCCATGCCGCTGACGCCGTCATCGCGAGTGCGAATCTGGGACACCAATTCCACGCCGCCCGCGATCACGGCCGGCGCGCCGTCCATCACGATGCGGCCGGCGGCCGACGCAATGGCTTGCAGGCCCGACGCGCAATAACGGTTGATGGTGGCGCCGCCCACGCTGACGGGCAGGCCCGCGCGGATGACGGCTTGGCGGCCGATGTTGCGGCCGGTGGCGCCTTCCGGGTAGCCGCAGCCGATGAAGGCGTCTTCGATCATCGCGGGGTCGATGCCGGCGCGTTCAACGGCGGCGCGCACCGCGTGCGCGGCCAGCGTGGGCCCGGCAATCTGGTTGAATTCGCCGCGCCCCGCCTTGGTGATGGGGGTGCGGGCGGTAGAGACGATGACGGCTTCGCGCATAAGAGTTCCAGTAAAAAGTAAGGGGCCGGGATCAGGCAGCCGTGCTAAGTGGCTGCGATCCGGTGCAGCGGCCTGGCGCGGCGATCCTGGGTGGCGATCAGGGCTTGCATGGTTTGCCCCGCGTTCAAGCGCCTTGGTTCAAGCTGGCGAAGGTGCCGCCGGATTCGGCCAGGCGAACCAGCAAGGGCGACGGCTTCCAGAACGCCGGGTCTTCCTTGGCAAAGGCGCGGATGTCGGCCAGCACCTGCGCCGCGCCCACGCTGTCGGCGTAGTGCATCGGGCCGCCGCGATGGCGCGGAAAGCCGTAGCCGGACAGAAACACCACGTCCACGTCCGACGGCCGCAGCGCGATGCCTTCGTGCAGCACGTTGGCCGCCTCGTTGACCATGGCGGCCAGATACCGGCGCAGGATGTCCTCGTGGGTAAAGGCGCGTGGCGTAACGCCGGCGCGGCGGCGTTCTTCGTCGATGATGGCCAGCACCTCGGGGTCCGGCGTGCCCACGCGCGCGCCGTCGAGATATTGGTAGAAGCCCCGGCCCGTTTTCTGGCCGAACCAGCCGCGTTCGCACAGGCGGTCCGGGATCTGCACATAGCGCAGCGCCGGGTCGCGGGTGGCGGCGCGGCGCTTGCGCGTGGCCCAGCCGATGTCGCCGCCCGCCAGGTCCGCCATTTGATACGGGCCCATCGGGTAGCCGAATTCGCGCGCGGCGGCGTCGATGTCATAGGGCGACGCGCCGTCTTCCATCATCATGTCGGCGGCCTGGCGGTAGACGGCCAGGATGCGGTTGCCAATGAAGCCGTCGCACACGCCGGCGCGCACCGGCGTCTTGCGCAGGCGGCGCGCCAATTCGAAGCCGGTGGCCACCGTGTCGGGGGCGGTATGTTCGCCCACCACGATTTCCAGCAGCTTCATGATGTTGGCCGGTGAAAAGAAGTGCAGGCCCAGCACGTCGGCCGGGCCGCGCGTGGCCGAGGCGATGCGGTTGATATCCAGGTAAGACGTGTTCGTGGCCAGCACCGCGCCGAGCTTGGCCACGCGGTCCAGCTGCGCGAAGACGGCCAGCTTGACGTCCATGTCCTCGAACACCGCCTCGATGATCAGGTCTGCATCGTCCAGCGCATCGTAGGTGGTGGCGCCGGTCAGGCGCGCCAGCCGCGCATCGCGTTCCTGCGCACTGATGCGGCCGTTTTTCACCAGTCGGTCGTAGACCTGCGCCACGCGGGCGCGACCCCGTTCCAGCGCGGCGTCGTCCTGTTCCACCATGACCACCGGCAAGCCCGCGTCCAGCACCGACACGGCAATGCCGGCGCCCATCGTGCCGCCGCCCACCACGCCGATCTTGTCCAGGCGGCGCGGCTTGGCTTCCTTCAGTTCGGGGATTTTGGTGGTTTCGCGTTCGGCAAAAAAGGCGTGCACCAGGCCGGCGCGTTGCGGGCTGTCCCGGCATTGCAGGAACAAGGCGCGTTCGGTACGCAGGCCCTCGTCAAACGGTTGTTCGATGGCGGCGCGCACGGCTTCGACGATCTTCGCGGGGGAATACAAACCGCGTAGGGTCTGGGCGACGCGTTCGCCGGCGGCGGCGGCTTGGGCCAGCGCGGCGGCCTTGTCGGCCAGCGCGGCGGTGGCGTCGCGGCTGCGGCGCGGGCCGGCGCCCTGCGCCAACAGTTGGCGGGTGTAGGCCAGCCCGGCCGCCAAGGCGTCGTCGCCGTCGGCCAGTGTATCCACCAAGCCCGCACGCAAAGCGGCGTCGGCTGACAGGTGCTTGCCGGACAGCATCAGGTCCAGTGCCGCCGCCGCGCCAATCAGGCGGGGCGTGCGCTGCGTGCCGCCGGCGCCGGGCAACAGGCCCAGGTTCACTTCGGGCAAGCCCAGCTTGGCGCTGGCCAGCGCCACGCGGTAGTGCGCGGCCAACGCGACTTCCAGGCCGCCGCCCAACGCCGCGCCATGCAGCACGGCGACGACGGGCTTGGTGCTGGCCTCAATGTGGTTGCACACGTCGGGCAGCGCGGGCGGCCTGGGCGGTTTGCCGAATTCGCGGATGTCGGCGCCCGCGATGAAGTTCTTGCCCGCGCCCACCAACAGAATGGCGCGTACGGATGTATCGGCCTGGCCTGCCTGGATGGCGTCGGACAGGTCGCGGCGCACATCGGCGCTCAGGGCGTTCACGGGAGGGTGGTCCAGGGTGATGACCAGGATGTCTTCGTCGCGGCGCGCGTGGGCGGCGCCGGCAGTGCTGCTGTCCGTCATGGGGTCCTTGTCTCCGGTAAGGCGTCCGCCGGGGCGGCGCCTGGGCAAGCCGGTAACGGCTTATCGCTGATCGCTTGTCGCGTATCGCTGATCTCTTATTTCTTTATTCTTTCGCAGTAAAGATGTCTTGACAATGACATCTGGAATTGACACTACGGATAATAAAATTTGACAATGCCGCGCAAGGAGACACCATGGACACCAAATCCCTGACCTTGCTGGTCGACATCCTGGACGCCGGCAACCTGAGCGAAGCGGCGCGCAGGCTCAAGATGACGCGCGCCAACGTCAGCTATCACCTGAACCAGCTGGAACGGTCGGTGGGCATGCAGCTGGTGCGGCGCACGACCCGGCACGTTGAGGCCACCGAGATCGGCCTGAAGCTGTATCAACATGGCCGCAGCATTCAGGACGAGCTGGTGGCGGCGCGCGAAGCCGTCGATACGCTGGGCAAGACGCCGCAGGGCAAGGTGCGGCTGAGCGTGCCCAGTGGCTACGGGCAATTCGTGATGACGCCCTGGCTGCTGGAATTCAAGGCGGCCTATCCCGACATCGTGCTGGACGTGCTGTTCGAGAACAGCGTGGACGATCTGCTGCGCGACGAGGTCGATATCGCGGTGCGGATCATGTCCGAGCCTCCGCAAAACCTGGTGGCGCGCGAATTGGGCCTGGTGCGCTACGTGGCATGCGCGTCCCAGACCTATGCCGACGCCCGAGGCTTGCCCGAACGCCCGGAAGACCTGGCGCAACTGCCGGTCATCAGCGCCGCCGTGATCGGCAGGCCGCTGCGGCTATCGGCGTATTACGACGGCCAGCCGCGCCAGCACGTGGTGCTGGAACCGACGGTGATTTCCCGCAACTACGCATTTCTGCGCGATGCCATCCGGGCCGGGCTGGGCGTGGGCGTGGTGCCCGATTACGTGGTGCACGACGACATTGCGCGGGGCGAACTGCTGCCGGTGCTGACACCATGGCGTTTAAGCATTTTTGGACGCGGCATGTATATGCTGTACATGCCCAACCGACACCATCCGCGCGCGATTTCGATGCTGATCGAATTCATCCTGGAACGCGCGCAGCGCAGTCACGAAGGGCAGGCCGGCCTGCTGGCGGTGAAGGGCTGACAAGCGCCGGGCACGATACTTGCTGACCACCTCAACCAAAAAACGGAAAGTGGGGGCGGGATGGATAGCGCGACACCGGCGAACAAGATGCCGGACAACACGCGTGACAACACGCGGGATGACACGCGGGATGGCACGCGGGACGGCACGCAGGACAGCGCGCGGGACCGCACGCGCGACACCACAGTGCCTGACACGGCAGGCCCCGCAGCGGGCGCCGCCCAGGCGAAGGCCGTGGCGGTTGCGGCCGGCGCGGCCGAGCCAAAATCACCCGAAGAACGCGCGGCGGAAAAGTCGGGGCCGGATGATCGTGCCTCGGACGAAAAAGCCACGGTCCAGGACGCCGGCATCGTCCCCGAGCCCGCGCCTGACGTCACGCACGTCTGGGCCCGCGGCGCCTGTCTGACCACGCTGACCGTGCTGGCCGTGCTGTTCTCACTGAAGATGGCGCAGGAATTCATCGTGCCGGTGGTCATGGCCATCGTGGTCTCGTATGCGCTGGACCCGGCCGTCGCGCTGATGGAGCGCGTCCGCGTGCCGCGTCCCATCGGCATCGTCATCCTGATGGCCGTGATCGCCTTCGGCCTGGCCGGGCTGGTGTATGCCACGCAAAGCCAGGTCACTTCCATCGTGGACGCCTTGCCCGAGATCTCGGGCAAGATCTCGCGCACGCTGGGCGGCTTTGCCAGCGGCGACGGCTCCATCATCGAACGCATCAAGGGCGCGGCCAGCGTGCTGCAGGAAACCGGCGGCATCCCGCCCGGCCGCCAGGTTGTGGTGACGAAGTCGGACGCGGGATTCAGCGAATTCCTGCTGTGGGGCTCCAAGGGCCTGGCCACCTTCCTGGGCCAGGCGACGATGAGCGTGTTCCTGGTGTTCTTCCTGCTGCTGTCGGGCAACGCGTTCAAGCGCAAGTTCGTCAAGGTGGCGGGCAAGACCTTGTCGCAGAAAAAGATCAGCGTGCACATGCTGGACCAGATCAACAGCTCTATCCACATGTATATGGCGATGATGCTGGTGACCAATGTGGCGCTGGGCGTGCTGTCGTGGGGGGCGTTTCGGCTGCTGGGCCTGGAAAACGCCGCCACCTGGGCCGTGGTGGCGGGCGCGCTGCACATCGTTCCGTACTTCGGCCCGCTGCTGACGGCGGTGGGCACGGGAGTGGCCGCCTTGATTCAGTTCGGCGAGATCGGGCCGGCGCTTCAGGTGGCGGGCAGTTCGGTTGTGATCGCCTTGCTGATCGGCGTGCTGGTCACCACGTGGATGTCGGGCCGCATTGCCCGGATGAACTCGGTGGCGGTGTTCATGATGCTGCTGCTGTTCACCTGGTTGTGGGGCATCTGGGGCACGCTGCTGTCCGTGCCCATCGCCTTTATCGCGAAGGTGGTGGCCGACCATATCGAAGGGCTGGAGGCCGTGTCGGAGTTCCTGGGCGAATAGCGCTGTTGGTATGCTGACGCCTCGCCACGCCGGAACCGTCATGCCCGAAACTTCCTCGCCCGCCGCCGCGTTCGCCACGCATTCGTCCCTGGCTTCCGATGTGCGCCGCACACAATTGCGGCGCATGAAAATCGCCGCGCTGGCGTTGCTGGTGGCCATGGTGTGCGGCTTCATCACCAGCCACGTCATGGGCGGACAAGGCGCGTGGGCCTGGGTGCGGGCGTTCTGTGAAGCCGCCACCGTGGGCGCGCTGGCCGACTGGTTCGCGGTGGTGGCGCTGTTTCGCCGCCCGCTGGGCCTGCCCATCCCGCACACCGCCATCATCCCCAGCAACAAAGACCGCATCGGCGACAACCTGGCGGTGTTCGTGCGCGACCACTTCCTGGACCCGGACACCTTGATGGAAAAGCTGCGCGTCTTTGATCCCGCCGCGCGGCTGTCACGCTGGCTGGTGCGGCCCAGGCAGGCGCAGGCCTTGAGCGACGGCGCGCGCCGCGTGGCGCTGCAAACGCTGGACATGCTGGACGACCACGCCGTTCGCGGCGTGATCCAGGAATTCGTCGTGAAGAACCTGCGCCGTTGGGACGCGGCGGGCACGGTGGGCGAAGTGCTGGGCTTGCTGACGCGCGACGGCCGCCATCAGGAATTGCTGGATGCCGCTATGGAACGGCTGGGCGGCTATCTGGGCCAGGACGAGGTCAAGGATCGCGCGTCGACGCTGTTGGTGAAATTCGCGCGCAAGGAATGGCCGCGCATCATCGCGGCCGTGAACGCGGTGAAGTCGGTGGACGGCATCGCCGACAACCTGGCGGACCGGCTGGCGATGGCGTTGATGGACGAGCTGCGCGACGTGCTGTCCGAACCCGACCATCCCGTGCGCCGCGACTACGAGGCGTGGGTGTTGAACTACATCGAACGCCTGAAGGCCGACCCGGCCTTGTCCGCCCAGGTTGAAGAACTGAAGCAGCGCGCCATTGATCACCCCAAGGTGCAGGAATACGTGCAAGGTTTGTGGGATGACATCCATGCGGCGCTGCGGCGCGATCTGTCCGACGAAGGCTCGGCGCTGGCGGCTCACCTTGAAAGCGCGTTGCTGGCACTGGGCCGCAAGCTGGCCGAAGACCCCGGCCTGCGCGAAGCCATCAACAGCCACGTGCTGGGCAGCGCGCGGCGGCTGACCGGGCGGCTGCGCATCGGCGTGACGGAGCACATCTCGCGCACGGTCAAGAACTGGGACGAACGCCATCTGGTCGATGAACTGGAACTGAGCGTGGGCCGCGATCTGCAATACATCCGTTTCAACGGCACGCTGGTGGGCGGCTTGATCGGCGTGGCGTTGCACGCATTGGTGCTGCTGCTGAATCGTTAACAAGCCTGATGGCTTGTATCAGGAAGGAAGAGTGCTGGCGTGCGTTGGCGCGCCGGTGCTATTGTTTTCTGCGCCATCGGCCAGGCGGCACGGTCGCCGTGGCTGGGCATTCGCACCTTGCGTGCATGATTCCAGGAGGCACTTCATGAAGAAAATCTCGATGCTGGTCGCGGGCCTGACGTTGGCGGGCGCATCCAGCGCGGCCTTGGCCGAAGACGTCACGATGTCGTTCCTGACTGCCGATGGCCTGGGCAAAAGCGCCGGCACGATTTCCCTGAAGGACACCAAGGGCGGCTTGCAGATCACGCCCCACCTGAAAGGCCTGCCGCCCGGCGAGCATGGGTTTCAAGTGCATGAAAAAGGCTCGTGCATGCCAGGCATGGTGAACGACAAGATGGCGCCCGGCGGCGCGGCGGGCGGGCACCTGGACCCCAAGGGCACCAAGGCGCACAAGGGCCCCATGGCCACCGACGGCCATCAAGGCGATCTGCCTTTCATCGTGGTGGCCGCCGATGGCACCGCCAAAAAAGCCGTGGTGGCGCCGCATCTGAAGCTGGCCGACGTGAAAAAGCATGCGGTGATGGTGCACGTGGGCGGCGACAACTACAGCGACACCCCGGCGCCCTTGGGCGGCGGAGGCGGCCGACTGGTTTGCGGCGTGGTGAAGTAGCGCGGACAGGGCGTCAGGGCGGGGCGTGCGGACAGGGCGTGCGGGCGCGGCGTCGCCCGCCTGCCAGGGTCAGGCCAGGCCGTTGCGGCCGTACAGCCGATAGCCGTCGCGCTCGGTCAGGCGATCGTAGTAGGCCTGCACCGCAGGCAGCGCGGGTTTGTCGAAGGCAGGCAATGACGCCGCGGCGGACAGCGAGGCGGGCGGCGTCGTGGTCGGTGTGGCGGTCGGTGCGGCGGACGGTGCGGCGGACGGTGCAGCGGTCGTAGCAGCGGGCGCTGCGGCGTTCGGCGCCAGGGACGGCAAAGCGAAGGGCGTGGCGAACCAGCGGTTGACGGATAAGGCGATGGCGATGTCCGCCAGCGTGAATGCATCGCCCGCGACGTAGGCCTTGGTCGCCGCCAGTCGCGCGTCCAGTATCCCCATATAGAACGCCCATGCCCGGCGCGAGGCGTCGATGCTTGCCGCGTCCTGGTGTGCCTGGGAATGCCGCGCCAGCGCCATGAAAGCGTAGCTCCATGACCGGTTCAGGTCAGTAGCCTGCCAGTCCATCCATTGGTCCACGCGGGCGCGTGTCTTGGGATTGGCGGGGTAGAGCGCATCGCCGCCATATTGCGCCGCCAGGTAGCGGATGATGCTGTTGGACTCCCACAGCACGAAGTCGCCGTCTTCAATGACGGGCACCATGCCGTTCGGGTTCAGCGCCAGAAATTCCGGGTCGCTGGTGGGCCGAAAGCCCGCGCCCCAATCTTCGCGGATGAAAGGCAGGTTCAATTCAGCACAGGTCCAAAGCACTTTGCGCACGTTGATGGACGAAGCTTTACCTAGAATTTTCAGCATCATGCGGGGGCGGCGTATTGGTGGGGGCAGCGCAAATGAAGTGGGCGCAGATGAAGTGGGCGCAGATGAAGTGGGCGCAAATGAAGTGGGCGCAAATGAAGTGGGCGCAGATGAAGTGAGGGCAAATGAAGTGAGAGGCAACTAAGGGGGTATGCCATCGGCTTGCCGGCGCGCGGACAGGGGCGAGTCTAACGGGCCGTGGCGTGCCCCGCCAGATACAGAAACGCCCACCGACGACCGCAACAGCCCGCGTGGCATTCGTCGTAACGTCCGGCCAGCCAGCCAGCCACCAGCCACCAGCCAGCCATCCAGCCCGCGTGGCATTCGTCGTAACGCCGGGTCGGCCAGCCCGCCCGCCTGATGGCAACGCCGCGCTAGGCGCCCGCGCCGACGCTTTCCGGCTGACTGCGCAGCCGCAACACCGGCGACGCGAACAGCACCAGGAACTGAATCACGAACCCCGCCGTGGACGCCCACAGGCACGCTTCGACCCCCACGCGCGCCGCCAGGCCCGCGCCGATCAGCGCGCCGACCGGGCGGGCGCCGAACGTGGCGGTCAGGATCACCGCCGACACGCGGCCCAACAGCGCATTGGGCGTGACGGCCTGGCGCAGCGTGGTGGTGGTGATCGTCCACAGAATCGGGCCCGCGCCGAACAGAAAGAACCCCAGGGCCGCCCACACGCCGGACGGGTAGGCCAGGGTGGTCAGCAAGATGCCGCTTGCCACCAACGCCGTCAACGGCCCGGCCGCGATCATCGCGCCGAAGCTCAGCCGGCGCGCCAGCCACGGCGCCGCCAACGCACCGGCCAGCATGCCGGCGCCATACACGCCCAGCGTGATGCCCACGCCCGTGGCGCTCAGGCCCAGCCGGTCGATGGCGTACGCCACGTACACGGCTTGCAGGATGAACCAGGCGGTGTTGAAGAACACGGCGGTGATCAGCACGGGACGCAGCAATGCATGTGCCGTGACAAACGCAGCGCCTTCGCGCAATTGCGCCAGGATGCCGGGGCGCAAGGGGGCGGCAACGGGCGGCGCATCCCGGGCAGGCGCCCCTGCATCAGACCCCGCCTCTTGCGGTAAGCCCGCCAGGCACACCGCCGCCAGCAGCGACAAGGTGGTGGCCAGCACATAGGCGATGGGCGCGCCCATCCAGCCCACCAGCGCGCCGCCCGCAGCCGGCCCGGCCGAGAACGCGCAGCTGCGCGCCAACTCCAGCCAGCGGTTGGCGTTGGCCAGGTCACGTGCCGGCACCAGGCGCGGCACCAGCGCCGGGGCCGATACGTTGTACGCCACGGTGCCCACTGCACCCAGGAAACCCAGCGCCGCCAGCCACGTCAGGTTCAGCGCGCCCATCCAAAGCAGCGCCAGCAAGACCAACAGGCTGGCCGCGCGCACGCATTCGGCCCCCGTCATCAGCGCCTTGCGCGACATCCGGTCGGCCAGGACGCCCGCCGGCAGCGACAGCAGCAGAAACGGCAAGGTCTGCGCCGCTTGCAGCGCGCCGGTCTGCGCGGCCGTGGCGCCCAGCGTCAAAACCGCCACCAACGGGGCAGCGGCCAATGCCATCTGTTCGGAAAACTGGGCGGCCAGGTTGGACGCGGCCAAGCGGCGAAAGGCGGCGGGCAGGGAAGACAGGACGGGCGGGACGGGCATGAAGGAATGGGGCAGGGGGCTGCAATCGCGCCGGAAACGGCAAGGGCACGATCATGATCGTGCCCTTGATGGCCTGCACTCCGGTCCTTGCCATGGACCCCGCGACGTTGGGGCGACAGGCCGCCCGGCCCGCCGCAACGGTCACACTTCCCGTCAGGGTATCGGCGGATAGTCGCCGTAGCCGTCGGGCCAGGGCGTCAGTACCTCGTAGCCGGTGTCGGTCACAACCACCATGTGTTCCCATTGCGCCGACAGCGAGCGGTCTTTGGTGACCACCGTCCAGCCGTCCGGCAACTGCTTGGTGGCCGGCTTGCCGGCGTTGATCATCGGTTCGATCGTGAACATCATGCCGGGTTGCAATACCAGCCCTTCGCCGGGGCGGCCGTAGTGCAGCACTTGCGGCTCGTCGTGATAGATCTGGCCGATGCCGTGGCCGCAATATTCGCGCACGATGCTGAAGTGTTCGCGATGCGCCACCGTCTGGATGGCGTGGCCGATGTCGCCCAGCGTGGCGCCGGGCTTGACGGCCATGATGCCGGCGCGCGTGGCTTCGTACGTGGTGTTGACCAGGCGGCGCGCCAAGGGGCTGGGCTGGCCCACGTAGTACATGCGGCTGGTGTCGCCAAACCAGCCATCCTTGATGACGGCCACGTCGATGTTCAGGATGTCGCCGTTTTTCAGCACCTTGGCCGACGGGATGCCGTGGCAGATGACGTGGTTGACCGACGCGCAGATTGTTTTCGGAAAGCCGTGGTAACCGACGTTGGCCGGAATGGCCTTCAACACGTTGACGATGTATTCGTTGCAGATGCGGTCGAGCTCGTCGGTGGTGACGCCGGGGCGCACGTGTTCGCCGATCATGTGCAGCACTTCGGCCGCCATGGCGCCTGCCTTGCGGGCCATGGCGATATCAGCGGCGGATTTGATGGAAACCTTGCGCGCCATTTACGCAACCTCCTGGGCGGCGTCCGGCGTGCGCCGGGACAGCGATGCAATCGTGAAGCCTTCGCTTTGTTCGATGCGGATCAGCAACTGGCAGATGTCCGCGTGGCACATCTCAGGGTAAAGCTCGGACAGCATGCCGATGCGCATCCAGTGTTCAGCTTGGGAATTGATCGAGCGGCTGAGCGCGCTGCTGGCGACACGCAGATTCTCATGCATCTGCTCGGAAATTTTGACGAGGCCCATGAAGGAACGATCCGTATATGGTTTGTATATGGATCGTATAGTACTGCGCGCGACGATCACGTGCAAACGGGGCAAACGGGGCAAACGGGGCAAACGGGGCAACCCGGGCAAAGCGGAGCAAACCGAAGCCACCCGGAGCCAGCCCTGGCCGGCGTTCGCCCCGGCTTCAGCCTTGCTGGCTGAGCGCGCGGGCGATGCGGTTTTTCGACACGGTGGTCTTGGGCACCTTGAATGGGAACCACGTACGCACGTCTTCGTCCAGGCCGATGCCATGCATGAAGTTGTAGATGGCTTTTTTCAGCGCGCGGCCCAGCGCGTCGTGGTCCACGCCCGTGGGGTCATGAAAGCCGATGTCGTTCTTGGCGAACGTGACGGGCGGCAGGGGTTGCAGCGTGACGCCGTATTCCTCGGGGTTCTTGCCCACCGGCGAATGCACCGTACAGGCAAAGCGGTGGAAGAAGCCGCTTTGGATGCAGTCGTTGGCGAACAGCTGGCGCACGTATTCCAGCGCGTCCACGGTGTCTTGCACCGTTTGCGTGGGAAAGCCGTACATCAGGTAGGCGTGCACCAGGATGCCGGCGTCGGAAAACGCCCGCGTGACGCGCGCCACCTGATCCACCGACACGCCTTTCTTCATCAGGTTCAACAAGCGGTCGGACGCCACTTCCAGCCCGCCCGACACTGCAATGCAACCGCTGTCGGCCAGCAGTTCGCACAATTCCGGGCTGAACGTTTTTTCAAAGCGGATATTGCCCCACCACGAAATGCCCGCGTTGCGGTCGATGAGTTCGGTGGCCAGCGCCTTCAGCGATTTGGGCGGCGCGGCTTCGTCCACGAAATGGAAACCGGTTTGCCCGGTTTCTTGCACGATGGCTTCGATGCGGTCGGCCAGCACCGAGGCGGATGCGCCCTCGTAACGGCCGATGTAGTCCAGGCTGACGTCGCAGAAGCTGCACTTTTTCCAGTAGCAGCCATGCGCCACGGTCAGCTTGTTCCAGCGCCCGTCGCTCCAGAGGCGGTGCATGGGGTTCAGCATGTCCAGCAGCGACAGGTAGCGGTCCAGCGGCAGGCCGTCCCACGTGGGCGTGCCGACTTCGGCAAAGGCCACGTCCGGTTCGACCAGGTTCACGTATTGGACGGCGCCGCTGTCCTTGTCGCGCAGAAACGTGCGCACCAGACGCTGGCGCGAGCGCTTGCCTTGCACGTGTTCCAGCAGCGCCAGCAACGGGCGTTCGCCGGCGTCCAGGCTGACGAAGTCGAAGTAGTCGAACACGCGCGGGTCTTTCAGTTCGCGCAGTTCGGTGTTGACGAAGCCGCCGCCCAGCACGGTGATGATGCCCGGGTCCTGCGCCTTGATGGTTTGCGCAATGCGGAACGCCGCGTATACCGCGCCCGGAAACGGCACCGACAGCAGCACCATCGTTGGCTGATGGCGGGCCAGGGCGTCGATCGTCAGGCCGTGCAACGTGTCGTCCACCAGCGTGGGCGCGCCGGCCAGGGCGTTGGCCAAAGGGTCGAACGTGGGTTGGCTGCCGGCCAGCGATTCGGCGTAGCGCACGAATTCAAAGCGCGAGTCCACCGCGTCGCGCAGCACATCCGCCAGGTCATTCAGGTACAGCGTGGCCAGGTGCTTGGCCCGATCTTGCAGCCCCAAGGCGCCGAACGCCCAGCCCAGCGGGTCGCCACCGTCTTCGTCCATATAGACGTCCAAGGTGCTGAAACGCGGGCCTTCCGGCAGAAAGTTACGGCCCACGATGCGGTGCGCCAGCGTGGAATCGCGGCCTTGCAAAAACGCGATGGTCGGGCCGATGGTGGCCAGGTAGCGCGGCTGCATCGCCACGAACGCCTGGATGGCGGGCGTGTGCTTTTCAAGCGGCAACGTGGCGATCCGGTCCGCCACGGCGCGCAGGCCGTCGCCCGACAACAGGCGCAACACCAGCGCAAGCGCCAGGTCTTCCTGATAGGCAGTGACCCCTCGCGACCGCAAAAAGCCGGTCAGATAGGCGGTGGAGGGGTAGGGCGTATTGAGCTGGGTCATCGGGGGGATGATCGACAGCACACGGATAGGCAAGGTGGACATGAGGCACGGCGACGGGGCCGTCAAAGCGGGTGGGGGCGATGGGTGGCCGGACGGGGTGGCCGGATACGGATGGGCTTAATTATAGGCAGGGCCGGCAACCCGGGCGCACGGGCTAGCCTTGCCGCGCCTTGGCCCGCGAGGTCTTTTTCGCGGCGCCCGAGCGCGTGCTTTCCTTGGGCGCGGGCGCCGTGGCCGCGTGGATCTGTTCCATCCACATCAGCGCGTCCGTGTACGACAGGAACTGTTGCAGGTAACCGGGCGACAACTCGCGCATGAGCGAGAGTGCGCGGTGCACCAGCTGGTTGGAATTGAGCGGACCGGCGTTCTTGTGCACCTGCTCTTGCGACTGGCGCACCTGCCGGTCGGCGCTGACGCGCGACCAGACACCGCGAAAATACTCCAGCATCTGCACGTCGGGATACGCCTCGCGCAGGCCAAGCGCATCGCGGTCCCAGGTCGGGTCGTTGTCCGGGGCGTCGGGGTACGTCAGGTAGGCCAGCAGCTCGGTCAGCGCGGCGGGGGCGGTTTGGGGGGTGGCAGAGGCGGCAGGCGATGCCTCGGCCGAATCCATCGTCGAAGCGTCCGGCTCCACTGCCTCCAGCAGCTGCGCATAAGCGCGCAGATGCGTGTCCAACTTGTCCTCCAGCTGTTGGCGGGCAAGGCCTTGCAGGGGGGCGGTGCGCCGCGCCATGGCTTGAAGAAAGCGAAAGCGCACCGGGTCGAGGCGGTCGGCACCGCTGTCGCCCCAGGCGTCCAGGGTGGCTTGTGCCGCCAGCGTGGGCACGTCAACGCCCGCTGCGTCCGCCGCGTCGGCGGCGCCCGCGGTATCCACGGCGTGGGCGGCCTGGACGGCATCGACCGAGTCCACGGCATCCGCCGCGTCCACGCCGTCCACGCCATTCACGGCATCCACCGCGCCGCCGATATCGTCGTTACTGTTCACGCGGCTTTCCCGGCTCATTGGACGGCTTGGGGATGGGCGTGATTTCCACGCGGCGGTTCTTGGCGCGGCCGGCTTCGTCGGCGTTCGACGCCACCGGCTGCTCGGACCCAAAGGCGGCGGCGAACACGGTGGCGGACGGCACGCCTTCGTCGATCAACGCGCGCGTGACCGTCAGCGCGCGCTGCGCCGACAAGTCCCAGTTGTCCGCAAAGCGGCGGTTGCCTTCGCGCACCTGCTGGTCGTCGGTGTAGCCGCTGACCATCAGGATTTCGTCGTGCGTCTTCAGGTACGCGGCCAGCGGTTCGATCAGTGTCTTCAAGACCTCGCGCCCTTCGGGCTGCAACTGGTCCGAGTTCAAGGCAAACAGCACGCTGCCGCTGATGCCGATGCGGCCGTTGATCAAGGTCACGCGGCCGGCGGCCAGCGGCCCCGCCAGCGCCTGCTCCAGCGTTTCGCGCCGCTGCGTTTCTTCCTGGCGTTGCTTGACCTCTTCTTCCAGTTGCGTCGACAGTTGCAGCTGCACGCCGATCACGCTGACCAGAATCAGCACGAACGCGCCCAGCAGCACCGACATCAAGTCGCCGAAGACGGCCCAGGCCGGTGCGGAGGCTTCGACGCCGCCGTCGATGTCCTCGCTCATGCGATCTGCTCTCCGGCGGTGGCGCGCTGGGTGGCCAGCTGTTGCAGGTTTTCAATGATCTGCTTTTGCGACATCAGGCTCAGGTCCACCACTTCGCGCGCCTGCGCCACGTAGTAGGACAGTTGCTCGTCGCCGCGCGCGATGGACTTGTCCAGCGCCGCTTCGATGCGTTGCAGGTGCGCCACCAGCTTGTCGTTGGACTCGCCGAACAGCTGCACCGCCGCGCCGAACGATTCGCCCAGGCTGGCCACTTCCACGGCGCTGCTGGTCACTGCCGCAGCCACATCGGTCAGCTTGCCGGTCTCGGCTTGGACGCGGTCGGTGAACTGCGTGCCCACGCGTTCCAGCAGCTCGGCCGACGAGGCCACCAGCGCGTCCACGGCCGTGCGCTGTTCGGCGGCGGTGTGGTTGACGGCGTTAAGCAGCGTGTCCAGCGTTTCCAAGAGGCGGTTGCGCTCTTGCAGCATGTCGTTGTCGCGCACCATGCTGTCGGAAAGCTTCTGGCGCAGTTCGCCGATGACGTCGGCGGCGGCCTTGGGCGCTTCCGATGCGGCTTGCACCAATCGGCCGATTTCGGTGATGGTTTCGCTGGCATGCGCCTGCGTTTGCGCGGTGATGTCGTTGGCGGTTTGCGCCAGCGTGTCGGCAACGGCGGCCAGCTTGCCGGTCCACGCGGCCAAGCGTTCTTCGTCCTTGGCGGCCAGCGCCGCTTGCAGATCGGCGTGGGATTGGTCCAGCGTTTGCAGCAACGATGCCGAATGCTGTTCAAACGTGGCGGCGGCGGCCTCCAGCGCCTGCTGGTTGCCGTCGGCCAGTTGCTGGTTGACCTGCTCCTGGCGCGTCTGGGCGTCCGTCCAGGCCTGGGTGACCTGGCTTGCCGCTGTCTCCAGGCGGGTGGACGCGGTTTCCAGCACGCTTGCCTGCGCCTCGGCCTGCGCCGTGAGGGTTTGCGTGGTGTGCGCCAGCGCCTGCGCCAATTCCTGCTGGCGGGTGGCGGCCTGCGCGCCCGCCAATTCCCATTCCTGGCCCAGCGCATCGGCCAGCGCGGCCAGCTTGCCGGTCCAGGCAGCCAGGCGCGCTTCGTCCTTGGACGCCAGCGCGGCTTGCAGATCGGCGTGCGATTGATCCAGCTTTTGCAGCAGCGATGCGCCGTGCTGCTCGAACGTGGCGGCGGCGCTCGTCAGGGCTTGCTGGTTGTCGGCGGCCAGCTTGGCGCTGACCTGTTCCTGGCGCGCCTGCGCCTCGGTCCACGCCTGCGTCACGCTGCTGGCGGCGGTTTCCAGGCGGGCAGATACGCTTTCCAGCAGGCGCGCCTGCGCTTCGGTCTGGCCGGTGACGTCCAGCGCCGTCAGCGCCAGCGCATCGCTGATCTCCTGCTGGCGCGCCACGGTATGGTCGCCCGCGGCCTTCCATTCCTGCCCCAACGTGGCCGCCATGGCGGTCAGCGTGCCGGTCCAGGCGGCCAGGCGTTCGTGGTCCTTGACGGCCAGCGCCGTTTGCAGATCGGCGTGCGACTGATCCAGCTTTTGCAGCAGCGATGCCGAATGCTGCTCGAACGCAGCGGCGGCGGTCGTCAAGGCTTGTTGGTTGTCGGCGGCCAGCTTTTCGGCCACTTCGCTGTGGCGATCCAGCGCGGTGTTCCAGCGGTCCGACACGCTGTTGGCGGCGGATTCCAGGCGGGTCGATACGTTTTGCAGCAGCTGCGCCTGCGCTTGGGCTTGCGCGCCGATGTCGCGCGCGGTGCCGGCCAGCGCGGCGCTGATGGCTTCCTGCCGAGTCGCGGTCTGCGCACCGGCCTGTTCCCATTCAGCGCGCAACGTGGCAGCCGTAGCGGCAAGCGATTCGGTCCAGGCGGCCAGACGCGCTTCGTCCTTGGACGCCAACGCCGCTTGCAGTTCCGCATGCGACTGGTCCAGCGTGCGCAGCAGCGATGCAGAATGCTGCTCGAAGGCGGCGGCGGCGGTGGTCAGGGCTTGTTGGTTGTCGGCAGCCAGCTTTTCGGCCACTTCGCTCTGGCGATCCAGGGCAGTGTTCCAGCGGTCAGACACGTTATTGGCGGCGGCTTCCATGCGGGCCGACACCGCTTCCAGCACGCTGGCTTGCGCGGCGGCCTGGGCGTTGATGTCGCGCACGGTCTGCGCCAGCGTGTCGCTGATGGCCTGTTGCCGGGTGGCGGCTTGCGTGCCGGCCTGCTCCCATTCCTGGCGCAGCGTGGCGCCCATGGCGCCCAGCGTTTCGGTCCAGGCGGCCAGGCGTTGTTGGTCACGCGAGGCCAGTTCCGATTGCAGCAAGCTGTGCGAATCGTTCAGTGTGCGCAACAGCGATGCCGAGTGTTTTTCGAAGCTGGCGGCGGCAGCCGTCAGCGCTTGCAGATTGTCGCCCGCCAGCTTTTCGCTGACGTGTTCCTGGCGCGACAACGCCGCCGTCCAGGCCTCGGACAGGTTGCCCGACGACGCTTCCAGCCGCGCCGACACACCGTCCAGCAAGGCGGCCGAGCGCTGTTCAAAGGTTTCGGCAAAGCGGTCCAGCGAGGCACGCAGATCTTGCGCCAGCGTCTCGCTGGCGCGTTGCTGGCCGGCCAGCGCCTGGTTCCAGATGTCGGCCACATTGCTGGTGGACGCCTGGAAGCCCGAGGTCAGGCTGCTCAGTTGCTGCTGCACGGCCTGGGCCACGGTGTCTTGCAGGCTGGCGGTTTCGCGCGACAGGCTTTCCATCGTGGCTTGCACCACTGGCTGCAAGGCCACGCCGGCAGAGCGCGCGCTTTCGGCCACGCCTTCTTTCATGGACTGCTCCATGACGGCAGCCAGGCGGGCGTACGCCGCCTCGGCTTTGCCCTGGAACGCGTCCTGGCTGGCCAACTGGCGTTCGTTCAGGGAACGCGTCTGCTGTTCCATGCCCTGCATCATGGCTTGCAGGCGGTCAACCAGCGTGGGCATGGCTTCGGCCTGGCGCTGCATGACTTCGGCCTGGCGTTGCAGCAGCTTGAACGATTCTTCGCGCTGATAGCTTTGCGAGTACACGCGCAGCGTGGTGGCGATCTTGGCGTCAAGCAGCTGCGCGGCCTGCACGCGTTCGCGGCGGCACAGCGCGGCCAGCAGGCCCAGCATGGCGGATGTGGCTACGCCGGCAATCGAGGTGCCGAACGCAAAGCCCAGGCCCTTGACCGGCGCGGCGAGGGAGGCGCGGATGGCGCCCAGGTCAGTGGCGCTTTCCAAGGCCATGCCGGTGCCGCGCAGCGTCACGACCATGCCTAAAAAGGTGCCCAGCATGCCCAGCAAAACCAGCAGGCCGACCAGATACGGGGCCAGCGCCGGGCCGGGCAAACCCACCCGTTCGCCTTCCACGCGCAGCCGGACGGCGTTGCGCAGGCTGGCCGGTAATTGGTCCAGCCACGAGGCAAGGCTGGCAGGCGGTTCGTTCAGCGATGTGCTGGCGCGCGCCAGCCCGCTGGTGGCCTGCTGATACCGCAGCAGTTCCCAAGCGCCCGCCAGATAGCAGACGCCGATCAGCAGCGTCACGGCCAGCGCCAGCGGGTTCGTCCCCGCATAGCCCGCGCCAATCCAGCCCACAACGGCCAAGCCGGCCACAAATACAACGAAATTGATCAGAGTCTTGGACATGGTGTCCTGGTTAGCTGGCGCGAAGGGCGGCAAGCAGCCCTTCGACCGGTTGTAGTCGAACATCCAATTCGGCAAGCAGGACGCTGCGCATATCCTTGCGGAAAACGTCCAGCCAGGCGCCGGGGGTGACAGGCGGTGTTGCGGTTGCCGGCGCGGGCGCCTTGCCGTTGCCGTCCTCCAGCTTGGCGGCGCCATCGGTGGGCGGTGCAGCGTCGGCTTCGGCAGCGGGTGCGTCCACGGGCGCATCCACAGACGCATCCACGGGTGCATCCACGGGCGCCAACGCCGCCGCCTCGGCCAGCCGCAAGCGCTCGAAATGCCCCTGCAAAAGCTTGGGGATCGCGCCGAACAGCGCGCGTTCCTTGGGCAGCAGCGCCCGGTCCATGATGGCGTCCACCACGGCCAGACGGGTCATCTCGCCATTTTTGGCCGCAACCATTCCGCGCAGACGGCTGCGCAAGTTGCCTACGCTGGTTTCCATCGTGTGCTGCAACGACAGGTAGCGCTGGCGAAAATTCGAGTAATCGGCCTCGGCCTGCTCGACGGCTGCCGACTTCTTGGCCGGCGCCTGTCCCGGCACGATCCGCTTGGCGCTTGTGGCTGCCGTGTCGCTGGCGATGGCGTCTGCCAGCGTCGTGCGCACGCGCGCGCATTCCCGCTCTTCGGCGCTACCGAACATGCGCGCGCCGGGGGCGATCACCGGCGGGCTCGTGTTCAGGGCCGCGGACAGTGCGATCGCGTCCGTCCAACCAAGCCACTGGCTCAAATGGTCGGACAACGATTGCCTGGATTCCGGAACGTCGACATCCGTCAGGCGAGTCAGCAAGCGAATGAGCGTCGGGCCGCTTAAACCTGTGCGCTGTGGGGCTTGCAACATACCACCAGAGTCAAAAAGGGGGGAGTTTACACGCTGGCGGGCCGCCCAAGGGTGGGGGAACCATGGTGACCATGTAAATGGGGTCGCATCCCTTGCCCCCACGCACGCGTCGTGCTTGCCACCAGCGTCGCGCCTGGGCCGAAGGCGCGGGCCGGCAGGGCGGCAGGGGGCGGGCGGCGGCGGCAGGGCCGGGGCTGGCGGAGCAGAAGATCAGGCCACGGAAAGCGGTGGTAGATTGGTGCGCGGCCGAAGCCAAGGCCGAAGCCCGGACCCAGGCGAGACCGAGGCCAATGCCAAGGCCAAAGCCGAAGCCAAGGCCCAAGCCCAAGCCCAAGCCCATACAGGGAAACTCCAGTTGCCTGAGCACTCCATCGATTTGCCGATCACCCGCGCGGCGCGTGCCTTGGCCGCCGGCGACCCATTGACGGCGCTGAACCAGGTGTCGCTGCGTGACGATGCCCCGGCGCTGGCCTTGCGCGGCATCGCCATGGCGCAACTGGGCGACTTCGCCCGGGCCAACGCGCTGTTGCGCAAGGCCGCGCGTGCATTCGGGCCAGCGAACCCGGCCGCGCGCGCCCGTTGCATCGTGGCCGAAGCCGAAGTGGCCTTGGCCTCGCGCGATCTGGCGTGGCCCGAAAAGTCGCTGGCCGCCGCTCGCACCGCCTTGTCCGTCCACGGCGACCCCGTCAACGCGGCGCACGCCGCCTACTTGCAGGCGCGGCGGCTATTGCTGCTGGGTCGCCTGGACGAAGCCGACCGGGCCCTGGCCGGCGTGGACGCCCCGGCCATGCCTGCCGCGTCCCGCGCGATCCACGAATTGATCGCGGGCGGCATCGCGCTGCGCCGGGTGCGCGCGCACGACGCCGCAGCGGCGCTGGCCCGTGCCGAGCACGCCGCGCGCCAGGCCGGCGTGCCCGCCTTGGTGGCCGAAGTGGACCACGCCGTGCAGGCGCTGCATGCGGTGGCCGCCCGTCACGTCACGCCGGACGGCACGCGCGACCTGACGCTGGCTGACGCCGAGGCGCTGCTGGCGTCCCCGGCGCTGATCATCGACGCGTGCCGCAATGCCGTGCGGCAAGGCGAACGGATCGTGCCTTTGGCCAGCCGCCCGATTCTGTTTGCCTTGGCGCGGTTGCTTGCCCAGGGCTGGCCACACGACGTCAGCCGCGAATTCCTGATTGCCCGCGCTTTTCGCACCGGCTTTCAAGACGATTCGCATCGCGCCCGCCTGCGTGTGGAAATCGGACGCTTGCGGACCGCGTTGCGGCCATTGGCGGCGGTGACCGCCACGCGTGACGGCTTTGCGCTGCGACCCCACGCCGATCTGGGCGTCATCGTGCTGGCGCGTCCGGTCGACGTGGCCGACCGGGATCATGCCGCAGTGCTGGCTTGCCTGGTTGACGGCCAGGCCTGGTCCAGCTCGGCCCTGGCGCTGGCGCTGGGCGCCAGTCAGCGCACCGTGCAGCGGGCGCTGGATGCGCTGGCCGCGTCGGGCCAGGTGCTGCCGCTGGGCCACGGCAGGGCGCGCCGCTGGACGACGCCCAGCGTGCCGGCGTTCACGACAAGCTTGTTACTCCCCACTCTCATGCCCGGTCAGTAGGATGAAGTTTCCCCTCTTTCAAGGAAGCAACCATGAAACGAAGCCAAGCTGAAATCGTCCGTGAATACGGCCCGTTCCCCGGTGCCGACGCCGTGCATGGCGTCAGCTACGACGGTCGCCATGTGTGGGTCGCGCTGGGCGAAATGCTGATTGCGCTGGACCCCGAGTCCGGCGAAACCCTGCGCACGCTGGACGTCGTGGCCAACGCCGGCACGGCCTTCGACGGCAAGCATCTCTATCAGATCGCCGAAGGAAAAATACAGAAGCTGGACCCGGTCAGCGGCAAGGTGCTGGCAAGCATTCCCGCGCCGGGCGGCGGCGATGACTCGGGCATGGCCTGGGCCGACGGCTCGTTGTGGGTCGGGCAGTACCAACAACGCAAGATCCACCAGGTGGACCCGGAGACGGGCCGCGTCCTGCGCACCATCGATTCCAACCGCTACGTGACCGGCGTCACGTGGGTGGACGGCCAGCTGTGGCACGGCACCTGGGAAGAAAACGCACGCGAATTGCGGCGTCTTGAGCCCGACACGGGCGCCGTGCTGGAAAGCATCGACATGCCCGAAGGCGTGGGCGTGTCGGGTTTGGAATCCGACGGCGCCGACCGCTTTTTCTGCGGCGGCGGCAACGCGGGCAAGGTGCGCGCCGTGCGCCGCCCGACCTGATTCACCCGCACGCCGAACGGCGTTCTTGCCCGCGCGCCGCCATGTCCGCACATGGCGGCGCGCTTGCTTTATTGCGACCAAACGCGCTAGGTCATTCGGCTAGGGTAAGTCCTGACAAACAGCTGATTGTCAGCCGTTAGTCAGGAAGGTTTAATCAGCACAAAGTTGCAACGCAGTCGTAGCCCCGACACCGGGAAGCTCGCAGCAGGCGTTTCCCCGCGTCCCCCGCAGGTGCAGTTACTACACGCTGGTCCATGTAGTCCACCAAGGAGACAAGTAGCCATGCAACACGTCACAAAGCCCCGCCGCAAGTTCATCTCGGGCGCTGCCGTCGCCGGCGCCGCCGCACTGGGTTTCCCTGCCGTCACGCGGGCGCAGAATGCGCCGGTTTCATTGCGGTTCCAAAGCACCTGGCCCGCCAACGACATCTTTCACGAGTTCGCGCGCGACTATGCGCAAAAGGTCAACGACATGGCCGGCGGCCAGTTGAAGATCGAAGTCTTGCCGGCCGGCGCGGTGGTCAAGGCGTTCGACCTGCTGGACGCGGTATCGGCCGGCACGCTGGACGGCGGGCACGGCGTCGTGGCCTATTGGTACGGCAAGAACACGGCCGTGGCGCTGTGGGGCTCGGGGCCGTCATTCGGCATGGATGCCAACATGTTGCTGGCCTGGCATGAATACGGCGGCGGCAAGGAATTGCTGACCGAAATCCAGAAGGCCATGGGCGTGAACGTGGTGTCGTTGATGTACGGCCCGATGCCGACGCAGCCGTTTGGATGGTTCAAGCGCCCGGTCACCAAGGTGGAAGACGTCAAGGGCGTGAAGTTCCGCACGGTGGGCCTGGCCATCGACATGTACACGGCCATGGGCGCGGCGGTGAACGCCTTGCCCGGCGGCGAAATCGTGCCGGCGCTGGATCGCGGGCTGCTCGATGGCGCCGAGTTCAACAACGCGTCGTCCGACCTGGCGCTAGGCTTTCAAGACGTGTCCAAGATCTGCATGCTGCAAAGCTTTCACCAAAGCGCGGAGCAGTTTGAAGTGCTGTTCAACAAGGCCAAGTACGACTCGCTGCCGCCGCACTTGAAGCACGTGCTTAGCTACGCGGCGCAGGCCAGCAGCGCCGATATGTCGTGGAAGGCGGCAAACCGCTATTCGCAGGACTACATCAAGCTGCAGAAGGAACACAACGTCAAGTTCTACAAGACGCCGGACGCCATCTTGCAGCAGCAGTTGAAGATCTGGGACGAGATGATCGCCAAGCGTTCCGCCGAGAATCCGCTGTTCAAGAAAGTGCTGGATTCGCAGCGCGCGTTTGCTGAGCGGGTGGGGCGTTGGCACGGGGATACCTCGGTCAACTACCGGATGGCCTACAACCATTATTTTTCGCGCACCAGCAAGCCGGCCTGACCTTATCCCAGGCCCCTCGATGCTTCGTCTTATCCGCCTGATCGACCGCGTCTCCACCATCGTCGGCAAGACCTTTGCCTGGCTGATCGTTGTGCTGACCCTGCACGTGTGCTGGGAGGTGGCGGCGCGGTATCTGCTGAACCAACCCAGCGCGTGGGCGTTCGACATGCAGATGATGTATTACGGCGTGCTCTTCATGATGGCCGGCGCCTACACGCTGGCCAAGAACGGCCACGTGCGCGGCGACATTCTCTACGGCTTTCTGCCGCCGCGCGTGCAGGCGGGGTTGGACGTGCTGCTGTACCTGGTGTTCTTCTTTCCCGGCGCCATCGCGCTGGTCTGGGCGGGCTGGTATTACGCCGGCTACTCCATCGCCATCGGCGAGCATTCCTCGCTGATGGCCAACGGGCCACCCATCTATCCGTTCAAGGCGTTCATCCCCGTGGCGGGCGCGGTGTTGCTGCTGCAAGGCGTGGCCGAGGTGCTGCGTTGCGTGCTGTGCCTGCAACGCGGGGCGTGGCCATCGCGCGAGGAAGATGTCGAGGAAGTGGACGTGGACAAGCTCAAGAAAATGGTGCACGTCAAAGACGAAGACATCGTCCAGCTTGACCGCTACGTGACCCCGCCCGGGGAGCCGCGCCGATGAAAATTCACAAGGCCTTGTGGTTCGGCTTGTCGTGCATCGGAATCGTGCTGCTGATGATCGCGTTCCTGACGCCGTGGGGCGAACTGACCACGGGGCACATCGGGCTGTTGATGCTGGCGCTGATCGTGGTGGCGATCATGCTGGGCTTTCCCACGGCGTTCACGCTGATGGGCATGGGCGTGCTGTTCACCTTCCTGGCGTACTACATGCAAAGCGCCGACGCGGGTCGGTCGGTGGGGCAGACGCTGGACCTGATGGTGCAGCGCACGTACGCCACGATGACCAACGATTCGCTGATTTCGATTCCGCTGTTCGTGTTCATGGGGTACCTGGTCGAACGCGCCAACCTGATCGAAAAGTTGTTCCGGTCCATGCATCTGGCGCTGGCGCGCCTGCCGGGCGCGCTGGCGGTTGCCACGCTGGCCACGTGCGCGATCTTCGCCACGGCCACCGGCATCGTCGGCGCGGTGGTGACACTGATGGGGCTGCTGGCCATGCCCGCCATGTTGAAGGCGGGCTACAGCGTGCGCCTGACGGCGGGGTCGATCACGGCGGGCGGCTGCCTGGGCATCTTGCTGCCGCCGTCGGTGATGCTCATCGTCTACGGCGCGACCACCGGCGTGTCGGTGGTGCAGCTGTACGCGGGCGCGCTGTTTCCCGGCATCATGCTGGCCGGCCTGTACATGCTGTATGTGATCCTGGTGGCCAAGCTGCGTCCCGACATGGCGCCGCCGCTGCCCGTCAGCGAACGCGGCGTGCCGCTGTCGCCCGAAGCCAAGACGCTGGCCGCCGCCGGCTACACGCGCGCGTTGTCGGGCATGGTGGCGGCGCTGTTCAAGGGCCGGCGCAATCACGGGGTGCCGTTCGGCTTCATGCTGCGCAACCTGGTCACGGTGTTGGCGCCGCTGGCGCTGACGGTATTGTTGGTGGCCGTGGTGCATCACGGCGTGACGCGTCCGATCGTGGAATACGACATTCCGGCGGAATTGCAGTTGGGGTCGGGCGGGTTTGATTCCGGCCTGAGCGAGCCCGGCGCGGACGGCTTGGCAGAGCCGCCGGGCGGGGGATTGGCGGAGCCACCCGTCGGGGGACTGGCAGAGCCACCCGTCGGGGGACTGGCGGAGCCACCCGTCGGGGGACTGGCGGAGCCACCCATCGGCGGGTCGGCGCAGCCTTCCGCTGGTCAATTGGTGGAACCGCCATCGCCCGGCGCCGCGGACTCGTCCGCCTCTGCGTCCCGCCCCGCACCCACCGGGTTTTGGATATTCGTCGCCGTCTGCGCGGTGGTGCTGGCCGTGTTCTATGCCGCCCTGACGTGGGCGCGGCTGGAAATCTTCAAGATGTTGATGGGCTCGTTCTTTCCTTTGGCAGTGATGATTGCCGCCGTGCTGGGCTCGATCGCGTTCGGCCTTGCCACCCCCAGCGAAGCGGCCGCCATGGGGGCCATGGGCGGCGCCTTGCTCGCCTTGGCCTACCGCCGGCTGAACCTGCCCGTGCTGCGCGAATCCGTATTCCTCACCGCCAAGACCACCGCGATGGTGTGCTGGCTGTTCGTGGGCTCGTCGATCTTTTCCGCCGCGTTCGCGCTGCTGGGCGGCCAGCGCATCATCGAAGAATGGGTGCTGTCGCTGGGCTTGACGCCGATTCAGTTCCTGTTGCTGGCGCAGGTCATCATCTTTCTGCTGGGCTGGCCGCTGGAGTGGACCGAGATCATCGTCATCTTCATGCCCATCTTCGTGCCCCTGTTGAATGCCTTTGGTATCGACCCGCTGTTCTTCGGCCTGCTGGTGGCGCTGAACCTGCAAACCGCCTTTCTGTCGCCGCCCGTGGCCATGTCGGCCTTCTATCTAAAGGGCGTCTCGCCGCCGCACGTGACGTTGAACCAGATCTTCCTGGGCATGATGCCGTTCATGGGGATCCAGGTAGTGGCGATTTTCCTGTTGTACGTGTTCCCGGGCATCGGCATGTGGCTGCCCACGGTGCTGTATCGCTAGGCCGGACGATCCGTGCGGTGGCGGAATGTGCCGACGCTGTCTCGGCGCTGTTTCGGCGCTGTGTCGGCGCATTGCCGGCGCTTTGCCGTGCATTGCCATGCCCATGCCTTGCCGACCCTTTGCCCGCGCTTACTCGCGCACCAGATACGCCTTCCCACCCGGCGCCAGATACGGCGTCAGGTCCTTGAACGGCACCGTGGCGTGCGTGCCCAGGCACACGCCCATCGCGTGGCCCACGCCGGATACCGACAAGGTCAGCACGCCCGGCGCCTCGGTTCCCAAGGCCAGGTAGCTGGGCCAGAGGTCCGAGCATTCCTTCAGCGAATCATCGTCACCGCCCTCGATCTTCATGTCGGCTTGCGGCGCGCGGGCCTTGTCGATCAAGGCAAGCAGCGCGGGGCTGGCTTCGCGCCATCCGTTTTCGCCCGGCACGTACGCATCCAGCACGCGGTTCCAATCCAGGTATTTGCCTTGAAGCAGGTCGAAGGTGTAGGGCTCGAAATGGTTGTTGGGGTGCGCGCCGCCGCAGTACAGGCTGCCGGATTCGGTCACGGTCATCAGCGCGGTGGATAGCCATTGCACGGTGATGGCTTCCTCGTCATAGCTGCCCAGCGTGCCGGCGGCCGGATTGTCGTTGGTGTAGGCAGACGCCTTGCAAGCCAGCGCCGCCAGGCTCATCTGCCAGTGGCGCTGTTCAAGCAGCGCGTTGACGCGGGCCATCACCTGAGGATCGGGGTGGCGGCTCAGGCGCGGGTAGCTGAACTGTGTGCGGGGGTCGCGCCACATGCGGTAGGCGACGGCGCCCGTGCCGCTGTCAGCGCCGACCGGCAGGGCGTGGCCGGCCAGCTTCAAGGTTTCGTAGGGGGCGTTGTTGGCGTTGATGCTTACGCCGTGATCGATGCCGCTGCCCATACCGCCGCTGATCGCATCGGTAACGGCCTGCCCGCTGCCCGGCGCCAGCGCGCGAGGATCGTACTGCGCCACGCGGCGCAGCGCGAAGGCGCGTTGTTTGCCCGTGCGGGTATCGACCCAGTGGCCGCGATACCCGTCGGCGTCGCGGTGCCCTTGCCAGGTGGCGGCTGCGGCGGCCTTGGCGTCCGGGGCGATGCCCGCTTCCTGTAGTTCATAAAACAGCCGGGGTTCTGCCAGGGCTTCGGGCGTGCCTTGCAAGGGGATGTCGACGCCGTTCTTCGGATAGAAATACCGGCCCGTCACGGGGCTGCCGTCCGACCCTTGACCCTCCAATTCCATCACCACCTCGCCCGCGCCTTCAAGCGTGCCGACGTAGACGGTGCGTAAGCGGGTTTCGGCGGGTGCGGCCGCCGCGGCATTGGCCGCCACGGCACCGGCCGCCGCGGCACCGGCCGCCTCAACGTAGGGGGGCGATGCGATCAGCGCCAGTGCGGCAAGCATCAGACGGACAAGCGGGATAGGGAACATGGCGCAGTGTGGAAGACGGATGACAACGGGATGATAGCGGCCCCGTTCAGTCCGGATCACCGGCAGTGTCAATATCGTCACTTGCCAATCGGTGTGACGCCAGCAAAAACCGGCCCGCCTGGGTGCGCGAGGTATGCGCACGGCGGCTGGCGGGCACGCCGACCGCCGCGACCGAACGCCTGTGCAAGCGCGCACTGCGGTCGGTCGGGCCGTAGCGGCTGCGTTCAAAGCTGGCTCATGCCGCCATCCACGATGATTTCGGTGCCCACGATAAACGCGGATTCCGGCGCCGCCAGATGCAATACGGTCGAAGCCAGTTCCTGCGGTGTGCCGAAGCGGCCCAGCGGGATCTGCGCCTGGATGCCGGCGGCCGTCTTTTCCAGGGTGGCTGCGTCCAGGCCCAGCTTGCCGTAGATGGGGGTCGCGATCGGGCCGGGGCTGACCACGTTCACGCGGATGCCTCGGGGCAGCAGCTCGGCCGACAGCGTCTTGGCCAGCGAGATCAGCGCGGCCTTGCTGGCGGCGTAGATACTGGAGGCCGGCATGCCGATGTGGGCGTTGATCGAGCCGTTCAGCACGATGGACGCGCCCGGGTTCAACAGCGGGTCCAAGGCCTGTAGCTGAAAGAACACGCCCTTGATGTTGGTGTTGAAAGTTTGGTCCCACAGGTCTTCGGTGGCCTCGGCCAAGGTCGCAAACTTGGCAATGCCGGCGTTGACGAAAACGGCGTCCAGCCGCACGTCCGCGTCTTTCAGCGCCTGGGCCAGCGCAGCCGAGGCGCCCGGCGCGCCGGCCACATTGCGGATGGCCAGCGTGTTGCCGCCCAGCGTGGCCCGCGCGGTTTGCAGCGCGGCTTCGTCGCGGCCCGTGACGATGACGCGGGCGCCTTCGGCCGCAAACGCTTGCGCTGCCGCCAGGCCGATGCCGCTGGTGCCGCCGGTGACCAATACGGTCTTGTGTTCAAAACGGTTCATGGTGATCTCCTTGGGAGTCGTTCGATAAGGTGTAGCCATGTTGCGCCTGGGGCGGCGCTTTGTCGTACCATCTTTCGAACGAACACGTTCGAAGGAATCGCACATGTTGACCGCCCATGAACTGGCGCTGCTGGAAGCCATCCGGGACAGCGGCAGCCTGTCTCGCGCGGCGGTAAAGCTTGGCCGAGCGCCATCGTCCGTGTCGCACGCGGCCCGCCAGCTGGAAGAACGCTTTGACGCGCTGCTGTTCGACCGCCGCCGCTATCGGCTGCAACTGACGCCCGCCGGGCAGCTGCTGGCGGACGAAGCCGCGCGGCTGATGCTGGACGTGTCCCGGCTGACGCAACGCGTCAAGCAGGTAGCCAGCGGTTGGGAAGATCGGCTGCATATCGTCAGCGACGAGATCCTGGAATTTGAATTGATGTCGCCGTTGATACATGCGTTTGATCGCCTGGATTCCGGGGTGAGCCTGCGCTTGACGCATGAGGTGCTGGGCGGCACGTGGGAGGCGCTGCGTGAAGGCCGGGCCGACCTGATTGTGGGAGCGACGAACGAGCCCCAAGCTATGCCGAATCTTCAGTGGGCGCAATTGGGGGCAATGGAATGGTTGTTCGCGGTGGCGCCGCGCCATCCCCTGGCCAAGCTGAAAACGCCCTTGCGGCAGGACCAGATTCAGCAGTACCGCGCGGTGGTGGTGGCGGACACGTCGCGCGGGGCGGCGGCGCGCGGCTATGGCCGGGTCAGCGGTCAGCCGGTGCTGGCCGTGCCCAGCATGCGCGCAAAGATCCTGGCGCAGCGCGACGGCCTGGGCATAGGCTGGGTGCCGCGCCACCGTGTGGCGTCGTTGCTGGCGCGCGGGGAATTATTGGAAATGGCCACCGAGACACCGCGTGAACCGAACATGCTGTACCTGGCATGGCGCGGCAGTCACGAGGGCCGCGCGCTGAAATGGTGGCTGGAGCAGTTGCGCCAGCCCACCATGGCGGCGGCGCTGATGCGGGGCGTGGATGCGTTTCGCTGATGTGCGAGTCCCGGCCCGTTAATCCGGCACATTACACGGCACATCGCGCTGGCATGACACGGCGCGCCACATCGTCCGTCAAACTGCGCGGGCGATGCCTTCGGCCGCCAGCGCCGCCTGCACACTCGGCCGCATTTCAATGCGCGCCATATAGTCAGCCAGCACGGGTCGGCCCGCCAGATCGATGTCAAAAAACCGGGCCCATCGCAGCACGGCATACAGGTAAGCGTCGGCCACGCCAAAGCGGTCGCCAAGCAGGAAGGGCACAGATTGCAAAACGCCCGCCAGATAATCCAGCCGCTTTTCCACCCGGGCCTGCCACCACTGGCGCGCCTCGGCGGGCAGGGCCCGGTTGAACAGCGGGCCAAAGCCGCCATGGATTTCGGTGCTGATGAAGTTAAGCCATTCCTGCAAGCGGCTGCGGTCCCAGGTGCCGTTGGGCGGCGCCAGCCCGGCTTGCGGGTTCAGGTCGGCCAGATATTGCACGATGGCCGGTCCTTCGGTCAGCACTTGCCCGTCGTCCCGTTGCAGCGCGGCAACGTAGCCCTTCGGGTTGATCGCCAGGAAGTCGTCGCCGTCCTCGGTGCGCTTGGTTTGGTTGTTCACCCGCACCAGGGTAAAGGGCAGATCCAGCTCGCGCAGCACGATGTGCGGCGACAGCGAGCAGGTGTCGGGGGCGTAGTACAGCTTCATCGGTCGGTCCTTCGGTTCAGCAAGAGGGGCAAGCATGAGGCCGCACCAGGCATGCGTAAAATTACTTCTTCAAAAATGTGAAATAAGCAGAGCTGATGCCATGATGAACCTGATGCACTGGCGGCTGGTGTTGGCCGTGGTGGACGCCGGCAACATCACGCACGCGGCGGCCGACGTGGGCATGACCCAGTCCGGCGCCAGCCAGGCCATCGCCAATCTGGAAGACATGCTGGGTGCGCCGCTGTTCACGCGCGACCGTCGGCAGACGCTGCCCACGGCATTGGGCCTGCGGGTGGCGGACGAGGCGCGGGCCATGCTGGATGCGCTGGGGCGCATTCAAAATATGGCGCAAGACGCGTGCGGCACGGCGCGCGGTACGTTGCGCCTGGCCAGTTTTCCGATGGTGTTTTCCACCATCCTGCGGCCGGTCCTGCGGCGTTTTCGGCAGCAGCATCCGGGCATCGACGTGGTGTCGCTTGAAGCCTCGGATGACGAAGTCGAAGCCCTGCTGGCGGCGGGCACCGTGGATGCGGGCGTGGTGCTGAACGCCGCGCCCGGGCGGCACGTGTGTCCGCTTGGCCAAGACGAATGGATGGCCGTGCTGCCCGCCGCGCATCCGCTGGCCCGCGCGGGTAACGCCGTGGACCTGGCGGCGCTGGCGGCGCAGCCTTTCGTGCTGGCTACAGGCGGATGCAGCGTGCACGCGCAGAGCGTGGCGCAGGACGCCGGCCTTGCCATCGATGACGTGCGCGCCACGGTGCGCGACTGGAGCAGCGCCTTTGCGCTGGTGCGTGAAGGCGTGGGCGTGGCGCTGGTGCCCGCGCTGACCCTGCCTGAAAACCGTCGCGGCCTGCGCGTGCTGCGGCTGGCGCAGCCCTTGTACCGGTCGTTCGGGCTGGCGGCATCGGCGCAAGCGGCCGACAGCGCGCCGGTTCAGGCCTTGTTTGCAATGTTGCGATCCCAACAGGAGGACCGGCGCGCGCCTGCGCCTTTGTCCGTGCCTTTGTCCGCGCCTTTACTCGCGCCTGTGCCCACGCCTTTGCCCTGAGGCCTTTTCCTGATGATCGTGGTCGTCATGCGTGCCGAATTTGCCACATGCTTGCGGCGCGCTGATGCGTGTTTGCCTTTAAGCTGCGACGGATAAGCGGATCGCCACCAACGTCGATGCGCCAAACCCAATGCACCAAACTTGATGCGCCAAACACAACAGTCCCAAGGACGGATATGGAAGAGACAACAACAAACGCGGCCATGAACTGGCCGCAACTGGTGGACGACCTGAACAAGCTGCTGCGCTTGAAGACCACCGTCATCGGCATGAAGCTGTTCGAAGACGAGGCCGACATGGCCGGCATCAAGGGATTGCGCCGGCCGCAAGCCACGCACACCACGGATCAAATCGTGGGCATGGCCGCGCGGCTGGGGTGGACGGTGGGCATCACCGGCAACGATCTGGTCGGTGCGCAATGCCGCGCCGTGATCGGGCTGGGGCCACAAGACGAAGACTGGAAAAGCGGCAAGGATTACGTGGGCGTGTGGCACGCCACCGAAGCCGATGCGCGGGCACGCCAGGAAGCCTTGTCCTGTGTGCCGGCGGGCAAGTATCGCGGGCTGGTGGTGTCGCCGCTGGCATCGGGCCGGCTCAACCCGCCCGACATCTGCCTGATCTACGCCACGCCCGGGCAGATGATCATTCTTATCAACGGCTTGCAGTGGAAGAACTACCGGCGCTTTGACTGGAGCGTGGTGGGCGAGACCGCCTGTGCCGACTCCTGGGGCCGGGCGCTGGCCACGGGTGAACCCAGCTTGTCCTTGCCCTGTTTTGCGGAACGCCGCTACGGCGGCGTGCCCGACGAAGAGATGCTGATGGCCCTGCCGCCGCGCTACCTGCCCATTGCCATCGAAGGCATGAAGGCACTGGCCGCCAACGGCTTGCGCTATCCGATTGCGCCGTATGGCATACAGAACGACGTGCGGGCCGGCATGGGCGTCAGCTACGCACAGCCGCCCGCGCGCGGCGCTTAGAGGGGGTGGTGCAGCGCATCGGCAAAGGCGCGGGCGGCGGGACCCAACGGCATGTCGATGCGGTGCGCCAGGTACGTCTCGGTCTCAACCTGGCTGCCGCGTCCCAGGCTGTGCGTGGGCAGGCGCACCAGCCGGCCTTCGGCCAGGTCGCGCTCTACCTGCCACAGCGGCAGACGGCCCCAGCCCAGGCCCGACAAGATCAGTGCGTGTTTGGTGTCCTGGCCGCTCACGCGGCAGGTCTGCGGCGACAACACGGCAAAGTCGCGTCCTTCACTTAAGCCGGACGAGTCGGATTGCACGATCTGCAAGTGGTCGGCCAATTCCGGGGCGCCCAGCATGGCGTTGCCCGCCGGGTTGCTAGCCGGGTTGCCACTCGGGTTGCTAGCCGGGTTGCTAGCCAGGTTGCTAGCCAAGTCGCCGGCTGCGTGGCCCGCCGCGTTGCCCATCGCGTTGCCCATCCGGTAGCCCACCACTTTGCGCGCCAAAGGATGGCCGGCGCCGACCACCGCCACCATCTGCACCGACGACAAGGCCTGCACGGCGATCCGTGGATGGCGGAAGTGCTCGCCCGCAATGATCCCAAGCGTATGGCTGCCCGACAGCAGCGCCTCGACGGGACCGCCCAGCGGCAAGACCGCCACGCGCGTGGCCACTGTGGGATAGGTGGCGCGCATGGCCTTCAGCGCCGCGCCCACGTCGGCAATGGGAAACAAGGTGTCCACGACCAGTGACAGTTCCAGTTCGACCCCCGTGCCCATACCCTGAGCACGAGCGCGCATGGCGTCCACCCGCAGCAGGATGTCGCGCGCGTTGGCCAGCAGCGCCTGGCCTTGGGGCGTCATCACGGGGCGATGGCCGGCGCGGTCGAACAACGTCACGCCCAATTGCTGTTCCATATTCGCAATGGCGTGGCTGACCGCCGACTGCACGCGGGACAGGCTGCGCGCGGCCGCGCGAAAGCTGCCGGCATCGGCCACGGCGACGAACACACGCAATTGGTCCAGGGTCAGGGCATCTATCATCGGGCGGGCCGGTGGCGGGTTCGGTTCGGTTCGCTTCGCTTCAGTCCGGTTAAATCGGGAAGCTTGATCTATTCCGTCGATCATTCTCATCGAAAAATAATCACTTCTCAAGATCGCGCGGGGCGGGCATGCTGGCGCCTTCGCATGGGTAATGAGGCAGGCATGAACCAGGTTGAAACCCGTTGGGCCGGCGTGGGGGCCATTGTGGGCGCGGGCGTGGTGGCGTCGCTACAGGTGGGCAAGGTCATCATTGCCGCGCCGCTGTTGCGCCAGGACATGGGCCTGGATCTGGCGTCAATCGGCACGCTGACCGCCGTGTTTTCCCTATTAGGCGTCGTGGGAGGCATCGCCGCCGGCGGCGTGATCGCGCGTTTCGGCGCGCGCCGCATGCTGCTGCTGGGCTTGTTGGCCACGGCGCTGGGCACGGCCATGGGCGCCATCGCGCCCAGCTACCCGCTATTGCTGGCGTCCCGCGTGGTCGAAGGCCTGGGTTTTCTGATGATTACCGTGGCCGGCCCGGCCGCCTTGCAGCGCCTGGTGTCGGCGTCCGGTCGGGATTTTGCCTTTGCTCTCTGGAGCTGCTACATGCCCACCGGCATGGCCATTGCCATGCTGGCCTCGCAGGCGTTCGAGCACTGGCAGGCAGTTTGGTGGTGCGCGGGCGCGGCAGTGATCGTGTCGCTGGCCAGCGTGGCCGCGCTGCTGCCGGCTGGGCAAGCTGCTGCGCCCGCGCCCTTGTCCTGGCGCGGCATGCGGCAGGATACCGTTGATACGCTGAGCGCGGCCGGGCCGGTGCTGCTGGCCTTGTCGTTCACGCTCTACAGCCTGATGTTCTTCGCACTGTTCACCTTCCTGCCGGTGCTGCTGATGGATCAGCTTGGCCTGACGCTGGCCCAGGCAGGCCTGTACAGCGCCATCGCCAGCGCCGCCAACATCGTCGGCAACCTGGGCGCGGGCGTGCTGCTGGCGCGCGGCTGGCGGCGATCCACCTTGATTGCCTGCGCCAGCGTGACGATGGGCGTGGTGGCGCTATTGATTTTCCGTTCCGTGCTGCCGGCCATGCCGACCTTTCTGCTGTGCGTACTGTTCTCGGCAGTCGGTGGCCTGATCCCCGCCACCTTGCTGGGCACGGCGCCGCTGGTCGCGCCGCGTCCGGCGTTGACGGCGGCGTCGGTCGGGCTGGTGATGCAGGGAAGCAACCTGGGGCAGGTGATCGGGCCGGTCACCGTGGGCGGCGTGATCGACCGCTACGGATGGAGCGCGGCGTCGACCATCGTGCTGGCGGCGGGCCTGGGCGGCGTGTTGATCGCGGCCGCGTTGCGGCGCGTGCGTGCGGCACGCTTGTAGGCGCCTATCAAAGCCCATCCCGTGCAGGCTGCGTTTTGCATGCTGAAGCTGATGCTGAGCGACTTGTGCGCGTGCAGAACCCGCTATAGCGCCACGGGGACCGGCACCGGCTTGACGCGCACCGCGCGCAACACGCCCACGATCAGGCACGCGATGCCCACCATTGTCAGCGGCTGCGGCATCGTGCCGCGCAGGATGAAGGCGTACGCCAGCGCGGCCAGCGTTTCGAAGACGATGAGCTGGCCGGCCAGCGCGGTGGGCAAGCGCTGGCTGGCTTCGTTCCAGCACAGCGTGCCCAGCCAGGAGGCGAACAGCCCGATGGCAATCATCAAGCCCAGGAAGCGTTCCGGGTTGGGACCCAGCGGCATGTCAAAGCCGCTATCGGCGGCGGCCATGCCGATCCACAGCAGCCCGTAGCCCGCCAGCGCCAGTGGCAACGTCGCCAGCCCTTGCGCGGTGGCCCAGGTGCTGGGGCTGCGGTCTGGGTGCGACCGCAGCCAGTCGGCATTGCGCAGCGGATACCAAGTCCAGCACGCGACGGCCACCAGCGCCAGCAGGGCGCCCACTGCGTAGCGCGACAAGTCGGCATCCGCGTCCTGGCGCAACGCTTGCAGCTCTACCTGGTTGACGCAGCCGATGCCGAACGCGATCAAGGCCAGCGAGGGGGCCAGCCGCTTCCACGGCAGTTTGCCGTCGCGGCGCGCGTTACGCAGGTTGGCGCACACGGCAATCACGACCGGCAGCGTGCCGATGATCATCGTGGGCACGGGGCCGCCCGCGCGTTGGATGGCGCTGGCCAGGCACAGGTAGTACAGCAGGTTGCCGATGGCGGCCAGTTTCAGCGCCTCGATCCAGTCGGCACGGCGCAGTTGCCGCAGCCGGTTGCGGTCCAGCCATGCCAGCGGCAGCGCAATCAGGCCAAAGGCCAGGTAGCGCGCCACCGATTGCAGCGCGGCCGGATATTCCGGCAGCAACAATGGCCCCACGAATACCAGCCCCCACATCAAGCCCGCGGCCAGCGCGTAAAGGGTTCCTGCCCACATGCCTAGCTCTCCTGCGTATCGATGGGGCAGTCTAGCCAGGGCGGGCCGGTAAATCTTGTACCAGATTGCGGTGCGGCCGGCGCGTGCGCGCAGCCGCTGGGCGCTTGGCGCTTGCGGTGGGTCCTTATCCTGTTCCGGATTCGAAGGTGGGCGCGCGCCTGCCTATCGGCGCACCTGCTTCTGATAGCGGGCGGGCGTCACGCCGTAGCGGCGTGAAAATGACCGGGTCAAATGCGCCTGGTCGGTCAGACCCGCTGCCAGCGCCACCTGTGCCGGCGCAATGCCATCGGCCAACAGGCGCTTGGCTTCGAACAGCCGCAGTGCCATCAGCATCTGCTGCGGCGTGGCGTGATAGTGCGACTGAAAGCGTCGCAGGAAATGAAAGGGGCTGAGTCCGGCCACCGCCGCCAGCTCGTCCAGCGTCAAGCGGCGCGACAGGTTTGCCCGCAGATAGTCGATGACGGGCGCAAAACGCGGCGCGCCCTCGGTCGGCGCGTTATTCGGCACCCGGGCGTGACGGCGGAATTCATAGACCAGCGTATACAGCGCGCTGTCGAAAGCCAGCGGTTCATGTGCCTGCCATAAACAGTCGAGCAGGGCGGTGACGCGCTGCGCGCTGGCCGCGTCATGGCCGACGGCCGCGTTGAACCACCAGCCGCTTTCGCCAGATACCCGCGCCACCACGTCGGGGTCGATGTACGCCATGCGATAGCGCCAGCCGCCCACCGTTTCGGCGCGGCCGGTGTGCAGTTCGTCGGGGTTCATCAGCACGACCGAGCCCGAAGGCGCCAGGTGGTCCGCACCGCGATACCGGAAGCGTTCGACGCCGGATTCGATGGCGCCCAGTCCATAGGCTTCGTGCGTGTGGGGTTCGAAGGCGTGGCGGATGATGTGCGCGCGGTACAGCTCCACGCCGGACAGATGCGCGGCGCGGCGGAATTCGGCGCGGTCATTGGGATGATCGAACGCCGCCGGCACGCCCGTCAGCGCGGGGGCGTCGAGCGTGGGGGAAGACGGGGAGGCGGCAAGCGGGGAAGCCATGCTTCGGATTTAAGCACGGTCCGGAATCGGTGGATGCGTCGGCGTGTATGAAGCCAATGCAAGCCCCGGGCCAAGGGGAAGTCGGAGCCGAAGTCGAAGTTGAAGCCGGAGTCGAAGTCGAAGTCGAAGTCGAAGTCGAAGTCGAAGTCGAAGCTGTAGCCGAGGCCGAAGCCGAAGCCGAAGCCAAAGTCGAAGCCCGAGCCAAAGTCGAAGACAAAGACAAAGCGGCTATTCCCGCATCGCTTTCGCGCGCCCCAGCAGCAGTTCGCGTTCGCGAGCATTGCGCGTCATGCCTGCCGCGCGCTCGAATTCTCCGTGCGCTTCTGCTTTGCGGCCTAATTTGGCCAGCAGGTCGCCGCGCACGCTGGGCAGCCAGTGGTAGTTGGCCAGCGCGGGCTCGCCGGCCAGCGCGTCGACCAGATCCAGCGCCGCTTGTGGCCCGAACGCCATGCCCACAGCCACGGCGCGGTTCAGCGCGACCACGGGCGAGGGCACCAACTGCACCAGCGCGTCGTATAGCGCAACGATGCGCGGCCAGTCGGTGTCGCCGGGCGTTGCCGCGCGCGCGTGGCAGGCGGCAAGTTCGGCTTGCAGGACGTAAGGGCCGGGCAGTCCGCCCAGCGCGGCGGCGCGGGCCAGGGCGGCCAGCCCGCGCCGGATCAGCAAGGGGTCCCAGCGGGCGCGGTCCTGGTCCATCAGCAGGACGGGCCGGCCCTGGGCGTCCGTGCGCGCGTGCAGGCGCGAGGCTTGCAGTTCCATCAATGCCGCCAACCCGTGCACCTCGGCCTCGTCCGGGCTCAGTTCGGCCAGGATGCGCCCCAGGCGCAGCGCCTCGTCGCACAGCGCCGGGCGCATCCAGTGGTCGCCGGACGTGGCCGAATAACCTTCATTGAAGATCAGGTATATGACTTCCAGCACAGAGGCCAGGCGCGCCCCGCGGTCTTGCGCGGCGGGGACTTCAAACGGCACGTTGGCCGCCGTGAGGTTGCGCTTGGCGCGCACGATGCGCTGCGCAATGGTGGATTCCGACGCCAGGAACGCGCGGGCGATCTCGGCGGTGGACAGCCCGCCCAGCAGCCGCAACGTCAATGCCACGCGCGCGTCGGTGGACAGCACCGGGTGGCAGGCGGTGAACAGCAGGCGCAGCAGGTCGTCGCCGATATCGTCCTGGCGCGCGGCGTCCAGCGCATCGACAAAGTCGGGCTCCACGTCTGCCTGCAAGGCTTCAAGTTCGTGGCCGATCTGCTCGTGCTTGCGGGTGTGCAGCGCGTCCAGCCGCAAGCGGTCGCGGGCGCGGTTTTTTGCGGTCGTCATCAGCCAGGCTCCCGGGTTGTCCGGCACGCCGGTGTCGGGCCAGCGTTCCAGGGCGGCCACCAGCGCATCCTGCGCCAGTTCTTCGGCCAGCCCGACGTCGCGCACCAGCCGCGCGACGCCGGCGATGACGCTGGCGGCCTCGATCCGCCAGACCGCCTCGATAGCGCGATGCGTGGCCGCTTGTGTCATGCCTGTCCGGTCTGATCGGTTTTGTCGGTTTGGTCGGCTTTGTCGGTTTGGCCGGATTGCTCGACGTGGCCGGGCTCCATGTAGACCAGCTCCCAGATATGGCCGTCCAGGTCCTCGAAGCCGTGCCCGTACATGAAGCCGTGGTCCTGCGGTTCGCGCGGCGCGGTGCCGCCGGCGGCCACGGCGCGGGCCACCAGGTCATCAACTTCGGCGCGGCTGTCGCAAGACAGGCAGAGCAGCACTTCCGTTGCCTTGGTGGCGTCAACCAGCGGCTTGCTGGTGAAGCCCTTGAAGAAATCGCGCGTCAGCAACATGGCGTAGATGTCGTCGCTGATGACCATGCAGGCGCCCTGGTCGTTGGTGAACTGCGGATTGAAGCTGAAGCCCAGTTGCTTGAAAAAGGCTTGCGATTTCTGCATGTCGCCGATGGCGAGGTTGACGAATATCTTCTTGGGCATGGGGGGGTCTCCGGGAAGGGGCGGTGGGATCAAAGGCGGGGTCAGCGGGTGGGGCCGGTCAAGTCACGAAAGCGTTCCACTTCCTTGCTGGGTTCGAATTCGTCCAGCTCAAAAAGTTGGCGCACTTCAATCTCGCAGCGTTGGCCGGGAAAGGGCTGCGGAAAGCGCAGCGCCCATTGCATTGCTTCCTCGCGCGAGCGCACTTGAATCAGGGTGTAGCCGGCAATCAATTCCTTCGTTTCCGCGAAGGGCCCGTCGATGACCTGGCGCTGGCCGTCCAAGTACTGTACGCGCCAACCTTTGGACGTGGGGTGCAGGCCGTTGGCATCGAGCAGCACGCCGGCCTTGGCCAAGGCTTCGTGGTACGCCAGCATCGAGGCCAGCAGGCTTTCGTCGGGCATCATGCCGGTTTCGCTGTCGGGCGTTGCCCGGACGAGGATCATGAAACGCATGGGTCTCTCCTTGATGGGGTGGGTATCAAGACGACGAACGGCGTTCCTTCAAATCGACATCGATCGACATCAATCCGCAAATATTCGGGTAACTACCAGGATCAACAGCTTGTTACCAAGGTGCAGCCCTGGTTGCAGCCTGTCCCCATACACTGCCAGCGTTTCAAACCCCTTGCCTTGAATATCGATATGAGAATGCTCTGTAGTTTTGCCTTGCTGGTTTCGCTGCTGTCCGGCTGCGCCGTTTACACCCCCAGCGGGTCCGTGGTGGTTGATCCGCATGACGGCGGCGGCCGGGGCGGCTTCTGTCCGCCGGGGCAAGCCAAGAAAGGCAATTGCTGACGCGCTACGACTGCCAGGGATCGATCACTGAAGCGCCCGCCGCCGTAAAAGGCGCCACGTCCCGCGTGGCGACGCTCATGCCGTGCGCAGCGGCGGTGGCGGCGATGTATCCATCCGCCGCGGCAATTGCCTGACCCGAGGCCCGCGCACGCGCCATTAAAGCCGCATATTGCTGGCTTGCGGCGGTGTCGAAAGACAGCACGCGCCCGGCAAATAACGCCAACACTTGTTGCTCCAGGCTGTCTTGCAAGACGTTGCGGCGTTTGCCGGCAGCCATGCAGGCCACGCCAAAACGCAATTCGGCAACCGTGACCGCCGATAGAAACAGGGTTTCCAGCGGCTGCCTGTCGATCCAGGCAATGACGGCATCGGATGGCGCCTGGCGCAGCGGCTCGGAGATGACGTTGGTATCCAGCAGAATCATTCGAACCTCGGCGGCGCGGCAGGCGTTTTGTCGCGTTGGTCGAACAGGGCGGCTTCCTGGTCGGTCAGTTTGGCTTGGTTGCCAATACGCGCAAGCAGCGAACCCAGCTTGACCCGCCCTTCAGGCTTGACGGCATCTTCCAGAATGGCGCGCACCTCGGCTTCGGTGCTGCGGCCATGCTGGGCCGCCCGCACGCGCAGCGCGCGGTGCACTTCGTCGGAGATGTTCCTGACAGTCAACATAGGCATGATGCGTTACGTCCATATGCATTCGATGCATGCAGTTTATGTAAGTGCAGTCATTCGTGCAAATGGTGGGGGTGTCGTAATGACGACACTGCGTGTTCACATGAAACACGGCCCAAGCTCCCGGACTTCCACCGTGGCCCATTCGGCCGCCGGGCACTCGGCCGCCAGGGCCAACGCTTCTTCGCGCGTGTCCACCGTCAGCAGGAAAAAGCCGCCGATCATTTCCTTGGCTTCGGCAAACGGGCCGTCCATCAAGGACCGCTCGCCGTTGCGGACCTGTAGCCGGACGCTTTCGGATTCTGACTTCAGCGATTCGGCGCTGACCAGCAGGCCCCGGCCTTTCAGGTCTTCGGCATAGCGCACCATTTGCGCGTAGGCCTCGCGGCCTTCGTCGGGGGTGCGCTGGGCACGTTGGCCCACGGGTTCGACGATCAGCAACATATAGGACATGGTTTTTCCCGGTTCTGGCCGACAGGCCGATGGGGCGAGCTTAACGCCGCCGCGCGGCGCCACGCCACCCCAGGGCGTGAGGCTTTTGTCAGCCTTGGCGCCGGGGAATCAATGGCAAAAAAAACCGGCTGGGCCGGTTTTTCTTTGACAAGACACGCTCAGGATCGCGCGGCTGCGCTGTCCGCCGTGGCGGCCGGCTTGGGTGCGACCGGCATAGGCGCGGCCGGCTTGGGTGCGACCGGCATAGGCGCGGCCGGCTTAGGTGCGACCGGCATAGGTGCGGCCGGCTGAGGCGCGGCCGCTTTGGCAGCGGGCACCGTCGCAGCCGTTGCCGCCTTTTCCCCGGTCGCCGGCGCCGAAGACGGCGCGGCCTTGGCGGCGATCTGCTTGGGCGCAATGTCCATGATCAGCTCGACGCGGCGGTTGGCGGCGCGGCCGGCCGGCGTGTCGTTCGATTCGATGGGCCGCGTTTCGGCATAGCCCACCGCGCGCAGGCGGTCGGCGGCCACGCCGTCGCGCACCAGCTCGCGCAGCACGCTGGTGGCGCGACTGCTGGACAGTTCCCAGTTCGAGGCGAACTGGCGCGTCTGGATCGGCACCGGGTCGCTATGGCCTTCCACCGACACCTGGTACGCGTTCTTGTTCAGGATGGTGGCCAGGCGCTTGATCACGTCCAGACCGGACGGGCTCAGCGTGGCCTGGCCGGACGGGAACAGCAATTCATTGCTGATGCGGAAGCTGACCGACTGCTCGTTGATGATCACGTCCACCGACTTGGCCAGGTCGCCCAGGCCCAACGATTCCTTGGACGGCGCCTTCAGCGGCGGCGCGGCATCGGCCACTTTCTCGCCGTCCTCGGCGGGGGCGGCGTCAGCCGTGGCGGCAGGGGCGGGCGGCTCGGCCCAGCTGGCCGGAATGGCGACGGCGTCGAACTCGGCGTATTCGCCGTCGTACTTGGGCAGCCCGGCCGTGGCCAGCGTGCCCACCAATTCAATCGGCTTGCCCGATGCTTCCGTCGGCTGGCCATGCAGGCGCGAGACGGCCAGCATCACCACCAGCATCGCCAGCAGCAGGGTGATCAGGTCCAGATAGCTCAGCAGCCAGTTCTCGGCGTCTTGCTCCGGCGTTTCGTCCACGTGCCAGCGCGCGTAGCGGTCCTTGCGGTCGCTTTTGCTGGGGCGCCAGCCGCTGTTGTCCGCCGCTTTCTGGGCGCGCAGTTGGGCCTGGCGGGCCTGTTCGATCCGCTGCGCCAGGGAAGGTGAAATCAGGCTCATTGACGCACGGCGGCCGGACGGGTGATGGACACGGGCTGCGCGGCGGCTTGGGTGGACGCGGGGACCGGCTTGACCTGGCCTTCCGTCTTGGCCTTGGCCTTGGCTGCGCCCTGGCCGCCGTCATAGATTTCGTCTTCAACGTGCAGCACGAACGAATTGAGCGTTTCGCGCACCATGGCCGGGCCGCGCTTCTCGCACATCATCGAGATGCCTTGCAGCACCATGTTCATGGATTCGACGCGGCGGGCGGTGCGGCGTTCCAGCTTCAGCGCGATGGGCTTGCAGATCAGGTTGGCCAGCAAGATGCCGTAGAACGTCGTCATCAGCCCCACGGCCAGATGCTGGCCGATCATCGTCATGCTGCCGTCGCCCAGCACGGCCATCAGATTGATCAGCGCCACCAGCGTGCCCAGCATGCCGAAGGCGGGCGCGAACGTGGCCAAGACGCGGAACATCTGCGCTTCGGCCTGCTCGCGGGCGCGCAACCGCGCCACGCGCCATTGCAGCACTTCAATGATCTGGTCTTCGGGGGTGTTGTCGATAATCAGCTGCACGCCCGTACGCAGAAACGGGTTCGACACCTTCTTCAGTTCCTGCTCGACCTTGTGCACATCCGTGTTCATCCACAGTTGCGCCATCGACACCAGCTCTTCGATGTCGCGTTGCTGATCGTGCTGGTCGTTGCGGAACACGGTGCGCACCAGCTTGAAGATACGCAGCACTTCCGGCAGCGGATAGGCGATGAAGAGCGCCGCGCAGGTGCCGCCCAGCACGATGGCCAGGCCGGGCAGGTTCAGGTACATGCTGGCGTCGGTAGCGGACAGCGCCACGACGATGACAAGGGTAAGCAGGCCGACGGCGGCGCCGATGAGGGTAGACGGATTCATGGATCTTGCCCGAAGGGAATGGCACGCCGAGCCGGAATGCCGGATTGTCGGGAATTCTAGCCAGCGCGCGGCCGAGTCAATCCACCGGAAAGCGGGGGGAAAGGGCCGGTAAGCGCCGGCTTAAGGGATGCTGTCAGGAACCTGATCGGCCGCGTTGAAAATAGGGTCGGGTCGAGGCGGCGCGTGGGGAAAATTGCGCCAAGGCGGGGGGGTGAAGCCGGATATGTATATCATGAGCGCTATCTGGCGGCCCGAAGCACGTGGCCGCCGCGGCTTTGGAGAAGAAAATGACTACCCCCAACGAAAACGTCAGCATGGCGCTTTTCTGCGACTTCGAGAACGTGGCGCTGGGTGTGCGGGACACCAAATACCAGAAGTTCGACATCCGGCCCGTGCTGGAACGGCTGCTGCTCAAGGGCAGCATCGTGGTCAAAAAGGCCTATTGCGACTGGGAACGCTACAAGGAATTCAAGGCCCCCATGCACGAGGCGAACTTCGAGCTGATCGAAATTCCGCACGTGCGCCAATCGGGCAAGAATTCGGCCGATATCCGGCTGGTCGTGGACGCGCTGGACTTCTGCTACACCAAATCGCACGTCAACACCTTCGTGATCATCAGCGGCGATTCCGACTTTTCGCCGCTGGTGTCCAAGCTGCGCGAGAACAACAAGAAGGTGATCGGCGTGGGCGTCAAGCAATCCACGTCGGACCTGCTGATCGCCAACTGCGACGAATTCATCTTCTATGACGACCTGGCGCGCGAAGGCCAGCGCACCGCCGACGCTCGCCGCGACAATCGCGGGGGCGCCGCCGCAGGCGCCGCGCAGCGCCGCACGCCTGACGAAGAGATTCGCCGCAAGGAAGAACTGGAAGCCCGCAAGACCCAGGCCGTCGACATGGTCGTCGAGACCTTCGAAGCGCTGATGGCCGAACGCGGCGACAGCGGCAAGATCTGGGCGTCGGCGCTGAAAGATGCGCTAAAGCGCCGCAAGCCGGATTTCAACGAGTCGTACTACGGCTTTCGCGCCTTCGGCAACCTGCTGGATGAAGCGCAATCGCGCGGCTTGCTGGACGTGGGCCGCGAAGAAAAATCGGGCACGTACGTGTATCGCGACAGCATCGACGCCGCGCCGCCGGTGAACCGCGCGGCCAATGGCAACGGTGCGCGCAACGCGCCATCGCGCCAGGCTGCCGTGGCGGATGCCGACGACGCGCAAGGCGACGCCGCCCAGGAAGAATCTCAGTCCCAATCCCGGTCATCGCGCAAATCGCGCGGGGGCCGCCGGTCGGGCCGTGGCACCGGCTATTCGGCCGAGCAGGGCGCCAACGATGCCGGCGGTGAGACGCTGGCGCAGGACGAGTCTGCTTCGTTTGACGCCGATTCGGCCTCGCCCGTTGCCGCCGACGCCGATGAAACGTTTGCCGCGCCGCAGGCTTCGCCGGTGGCGGGTGTGTCCACAGAGGATGATGCGTCCACTACCGAGCAAGCCCCCGTCGCCACGCGTGAGGGTGAGCGCGAGGGTGAACGCCACGGTGAGCGCGATCGGGGCCGTGGCGGACGCGAAGGCGGGCGAGATCGCGGACGCGATCGTGGCCGAGACCGTGGGCGCGATCGCGCCCGTCACGGCACGCACGTAAACGCCCTGGCCAGTGAGTCGGCGGTGGGCGAATCGTCGCCGGGGAACCCGTCGGACGACGTCCAGGCCAATACTGCCAAGGCCGCCGACGCCGCCGCTGCTGCGGCCACCGCGGCAGCGGCCACTGCCGCAACCGCCGCCGCCGCCGAGCAAGCCGCGCAAGCCGCCGCTCGTGAAGCCGCCAAGGTTGACGCCATGCGCGCCGATGCGCTGGCCCGTGCCCAGGCGTCCAAGCCTGTGCAGCCGTCGCGCCTGCCGCCCATGCCGACGCCGTTGCCGCAAGCACGCCAACCGCTGCCGGCCGTGAACATTGCCGAGTGGACGTTTGTTGAAGCGCCCGCCGAGGCGCGCCGCGAGCCGGGCAACAAGGCGCCGGCCAAGGTCACCGACCCGTTCGAGGGCGCCGTGCTGCGCCGGATCACCGAACCGGCTGCGCCCACGTCCGCTTCCGCATCGGAATCGTCCAAGCCGCAAGCCAAGCCTGCCGCCAAGTCGGCAGCGAAGACGCCGGCCAAGTCGGCGGGCAAGTCAGCGGCCGATACGACGGCTGAGACGGCGTTGGACAAGGCCGCCGGTAAGGCAAGCCACACGGCAAGCGATACGGCAAGCGATACGGCAGCCAAGTCCGCAGCCAAGACGGCAACGAAGACGCCGTCCAAAACCGCAACCGGGACCGCAACCGGCACCGCAACTAAGACCGCAACAAAAACCGCAGCCAAGACCGCAACGAAGTCGGCCTCCAAAACCGCAGCAAAAACGGCAGCCAAGCCCGCCGGCAAGCGCGCGGCGCAGTCGGCCGATAACGCCGCCCCGGCCGACGCGGATGCCGCGCCCGCCAAGTCGGCCAGCCGTACGCGCCGCACGCGCAAGTCGGACGACTCGGCGTCCTGATTCGTCAGGGCGTCATCGTCAGCCTGGGGCTTGCCCATGCAATATGTGCTCATCAGTTCGTGCCTGTTGGGCAACCCCGTGCGCTACGACGGGCGCGGGGTGCCTCACGGTGACGCGGTGCTGGCGCGCTGGCGCGACGAAGGCCGGGTCGTGCCCGTCTGCCCGGAGGTGGCGGGCGGCATGCCCGTGCCGCGCCCGCCCGCTGAAATCGAAGCGGGCAAGCGTGCCGCCGACGTGTTGGCCAGCGGCGCGCGCGTCATCGCGGTAACGGGGCAGGATGTCACGGTGCCTTTCGTGCAGGGCGCCCATGCCGCGCTGGCGCTTGCCCGGCAACACGGCATTCGCATTGCCGTCTTGAAGGAAGGCAGCCCGTCTTGCGGCAGCGGCTATGTCTACGACGGTCATTTTGCTGGCCGGCGCCAATCCGGCGTGGGCGTCACAGCTCAATTGCTGACCCGCGCCGGCGTGCGCGTCTTCAGCGAAAAGCAATGGGCGGACGCCCAGGCGTGGCTGGCACAGCTGGAGGCCCGGGATGTGGGCTAGCGTTGGCGTTCTGGTGCTGCTGGGAGGGCTGGCGTTGGTGATGTTGGTGGGGTTGGTGGCGGCCTCAGCTGTCCGCGCATCCCGCAAACGGCTCGGAACGCAAGCCGGCAGCGATTCCAGCGCAACGCAAGCCGCCGCTGGGCGTCGGTCGCTTTGGTGGAATTCGTCGCTTTGGTCGAATTGGCCGCGTCGGTCGAATTCGTCGCGCTCTTCGCAGCCCTTACATTCATCGCGATCGTCGCATTCATCACGATCGTCACGTCCACTGCCGCGCCTTGCCGCCGTGCTGTGCCTGGCCCTGTCCGCATTCTTCTTTTACGCCTGGTACGCGTTCTACTGGAAGTGGGACTTCAATGAGCTGGGCCGCTACTACGATCCGGTCGAGCAGGTGGTCTACACGTCGTCCGGCTTTGTCTGGATACTGCCGGCGACTTTGCTGCTGGCCGCCGGCGTGGCCTTCATCTGGCGAGGTTGGCGGCGCTGAGCGGTCCGCCATGCATGCGCGAGGTGGCCGCCGTTGCGGCGCGTATGCCGCAATTCCTCGGCATATGTTCGGCATGCGTTCGGCATGCGTTCGGCATAGGTTCGGGATTTTTTCCGCGTTCTTTCCCCGCCTATTCCGCGCGGATGTTCGCCGCCTTCACGATCTTGCCGTTGTCCACGTATTCGCGTTGCACCTGGGACGCGAATTGCTCGACGCTGCCCGGCGACATGATGTTCAGCGCATCCGTCAGCGGCTTGCTGATGTCGGGCATGGCCGCCACCTTGTTGATCACCGCGTTCATGCGCTGCCGAAACTCCGCGCTGGTGGATGCCGGCGCAAAAAAGCCGAAGGTGGACGTCATGTTCGCCATCGGGTAGCCCAGTTCGGCAAAGGTCGGCGTCTCGGGCCAGCCCGGCAACCGCTTGGGCGATCCCACGGCCAGCAGCTTCAGCTTGCCTTCCTGGATCAGCGTATTGACGGGGGCCGACGCGTTGACCAGCATCAGCGTGAATTGCCCGCCCAGCGCATCGGGCACCATCTGCGCCATGCCCTTGTAGGGCACGTGCGTGATGCGCACCTTGGCCTGCCCGTTGATCTGTTCCAGCATCAAATGCCCCAGCGACCCCACGCCCGCCGTCGCCAGCGACAAACCGTCCGGGTCCGCCTTGGCCTGGTCCACCATGTCCTTGAAATTCTTGCCCGTGAACTTCGGCCCGCCCACCAGGTACACCGGCGAATACATCACGGCGGCCACCGGCGCCAGGTCCTTCAAGGGGTCATACAGCGTCTTCATCACGTGCGGCGACAGCGTAACCGGGCTGACGGCGGTAAAGCCCAGCGTGTTCTCGTCGTGGGCGCGGGCAACGGTATTCATGCCGATCATGCCGCCCGCGCCGCCCCGGTTTTCAACGACGACCGGCCGCGCCAGTTCCGTGGCCAGCTTCTGGGCAAACGCGCGCGCGGTGTTGTCCACGATGCCGCCCGCCCCGTAAGGCACGACGATGGTCAGCGCCTGTGGCTTGGCGTCGGCCTGGGCCAGGGCGGTGGATGAGACGGCGCAGGCCGCGCTGAATGCGCAAAGCCCCGCAAGCCGCTTGAAATTCAACATGGCTTCCCCTTGGTGTCGCGGCTGGGTCGCCGCGGATGTCGACGGCGCGGTAAAGCAACGCGCCGGCATGCAGTGTGTGCAGGCCGGCGCGCGGGGACAATCGGGATTACCCGGAAAGCGGCATCAGTTGGCGCGGTAGCCCCGGCTGCTCATGCACGAATCCAGCGAATGGTTGTAGGTGTCCACCATGACTTGCGTGGTCCATTGCGTGATGGTGGCCGGGTCGTACCCGCTTTGGTTCATGGCCCAGCGCTGGCATTCGGCCGTGGCATTGGCCTGCGCCGAACTGACCTTGGGCGCTGCTTCGTACTGCACCGGCTTGTATTGCGGCTCGGGTTGCGCATAGGCAACGGGCGGCTCGGCGTACAGCGGCGCGGACGTCAGCGGGGCCGAATACACCGGCGGCGCCGCGTAGACCGGCGCGCCGTACACCGGGCTGGTGTAGGCCACGCCGGGCGACGCGTAGACGCTGGTTTGTGCGTAGGTCGGGCCGGAATCGGCCGCCAGCAACAGGCCCACCGCCGCCAGCGCAAAGGCGCCGCCGACCCACCATCCGGCCGAGCTGCCGCCGCCACCGCCGTGGTGGTGGTAATTATTACCACCGTAGTAACCGCCGTGATAGCCGCCGCCGTGGTATCCACCACCGCCGCCACCCCAGCCGCCGCCGTGTCCGCCCGCCATCACGGGCGCACTTGCCACGGCAAGCGCCAACGCTACGACACGCATCCGGCCTGTAAACCGTTTCATGATCTTGCTCCTGTCCGCCGCGCGCGGGATTACGGTCAATATGCACACGGCGATAGCGTTACTTTACTGCTGCGCGGGCACCAAAAGTTGTTGCAAAAGCTACGGGGATTTCAACTGACTTCAAAACGATTCAGTGGCGAAAAGCGGGGAAGCGGTGTACTTTCTCGCGATGATTACGGCACGACCCCTTTCTACACCGCAAGACAAACGTCTTACCAAAGGCGAACGCACCCGCCTACAGCTACTTGAAGTTGCCGCGGCCGAGTTCGCGGAGCGCGGTTTCCAGCACACGCGTATCAGCGACATCGTGGCTCGCGCCAGCGTGACGCAGCCGGTGTTCTACCAGTACTTTTCCAGCAAGCAAGCGGCCTACGATGAACTGGTCGGCATGTTCGCGCAACGCTTGCGCCAGGCGATTACCGAAGCGCGCTTGCCCGCCGGACTGGAAGGCGCCGAATTGGCCGAGCGCATCCAGGGCGGCGTGCTGCGTTTGCTGGGCATCTTGCAGGAAGACTCCAACCTGACACGCATCGGTTTCTTCCAGGTGGCCGAGGCGGAAGCGCTCAAGGATGAGCTGGTGACGATGATTGCCGACAACGTCCGCGCCGAGCAGCAGGCCGGCCTGTTCCGGCCCGAAATATCCCCCGACTGGTTGGCGCAGTCCTTGATGGGCATCATCGAACGCTTCACGCGCCAGATGCCGGATGCGCCCCAGCAGCATGCGATAGCGGAATTCATTACCCGGCTGCTGCTCGATGGCATCCGGCATCAACGACCAGCCTCCTGACGGGGGCTTTTTTTTGGCGCCCGTTTTTATCGGCCCCGGTTTTTTTGGGGCCACAGTCACACCTGGCTCTGTGCGCGTGCAAGGGGATTGTCCTGGCATTCGCGGTGGCGGCGCCGGGCAGTGCGCCGCCCCGCGCCCGCCGTCATTCCACCCGAGCGCCCGAGGCCGCGACCAACTTGCCCGCCGCTTCCCAATCCGCCTTCAGCAGATCCTGAAACTGCGCGAGCGTCTTGGCGTCGGCCTCCACCCCCAACGAGGCCAGGCGCGCCTGCACCTTCGGGTCCGCCAATACCTTGTTCACCGCCGCGTTGATCTTGTCGCGTTCGGCGGCGGGCAGGCCGGCGGGCGCCAGCAGTCCCAGCCAGGAATCGAAGGCGTAGCCGGGCAGGCCGCTTTCGGCGACAGTGGGCAGGTCGGGCGCGAAGCGCGAGCGGGTCTTGCCCGTGTAGGCCAGGAACGTCACGCGCGGGTCGTTGCGATAGGCGGTTACGCCGATGGTGGCGGCGGTGACGGCCTGGACGCGGCCGGCCAGCAGTTCGGTGACGGCGTCGCCGGTGGACTTCATGGGAATGTGCTGCATCTGCGCGCCCGAGGCGGCCAGGAACGACGCCATGCCCAGGTGCGACGCGCTGCCGTTGCCGGCCGAGGCATAGTCGTACGCGCCGGGTTTGGCCTTGATGGCCTGGATGAAGTCGGCGGTGGTCTTCGCGTTCAGGCTGGAGGACGCCAGGATGATGTAGCCGGTGTTGCCCAGGTACGCCACGCCGGTGAAGTCTTTGTAGGGGTCGTAGCTCAGGTTCTTGTACAGATAGCCGGCAATGTTGTGGCTGGCGGCGGCCAGCACCAGGGTGTTGCCGTCGGGGGTGGCGCGCGCCACCTGCGAGGTGCCCACCGTGCCGCCCGCGCCCGCGCGGTTTTCCACCACGATGGAAGCGCCCAACGCCTGACCCAGTTCGTCGCCGATGGCGCGTGCAATGGTGTCCTGCACCGCGCCCGTGCCGTAGGGCACGACGATGCGGACAACGCGCTGTTCGGCGTGCGCGGCGCCGGCGCCGGCCAGCGCCAGGGACAGGGCCAAGGTAGTCAGGGTGGTGCGGCGTACGGCTTGGAATCGGGTAGGCATGACAGCGGCTCGTTGGGATAGGCCCGCACCCCGTGTTGAGGCGGGCGAAGGCGTTGGACTCTAAAGAATCGCGTGGCGCCCGCCAACGATTTATTTGCCGCTTGTTTATAGCTGCCGGGGATATAGCCTCCAAGGGAATAGGCGCCGAGGAATAGGCGCCGGGGATATAGCCCCCCGTCAGGCCCAGGTCTCATGCAGATGCGCCCATTGCGGCTGCCCATCGGCGCCCGCCATGAACAGCGCGCTGGCGCGCCGCTGTGTGGCGCCGCCGTTCCAGGCGTGGCGTTCGCGATACGTCAACAGCGCCGCGCCGGCGTCCGCATGGCGCACGGCCAGCTCGTCGATCTGGATCTTCAAGTCGGGGCGCAAGCCGCGCAGTCCGGCGAACAAGGCGGGCAGGGCGCCGGGCGGCAGCCGCTGCCCGTCTGCGGTAATCATGCTGAACTCGGGCGCAAAGGCGTCCAGCAGGGCGGCCAGCACCGGCGGCGGGGTATCGGCGTTGCCGATCCATTGCTCGATGCGGGCGTGGGCGTCCAGCGCCAGGCGCAGGCTAGGGGTAGACAGGTCGGTCATGAATAACGCCGTGTAATCAACAAAGAACGCCATTCTAGAAATTTCGATGTCGCGGAAACACCGCCTGTGGGCCGATATACTGTTCGTCTTTTTTTGACAATGAAGCGGGCCATGATCAATCTGAATCGTCTGTCGATGTTCGTCGCCGTGGTCGATGCCGGCTCGTTCACGGCGGCCGCCGATGCGTTGGGCACGACCAAGGCCGTCGTCAGCTTCAATGTCAAGCAGCTGGAACAGGAATTGGGCGTGGCGCTCTTGACGCGCAGCACGCGCCGGTTGGCGCTGACGCAGGCAGGCGAGGGCTTTCATGCTGACTGTGTGCGCCTGCTGCAAGACGCGGACGCGGCCGTGGACCAGGCAAGATCCGGCCAGGCGGCTTTATCGGGCAGCTTGCGCGTGACGGCCTCGGTGGACTACGGCAACCGTGTCGTCGTGCCCGCGCTGGCGGCGTTCGCGCGTTTGCACCCGGCGCTTCGGGTGGGTTACCAGGCCAGCTCCACGCAAGCGGATCTGATCGGCGAACGCCTGGATGTGGCGATCCGCGTGGGGGCGCTGGCGGACTCCAGCTACCGCGCCACGCGCATCGGCGAATTCAGGCTGCTGTTGGTGGCCAGCCCGGCGCTGCTGGCCGAACATGGCGCTCCGCGCTCGCTCCCGGCGTTGGCCGCCTTGCCTTGGCTGGCCAACCGGCCGGGTCGCATCGACCATTGGCGGCTGACGGACAGCAAGGGGCGCGACCACGCGTTGCGCGTGGCGCCTGTGGCGCATGCGGACACGGCGTCGGCGTTGCTGGCCTTTGCCGAGGCCGGCTGCGGCGTGGCCGCCTTGCCGGATTGGTTGCTGGAAGAGCCCCTGGCCCGTGGCACGTTGCAGCGGGTGATGCCGTCGTACACGTTGCCGCGCCAGCCGGTGCACGCCGTCTATCCCGACACCCGCCACGTCAGCGCCAAGGTGCGGCGGTTCATCGATTTCCTGCGAACGGGGAAGTAACGCGCGGCCCACCCGAAGCCCAACCCCAAGCCCGCCCCAAGCCCGCTTCAAGCCCGCCCCGCGCCCAGCCTCGGAAAACCTCAGCGCGACAGCGGTGGCGTGTCGCCCGCGCCCAGGTCCCAGTACAGGCCCGTCATCAACCCCAGCGCCTGGCGCAGCAGTTCGGGCGGCAGGTGTTCGTTGGGCGCGTGCTGTGAGCAACCGGGGTAGGAATGCGGCACCCAGATCGTGCGCAGGCCCAGCACATCCGTGAAGATGTCGTTGGGCAACGAACCGCCCAGATTGGGCAGCAGCGCCGTCTTCTGGCCCGACGTGCGTTCCAGCGAATCCACCGCCCATTGCACCCAGGCATCGTCCGGATCGATGCGCGTGGCGCGGAACATGGATTCGCGCGTCAGCGCAATCTTGACCATCGAAAAGCCGTGGCTGTCCAGATGCCGGCGCAGGGCCGGGATCAGGTCGTCCGGGTCCACGCCGACCACAAAGCGCAGCTGGCAACGTGCCCAGGCGCGCGGCGGGATGGCGTTGACGGGCGTTTCCGGGTTGCCGGTCTTGTAGGCCAACACTTCAAACGAGCACCAGCCGAAGACGCGCTCGGCGGGCGACAGGCCGGGCTCGCCCCAGTCCGGTTCGATCTCGGGGCCGTCGGCGCCGCCGTCCACCTGGCAGTCGGCCAAGGCGCGGCGCACGGCGGCGGGTAGTTCGGTCGGCACCCATTCCGGAATACGGATCTGCCCGGTGGGCGACACGATGGTCGATATGGCGTGCGCCAGCTGAATGCCGGGGTTGGAAATCAGCCCACCCCAGTTACCCGAATGGTGGCCGCCGGCCCGTGCCTCGATAGACAGATCAACGTTCAGGCTGCCGCGCGCGCCCAGGAAGATGGTGGGGCGCTGGGGGGCAAGACGCGGGCCGTCGGATGCAATCAGCAAGTCGGCCGCCAGCATGTCGCGATGGTCGGCGCACAGTTCGCGCAAGCCCATCGAGCCCGTCTCTTCGCCCATTTCAATCAGATACTTGGCGTTGAAGCCCAGCTTGCCGCGCGCTTGCAGCACCAGCCGCAGCGCTTCCATGTTGATGGTGTGCTGCCCCTTGTTGTCGGCAATGCCCCGGCCATACCAGCGGCCTTCGGCTTCGGTCAGCGCCCAGGGCGTCAATCCTTCCTTCCATTCCTTTTCCAACCCACGGATGACGTCGCCGTGGCCATAGCCCAGCACGGTCGGCAGGGCGGCGTCTTCGATGCGCTCGGCGTACAGGAAGGGCGCCAGCGCCTTGGGGTGCGTCAGGGTGCGGCAGGTGAATCCCATCGCCTCGAAGGCCGGGCGGATCTCGGATTCCAGGTAGTCGGCCAGCACGGCGGCGCGCTCGGGGTTCTGGCTTTCGGTGGGCAGCGCCAGGCGCCGCGCCAGCAGGGCGCGGAAGGCGCCCGAATCAAAACACTGTTCTGCTTGGGCGATGGCTTGCTCGCGGGTCATGATCGGGCTCCGGTGGAGTTGGGAATTGAAGAGGAAAGGGAAGCCGCACTAGAAATGGAAGCAGATGCCGCGGTCGATGCAGCGCCGGATTCAGGATACAGATGGCAAGCCACCACGGACCCGTCACGCAGCGTCAGCGCGGGCCGCTCCACCTTGCATTGCGGCATGGCGTGTTGGCAACGTGGGTGAAACGGGCAACCGGGCGGCGGATGCAAGGGGTCGGGGAACGACAGGCCCAAGCCCATGTCCGGAATGCCCAGGCCCGGTTCGGGCGTCAGCACCGACGCCAGCAAGGCCTGCGTATAGGGATGGTGCGGGTCGTGAAACAACTTGGCCGTGGGCGCCGATTCCACCACACGCCCCAGGTACATCACCGCCACATGCGTGGCGATGTGTTCGACCACCGCCAGGTTATGGCTGATGAACACATACGTCAGGTTGAACTCGCGCCGCAGTTCCATCAGCAGGTTCATGATCTGCGCTTGCACGGATACGTCCAGCGCGGACGTCGGCTCGTCGCAGATGACGATTTCCGGGTTCATGACCAGCGCGCGCGCAATCGCCACGCGCTGGCGCTGGCCGCCGGACAGCTGCCCCGGCGTGTTGTGCGCCAGCCGGGGCGGCAGGCCCACGCGTTCCAGCATCTCGATGGCCTTGTGCATCTTGGGGTTGGCGATGCCGTGCACCTCCAGCGGCAGCGACACGATGGACGCGATGGACCGGCGCGGGTTCAAGGACGAATACGGGTCCTGGAAAATCGGCTGCACCCGGCGCGCCAGCGCGCGGCGGTCCATCTGCCGGATGTCTTGCCCGTCCAGCTTGATGGCGCCGTCGCTGGGCGGCGTCAGGCCCAGCAGCATGCGGGCCAGTGTGGATTTTCCGCAGCCCGATTCGCCCACGATGCCCAGCACCGCGCCGCGTTCCACGGCCAGGTCCACGCCGTTGACGGCGTGCAGCGTGCTGCGCGGCCGGAACATGCCCGAACGGATCGAAAATTGCCGGCTGACGGCTTCGGCTTGCAACAGCGCGCTCATGCCAGGACTCCTTCTTCAACGCGGATGCAGCGCCATTGTTGATGCGGCGGCTGGCCGTGCACGGGCACGGTGTCGCGGCATTGCGGCTGCACGTAGCGGCAACGGTCGGCAAAGGCGCAGCCGCGCAGCTCGCCCACCAATGACGGCACCACGCCGGGTATCGTGCCCAGCGATTCGCCGGGCGGGGTGCGGCCGGGCACGGGGATACAGCCCAGCAAGCCCTCTGTATAGGGATGGCGCGGCGTGGCGAAGATGTCCTTGACCGGGCCTTCCTCGACGATCTGCCCCGCATACATCACCGCCACCTGCTGTGCAATGCGCGCCACCACGCCCAGGTCGTGGGTGATCAGCACCATGGCAATGCCAAGCTCGGCCTGCAAGTCCGCCAGCAAGCGCAGGATCTGCGCCTGGATGGTGACGTCCAGCGCCGTGCTGGGCTCATCGGCAATCAGCAGTTCCGGGCCGCACATCAGCGCCATGGCTATCATCACGCGCTGGCGCAGGCCGCCGGAAAGCTGGTGCGGATATTGCGTCAGCCGTTGTCCGGCCGATGCGATGCCCACCTTTTCCAGCAGTTCCACCGCGCGGTCGCGCGCCTGTTGCTGGCTGGCATGGCGGTGGTGGATGTAGTGTTCGGTCAGTTGCTCGCCGATGGCGTAGGCGGGGTTCAGCGCCGTCATCGGTTCCTGGAAAATCATCGCCATCTTGCTGCCGCGCAGCGCATTGATGCGGCGGCTGCGCGCGGTGGACAGGTCTTCGCCCAGCACCGCCAACCGGCGTGTCGTGCGTTTGGCCGCCTTGGGCAGCAGGCCCATGATGGCCAGCGACGTCATCGATTTGCCGCAGCCCGATTCGCCCACCAGGCACAGCGTTTCGCCGCGCTTGACCTGGAACGACACGTCGCGCACCGCGTGCAGCGGCCCGCGCGGCGTGGCGATGTCGACCGTCAGCCCTTGCACGTCCAGCACAATTTCTTTGTCGGCCATGGTCAGGCCCTCTCTTCAGGCGTCAGCAGTTGATGCAGCCCATCGCCGGCCAGGTTGATCGCAAAGATCAACACCGCCAGCGCCGAACCCGGAATGGCGATCAGCCAGAACGAAAAGAACATGTACGCCTTGGCTTCGGAAATCATCAGCCCCCAGGACGGCAGCGGCGGCTGCACGCCCAGGCCCAGGAACGACAGCGAGGCTTCCAGCAAGATGGCGCTGGCCGCTTCCAGCGTGGCAATCACGATCAGCTGCGGCACCACGTTGGGCAGCACTTCGCCCCACACGATGCGCCACGTGGACGCGCCAGCCGCCTGCGCCGCCGCCACGTATTCCAGCGATCGCACCTGCTGCGTGGCGCTGCGCATGACCACGGCGTAGCGGTCCCATTTCAAAAAGCCCAGCACCAGGATCACCACCCACAGCGAACCACCGACGATGGCCACCGTGGCCAGCGCCACCAGGATCACGGGCATGGACAAACGGGTCGTGATCAGGAACGACACGGTCATGTCGACCTTGCCGCCGAAGTAGCCGGCGGCCATGCCCATGGCGGTGCCGATGATTCCGGATATCAACGCCACGCTGACGCCGATCAACAGCGAAATGCGCGCGCCGTAGAACAGGCGAGACAGATAGTCGCGGCCCAGCTGGTCGGTGCCCAGCGGATGCAGCCACGTGCCCTTGGCGTACCAGACGGGCGGCGCGGTGCGGTAGGCCAGGTCCTGAAAGTACGGGTCGTGCGGGGAAATCCACGGCGCCAGCAGCGCGATCAGCACGATGATGAGCAGGATGCCGCCACCGGCCAGCAGCGCCTTGTTGCGGCGCAGCCTGCGCCAGCGCAAGGTGGATGCGGACAGTTCCATCGCGGCTGCGGCGGGCGCGCCCGGAACGGAGGGAGTGAGAATAGGCGTGGTCATGTCAGGACACCCGGATGCGCGGATCGAGCCACGCGTTGGCGATATCGGCGGCTAGCGTCAGCAGCACGTACAGCACGGACAGCAGCAGCACAATCAGCTGCATCACCGGATAGTCCTTGTACGTAATGCTCTGGTAGGCCAGATAGCCCAGGCCGTCCAGCGCGAAGATGGTTTCGATGACGACCGAGCCGCCCAGCAGGTAGCCCAGCTGCACGGCGGCCAGCGCCACAACCGGCACGATGGCGTTGCGCAGTGCGTGCTTGAAGATGATCTTGCGCGCGGGCAGTCCCTTGGCGCGGGCGGTGCGGATGTAGTCCGCGCCCAGCACTTCGATCATGCCGGCGCGTATCAGTCGCATGAAGGCCGGCGCCACGTAGTAGCCCAGCGCAATCGCGGGCATCACGAAATGCTGCCAGGTGCCGCTGCCCGACACCGGCAGGATGCGCAGCGATATCGAAAACAGCATGATCAAAATCAGCGCAAAGAAAAAGTTTGGCAGCGCCTGGCCCAGCACGGCAATCGCCAGGCACACGCGGTCGATCACGCTGCCCTTGTAAATGGCGGCCAGCACGCCCAGCGGAATCGACACCAGCAGCGCAAAGCCCAGCGCGCCCATGCCCAGCAGCAAGGTGGTTTTGAGCTTGGACAGAATCAACGGCCCGGCCTCGGTCTTGAAGTACACCGACGTGCCGAAATCGCCCTGCATGATGTGCCACAGCCAGTCGGCGTATTGCACCACCAGCGGCCGGTCCAGCCCGTAGGTCTTGCGGATCATGTCGATATCGGCCTGACGCGCGCCTTCGCCGGCCAGCGCCAGCGCCGGGTCGCCCGACAGATGCAGCAGCAGGAACGCCAGGATCGATACGGTCAGCGCCACCAGCGCCGCCAGGCCCAGGCGCCTGATCGTGAAATAAAGCATAGGACTTCCTCTAACGTTTCAGCCCGCCGGACGGGCGTGGCGCCCGCCCGGCGTTACCCCGCGCGTGACTTCCCGCGTGGCTACTTCCAGCTCATGTCCCAGAAGCGGACCAGTTCGTCGGAATACGGCTTGAAGTTCACGTCCTTGGTGGCGACGTAGTAGGCGGGCAGCGTCCACAGCGGCACCGCGTAGGCCTTTTGCGCGATCAGGTCCAGCGCTTCTTTGTAGGCGGCCTTGCGCGCCTCGCTGTCGATGGTGTGGTCGCCCTTGTTGAGCAGGTCGCGCACCTTGGGGTCGCGCGTGATGTCGTCATTGCCGAAGGCGAAGTACACGGGGGTGGACGCCGACACGTCGTTGACCAGGTTGGAACCCCAGGTCTGGTGGGTCAGCGACGCCTTGTTGGCGCGGATCATGTCGCGCATGGCGGCGTACTGCAAGAAGTTGAGCTTGGCGCGGATGCCCACGGCTTGCAGGTAGTTGATGATGGCTTCGGTCTGGTTGCGCTCGCGGTAGGCCACGATGTCGATGTCAAAGCCATTGGCGTAGCCCGCATCGGCCAGCAGCTTCTTGGCCAGCGCCGGGTCGTACTTGTAGGTGGGCGCGCCGTCTTGCGTGCAACCCACTTGCGAGGGCGTGCAGATGGTGTTGATCAGCCCGCCGCCTTCGCCCACGATGTTTTTCAACATGGATTCGCGGTCGATGGCGTGGATGATGGCCTTGCGCACGCGCTCGTCTTTCAGTTGCGGCGCGGGGGTGCCGTCCTGGATGTTCATCTGCATGAACACGATACGCATGGTGTTGCCGGTAACCATTTGCAGGTTGGGCATCTGGCCCAGCTGTTCGGCCTGGTCCTTGGGCACGCTCATGATCAGGTCTTCGCCGCCCGAGATGACTTCGGCCATCTGCGTCTGGCGGTCGGGGATGAAGCGGATGACCACCTTGCCGATCTTCGGCTGCGCCTTGGGCGAGTCCTTGAAGTAGTCGGTGTTGCGTTCCAGCGTGATGGATTTGCCGGGCTGATAGTCCACCACCTTGTACGGGCCCGAGCCCACCGGCTTGGCGTTCATGCCCTTGGGGCCGACTTCCTGGTAGTACTTGGCGGGGTGGATGGCGGCGGTGGTGGACAGGTATTCCTTGGCGCCAGGGAAGGGCTCCTTGGTGGTCAGGCGCACCTTGTATTTGTCGATTTTTTCAACCTTGTCGATCCACGACACGTTCTGCTGCGTGACCGCTTTGTTCTTCGGGTCTGCCACGTAGTTCAGCGTGTACACCACCGAGTCGGCATCGAACTCTTCGCCGTTATGGAATTTCACGCCTTCGCGCAATTCGAATTCCATGGTCTTGTCGTCGATTTGCTTCCAGCTTTTGGCCAGCTGCCCCTTGTACTCGTTGGTGACGGGGTCGCGGTACAGCAGCGTGTCCCAGACGTTGGCGGCGATGATGACGCCGATACGCACGTTGTTGAAGTACGGGTCGACGCTTTCGGGCGCCTGGTCGTACGCCATGCGCAAGGTGTCGTCTTTCTTGCCCGCCAGCGCGGGCTGGGCGGCAAGGCCGGCGCAGGCGAAGAGGGCGGCGGCGACGGCCGCGCGTAGTGGGGCGGCGGCAGTGACGCGGTGGGTGCGGGGTCGGGCGGGTGAGGCAGGTGTGAAGCGACTATCAGCCATGGTGAAGGCTCCTGTGGAAGGCACTACATGTACTGCGTATCCATCATCTCGCTCCGGGCCGCGCCACCCTGGTTTTATCGTTATCGTCCTTGCGCTGGGAGGGCAGGCTCAACCGGAGTCGGACGACGGCGCGGTCTTGGGCGCCGCATTGGCGTTGATGCTTGCATCGGCGTTGATGCTTTTCAGCGCGGCCTCGCACTTGCGCTGCAAGTGCTGCCGCATGATGCCGGCCAGCCGGTCGGCGTCGCGCGCGTCCAGGGCCTCGGCCATGTCGATGTGTTCGCGCATGGCCAGATCCCATTTCTGGCGGTTCTCGTTCGACACGAACCGCAGGTTCTGGATGCGCGCGTTCTGCGCGTCGTACAGCTGCTTGAGCAGGCTGTTGTGCGAGGCCAGGCTGATGCGTTCGTGAATTTCGCGGTTGGTGCGAAAGTACGTGGGCAGGTCATGGCGCGCGTGGCTGGCCATCATTTCGTAGGTCAGCGCGCGGATCTCGGCAATTTCAAGATCGGTGGCGCGTTCGCACGCCAGCCGGCACGACATGGCTTCGAGCCCGCCGATCACTTCAAACGCTTCACGGATATTGGCTTCCGACAGCGCCACCACCTGCGCGCCACGGTTCGGTTCGATCTGCACCAGGCCCTCGGCCGCCAGCACGCGAAACGCTTCGCGCATCGGTGTGCGGGACACGCCCAACAGGTCGCACAGCGCGCGTTCGTTCAGGCGGGAGCCGGGGGGGAATTCCCCTTGGATGATGCGTTCGCGCAGCGCCCCGGCGACGGCCCCGGGCAGCGTGCGGCCGTTGCCGGCAACGCGCGGCGCCGGCGACACGGCCCCTTGCGGCGGCGCGTCGGGCAGGGCGGAATCGGCATGCGCCGACCCGGCCAGATCCGGCAAGAGGCTAGGATTGCTGCTCATTGGTATACCAACTTTTCCCCGAATTTTTTTAGACTATAAACCCCGCGCAGCGACTTCAATCATGGGTGTATACCCTAGGTTATCGGTGCAAAAACAATGGGATAGAGTGGCGCATGCCGCAAGTCCGCCTGCTCGGCCGGGGCTGTGTCAAAAGCCGTTTGAATCGCCGCGCATCTTTCGTTGGTATACAAATAATTCCACTGTGGGGCTACGCATGCTTTCCCTGAATTCCCATTTGTCCGGCCGGCACTTCTTGCAGATTCCGGGGCCGACCAACGTGCCCGACCGCGTCTTGCGCGCCATAGATCAACCCACCATCGACCATCGTGGCCCCGAGTTTGGCGAGCTGGGCCGCGCCGTGTTGGAAGGGTCCAAAGCCGTTTTCCAGACGCAGTCGCCCGTGGTGATTTTTCCGTCGTCGGGTACCGGCGCCTGGGAAGCCGCGCTGGTCAACACGCTGTCGCCCGGCGACCGCGTGTTGATGGTGGAAACCGGCCACTTCGCCAGCTTGTGGAAGAAGCTGGCGGGCCGGCTGGGCCTGGACGTGGACTACATCGAAAGCGACTGGCGCCACCCCGTGGACCCCGACGTGATCGGCGCGCGGCTGGCCGAAGACACGCAGCAGCGCATCAAGGCGGTGTGCGTGGTGCATAACGAAACGTCCACCGGCGTCACCAGCAACATTGCCGCCGTGCGCGCCGCGATCGACCGCGCCGCGCATCCCGCGTTGCTGATGGTGGACACGATATCGTCCTTGGGCTCCATCGATTACCGCCACGATGAATGGGGCGTGGACGTTACCGTGGCCGGCTCGCAAAAGGGCTTGATGCTGCCGCCCGGCCTGGCGTTCAACGCCGTCAGCGCGCGCGCGCTGGCCGCCGCCGATACCGCCCGGCTGCCCCGTTCGTATTGGGATTGGCGCGAAATGCTGACGGCCAATGCCAAGGGCTATTTCCCCTACACGCCGTCGACCAATCTGCTGTATGGCCTGCACGAAGCGCTGGCCATGTTGCAGGCCGAGGGCTTGCCGCGTGTCTTCGCGCGCCACGAACGCCATGCCCGCGCGACGCGGCTGGCGGTGGCCGCGTGGGGGCTGGAACTGTTAAGCCTGGACCCGGCTGCCCACAGCCCCGCGCTGACCGCCGTGATGATGCCCGAAGGCCATGGCGCCGACGCGTTGCGCAAGGTCATTCTTGAACGCTTCGATATGTCGCTGGGGCAGGGCCTGGGCAAGCTGTCCGACCGCATTTTCCGCATTGGGCATCTGGGCCACTTCAATGACTTGACGCTGTGCGGCACGCTGGCCGGCGTTGAAATGGGGCTGGCCGCCGCCGGAGTACCGCACCAGGCGGGCGGCGTGCGGGCCGCGATGGAATTCCTGGCGCGCGCCCCGGATGGCGTGGCGGCTTAAGACCAAGACAAACACAACGACGAGGGAAACCATGAACACGCTGATGCAGCAGGCGATCCAATTCGCCAATGAACACGAATCCACCTGGGACCGCAGCGTCAAGGGCAACTTTGGCGTGCACCTGAACGACCCGCCGCCCTGGAACCGCCTGCTGGGTCCCATCCACGACCGTGGCCCGGTGTCGGGCGTGGTGGTGGTGGACGGCAAGACGGTGGCCGAATGGGGCGAGCCCGAACGCGCCGACCTGACCTTCAGCGTGGCCAAGCTGTACCTGGCGATCCTGGCGGGCGTGGCGCATGACCGTGGCCTGTTGCCCGACGTGGACGAACCCGTGGGCAAGCGCGTGCCGGGCATCGGCTTCGATGAAGGCCAGAACGCTGACATCACCTGGCGCCACCTGCTGCAACAGACCAGCGAATGGGAAGGCGAACGCTTCGGCGTGTCCGACCAGGCCGATCGCTATCGCGCCGTGACCTTCGGCGTGCCGCCCGATGGCAAGAAGGGCGATGCGCGCCCCTTGCAGCGCCCCGGCACGTATTGGGAATACAACGACGTGCGCATCAACCAGTTGTCGTACGCGCTGCTGCACCTGTTCCGCAAGCCCTTGCCCGACGTGTTCCGCGAAGCCGTCACGCGCCCCATCGGCGCCAGCGAAGATTGGCAATGGGTGGGCTACGACACCGCCTGGGTCGAGATCGACGGCCAGCGCATGCCGTCCGTGCCGGGTGGTTCGCATTGGGGCGGCGGCATGTCCATCAGCGCGCGCGACCAGGCGCTGATCGGCCAGATGCTGCTGAACGACGGCCAGGCCAACGGCAAGCAGATCTTGTCGCGCGAATGGATTCAGGCGATGCGCACGCCATGCGCCATCGCGCCGTATTACGGCTACCTGATCTGGCTGAACGATCAAGGCCGCGTGTTTCCCAGCGTGCCGGCCACAAGCTTCTTCGGCGTGGGCGCGGGCAGCTCGTTCACGTGGGTGGAACCGGAACGCAAGATGGTGGTGATTGTGCGCTGGCTTAATTCCGCCCACGCGGATGCACTGTTCGGCAAGATCCTGGCGGCGGTGGATGCGGACAAGGAAACGCAGGTGTAGGATAAACGCCGCGCGAACCGCCGCCACCGGGTTCGCGCCGCGTCGACTTCATCCGCGTCGACTTCATTGATCAGAAAGGAATCGCCCCATGAAATACCGCCGTCTGGGTTCCAGCAACCTGCGCGTTTCGCCCCTGTGCCTGGGCACCATGATGTTCGGCGAACAAACGCCGGACGACGAGGCCGCGCGCATCGTTGCGTCGGCGCGTGACCATGGGGTGAACTTCATCGATACGGCCGACGTCTACAACGAAGGCCGCTCGGAACAGGTGGTGGGCAAGCTGCTGCAAGGGCAGCGCCACGACTGGGTGCTGGCCAGCAAGATCGGCAACGTGGTGGGCAAGGGCCCGAACCACTCGCATTATTCGCGTCAGTGGCTGATGCGCGGCGTTGAGCAAAGCCTGACGCGCATGGGCACGGATTTCATGGACATCCTGTACCTGCACCGCGACTTTCACGAAGAAAACCTGGAAGAAGCGCTGTGGGCGCTGGGCGACCTGATCCGCGCGGGCAAGCTGCGCAGTTTTGGCCTGTCGAACTTCCGGGGATGGCGCATTGCCGAGGTGATGCGGCTATGCGAAAAGATGGGCGTGCCGCAGCCGGTGGTGTGCCAGCCGTACTACAACATGCTGAACCGCGGCCCGGAAGTTGAAATCTTGCCCGCGTGCAAGCACTACGGGCTGGGCGTCGTGCCCTACAGCCCCATCGCGCGCGGCGTGCTCACGGGCAAGTATCTGCCGGGCCAGGCGCCTGCCGCCGATACCCGCGCCGGGCGTGGAGACCGCCGCATGCTGGCCACGGAATTTCGTGAAGAGTCGCTACAGATCGCCCAGCAGCTGGTGCAGCACAGCGCCACGCGCGGCGTGCAGCCGGGCCATTTTGCCACCGCCTGGGTGTTGGCGAATCCGATCATCACCGGCGTGATCGCCGGCCCGCGCACGTTGGCGCAAATGGAAGACTATTACGCCGCGCTGGACGTCACCATCACGCCCGAAGACGAAGCTGTCGTAGACGGCTGGGTCATTCCGGGCCACGCGTCCAGCCACGGCTACAACGACCCGAACTACCCGTTCTTCGGTCGCCCCGTCGCCGGCGCCTGATCAGGCCGGCGCTGCCGCAACCGGTGCGCGCACCGGTTCGCCGGCGATGCCGTGCAGCATCATCTGCTCGACCACGGACGCAATGCCCAGCCGCGCGACGCGCCCGCGTCGTTCGGCGTCCACCATGCTGGTCAGCACGCCAATGAACATTTCCGTCAGCGCCGCCGCCGTGATGTCCACGCGGAAGGCGCCTTCGCGCTGCCCGCGCAAAAAGAACGCATCCAGCGATTCCTGGTAGCCCGACCAGCTGTTCATGATGTCGGGCTGCTGCTCGTTGTCGGGCTTCCAGTTGTACATCAGGAACGCAGTCAGTTCCTTGTGCGCCATGTTCTGGTGGATCAGCGCGTGCAACGCCTCGCGCGGCGGCGCGGTATCCAGATGCGAATCCGCCAACGCCTTCTTCATGACGTGCGCGCAATGCGTGGTAAGCCGCAGGACCAGTTGGTCCCGCGTCTGACAGAAGCGGTATAGCGTCGCCTTGCTGACGCCCACGGCCTTGGCCAGTTCCTGCAACGTGGCGCGCGGCTGGTCCACCATCGCCAATGCCAACGCCACTAAAAACCGCTCGTGCCCTTGCCCAGCTTCGTCCGCCATTGTTCGCCCCTGTCTGTGTGTCCAATCCCCATTGCCGCGTATTGGAGCATGCGAGATTCAGCTTGTGCAAACTTTTGCGATTTTGACAAGTCAGGCCTTTTAAAACCTTCTTAATGATCTTTTGATAATCAAATGAATCTTTATTGATTCAAATCAATCGTTCAGGTAGCATCCGCAGCTTGGTGAAAAAACAGTGCCGCGGGGCGCAAGGTAAAAAATGAAGAATCAATTGAAGCGGCGCTTGCCCTTGACGGTATTGGGTTCGGTGTTGGCGATGGCCTTGGGCCTGGCCGGTTGCGGCGGTGAAAACCCCAGCCAAGCCCAGGCCGACACGCCACGCGCGGTGCAGGTGGTGCAGGTGCAACCGCAGCGCTACGCGCTGTCCAGCACCTTGCCGGGTCGCGTGGAGCCGGTGCGCGTGGCCGAAGTGCGTGCCCGCGTGGCCGGCATTGTGCTGTCGCGCAACTTCGAGGAAGGCGCGGATGTGAAGGCGGGCGACGTGCTGTTCCGCATTGACCCGGCGCCGTTCAAGGCCGCGCTGTCGCGCGCCCAGGGCGAACTGGCCAAGGCCGATGCCGCCGTGGCCGACGCGCAAGCCATCCTGAAACGCTATACGCCGCTGGTGAAGATCGAAGCCGTCAGCCAGCAGGACTTCGACACCGCCACCACCACGCTGAAAAGCGCGCAGGCCGCGCGCCGGTCCGCGCAGGCCGATGTCGAAACCGCCCAGCTGAACCTGGATTACGCCACCGTCAAGGCGCCGATTTCCGGCCGCATCGGCCGGGCGCAGGTGACTGAAGGCGCGCTGGTCGGCCAGAACGAAGCCACCGTCATGGCAAAGATCCAGCAGCTGGACCCCATCTACGTCGACTTCAACCAGCCCGTGGCCGACATGCTGCGCATGCGGGCGGCGTTGCAGAACGGCAGCCTGGGGCAGGGCGAGGGCGCAAGCATCTCGATCACTGTCGACGGTACGGACCAGAAACGCAGCGGCAAGCTGCTGTTCTCGGATATCGCTGTGGACCGAACAACCGGCCAGGTGTCGGTGCGCGGCGAGTTCGCCAACCCCGATGTGTTGCTGTTGCCCGGCATGTATGTGCGGGTGGAAACACAGCAGGGCGTGGACCCCAACGCCATCCTGGTGCCGCAGCGCGCGGTCACGCGCAGCACCGACGGCAAGCCGCAGGTGATGTTGGTGGGCAAGGACGACGTGGTGGAATCGCGCCCCGTGCAGACTGGCACGATGCGCGGCTCGGACTGGCACATCGTCGACGGTCTGGCGGCGGGTGACCGCGTCATCGTGGGCGGCGCGTCGGCCGCCGTGCCGGGCCAGAAAGTCAGCGTGGCGCCGGCGGCCGAACAAGCACGCGTCGCGGCCGCAAAGCCGGCTACAGACCCGGCTTCCGCCCCGGCCGCGAACTAAGCAGCCGCCCGTGCCCCGCGTGCATACCCAAAGGTAAATCATGTCCAAGTTTTTTATTGGCCGCCCCAATTTTGCATGGGTGGTGGCCATCTTCATTTCGCTGGCGGGCCTGTTGGCGATTCCGTCGCTCCCGGTCTCGCAGTTTCCGGTGGTGGCGCCACCCCAGGTGACGATTGCCGCCACCTATCCCGGCGCGTCGGCTTCGGTGCTGGTCGATTCGGTGACCAGCGTCATCGAAGAAGAGCTGAACGGCGCCAAGAACATGCTGTATTACGAGTCGTCCAGCAGTTCCAGCGGCAGCGCTGAAATCACCGTGACCTTCGAACCGGGCATGGACCCGGACCTGGCGCAGGTGGACGTGCAGAACCGCATCAAGAAGGCCGAAGCGCGCCTGCCGTCGGCCGTGACGCAGCAGGGCTTGCAGGTGGAGCAGGCCAGCTCGAACTTCCTGATGATCTACGCCCTGACGTACAAGGGCGAAGACGCGCACAAGGACGTGGTGGGCTTGTCCGACTACGCCGCGCGCCACATCAACAACGAAATTCGCCGTGTCAAAGGCGTGGGCAAGGTGCAGTTCTTTGGCGCCGAAGCGGCCATGCGCGTGTGGATCGACCCGCAGAAGCTGCTGGGCGTGGGCCTGTCGGTGGCGGACGTCAATGCGGCCATCGCGGCGCAAAACGTGCAGGTGCCGGCCGGCAGTTTTGGCAGCCGCCCGGGGTCGCCGGAGCAAGAGCTGACGGCCACGCTGGCGGTGAAGGGCATGCTGGATTCGCCGGAAGAGTTCGGCAACATTGTGCTGCGCGCGAACGCGGACGGCTCGGTGGTGCATCTGGCGGACGTGGCGCGGCTGGAAGTCGGTCGCCAGAGCTATGACTTTGAAACCCGCTTGAACGGCAAGAAGTCGGTGGGCGCGGCGGTGCAGCTGGCCCCGGGCGCCAACGCCATCGACACGGTCAAGGCCGTGAAGGCGCGCTTGCAGGAATTGTCCGCCTCGTTTCCCGAGGACGTTGAATTCTCGGTGCCGTTCGATACGTCGCAGTTCGTCAGCGTGGCTATCACCAAGGTGGTGCACACCTTGCTGGAAGCCATGGTGCTGGTGTTCCTGGTGATGTTCCTGTTCTTGCAGAATTTCCGCTACACGCTGATTCCCACCATCGTCGTACCGGTGTGCCTGCTGGGCACGTTCGCGGTGATGTCGGTGCTGGGCTTCTCGGTCAACATGATGACGATGTTCGGCATGGTGCTGGCCATCGGCATCCTGGTGGACGACGCCATCGTGGTGGTCGAAAACGTGGAACGCATCATGGCCGAAGAGGGCCTGCCGCCGCGTGAGGCCACCATCAAGGCGATGGAGCAGGTGTCGGGCGCCATCGTCGGTATCACGTTGGTGTTGTCCGCCGTGTTCCTGCCGCTGGCCTTCATGAGCGGTTCGGTCGGCGTGATCTACCAACAGTTTTCGCTGTCGTTGGCGGTGTCGATCCTGTTCTCGGGCTTCTTGGCGCTGACCTTTACGCCCGCCCTGTGCGCCACGTTCCTCAAGCCCATCCCCAAGGGGCACCACGAAGAAAAGAAGGGCTTCTTTGGCGGCTTCAACCGCATGTTCAACCGCCTGACCGGCCGCTTCGAAGCCTTGAACTCGCGCCTGGTCAAGCGCACCGGCCGCTATATGGTGATCTACGTCGCGATCGTGGCGGTGCTGGCCGTGCTGTATGTGCGCGTGCCGGAATCCTTCGTGCCGGCCGAAGACCAGGGCTACGTCATCGTGGACGTGCAATTGCCCCCGGGCGCCACCTACAAGCGCACCGACAAGGTCGTGGCGGACGTCGAGCAGCACCTGATGTCGCTGGACGCAATGGGCGACGCCTTCACCGTGATGGGCTTCAGCTTTTCGGGCACCGGCCAGAACGCGGGCATTGCCTTTCCCACGCTGAAGGACTGGTCCGAGCGTGGCAAGGGCCAAGCCGCGTCCGATGTGGCCGCAAGCGTGAACCAGCGCTTCGCGGCGATTGACGACGGCTCGATCATGGCGGTGAACCCGCCGCCCATCGACGGCCTGGGTAATTCGGGCGGGTTTGCGCTGCGCCTGCAAGACCGGGGCGGGCTGGGACGCCAGGCGCTGACCGATGCGCGCAACCAGCTGCTGGCCAAGGCCAACAGTTCGCCTGTTATCGCGTACGCCATGATGGAAGGCCTGGCCGACGCGCCGCAGTTGCGCCTGGACATTGACCGCCAGAAGGCCGAGGCGCTGGGCGTGGGCTTTGACACGATCAGCACCGCGATTTCGTCCGCTTATGGCTCGGCAACCGTCAACGACTTTGCCAACGCCGGGCGCTTGCAGCGCGTGGTGGTGCAGGCCGACGTGCGCGACCGCATGACGCCCGAAAGCATCCTGATGCTGAACGTGCCGAACAAGTCGGGCGGCATGGTGCCCTTGTCGGCCTTCGTCAAGACCGATTGGGAAAACGGCCCGGTGCAGATTTCCCGCTACAACGGCTACCCGGCGTTCAAGATCGCGGGTGACGCGATGCCGGGGCACAGCACGGGCGAGGCCATGGCCGTCATTGAAAAGATCGTTTCCGAATTGCCCAATGGCATCGGCTACGAATGGACGGGCTTGTCCTATCAGGAAAAGTTTGCCGGGGCGCAGGCGCCCATGTTGTTTGCGCTGGCGTTCCTGGTGGTGTTCCTGCTGATGGTCGCGCTGTACGAAAGCTGGGCCATTCCGGCATCCGTGATGCTGATCGTGCCGATCGGCGCGCTGGGTTCGGTGTTGGCGGTGACGGTGCTGGGCATGTCCAACGACGTGTACTTCAAGGTGGGCCTGATCACCATCATCGGCCTGGCGGCCAAGAACGCGATCCTGATCGTGGAGTTTGCCAAGAGCCTGCTTGAACAGGGTCACTCGCTGGCGGACGCCGCCATCCAGGCCGCCAAGCTGCGTTTTCGCCCCATCGTGATGACGTCGCTGGCGTTCATCCTGGGCGTGGTGCCGCTGGCGCTGGCCAGCGGTGCGGGCGCGGCCAGCCAGCGCGCCCTGGGCGTGGGCGTGATCGGCGGCATGCTGACCGCCACCTTGCTGGGTGTGATTTTCGTGCCCATTTTCTTTGTCTGGGTGCTGTCGCTGCTGCGCAAGAAAGGTGGGCAGCCCGCCCCGGACGCCTTGCCCGCCCAGCGCGCGACCCAGGAGTGAACGTGATGATGCAAACTTTTTATCCCCGCAGCCTGGGCGCGCTGCTCTTGACGGCGGCGCTGGCCGGGTGCTCGATGGCGCCGGTCTACCAACGGCCGGACGCGCCGATTCCGACCCAGTTCCCGGCTGACGGGAACCCGGCTGGCCAGGCATCGGACGGGGTTTCGGCCAATGCCGCCCCCTCAGCCGCCGGCACGCTGGATTGGCAGACTTTCGTCACCGACGATGCGTTGCGGCAGCTGGTGGCCCTGGCATTGGACAACAACCGTGACCTGCGCCAGGCGGTGCTGAATATCGAAGCGGCCCGGGCGCAGTACCGCATCGAGCGCGCCGACCGGCTGCCGGGTATCAACGCGCAAGGGTCGGGCACGCGCCAGCGGGTGCCGGGCGACCTGAACAGCACGGGCAATTCCGCCGTGCAGAGCAGCTATCAGGCCGGCATCGGGCTGACCTCGTTCGAGATCGACCTGTTTGGCCGTGTGCGCAGCCTGTCGGATGCGGCGCTGCAAACGTATCTGGCCACCGAGGAATCCGCGCACGCTACGCGCATCAGCCTGGTGGCCGAGGTGATCCAGGCGTATCTGACGCGTGACAGCGCGATGCGCAAGATGCAGCTCACCGAACAAACGCTGGCCAGCCGCGAGGCGTCGCTCAACCTGATCGTCAAGCGGCGCGAAGCCGGCACCGCCACGGCGCTGGATTATCAGGAAGCGCTGGGCCTGACCGAGCAGGCGCGCGCCGAACGCGAGCGCATGGAACGCGAAGTGCGCCAGGCAGGCAACGCGCTGGGCCTGTTGGTGGGCGTGAACGACCTGCGCCCGTATCTGCCCGCGCAGCTGGCCACGTCCAACGTGTTGGTGCAGGACATCGCGGCGGGCGCGCCGTCCGAATTGCTGGAGCGCCGGCCGGACATTCTGGCCGCCGAACACGAACTGCGCTCGCGCAATGCCAGCATCGGCGCGGCGCGCGCGGCGTTCTTTCCCAGCATCACGCTGACCGGCCTGTACGGCTCGTCCAGCGCGGACCTGTCCAATTTGTTCGACGGCGGGCAGCGCGCGTGGTCGTTCATGCCGCAGATCACCTTGCCGATCTTCTCGGGCGGGCGCAATGTGGCCAACCTGGACCTGGCGACGGTGCGCAAGGACATCGCGGTGGCCAAGTACGAAGCCACCATCCAGACGGCATTCAAGGAAGTGGCCGATGCCCTGGCCGCCACCGACACCCTGCAACGCGAGGCCGCGTCGCGCCGCGCCTTGGCCGAGTCCAGCCAGGAAGCGATGCGCTTGTCTGAAGCGCGGTATCGCGGCGGCGTCGACAGCCATCTGCGCTATCTGGATGCGCAGCGCAGCGCCTTCACCGACCAGTTGACGTACATCGACATCAGCACGCAGCGGCAGATTGCGCTGGCGACCTTGTTCAAGGCGCTGGGCGGCGGCTGGCCCGGCGTGCAGGCGCCGCATGCCGGCGCCGGCGGGGCGGCGGCCACCAGCGCCGACCCCGCTGTGCGGTAGGCAACGCAATCAGGCCGCCTGGGTCGACCGTATCCCAGGCGGCCTGTCCTCACGCCTTGCGCCATCCCGCGCCGGGAATCGGCGGCGCCGTGTTGCCGGTGGCTTCGGTCACCGGCTTGCCGCGTCCGATCAGCCACGCGCACCATGCCGAGACCGCGCCGGCGAACAGCACGTACAGGCAGATCAGCCACGGCTGCCCGCCGCCCGTCTTGAGCAGCGCGGTGGCGATGATGGGCGTGATGCCGGACGCGAAGATACCCGAGAACTGATACACGAACGAAATTCCGGTGTAGCGGACCTTGGCGTCGAACAGCTCGCAGAACAGCGCTGCCTCGGGGCCGTACACGGCGGCGTAGAAGATGCCGAACGGGATGATGATGGCCAGCCAGATCAGCATGACGCTGCCCTGGCTGTTCAGCATCAGCCAGAAGCCGGGGAAGGACGCCAGCGCGGTAATCAGCGAGCCCCAGAAGTACACGCGGGTGCGACCGATGCGGTCGGACAGGCGGCCGAAGAACGGAATGAAAAAGCACATCACCAGCGCGGCGGCCATCACACCCGTCAGCGCCTCGGTGCGCGTGATCTGCACGGTTTGCGTCAGGTACGAAATCGAAAACACGCCGAACACGTTAAAGAACACGCCGTCGATATACCGCGCGCCCATGCCTTTGAAGACGTTGCCCGGGTAACGCTTGAGCATGTCGAAAAACGGAATGCGGCTTTCGGCATTGTTGGCCTTGACCGCCGTGAACTCGGGCGTTTCCTTGATGTTCAGCCGGATGTACATGCCCACCATCACCATGGCGGCGGACGCCAGGAAGGCGACGCGCCAGCCCCAGGCCATGAACTGTTCGTCGGTCAGCAAGGTGGACAAGAGCGCCACGGTGCCCGAGGCCAGGCACAGGCCGATCGCCAGACCGATCTGCGGCAGCGACGCGTAAAATCCCTTTTTGCCCGGTGGCGCGTATTCATAGGCCATCAACACCGCGCCGCCCCATTCGCCGCCCAGGCCGATGCCCTGGAACACGCGCAGCAGCAGCAACAGGATGGGCGCCCATAGCCCGATGGTTTCGTAGGTGGGCACCAGGCCGATCAGGAAGGTGGACACGCCCATGATCATCAGCGTCATCACCAGCATGCTCTTGCGCCCGATGCGGTCGCCAAAGTGGCCGAAGATCAGCCCGCCCAGCGGCCGCGTCACAAAGCCCACCGCGAAGGTGGTGTAGGCCAGCATGGTGGATACCAGCGGGTCGCCCGTGGGGAAGTACAGCTTGTTGAACACGATGCCCGCCACGACACCGTAAAGAAAGAAGTCGTACCACTCGATGGTGGCGCCGATCAACGATGCGGTGACGACCTTGCGTACCGCGGCTTCGTTTTGCTTGGACATTGCAGTCTCCTTTGGTGAAGGCGGGGGCGCTTCTGTTGTCGCCCGCGTGCCGGTCTGACTTCAGGTTCGTCGTTCACATCCTTGTTGATTGCTTAAAACGCGCGGCCGCAAAATCAGCCGCCAGTACAGCAAGCCGCCAGTACATCAAGCCGCGACCAGATCCGCCCGCCGCCGCGCCAGCTTGAAATCCTCCAGCATGAAATCCGCCGCGCGTTCGGCCAACATCACCACGGGCGCGTTGGTGTTGCCCGATACCAGCGTGGGCATCACCGAACAGTCCACCACCCGCAGGCCCTGCACGCCGTGCACGCGCAGGCGTTCGTCAACCACCGCCAGCGGGTCGCTGCGCGGACCCATCTTGGCGGTGCCCGATGGGTGAAAGATGGTGGCGCCGTATTCGCGGCAGAAATGCAGGATCTCGTCGTCGGTGCGTACGTTGGGGCCGGGCCGGAATTCGCGCTTCATCAGCGACGCCAGCGGTTCGGTTGCCGCCAATAGCCGCGCATGCTTGACGGCGGCCACGGTCATGCGGCGGTCCAATTCCGTGGACAGGTAGTTGGGTTGCATCGACGGCGGTTCGAACGGGTCGGCCGCGCGCAGCCGCACGTAACCGCGCGATGACGGGCGCAACTGGCAGACCGAATACGTGCATCCGGAAAAGGGGTGCACCTTGCCGCCGGCCATGTCGGCGGACAAGGTGGCGAAGTGGTATTGCGTGTCCGGCGTGCGGCTGGCGGGGTCGACCCGGCAGAACAGTCCGCCCTGATTGATGCCGACCGCCAGCGGGCCGCTTCGGAACAGCAGCCATTGCAAGCCCATGCCCACGCGCCCGTGCAGGCTGCGCAGCTGGTCGTTGGTGGTGATGGGCCGGGTGGTTTCGTAGATCAGGCGGATCTGAAGATGGTCTTGCAGGTTTTCGCCCACGCCGGGCAGGTCGCGCACGACGCGGATGCCGAACTGGCGCAGCAGCGCGGCCGAGCCCACGCCGGACAGTTGCAGCAGCTGGGGCGATTGCAGCGCGCCCGCGCACAGCACCACTTCGCGCCTCGCGCGCAGCGTGCGCACTTGCCCGCCTTGCCGGTATCGCACCCCGCAGGCGCGTCCGCCTTCGAACAGGATGGCCATGGCATGCGCATCGGTTTCCACGCGCAGATTGGGCCGGTCCCGCGCGGGCCGCAGATAGGCCACGGCGGTGGAGCAGCGGCGGCCGCGCCGCGTGGTCAGCTGGTAGTAGCCCACGCCTTCTTGCTCGCCCGTGTTGAAGTCCTGCACGGGGGGCACGCCCATGGTCCGCGCGGCGGCGATCATCGCTTCGACCAGCGGGTGGGGCGTCTTGATGGACGTGGCGCTCAAGGGGCCGTTCACGCCCCGGGTCGGCCCCGCGCCCAGGTCGTTGTCTTCCAGTTTGCGAAAGTAGGGCAGGCAGTCGTCCCAGCCCCAGCCGGGGTTGCCCGCGCGTTCCCAGGCGTCGTAGTCGGCGCGCTGGCCACGAATGTAGATCAGGCCGTTGATGGCGCTGGAGCCGCCAAGCGTGCGGCCGCGCGGCCAGTAGATGCGCCGGCCCAGCATGTTGGGATCGGGGTCGGTGTAGTAGCCCCAGTTCACCACTTTGTGGAACATGGTCTTGCCGTAGCCGATGGGGATGTGGATCCACGGGTAGGTATCCCGGGGGCCCGCTTCCAGCAGGCAGACGGCGTGCGCGCCATTGGCGCTAAGCCGATTGGCCATCACACATCCGGCCGAGCCGGCGCCCACCACGATGACATCCACGGTATCGGACATATCGCCTTGTCTCCCTGTCGTCGCATCGCCGTCGCGACTGACGTCACCGTGTTCGCAAGCAATGGTGACGGCGCGTTTTCCCTGCTTGTCGCGGCGGGACGCACTTATATACTGGTTTGATCCGGCCGGTTTGCGTTGCGCACCCGGCTGGCATCTGTGGCGATTCTAGGAAGCGGGCGCGTACAACAAAGCACAACACGCGTGGGGGCGGACAAATGGAACGGAACATGCAACTTCGGTTTCAAAATCGCAGTGCAGCATCGGCGCCGGAGCCGTCGGCGTCCGGGCATCCGGCGTCCGGGCAGCCGGCGTCCGGGCACCAGCAACAGCAGCACCAACATCAACAGCAAGAGGCCGCGCGCTCGTTACGGGCGTTGCTGGTGCTGGACCATCTTGCGCGCGCCCAGCATCCACCCACGTTGGCGCAGCTGGCACAGCGGCTGGACATGCCCAAGACCACCTTGATGCGCTTGCTGGCGGCGATGCAGCGCGCCGGCTTCGTGGCGGCCACGCCGACCGAGCAGGGCTATGTGCCGGGGCCGCAAGCCACATCGCTGGCGCTGGCCACGCTGAGCGCCTCGGCGTTCACCCGTGCCTGCCGTGCCGTGCTGGCCCAGCTGGTGGGCACGCTTGGCGAGACCTGCAACTTGACCGCGCCTGACGGCGACCGCGTGGTCTATATGGAACGCGTGGAAACGTCGGAGCCCCTGCGGCTGTTCTTCGCGGTGGGCAGCCATGTGCCGATGCACTGCACCGCCAGCGGCAAGCTGTTTCTGGCGTCAATGAGCCGGCTGGAACGAGGCCGGGTGCTGGCGCGGCTGCCGCTGACGCGCAACACGCCGCGCACCTTCACGGACCCGACGAAGCTGGACGAGGAACTGGAACGCCTGGCCGCGCGCGGCATCGGCATCGATAACGAGGAATTCGTGCGCGGCATGAGCGCGGTGGCGGTGCCGATAAGAGACGCCGAGGACCGCGTGGTGGCGGCGGTGGCCTGCCACGCGCCCACGGCGCGCGTGATGCTGGATGACTTGCTGCGCGCCGTGCCGGTGCTGCAACGCGCGGCGCAGTCGCTGCACGAGGTGCTGGCGCTGCATCGCCCGGGCGTGTGACGCTGCGTTGCGGCATCGGCGGACGCGCGGGTCTGTGCGGCGACAGCTTCGTCGCAAGGCCCCGCCAGTGCTCGCGCACCGGACGGCTACACGGTGACGGGCGAGGCCGCCCGGCGCCGCGACACGCTTTCCCACACGGCCACCAACACCATGATCAGCGTGGTCAGCCCGCCCACCATCAGGTTGTCGGTAACGGTAGACACCGGCGCCAGCACCGCCAGCAACACCAGCCCGGCCAGGTGCGATAACGGAAAGCGCGCGTACACCACCGTCTTGTAGATGCCGTTGCCCAGCAGGTACAGCGCCGGCCCGCCCAGCAATGCGGCGGCCGCCGGCGTGGTGATGCGGCCATCGGGGTGCAGGATGACCAATTCGTTGGCCACCGCCGACACGATCACGCCCGCGATCAAAATCACGTGCACATAGTGGAAGATGGCGCCCATGCGGCCCGGGTCGCTGGAATGCACGATGGCGTGGCTGCCGTCCTTGCTGCTGGTGTCGAAATACACCCACCACATGGCGGCCGTTCCCAGGAAGGCGGCCAGCAGCGCGATCAGCGTGGGGATGTCCCAATGGCCACGGCCGCCCAGCGTGGCGCCCGTGATCAACAACGTTTCGCCCAGCGCCACGATGACGAACAGCTGGCAGCGTTCGGCAATATGGCCGCCCTCGATGGTCCAGTCGCTGGTGTAAGAGCGGCCCAGGCCGGGCAGCCGGAACCCGAACATGGGCGAAATATATTCGCAGGCCACGGCCAGTATCCACAGCGCCAGGCGCGCTTCGCCGGAGGCCAGGCCGCCCGCGATCCACAACACCGCCGAGATGCACAGCCAGCCCAGCATGCGGCGGAAGTTGTCGGCCAGCGGATGGTTGCGCCCCAGGTGCAGCACGATGAACACCGTGCGCCCGACCTGGATCAAGGCATAGCAGATGGCGAAGATCAGCCCGTTTTCCCCGAACGCGTCCGGCAGCACGGCGGCGGCGATCAGGCCGACCAGCATCACCGCGAACAGCATGACGCGCATGGGGATGGCGTCGGGGTCGAACCAGTTGGTGACCCAGCACGTGTACTGCCATCCCAGCCAGACGGCGAACCACAGCACCAGCGCGTGCACCGCGCCCATCAAGGTCAGGTCATGCAGCAGGCTGTGCGAGAGCTGGGTGACGGCAAAGACGTAGACCAGGTCAAAGAACAGCTCGACGAAGGTGACGCGGGCTTCATGGCCGTCTCGGCGGCGAAGCAGCGTGGCGCTGGCTAGAAAAGTCATGGCGGGCGCTTCCTGTAAAAAGGCGCGCTGCCAGAGTACTGCAAGGCTCGGCGGGCAATTGCAAAACTTATCAAAGGCCACGTGGGCCGGTGCGTCCGCCTGCGCGCTTTTGCGGATCAGTGCGTCATCTTGCCGCCGCTGACCATCCAGCGCGTACCGTAGCGGTCCACCAGCGCGCCGTATGCCTCGGCCCAGAACGTTTTTTGCAGCGGCATGGTCACGTTGCCGCCTTCGGCCAGTTGGTCAAATACCCGCTGGGCATCCGACACTGTCGGGTACAGCAGCGCCAGCGCCATGCCTTTCTTGCCTGTGTACGGGTGGCCGCTGGTGGCGTCGCTGCCCAGCAGCGTCTGCTCGTCCAGCGCCAGCCGGGCGACCATGATGCGGTCGGCGTCCTCGGGGGACAGGGCGGGCATGGCGGCATCGGCGGGCGCGTCGGCGTAGCGGATCAGGGCGTCAAGGCGTCCGCCCAGCACACGCTCGTAAAAGCGCATGGCGTCGGCGCAGTTGCCGTCAAAGCTGAGATAGGCGGATAGCTGGGGCATGATGGTTCCTGGTTCTACGGCGGACAGCTGCAAGAAACGCCGTCGCACTATGATGGAAGGCCCGACCCGCAATACCGCACGGCCCGGCAACCTACGCACTGTAGCCGGTTGGGAAGGATGCCGGGCGGCTTCATAAAGGAATGGCGACATGAGCACGGTAAAACTGCTGACGGACGACGAGGTCCGCAAAAGCCCCGAAGCGTGGGCGGTGTTTGAAGACATCCGATCCACGCGCAAGTCGGACTTCGTGAACAACTTCTGGCGCGCGCTGGCCAACGACCCGGCGCAATTGCAGCGCGTGTGGTCGCAGCTTAAACAGGTCATGGTCGCCGAGGGCGAACTGCCGCCTGTGGTGCGCGAGATGATCTACATTGCCGTGTCCACGGCCAACGGCTGCTCTTACTGCGTGCATTCGCATACGGCGTCCGCCAAGGCCAAGGGAATGACCCCCGGCCAGCACGCCGAATTGCTGGCGGTGATCGGCATGGCGGCGCAGACCAACGCCATGGTGACGGCCATGCAGGTGCCGGTGGACGCCGCCTTCGACATCAAATAGGAGCCGGCCATGGCGCTGATTCCGCTGTTTCCCTTATCCAACGCGCTGTTTCCCGCCGGCGTGCTGCACCTGCGCATCTTCGAGGTGCGCTATCTGGATATGATCCGCCGCTGCATCGCGGAGGGCAGCGAGTTTGGCGTGGTGGGTTTGCTGGCTGGTAGCGAAGTGCGTTCGCCAGAGGGCGTTGAGACCCTGGCTCCGGTCGGCACGCTGGCGCGCGTGGTGGCGTGGGAGGCGCCCATGCCCGCGTTGCTGCAAGTGCGCTGTATTGGCGGCAGCCGGTTCCGGCTGTTGTCCAGCAAGGTGGCAAAATACGGCCTGTGGATGGGCCAGACCGAGCCCATCGCCGACGACCCGCCCACGCCCGTGCCGGCGTCCATGCAGCCCAGTGCCGATGCCTTGGGACGGCTGGTGGCGCAATGGCAGCAAGAGGGCGTGCCGCCAGACAGGATGCCGCTTGCGCCGCCGTTCCGGCTGGACGACAGCGGCTGGGTGGCGGATCGCTGGTGCGAACTGCTGCCCTTGCCGCCGGACGACAAGGCCCGGCTGCTGGGCCTTGCGGACCCGGTGGCACGGCTGGCGGCGGTTCAGGATCTGCTGCGTGGCCAGGGGCTGACGTAGCACTGCTTGGCAAGATAAACCAATTGGACACCATGGAAATCAGGATTGACGAGGGCCTGCGCGCCTATATAGACCCTTTGACCGAAGACGAGCACGAGGCACTGGAGCGCAGCCTGCTTGCCGAGGGGTGCCGCGACGCGCTGGTGCTGTGGGGCGACCTGCTGGTGGACGGCCACAACCGTTATGCCTTGTGCAAGAAGCACGGCATCGAATTTCAGACGCGTCAGAACACCACGTTCAAGTCGATGGAAGACGTGCACCTGTGGATGATTGAAAACCACCTGGGCCGACGCAGCGTGTCGGACTTTCAGCGCGGCGTGCTGGCGCTGCGCAAAAAAGAAATCCTGCTGGCGCGCACGCCGCCGGAAGCCGCGACGCCGCCGGAAGGCGAAGCGGAGGACGGGTCCCCGCCCTGGGACGAATCCGACGCGCCGCCCAGCGTGGATGGCGCGCCGCGCCTGCCGCCCAATATCTCGTGGACGCCGCCCGTGCCCAGCCGCCAGGCATTGGCGCGCGCCGCGCGCATCAGCAGCAATACGCTGGGCCAGATCGAAAAAATCCAGAAGGACGCCGCGCCCGAACTGGTGCGCGCCGTGAAAGAGGGCGCCATTTCGATCAACGCGGCGGCGGCGGTGGCCTCGTTGCCGCCCGAGCGTCAGGCCGCAGCGGTGGCCGGCGGCAAGAAAGAGCTGCAACAGGCCGCCCGCGAAGTGCGTCTGGCCAAGGCCCCGCCGCCGCGCGAAGCCCCGCCCGAAGTCCCCATCGAGCACATCGCGGATCTGCCCGCCGAAGTGGCCCGCCTGCGCGGGGTGTTGGCGCGCGTGACCGAAGAACGCGATCAGCTGAAAAAGAAGGTCATGCACCTGACGATCGCGCTGTCCGAGGCGCGGGGCGCGAGCAACGGCGGGGATGATTGACGGGGATTGGCCCGGGTTGATCAGGGGAAGGGATAACCCTTAACGTCCGGATATAAGAAAAAAATTCGTGGCCGGCTGGGAATTTATATCGTTTTGAGGAAAGGCGGCCGGGGCCTTGTAATGCGTATTCGCTTAACCGCTAGACGCATCCACCCCCATCGACTTTCTTATGACTCCCATCGGATTTCGCATTCTTTCCCGGTCGGCCCCGGCCGTGGCCGCCGACGTACTGGCCGGCTTTGCCGATATCGGCTCGGCCCAGATCAGCGACTGCATGAACCGCCTTTACGGCGTGGCGGACTTGCGTCCGATGCACGGCGGCACGCGCCGCATGGTCGGCCTGGCGCTGACCGTGAAGACGCGGCCGGGCGATAACCTGATGATCCATCAGGCAATTTCCATGGGCGGGGCAGGCGACGTCATCGTGGTCGATGGCGCCGGCGACACCAGCAACGCGCTGGTCGGCGAACTGATGATGATGGATGCGCAGTCGCGCGGCATCGCGGGCTTTGTCATCGACGGCGCGGTGCGCGATGTGGACGTCTTCGGCCAGGGTGAATTCGGCTGCTTCGCGCGCGGCGTTGCGCACAAAGGCCCCTACAAGGACGGCCCGGGCGAAATCAATGTGGCGGTATCGGTCGGCGGGCAGGTGGTCCACGCCGGGGATGTCGTCGTGGGCGATGCCGATGGCGTGGTGGTGATTCCCGCCGAACACGCGGCCGCCGTGCTGGCATTGGCGCAAAAGAAAGAAGCCGACGAAGCCGTCGCCAAGGAAAAGCTGCGCGCGGGCACGTACACCAAACCCTGGTTGGCCAAGACCATTCTTGAAAAAACCGGGGGTGCACAATGAGCATCATTGCCGACCGCATCAAGCGCATCAAGCTGTCGCCCAGCGTTGCCGCGCGCGCCATCATTGCGCAGCTGCGCGAACAGGGCCGTCGCATTATCGACCTGACCATAGGCGAGCCTGATTTTTCAACGCCCGAACATATCCGCCAGGCGGCCACCGCCGCGATGAACCGGGGCGAAACCAAGTACCCGCCCGCGCAGGGCACCGTGGCGTTGCGCCGGGCCGCGCGCGCGCAGTTGCTGGATGCGACCGGCGTGGACTATCCCGTGGCGCGGATCATCGTCAGCACCGGCGCCAAGCAAGTGATTTTCAATGGTCTGGCTGCCACGCTCAATGACGGCGACGAGGTTCTGATTCCCGCCCCGTTCTGGGTGTCGTACCCGGATATGGTGCTGGTCAATGGCGGCGTGCCGGTGGCGGTGACGACGTCTCCCGCGTCGGACTACAAGGTCACGCCGCTGGCGCTGGAAGCCGCCATCACGCCGCGCACCAAGTGGCTGATGATGAACGCGCCCAGCAACCCCACGGGGTCGGTCTATACCGCCGAGGAATTGCGCGGGTTGACCGATGTGCTCAAGCGCCATCCGCACGTGTGGTTGATGACGGACGACATCTACGCCCGCCTGAATTTCACGGGTGAACCGACGGTGCATCCGTTGCAGGTGGCGCCCGAGCTGGCTGACCGCACGCTGGTGGTCAACGGCGTGTCCAAGGCGTACGCCATGACGGGCTGGCGCATCGGCTATGGCGCCGGGCCCGACGAATTGATCAAGGCGATGGCGATACTGCAATCGCAAAGCACGTCCGGCGCGTCGTCCGTCAGCCAGGCGGCGGCGCTGGAAGCGCTGTCCGGTCCGCAGGATTGTGTGGCGGAATTTGCGCGCATCTTCCAGCAACGCCGCGACCTGGCCGTGGCCGAGCTGTCCGGCGCGCCGGGGCTGACCATCGTGGTGCCGCAAGGCGCGTTCTATGTGTTCCCGGATTGCTCGGGCCTGCTGGGCAAGAAGACGCCCTCGGGCGAGGTGATCGCCACCGACACCGACTTGACGCACTACCTGCTGCGCGAAGCGGGCGTGGCCGTGATCGACGGCAACGCCTATGGCGCGCCGGGCACGTTCCGTTTGTCGTTCGCGGCGTCGATGGACGATATCAAGCAAGGATGTGCCGCGATCCGCGAGGCCTGCGCCAAGCTGTCGTGAATGCCGTTTGACCAACACAACATACAAGGGGAATCATCCATGAAACGTCATACTTTTTTTGCAGCTTGCCTGGGCCTGGCCACGTTGGCCGTCGGCGCTGCCGCGCAAGCAGATCAGGTCGACGACATCAAGGCGCGCGGCGAACTGGTTTGCGGCACGCTGGGCACGTCGCAGCCGTTCAGCTTCCAGGACGGCGCCACGCGCCAGTTGGTGGGCTATGACGTGGACGTGTGCAAACTGGTTGCCGACAAGCTGGGCGTGAAGATCAGCTACAAGCTGCTGTCGGTGGCGGCGCGCGTGCCGGAGCTGAACGAAGGGCGCGTGGACATCCTGGCCGCCAACCTGGGTTATTCGCCGGATCGCGCCGAACAGATCGCGTTCAGCCACGCCTACTACGTCAGCCCGCAAAAGCTGCTGGTGCGCAAGGATTCGGGCTTTGATTCGATTGACGCGCTGAACGGCCGCCGCATCGGCGCCACCAAGGGTTCCAGCTCGGAACGCGAGATCAAGCGCATCCTGAACAAGTCGCAGGTGATCGGTTATGGCGACAGTTCGGCTACGTATCTGGCCTTGCAGCAAAAGAAGGTGGACGCGCAGTTTGCCTCTGAACTGGTGCTGGTGCGGCTGGTGCTGCAAAGCCCGCCCACGGCGCCCGTCAGCGTGATTGCCAAGTCGGTGTTCGACGAACCCTGGGGCCTGGGCGTGCGCAAGTCCGAGCCGCGCATGCTGCAAACGGTGAACCAGGCCCTGGACGAAGCCGAAAGCTCGGGCGCGGCCGCCAAGCTGTTCGACAAGTGGTTCGGCCCGACCACCCCCTACAAGCTGGAGCGCGGTTTCAAGATCGGCCCCATCGCCGGCTGATGCCCGCGCAACCGCCAGGGGCCGACGCTTTATGAGCCTGCTAGACGCTTCCCAATACCAGCTGCTGTTCAGCGGCATGGTGGTCACCGTGCAACTGTTCTTCGTTGCGTGGGTCATGGCCTTCGCCATCGCGGTGACGCTGGTGGTGGTGCGCGCCACCAACCTGGCGCCGTGCCGCTGGGTGGTGGACGCGTATGTCGAATACCACCGCAACGTGCCGCTGTTGGTGCAGGTATTGTTCTGGTATTTCGGCATGCCCGAGCTGCTGCCCGAAGGGCTGCGAATGTGGCTCTACGATCACAACGCCGAGATGTCGCTGGCGGCGATTGCGCTGGCGCTGGGCTCGGCCGCGTACATCGCCGAGGACATCCGCAGCGGCCTGCGCGCCATACCGTGGACCCAGTTCGAGGCGGCGCGCGCGCTGGGCGCGAGCTACCTGCAATGCATGCGCTTCGTGATCGTGCCGCAGGCGCTGCGCATTTCCATTCCGCCCTTGGTCGGCCGCGCGTTGCTGCTGTTCAAGAACACCAGCGTCGCGATGGCGATCGGCGTGATGGAACTGACCTACCAGGCGCGCGAGATCGAAAACGAAACCTATCGCACCTTCGCCACCTTCGGCGCGGCAACGATCATGTACCTGCTGGGATCGTTCCTGATCATGGCGGTGGGGTCGCGCATCTACGCCCGTTATCGTTTGAATCGCGGAGGCCACGGTGCTTGATCTGCTGTCGCAATACTGGCCGACGCTGCTGGTCGGCCAATACCCCAACGGGCCCCTGGGCGGTCTGGCGCTGACGCTGATTCTGGCGGCGCTGGGGCTGCTGATGTCCTTGCCGCTGGCGCTGCTGATTGCGCTGGCCCGTGTCAGCCCGTTCGGCCCGCTGCGCGTTGCCAGCAAGGCGCTGGTCAACATGGTGCGCGGCATGCCGCTGCTGATGCTGATCTTCTGGGCGTACTTCGTGGTGCCCAAGCTGACGGGGCAGGTGGTCAGCGGTTTCTGGACGCTGATTTTTGCGCTGGTCGTCTACGAAAGCGCCTATCTGTCGGAGGTGATCCGGTCTGGCATCGAGGCGGTGCCGCGCGGCCAGATCGAGGCGTCCCGGTCGCTGGGCGTGGGTTACTGGACCACGATGCGCAAGGTGGTGCTGCCGCAGGCGCTGTTTAACGTGTTGCCCAGCATGACCAGTCAGTTCGTGTCCACGATCAAGGAAACGTCGCTGGGCTACGTCATCAGCGTCAATGAACTGACGTTTGCCGCCAACCAGATCAACAACCTGGTGCTGACGCAGCCGCTGCAAGTGTTCGGCATCCTGGCCATCATCTATTTCCTGGTGTGCTTCAGCCTGAGCCGCGGCTTGAGCTGGCTGGACCTGCATATCCGCCGCTCGCGCGCCATGGCTTAACGGAAAGAATCATGATCAAGCTTGAAAAAGTGAACAAGTGGTATGGCGACCATCACGTGCTCAAGGATGTCGACCTGTCGGTAGCGCGTGGTGAAGTGCTGGTGGTGTGCGGGCCGTCGGGTTCGGGCAAGTCGACGATGATCCGCACGGTGAACCGGCTGGAACCCATCGAAAAAGGCCGCATCCTGATCGATGGGGCCGACATCTACCAAAAGGGCGCCAACCTGAATGCGCTGCGCCAGAAGATCGGTTTCGTGTTTCAGCAGTTCAACCTGTTTCCGCACATGAGCGTGCTGGAAAACGTGATCTTCGCGCCGGTCAACATCCGCAAGCAGCCGCGCAAGCAGGCGGTGGAACTGGCGCGTGCCTTGCTGGAACGGGTCGGGCTGTTGAACAAGATCGATGCCTATCCGGGTTCGCTGTCGGGTGGTCAGCAGCAACGCGTGGCGATTGCCCGTGCGTTGGCGTTGCAGCCGCCGGTGATGTTGTTCGACGAGCCGACCAGCGCGCTGGACCCGGAAATGGTGGGCGAGGTGTTGCAGGTGATGAAGGGCTTGGCCAAGGACGGCATGACGATGGTCTGCGTGACACACGAAATGGGTTTCGCGCGCGACGTCTGCGACCGCGTCGTTTTCATGGATGGCGGCGAGATCCTGGAGGTGGACACGCCCGAGCGCTTTTTCAGCGCGCCGTCTCATCCGCGCGCGCAGCGCTTCCTGGCCGACATCCTGCATCCGCGCGGCTAGCGCCGCCTGCCGCGATGGTAATGTGAGGGTTTCCATGCGTTTCGCCTCGACCGCCGCGATGTACACCCTTAAACAGCTAGAGGCTTTTTACTGGAGCTCCGAACTTGGCAGCTTCAGCGCATCTTCCCGAAAACTGCACACGACCCAATCGGCGGTGGCCAAGCGGGTGGGCGAACTCGAAGCCTTTGCGGGCTCGCCCTTGTTCGAGCGGCGCGCCAAGAAACTGGTGATGACGCCGCAAGGCCGCAAGCTGTTCGAACTGGCGCGCGAGATGCTGGACCTGAACAGCCGCATCGTCCAGAACATGGCCGACCCCGCCAGTTTCGAAGGCGTGGTGCGGCTGGGCGTGACCGAACTGGTCGGCATGACCTGGCTGGCGCGGCTGATCAACCAGATCAGCCAGCGCTATCCGCGCGTGCAGCTGATGCCCGAGATCGACGGTGGCATCACGCTGTACGAACGGCTGGAACAAGACCAGTTGGACCTGGCCATCATGCCGGGGCCTTTTTGGAGCTACCAGTACGACTGCACGCACCTGGGCGCCGTCACCAACGTCTGGATGGCCAGCCCCGCGCTGGACATTGATTTCCAGGCGCGCTTGTCACCCCAGGACCTGGCGCCGTATCCGGTGATTTCGCAGCCGACCAACTCCGCGCTGTCGCATCTGTATGACGCCTGGTTCGCGGAACAGGGTTTGCCCGTCAAGCGGGTGTTGACCTGCAACAGCCTGGGGATGATGGCGCAGTTGACGATGCTGGGGCTGGGCATCAGCTATCTGCCTGGCGCCTACTTTGCGCCGCTGGTCGAGCGCGGCGCGCTGTGCCAGTTGAATGTGCAGCCCGATCTGCCCACGATCAATTACTACGCGGTGCACAAGAAAAACATCGTCAACCCGATCGTGTCGCGGGTGATCGACATTGCGCGCGAGGAATGCGCGTTCGAAGTGGCGGGGGCATTCCTGCCCCACGTGCCACCCACGCCGCCCGCAGCCTGAGGCGGCCCGCAGGGGCGGGGATGGCGAGGAATGGGACGGGGATGGGCGCGACGGCCGGCGCCGTCTTGCCTTGGATGCCGCCGGATCAGCCGCAGCGAATCGCGGTCATGACGTCTTTGTCATCCACGATCAGGTTCAAGCGGGTGGCGTTGTATTCCATGGTCACGAGTTGACCGGGGCGCAAAATGCGCGCCGTGCTGCTGCCGCTGCGGGTACGCAGGTCTTCCATGGTAGAGGTCGTGGCCTTTTGGCCGATCTGCGATTGCAGCGCGGCCGCATCGCAAGTCTTGGTGCCGTAGCCCGGCATGGCCGAGCCGCCTGCCGACCCGCCATAGGATGAGCCGCCGAAAGTAGAGCCACCGGACGCGCTGGATGCGCCGGAAGAGGAAGACGCGCTGGAGGAGCTGGATGCCGACGACGCGCCGGACGAAGACGTCCCGGTATTGGCGCATGCGGTCAGGCTGGCAATCAGAAGGAAAGGGATCAGCTTGCGGATCATGTAAAGCTCCTTACAACTACTCGACGACGAAAAAGCCATGATAGACCAGCCGTGGCGCGCTGTAATCAGGGATCAGCGAGCACCGGAAATCCGATCGGTTTTGGCGTCGGTTTGCCCCGTGGGCATGCCGATTCGAGGGCTTGACAAGCGGGTGACGTCAATGAAAATTCCGGCTATGCGCCGCCAGGCCGCCCAGCAGGTCGGACAGGTCCACCAGGCGTTGGGCGATCAGGTGGCGGATGCCGTCGACGCTTTGCCAGGTGCCGTAGACGCCCAGCAGTTTGGCCCCGAGTAGTTCGCGGCGTTGGCGTTCGATCAGGTCGGGACGGACGACGACGTTGACGGGGCCGGTTTCGTCTTCCAGGGTTACGAAGATGACGCCCTTGGAGGTTTGTGGCCGTTGGCGCACGGTGACGATGCCGCAGGCGCGGGCGACGCGTTTGTCGGGGTAGCCGTTCAGGACCTCGGCGGGTTGGAAGTTGCGAGCGGCCAGTTGGGGGCGTAGCAGCGCGACCGGGTGGCTGTGCAGCGTCAGGCCCAGGCTGCGGTAATCGGCGGCCACGGTCTGGCTTTCGGACGGGGCCGACAGCTGGGGGGCCTGCGTTTCGACGATGGCGGCGTCGCGCAGCAGGTCGCGGCTTTGTACGCTGGCGGCGGCTTCCCAGCTGGCTTGGCGGCGGTGGCCGGCCAGCGTGCGCAGCGCGTCGCCGGCGGCCAGCACGTTCAGGTCGTGGCGGTTCAGGGTGGCGCGGCGGGCCAGGTCGCCGGTGTCGGCAAAGGGCGCCTGTGCGCGCGCCTGTTCGATGCGCCGGGCGGCGTCTTCGCGCATGCCTTGCAGCAAGTTCAAACCCAGCCGCACGGCCGGGCGCGCCTGGTCGGCAGGCGGCGAATGCGGGCGGGGGCGGCGCTGGGCGCCGGGGTGGTCGGCGGGCAGGGTTTCCAACGCGGATTCCCAGCCGCTGACGGTGACGTCGGCGGGCAGCACACAGACGCCGTGGCGGCGGGCGTCCTGCACCAGTTGGGCGGGGGCGTAGAACCCCATGGGTTGGGAATTGAGCAGGGCGGCCAGGAAGGCCTCGGGTTCGTGGCGCTTGAGCCAGGAACTGAAGTACGCCAGCAGGGCGAAGCTGGCGGCATGGCTTTCCGGGAACCCGTATTCGCCAAACCCCTCGACCTGCCGGAACAGCGCTTCGGCGAATTCCAGCTTGTAGCCGTGCGCCAGCAGGCCACCCACCAGCTTGATGCGGAATTTGTCCACGCCGCCCTTGCGTTTCCAGGCGGCCATGGAGCGGCGCAACTGGTCGGCCTCGCCCGGGGTGAAGCCGGCGGCCACCACGGCAATCTGCATCACCTGTTCCTGGAAGATCGGCACGCCCATGGTGCGGCTGAGCACGCCTCGGACCTTCTCGCTGGGATAGGTTTCGGCTTCCTTGCCCTGGCGGCGGCGCAGGTAGGGGTGGACCATGCCGCCCTGGATCGGGCCGGGGCGCACGATGGCCACCTGCACGACCAGGTCGTAGTATTTGCGCGGACGCAGGCGGGGCAGCATCGTCATCTGCGCGCGTGATTCGATCTGGAACACGCCCACCGTGTCGGCCTCGCAGATCATGTCGTAGGTGGCTTCGTCGCCTTCGGGTATGTCTTGCAGCGCCAGCGGCCGGCCCCGGCGCTGGCCGGCCAGTTCCAGCGTGCGGCGCAGGGCGGACAGCATGCCCAGCGCCAGCACGTCCACTTTCAGCAGTTTCAGCGCGTCCAGGTCGTCTTTGTCCCATTGCACGACGCTGCGGTCCTGCATGGCGGCGTTTTCAATGGGCACCAGCCGCGACAGCTTGCCGCGTGAAATCACAAAGCCGCCGGGATGCTGCGACAGGTGGCGTGGAAAGCCCATCATGGTTTGCGCCAGCGACGCCCATTGCCGCGCCACGCGCGATTCCGGGTCCAGCCCGCAGGTGCCCAGCGTGCGCAGCATTTCCTTTTTGCCGTCCCACCATTGATGGGCGCGCGCCACCGCGTCGATGACGCCCAGGTCCACGCCCAGCGCGCTGCCGGTGTCGCGCAACACACTGCGCGGCCGGTACGAAATGACCACGGCGGTCAGGGCGGCGCGGTCGCGTCCGTATTTGTCGTAGATGTATTGGATGACTTCTTCACGGCGCTGGTGTTCGAAGTCCACGTCGATGTCGGGAGGTTCGTTGCGTTCCTTGCTGATGAAACGTTCAAACAGGTTGTTGCCTCGGGCCGGATCGACGGCGGTGATGCCCAGGCAATAACAGACGGCGGAGTTGGCGGCGGACCCCCGGCCCTGGCACAGGATGCCCTGGCTGCGCGCGTACTGGACGATGTCGTAGACGGTCAGGAAATACGCTTCGTAGTGCAGCTCGCCGATCAGGTCGAGTTCTTTTTCGATCTGGGCTTCGACGTTTTCCGGGACGCCGGCAGGAAAGCGGCGGGCGGCGCCGGCCAGGGTTTCCTGGCGCAGATAAGAGGCGGGCGTGTGGCCGGGCGGCACGACCTCGTCGGGGTATTCGTAGCGCAGTTCGTCCAGCGAAAACGCGCAGCGGCGCGCCACCACCAAGGTCTGCGCCAGCGCGTCGGGCGGATACAGGTTGGCCAGGCGCATGCGGGTGCGCAGATGCTGCTCGGCATTTTCGGACAATTCGTAGCCGCACTGGGCGACGGTCTGGCGGGTGCGGATGCCGGCCAGCGTGTCGTGCAGGGGCTTGCGCGACCGCACATGCATCTGCACCTGGCCCACCGCTACGACGGGCAGCTCGGCCTGGCGGGCGGCGTGTTCGACGGCGGCGCGGTGCTGGTCGTCGCGCGACCGGTACAGCAGGTTCAAGCCGACCCAGGCGCGGTTGGCAAACACGCGTGCCAGCCAGCGCGCCTGCTCGGCCAGGCGGTCGGCGTCGGTACCGTAGGCGGGCGTCAGGATGGCCAGGCATTCCGGTAACTGGCGCAGGTGTTCGTAGCCCTTGGGCGGGTGGGTCAGGTCTTCGGGGGCCAGCCGGTATTCGCCCTTGGGGGCGCGGGTGCGGGCCAGCGTGATGAGTTCGGACAGGTTGCCGTAGCCTTCGCGGGTTTGCGCCAGCAGGGTCAGGCCCAGCGGGGCGGCGTCGGGCGCGGCGCGCAGCTGGAACGTGGCGCCGATGATCAGCGGCAGCTTCTGGGTCTTGGCCTCCATGTGGGCGCGAACCACGCCGGCCAGCGAGCATTCGTCGGTCAGCGCCAGCGCGGCGTAGCCGAGTTCCGCCGCGCGCGCGACCAGTTCTTCCGGGTGCGAGGCGCCTTGCAGGAAGGAAAAGTTCGACTGGCATTGCAGCTCGGCGTAGCCGGGCAGGGTGGCCAACGCGGCGGGGTCGGCGGGGTCGGCCGGGTCGGACGGGTCGTAGGGATCGTCTTGCATGGGCCGGCCTTAAGCGTACAGCCCGTGCAGGAACCAGCGCGCGTGTTCGGCGTCGCGTTCGCGGTAGATCCAGTAGCGCGCCGCCGCCGCGTCTTCGGCAACGAAGTAATCGCGCACGGTCAGGGCCGGGTCCCACCAGCCGCTTTCGATGCGTTCCGGCCCGCGCACCAGCCGCAGCGGCTGGCCGCCGTACTGGGGGCGATGACCCGACAGCTTCAAGGCCAGCGGCGTTTCCAGCAGCCAGAAGGGGCGGTCAAGCAAGGGCGGCAGGGGCTGGGGCGGGCGCGGGGTGGCCAGCGCATCGCCCCAGGAATTGGCGGCTTCGGGGCGGTGGTCGGGCGTGGGATGGGCATGGCGCACCTGGTCGCGACCCAGCCGGGCCACCAGCAGATCCAGCAGCCGGGCGTGGTCGGCCGCGGTGCCGCCGGGCTCGGGAAACAAGGTGGTGCTGACGGCGGGCTGTTCCACGGTGTCGGGCGCCAGCAGCGATACGGCGATGACGGGCGCTTCCAGCGTGACGTGGTTCAGCTTTTCGCGCAGCAGGTGCAAGATCTGCGGCGCCTGCCAGACCGGCTGCGCCAGCGCCAGTTCCAGTTCGGTGGGCGGGCGGGCATGGCGGCCGCGTTCGTGTTCCATGCAGAGCACCACGCGGCGCACCGCCAGTTGCCGGGCGGTAAGCCAGCCGCCCAGCTGCTCGGCCAGGCGGCGCGCCACTGCCAGCACGGCGTCGGTGTGCTCGACGTAGTCCATGAGTTCGATGCGCCGGGAAAACTGGTTGGGCGGTTCGATCCAGCGATACAGTTCGGGCGCCTGGCCATAGGCGGCGTCCAGGGCCGGCAGAAGGTCGGGCGCGCTGCGCCGTTGCAGGCCGGCGCGCGGCAGGGCGCGCAGGTCGGCCAGGGTATGGCAGCCGATGTCGCCCAGCCAGTCCAGCCGCGCCTGCGCCTGGGGCAGCAGCGCCACTGGCAGGGCGTCCAGCCGGCGGGCCAGCGTGGGCAGGGTGAGCGTGCGCCGGGGCATGCGGCGGCCGGCCCGATGCGCCAGCAGCCAGGCGCCCCGGGCCGTGGGCGCCATGCCCAGCGACACGCGCAGGTCCAGCGCTTGCAGGGTGGCGCGTATGCGCCGGGCAAGCGCGCGCGGGCCGCCAAAGAACATCAGGCTGGCGCCCACGTTCAACAGCACGGTGTCGGCATCGCCCAGGGCAATTTCAGGGGTGTATTGCAGCAGCGCCAGCGCCGCGCCGTGCAGGGTGTCGGCTTCGGCTTGGGGCTGGCGGGGCAAGAGCTCGACCTGGGGGGCGATAACGGCCGCGCCGGCGCGGCGCATGCCCGGTTTGACGCCGGCCTGGCGGGCGGCTGGGGTGAGGGCGGCAACGCGTTCCTGGTCCAGGACGGCGAACGCGTGCCCCTCATGCGGCCAGTGCGGGCGTAGTACGTCCAGCGGCAGGCAGCGCAGGAAGGCGGCGATCCAGAGGCGCATGGCGGGGAGAAGACGGCGTAAGCGCGCCGGGCTCCAGGCCCACGTACAGCGGGGTGTCGCAGACAGGCCCCCGGCGCTTCAGAATATGAACGGATAAACCGCCCGGGGCCGGCGCAAGCGCCAGCCGCAACGGGGCGGGGGTGGCGTTTTGCGCGGCGCTGGCCGGGCGGATGGCAATGAACAGCAGGTCGCTGGCCTGGGCCGCCAGATGCAGGCGGCGCAGGGATTCGGGGCGCACGTGCGGCAACCAGCAGATCAGGGCGCCGCAACTGCCGTTTTTCAGGATTTGTTCCGTTGCCCACAGGGTGTCGACGGGTTTTTGCGGCGCCACCCACAGCAATTGCCGGGGGTCCAGCCGCCAGCTCATCCAGCTGGCGATGTGGGGCACGTGCGGCGGCTGGACCAGCGCAATGGGGCGGCGCGTTTCCAGCTGGGCCAGCGCCGGGCGCAGCAGGCGGATTTCGCCCACGCCCGGATGCGGCGTCAACAGTTCGATAAGAGACCCCAGCGGCCAGCCGCCGTCCGGCAGCTCGGCGGAAAGCGAAGCGTGCCCGGTAGGCAGGTTGCGCGCGGCGCCTTTAGCCAACTGGGTGGCGCGCCACAACGCGGGATGGATGCGTTCAGGAGTCATCATTACTGTATGAATATACAGTATTGTAGCTTCCTTTTTGTCGCCCTTCGGTGATCCCTTTGCTGCCCTTTTGTCACCCTTTTCGGGTGTCGGCCCGTCCGGCCAGGCCTATCCCCGATCCAGATCCAGCCCGTAAAAGCGCATGTCGCCGTAGCGCACCCAGCGCGATTTCTTCACCACGCGATGCCCGATCCACAGCGCCAGGAACAGCGGAATGGCCAGATACGTGGACACCACCCCGATCCAGTCGATGCGATCCTGCAAGAACGCCTGGTAGTTCTGGCCCAGCGTCACCACCAGGCACAGCACAAAGGCCAGCACCGGCCCAAACGGGAACAGGCCGGCCTTGTAGGGCAGGTCGGCCGTGTCGTAGCCGTGCCGCACGTAGCCCTGGCGAAAGCGGTAATGGCTGATCGCGATGCTTAACCAGACGATGAATTCCGTCATGCCCGCAAAATTCAGCAGCCAGATATAGACGGCCTTGGGGCTGTAGACCACGCTGAACAGGCACAGGCAGGCCAGTGCCGTGGTGGCCAGCAGCGCGTATAGCGGCACGCCGCCAGGCGTCAGCCGCTTGAACAGCGCGGGCGCCTGGCCCTCGGCCGCCATGTTGAACAGCATGCGGGTGGCGGCGTACATGCCCGAATTGCCCGCCGACAGCACCGACGTCAGGATCACCGCGTTCATCACGGTGGCGGCCGACAGCAGGCCGGCATGCTGGAACACCAGCGTGAAGGGGCTGACGGCGATGTCTTCCACTTCGTTGCGCAGCAGTTGCGGGTCGGTATAGGGCAGCAGCAGGCCGATGATCAGAATGGCCAGCACATAGAAAAGCAGGATGCGCCAGAACACGTTGTTGATGGCGCGCGGCACGTTGCGGCGCGGGTTTTCGGATTCGCCGGCGGCCACGCCCACCAGTTCGGTGCCCTGGAAGGAATAGGCCACCACCATGGCCACGCCGACCCAGGTGGCCGCGTTGCCCACGAAGGGCGCATCGCCGATGGTCCAGTTCACCAGGCCGACCTGATCGCCGCTGTGGATGATGCCCACCAGCATGCCCAGCCCGACGGCGATAAAGCACAGCACCGCCACCACCTTGATGATGGCGAACCAGTATTCGGCCTCGCCGAAGCTGCGCGCCGAAAACGCGTTCAGCCCGAAGGTCAGTGCCAAAAAGGCCACGCTCCATATCCAGCCCGGCGTGTCCGGCAGCCAGTACGCCATGACCAATTGGGCGGCCACCACGTCCACGGCGACGACCGTGGCCCAGCTGATCCAGAAATTCCATCCCAGCGCGAAGCCAAAGCCGGGGTCTACATAGCGCGACGCATAGGTGCAGAACGACCCGGACACCGGCATGAAGGTGGCAAGCTCGCCCAGGCTGGTCATGATGAAGTAGACCATCAGGCCGATCACCAGGTAGACGAGCAGGGCGCCGCCCGGGCCGGCTTGCGCGATGGCCGCGCCCGAGGCCACGAACAGGCCGGTGCCGATGGCTCCGCCCAGCGCTATCATCGTCAGGTGGCGCGCCTTGAGCACGCGGTGCAGCTGATTCCGGCTAGCGGGAGTCGCGCCAGAATCGGGGGTTTGTGTTTGCATTGCGGGGGTCAAGGGGCCGCCGTGGCGGCATTCAGGCAAGGGGTGGGCGGGGTCTGGTCACGCTGGTGGCGACCAGGCGACCAGGCGACCAGGCAGCCAGGCGACCGTCAACCGGTCGCCACGCGGCCGCCAACGCCAAGCAGGCCGCCACCGGTAAAGCCGCGCATTTTACAATGCGGCCATCGCGGCGCAGTCCAGCGGCCCGGGCCAGCACGGAGCAGTTTCATGGCATCTACCGAATCTCTTGAATTCCTACCCGAGGCGGGCGTCGACGTGCGCCAGTTGTTCATCCTGCTGCACGGCGTGGGCGGGTCGCCCGATAACCTGCGGCCCTTGGCCCAGGCCGTGCGCGCGGCCTTTCCGACGGCGGCGGTGCTGGTGCCCCAAGGTTTCGAGCCCTTTGACGGCGGCAACGCCGGGCGCCAGTGGTTTTCGGTGCGCGGCGTGACCGAAGATAATCGCGCCGAACGCGTGGCGGCGGCCATGCCGCCCCTGGAAGCCTATGTGCGCCAGGCGCAGGCCCGCTTCAAACTATTGCAGTCGGACACGGCGATCGCGGGCTTTTCGCAGGGCGCGATCATGGCGCTGGAACTGGTGCAGGCCCATGACGGCATGGCCGGCCGCATCATTGCGTTTTCGGGGCGCTATGCCCAATTGCCCAAGACCGCCCCGCAATTCACCACCTTGCACCTGCTGCATGGCGCCGACGACCCGATCATGAACGTGTCCCACATCCAGGCGGCCCAGGCGCGGCTGGAGGCGCTGCATGGCGATTCCACTATCGATATCGCCAGCCACGTCGGCCATGAACTGCATCCTGCGTTGATCGAACGCGCCATTGTCCGCTTGCAGACCTGCGTGCCGCTGCGCAGCTGGGAAGCGGCGCTGGGCCTGAACCAGACGCCGCCCGACGGCACTACGCTGCACTGATCGCGCGATGAGCACCGCGCGTTCTTCCGTGCCGGCCTCGCCGCGCGCCGCCGATTCGGTGGGCGGCGCACAAAGCATTTTCCGGGTGCTGCGCCTGTTGAAATACGTGGGCGCCGCGCCCGCGCGTGGCGTGGGCTTGAGCGATGTCGTGCGCGACATCGGCCTGACGCCGCCCACCGCGCACCGCATGCTGTCGGCCTTGCTGCAAGAGGGTTTCCTGTCGCTGAACCCCAAGCTAAAGACCTATAGCCTGGGGCGCGAGTCTTACATCCTGGGCCTGGCTGCCGAAAGCCGCCATGGCATCAAGGCCATCGCCGAATCGGCCGTGTTGCGGCTGGCGCAGTCTACGGGCGATACCAGCTTTCTATCGGTGCGCTCGGGCCACGAAGCGGTGTGCGTGGACCGCAAGACGGGCGACTTTCCCATCAAGATCCTGACCCTGGAAGTGGGCCACCGGCGGCCGCTGGGCGTGGGGGCGGGCAGCCTGGCGCTGCTGGCGTTTTTGCCCAATGACGATATCGACCGCGTGCTGGCTCGTTACGACGCCACCACCGCGCCCGACCTGCCGTCCACCGACATGCTGCGCGAGGACATCGCCGCCGCGCGCAAGCAGGGGTATGCGCTGAACCCGGGGCGCATCATCCCCGACATGCTGGGCGTGGGGGTGCCGGTATTCGACCGTGAACAGAATGTGGTGGCCGCGCTGAGCGTGGCGGCGATCCGCTCGCGGCTGTCGGGGGCACGGCTGCATGATGTGGTGGCCGCGTTGCAACGCGCCGCGTCCGAACTGTCGGCGGATCTGCTGCCGCGCGCCTGAGCGCAGGCAGGTCGCAGCCCCAGCCACAACCACAGCCCCGACCCCAGGCACAACCACAACCACAGCCACAACCACAACCACAACCACAACCACAGCTACAGCTACAGCTACAGCCACAGCCCCAGCCACAGCCCCAGCCACAACCCCACCCCGCGCCACAACCCCGGCTATCGCCCCGCGCACGCCTTGCCGCCATCGACCGGCAAGCACACGCCGGTGATGTATTTGGCCTCGTCGCTGGCCAGGAACAGGGCGGCATGCGCCACGTCCCAGGCGTCGCCCATCCGGCCCATCGGGCTGGCGGCGTTGCGGCGGCGGCGCATTTCCTCCACATCCTGGAACTGGCCGGCAATCTGCTGGTAGATCAGCGGCGTATCGATCACGCCGGGCAGCACCGCGTTGACGCGGATATTGTCCGGCGCGTAGCGCACCGCCAGCGACCGGGTCAGGTGGTTCAGCCCCGCCTTGGCCGCGTAGTAGGACGTGTACGGATAGGTGTTGACCTGAATCGAGGCCAGCGACGAAATGTTGACGATGCAGCCGCCGCCTTGCGCCAGCATGGCCGGCAGCACGTGCTTGCAGGTCAGGAACACGCCGGTCAGGTTGGTGTCCAGCACCCGATGCCAGCTTTCCTCTGACGCCTCGATGGGATCGCCCATTTCCGTAATGCCCACATTGTTGTGCAGGATGTCGATGCGGCCGGCCTCGTCCAGCACCCGCGCCACCACGGCCTGGATCTGCGCCGACTGCGTCACGTCGGCCACCAGCGCGCGGCACTGCCCGCCTTCGGCCTGGATGACGCGTTCGGTTTCCTGGGCGGCCTCTGCCCGCACATCCACCGCGTACACGCGTGCCCCTTCGCGTGCGTAGAGGGCGGCGGCGGCCTTGCCGTTGCCCCATCCCGGCCCCGACGACCCCGCGCCGAACACCAGCGCTACCTTGTCCTTGACGCGTTGTCCCATGTCATTGCACCGAGATGTGGGCGAAGTCGGCCACCTTCTTCCACTTGGACACGTCCGCCTGGATCATCGCGCCGAACGCATCCGGCTTGTCCGCCACCACATAGGCGCCCACGCCCGCGTACTTGGCCTGTACGTCGGGGTCGGCCAGCGCCTTGCGCGATGCGTCGTTCAGCTTGGCCAACACATCCTTGGGCAGGCCGGCCGGGGCCAGCAGGCCGTTCCACATTTCGGCGTCGTAATCCGGCAGGCCCACTTCGGCAAAGGTGGGCACGTCGGGCAGTTGCGGCAGGCGCGCCTTGGCCGCCACCACGATGGCCCGCAGGTTGCCCGACTGGATGTGAGCCATGGACGAGGCGGCGGTGTCCCACAGTATCGGCACCTGCCCGGCGATGACGTCGTTCAAGGCCGGCCCCGTGCCGCGATACGGCACGTGCATCATGTCCAGGCCCGACAGCGATTTGTAGTACTCCATGGCCATGTGCGTGGCGCCGCCGTTGCCGGATGACGCATACGAATACTTGCCCGGCGCGCCCTTGACCAGCGCAAAGAACTGCGCGTAGTCCTTGGCCGGAAAGTTCTTGTTGACGACGATCACGCCCGGCACACGGATGATCTGCGTGACGGGAGTGAAGTCCTTGACGGCGTCGTAGGGCAGGTTCTGGTACACGGCCGAGTTGGTGCCGTTGGTACTGGATGTGCCCAGCAGCAGCGTGTAGCCGTCGGGCGCGGCGGACGCCACCGCGCGCGTGCCTACCGTGCCGCCCGCGCCGCCCCGGTTTTCCACCACCACCGGCTGGCCCAACTGCTTGCCCAGCGCTTCGGCAAAGATGCGGCCCACCACGTCGGACGTGCCGCCCGGCGGGAACGGCACGATCAGCCGCACGGGGCGGTCGGGGTAGTTGGACTGCGCGGCGGCCGCGCCCGACAGCGATACGGCAAGGGCCGCGGCCGCCAGGGTGATCCAGGTTCTTCTCTTCATGATGTTGTCTCCTTGCTTGATATTGTTGTGCGTCCGGCATTTGCGCGGATACCAGGCCTTGTGCCGGCCTGTGTGTCCGCTACGGGGTGGCTGCTACCTGCGTTCTGCTACCTGCGTTCTGCTGTGTGCGTTCTGCTATCTGCGTTCCGCCGTGTGCCCAGGCCGAAGATCATGCGATGCGGTCGCCGGGCTTGATCTTCGCCGCGCGGCTGTCCACCCCTGGCAGCATGTGCGCCGGGTCTCGCGTCACCACAACGTCCAGGATGGTGGGGCGGTCCTTGCAGGCGTACGCGCTGGCCAACGCCGCCTGGATGTCGGCGGGGTCTTCCACGCGGATGCCGTTGCAGCCCAGCGCGCGCGCCACATTGGCGTAGTTGGTTTCCACCAGGTCCGACGATTGATAGCTGCCGCTGCCGTACATCAGATGCTGAAGCGCCTTGATATACCCGGACGCCGCGTTGTTCACCACCACCAGCGTGAAGGCCAGGCCCATGCGCACCGCCGTTTCCAATTCGCCCAGCGACATATTGCAGCCGCCGTCCCCGGTCAGGCTGATGACTTGCCGACCCGGCGCGGCGGCCGCGGCGCCGATCGCGCCGGGAATGCCGTAGCCGATGGACGCAAAGCCCCGGTCCGGCACGAAGCCGCGCCCGGCGCGCTTGGTGTCGAACAGCAGGCCGCCCCAGTGCGCGGCAAAGCCGCCGTCCGCCACCAGGATGCCGTCTTCGGGCAGCGTTGCGTTGATCTCGTGCATCAGTCGCGCCATGCCGATGGGGCTATCCGGCGACGTCAGCTTGCCCTGCACGGACTCGCGCCACGTGTGCATCGCCTGGCCGACTTCGTCCGCGTAGGCTTGGCGGTCCGTTTGCAGCGGCTGGTCGGCCATGCGCTGGGCCAGCTCTTGCAGCGTGGCGCGGGCGTCGCCCCACAGACGCAGGGCGGGCGTGGTCGTGCGGTCAAATTCCTCGGCCACGATGTCCAGATGAATGACGGGGGCGCCGGCGCTCAACAGCTCGTAGCGGCGCGTGGCCACTTCGCCCAGCTTGCAGCCCACCACGAACACGCAATCGGCCTTGGCGATGAAGTCGTTGGCGATGCGGCTGTAGCGGCCGAACAGGCCGGCGTTAAGCGGGTCGTTGCACGCGATGGCGCCCTTGCCGCTCATGGTGTGGGCCACCGGGATGTTGAAGCGCTGCGCGAAGGCCTGCACTGCCGACGCGGCGTCGCTGATGTGCACGCCACCGCCGCACAGCATCAAGGGCCGCGCGGCGCCGGCCAGCATGCTGGCGGCTTGCGCCAGGTCGTCCGCGTCGGGACGGCAGCGCAGCGCCGGCGCGCGGCGGGTGTTGGCGCTGGCGTAGAACGCGTCGGCATCAAAGGCGTGGACCGCGTGTGCGATGTCTTCGGGCACGTCCAGCACCACGGGGCCGGGGCGTCCGCTGGTGGCGACGGCGAAGGCGCGCCGTACCAATTCCGGAATGCGCTCGATCATCTCGATGCGCAGCACATCTTTCACCACCGGCCGCAGCACTTCCAGCTGGCGCGCTTCCTGCGTCATGTTCTTCCACGAATGCAGACGGTGCGAATCGCCCACCAGCGCCACCAGCGGCGTGCCGGCGTTGAAGGCTTCGGCCAGGCCGGTGACCAGATTCGTGGCGCCCGGCCCCAGCGTGGCGTCGCACACGCCGGGCCTCCCGCTGACCTTGGTGTAGGCGTCGGCCGCGAACACGGCGCAGCGCTCGTCGTTGATCAGGTGATGGTTCAGGTTCAGGCGACGCACGGCGTCGTAGAACGGCAGCAGCTGAAAGCCGCCCATGCCGAACATCAAGCCGACATCGTGCGCGGCGAACATGCGTGCGATGGCTTCGCCGCCCGTGATTTCCAGTTTTTCCGACATGCGAGGTGTGCTCCTGAGTCTTAAGTGTTGGCGCGCCCGTTGAGCAGGGCATCGATAAAGGTTTTCAGTGGGGTGCCGACGCGGCCGCCCAGATCGCGGGCGCGCGCGTTGGCTGACGAGATCACGCCTTCTTCGTAGCAGGAGCGCGCATCGCCAATGCAGGCGCTATCGGCCGACACGGTCAACGCGGCGATACCGCGCTGCTGCAACAGCGGCAGCCGGCCGGTGCCCGCGCCGTCACGGCCCATGCCGGCATCGTTGAAGGTGACCAGCCGGGGCGCGGCCTTGACGCCGTCGGTTTGCAGGCCGGCCAGGCGTTCGCCGTGCGATGCCGTGACGGCAATGCGGCCATCGTCGCGTTGATCCAGCAGCGATACGGAGTCCGCGCCGATGACTTGTGGCGTGCCATCGGCCGCCGCCCGCAACACCATGCGGGACTCGTTTTGCAACGTGGGCAGCGGGTAAACGGCTGACGACAGGGCCAACCGCGCGGCGGCCTCGGCCACGCGCATGCCGGGCACGCAGCCCAGGGCCTGCGCCCGTAAATTGACATGGCTGATGACGCCGTGGCGCAGCATGTCCGCGCCGTCGCCGATGCGGCAACTTTGATAGTCGGCGGTGGCGGCGGGCACGCCCCAGCGTTGCAGGTCCGACAGGCCGGCAATGCCCGCTTGCCGCAGCCCCAAGCCGGCGTCGTTCAGGATCACCGCCCGCACCCGGCCGCGCGCGGCACAATAGGCGGCATAGCGTCCGCCGTGGGACCCGGCGATGACCACGCGGCCGGCGTCCGCGCTGCCGAGCTTGGTGATGCTGTCGAGCACACTGGCGTCGATCGTCGTGCTTTGTGATTCCATATTATGGATTTTGTTTTATCGCGTTGCTGCCCGGCGGGGCGAAGGCGAAGGGCGGGAGCCCCAGCTTGTCTCGTAGCTTGATGTAGGTATACGCCGGATTCTACGGGCGCGAAAAGCCGTACGGCAATGATCCATCCATATTATGGAAATGGATTTGATGGACGTGGCGAATCGGGATGGGCATCGCGGCCCGGCGCTGGCTCGGCGTGCTTCCGGCCGGCCGGGACAGGACGAAAAAAAGCGCCCGGTCGGGCGCTTTGGAAAGCCGCCGCCTGCCAGGCGGGGCCTTGGTGCGAGAGGCGCGTCGGGCTACTTTTCCCAGCCGCCGCCCAAGGCCAGGAAAACGGCGATCTGGTCGCTGCTAAGTTCGGCTTGCGAGGCGGCCAGGGCGCTTTCGTTGGTGGCCAACGTACGTTCGGCGTCCAGCACGGTCAGGTAATCCGTCTTGCCGTACTGGAACAGGCGGCGCGCTTGCGAGGCAGCTTCGGCGCTTTGGTCGCGGGCGGCGCGCAAGGCGGCGTCACGGTCCAGCTGGCGGGCGTAGACCACCAGCGCGCTTTCCGTTTCGCGCAGCGCGTTCAGCACCGTGGCGTCAAAGCGCGCCACCGCCGCCTTCGTGCTGGCTTCGGCTTCGGCGATGCGGGCCTGCACCGCGCCCGTGTTCGGCAGGGTCCACGAGATCAGCGGACCCACGCTCCAGCTGAACGTGCCCCGGTCGCCGAACATGGCGGTCGGGCCGCCCGACGCGGCGGACAGGCCCAGCGTGACTTTGGGATACAGGTCGGCGGTGGCCACGCCGATGCGCGCGGTAGCCGCCGCCAGCGTGCGTTCGGCCTGGCGAATATCGGGGCGGCGGCGCAGCAGCTCGGCGCCATCGCCCACGGGGATGGTGCTGGTCAGGCGCGGCGCGGCGGCGCATTGCAGCAAAGACGCGGGGATGTCGTTCGGCGTTTGTCCCGTCAGCGCGGCCAGGCGGTACAGCGCCGTGCGCTGCTGCGCCTGGAAGGGCGGCAGGTTGGCCTGCAATTGTTCCAGCTGGCTGCGGGCGCGCGTTACGTCCAGCGTGGTGCCCCGGCCGGCGCGCTGCAAGCGGCTGACCGCGTCCAGCGATTCCTTTTGCACCTGCACGGAGTGCTGGGCCGAGGCCAGCTGCATGCCCGCCGCGCACATGTTGGCGTAGGCGCGCGCGGTTTCGGCGGCCACGGTCACGCGGGTGGCATCGTAAGCGGCCTGGGCGGCTTGCGCATCGCCGGTGGCGGCTTCGATGGCGCGGCGGATCTGGCCGAACAGGTCCAGCTGGTACGACACGCTGGCGCCCGCGGAATAGGCCCAGTGGTTGGGCGGGTCGATCCCGGGTTGCAGCTCCTGCAAGCCGGACACATGGCCGAACGTGGGCGACGCATTCACGCCGATGCCGGGTTGTTGCTGCGCCTGCGATTCCTGCACGGCGGCCTGGGCACGCTCCAGATTGGCGCTGGCCACGCGCAGGTCGGTGTTGGCGGACAGTGCCTTTTCCACCAGCCCGTCCAGCACGGGATCGTTATACAGACGCCACCAATGGCCGGTCACCGCTTCCTGTGCAAACACCTTGGAGCCTGCCTCGACGAAGGGGGCGGCCGCGCTCTGTCGCTGGGCGACCGACGCGGCGGGCACCTGGTAATCAGGGCCCACGGTGGTGCATCCGGCCAGCGCAATGGCCAGCGTCAACGGCAGAAGAAATTTGGTGTTCATGGCAGCTACGGCTTGGCGTTGATATGAGAAGAAAGAAGGGTTGATGGGCGCGCGGTGCGGGGGTCAGCGGTTGGCGGTGTCGGCGGCGGCTTGCCGCGGTGCGGGCGTGGGGTCCACCGACACGGTGGCGGTCTGGCCGGCGACCAGTCGCACGCCCTCGGGCACGTCGTCGATCTTTACGCGCACCGGAATGCGCTGCGCCAGGCGCACCCAGTTGAAGGTCGGGTTCACGTTGGGCAGCAGGTTGGCGCCGGTGCTGCGGTCGCGGTCGGCAATGCCCATCGCGATGCTTTCGACGTGGCCTCGGATGTGGCGCGAATCGCCCATCAGCGTCACCGTGACGGGTGCGCCTTCGTGGATGCCGGGTAGCTTGGTTTCTTCGAAGTAGCCTTCGACGTAGAACGAGCCCGCGTCCACCAGCGCCATCACGCCGCGGCCCGCCGTGGCGTACGACCCCGCGCGCAGATCCAGGTTGGTGATGCGGCCATCGCTGGCGGCCACCACGCGGCTGCGTTCCAGGTTCAGGCGCGCCGTGTTCAATTGCACCTGCGCCTGCGCCAGCGCGGCCTCGGTCTGCTGCACCTTGGTCTGGCTTTGCTCGACGGCTTCGGCGGCCACCAACTGGCCCAGCGATCGGTTGCGCTTGGCGTCGCGCAGCGCCTGGTCATGCGCCACCTGTTGCGACCGCACCGACGCTTGCGCCTGATCAAACGCCAGCTGGAAGCGGGCACGGTCAATTTCAAACAGCAAGTCGCCCGCCTTGACGTCCTGGTTGTCGTGCACGGGCACGCTGGTCACCAGTCCGGATACGTCGGGCGCCACTTGCACCACGTAGGCCTTGACCCGGCCGTCACGCGTCCAGGGCTCGACTTCATAGTGCACCCACAACTGCCAGCCGGCGTAGGCCGCGGCAGCGACGACGATGGCCGTCACCGCGAACTTGCCGATGGCGGCAGGGCGAAGGGCGTTGGGAAGTTTCATACCTATCTCTGAAGAAAATAAGGGGAAATGAGCGACACGCCATACAGCAGCACCACGAACAGCGCCAGATCAAAAAGCGCGGGGTGCCACACCAGGCGATACAGTCCGATGCGCGCCAGCACGCGGCGCAAGGCCCAGGCCACGCCCAGCGTGACCACGCCCAGCACCAGCAGCCAGGGGAAGTAAATGCCGTACAGATTGAATTCGCCGATCATGATGCGTGGCCCTCCATGGTGGGATGGGCGGGTTGGTAGTCGGGGGCGTCGGGAAAGAACGCGCGGCGGATGCCCACCAGCGCCACCACCGCGCGGTCACGCGCGGCCACCCCTTGCGGCGTGGCGGCCACGCTGGATAGCGCGCGGTCGATCTGCGCCAGGAACTCCGGCGTCTTTTCCCCCACGCGCCATGCCGAGCGCGCGCGGAAAAACTGCGCCAGGCTGTTCAGCACCGGCTGGATCGTGGCCTCGGCCATCGGCAGATGACGACGCGCCCGTTGCAATTCGGTGATGTCGCGGCCCACGCGCAGGTCCTTCAACGCGTCGGCGGCAACCAGGTCGTCGGGCCGCTCGGCCAGCGCCAGGCGCGGCTGCAACAGGCCGATGCGATCCAGCATGCGGGCGGTGTAGGTATGGCGCGACGGCGCGCGCGGCGAGCTGGCCAGCGTGGCCAGTTCTTTCCAGTTGGCGGCCTGGATGCGGCGGGCGCTCCAGTCGGCGCTGACCGTGCGGAAGATGGCGGCGATGATGGCCGCCGTGGCCACGCCCATGCACTGCGCCACCTGCGTATCGATAAACGACACGATGTCGGCGGTGTTGGTGTCTTGCAGCGCCATGGTGCCCAAAAAGCCGAACAGCATCGCCATGGCCTTGCCGGTGCTGGCGGGGCGCGCGATGAAAATGCCCAACACGAAGGCGGTGGGCAGCATCGACAGCGCCAGCATTTCAAACGAATGTATGGCGGGCATGATGCCCAGCAGGTACAGCGCCGACAGCGGAATCGAATACACCGTGTAGGTCAGGAACTGCATGATGCCGGGCACCGGGTTGTCCTGCGACGCAAAGAAGCAGCTGAAGATGGCGGCCATCAACGCGGCCGTGGCGCCGTTGCTCCAGGCCGTGCCGATCCAGAATGCGCAGCACACCGAAATGGCCACGCCCGCAGCCAGTGCCGACAGCAGCGCCATGCCGTGGTCGCGGTGCAGCGCGGCGTTGGGGGCGCGGGCAGGGCGGGCGTGGTGCATCCCGCCCCGCATCGACCCGCGCCGTGGCGCGCCTTTCAGGCCGGCGTGGATTTCGCGGCGCAGCGCCAGGCATTCGTCGTAGGTATCGATCAGTTCGCGCAGCCGCGTCATCAGGCTGGCCAGCAGGGCGTCGCGCCAGGTGGAATGGCTGTCGATGGCGGGCGTGGCATGCGAGACGGCCGCGCGCAGTTGCACGGCGGTGTCGTGCGAGGCCTGGGCGCCGGCGTTGATCCATTCTGAAATATCGTTCAGCAGCGCGGACACCGTGTCGGGCAAGGGCTGGTCATTGGCCTGAAGCGCGCGCAGGCGGTCTTCCACGGCCGAGACGGCCGGCGTCAACGCCGAAATCTGGTCTTGCATCGCGCGCACCGCGCCGGACGTCCAGCGCAGGTTGCTGGTGTCGAACGGCACATGGGTGGACAGCAGGCGCAGCTGGGTGATGTCGTTGGCCAGCACGCGGCGATCGCGGTCGCGCTGTTCGGCGGTTTTGCCGCTTAGCGTGTCGTGCATCCAGTTGCGGGCGTCGCGCACGGCCTTGTCCAGTTGCAGCGTCAGCGCGGGCGCCAGGCCACGCGGCAGCACAATGCTGTGGACCAGCGTGGCGCACACGATGCCCAGGCTGATCTCTTCCACGCGGGCCAAGGCCGTGTCGAACACCAGCGACGGGTCCGTCACGCTGGGAAACCCGATCATGGCGGCGGTGTAACCGGCCAGCATGAACAGGTACGACCGGGGCGTGCGGTCCAGCACCGACATGTACAGGCAGGCGCCTACCCACATCACCATGGCGGCCGTCATGACGACGGGCGAATTCGACAGGCGCGGCACCATGTAGACGGTGGCGGCCGACCCGGCAAACGTGCCGACCAGCCGGTACAGCGCCTTGGAACGCACCGCGCCCGACCAGGGCTGCGCCACGACATAGGCGGTGGTCATCGCCCAGAACGGACGCGGCAAACCAATGCTGTAGGCCAGATAAAGCGCCATGATGGCGCTTAGGTAGCTCTTGAGCGAAAAAATGGTTTCGCGGACGTTCGGCAATTTCACGATGCGTTGTCCTGTTGATGGGCCCCGGCGCCGCGTCCCAGCGACACACTCAGCGCGTCAAATACGCGCAGACAGGCTTGCAGGTCGGATTCGCTGACGCCGTTGAACAGACGCCGGCGCAGTTCCACCAGCACGTTTTCGACCTGAGCCCGCAGCGCATGGCCGGCTTCGGTCAAATGCAGGGTTTTGGCACGGCGGTCATGGGTGTCTTCGCGGCGTTCCATCAGGCCGGCGGCCACCAATTGATCCAGCACGCGAACCAGGGACGGGCCCTCGACGCCCAGCGCCTCGGCCAGCGCGCCCTGGCGCACGCCGTCTCCCAGGCGGCCGGCCAGGATGACCGGCCAGGCGGTGGCCTGCGACAAACCGTAGTCGGCCAGCGCCTTGTCGGCAGCGCCACGATAGGCCCGGGACAGCACCATCAGGTTGGCGGTGGTGGCCATGAGTTGGGAGTCGGAAGGAGTGTTCATGGAAATCGATTGTATCCTATCTATTAGCTTACTAATAATTGAATATGGCGAATATCTCCATTGATTTTTCCAATCGGTCAGATCAGTGCGGACTTTTCCATGGGCGGAAAAATGGGGCCGCAAAGGCGGCCCCAGGCCATTCAGTCGGACAATGACCGGGGCGGATTACGCCGCGCAGTCCGCCCAGCAGTTGGGCGTTTCGTACAGGCGCACGCGGGTCAGGCGCAGGTCGGCGCCATAGTGGCCGTGGTAGTGCGGGGCCAGCGTGTCGAAGACGATCTTGGCCAGGTTCTCGGCCGTGGGGATGCGGTCCAGCACCACGGTCTTGTGGTCGGGCAGGGTATCCAGAAAACCGCGCACGGCGGCATCGCCCTCGAACACCAGAAAGGCGTGATCCCAGACATCCACGATGTGGGTCTTGGCGATGTGCTTGATCTCGGAAAAATCCATCAACATGCCGTTGTCGGATTCGCCCGGCGCCTGCACCACGTCGCCCGTCAGGGTGATTTCAAGCACATAGCGGTGGCCATGCAGATTGCGGCACTGGCTGCGGTGGTCGGGGATGCGGTGGCCGGCGTCGAATTCCAGCCTGCGGGTCACGGAAATCATCGCGCGGTCCGCCGCGCGTGGGGGTAAATCATGGAATGCCTATGTATTTGTGGGTCTGCAAACTCAGCCGCCATTGCGGATGCTGCATACAGTACTGAACGGCCTTCTCGGTGTTGGCCACGCGCGCGGGGCCGTCCATGGGTTGCAGGAAAAAGTGTTCGAAATCCAGGTGCGCAAAGGTCTCGGGCAGGGCGTTCAGCTGCGGGTAGACCAGCTTCAATTCATGGCCGCGGTCAATGACGATGGGCGCGGTGCCCTTGGGGCTGACACAGATCCAGTCAATGCCGGCGGGCGGCTTGACGGTGCCGTTGGTTTCGATGGCCACGGTAAAGCCGCGTGCGTGGATGGCGGTCAGTAGCGCCGCGTCCAGTTGCAGCAGCGGTTCGCCGCCGGTGAAGACCACGTAGCGGTCTTCGGTGCCGGGGCCCCACGTGGCGGCAATGGTGTCGGCCAGCAGGTCCGGCGTGGCAAATTTGCCACCGCCTTCGCCGTCGGTACCGATGAAGTCGGTGTCGCAGAACGTGCAGGCGGCGCTGGCGCGGTCGCTTTCGCGGCCGGTCCACAGGTTGCACCCCGCAAACCGGCAAAATACCGCCGCGCGGCCTGCATGGGCGCCTTCGCCTTGCAGGGTCTTGAAGATTTCTTTGGCGGTGTAGGTCATAGAGGTTGCTGGCTAGGGGTTGCTAGCCACCCAGGGTCAGCATCAGAATCGGGCAAAAGCGGAATATTTTACTTGGTATAGACTCCCGGCCTATGTTTCATGTCCAAGATTCCCTGTATATCGACGAACGCGACCTGACGTTCAGCATGATCCGCGCCCAGGGCGCGGGCGGCCAGAACGTCAACAAGGTGTCCAGCGCCGTCCACCTGCGCTTTGACGTGCGGGCCTCGCATCTGCCGCAAGAGGTGCAGGACGCGCTGTGCGCCGTCAGCGATCACCGCATCTCGAAAGACGGTGTCATCGTCATCAAGTCGCAGTCGTTTCGCAGCCAGGAAAAGAACCGGGCCGAAGCCATCGAACGGCTGGTGACGCTGGTGCGCAACGCCATCCAGGTCGACAAACCGCGCCGCGCCACCAAGCCCACCCGCTCATCGCAACGCCGCCGCGTGCAGCGCAAAGTGCTGCACGGCGAGGTCAAGCGCCTGCGGGGCCGCGTGCAGGGCGATTAAGCAAAAACAAAGCCGCAAAACCTTGTTGCCCGAAGGGGCATGACTTCATATCGAACTTCTTCGATTTAAGATTCGATAAATTGCGATATACCAATATGACCCAACCCGCTTCCGCTTCCGCATCGTCCGCAGGCCAGACCGGCGCAGAGCCCGGCATTGATGCCGACGCCATCATCAAGGCGTTGGCCAATCCGGTGCGGCGCGACATTCTTGCGTGGCTGAAGACGCCGCATGCGTACTTCGAGGAACGTCCGGGCCACACCTTCGAACACGGGGTGTGCGCGGGCCACATCGACGACCGCTGCGGCTTGTCGCAGTCAACCGTGTCCTCGCACCTGGCGGTGTTGCAGCGCGCGGGCCTGATTACGTCGACCAAGGTGGGGCAGTGGGTCTTTTTCCGTCGCAATGAAGTTGTGATTGCCGCATTCCTGCGGCAGTTGAACCAGGATATGTAGGAACTTCATGAGCAAGCTGTTTGAACCCCTGCGCGTCGGCGCGTTGACCCTGCGCAACCGTATTGTCATGGCCCCCCTGACGCGCCAGCGCGCCAGCGAAGGCCGCGTCCCCAACGACCTGATGGTCGAGTACTACACCCAGCGCGCGGGCGCCGGCCTGATCTTGTCGGAGGCCACCGCGGTGACGCCGCAAGGCGTGGGCTATGCCGACACCCCGGGCCTGTGGTCGCCCGAGCAAGTGAAGGGTTGGCGCAAAGTCACCGCCGCCGTCCACGACAAGGGCAGCCTGATGGTGGCCCAGCTGTGGCACGTGGGCCGCATTTCCGACCCGATCTTCTTGAATGGCGAGCTGCCCGTTGCGCCCAGCGCCATTGCCGCCGAGGGCCACGTCAGCCACGTGCGCCCCAAGCGCGCCTATGTCACCCCGCGCGCGCTGGAAACGGCCGAACTGGCAGGCGTGGTCGACGCCTACCGTCACGGCGCCCAAATGGCCATGGAAGCCGGTTTCGACGGCGTTGAAGTGCACGCCGCCAACGGCTATCTGCTGGACCAGTTCTTGCAGGACAGCACCAACCACCGCACCGACCAGTACGGCGGATCGCTGGAAAACCGCGCCCGCCTGCTGCTGGAAGTGGTCGATGCCTGCGTGGCCGTCTGGGGCGCCGACCGCGTGGGCGTGCACCTGTCGCCGCGCGGCGACGCGCACACCATGGGCGATTCGGACCCCGCCGCGACCTTCCTGTACGTGGCCACCGAGCTGGGCAAGCGCGGCATTGCGTTCGTGTGCGTGCGCGAGCATGAAGGCCAAGACAGCCTGGGCCCGCGCATGAAGGCCGCGTTCGGGGGCGTGTATATCGCCAACGAGGGCTACACGCGCGAATCGGCCGAAGCGGCCATCGAAGCGGGGCGCGCCGACGCTGTGGCTTTTGGCGTGCCGTACATCGCCAATCCGGACCTGGCGCGACGCTTTGAACTGAATGCGCCGCTGAACACGCCGGTACCGTCCACGTTCTACGCGCAGGGCGCCACCGGCTACACGGACTACCCGGCGCTGCCGTAAGTCCCGGTGCAGGTTGCGCTGTTGCGCTGCCCGCGCCTACATCCGCGTCATCCCCCCGCGCCATCCCCCCGCGCCATCCCCCGGACCATCACCCGGGGCGGTCAACGCCTCAGGCGCGGGACGGCTAGAACACCGCGCGCATCGGGTAGGTAAACAGCCCGAAGTGCGCGGCGTTCAGGCCCAGGTGCGCCAGCACCGCCGCTGCCAGGCCACCGTAGCGATAGGCGACGCCGTAAGCCACGCCGGCCATCGTGGCCAGCAACATCCATTGCCAGCCGCCGGCAAAGTGCGCCAGCCCGAACAGCAGCGCGGCAACACCCAATGCCGCCCAGCCGCCCCAACGCCGATTCCTCCAACACGTGGCCAGTTGCTGCTGCACATAGCCGCGAAACAGCGCTTCCTCGGCCACCGTCACCAGCAGCGCGTTATTGATCAGCCAGATCCAACCGGTGTCGGGCCACTTGGGCGCCCAGCCCACCACGCCCAGCGCCAGCGCAAGGCCCAGGCAGACCAGCACGGCCGCCGCGCACGCCAGCAGCGCTGCCGCCAAAGTCCGGCCGACTATGTGGACGGCAATGCCCCCCGCATTGCCGCCCGCATAGCTTCGGGCGTCGCTGCCGACAACGCGGCTCGCGTCCGCGCCCACGTAGCCGCCCACGTAGCCGCCCACCATGGGCGGCGCCAACACCAAGATCACCCAGAACGCGACCAGCGGTTTATCCAGATTCAAGTACATGCCAAACGCCACGGCATCCGCGCTAAGCGGGGCGGGCGCGATGACTTGCGGGTTGTGAAAGCCCGGTATCAGATGCAGAAAAAGCGCGGCGGCCAGCAGCACGAACAGTAGATGGCCGAAAAGGCGCAGGGCGGGCGGGGGCGTGGCGGGGGAATTGGCCTGGAAAGTCGGCCTGATGCAGACGGCGGCCAAAGCCAACAGCGCGGGCGCGGCCAGCGCCACCGGCTCGATCACTCCATCCTTGCACGCCCACGCCCAGGCCACCGCCAACGGCACCAGCGCCCAGCGCCGCGTGGCGGGCGGCCAAAGCATCAAGGCGGCAAGGAACAGGGCGGGCCACGGACTATACAAAGGCATGAATGCGTTAGGGCGGGGAATGCGGAGCGCAAAGTGTAAGGCCCGAGCCGGCGGGTAAGCGCGACATGGCACTAAGAACCCGCGCAACGCTGCACCGGCCAACACCGGCCTTTTCATTTAGCCGCATTCGGGCGACCATGCCGCAGCGGCGGCGACGTGCCCGCCCCGTATCCGGCCCGGTTCACGTGGCCGCAACAGGAGTCGATATGAAGATGATTGCGTGGTTGATGTTGGCGGCGGCCATTTTGCCGTTCGTCTCAACAATTGTGGCGAAGGCGGGCGGGCAGAAGTTCGACAACAACGACCCCCGGGCCTGGCTGGCGCGTCAGGAAGGATGGCGCGCGCGCGCCAATGCCGCCCAGATCAATACGTTTGAATCGCTGCCGTTCTTCTACGCGGCCGTGCTGTTCGCGCTGTACACGCAGGCGCCGCCCGCGCACGTCGCCACGTTGATGGCGTGCTGGTTGGGCGTGCGTCTGGGTTATCTGGCGATGTACCTGGCAGGCTGGGGCGCGCTGCGTTCGGTGGTGTGGACGATCAGCGTGGGCTTTGTCATCGCGATCCTGTTTTCCGGCGTCTGAGCGGGGGGGGGCTGGTCGTGACGGGGGCCATCACTTCCAGACCATCACTTCCATTCAAATACCGCGCGCCCGCTGCCCGCGCCCTGCACGTTCACTTCGCGCTCTTGCGCGCGGCCTTCGTACGTTGCCGAGACCTTGTAGGTGCCCGCGGGTAGCTTGATCAGCATGTACGGGCCTTCGGCCGTGGTCTTCAAGACTTCCTTGCCTTGTGCATCGCGGATGACCACGGCCACGCTGGCCACGTAGTCGGCCTTGCCCTCGCGCTGCGCCGCGAAAGTCAGCGACAGCGGGTAATCCTTGGCGGCGGCCTTCATGGCTTCCGATTCATCAATGCCGATACCGCCGCTGATGTACTGCACCGAGCCCTGGTGTTGGACCGCCGGCAGCGCAGCCTGCGCCGTCGACAACACGCCCGCAATCGCCATGCTGCCCAGCGCCATCATGGCCGACATGGTGCAGCGTTCAATGCGTTTGTTCATCTGATTCTCCTGAAGTGGACGAGTACGTTTCGACCTGGGCGCCGGCAAGGAGTTCGCAGCGGTGCGTCTGCAAGATCAACCGATTGTTTCCGCCGCGCGGCTGGCCGGCCCGGCCAGCATATCCCCGCGCGCTCAAGCTTTCCAGTCGAACGCCAGGCGGCTTTCGCCGCTAAGCGTGCCGTCAGGTGAAAAGCGGCGTTCGTCCAGCTGGCCCGAGCCCCCGTCGAACAGAACCAGCACGCTGGAACTGCGCGTTCCGTAGTCGGGGCTGACGATGAACGGGCTGCTCAACAGCCTTTCGCGGTCGGGCGGCAGGCCGGTGGCGGGCATGTCATCGTCCGTGGCGGTCTGGCGGTCGGCCAGCGCGTCGAACAAGGCCGGCAGATCGGGTTGCGGCGAGCGGCCCAGCACATCGGTAAACGCCGTCTTGGTCCGGGCGAGCTTGGGCCAGGGCGTATCCAGCAAATGGTTCGACAAGGCGTAGATGCCGGGGTCAAGCGGGCGTGGCGGGCCGTCGCGGTTGCTCAGGTACCAGGCCTGGCGCGTGTCGCCCACGATCAGGTTGAAGCCGTTATACGCCTGGTCCGATTCATGCGTGCGGGCCAGGTAAACATCGGGCGGCTCGTCGCCACGCAGATAGTCTTCAACCAGCGCTCCGCGCGACGGGGCCGGGTTCAGGTGTTTGCCCGGTTCGCGATAGTTGGTCACCAGTGCAAAGCGCCCGCGCGTGGTCACGCCCATCCAGGTGCCTCCCGCCAAGCCGTCACGGCCCGCGTAGACGGTGGGCGCATCAGCCCATTGCGCTATCGGATGCGTGGGTCGCGCGTGGAATTCGTCGCGGTTGGCGGCGATCAAAACGGGAATGCCCGACAAGGCGTGCAGGGCCAATACGGCAAGACACATGGTTCAAACCTGGTGGGAAGTTGGGTGGGGTGGGCGCACGCCCGGCGTCGTTGCAGCAAATTCCGGGCCAGTCAGCGCGGCGCGCAGGTTCTCGATCTCGGCGGCCACGTCGGCCAGGGCGGGCGTTGGCGCGGTGATGGCGGCGTCCGGCGGCGGCGTGCCGTTGGCCACCGCCACGCTTAGCGCATGCAAGGCCTGCGCAAGCAGCCCGACCTGGGCGGCAGTGGGCGCGGGCTGGCCGGGCGGCAGCGACCAGGCGGTGTCGGACACCGCGTTGGCCACGCGTTCCAATGCGACCTCAACCGGCCACCACGCCAGCGCCCTGCGGCTGACCAGGCGGGGCTCGGACAAGCCCCGTTGCAAGGCAATGCGCAGGTCCGACAAGCTGGCGTAGGCCCGCGCGCGCAACGCATGGCGGTTGGCGGCGTCCGCCTGGAACACGGTGTTGACGTAGGCGGCCAGTGTGTCCATCGCGGCGGAAACCGCGTGGTCCAGGTTGTTGCGTTCGATGCGTATCCAGGGCAGATAGCCCACCAGCAACACGATGCCGGCGGCCACGCCCACGTCGATCAGCCGGGCCAGCGCGATGGCCCACGAGCCTGGCTGCAAGGCCCCGATCAACAGCATCAGAATCGGCACCAGAATGGCGGAAAACAAGCCGTAGTTGCGCCGGATGGACCACGGCAGCAACGACGCCAGCACCGCCACCGTCAACAGGCTGGCGACGCCGTTCTGGTCCACGGCCAGCACGGTGGCGCTGATGGCCACGCCCACCACGCTGCCGCCACAGCTTTGCAGCGCGCGGGCAAATACCGAGCCAAAGTTCGGCTTGAAGATCACCACGACGATGAGCGGCACCCAGTACGAACGCGGCAGCGATGCGGCCAGCGCCACGGCTTCCGCCGCGATCAGGCACAGGCCCAGCCGGACCAGGTAACGCACGGTGGTCGGGCCGGGGCGATAGGTGCGGGCCAGCACGCGCCACGGCGTGCGCGGCGGCGCGGGCGTCAAGCCATCCAGCGGGTCCACGTCAGCCGGCTTGACCCCTTGCATCAGGGGCAGCGCCTGGGCCAGGGCATCCGCCAGCTGGGGCATGCCGGCCTGGCGCAAGGCGGCGATGTCGTCATCCGGGGCGGGCTCGCGGTCGTTTTCGACACGGTCGGCCAGGTGGTTCATCACGCGCGCGCAGGTGGGCGGCACCGGGCGCCCCGCACGCGCCAGCGCCAGGGCGGCATTGGTCAGCGGGGTGCAGGCTTGCAATTGGGCCGCCAGCCGGGCCAGGCGCGGCGATGGGCCGGCGGCGCGCCCGCGTGCCGCCAACACGGTGTCGTACGCGGTGGTCATGGCCGCTTCCATGTCGCGCCGCGCGATCATCGTGCGCGACGTGCCGATGGCGGCAAACAAGGCGGCCAGCTTGCGGTAGGCCAGCGCGACGGCGGCGCGTTCCGGGGCGATCGGGTTGATGACCCAGCCCACCAGCGTCAACCCCAGGCCGAACAGCCCGCCCGTGCCGACCAGCACGGACGGCAGCCACGGCGGCAGGGTGGACGTCAGGCTGGAGCCGACGATGACGTACACCGCGAATTGCAGCGTGGCTACCGCCGCGATGTTGTTGAAGGTGCCGATCAGGCTGGCAATCAGCACCAGCACCGTCATGGCGGCCGATGTCCACAGCCCGTGGCCGGCTACCAGGTTGCCCAGCAGGTAACCCAGCGCGCCGCCCAGCACGGTGCAGCCGATGGACAAGGCGCGGTTGCGATACGGGCCGCCGTTGTCGCCCGTGATGGCGGGCAGCGCGCCCAGCGCCACCAGCGCGGCGGCCGCGCCTTGGCCCAGTGCCAGCCCCACGGCGCAGGGCAGGCCGATGGCCAGCGCTGCGCGCAGCGCCACCCAGCGGCTGACGGGCGAAGGCTCCATGTGTGCCAGGCTCATCAGCCAGCGCATGTTGGCGCCGCGCGCGCCGTGGCGGGTCAGGGGGCGGGACACGGTGGCCTCATGGCGGGGCGTCAGGGCTTGATCAGCGGCGCGACGTCGGGCGCCGCCAGCCGGAAGTAGTCTTCCGTGTTCAGCAGGATGGATGCGTCCAGGCGCCCTGCGTTGAACACGATTTCGTCGTGGCGGCTGCGCAGGCTGGGGTCCACCAGCAGGTGCAGGTCGGGGTTGAACGAGAAGGGCGGGATGGCGCCGATTTCGCAGCCGGTAAGTTCGCGGGCCAGTTCCTGCGAGGCCAGCGATGCCTTCTTGCCGCCCGCCGCGCGCGCGATGGCGTCCAGGTCGGCCTGTTTGTCGGCCGGAAACACGGCCAGGACGTTCTTGCGCAGGTTTGACGAGATCTTCACCCGGCAGACCAGCGCCTTGGCGCCCTGGCTGACTTCGGTGCCACGGATGGCGGCCACTTCGACCGAGCGGCCGGCGGCGGGGTGGTGGATCAGGCGATGGCGGGCCTGGTGCTGGGCCAGCAGGGCTTGCAGGCGTTCAAAGACTTCCATATCGATGGCGGCAAAGGGGGTGGGGATGGACGGCGGGCCCGGGCTTGGCGCACCCGCCCCGCAGTCGCATGATACGCCCGCGCCGGGGTCAGATTTCGCCGGTGAAGGCGTAGCCCCAGCCCCACACGGTGCGAATCGGCAGCTCTACGTTCACGTCCTGCGCCTTGCGCCGCAAGCGGCTGACCACCACGTCGGTGCGGCGCACCGATTCTCGGCCCGCCTGGGCGTCCGAGCCGGACGCGTCGCCACGCGGCAGCCGCTTGTCGGCCGACGTCGTCAACCTGAGCAGGAATTCGCGTTCGGCCAAGGTCAGCGACAAGCGCGTGCCTTGCGGGCTGACCAACGTCCAGGCGGCGTCCAGAAACTGCCACTTGCCGGGAGGTTCGGGCGCGGCGGGCGCCGCGGGTGTGGCAGCGAAGCGGGGTTCGGCGTCGGCCGCCATGGGGCGGCGGCCGGTGGCGGGTACGCGCCGCACCAGGGCTTGCAGCGCGGCGGCGATCTCGGCGGTGGCCACGTCGTGCTGAAAACACGCGTCGGCGCCGCAGTGCAGGCCCAGGATGCGGTTTTCGGGCGAATCGAAGTTGGACACGGCGATGATGCCGGCGGTGGTGTCCATGGCGCGCAGGCCCGCAACCGCCATGCAAAGATCGGTCAGCTCGGCTTCCATCACCAGCAACGGCGTACGGCGCGCCTGAAACAGGCGAAACAGGCCGTTGGAATCCTCGCACCGGCGGGGCGAGAAACCCATGTCGGCCAGTTCGTCGCTGCGGCGCGCGCGTTGGTCGGGATCGGGTGAGAAGACGATCAGGTCTAGTAGGTCGTTCATGAATCGTAGTGATCTTTGCAGCTTCAGCGCATGCATGATGCTACGAAAACAAGGGTTTCCTAACCCCGCTCAACGCCACTTTCGTACCCGAATTCTCAGACATGATTGCCCGGCAGCAACACGGCGCGCGCCCCGGTGTGGACCAAACAATGTTTGAATCGCGCGCCAGGGCGTATTGGCGCGCTCCGCCCCCTGACAGGGGGTTGAACAACAGGTGTTAAAACGGCCCGAAACCGCACCCGAACGGTGCATAAAAGGGCCCTGCGGCCGCGTTAAAACCGCTCTACGGGTTTTGTGGCTCGTTCCACCAGCCACCGCCCAACGCCTGCAACAGCGCCGCCGTGTCGGCGTAGCGTGCCGCATCGGCTTCGCTGCGCGCGATGCGGGTTTGCAGCAGTTGGCGTTGACTATCCAGCAGGCTTTGGTGGCTGATGCCGCCCGCCTGAAAGCGGCCTTGCGCAATGCGCAGCGCGTCGTCCGCGCGACGCCACGCGTCGTCGTAGGCGTTGAACGCGTCCGCGTCGGTCTGCACGGCGCGCAGCGCGTCGGCCACCTGGCGGAAGCCGTCCAGCACCGTTTGGCGGTAGGCGGCAGCCGCCGCTTCGTAACCCGCTTCGGCCGCACGCTTGCGCGCGCGCAGTTCGCCGCCGCGAAACAGCGGTTGCACCAGCCCCAGCCCAAGGCTCCATACATTCACGCCGTCCGATAGATCGCCCGCGCGCGTGCGCTGGGAACCGAAACTGGCGGTGAGTGTGAACTGCGGATACTGGTTGGCGGTGGCCACGCCCACGTCCGCCGACGCCTTGTGCCACAGCGCCTCGGCGGCAAGAATGTCCGGCCGCTGGCGCGTCAGCGCGGAGGGCACGCCGGTGGGAATGTCGGGCGGCAAGGTCAGCTCCGCCAGGCGCAGGGGCGGCGTACGCAGCGCGGCGGGCGGCTCGCCCAGGTACACGGCCAGCTGATGCGTGGTCTGCGACAGCTGCTTTTCCAGCGGTGGCAGCGTGGCGCGGGTTTGCGCCACCAGCACTTCCTGGTTGCGCAAATCGGCCTCGGCCACGCCGCCCAGCGCCACGCGTTGCCGCATGATGTCCTGCTGGCGCTGCTGGGCGTCCAGCAGGTCGCGGGTGGCGGCCAGGCGCTCGGACAGGTCAGCCTGGCGGATGGCGGCGGTTACTACGTTGGCCGCCAGCGACATGCGCGCGGCTTGCAATTCGTGGGCCTGGTAATTCACCTGCGCCGCCAGGCCTTCCAGCGCGCGCCGGTTGCCGCCAAAGACGTCCAGCGTGTAGGACACGTCGATTGACGCGTTGTACAGCGTGAAGGGCGCAGGCGGCTGCGTCACCGGCACGCCGAACGCCGACGGGTCCACCTTTTGCCGCGTGGCGGACAGGTTGGCATCGGCCGACGGCAGCAGCCTGCCGCCGGTTTCGGCGTCCAGCTCTTCGGTAGCCTGCCGCAGCGTGGCGCGCGCCTGGGCCAGCGTGGGGCTGGCTTCAAGCGCCTGCCGCACCAACTGGTCCAGCGCGTCCGAACCGAACAGCCGCCACCATTGCGCGGGAATGTCCGCGCCGGGTTGCAGGCGTTGTGCGCTAGTGGCGCGTTGCGCGTTGTCATCGGCCGTGTAGGAAGCCACGGCGGGCGGGTTCGGTGAAGTGAAATCAGGCCCGACGGTGCAGCCGGTGGTGGTCAAGGCCAACAGGCTGATCGCCGCCGGCGGCATCGCCAGCACCACCGCACGCAAACGAAAAACCATAAAGGGACGGGGAAAACGTGGCATGGCGCGTCAATCCAGAGTGCGGCGGTAGAACTTCACGGCGGCGGTCATCACGACCGCGGTGAACAGCATCAGCGGCCAGATGCTGGGCCACAGATCCCACCAGCCGTTGCCCTTGAGCAGGATGCCGCGGATCAGCCGGTTGAAGTGCGTCAGCGGCAGCAGGTTGCCCAGGTACTGCGCCCACATGGGCATGCCCTGAAACGGGAACATGAATCCGGACAGCAGCATGTTGGGCAGAAAATAAAACATGGTCAGCTGCATGGCCTGCAACTGGTTCTGCGCCAGCGACGACAGCGTGATGCCCACCGTCAGGTTGGCCGCCACGAACAGCAGCGCCGCAAGATACACCGACAGCAGGCTGCCCAGGATCGGCACATGGAAAACGAAGTGCGCGGCCAGTAGGATGATCGTGGCCTGGATCAGCCCGATGGCGATGTACGGCACGATCTTGCCGGTCATGACCTCAAGCGGGCGCACCGGCATCGACAGCAGGTTTTCCATGGTGCCGCGCTCGCGTTCGCGCGTCATGGCCAGGCCCGTCATCATCACCAACGTCATCGTCAGGATCACACCCATCAGCCCGGGCACGGTGTTGTATTGCGAGATCTGCTCTTCGTTGTAAAGCCGGTGCACGCGCACGTCGAAAGGGGGTTGCCCCCCCGCCAGCTTGGCCAGCGGGCCGGTCAGGTCCTTTTGCGCCACGGCTTGCGTCAGCTGCGTGGCCGCGCCAATCGCCATGCCGGTGGCCATGGGGTCGGTGGCGTCGGCTTCGATCAGCAGCGCCGGCCGTTCGCCGCGCAGCAGGCTGCGGGAAAAATCCGGCGGTATGGTCACCACGAACAGCACGCGGCCCTGCGCCAGCGCGGCGCGGCCGGCTTCTTCGTCGCGCAGTTCTTCGGTGATGTGGAAGTAGTCCGACGATTTCATCGCCGCGATGAAGCTGCGCGTGAACGGGCTGTGGTCGGCCGTGATGACGGCCGTGGGCATCTGCTTGGGGTCGGTGTTGATGGCGTAGCCGAACAGCGCCAACTGCATGATGGGCAGGCCCACGATCATGCCGAAGGTGATGCGGTCACGGCGCAACTGCAAGAATTCCTTCAGCACCATGCTCCACCAGCGCGCCCACGAAAAGCCTTGCAGATGGCGCATCATGCGGGGCTCGCGAAGTTGTCAGTGGACCGGTTCATCAAAAAGATGAACACGTCTTCCAGGCTGGTGTCGATGCGTTCCAGACGCAGGCCCTGGCCGCGTATCGCGTCCCGCAAGGTGCGTTCCAGCAGCTCGGCGTTCTGGCCGCTGACGTGCAGCGCCGACCCGAACGCCACCGTCTGGTCCACGCCCGGCGCGCTGCGCAGGCGTTGGCCCAGCGGCACCAGGTTGTGACCATGGATGGCCCAGGTGGATAGCCGTTGCTCGGCAATCACCTGCTCGGCGGTGCCTTGCGTCAGCAGCTTGCCGTACGAGATATAGGCCAGCTTGTGGCAGCGTTCGGCCTCGTCCATGTAGTGCGTGCTGACCAGCACCGAGATGCCGCGCGCCGCCAATTCGTGCAGCTGTTCCCAGAAGTCGCGCCGCGCGGTGGGGTCCACGCCCGCCGTCGGTTCGTCCAGCAACAGCAGGCGCGGTTCGTGCAGCAGGCAGGCGGCCAGCGCCATCCGCTGCTTCCAGCCGCCCGACAACGATCCGGTCAGCTGGTTGGCGCGGCTGTGCAGGCCCAGGTCTTCCAGCGCGCGGTCCACGGTCTGGCGGCGTTGCGGCATGTCGTACATGCGCGCCACAAAATCCAGGTTTTCGCGGATCGTCAGATCGTCCCAGTACGAGAACTTCTGCGTCATGTAGCCGACATGGCGCTTGATCTGCGCGCTGTCTTTCACAATGTCGTAGCCCAGGCAGGTGCCGCTGCCGGAATCCGGCGTCAGCAGGCCGCACATCAAGCGGATGCAGGTGGTCTTGCCGCTGCCATTGGGGCCCAGGAAGCCGAAGATCTCGCCTTCCTGCACGCGCAGCGATACATCGTTGACGACGTGCTTGTTGCCAAAGCGTTTGTTCAAGCCTCGCACGTCGATCACGGCCTTGCCGGAATCGGGCGCGGCCGGCTGAAGGTCGGCGGGGTGATCAGCGGGGTGGTTGGGGGGCGCGGTCATTGCAGCGTGGCCTCGACCGGCTGGCCGGGATGCAGCCGCGCCGCCGCGTCGGGCGTCGGGCGCGCTTCCACCATGTACACCAGCTTGCTGCGGTTTTCGCGGCTGTAGATGACGGGCGGCGTGTATTCGGCCTGGTCCGACACGTAGTCGATATGCACGGGTATCGGATCGCCGCAGCCGTCGCAGCGCAGGCTGGCTTGTTGGCCCGCTTTTAACGAGCCGACCACGGTTTCGGGTACGAAAAAGCGCACCTTGATGTTGCCGGGCGGCAGCAGGCTGACCACGGGGCTGCCCGCCGGCACCCATTCGCCCACGCGGTACATCGTGTCGAACACGCGGCCGGCCGCCGGCGCGGCCAGTTGTTTTTGAGCAAGCGTCCAGTCGGCCTGGGCCAACGTGGCGCGGGCCGCTTCAACCGTGGCCGCCTGGGCCACGCGCTGATCCTCGCGCCCCGGCAGGTTGGCCACTTCCAGCTGCGCGCGCAATTCGCGCACGCGGGCGGCGTCCGACTGCGCTTGTTCGCGGCTGTCATCCAATTGCGCACGGGCGATGCCGCCGACGCGAAACTGGGCGTTATCGCGTTGCAGTTGCGCGGCGGATCGCCGGCTGGCGGCCTCGGCCTGCGCCAGCTGCGCGCGGCTGACATCGATTTCCGCCGGGCGCTTGCCCGTGCCGATGTCTTCCAGTTGCGCGATGGCGGCGGCAAGCTGCGCGCTGGCCTGGTCGCGGGCGGCGCGTTCGCGCGTGGCCTCCAGCGCGAACAGCGGCGCGTTGGCGTCCACCTGTTGCCCGCGCTTGACGGTCAGCGCGTCCAGGCGGCCCGCTTCGGACGACGCCACATAAACGTAGTCGCCTTCCACATAGCCTTGGTAGAACGGCGCGGCGTCCTGGCCGCAGCCGGCCAGCAGCGCGAGCGCCAGCGTCGGCAGGGCGAAAGCGATACGAAAAAGGGCAGGGCGGGGGCGCAGGGTGGGCATGGTCAGGTCGCGTCGGCGGGTTGGGCGGGCGGCGAGAACAGGCCGCCGGTCAGCATGGCGATGGCGTGGTCCGCGATCGCGTCGGTATCAATGGCCTGCATGGGCGGGTTGCCCTGCCACAGGCGGCGCCACAGGTTCGACGTGGCAAGAGGCAACAGCGTCAGGCCCAGGATGGACAAAAACACCAGGCGCGGCTCGACGCCCGGCGTGATGGCGCCGCGTTGCTGCGCCTGACCGATCACGGCGGCGAAAGCGGCCAGGCGTTCGGTGGGGACATGAGGCAGTACGCGTTCTCGCAGTTGACCGCCTTCGTTGACCACTTCATGGATCCACAGCGCGGGCAGCCAGGGCCGGTCGGTGGCGCTTTGCACGATGCGCTTCACGATTTCCACCAGGTAGCCGCGCGCGGCAGCGGCCGGGTCGGGGCTTGCGGCAGGCGCCGGCTTCGTAGACTTGCCGTCGTCGCCACTATCGGCGTCGCCGCCTTTGGCATCCGACGCCAGCGGGACGGGCGACCACACAAAACCGATCACCGGCACGACGCGCTCAAGCACCACGGCGTCGATCAATTGGTCGCGGCTTTTGAAGTAGTAATGCAGCATGGCCGGCGTGACGGCCGCGCGCTGGGCGATGTGCGCGATGGTGGTGGCGGCCACGCCCTGGGCCGCGAACAGGCCCGTGGCGATGTCCAGCAATTGTTCGCGCATGGCGGCGGCATCGGGTCGCGCCGGGCGGCCGGGGCGGCGCGCGCGCGGCGCGTCAACGGAGGAGGGGGCAGACGTGGACAGCGATTTGTTCATGTCGCGCAGTTTAATTAAGCTTTTAATTAATTAAAAGGAGGGGCGAGCATCAGGGTTACGAAGCAGGTCGGCCGACATCGATGGTGTAATGGCTCGGTTCCCCATCTTGCTGCCCCGGGCATTGCCTGCAAGACCTTGGGCGGCTTCCCCAGGAGGCTGGACTTCAATGACGCAATCCTCGTCAATCAACCGCCGCATCGTGCTTGCCGCACGCCCGCACGGCGAACCCACCGACAACGATTTCCGCCTGGAAACAGGCGACGTGCCGCAACCCGGCCCCGGCCAGGTGCTGCTGCGCACGGTCTACTTGTCGCTTGACCCCTATATGCGCGGCCGCATGAGCGACGCGCCTTCCTACGCCGAACCCGTCCAGATCGGCCAGCCCATGGTGGGCGGCACGGTCTGCCGCGTGCAGGCGTCCAACCACCCCGAATTCAAGGCCGGCGAATGGGTGCTTGCGCAGTCCGGTTGGCAGGACTACGCGGTGTCCGACGGCACGGGCCTGCTGCGCCTGGGCGCCAAGCCGCAGCATCCGTCGTATTCGTTGGGGGTGCTCGGCATGCCCGGCTTCACCGGCTACATGGGCCTTCTGGACATTGGGCAACCCAAGGCGGGCGAAACCGTGGTGGTGGCCGCGGCCAGCGGCGCGGTGGGCGCGGTGGTGGGGCAGATCGCCAAAATCCACGGCTGCAAGGTCGTGGGCATTGCCGGCGGCGCGGACAAATGCCGCTACGTGGTGGACGAACTCGGCTTTGACGACTGCCTGGACCACAAGGCGCCCGACCTGGCCGGCCGACTGGCGCGTGCCGTGCCGCAAGGCATCGACGTCTATTTCGAAAACGTGGGCGGCGCGGTGTTCGATGCCGTGCTGCCGCTGTTGAACCCACGCGCGCGCGTGCCGGTCTGCGGCTTGATCTCGGCCTACAACGCCACCAGCCTGCCCGACGGCCCCGACCGCCTGGCGCTGTTGATGCGCACCATCCTGACCAAGCGCCTGAAGGTGCAGGGCTTCATCATCTTCAACGAATACGCGCATCGCTATGGCGAATTCCGCGAGGCCATGGAAGGCCTGATCGCGCAAGGCCGCATCAAGTACCGCGAAGACGTGGTCGACGGGCTTGAGAACGCGCCGCGCGGCCTGATCGGCCTGCTCAAGGGCGAAAACGCGGGCAAGCGCATCGTGCGCGTCGGCCCGGACGAATAAGCGCGCAATCAAACGGAGCGCAACATGAAAATTCTAATCGTGCTGACATCCCACGACACGCTGGGCAACACCGGCCGCAAGACGGGCTTCTGGCTGGAAGAGTTTGCCGCGCCTTATTACGCGTTTTTGGACGCGGGCGCGGAAGTGACGCTGGCCTCGCCCAAGGGCGGTCAGCCGCCGCTGGACCCCAAGAGCGACGACCCCGACGCCCAGACCGACGCCACGCGCCGCTTTCGCCAGGACGCCGAAGCCCAGCGCGTGCTGGCCAACACGCAGCGGCTGGCCGACATGCAGGCCGCAGATTACGACGCAGTGTTCTATCCCGGCGGCCACGGCCCGCTGTGGGATCTGGCGGAAGACACCAAGTCCGTTGCCTTGATCGAAACCATGCTGGCGGCGGGCAAGCCGGTATCGGCCGTGTGCCATGCGCCCGGCGTGCTGCGCCATGCCAAGACGGCCGACGGCAAGCCGCTGGTGCAGGGGCGTCAGGTCACGGGCTTTACCAATAGCGAGGAAGCGGCGGTGCAATTGACCGACGTGGTGCCGTTTTTGGTCGAAGACGAACTCACGCGTTTGGGCGGCGTGTACAGCCGTGGCCCGGACTGGCAGCCGTACGTGATTTGCGATGGCTTGCTGGTCACGGGGCAGAATCCGGCGTCGTCGGTGGCGGTCGCCGAGGCCCTGCTGGAGCGGCTCAAGCGCTGAAATCGTCCGGTAAGCGGCGCGGGCCGGGGCCGCTCCTGGCCAAAGCTTTGATCTGCGCCGCTTGTACGCCCGTCGGCTGCTTGGTCAGGGGCGGGGCACATTGTGTCAGAATTGCGACTTTCCGATACAAATGCGGCGTCCCAACCCGGTGCCGCGCCTTCCTTGATGCCCCCAGACGTACCCCTAGATTCAGGTTCCTGCGAGGCCGCATTGTTCGCGGCCATGCAGGCGCGAGACCCGGCCACCGGCCGGCACTGCGACCGCGTGGTTGCCCTAAGCGTGGCGTTGGCCCAGGCGTGTGGTTTGACGCAAGACGAGCAGCGGGCGGTGGCGGTTGCCGCGCGCCTGCACGACGTGGGCAAGATCGGCACCCCCGACCGCGTGCTGTACGCCCCGCACAGGTTGGAAAAAGACGATTGGGACATCATGAAAGCGCACGCCACGGTGGGCGCCGACATCCTCATGCACAGCGATATCCCGCAGCGCGAGCTCATCGCGCAGGCCGTACGCCACCATCACGAACATTTTGATGGGTCCGGGTATCCCGCGGGGCTGGCGCACCACGCGATTCCGATGTTGTCGCGCATCATTTCGCTGGCGGATTCCTACGATGCGCTGGGGGATACACGCCCTTATCATCCGGCGCGCTCGCACGCTGAAATCATGGCCATCCTGCATCGCGAGGCCGGCGCAAAATGCGACCCCGACCTGCTGCGCGTATTCGAAACCATGATTCAGCACAGCCGGCTGAAAGTGCCGTAAAGCTGCGTCAAGGCGGCGCAAAGTTGGCGCAAAGTTGGCGCAAAGTTGGCGCAAAGTTGGCGCAAGGGCGGGCGCGGGGCGTGCTTTGCGCCCCGGCCACCCACCCGTTCTACAGCCGATACGTCGCGGCAACGACCGCCAGTTCCTGCAACGTGCGTTGTTGCCAGGCCGCGTCGTGGCCCAGTTCTTCGGCCAGGATGCGGGCCACTTCGGGGGCGGCCAGCATCGCGGCTTCCGCGTCCAGGAACAGCGCGCGGTTGCGACGCGCCAGCACGTCTTCGGCGCTGCGCGCCAATTCAAAACGCGCCGCAAAGCGCACATGCGCCTCGGACAGCCCGCTGGCCTTGACCAGCATGCGCTCGGCACCCGGCAGGGCCTTCAACGTGGCCAGATCGCTGCCGTAATAGCTGTCCGGCGTGCCCGCGTGTTCCTGCGACGGCGCCAGCCCGGACGCGCCATGCAACGGCAAGGACTCGGTGCGGCACGACGCCTGCGTCAGCAACTGATGCTGGATCGCGGTGTCCACCACGTCCTGCGCCATGCGGCGGTAGGTGGTCCACTTGCCGCCCGTCACCGTCACCAAGCCGGCGTTGGACACCAGGATGGTGTGCTCGCGCGACAGCTGCTTGGTGGCGGCCTCGCCGGTGGCCTTGACCAGCGGACGCAAGCCCGCCCACACGCTGGTGACGTCATCGCGCGTGGGTTTGCGGCTGAGGTAGCGCGCCGCCGTGTTCAGGATGAAGTCCACGTCCTGCGCACCGGCTTGCGGGTCCAGCGGCAGGTCGCCACGCGGCGTGTCGGTGGTGCCCACGATGGTGTGGCCGTTCCATGGCACCACGAACAGCACGCGGCCGTCGTCGGTCTTGGGGATCAGGATGGCGCGATTGCCCGGCAGGAATTCGCGCGGCAAGGTCAGGTGCACGCCCTGGCTGGGCGCCACCATCGTGGCCGCGTTCTTGTCTTCCATGCGGCGCACCGCATCCACCCACACGCCGGTGGCGTTGATCACGCAGCGCGCGCGCAGCGAAAAGCTGGCGCCGCCGATCACGTCCTGCGCGGTCACGCCGTCGACCTTGCCGTGGGAGGTGGTCAGGCCGGTGGCGCGCACGTAGTTGACCGCCGTGCCGCCCAGGTCGAACAGCGTGCGCATCAGGCTCATCGCCAGGCGCGCGTCATCGAACTGGCCGTCGTAATACAGCACGCCGCCCTTCAGCCCGCGCCCGTTGACCTTTTCAGCCAGCGTCGGCGCGTTCGCCAGGGTGTCACGGCGCGACAACCAGCGGCTGGGCGCCAGGTTCAGCTTGCCCGCCAGCATGTCGTACATCTTCAGGCCGATGCCGTAGAAGGGCTGGTCGAATAGGTTGTAGGCGGGCACCACAAAGCCCAGCGGCCACACCAGATGCGGCGCGTTGCGGTTCAAAAGGCCGCGTTCGTGCAGCGCTTCTCGCACCAGGCTGACGTTGCCCTGCGCCAGGTAGCGCACGCCGCCGTGCACCAGCTTGGTTGCCTTGCTGGACGTGCCCTTGGCAAAGTCCGCGCCTTCGATCAGCAACGTGCGGTAACCGCGCGATGCCGCGTCCACGGCGGTGCCCAGGCCCGTGGCGCCGCCGCCGATGACGATGACGTCCCAGGACGGCGTGTTGTCCAAGGTGGACAGCAGGCGGTTGCGATCGGGCGGAGTGACGTTGGCTAGGGGTTGGTTCATAAGTTGTCGCGGCGGGGCCGCCAGGTAAAAGCAGGGTGGTTTCGTGCGAAGCGCGGGTGGCGGGGGATGAGCCCGGGTCCCGCGCGTTTTTTCAAGCGTTGGGTGCCGAGGTGTTCGTGGAGTCTTGCGCGCCGGCCGCGTTGGACGTGCTGGAAGTGTCGGGCGCGCCGGCCGCGTTGGCTGCATGAGGTGCCGCCGCCACTTCGCAGCGCACGCCCGAATCCAGCAGCACCTGGGCCAGCGGTTCTTGCGGATGCGCGTCGGTAAAGAAGCGGTCGATCTGCGAAATGTGCGCCAGTTCCACCATCGCCTGGCGCTTGAACTTGCTGCTGTCGGCCGCCAGCCACACTTCCCGCGATTGCTCGATGATGGTCCGGGCCACGCGCACCTCGCGGAAGTCGTAATCGCGCAGCGTGCCGTCGGCTTCGATGCCCGAAATGCCGATCAGGCCGATATCGACCTTGAACTGGCGGATGAAATCCATGGTGGCTTCGCCCACGATGCCACGGTCGCGCGACCGCACCACGCCGCCGGCCACGATGACTTCGCAGTCCGGGTTGTCCGACAGGATGTCCGCCACGTGCAGGTTGTTGGTAATGACGCGCAGGCCGCGATGGCGCAGCAGGGCGCGCGCGATGGCCTCGGTGGTGGTGCCGATATTCAGGATCAGCGAACAGCCGTCCGGCACGGCGCGCGCCACCGCTTCGGCAATACGCTGCTTACCGGCGGCGTGCAGCCCCTGGCGCTTGCGGTAGGCAATGTTCTCGATGGTCGACGCTTCGATGCGCACGCCGCCATGAAAGCGCGACAGCATGCCGGCTTCGGAAAGGATGTTGACGTCGCGCCGCACGGTTTGCAGCGTGACGTCAAAACGTTTGGCAAGCTCTTCGATCGTGGCCGAGCCCTGGGCTCGCACCATTTCGACCAAGGCGCTTTGTCGTGGATTCAGTGTCATGTTCGCATGATAAAACAACAAAAGCGAAAAATAATGCCGCAGTGCAAGATTGTTTTTTGTTCGCTTCTTGAGTAAAACGCACAAAAAACGAAAGCCGTCTGAAAGAGTATGCTCATTGCGTGGCGCGTTCGCGCGCTGCGGTTGGAACGCTGTACCGATTACCGAAGTCCGTTGAAAAAAACAGGGACGTATAAGTAGGTAGAGGAGACACCATGCAGCTGACCTTGGACAGGATTGCCTTGCGGGCTGGCTCGCAAACGCACCTGACTCCTATGAGCCTGGCGCCCGTGCCAGGCGCCATGACGGTGCTGCTGGGGGTGACCCTGGCGGGAAAGACGTCGCTGATGCGCATCATGGCCGGGCTGGACCGGCCCACCGAAGGCCGCGTGCTGGTCGATGGCGCCGACGTTACCGGCGTTCCGGTGCGCCAGCGCAACGTGGCGATGGTCTACCAGCAGTTCATCAATTACCCGTCGATGTCGGTCTACGACAACATTGCCTCGCCCTTGACGCTGCGCGGCGAAAAGGACATCGGCGAAAAAGTCCGCGCCATGGCGGCGCGGCTGCATATCGACCATCTGCTGGCCCGCTATCCGTCGGAATTGTCCGGCGGCCAGCAGCAACGCGTGGCGTTGGCCCGGGCGCTGGTCAAGGACGCGCCGCTGATCCTGCTGGACGAGCCCCTGGTCAACCTGGACTACAAGCTGCGCGAGGAATTGCGCGACGAGCTTTCGGAATTGTTCGCCGAAGGGCGCTCCACGGTCGTCTACGCCACCACCGAACCGGGCGAAGCCCTGTTGCTGGGCGGCCACACGGCGGTGCTGGACGCTGGCGAACTGCTGCAATACGGCCCCACCGCACAGGTATTCCACCGCCCCAACTCCATCCGCGTGGCCCGCGCCTTCAGCGACCCGCCCATGAATCTGTTTGCCGCGCGGCGCACTGACGCCGGTTTCCTCCTGCAAGGCCAGTTGGCCGTGGACCGCGCGCTGCCCGGCAACGCGGGCGCCGACATCACGGCGGGCCTGCGCGCGGGGGCGCTGGACGTGGAGCCGCGCCCCGGCCACATCAGCCTGCCCGGCGTGGTGAAGCTGGCCGAAATTTCCGGCTCGGACACTTTTGTACACGCCAGCACGGCAGCGGGCGACGTGGTGGCGCAACTGCCCGGTGTGCACCGCTACACGCTGGACGAACGCGTGCAGCTGTATTTTGACCCGGCCCAAACCTACGCCTTTGATGCCGGCGGCGCCTTGCTGGCCGCGCCGCGCCAACCCGCCGGCGCGGGGGAGGCGGCCTGATGGCGCAGATCGAGCTGGACCTTTCCCATTCCTATGTGGCCGACCCCAAGGCCGATGATGACTACGCGCTGCTGCCGCTGACCTTCACCTTTCGCGATGGCGGGGCCTATGCCTTGCTGGGGCCGTCGGGCTGCGGCAAGACCACGCTGCTGAACTGCGTGTCGGGCTTGCTGCGGCCGTCGCATGGGCGCATTTTGTTCGACGGCAAGGACGTTACCGCCAAGAGCCCGCAGGCGCGCAACATCGCGCAGGTGTTCCAGTTTCCCGTGGTCTACGACACGATGACGGTGGCGGACAACCTGGCGTTTCCGTTGCGCAATCGGGGCGTGCCACCCGAGCGCATCCGCGAACGCGTGGGCCGCATCGCCGAAATGCTTGAGATGTCGCATGTGCTGGACCGCCGTGCCAGCGGCCTCACGGCCGATGCCAAGCAGAAGATTTCGCTGGGTCGCGGGCTGGTGCGCAGCGACGTGTCGGCCATTCTGTTCGACGAACCCTTGACGGTGATCGACCCGCAGCTGAAGTGGGAACTGCGGCGCAAGCTCAAGGAAATCCATCACGAATTCAAGCTGACACTGATCTACGTGACGCACGATCAGACCGAGGCGCTGACCTTTGCCGACCAGGTGATGGTGATGGCGCGTGGCCGCGCCGTGCAGGTCGGCAGCGCCGACGACCTGTTCCAACGGCCGGCGCATACCTTTGTCGGGCACTTCATCGGTTCGCCGGGCATGAACTTCCTGCCCGCGCAATGGCGCGATGACGCGCTGTGGGTCGGCCACACGCGCGTGCCAGGCGCCGCGCCGCAGCTTGCGACAAAGCTGGCGGGCACGGGCGCCATCAAGCTGGGCGTGCGCCCCGAATACCTGCGGGTGGAGCAAGCCAACGCGCCGGGCGCGCTGGCCATGCGCGTCGACCGCGTGCAGGACGTGGGCACCTACACCTTGCTGGTGGCCGATTTTGAAGGCACGCCCGTGCGCGCCCGGCTGGGCAGCAACATCGTGCCGGTGGCCGCCGGCGGCACCGTCTGGCTGTCGGTGCTGAACCCGCACACCTGTTTTTATCGCGACGAGGTGCTGATCCCATGAAGCCTATCGATCACCGGGCCTGGTTCCTGGTTCTGCCCGTGGTGCTGTGCGTGGCGTTCTCGGCCATCCTGCCGTTGATGACCATCGTCAACTATTCGGTGCAGGACATCATCTCGCCCGAACGCCGCGTGTTCGTCGGCACGGAGTGGTTTGCCGCCGTGCTGCAAGACGAAGAACTGCACGGCGCCTTGTTTCGCCAGATCGGGTTTTCGCTGGCGGTGCTGGCCATTGAAATCCCGTTGGGCATCTTGCTGGCGCTGTCCATGCCGGCCGGCGGCTGGCGCGCGTCGGCCGTGCTGGTCATCATTGCGCTGTCGCTGCTGATTCCGTGGAACGTAGTGGGCACCATCTGGCAGGTGTTCGGCCGCACCGACATCGGGCTGCTGGGCGCGACGCTGTCGTGGCTGGGGGTGGACTACAACTACACCGGCAACGACGTGGACGCCTGGGTGACGGTGCTGGTAATGGACGTGTGGCACTGGACGCCGCTGGTAGCGCTGCTGTGCTATGCGGGCCTGCGCGCCATTCCCGATGCCTACTACCAGGCCGCGCGCATCGACGGCGCGTCGCGGCTGGCGGTGTTCCGCTACATCCAGCTGCCCAAGATGCGCGGCGTGCTGATGATTGCCGTGCTGCTGCGCTTCATGGACAGCTTCATGATCTACACCGAACCTTTCGTGCTGACGGGCGGCGGCCCCGGCAACGCCACGACGTTCCTGTCGCAATACCTGACGCAAAAGGCCGTGGGCCAGTTCGACCTGGGCCCCGCCGCGGCGTTTTCGATCATCTACTTTTTAATCATCCTGCTGCTGTGCTTCATCCTCTACAACTGGATGCAGCGCGCGGGCACGGCCGGCAGCGCCGACGAGGAGGCGACCCATGCGTGACTCGTCCACCTGGTGGCGTTCCGCCTTCCTGCTGCTTTACCTGGTGTTCGCCATCCTGCCGCTGTATTGGATGCTGAACATGTCGTTCAAGACCAATACCGAAATCGTCAGCACGCTGACGCTGTGGCCGCGCGACTTCACGTTCGAGCATTACCGCACCATCTTCACGGACCCGGCCTGGTATTCGGGCTACATCAATTCGTTGATCTACGTCGTCATCAACACGGTGATTTCGCTGGCCGTCGCGCTGCCTGCGGCCTATGCGTTTTCGCGCTATCGCTTCATCGGCGACAAGCACGTGTTCTTCTGGCTGCTGACCAACCGCATGACGCCGCCCGCCGTGTTCCTGTTGCCGTTCTTCCAGCTGTACAGCTCGTTCGGGCTGATGGACACGCACCTGGCCGTGGCGCTGGCGCACCTGGTGTTCAACGTGCCGCTGGCGGTGTGGATCCTGGAAGGCTTCATGTCCGGCGTACCGCGTGAAATCGACGAAACCGCCTATGTGGACGGCTATTCCTTCCCGCGCTTTTTCCTGACGATCTTCCTGCCGCTGATCAAGTCCGGCGTGGGCGTGGCGGCGTTTTTCTGCTTCATGTTCAGCTGGGTGGAATTGCTGTTGGCGCGCACGCTGACCTCGGTCAACGCCAAGCCCATCGTGGCCACCATGACGCGCACCGTGTCCGCCTCGGGCATGGACTGGGGCGTGCTGGCGGCAGCGGGTGTGCTGACCATCGTGCCGGGGGGCATCGTCATCTGGTTCGTGCGCCACTACATCGCGAAGGGTTTCGCGATGGGCCGCGTGTAGAAGGGGGCCGCCATGTTCAGCTGGATGGTTTGGACCACCCCCGTCGCCGTGTTCTTTTCCTGCATCGTGCTGATGCTGGTGGGCATGACGGTGTGGGAATTGAAATCGCCCACGGTCGAACGCAAGGGCTTTCTGCCGCTGCGCACCACACGTGGCGACAGGCTGTTTATCGGCCTGATGGCCGCGGCCTGGCTGAACCTGGCGTTCCTGGGGTTTGGCCAAAAGGCGGTGGAATGGTTTTCGCTGGATGAGCCGCCATCGGTGTGGATCAGCTTTGTGGCGTCCATGCTGTTGCTGGCATTCATCATGAGAAAAGGCTGAAGGGGCGCACCGACCCCTGCCGAATCGGGATGGAAGGTTTTGAAGGACTACGGGCCCGCATCTTCCCCGGCCAGAGGTCCGCAGCAGAACATAAGGGGAAGGGTATTCGAGGAGACAGGTCATGAAATTGCGCATGCACGCCATGGCGGCCGCTATCGCCCTGATCGGAACATCAGGGGCTTGGGCCGGCGAGCCGGAAGCGAAGAAGTGGGTGGATTCCGAGTTCCAGCCTTCCACGCTGTCCAAAGACCAGCAGATGGCCGAAATGAAGTGGTTCATGGACGCGGCGGCCAAGCTTCGTGCCAAGGGCGTCAACGAGATCAGCGTGGTGTCGGAAACCATCACCACGCACGAGTACGAATCCAAGACGCTGGCCAAGGCGTTCAGTGAAATCACCGGCATCAAGGTCAACCACGATCTCATCCAGGAGGGCGATGTTGTTGAAAAATTGCAGACGTCGATGCAGTCGGGAAAGTCCATCTACGACGGCTGGATTTCCGATTCGGACTTGATCGGCACGCACTACCGCTACGGCGCCATCCTGCCGCTGTCGGACTACATGGCCGGCGCGGGCAAGGAATGGACCAACCCCGACCTGGACATCAAGGACTTCATCGGCACCAAGTTCACGACCGCGCCCGACGGCAAGCTGTACCAATTGCCCGACCAGCAGTTTGCCAACGTCTATTGGTTTCGCGCCGACTGGTTCGCCCGGCAGGACTTGAAGGACAAGTTCAAGGCCAAGTACGGCTATGACCTGGGCGTGCCCACCAATTGGTCTGCCTACGAAGACATTGCCGATTTCTTCTCGAACGACGTTAAGGAAATCGACGGCAAGAAGGTCTATGGGCACATGGACTACGGCAAGAAAGACCCGTCGCTGGGATGGCGCTTTACCGATGCATGGCTATCGATGGCGGGCGCGGCCGACAAGGGCCTGCCCAACGGCATGCCGGTGGACGAATGGGGCATCCGCGTGGCCGACGACAAGTGCACGCCGGTAGGCGCATCGGTCTCGCGGGGCGGCGCCACCAACAGCCCGGCCGCCGTTTACGCGCTGACCAAGTACATCGACTGGATGAAAAAGTACGCGCCGCAACAAGCCATGGGCATGACCTTTTCGGAATCCGGTCCGGTACCCGCCCAGGGCCAGATCGCCCAGCAGATCTTCTGGTACACGGCCTTTACCGCCGACATGACCAAGAAGGGCCTGCCGGTCGTGAACGAGGACGGCACGCCGAAATGGCGCATGGCGCCGTCGCCCTATGGCCCGTACTGGAAGGACGGCATGCAGAACGGCTATCAGGACGTGGGCTCGTGGACGTTCTTCAAGTCCACCAACCCCGACAAGATGGCCGCCGCCTGGCTGTACGCGCAGTTCGTCACGTCGAAATCGGTGTCCTTGAAAAAATCCATCACGGGCCTGACCTTCATTCGCGACAGCGATATCCACAGCGAGTTCTTCACCAAGAACGCGCCCAACTACGGCGGGCTGATCGAGTTCTATCGCAGCCCGGCACGCGTGGCATGGACGCCCACCGGCAACAACGTGCCCGACTACCCGAAGCTGGCGCAGCTGTGGTGGAAGAACGTGGCCACGGCGGTCACCGGCGAAAAAACGCCGCAGGCCGCCATGGACAACCTGGCCAACGAGATGGATCAGGTGATGGCGCGCCTGGAGCGGGCGGGGATGGCGCAATGCGCGCCCAAGCTGAACGCCAAGAGCGACCCGTCCAAGTGGCTGTCGGACCAGCACGCGCCGTGGAAAAAGCTGGCCAACGAAAAGCCCAAGGGCGAGACCATTCCGTATGAAAAGCTGCTGGCGGCCTGGAAGGAGGGCAAGGTCCGGTAAGGGGGCAGGGCGGCAAGCATCGCCCACGGATGGCCGTAGCGCTTATCCGTGGGCGATGTTGCTTGAGCGGGTGGGCAGTTGCAACGCGGCCTGCAAACCCGCCCGTGCCGCGTCCAGGGGCAGGCGTTGTCCCTGCACCATCGCCGCGGCGTCGGCCATCCACGGATGTGCAAACGCCACCACGTCGGCGCCTTGCTCATAGGCCTGTTGCGCCGCGCTTGCGCAGGCTTGCAGGCAGGCCGGCATATCGCCGCCCTGGAACAGCGCCCATGCCTGCGGTACCACGTGCACGGCCACCGTTGCCCCGCTGGCCTTGGCATGGCGCTCGAACAGCATCCGGTTGGCGTCCACGGCGGAAGGGGCCGCGCAAAGCACGACGATATATCCGCCATCGCGGGTGGCCGCCATGGCCAGCGCCACGTCGGCGCGGATCACCGGCACTGGAAAGTCGGGCATCTGGTCAATCACCGGCCCCAGCGTGGCACACGTGACGAGGACGGCGTCCGCATCGGTGGCCAGGTTCTGTACTGCGTCGCGGATGGCATCGCGCAACGCGCCATCCGTTGCCAACCCTTGGTCGATGGCTTGCCGCAGATCTGGGCGCACATCGTGGCGCAACTGCGCGGCATTCATGCCCGCCTGGGCTGCCGCATGCTCAAATACGGCCCGGTTGCCGTCAATGGTGTGCAAGAACGAAATACGCATTCGAAGCCATCCTGATATTCATGGTGAGCGCGCATTGTTCTGCCTTAGCGCCGCCGCAACAAGGCAAGTCCGAATACCGGTACTGCGTGTACCCGGTTTTTCCTTCCCGTTCGTTTGACCGCGCCCCTGCATCCCGTACTGCGCAGCACCGCTTGCGGCGTGCTGGGCAGCTAATGCCCGCTTATTCCATCACCAGCGACCGATGCGCGCACACGCCCGCCATCACTCCCGACGCACTGGCCAGCGTGGCGTTGCTCATGGGGATGGCGGCGTCGCCTGCGGCGAAGACGCCGGGCACCGAGGTCTGGCGCAGGTCGTCCACGCCAATGATCGGCCCCAACGGGCCATCGTTAAAGGCGCAGCCTAGCTGCATGGCCAGCGGGCTGGCCATGTGCGTTTTGCTGGCGACGAACAGCGCGTGGATGGCCAGGCGTCGGCCGTCGGCCAGCTTCACGGCGTCCAGGCGGGGGGATGCGCCCATCAATTCAACGATGGGGCTGCGTTCGATGCGCACGCCGCGCTTGGCCATCAAGGCGGCTTGTTCCGCGTCCGGTTCAAACTGGCCTTGCGTGAAGTACGTGGTGGGGCCCCAGTCGGGCAGCAGCACGGCCTGATGCGCGGACATGGGGTGCGCCGCCATTACGCCCAGCGGCCGATCGGCCGTTTCATAGCCGTGGCAATAGGGGCAATGCAGGACCGTCTGCCCCCAGCGTTCCTGCAAGCCGGGCACGCCGGGCAATTCGTCGCGCAGGCCGGTGGCCAGGATCAGGCGTTTGGCCCGCAACGGCTGGCCGTCGGCCATCAGGACTTCAAAGCGACCCGATTCGCCGCCGGCATTGAGCGCGTCGCCGTCCACGAATGTCACGCTGGGATATTGCGCCAGCTGTTCGCGCGCTTGTTGCACGATGTCGTGCGGGGCCTTGCCGTCCTGGCCCAGAAAGCCGTGCGAATGCGCGGCGAAGCGGTTACGGGGCTGGCCGCCGTCGATCAGCACAATGCGTCTTCTGGCGCGCGCCAATTGCATGGCGGCGGACAGGCCGGCAAAGCTGCCGCCCACGATGATGACGTCGTAATCCATCAGCGAATTCCTTATTGGTGGTTATCAAGATACTTAATAAGTTGCATGATAAAGCGGCAATCGGATTTCACGCAATCTGAAATGTTCTTTGATGCCGAATCGATCCGCCAGAACTGGCTCGCCCGCGCCCACGGACGGTGTATTCTCGATTCCAAGCCGCGCCCCATCCCCCGCGCGGCGCGTAAAACTAAGACACCCGGCGCCCATCCGGCGCCCGCGTGCCACGGCCACCCCAGGAGACAAAACATGTTGTTGAACGAAGAGCAGCTCAGTATTCAGGATATGGCGCGCCGCTTTGCGCAGGAACGGCTGGCGCCCCATGCCGAACACTGGGACCGCGATCACCACTATCCCGCCGACGCCATCCAGGAAATGGCGCAGCTGGGATTCTTCGGCATGCTCGTGCCGGAAGAGTGGGACGGCAACGCCAGCGGCTATGTGTCCTACGCGGTGGCGCTAGAGGAAATCGCAGCGGGCAGCGGCGCGTGTTCCACCATCATGAGCGTGCACAATTCGGTGGCGTGCATGCCCATTCTTAAGTTCGGCACGGACGCGCAGAAAGACCAGTTCCTGCGCCCCTTGGCAAGCGGCGAGCACATCGGCGGGTTTGCGCTGACCGAGCCGCAAGCCGGTTCAGACGCCAGCAGCCTGCGCACGCGCGCGCGCCGCGATGGCGACGACTACATCCTGAACGGCGCCAAGCAATTCATTACGTCCGGCAAAAGCGGGCAGACGGTCATCGTTTTCGCCGTTACCGATCCGGACGCGGGCAAGCGCGGCATATCCGCGTTCATCGTGCCCACCGACACACCGGGATACCAGGTGCTGCGCGTGGAAGACAAGCTGGGCCAGCACGCGTCGGACACCTGCCACATCGCCTTTGAAGACATGCGCATTCCGGCCGCCTACCGCTTGGGCGCGGAAGGCGAGGGCTACAAGATCGCGCTGGCCAATCTGGAAGGCGGCCGCATCGGCATTGCGTCGCAATCGGTAGGCATGGCGCGCGCCGCGTTCGAATGCGCGCGCGACTACGCACGCGAGCGCCAGGCTTTCGGCAAACCTATCTTCGAACATCAGGCGGTGTCGTTCCGCTTGGCGGACATGGCGACGCAGCTGCACGCGGCGCGCCAGATGGTATTGCACGCGGCGGCGCTGCGCGAAGCGGGCAGGCCGGCGCTGATGGAAGCGTCGATGGCGAAACTGTTCGCATCCGAGATGGCCGAAAAAGTGTGTTCCGCCGCCATTCAAACGTTGGGCGGATACGGCTATCTGAAGGACTTTCCGGTCGAACGCATCTATCGAGACGTACGCGTTTGCCAGATCTACGAAGGCACCAGCGATATCCAGCGCCTGGTGATTGCGCGCGGGCTGTAGGGTAAGCGGGGCGCGCGGGGATGTTGCCGCTGCCGGTCGCGTCCCGCGAAAGCCGACAAGAGCCCGACAAGACCCCGACAAGACACCGTCACCACACCGTCACCACCCTGTCAGGGGGCGCTGCCGCTGGCGCCGCGCTGTGCTTGCAGCCGGGCCAGTTCCGCATCCCAATATGCCAGGTGTTCCTTCCATTCCGGCTGCCCCAATGCGTGCAGCGCATCCAGAATATGGCGGGCGGGGTCGGGCTGGCCCAGCAGCAAGTAGGCCTTGATCAAGTTATTGCCGACCTGCGGGCCGTGCACCGCGGCACGATAGTGCGGGGCGGCCAGTTGCACGATATCGGGAATGCGTCCCGCATTGCCCAGGTCGCCCGTCATCTGCATGAGCAGGTCTCCAGGCACCGGCTCGCCCGCTTGCGCCAGCGCTTCCCGATACAGGGCCAGCGCGCCTGCATAGTTGTGCGCGCCCAATTCGCCGCGTGCCAGCCACAAGCGCGCGCGCCAGCTGCCGGGCAGGGCCGCAACCCGCTGCATGGCGCCCACGCCGGCCGCGTCTCCGCCCACGTCGCGATGAATGGCTTCGTACCAGCCCAGGCCGTTGTCCTGGTTGGGGTCCCGTTGCAGGGCGCGCCACAAGGTGTCCAGCGTCTTGTCGTCGTCGCCACGTTCGGCGTGCACCTTCGCCAGGTTCGTCAGCACGATGCCGGTGTCACCGTGCCGCGCGCAGAAGTCCGTCAACACGCGCTCGCTGTCGTCCAGGCGGCCTTGCTTCAGGTAGACGATGGCTTGCAACACCACGGCGCGCTCGGTGTTCTGGTCCAGTTGCACCAGCCGTTCGGCGGGGCCGACCATGTCATCGATGAAGTCGTCGTTCAAGGATTGGATGATCAACGCCGCCAACGCGTCGGCATCGTTCCAGCGCTGTTCGATGGCGCCCGGCAATACCTTGTCGCGCCATTCATCGCGCGTGATCAGCACTTCACGTCCGTCGGCGTCAAAGGCGCGGATCAGGCCGGAAGGGTCGGCGGGGGCGTTGTCGGATTGGGGCGTCGGGTTCATGTCGATAGGCTCGGTCATGCGGTTCGTGCGGGTTCGTGCGGGTTCGTGCGGGCTCATACACGCTCATAGGCGCGCATAGGCTTTATGCGCGCGCGGTGGCGCGGCGGCGTCGGCGCGCCCAGAGGGTGTAGATGACGATGTTGCCGATGATCAGCACGGCTGCCAGCATCATCTGCGTGTCGCGCGTGATGCCTTCGGGATAGATGACGCCAAGCAGGTAGTGTTCGATGAAGCCGCCCGCATAGCCTTCCTGCCCGGCTTGCTGGCGCAGCGACACCTCCAGCGGCGTCAGCGGGCAGATCAGCCCCATGCCGACCACCACCGCGCCCCAGGCCAGGGCGGGCAGGTGCCAGTAGGCCATGCGCGGCCGCCACAAGGCCAGCATGCCGCCAAACACCACGAAGGCGACAAAAAGCCCATGCGCGACTAGGACCAGGTCGGCCAGGATGCGGTAGATCATTGCAAGGTCCGGATGGTAATGAAAGGCCTGGGCGGGCTCAGGTTTTCAAGTCGCGCAGCAACTTGGTCAGTTCGGGCGCCGTCATCAGCGACACGCCTTGCGCCTTGGCGTAGGCCCAGGCGTTGTCCGACACGTCGCCCAGTGCAATGTAGATGGCTTCGCGCGCCCCGCGCTTTTCACGCGCGGCTTGCAGTTCGCGCAGGGGTTCAACGCCCACGCGGGCGGCCTTCCAGCGCTTGGCGCTGACGATGGCCACGTGGCCGTCCTTGCTTAACGCAAAGTCCGCACCCGGCGTTTGCAGGCGTTGGACCTCGCAGCCGTCGCGCTTGAATCCGGCTTCGACGGTGTTGGCAAAGTCGGCCCAGGTCATGGCGGCCGCGGCTTCGGCCACGGCTTGCACGCGCGTGCCCGACGGCGCGCGCAGTTGCTTGTAGGCAGCCATGATCGCAATCACCGCGAACGGCACCGCCGCGAAGACGCCCATCGCGGCATATTCCAGCGGCAAGGCGGCAAAGCCACCCGCGCTTAACACCACCGCCACCCCCGCGCTCATCCACCACGGCGAACGTAGCAGGACGGCAAAGATGGAGTTCTGGGACATCTTGAATTTCATGAGGGCTCGCGGTGTGGCGGGGTAGGGAAAAGGTGCGGCTCAGGCGTCGGGGGCGGGCGCTTGCGGGGCGCGCACCACGATGCGGATGTCGCCGATGGTGACGATCTGGCCGCCACGGATTTTCGCGGTCTTGCGGGTTTCAACCACGCCGCCCACGCTGACGTGGCCGTCGGCCACCATCATCTTGCCCGCGCCGCCGCTGTCGCAAACGCCGGTGGCTTTCAAGAGCTGGTTGATTTCAATATAGGGGCTGCCTTCGGCAAGCGTGAATTCGATCAAGGGCATGGATTGCGCGTATCAGGAAGTAGGGCGATTCAGCGAGGGCCGCCAGCGGGCGGGGCGTCGGCGGCGGGCATACCGGCTTCGGGCGTACCGGCTTCGGGCATACCGGCTTCGGGCGTACGGGCTGCCGGCGTACCGGCTCCGAACGCTTCAGCTGCGTCCGGCGCGACGGTGGGCTCGACGACTGTAGGCGCAGCGGGGCGGGGGTGTTCGGCGCGCGCCATCCAGGCGATCAGCGACGAACGCATGGCTTCTTCGACCGACATATCAATGGGCTGCACCCAATCTTGCGGCACAAACACCGTGTAGCCCCCGATCATGTAGCCCATCGGCAGATAAACGGCCACGCGGTCGCCCTGCGTGAATCCTTCGGGCAGGCCTTCCATGCTGCGGCGGGTCACCAGGCCCACCAGTTCCAGTTGTTGTCCCGGCAAGCGCAGAATCACCACCTGTTGCGCCGTGTTCTTGGAGCTGGGCGAAAAATAATCGGCAAAGCTCTTTAGCGACGAATAAATGCTTTTGACCACCGGCAGGTTGGTGAAGGGCATTTCCACCACGGTCAAGAACCGCTGCACACGTTGCTTGGACACCAGATAGCCGATCGCCAGAATCCCCAGGATGCCCAGGGCCAGGCCCATGCCCGGCACGTAGAACCCGCCAATGAACGGGCGCAGGAACGTCAGCGCCACGGCTTCCGTCCACGCCAGGAAGATGTACAGCAGGTAGATGGTCAGGGCCAGCGGCAGGACGGTGATCAGGCCACGGAAAAAGTATTTGTAGAGACGAGTCATAGGCAGGGACTAAAGAATTGGGGTCGGACAGGGCCAGCGGCGCGAGTCGGAGGGCCGCCAGCATAGCAGCCGCCGATGCGCGCGCCCGTAACAAACCGCATGCCAGGCAGGGCCGTGCCGGCCGGCACCACACGGGTATGCGCCACGCCGGTCAGCCGCGCCGAACGGCTAGCGATCCACGGGCAGATACAAGGTTTCCTTGATTTCTTCCATGACGACATAGCTGCGCGATTCCGCCGACGCCGGCAGGCGTTTAAGGATCTCGCCCAGCAGTCGACGGTATTCATTCATCTCGGTCAGCCGGGCCTTCACCAGGTAGTCGAAATCGCCGGACACCAGATGGCATTCCATCACTTCCGGCACGTACAGCAGTTCTTTCTTGACCTTGTCGAACACGTCGCCCGACTTGGCGGACAGCTTGATTTCCAGGAAGACCAGCAGGTTCTTGCCCAGCGCCGCCGGATTGACGCGCGCATGGTAACCCGTGATCACGCCTTCGCGCTCCATCCGTTTTACCCGGTCTGAACAAGGCGTGGCCGACAGGCTGACCCGCTCGGCCAGATCCGTGACGGAAATGCGGCCTTCGCGTTGCAGGATTTCCAGGATTTTCAGGTCAATTCTATCTAGCTCGCGCATTTCACTTTTGGCGATCAAAAAAGAGGGGGTGCCCGAGAAAAAGCTCTGCCAAAGCAAAATAATCAGTGCTTTTCACTGCGAGGAGGCCCATAGACTACCGAAATTACTGAGCAAATCCAAATACGGAAAGAATCATGCATGTGATCGTCCTAGGCAGTGGCGTAATCGGCACCACCACCGCGTATTACCTGGCCCGTCAGGGCGCCCGGGTAACGGTCCTGGACCGCCAGCCCGCCGCCGCCCAGGAAACCAGCTATGCCAACGCCGGCCAGGTATCGCCGGGCTATTCCACGCCGTGGGCGGCGCCCGGCATTCCCCTGAAAGCCATCAAGTGGTTGTTCAAGAAACATGCGCCGTTGGCCATTCGCCTGGACGGCAGCCTGTATCAGCTGAAATGGATGGCGGCCATGCTGGCCAACTGTTCGGCCGACCGGTATTCCATCAATAAAGAGCGCATGCTGCGCCTGGCCGAATACAGCCGCGACTGCCTGCGCGAATTGCGCGCGTCCACCGGCATCCATTACGAAGAGCGCACGCGTGGCACGTTGCAGCTGTTTCGCACCGACGCGCAGCTGGAAGCCGCCCGCCGCGACATCGCCGTGCTGGAAGAAGTGGGCGTGCCGTACGAGCTGCTGGACCGCAATCGCCTGGTCACGGCCGAGCCCGCCCTGGCGCGCTCGATCCATAAGCTGGCTGGCGGCTTGCGGCTGCCCAATGATGAAACCGGCGACTGCCGCCTGTTCACCACGCGCCTGGCCGAGATGGCCGCGGCGCTGGGCGTGGACTTTCGCTACAACCAGACCGTTTCCGGTCTGAACGTCGCGGGCGGCCAGATCACGGGCGTGCGCGTGGGTAACGACGTGCTGACGGCCGACCGCTACGTGGCCGCCTTCGGCAGCTACACGCGAGGCTTGCTTGAACCGCTGGGCCTGGACTTGCCGGTGTACCCCGTCAAGGGCTATTCGCTGACCATCCCCATGAAGGATGACGCCGCCGCGCCGGTGTCCACCATCCTGGACGAAACCTACAAGATCGCCGTGACCCGCTTCGATGACCGCATCCGCGTGGGCGGCATGGCGGAATTGTCCGGCTTCGACTTGCGCCTGAAAGACGCGCGCCGCAAGACGCTTGAATTGGTCGTCAACGACCTGTTCCCCGATAGCGGCCATGTGGCGCAGGCGGAATTCTGGACGGGCTTGCGCCCGATGACGCCGGACAGCACTCCCATCGTCGGGCCGACCCGCTACGGCAACCTGTTCCTGAACACCGGCCACGGCACGCTGGGCTGGACCATGGCTTGCGGCTCCGGCAAGCTGGTGGCCGACCAGGTCATGGGCCAGCGGCCCGCCATCAGCACCGACGGGCTGGGCTTGTCGCGCTACGAGCGCGGCGCGTCGTCCAACCCGTCGTTGGTGCTAGGCGGCAAGGGCGCCTGAGGGTCGCTCGGCCCGGGCGAACGGGCCATCGCAAGAATCAGTGGGCAGGCGCCCGTTGATGTGATCATGCGGCGTGATCAATTTGGCATTGTGCTTTTTTGATGTGCGCCGGCTTATGCCAAAATCGCCGCATGACTCATTTCCTGCATACCGCCGATTGGCAGATCGGCCGTCAGTACGGCCAATTTGAAACCGACGACGCCGCCTTGCTGGCCGAGGCGCGTTTCGACGTGGTGGCGCGCCTCGCCGCGCTGGCCACCGAACGCGGCGTCGATGCCGTACTGGTCGCGGGCGACGTCTTCGACACGCAAGGCGTTTCCGACCGCACCATCCGCCGCCTGTTCGCCGCCATGACGGCCTATGCCGGCCCCTGGGTCATGATCGCCGGCAACCACGACGCGGCCTTGGCCGACAGCGTCTGGAGCCGCGCGGCGCAGCTGGACTGCATCCCCGCGAACGTGCACGTACCCACGCAAATCGGCGTGGTCGACCTGCCCGACATCAACGTGGCGGTGCTGGCCGCGCCGCTGACGCAACGCCATACCTACGACGACGTCACGCAGGCGTTCGATTTCCTGGATACCGAACCTGGGCGCGTGCGCGTAGGCCTGGCGCATGGCAGCGTGGCGGGCCGCTTGCCCGACACCATCGACGCCACCAACCCCATCGCGCCTGACCGCGCCGCGCGCGCCCGCCTGGACTATCTGGCGCTGGGTGACTGGCACGGTTGTTTGGCTATCGATACCCGCACCTGGTATGCCGGCACGCCGGAACAAGACCGCTTTCGCAACAACGAGCCCGGCTACGTGCTGGACGTGCGCATCGATACACCGGGCGCCACACCCGTGGTGGAACGCGTGGCCATCGGCAAATACCGCTGGTCGGCGTGGGCCGAGACCATCAGCCTGCCGTCCGACGCGCACGCGCTGGCTGAAAAATTGTCGGCCTTGCGCGCCGAAGACGTGCTTCGCCTGGATGTGCAAGGGCACGTCAACATGGAAACCTGGGACGCGCTGCAACGCGCCATGGACCAGGCCGCCGCCCAGGTGCGCGCACTGTTGCCCGACTTGTCCGGCTTGCGGCTGGAGCCTGACCAGGCGGATTTGGCCGAGCTTGGCGCAAGTGGGTACGTGGGCGAAGTAGCCGCGCAACTACAGGCCTTGCAGGCGGACGGCGAACAAGCCGCCATTGCCGCCGAGGCCCTGCGGCTACTACTAAGATTTCAACGCGAAAGCGCCACGGGAGCCGCCAAATGAAGCTGTCCCGTATCGCGCTTGAAGAATTTCGCAAGTTCCGCCAGCCCTTGGTTCTGGATGGGCTGCAAGACGGCTTGAACCTGTTCGTGGGTGCAAACGAGGCCGGTAAAAGCACGGTGGCGGCGGCCATACGGGCGGCGTTCCTGGAACGCTACAGCACCAGCAAGGTGGCCGATCTGGCGCCCCACGGCGAGTCCGGCGCGCGGCCAACCGTTGAGCTGTCGTTCGCGCATGGCGGGCATCAGTACGTGCTGAAAAAGCAGTTCCTGTCGCGTGCGCGCTGTGAATTGCTGATCGACGATGGGGCTCAGCGCCTGGATGGCGAAGAGGCCGAAAACGCCCTGGCGGCGCTGCTGGGGTTTGAGCTGCCGGGCAGGGGACAAAGCAAGCCGGATCTGGCCGGCATCCCCGGTTTGCTGTGGATACAGCAAGGAGACGGCCACAACCTGCAAGCCGCCGCGTCTTACGCCGGCACGCATCTGCGCGACGCCTTGACGCAACTGTCAGGCGAGCTGACGGCCACGGATGGCGACCGCCTGTTTGAACGCGTGTCGGCGGAACGCGCCGCCTTGCTGGACGCGCGCAATGGTCGCCCCAAGGGCATTTATAAAGAGGCCGAGGACGCGTTGGCGCGCGCCACGTCCGAGCGCGACGACTGCGCCCAGGCCATGGCGCAACTGAACGCCGATGTCGACCGCCTGGCCAGCCTGCGCCGCGATCACGAGCGCGCCCAGGCCACTGAACCCTGGAAGGACTTTGAAGCGCGCGCCACTGACGCGCGCGCCCGGCTGGCCGCGGCGGCAAAACAGCGCGAAGCGCTGGAAGGCCTGCGCCGCGAGCAGGCCCAGGCGGTGCAAACGCTGGCCTTGCTGCAAGACCAGGTGCGGCGTGACCAACAAGACGAAGCCGACCATCACGCGCTGGTCAAGGAAGCCCAGGCCGCGCGCGCCCGCGTCGATGCCGCCCAGGCGCCGCTTGTGCGGGCGCAGCAGCAACAGCAGGCGCACGCCGCCGCGCTGGATGCGGCCCGCCTGCGCGTGGCGGCGGTTCAAGCCGTGGCTGATCGGCGCGACCTGGAGCATCAGCTTGGCCAATTGAACGCCGAAATCGAGCGGCTGGACGACGCACTACGCGCCGTAACCACCCTGATCGAACAAGGCTCGACGCTGAAGACCGAGGCGTTGCGCATTGAGATTGCCGATGGCGATATCGACGCGCTGCGCAAAGCCGAACGTGAACTGGCCAACCTGCAACTGCGCCAGCAAGCGGTGGCGACGCGTTTGTCGTACCAGCTGGAAGCCGGGCGTGAGGCCAGCATGGACGGCCGCGCCATCAGCGGCGCGGGGCAGGTGCTGCTGACGGCTGCCGCTGACATCGATCTGCCCGGTGTGGGCAGTTTCCGCATCGAGCCGGGCGGCCAGGATCTGCCGGCGCTTCAGCGTGAGCTTGGCGGGCTGCAATCCGCCTGGAATGGTTTACTGGAACGTCTGGGCGTGGCAACGCTGGCCGATGCCGAGCAGCGCCACGCGCGCTATACGGCCTTGCAGCGCGAGCTTGACGGCATGCGCAAGACGCTGGCCATCCACGCGCCCAAGGGGCTGGATGTATTGCGTGGGCAGCGTGACGAGGCCCTGGCTCGCCGCGTGGCGTTGCAAGAGCGGCTGGCCAAGTTGCCGGCGGTGGCGGGCACCGGTCAAGACGATCTGCCTGCCGCGACCCAGGCGCTGCGCGACGCGACAGCGGTGGTCGCGCAGGCGGACGCGTCGTTGGCGGCGGCGCAACGCGCGCTGGACGCCGACCTGGCACGCGCGCAATTGCTGGAAGGGCAGGCCGCCGCGCGCGCCACCGATATGCAGTCGGCCGAGCGCGCCGAACAGCGTCAAGCGCGTGCCGGCCGTCTGGCTGAAGCGCGCAGCGCGCACGACGACCTGGACCGCCGGGTGCGCGAGGCCCAGGCCGCCTTGGCGGACCACCGGCCCGAGTTGGCCGAGCAAGACGTACAACGCTATGAAAAATCGGCGGCCATCGAACGCGACGCGCAGCACAAGCGTCACGGCGACATTCTTCAGTTGCAGGGCAAGCTGGATCAGGCGGGCGCGCAGGGGCTGGGCGAACGCTTGTCGGAAGCCACCGCCGCATGCGAACGGCTGGCGCGTCGGCGCGATGAATTGGCACGCCGCGCCGCTGCGCTGGACCTGCTGCAAAAACTGCTGACCGACAAGCGTGCTGCGGCCACGCAACGTTTGCAGGCGCCCCTGGCTCGCCGCCTGAACCATTATCTGGCGCTGCTGTTTCCAGACGCGGCGTTGCGCTTGGACGACGCGTTGCTGCCCACGGCGCTACGCCGAGAGCAGGGCGAAGACCTGCTGGATGCGCTAAGTTTCGGCACGCGCGAGCAGCTGGGCATTCTGGCGCGATTCGCCTATGCGGACTTGCTTCGCGAAGCCGGTCGGCCCACCTTGCTGTTGCTGGATGACGCGCTGGTGCACACCGACGACGCCCGCCGCGATTTCATGAAGCGCGCCTTGTTCGATGCGGCCACCCGCCATCAGATCCTGATGTTCACCTGCCACGGCGAGGCCTGGCGCGACATGGGGGTGGAGCAGCGGCGCATCGGCGCCTGAGGGGGGCGATCCAGGAACCGGCGTCTTTGGGGGGGGTATTGGGACAGGCTTGCGTCGCGCGCGCCTATTGACGGCAAAAGCAACGGTCGGTAGCCTGCGCGAATGCCTGCCTTCAAGCCGTCCTTCGAAACCCTTGTCGGTGCCTCTGCCGTGGCGACTGCCGCTGCCGTCGCGCACGCCAGCATGGGTTGGCGCAGGAAGCATGGGGCAGGCCGCGGATATTCCCGCGCGCGGTTTCCCGTATCGTCACCGGCTGTCTCGTCGCTGGGTGCTTCGTCGTCGGCTGCTTCGTCGCTGGCTGCTTCGTCGCTGACTATCTCGTCGCCGGCTGTTCCGTCGTCCGCCATTTCGTCGCCTGCTATTTCGTCGCCTGCTACTTCGGCGACCGCTTTTCCTCTCTTTTCTTCCGTCATTTCCCCCGTCGTTCCGCCTGTCATTTCGGCTGTCATTTCGCCGGTCGTCTCAGCGGTCGTTCGCGCGGTAGTTTCGCCGCCGGTATTCCCGCCTGCCTCGCCGCCCGTCGGCGTGGTCCGGGCCGCGAACCCGCCAGCCGTGGTCGTGTTCGGCTGATTGCCGATCCGCCATTCCCGGCTCCAGTTCTCAATCATCGTCAGTCCATCCGTACGCTTGATGCGTGCGCGAGTCGGCCGCGTACGTCGCGGTTGACCCGCGCGTGGCCGATTTGGCCAAGCTAGCGGCCGTAGCGATCGCGATCCCGATCGCACGCGAGTGCGACAGGTGATGGCCATGGCAATTGCCATCGCCTCGCCATCGCCCCGCCATCGCATCGCATCGCAACGCCATCGCCAAGCGATACACGGAAGGACTGCCGGTCTGGAGCCTGTGCTTACCTTGACAGGTGTAAACATGTCTCTGAATCGAAATACCTGGGCCGCCTACGGCTCCACAACCTTGTTCGTGCTGCTGTGGAGCGGCGGCGCGATCTTCGCCAAATGGGGGCTGTCGCACGCGTCGGCCTTTGCCTTCCTGTTGCTGCGCTTTGTGCTGGCCTTATCCGTGTTGGGGCTGGTGGCGTGGCGGCGCAAACGATGGTTGCCCGCGCCGGGCACGCGCGGCAGCGTCGCGGCAACGGGCCTGCTGCTGATCGGTGTTTATTCCATCTGCTATCTGCTGGCGCTGGACCACGGCATCACGCCGGGGGTACTGGCCACGTTGCTGGGTGCGCAACCCATCCTGACCTTGGCGGTCATGGAGCGGCGCTTTGACAAGGCCCGCATCGCGGGGCTGCTGCTGGCCTTGGCCGGGCTGGTAATGGTGGTGTACCAGAGCATCGGCATGGCGCGCTTTTCCGTGGCGGGCATGGGCTTCGCGTTCGCGGCGCTGGGCAGCATGACGCTGGGCGCCATGCTGCAAAAGCGCATCGAGCAGCCGCCGCTGGACGTCATGCCGTTGCAGTACGCGGTAAGCCTGGCGCTGTGCCTGCTGTTTGCCCCGTTCCAGCCGCTGACGGCGCAATGGAGCATCGGGCTGATCCTGCCGCTGCTGTGGATGGGCCTGGTGATTTCGGTGGGCGCGACGCTTCTGTTCTATCGCCTGATCCAGGCCGGCAACCTGGTGAACGTCACCAGCCTGTTCTATCTGGTGCCGGCAGGCACGGCTGCGCTGGACTATCTGGTGCTGGGCAACCGCCTGTCGGCGTTGAGCCTTGCCGGCATGGGGGCAATCTTGCTGGGGCTGATGCTGGTGCTGCGGCATCCGGCCCCAAACATCAGGCCAGCGCGACGCTAACCGGACGGGAGCGGGGAGGGGCGGATGCGATGGAACCTGCAATGGAACCTGCACCCGTCCCCGCGACCGTCCCGGCGACGGCGGACCCCGCAACGGAACCCGCACCCGTCCCGGCGACGGAATCCGCAGCCGGCGCCGCCACAGTTCCGACACCGCCATCGGCGCCCACGCTGGCGGCCACCTCCGCCTCGTCCACGCCACCCCCGGCATCCTGCCCGGCCCAGTAGCCGCTGACCAACTGCGCGGGCCGTTCCTTGGCCACGACGCGGGCGCATACCGACCAGGCATCCAGTCGGACGCTCAGGCCCGCGTAGACCCCGTGGCCGTCGCCGGCCTGGATGACGCCGTCCGCGCGCACGCCTTCACCGGCGCGGATGGAGCCGTCGGCGCGGATGTCTGCGCCGGCGATCATGCCCCAGCCCGAGGCCAGGTGGTCGCCGCAGTGAATGGCCCCGCCCGCCTGAATGCCCGAGGTGGCGTTGATGGCGTGGTCGGCGCGTACATCGCCGCCCGCCTTGATTCCCTGACCACATTGGATGGCGCCTTGCGCGCGCACGTCCTGGCCGGCGTGCAAGTGGCCGGTGACGGCCAGGTCCTGGCCCGCGCAGATGTCCCATTTGGCGCGCACGTTGCCACGGCATTCCAGGCGCGAGGCGGATTCGATGCCCCAGTCGGCGCTGATGTCGCCGCCCGCGTGGATCTCGCCACTGCTTGCGATATTGGCGGCGGCCGTGATGTTTTCGCCCGCCATGATGGTTTCTCCGGCGCGGATGCCGCCGCCCGTGATGATGCTGCGCCCGGCGCGCACCACCGTGTCCACATTGATGCCCATGCGAATTTCCAGCGTGCCCGCGAAGACGATGGCGCTGGCATCAAGCGAGTCCAGCCTGAGCACGGCATCGGTCGGGCCAAACTGATCCAGCAGCCAGTTGGCGTCGCTGATGCGGCCATCGGCGACCAGGGCGTCAAGCACGGCCTGGTAATCCCCCTGGCCGTTGTGATCGCGGATAAACCACTTGTAGCCGCCCGCGCAGGGGTTCTTGGCTTTGACGAATTTTTTGGTGAGTTGCATGGCGCTGGATGAAGATCTATGCGTGGCCGGGCCGCCCGCCAAGAGGCAAGCGACGAAGATTCATGAGACGAGCGTTGCGCCCGGCCACGCGGCAGGGCGTACGCCGGCGCGCGCCACGGCATCGGCACGGATGTGCAAAGCCGCCGGCGGCAGGCCGGAATCAAAAATTGGGATAGCGGGAAAGCCGGGGAATCAGCCGGGCTTGGAGCGCGCGTAGGCGGAACGCGCGGCGACTTCCTGCGAGCTCAACAAAGTCGAGCGCAGGGCGCAGAGAACGCAGGCAGCGGGAGGGAGGGGAGAAAAATTGGATCGCACGGGGGCAGATGCTAACACCCGGGCATCGCTAGTCAAGTCGGCAAGCTGTCCCCGAAACCGGGGGCAGCTTGCCGCGCGGGCGATCAGTTCGTCGAAACGATATTGCGTTCCTTGGCGATGCGCTGGCGCAGTTCCAGTTCACGCTTGATCTGGTCGGCGTATTGGGCGGGAGTATTGCCGTCCACCAACGATCCGCCATCGGCCAGGCGCTGGACAATCTTCGGGTCTTGCAGCGCCTTCACGGCCGCCGCGTGCACGCGCTCGACCACGGCCGGCGGCGTGCCGGCCGGGGCCACCAGCCCGTACCAGGCCATGTTGTCCATTTCTGGCAGGCCGCCTTCCTTGAACGTCGGCACATCGGGCAGCGCGGGTAGGCGCTTGGGGGCGGCCACGGCCAGCGCGCGCAGCTTGCCCGCCTGGATGTGCGGCATCGAAGACGGCAGGTTGTCGAACTGGGCGTTGACTTGGCCGGCGATGACGTCGTTCAGCGCCGGACCCGAGCCGCGATAGGGCACGTGCACCATATCTGTCTTGGTCAGCGACTTGAACAGTTCGCCGTCCAGATGGCCGATGCCGCCCGCGCCGGACGATGCGTAGCTGTACTTGCCCGGGTTGGCCTTGAGCAGGGTGATGAATTCAGCCAGCGTCTTGGCGGGCACCGCCGGGTTCACCGTCAGCACGTTCGGCACGTTCACCAGGTTGGTGATCGGCGTGAAGTCCTTGAGCGGGTTGTAGGGGTTTTTCGGGTTGGTGGCCGGGTTGGTGGCCATCGTGCTGACGGTGGCCACACCCAGCGTGTAGCCGTCCGGGGCCGAACGCACCAGCGCGTCGGCGCCGATCGAGCCGCCGCCGCCGCCCCGGTTTTCCACCACGACAGCCTGGCCCAGTTCGCGGCCCAGGCCTTCGGCAACGATGCGCGCCACGATGTCGGTGGTGCCGCCAGCGGCAAAAGGCACGATCAGGCGGATGGGTTTGTTGGGGTAGGGGTCGGCGGCCAGGGCCGACGAACTAAAGCAGACGCCTGCAATGGCGGCGGCCAGGACGGCCTTGGCATGAGACAGCACGGTCAAGAGTCTTCTCCATATTGTTGTTCCGAGCCGACCGGCTTCTTGGGCCGGCGTCGGTGAAGCGTGCCTTGCCTGGATGCTGGCTTGGTCGATGCTTCGTGGGCGCAATTCCACACAGGAATCCCCCTACGGTCAACTCAGGATTCACCCTGTAGGGCCCGAAAACTTTTTTTGGCCCCTTTGACATTGCCGGAACATGCCGGCAATTCGGCGAAAATCCCAAGCCTGACAACAACATGAACGTTTTCATCCCGTTTTTCAATGCGCAATGATTGCGCAGTCATCGTGCCGTCATTAGCCGGGTAAATGCATAAAGTTCTGCATAACTTACAAGAATCTGATATTTTTCGGGGGAGATTCTTGGCCTGTCCTGCAAGAAAGCTATTGCGTTTGTTTCTGTCTGCGCCGTTCAATGGGGCGTTGGTTGATGTCCCCGCGGGGCAACGTGTAGTGCAGCGACGCACCGGGCCAGGGTTCCGTCCGTCTTTCAATCCCCGGTCTGTTTCGTCTTTCGCTGCCACGTGCTGGCGGGAGGGGGCCCGGACATTCTCGGAACGCCATGTCGCTGATCCTGATCCTCGCTCTGCCGTTTGCCGGCAGCCTGTGCGCCGCGCTGCTGCCTTCCAACGCCCGCAATGCCGAGGCGTGGTTGGCCGGCCTTATCGCGCTGGCCTGTGTGATCTTGATAGCCAGCCTGTACCCCGACGTGGCCAACGGCGGCGTGATCCGCGCCGACATGCCCTGGGCGCCTGCCCTGGGCCTGCAATTTACATTGCGCATGGACGGCTACGCCTGGCTGTTCGCCTTGATCGTTTCCGGCATGGGCGCGCTGGTTGTGCTGTATGCGCGCTACTACATGTCGCCGGAAGACCCGGTCCCGCGCTTTTTCTCGTTTTTCCTGGCCTTCATGGCCGCCATGCTGGGCGTGGTGTTGTCCGGCAACCTGATCCAGTTGGTCATGTTCTGGGAAATGACCAGCCTGGCTTCCTTCATGCTGATCGCCTATTGGCACCACCGCCTGGACGCCCGGCGCGGCGCGCGCATGGCGTTGACGGTGACGGGCGCGGGGGGCCTGTGCCTGTTGGCCGGCGTACTGATCCTGGGCCATATCGTGGGCAGTTACGACATGGACCGCGTGCTGGCCTCCGGCGACCTGGTGCGCGCCGACCCGTGGTATCCCGCCGTGCTGGTCCTGGTGGCTCTGGGGGCGCTGACCAAAAGCGCCCAGTTCCCGTTCCATTTCTGGCTGCCCAACGCAATGGCGGCGCCGACGCCCGTGTCCGCCTACCTGCACTCGGCCACCATGGTGAAGGCAGGCGTATTCCTGCTGGCGCGCTTCTGGCCGGTGCTGGCCGGCACCGACCAATGGTTCTGGGTGATCGGCGGGGCAGGGCTGATCACGTTGGTGCTGGGCGCCTACGCGGCCATCTTCCAGCAGGACATGAAGGGCGTGCTGGCGTATTCCACCATCAGCCACCTGGGCCTGATCACGTTGCTGCTGGGGCTGAACAGTGAATTGGCCCTGGTGGCCGCCATCTTCCACATGATCAACCACGCCACGTTCAAAGCGTCGCTGTTCATGGCGGCGGGGGTGGTGGACCACGAAACCGGCACGCGCGACCTCAGCCGGCTGTCCGGCCTGTACAAAGCCATGCCGATCACCGCCACGTTGGCCATGGTGGCGGCCGCGTCGATGGCGGGCGTGCCCCTGTTGAACGGCTTCCTGTCCAAGGAAATGTTCTTCGCGGAAACCACCTTTGTCAGCGGCGACCGCTGGACCCAGGTCGGCCTGCCGTTGCTGGCCACGATCGCCGGCGCGTTCAGCGTGGCGTATTCGCTGCGTTTCATCCTTCAGGTGTTCTTCGGCCCCCCGGCCACGGACCTGCCGCGCGCCCCGCACGAGCCCCCCGGCTGGATGTTGTTCCCCAGTGCCTTGCTGGTGTTCATGTGCTTGTTGGTGGGTATCGTGCCCAGCCTGACGGTCGGCCCTTTCCTGGCGACCGCCGCGCAGAGCATCCTGGGCGCAAACATGCCCGAATACAGTCTGGCCGTCTGGCACGGCGTGAATCTGCCGCTGGTAATGAGCATGGTGGCGACGACGGCGGGCGTGCTGCTGTACCTGGTTCTGCGTGCGCACCAGCGCGCCAACCCGGGCCGCGTTCCCTTCATCTACCGGCTGGACGGGCGGCGCACGTTCGAAGCGCTGCTGGACGGCTCCAGCGTGGCGGCCGCGTGGCTGCTGCGCTGGGTGGCCTCGTCGCGTTTGCAAGTGCAGATGCTGTTGATCGTGCTGGGCTCGTTGTTCGTGGCCTGGCTGCCGCTGCGCGCGGGCGGGTGGCTGGAAGGCACCGGCCGCATGACGCCCGTGGACCCGGCGTTTGCCTTGCTGTGGCTGGTGGGCGGCGCGTGCGCGCTGGGTGCGGCGTATCAGGCCAAGTACCACCGTCTGGCGTCCCTGGCGCTGGCGGGCGGCGCGGGGCTGATCACCTGCCTGACGTTCGTCTGGTTTTCCGCGCCTGACCTGGCGCTGACCCAGTTGTCGGTGGAGGTGGTGACGGTGGTGCTGTTGCTGCTGGGCCTGCGCTGGCTGCCGCGCCGGATCGCGAAGGACGACGAAGAGCCCCTGAAGGCCACGCTGCTGGCTCGCGGCCGCCGGCTGCGGGATCTGCTGCTGGCCACCGCTGCCGGCACCGGCATGGCCGCGCTGGCGTATGCGGTGCTGGTGCGCCCGCAAGGCGACACGATTTCGTCCTTCTTCGTTGACCGCGCGCTGCCCGACGGCGGCGGTACCAACGTGGTGAACGTCATCCTGGTGGACTTCCGCGGCTTTGACACCTTTGGCGAAATCACGGTGCTGGGCATCGTGGCGCTGACGGTCTACGCACTGCTGCGCCGCTTCCGCCCCGCCGCCGAAAGCGCGGACCTGCCTCGCCAGCAGCAAGAGCAGGACGGCGGCGTGCCGGCCGCGCCGGACATCAAATCCCTGGTGCCCAGCGGCTCGATGATGGTGCCCACCGTGCTGGTGCGCCTGCTGCTGCCCACCGCCGCGTTGATTTCCGTGTATTTCCTGCTGCGCGGCCATAACCAGCCGGGCGGGGGATTCGTGGGCGGCCTGATCTTCGCCACCGCCGTCATCCTGCAATACATGGTGGGCGGCGTGTACTGGGTGGAATCGCGCAGCCGCCTGAATCCGCAGAATTGGATCGGCATCGGCCTGCTGGCCGCCGGCATCGCCGCCGTGACCGCATGGCTGGCCTACAAGCCGTTCCTGGCCGCGCTGGCCTGGGACGTGGCGCTGCCGCTGATCGGCCATGTGCATTTGTCCAGCGTGCTGCTGTTCGACCTGGGCGTGTACATGCTGGTGGTCGGCTCTACGGTGCTGGTGCTGGTGGCGCTGGCCCACCAATCGCTGCGCGCGCAACGCAAGGCCGCCGCCGAGATGCAGGCGGCCGCCATACAAACAGGGGAAGCCTGATGGAATTGATTTATGCCATCGCGATCGGCGTGTTGGCGGGCTCGGGAGTCTGGCTGCTGCTGCGGCCGCGTACCTTCCAGTTCATCATGGGCCTGTCGCTGGTTTCCTACGCGGTGAACCTGTTCATTTTCGGCATGGGCCGTCTTACGTCGGCTCGTCCGCCTGTCATCGACCCGGGCATGGCGCATGACCCGTCCTGGTACGCCGACCCGCTGCCGCAGGCGCTGGTGCTGACGGCTATTGTGATCGGCTTTGCCACCACCGCGCTGTTCCTGGTGGTGCTGTTGGCCTCGCGCGGCCTGACCGGCACCGACCACGTCGATGGACGGGAGTCCCAATCTTGAGTTTCTGGCTGCAACATCTTCCTGTCCTGCCCATCATCGTGCCGTTGTTTGCCGGCGCGGCCATGCTGCTGCTGGCCGACACCAGCCGTTATGCGCGCGGGGCAATTTCCATGGCGTCCACGTTGGCCCAGCTGGCAGCCGCCATCGCCTTGCTGGTGGTCGCGGGCGGCGGCGTGCCGGGCGTCTGGCCGCAAGGTGTGGGCGTTTATCTGGTGGGCGACTGGCCCGCGCCCTTCGGCATCGTGCTGGTCGTGGACCGGCTGGCGGCGGTGATGCTGACGCTGACGGCCGTGCTGGGCCTGGCCACGTTGACCTATTCGCTGGCCCGCTGGGACCGCGCCGGGGTGCATTTCCATTCGCTGTTCCAATTCCTGTTGATGGGCCTGAACGGCGCCTTCCTGACCGGCGACCTGTTCAACCTGTTCGTCTTCTTCGAGGTGCTGCTGGCGGCGTCCTATGGCTTGCTGCTGCACGGCTCGGGCGTGGCGCGCGTCAGCGCCGGCCTGCAATACATTGCCGTGAACCTGGTGGCGTCGTTCCTGCTGTTGATCAGCATTGCGCTGATCTATGGCGTGACCGGCACGCTGAACATGGCGGACCTGGCCTTGCGCGCCGGCAACCTGACGGGCGCCGAACGCATGCTGTTCGAGGCCGGGGCGGCCATCCTGGGCATCGCTTTCCTGGTCAAGGCCGGCGCCTGGCCGCTGAACTTCTGGCTGGTCAAGGGTTACGGGTCGGCCAGCGCGCCCATTGCCGCCATGTTCTCCATCATGACCAAGGTCGGCATCTATGCGCTGCTGCGTATCGGCTCGCTGCTGCTACCGTCGGGCGCGCCCGCCGCGTTCAGCCTGGACTGGATGTTCGCGGCCGGACTGGCCACGCTGCTGTTCGGCGCGCTGGGGTTGCTGGCGACCCAGCAACTGGAAAAGATCGTGGGCTATTGCGTGATCGTCTCGGCCGGCACCTTGTTGACCGCGTTGGGCATGCCCGGCGTCACGCTGACCGGCCCCGCGCTGTTCTACCTGCTTAGTTCCGTCCTGACGACCGGCGCGTTTTTCCTCTTGGCCGAATTGATCGAACGCACCCGCAGCTTTGGCGCCAACGTGCTGGCCGTGACGTTGGACGCGTTCGACCTGGACGACCCCACGTCGGTCAACCGGTCCGACGATGTGGTCGGCGTGGCCATTCCGGCGGCCATGGCCTTTCTGGGGCTGGCGTTCATCTGCTGCGCCTTGCTGGTGACCGGCCTGCCGCCACTGTCCGGCTTCGTGGCCAAGTTCTCGCTGTTGTCGGCGGCCGTGTCCGCCGCCACGGAATCGGCGCCGCCGATGGACGCATGGATTTTGGTTGCCGCCGTGCTCGTCTCCGGGCTGGCGGGCCTGGTGGGGCTGGGGCGCACCGGCATTCGCGTCTTCTGGGCCAGCGACGACCGCAGCACGCCGCGCTTGCGCCTGATCGAAGCCGGGCCGGTTGCCGTGCTGTTGCTGTTGTGCGTGGGCCTGGCGGCGGGCGCGGGCCCGGTGTCGGCCTATCTTGACGACGCGGCGCGCTCGCTGGACCAACCCAAGTCCTACATCGAAGCCGTCATGTCCGCGCAAACCGTGCGCGGCCTGAAAGGGGGAAGCTGATGCGCCGCGTTTACTTCCTGTTCCTGCCCGTTTTCCTGTTTGTCTTGTGGCTGGTGCTGAATGAAAGCCTGTCGGCCGGCCAGATTGCGCTGGGCGCCGCGCTGGCCTTGTGGTTCACGTGGGCGGCCTCGCGCCTGCGCCCGCTGCACGCGCGCCCGCGTCGTCTGTGGAAGGCCGTGCCGCTTTTCCTGCACGTGACGGCGGACATCATCCGGTCCAACATCGCCGTGGCCAAGCTGATCCTGAGCCCCCGGCGCAATGAATTTTCACCCGGCTTCATCATGATTCCGCTGACCATGCGCGACCCGCACGGGCTGGCGATGCTGGCTTGCATCGTGACCTACACGCCGGGCACGGTCTGGGTGGACCTGACCGCCGACCACCGCCTGAAGCTACACGTGCTGGACCTGCAAAACGAGCAGCACTGGGTCGACCTGGTGCAGCAGCGCTACGAGCGCCCGTTGATGGAGATGTTTGAATGACGATAAATACCGCACTGTATTGGGCGGCATCCTTCGCCCTGGTGTGCTTTGCGCTGGGCATGGTGTGCGCCACCATCCGCCTGTTGCGCGGCCCCACCGCGCAAGACCGCGTGCTGGCGCTGGACACCCTGTATATCAACGGCATGCTGATGATGCTGGTCTTCGGCATCCGGTCCGGCTCCTCGCTCTATTTCGACATTGCGCTGCTGATTGCGCTGTTCGGTTTTGTAGGGTCCACGGCGATGGCGCGTTTCTTGTTGCGCGGCGAGGTCATCGAGCCATGATGAACGCCGCCATTCCCTTGTGGGCCGGCATCCCCGCCTGCGTGCTGCTGGTGCTGGGCGGGCTGTTGGCGCTGACCGGTTCGGCCGGGCTGCTGCGCTTTCGCAGCTTCTATGCGCGCATCCATGCGCCCACGCTGGGCAACACGCTGGGCTGCGCCTGCGTGCTGCTGTCCTCCATCCTGGTGTTTTCGGCGTGGTCCGCGCGACCGGTTTTTCACGAGGTCATCATCACCTTGCTGCTGGTGGTTTCGTCGCCCGTGACCGCCATGTTGCTGATGCGTGCGGCCACCTATCGTCATCGCCTGACGAAGGCCGACGCGGACCAGGACGCGCGCTAAGGCTGTAACAAGCGACACGGCATGTGAACGCCGGAAATCGTGCTGCAACGCGGCAATATCACTGACAGGGGCCAACCGCCCCTGTTTTTCTTTGTGCGGCGACAGCGGGGCGGCGGGGGGCTTGAAGCGGGCTTGAAACGTAACCTTACGAAATCACGTCGCTGGTCATGTGCCCGGCGCACAGTCGTGGGATAGTGGTTTTCAACAAGCGGCGCAGCGGTACTGAAGACGGCACCGCTTTCGGTTCAATCTCGGTTCAATTCTAGTAAGGAGCTGGCCATGAACGTACGACCCATGCATACGAAACGCCTTGCGGCATCCCTTTGCGCGGCAGGCTTGATGCTGGCTGCGGGGGCGGTCCACGCGGCAGATGCGATCGGCCGCGCTGCCATCCAGTCCCAGTACGAGCAGGACGTGGCGAACTGCAAAAACGGCAAGACCAACCAAGACCGCACGACCTGCATGCGCGAAGCCGGTGCGGCGCGCGATGAAGCCCTGCGCCAGAACCTGAAGGACGGCTCTTCCGACCAGCTTCAGCAAAACATGGTGGATCGCTGCAACCGCCTGCCCGCGGGCTCGCGCCAGGATTGCCTGACCCAGATGACTTCGCCCACCAACGTGCGCGGCAGCGTGCAGGGCGGTGGCGTGCTGCGTGAAACGGTGATCCAGGTGCCGGCCGGCACGGTCCCGCCCGCCAGCACTGTCCCGCCCGCCGGCACCATGCCGTCGACCGGTGCGATGCCGCCGGCCACATCCCCCGGCATGGCGCCGCCGCCTGCGGCGCCGGGTGCGCCGATGCGCTGATCAGCGCGCGCCGCAAGCCTATCGGCCCGGCCGAGGCGCAACAGCCGCCACATTCAGGCAAAATGGCGGCTGTTGCGCCTTGCGCGCTTTTACGCTTGCCCCCATCACGCACCCATGTCCGACGTCATTGCCCTGATTTTCGACTTCGACGACACGCTGGCCTCGGACAGCACGTCCGGTTTCCTGGAAAGCATCGGCGTGGACACGGCCTCGTTCTGGAAGGACGAGGTCGACCCCTTGCTGTCCAAGCAAGACTGGGACCCGGTGCCCGCCTATCTCTACAAGATGATCCAGCTGTCGCAGGCCGGCAAGCACGGCCTGATCACGCAGCAGCGCCTGAAAGAGTGGGGCGCCAGGCTGGATCTGCATGATGGCGTGCCCACCTTGTTTTCCAGGCTGCGCGCGGCGGTGCGCGCCGAGCAGCCGCAGGTCCAGCTGGAGTTCTACCTGATCTCAAGCGGCATCGGCGACGTGGTCCGCTCGACGCCCATCGCGCACGAGTTCACCGAAATCTGGGCTTCCGAATTCGTCTACGGCGACGATGGCGGCATCACCTTCCCGCGCCGCATCGTCAGCTTCACCGACAAGACGCGTTATCTGTTCCACATTCAGAAAGGCATCATCGGCCGCGACTTTCGCAACAAGCCCTTCGAGGTCAACCGCAAAGTGCCCGAAGACCGGCTGCGCGTGCCGTTCGACCAGATGGTGTTCGTGGGCGATGGCTACACCGACATCCCTTGCTTTTCGCTGATCCGCCGCGCGGGCGGCTTCGCCTTTGGCGTCTGGGACCCCAAGCACCGCGACAAACGCAGCCGCGCCTGGGGCTTTATCGAAGAAGGCCGCGTGTCCAACCTGAACCAGGCCCGCTACGACGAAGAAGCCGAGCTGTATCAGTGGCTTGAAGAAGCCGTGACCAGCCTGGCCGGCCGCATCGCCCTGAAGTCACGGGTGTACCGTGGTTGAGGCCGGCCCGCTGGCGGCAGTGCCCGCCTGGACGGCCGAAGACGCGCGCTACATCGAACTGGCGCTGCAAGAAGCCCAGGCCGCTTATGACATCGGCGAAGTACCCGTGGGCGCGCTGGTGGTTTCCGCGCAAGGCGAAATCCTGGGGCGCGGCTATAACCGCACCATCATTGACCACGACCCCACCGCCCACGCCGAAATCGTGGCGCTGCGCAACGCGGCGCGGCGCCTGGAAAATTACCGTTTGCCCGGCATCACCGTCTACGTCACGCTGGAACCGTGCGTCATGTGCATCGGCGCCATGCTGCACGCGCGACTGGCTCGCGTCGTCTTCGGCGCCTACGACCCCAAGACCGGCGCCTGCGGCAGCGTGCTGGACGTGGGCGCCGTGCCGAAACTCAACCATCACACTTCAGTCACCGGCGGCGTGCTGGCGGAACCTTGCGGCGATTTGCTGCGCCGGTTTTTCCGTGAACGCCGCGCCAAGGAATCCATCGCATGAGCACCCGCAAACCCGCCAAATCCGCCTCCAAAAAGGCGGCTACCTCGGCGGCCGCCGCCCACGATCATGACCATGGGCTCGCCTGCGGCGAGGACTGTGGTCACGATCACAGCCACGATCATGCAGACGGGCAAGTCATGCCGGACGCCCGCGGCATCTACCTGATCTCGCCGTCCTCCGCCGTACGCGACCCCGCCACGGTTGAATTGGCGCGTGAACGCTTGCAGCAGCAAGGCTTCAAGACGGCGGTGGACCGCAGCGCCTATGCGGTGCATCAGCGTTTCGCGGGCACCGACGCGCAGCGCGCCGCCAGCCTGGTGCGCGCCACCAAGCAAAAGCTGCCCATCGTCATGGTCACGCGCGGCGGCTACGGCATGGGCCGCCTGCTGGACCAGATCGACTGGACGGCCATGGCCGACAGCGGCAAGCGCTTTGTCGGCATGAGCGACTTCACGGCTTTCAACTTGGCGCTGCTGGCCAAGACGGGCGCCGTCAGCTACAGCGGCGCCACCGCCGTGGCGGACTTTGGCGGCAAAAAGGTCGACGACCTGACCGAAGCCCTGTTCGGCGAAGTCATGCGCGGCGAGCTGGAAATCCTTAGCTTCGAAACCCAGGACGCCGACCCGGTGGACGCCCGCGGCATCCTGTGGGGCGGCAACCTGGCCATGGTGGCGTCCTTGGTCGGCACCCCGTATTTCCCGAAGGTGCGCGGTGGCATCCTGTTTCTGGAAGACGTGGCCGAACACCCGTATCGCGTTGAACGCATGCTGATCCAGCTGGCGCAGGCCGGTGTGCTGGCCAAGCAAAAGGCCATCGTGCTGGGCCGTTTCACCGACTACAAGCTGGCCCCGCACGACAAGGGTTACGACCTGCACGAAGTGGTGGCGTGGCTACGCAAGACGGTCAAGGTGCCGGTGATTACGGGCCTGCCGTACGGCCATGTGGCCACCAAGGCCACGCTGCCCATCGGCCAGAAGGTCGGCATCGCCACCGAGAAGGGCCTGGCCCATCTGGTGCTGGACGAACACCACCACTGATCCGGGCAGGCGAGCGCCCGTTTGCTACACTATCGGGTTTCCTCGCATGCGTCTTCGGACGCCTACAGACTCAAAATACCGTGATATCCACAGCCAATCTCACCATCCAGTTCGGTCCCAAGCCCCTTTTCGAGAACGTCAGCGTCAAGTTCGGGGAAGGCAACCGGTACGGGCTGATCGGGGCCAATGGGTCCGGTAAGTCGACGTTCATGAAGATCATCGGCGGCGACCTCGAAGCGTCCGGCGGCAACGTGTCGCTGGAGCCGGGCGTGCGCCTGGGCAAGCTGCGCCAGGACCAGTTCGCGTTCGAAGACCTGCGCGTGCTGGACGTCGTCATGATGGGCCACACCGAAATGTGGGCCGCCATGTCCGAGCGCGACGCTATCTACGCGAACCCGGAAGCCACCGAAGACGACTACATGCGCGCGGCCGACCTGGAAGCCAAGTTCGCCGAGTACGACGGCTACACCGCCGAAGCGCGCGCCGGTGAACTGCTGCTGGGCCTGGAAATCGCCGTGGACCAGCACAACCTGCCCATGCGCGAAGTGGCCCCGGGCTGGAAGCTGCGCGTGCTGCTGGCGCAGGCGCTGTTCTCGAACCCCGACGTCCTGCTGCTGGACGAGCCCACCAACAACCTGGATATCAACACCATCCGCTGGTTGGAAAACGTGCTCAACAGCTACCAGAGCACGATGATCATCATCAGCCACGACCGCCACTTCCTGAACCAGGTGTGCACGCACATGGCCGACGTGGACTATGGCGAAATCCGCATCTACGCGGGCAACTACGACGACTACATGCTGGCTTCGACGCAGGCCCGCGAGCGCCTGGTGTCCAACAACGCCAAGGCCAAGGAACGCGTCGCCGAACTGCAAGACTTCGTTCGCCGCTTTGCCGCCAACAAGTCCAAGTCGCGCCAGGCCACCTCGCGCTTGAAGCAGATCGACCGCATCAAGGCGGACCAGGTCGTGGTCAAGCCGTCGTCGCGCCAGAACCCGTACATCCGCTTTGAACAGAACAAGGTCATGCACCGCCTGGCGGTCACGGTCGAAAACCTGACCAAGGCCTACGACGCGCCGGTCATCACCAAGTTCTCGGCAATGGTGGACGCGGGCGAAAAAATCGCCATCATCGGCGCCAACGGCGTGGGCAAGACCACCTTGCTGCGCTTGCTGGCCACGGAACTGCAACCGGATTCAGGCTCGGTGAAATGGTCCGATAATGCCGACCTGGGCTACATGGCGCAGGACGTTTCCGACCAATTCCTGCAAACCGACATCAACTTGCTGGACTGGATGGGCGACCATCGCCAGCCGGGCGACGACGACCAGTCGATCCGTTCGGTGCTGGGCCGCCTGCTGTTCTCGGCGGACGACCTGCCCAAGGCGCCCAAGGTGCTGTCCGGCGGCGAAAAGAACCGCATGACCTTCGGCCGCCTGATGCTGGGCCGGCACAACGTCATGCTGCTGGACGAGCCCACCAACCACCTGGACATGGAATCGATCGAATCGCTTCAGTTCGCGTTGGAAAAGTACGAGGGCACGCTGGTGTTCGTGTCGCATGACCGCGAATTCGTGTCCGGCCTGGCTACCCGCGTGATCGAAATCCTGCCCTCGGGCGAGATCATCGATTACCGCGGCGGCTACGAAGACTATCTGGAATCGCGCGGCATCGAAGCCTGAGCCCGCTGGGAGGCATGTCGGCCTGACGTTGGCCGACGTGTCAGCCACCCATCCCGTCCATCACGGCGCGCCTCTCGGGGCGCGCCGCGTTGTTTTCAGCCGTGCCGCTGTTCAGCAAGCTGCAATATTGATTGCGCTATCATCGGGTTTACCCTGAGCCGCTCGGCCAGGCATTTTTTTTTCCAGACCAATGTCCCCCACACCGCACAGCACGCCGGACGGCGCGCCGATCAGCACGTACGCGCTGACGTTTCGCATCGTCGCTATCGCCTTCTTCACCTTCATCTGCTACCTGGCCATCGGCTTGCCGCTGGCGGTGTTGCCCGGTTATGTGCACGACAAACTGGGCTATGGCACGGTGCTGGCCGGGCTGGCGATCAGCGTGCAGTACGTGGCCACCTTGCTCAGCCGCTCGCACGCCGGGCGCATGGCGGACACGGTGGGCCCGAAGCAAACCGTCGTGATCGGCATGATTGCCTGCGCGGCAAGCGGCGTTTTCCTGCTGCTGGCCTATGCCTTCGAACGTAGCGCCTGGTTGAGCATGACGGCAATCATCGTCAGCCGGCTGGCGTTGGGGTTCGGGGAAAGCTGGGTGGGCACGGGGTCGGCCACGTGGGCCATCGCGCGGGTCGGGCCGCTGCACACGGCGCGCGTCATCTCGTGGAACGGCATCTGCACGTATGGCGGCTTGGCGCTGGGCGCACCGCTGGGCGTGACGCTTGAGCGGGAATGGAGCATGGGCGCGCTGGGCGGGGCGGTGTTGCTGCTGGGTCTGGGGGGCTTGGGGCTGGCCGTCAGCCGCGCGGCGGTGTCTATCGTCGGCGGCCACCGGATGGCCTTCAAGAGCGTGGTGCTGCGCGTCTTCCCGCACGGCATGGCGCTGGGGCTGGGGTCGGTCGGTTTCGGCACCCTGGCTGCCTTCGTGGCGCTTTACTACACCAGCATGTCCTGGGAAGGCGCGGCCCACGCGCTCAGCGCCTTCGGGTGCGCGTTCATCGGGGTGCGGCTGCTGTTTGCCGGCACCATTACGCGCTATGGCGGTTTTCGCGTGGCGCAGGTTTCCTTCCTGGTGGAAGCGGCGGGCCTGCTGTTGCTGTGGCTCGCGCCCAATCCTACGGCCGCGCTGCTGGGCGCCGCGTTGACGGGATGCGGGTTCGCGTTGATTTTCCCTGCCATCGGCGTCGAAGCGGTGGCGCGCGTGCCGGCGGGCAGCCGAGGCGCGGCGCTGGGTGCCTATTCGGCGTTTCTGGACTTGGCGCTGGGCGTCACCGGCCCCATCGCCGGCTATATCTCCAGCGGCTATGGCTACCCGCCTATCTTCCTGTCCGCCGCCCTGGCGGTGGCGATCGGGTTTGTGATTGCGTACGGGCTGCAACGCCACGCCAGCCGGCAAGCCGTCGCCCAGACCGCAACCCGCTAGGCCTTCCTGTCTTTATTCATATAACGGGAAGCTTTAAAGACATTCAATATTGATCGTTTGAATTCATATAACGAATTGTTAGATTTAGGCCTCGTCTTCACGCGCGCCCACGATTCGTTCCATGAACCTGACCTTCGATCACGTCCACAAGCACTTCGGCGACCTGCCCGTGGTGGACGACTTCACCAGCGACATCAAGCCCGGTGAACTCGTCGCCCTGGTCGGCCCCTCTGGCTGCGGCAAGTCCACGCTGCTGCACCTGGCGGCGGGCCTGGAACAGCCCACGCAGGGTCGCGTCCTGGCCGACGGCAAGCCCGTGTCCGGCCCGCACCCCAGCCGCACGCTGGTATTCCAGGAACACGCGCTGTACCCGTGGCTGACGCTGGAAGACAACGTGGCGTTGGCGCTGGAATTTCAAAACATCCCCAAGAAGCGCGCCCGCGAAGGCGCTCGCCAATGGCTGGCGCGCGTCAGCCTTGCCGGCTTCGAACACTACTATCCGCATCAGGTGTCCGGCGGCATGCGGCAACGCGCTGCACTGGCGCGCGCCTTCATCGCCCAGCCCCAAACCATGCTGATGGACGAGCCGTTCGGCGCGCTTGACGCGCTGACCCGCCTTAGCCTGCAAGACGTGCTGCGCCAGCTGATCGCCCAGGAAAAGCCTACCGTCCTGCTGGTTACGCACGATGTCGACGAAGCGCTGTTCCTGGCCGACCGCATTGTGGTCTTCAGCCCGCGTCCGGCGCGTGTGTTGCGCGAATTCAACCTGGCGCATCGTGCCAAGACGCACGACCTGTCTGACCTGGCCGCTGAAAAGCGCGAGATCCTGCGCCTGCTTGGCATCGCCGTGGACGGCTCGCAAGCCCATGCCGACATGGCGCTGGCTGCCTGACCCATCCTGGCTTGAACCCATCCTTATCCGTCGCGGCGTTTTCGCGCCGCCACCTTTGAATTCCCTGGAGCTTTACCCATGAAATTGAAGCAATGGCTGTCCCTGCCGCTAGCGGCCGCGCTGCTGGCCGCGGCCCCCGCGATGGCCGCCGAAAAATTCCGCGTGGGCTATCTGCGCGTCATGGACGACGCGCAAGCCATCGTCGCGCAAGAGGGCGGTTTTTATAAGAACGCGGGACTGGATTCCGAGCTGATCGAATTCAAGTCCGGCACCGATCTCATCAAGGCCATCGTCGGCGGTCAGCTGGATATCGGCGTCCTGGGCTTCACCAACGCTGTCGCGTGGGCCTCCAAGGGCGCCGACCTGAAAGTGGTGGGCGGCGCGCAGCAGGGCTATCACTCGCTGATCGTGCGCGACGATTCCGGCATCAAGGACATCGCCGGCCTGAAGGGCAAGACGCTGGCCTCGCAAGCCGAAGGCAGCACGGCCGACGTGGTGTTGAAGGGCGTGGTGCTCAAGCAGGGCAACCTTAGCGCCGACGACGTCAACATCATGGGCGTCAGCCCGGCCGTTGCCGTGCAGTCGCTGGTGGGCAAACGCGTGGACGCGGCCTTCCTGTTCGAGCCCTATGACCGCATCGCGCAACTGGTGGCGCCGGTCAAGCAGATCTACGAAGTGGGCCAGGCCTGGCCGTTCCCGTGCATGGTGGTGATCACCTCCGGTGAGACGCTGGCCAAGCGCAAGGACGATGTCTGGAAGGCGTTGGACGCGCAGAACCAGGCCATTACGCTGCTGCAGAAAGAGCCGGCGCAGGCGTCCAAGCTGATCGCGTCGTACTTCATTGCCGAGCCTACGCTCAAGACGCTGTCGCGGGGCGAGCTGCCGCGCGAAACGGTGATCGCCGAGGCCATCAGCACCCAGGTCTTCACGCCCAAGCTTACGCAGAAAGACACGGCGCGCATGCAGGAAATCGCCGATATCCTGCAAGCCCAGGGGTCGCTGAAAACGCGTGACGGCAAGCCGTACGACGTGTCCAGCATTGTTGATCTGTCCTGGCAAGAGGCGCGCAAACTTTGAGCTCGTCTACCCGAGTGACCGGCGCCCGCAAGCATCTTGCGGGCGTTTTGGGCGTCCTGTTCATTCTGTTGTTGTGGCAGCTGGCGGCGTTCGCCTTGCCTGATTTCCTGATGCCGGGCGTGCCGGCCGTGGTCCAGCGCCTGTTCGAGGACCTGGGCAAGCAGTCGTTCCATCAAAGCCTGATGGGCACGCTGGGCCGGCTGGGCGCGGGCTACGGACTGGCGCTGGTGGCAGGGATCGGTTTCGGCCTGGTGGCCGCCGTGCTGTTCTTCTTTCGCGAAGTGCTGCGCAGCGCCATCGTCATCCTGCAATCGATTCCTTCTATCGCCTGGGTGCCGCTGTTCCTGATCGTGATGGGCTTTGGCAACACGCCCATCATCGTCGTGGTCGCGCTGTCGGCGTTTTTTCCCGCCGCGCTCAGTGTCATGAACGCCACCGAATCCGTGCAGCGTGTGCATGTGTCGGCCGCGCGCGTGATGGGCGCGACGCGGTGGGGCCTGGTCAAGCGGGTGTACCTGCCCGCCGTCATGCCCGAACTGATCACCGGCGCGCAGCTGGCCTTCGGCAACGCCTGGCGCGCGCTGATCTCGGCTGAAATGCTGATCGGTTTCGGCAAGGGCCTGGGACGTTCGCTGGCGTACTCGGGCGAAATCGCCGACATGACGGGCGTGATGACGAACATCCTGGTCATTGCCGTCCTGGCCGCGCTGATCGACCAGTTTGTGCTTGAAAACCTGAAGCACCGTCTGCTTCGGTATCAGTACGTTTGACTGAGTATTGGCTGAGTATTGGCGCCTGAATTCAAGGTTGCCGATCAGCCAGCATGGCAGTCCAAACCCAAGTCCAAACCCAAGTCCAAACCCAAGTCCAAAGCCAAAGTCCCAGCCTTAGTTCAAGTTCCAGCCCATGTTTCAGCCCACGCGACTCTTGCGCCGCCTTGCCCTGACCACAGCATGCATGCTGCTGGTCGGCACAAGCGCGGCGCATGCCCAGCCGGCCCCCTTTACCGCAGCCCATGCGCGCGGGGAACTGGTGGTGGGCGTGCCGTATCTGGCGCCGCCGCCCGTGGCCGGCGCCAAGATCCGTACGCCCGACGGGCTGGACGCGAACATGGCCGAACGCCTGGGCGCCAGCCTGAAGCTGCCCGTCCGTTTGCAACAGGTGACGGCGGATGAGGCCGACGCGGCACTGGCGGCCGGGAAAGTGGACGTGGTGCTGGCCGATGATGCCGACGCCCAGCCCGCGCCGGCTACCGTCGCCGTGCAACCCACGGGCTACCGCGCGCGCCCCAAGGCGGTGATACGCAGCGACACCCGCCTGCGCAAGCCGGCCGACGCAAAGGGGCACACCGTCTGCATGGCCGAAGCGGACACCCACGCCCGATCCCTGGCGGCAAGCTGGGGCGCGGCGGTGCGCACGTACCGCGTGCCGTCCGATGCGCTGGTAGCGGTGCGCGAAGGCGCTTGCGACGTCGGGCTGGTGGATGACGCCGTTTGGGAACCGCTGGTGCGCTTTCCAGAGTGGAAGAAGTTCTCGTCAACGCTTGCCGCCGACGGCGAGACCCGTGAACGGGTGTGGCTGCTGCCCGCCTCGGACACGGTCAGCCGGGCCTGGATGGCGAACGAAATGCGCGCCTGGAGCGAAGCTGGCGCCTGGAAGGCGATGACCGCGAAATGGGCGCGCGATGTGGCCTTCGACGTCTATCTTGACCAGGAAGTGCCCGACTGCCACGGCTAGCGGCGGGCCCTGGCCCAGCACTTACAATGCCGGGCATGACGCACACGTTGACCGCTTCCTGCTCGTATCAGGAAGACATCAAGAAAAGCCGCTTTGTCGCCTACGCCGCCCCGGTTGCCACCGTGGACGAGGCGATGCGTTTCTTTGCCGAACACAGTGATCCCGAGGCCACCCACAATTGCTGGGCCTATCGCATTGGGCAGGAATATCGGTTCAACGACGATGGCGAGCCCGGCGGCACGGCCGGCCGCCCCATCCTGCAAGCCATTGAAGGGCAGGACATGGACCGCGTGGCGGTGCTGGTGGTGCGCTGGTATGGCGGCATCAAGCTGGGCGCGGGCGGGCTGGTGCGGGCCTATGGCGGTTGCGCCGCCAATTGCCTGCGCCTGGGGCAGCGTACCGAAATCGTGGATCTTGCCACGGTGACATGCACCTGCGGTTTCGCGGAATTGGCGTTGTTGAAGTCGCGCCTGGCGCAAGCCGGGGCGGTGGTGCAACAGGAAGACTTCAACCCGGACGGCGTGTCGCTGTGCTTCGTCGTGCCGCGCAGCGCGCTGGGTGACCTCGAGGTCACTGTCGCCAACATCACGCGCGGACGCTCGGCGTGGGAGCTCGTGTCCTGAGCCGCCGAATAGACCGCGCACCCCAACGGAAAGGGGCCCGCTGTGGGGCCCCTTTGTCATTTACGCGTTCTGGCTGTCTTGCGCCGCGGCGATTTCCTGGTGGACCTTTTCCATGTCCACCTCCTTGATCTTGGCCAGCAGCTCGTTGAGCTGCCCGCCCGACAAGGCGCCGGGTTGCGAGAACAGCAGGACTTTCTCACGGAAGACCATCAGCGTGGGAATCGAGCGGATTCCCAGGGCGCCAGCCAGTTCCTGCTCGACGTCGGTGTTCACCTTGGCGAACGTGACATCGGTGTGCTCGGTCGCGGCCTGCTCAAAAACTGGAGCAAAGCCACGGCACGGGCCGCACCACGGAGCCCAGAAGTCGACGATCAGGGTACCGTCCGGCGTGATGGCGTCCTGGAAGCTTTCTTTGGTGAGTTCAACAATACTCATTTTGGATCCTTGCCGCGGAGCGCGGCGCAAAAAGTCGGTGTCGAGATCCGGGGTGTGCCTGCCCCGGCCTGATTCGGCGACGCTTTATGTGCCACGCGCTCTGGCGTAATAGTAGAGCCGGCGATGGCAGCGTCGCAATGGTTGGCGCAGTGGAGAGCGCAGTCAGCGGTGCTTAGACCGCAGTTTTTGTAGAGACGCCGGCATCGTTCTTCAACGACGCGACGATCTCGAAAGAGCGCAGGCGATCCGCGATATCGAAGAAGTCGGACACGATCATGACTTCGTCGGCCTCGGTTTCGGCCACCAGGGCCTCCAGCCGCCGCTTGACGGTGTCCGGCCCGCCCACGATGGAAGCGCCCAATCTTTGATTGACCGCCTCACGCTCCCATTCGTTCCACAAACCATCCATGTTGTCGACCGGCGGCTGCAATTGCAGGCGGTGGCCGCGTACCAAAGACAGGAATTTAAGCTGCTGCGTGGTCGCCTGGCGCCGGGCGGCTTCATCGGTTTCGGCCGCCACGACCGGCACGCCGATCATCGCGTAAGGACGCGACAGCGTGGCCGACGGCTTGAACAGGTGCCGGTACAGGCGCATGGCCGCCATGCCTTCGGGCGAGAAATGCCCCGCAAACGAAAACGGCAGGCCCAATTCGGCAGCCAGGCGGGCGCTGAAATCGCTGGAACCCAGCAGCCAGATCGGAATGTCCAGCCCTTCGCCGGGAATGGCGCGCACGGGCTGCCCAGGGCGGGAAGCCGCCAGGAAGCCGCGCAATTCTTCCACCAGCGCCGGAAATTCCAGGCCGCTGCGGGGGCCACGGCGCAGCGCGTGCTGCGTGGCGCCATCGCTACCGGGCGCGCGGCCCAGGCCCAGGTCAATGCGGCCGGGGTAAAGCGTTTCAAGGGTGCCGAACTGCTCGGCAATGATCAACGGCGCGTGGTTGGGCAACATGATGCCGCCGGAGCCAACGCGCAGCGTGCTCGTGTGTCCGGCCACATGGCCGATCAGCACGGCCGTCGCGCTGGAAGCGATGCCGTTGATGTTGTGGTGCTCGGCCAACCAGAAGCGGTTGTATCCCAGCTTCTCAACGTGCTGGGCCACCGCCACGGTGTTGCGAAACGCGTCCGCGGCATCGCGGCCCTGAACTATCGGGGCCAAATCCAGGACCGAAAACGGGATGCGGGCAAGGGCGCTCATGCGGACGTCTCCTGGTTCAAGGCAACGGCACGACAGGACGGCAACACGGGGACAAAGCGGATAGGGCGCAAGGTGAACTCCATACGAGATACATGGGGAGTGTATCGACGAATTCAACCGAAGCAGGCAGCAACCTTGCGGCCGGGCGGGTTGTATTGGCGGGCGCTATGCCCGCCATTGCACCACGCTATTCCGGAAAGAACGCGTACCGGATCACGAACAGCACGGCCACCAGCCACGTGGCCGGGTGCACGTCGCGGACCTTGCCCGTGGCGGTTTTGAGGACCACATAGCTGATGAAGCCGAAGGCGATGCCGTTGGCGATCGAGTACGTGAACGGCATGACCAGTGCGGTCAGCGCGGCCGGGGTCGCTTCGGTGACTTCGTTCCAGTCGATATCGATCAGTTCGCGCATCATCAGGCCGGCCACGTAGAGCAGGGCGGGCGCGGTGGCGTAGGCGGGGACGGCGCCGGCCAGCGGCGAGATGAACAGGGCGGCCAGGAACAGCAGCGCCACGACCAGTGCGGTCATGCCGGTACGGCCGCCGGCCTGCACACCCGATGCGCTTTCCACGAAGGCCGTGGTGCTGCTGGTGCCCAGGGCCGAGCCGGCGACGATGGCGGTGCTGTCCGCGAACAGAGCGCGGCCCAGGCGGTTGGGCCGGCCTTCGGGGACCAGGCCGGCGCGCTTGGCCACGCCCACCAGCGTGCCGGTCGCGTCGAACACTTCAACCAGCACGAACACCAGGATCACGTGCACGAAACCGCTGTGCAGCGCGCCCATGACGTCCAGTTTCAGGAAGGTGGGTGCCAGGCTGGGCGGGGCCGAGAAGATGCCCTTGAACTCGTTGTAGCCCAGCGCCATCGACAGCACGGTGACCACGATGATGCCGATCAGGATGGCGCCGCGCACGCGCAACGCATCCAGCGACGCAATGATGAAAAAGCCCAGGATGGCGAACAGCGGGCCGTGGGTGGTCAAGTTACCCAGGGAAACCTTGGTGGCCGGGTGGGCAACCACGATGCCGGCGCTGGACAGCGCGATAATTGCCAAAAACAGCCCGATGCCCGCCGCAATCGCGCTGCGCAGGGAATGCGGAATGCCTTTGACCAGCCAGACGCGGATGCCCGATATCGTCAGGATCAAGAAGATCACGCCCGAAATGAACACGGCGCCCAGCGCTTGTTCCCAGGTGTAGCCCATGGTCTTGACGACGGTGAACGCGAAGAAGGCGTTCAGGCCCATGCCGGGCGCCATGCCGATCGGCCAGTTGGCGATCAATGCCATCACCAGCGAACCCAGCGCGGCCGCCAGGCAGGTGGCCACGAAGACAGCATCGCGGTCCATGCCGGTGGACGACAGGATGTCCGGATTGACGAAGATGATGTAGGACATCGTCAGGAACGTCGTCAGACCGGCCACGATCTCGGTGCGCGCGTTCGTGCCGTGTTCACGCAGCTTGAATAACTTCTCCAGCATTCCAGTCCCCAGTGTGTTTGCAGGCTTGTCGGTTGTTGTAGGCGGCGCCCCACAGGTGCCGCACCATTTCAAAACTCGCGTATTTTCGCATCAGTTGTAAACTCTGCCGCCATGATTATCCTCGGCTTTGAAAGCTCCTGCGACGAAACCGGTGTCGCAGCCGTCTGTACGGAACGCGGTCTGCTGGCGCACGCGCTGCATACCCAGATCGCCATGCACCAGGAATATGGTGGCGTGGTGCCCGAACTTGCCTCGCGCGACCATATCCGGCGCGTGGTTCCCTTGACTCGCCAGGTGCTGCAAGACGCGGGCCTGCAAATGTCGGATATCGGCGCGGTGGCCTATACGGCCGGGCCGGGCTTGGCCGGCGCCTTGCTGGTAGGCGCCAGCGTGGCGCAGTCCTTCGCGTGGTCACGGCATTTGCCGGCCATCGGCATCCATCACCTGGAAGGCCACCTGCTGTCGCCCATGTTGGCCGACCCGCGCCCCGACTTTCCTTTTGTGGCGTTGCTGGTGTCCGGCGGCCATACGCAGCTGATGCGGGTGGACGGCGTGGGACGCTACGAACTGCTGGGCGAAACGCTGGACGACGCCGCGGGCGAAGCCTTCGACAAATCGGCCAAGCTGATGGGCCTGGGCTATCCCGGCGGCCCGGCGCTGGCAAAGCTGGCGGGGCAGGGCGATGCCAGCCGTTTCGACCTGCCGCGCCCCATGTTGCACAGCGGTGACCTGGACTTCAGTTTCAGCGGTTTGAAAACCGCCGTGCTGACCCGCGTGAAGGCGGCGGAAAAGGCGGGCGGGCTGGACGGGCAGACGCGGGCCGACCTGGCGGCGGCGACTCAGGGCGCGATCGTGGACGTATTGGCCGCCAAGGCAATCAAGGCGTTGAAGCAGACGGGATTGCGCCGTCTGGTGGTGGCCGGCGGCGTGGGGGCCAATCAGTTGTTGCGGGCCAAATTGGCCGCGGCGCTCAAGCCCTTGCGGGCCCAGGCGTATTTTCCGCCCTTGGAACTGTGCACCGATAACGGCGCGATGATCGCCTTCGCGGCGGCTGAAAGGGTCAAGGCCGGGCTGGTGAAACTGGACGCCGATGCGCACAGCTTCACGGTCAAACCCCGCTGGGATCTTGCCGATATTGCCTGATCAACCGGGCTTTTTCTTGCCGCCGATCTTGCTTTCGGTGCCCTGGACCAGGCGCGTGATGTTGGCGCGGTGACGATAGAACAGCAGCACGCCGATCACCGCCAGCGCCACGCCCATGGCCGGCTGCGCGTACCAGGCCAGGCCCGAGCCGAACACGTAGTAGACCGGCGCGAAGAATGCCGCCACCAGCGAAGCCAGCGACGAATACCGGAAGAACACGGCAACGATCAGCCAGGTGGCGGCGGTGGCCACGGCCAGCCAGGGCTGGATCGCGACCAGCACACCCAGCGCCGTTGCCACGCCCTTGCCGCCCTTGAAACCGAGAAAAACCGGATACAGGTGGCCCACGAAAGCGGCCAGCGCCACCAGCGCCAGACCGGCCGGCGCGATGCCGGGGGCCAGTCTTTCGGCCAGCCAGATGGCGAACCAACCCTTGGCCGCGTCGCCCAGCAAGGTCAGCGCGGCGGCCGTCTTGTTGCCGGTACGCAGCACATTGGTCGCGCCCGGGTTCTTGGACCCGTAGCTGCGAGGGTCCTGCAGCCCCATCAGCTTGCTGACGACCACGGCGAACGGCACGGAGCCGATCAGGTAAGCCAGCAGGATGAGCGCGGCGGTGAACGCCAGGGAGGGTTCGGTAATCGCCATGGAAAGGGAGTCCGTTGTTGTCGTAATGGCGCGGATTCTACCGCGCCGCGCGCCACCCCTGGCTACGGGTTATCGAGCGTGGCGTCCAAGCCCCGTGGTTGCACGCAGTCATACAGGGCGGGACGGCGGACGGTACAATCCGACACGTCCTTCCGCGTTTTATTTTCTTTCGGATGCACAATGCGAATTCTGGTTTCGAACGATGATGGTTATTCGGCCCCTGGGCTCGAAGCGCTGGTAGCGGCGCTGCAAGGCCTGGGCGATCTCACCGTCGTTGCGCCCGAGACCAACCACAGCGGCGCTTCCAATTCCCTGACCTTGAACCGCCCCTTGTCCGTGCGCACGGCCTCGAACGGCTTCATCGCCGTCAATGGCACGCCGTCCGATTGCGTGCACGTGGCGCTGACCGGCTTGATGGATACCCGGCCCGACCTGGTCGTGTCCGGCATCAACAACGGCGCCAACATGGGCGACGACACCTTGTATTCCGGCACGGTGGCCGCCGCTAGCGAAGGCTATCTGTTCGGCATTCCCGCCATTGCGTTTTCGTTGGCGGAAAAGGGCTGGGAACACATCGAGTCAGCCGCGCGCGCGGCCCGCCAGGTGGTGGAACGCCATCTGGCCCAACCGCTGGCCGCGCCCGTGCTGCTAAATGTGAATATCCCGAACCGCCGCTTTGAAGACCTGCACGGCTTCGCGGTTACGCGTTTGGGCAAGCGGCATCCCTCGCAGCCCGTCGTGCGCACCACCACGCCTTATGGCGACACGGTGTACTGGATCGGCCCGGTCGGCCTGGCGGCCGACGCCACGCCCGGCACCGATTTCCATGCGGTGGAGCAGGGCACGGTATCGGTCACGCCCTTGCGGCTGGACCTGACCCAGCACAGCCAGCTGGACGAAATCAGAACCTGGGCGGAGCCGTTATGCGCAAACGCGTAAGCCAACCCGATGTCTCGCAGGCCGTGCCCGGCCGGCCCAGCCCGGCCCGCTACGACTCGGGTCGCCTCAGCCCCGGCGTCACGGCCACCAACAGCAACACCCGTATTTCAGCCGCCACGCTGCCCCGCCAGACCCAGGCGCCGGCGCCTGCGGCGGGAAACAATCTTGGCTTGAATTCGGACCGACTGCGCCAGGCGATGGTGCAGCGCCTGCGGGGCCAGGGCATCACCGACGAGCGCGTCTTGAACGCCATGGCCGCCGTGCCGCGTCATCTGTTTGTCGACGAAGCACTGGCCAGCCGCGCGTACGAAGACGCCGCGTTGCCCATCGGCCATTCACAAACCATCTCGCAACCGTGGGTGGTCGCGCGCATGATCGCGGCGGCTTGCGAAGACCGCGCGCCGACCCGCGTGTTGGAAGTGGGCGCGGGTTGCGGCTATCAAGCGGCAGTGCTCGCGCAGTTCGTGCGCGAGGTCCATTCCATTGAACGCATCCGTGGTCTTTACGAGCTTGCGCGCGAGCATTTACGCGCCTTGCGGCTGACTACGCGCATCCGCCTGATCTATGGCGACGGCACGCTGGGCCTGCCCGGCGTGGCGCCGTTCGATGCTATCGTTGTGGCTGCCGCTGGCCTGGCCATTCCGCAAGCGCTGCTTACGCAGCTGGCGCCGGGCGGACGCCTGATCGCTCCCGAAGGGGGCACGAACCAGCGCTTGGTGCTGATCGAACGCACCGGCGCGGCCAGCTGGAAACGCACTGAATTAGAGGCCGTGCGCTTTGTGCCGCTACGCGCCGGAATACAATCTTGAGCAAACAGGAGAAACGTATGCTCAACGGGCAGTCGCAACTGACCGATATGACTATGGGCGCGTCCATGACGCGCCTGCGCCGCCCGCTCTTTATCGTGGGGGCACTCAGCCTGGCTATTTTGGCCGGCTGCGCATCAAAAGGAACTCGCGCTCCGGTGGTCGACATGACCGCCGGACAGCCAGCGTCAACGGCTCAGCCCGGTGGCAGCTATGTGGTCAAGCCGGGCGACACGCTTTACAAGATCGCCCGCGCCAACAACGTGGATATCGAAAGCGTCAAGCGCTGGAATAACCTCAGCGACCCCAACCAGATCTCAGTCGGCCAGGTGCTGAAGATGTCCGGCGGCTCCAGCACGGGCGCGCAGCCCGCACCGATCGCCAGCGTCAAGCCGCAACCGCGTCCGCTTGACCAGCCGGAAACCCCCGCTGCCACGACGACCACGCCGCCGCCCGATGCAACGCCCGCGCCCGCGCCGGTCGACGTCAAGCCCGCCCCGCGCGCGGCGGACGCCAGCGTCATCAACTGGGCATGGCCGGCCAGCGGCGCCATCGTGCAGACCTTTAACGCCAGCAGCAAGGGCATCGACATTTCCGGCGCGCTGGGCGACCCGATCACCGCCGCGGCGGATGGCCTGGTCAAGTACAGCGGCAACGGCGTGCGCGGCTTGGGCAACCTGATCATCGTTGAACACCAGAACGGCTTCATTACCGCTTACGCGCACAACCGCGCGCTGCTCGTGAAGACGGGCCAGAACGTCAAGCGCGGCGCCAAGATCGCCGAACTTGGCCAAAGCGACACTACGTCGCCGCGCCTGCACTTTGAAATCCGTCGCCAAGGCACGCCGGTCGACCCGATGCAGTACCTGCCCACGCGATGACGCCCACCCTGGTATTCGACCTTGAAACCATCCCCGATGCCGATGGGCTGCGCAAGCTCAACGGCTGGGGCCAAGAGGTCTCGGACCTGGAAGTGGTGGAACGCGCGCTGGCCGCGCGCCGCGAAGCCGTCGGGCACGATTTCCTGCCGCTGCATCTGCACAAGGTTGCGGTGGTGGGCTGTGTGTTCCGCGACGACCAAGGCTTTCGCGTCAAGACGCTGGGCCAGGCGGACGACCCTGAAGCCGCCTTGCTGGCCGGCTTCTTCAAGACGATCGAACGCTATACGCCCAAGCTCATCAGCTGGAATGGCTCGGGTTTCGACCTGCCCGTGCTGCACTACCGCAGCCTGATCCTGGGCGTGCCCGCGCCCCGCTATTGGGACATGGGCGAAGAAGACCGCGATTTCAAGTTCAACAACTACATTGCCCGTTATCACACGCGGCATCTGGATTTGATGGACGTGCTGGCCAAGTACAACGGCCGCGCCAACGCGCCGCTGGACGACCTGGCCAAGCTGTGCGGCTTTCCCGGCAAGCTGGGCATGGACGGCAGCAAGGTCTGGGAAGCATGGCACACCGGCCGCGCCGACGAGGTCCGCGCCTATTGCGAAACCGACGTCGTCAACACCTGGCTGGTGTACTGCCGCTTTCGCTTCCTGCGTGGCGAGCTGGACCGCACGGCGTATGACGCCGAGATCGCCCTGGTGCGCGATACGCTGTCCGCCAGCGACGCACCGCACTGGAAGGAATACATGGCGGCGTGGGACGCTACCTGACGCCACCCGGCGCCGCCCCGAGGCGAGCTTCGGCGTGGTGGATCAGGATCAGAACGGAGCCTTCCAAGGCTCCGTTTTCACGTCTGGCACGCACGCAATCGACTGAAACATGGAACGCGACGGCGAAACCCGGTTGAAACTGGGCCGACAGCACAATGGCCTCGCTTTCTTCACTTTCAGGAGACACACATGTCCCGATTCGCTATTCGCTCCAATTTGGCCGCTCTTGCTTTTGTCGCCGCGACGGGCGGTTTGGTGGCTGGCTCCGCCATGGCTGCACCCCCGGCGCCGGCCGACGGTGGCCCGGCCGCCATGCATCACCAAGGCCCGCGTGGTGGCGAGTTCCACAAGGGCATGCGCGACGGATTGTTCATCCCGGGCCTGGGTCCGGTTTCCAAGGCGCAGGTCGACCAGCTGAAGTTGGACGACAAGCAACAAGCGCTGTTCAAGACCGCGCAGGACGGCCAGCGCAGCCTGCACGAGGCGATGCGCGCCGCCGGCGCCAAGCGCCACGACCTGCTCAAGTCGCAACTGGACAGCGGCAAGCTGGACCCGCGCGCGCTGGCGGCGCAGTCCGAGCAGTCGCACGACGCGTTCGGCCCGCAAGCCAAGCAGGTGCGTGACCAATGGCTGGCGGTGTGGGACAGCCTGAACGACACGCAGCGCGGCCAGGTGACCAAGATGGTCAAGGACCGCGAAGCCAAGATGCAGGAACGTCACGCCAAGATGGAAGGGCGCCACGGCAAGGGCAAGCCGGGTATGCCGCCGCCTCCTGCGGCCGGTGCGGATGCACCTCCGCCGCCCGCGCCCTCGGCTAACTAAGCCAGTCCCGTCCGCCGCCTTTGTGGGGTGGACGCGGGCAAGACCAACCCCGACACGCCACGCGGCGTGCCGGGGTTTTTTATTGGGCTTGGATTCGACTCTACCAGGATTCAACCCTGCTGATTTCGGCTCAGCTTGATTCGGCTCTGCTTGATTTCGACGCTACGTCCCGTGCCCCAACTTGATGCATGGCGCGCCGTTGTCATGTGGGCGCTTGCCCGCTTGTAGTGCACGCAGCGCGCCATCTTGAACCATGACGGGCGGTGCAGGACGCCCCGGGCGGGCGCACCAGCCTGTCTATCAGCTTGCAGCCAGCGGTTTGTCACCCGAATGAAACCTGGCATGGACATTGCTTGAAGGGAATAGAGCCGGCACCTACCGCAGCAAAGCCGGCCAGACGGATGCGCCAACGGCCGTCCTCCTCCTCGTTAAATCCGATCAGGACTCCGCACCATGAAGAAGACGTTGCTAGCCTTGCCTTTTGCGCTTGCCGCTTGTTTCGCCTCGACGGCCCAGGCCGAACCCACCGATCTTGGAGGCGGTTTTTCTCTTAGCGGTAACGCCACCATCGCCAGCGACTATCGCTTCCGCGGCTATTCCCAGACCGACTTCCGGCCCGCCGTGCAAGTTGGCATCGACCTGACCCATAGTTCGGGCTTCTACCTGGGCAACTGGAACTCCAACGTCTCCGACTTCGTGTTTACCGACGGCAACCTGGAAATGGATTTCTACGGCGGCTGGAAGGGCGACGTGGGCGGCGGCTTCACGCTGGACGCCGGCGTGCTGCATTACTACTACCCCGGTTCCAGCTCGCCCAAGGGCGGTAACTACAACAACACCGACCTCTACCTGGGCGCGTCCTACGGCAACTACTCGCTGAAGTATTCCTACACGCCCAGCGACTTTTTCAGCACGCCCGACAGCAAGGGTACGTGGTACCTGGACGGCACCGCCACGTTCGACCTGGGCGATGGCTGGGGCCTGCTGGGACACCTGGGCTATCAAAAGCTGAAGAACCAAACAAACATGGACGGCGACTCCATCGGCCACTACGTGGACTACAAGCTGGGCGTCACCAAGGACATCAAGGGCTGGGTGCTGGGGCTGGCGGCCGTGGGCGCCACCAAGGACAACTGGCTGCCCACCAAGTACGGCCACCCGTCCGGCCGACTGGGTGCGGTGTTCTCGGTGGCACGTACGTTCTGATCGGTAATCCGTGGCGGCGCTTTGATGGGCGCCGGCGTTTGGGGGGATTGATGGAGACTGCCTGATGGGGCAGTCCCCTTCAATTCCCCCTTTTTTTATCGTTGGCCCGCGCCCTTTTGAGCGGTTGCAGCGGGGCTGTCAGGCGGGCCGGCACGCGCGCCCCAGGTCGGGGCAAAAATCGCGCGCGTTGCACACATCGCAATAATTGCCTCTAATGGGCGCGCACAAGATGCGGCGGGCACGTTCCGCGCATCAGCCCGGCCGCTATTGTTGGCGGCCGGCGATTCAAGGAGCTTTGAGCGCAGTGACTATCGATTTCGAAGAAGCAATCAAGCCTTTTTCCTGGATGGAATACGAAGGCAACTTCTCGGTAAGCCTGAATGTCGGGGAATACAAGGAAGAAGTTTTCCGCCGCAGAAGGGTAGAGGGTTTCCTGGGGACGGGCTACGACTGGACCTCGCTGGCGGTCGTTTTTCTGACCGAGAAACAGCCGGACCTGGATGAGTCGATCGATTTCGATCCGGAAGCCGATACGTTCTGCGCTTATTCGTCCGATAGCGAAGCGCTTAAGGCCTTCGCCCTGGCGTTCAAGGCTGCGTGCGAAGACAAAAAGCTGATTCAAGATCTGTTTTCTCGCGCCGAGCTGGACTGATCCGCGCCCAGGATAAAAATATACTCACGGCGTCAGAACAATATCCTGGGCGTCTTGATGATCGAAACCCGTTTGTTGCGGCAATTTGTCGCCGTGGCGGAAACCCTGCACTTCAATCGCGCGGCGCAGCGCCTGCACATGGCGCAGCCGCCGCTCAGTCAGGCTATCCGCCGGCTGGAAGCGGAGATCGGCGCGGCCCTGTTTGTACGTACCAATCGCAGCGTGGCGCTGACCCCGGCCGGCGCGGCGTTCCTGCAATCGGCACGCAGCATTCTGGACGCGCTGGACGACGGCGTCGCCCACACGCGGCGCGTCGCCCAAGGCATGGACGGCCATCTGACGCTGGCGTTCATCAACATTGCGCCGTATCCCACGTTATTGCGCGCGTTGCGGGACTTCCGTGGCGCGCATCCCGCCGTGGCCTTCACGCTGCAAGAGGCCACCACGCAAGAGCAGGTGCTGGCGCTTGAGGCCGGCCACGCCGATATCGGCTTCATGCGGCCGCCCGGTACCACGACGCCCAGCCTGCGATTTGAATCGCTGCTGCAAGAACCCATCCAAGTGGCCTTGCCCGCCGGGCATCCCCTGCAAGCGCGCGCGGTGGTCGAGCTGGCTGCATTGAAAGACGAGGACTTTGTGGCGTCGCCCCGACGGCTGGGCCAAGGGTTTCACGATCAGTTGATCCAGCTTTGCCAGACGGCCGGCTTTGTTCCCCGGGTGGCGCAGGAAGCGCGCCAGTTGCAGACCGTGGCGGCGCTGGTCGCGGCGGGTTTCGGGGTGGCGTTGCTGCCCACATCGGTCGCTCAGGCGGGGCGCGCCGACGTGGTGTTTCGGCCACTGGCGACCGATGCGCCGGCTGCCTTGTTGCAGGTGGAACTGTTGATGGCGTGGAATCCCGCGCGGGATTCTCCGGTGCGGGACCGCCTGCTGGACGTTGTCCGTTCAGTTACGCAAGACGCGCAGCGCGAGTAAAACCATCAAGACGTACACAGTCTTATTCGTGCATGAATAAGATATTTTTCGAATAGTGGGCGGCGCCCTAAGCTCGGCAACTGTCATTGTCGAGCCCGGAAGCCTCATGCCCATCGCCGTCTATCTCTTCTCTGTTTGCACCTTCGCTTTTGGCCTGTCGGAGTTTGTTGTCGCGGGCCTGGTGTCTGCGATGGCCGATAGCCTGCACGCCCGCATTGAAGCGGTGGGCACGGCGATCGCGGCCTACGCTTTTGGCGCTGCTATCGGCGCACCGCTCCTGACTGCGTGGGTGGCGCACTGGCGAGACCGCCGCATTCTGGCCTGCGCGATGGCGATATTGGCAGTGGGCAGCGGCTTGATGAGCGTGTCAGCGACGCTGCCCGTCTTGCTGGGCGTGCGTTTCGCCGTCGGCTTGGCGCATGGTGTCTTCATGGCCGTGGCGTCGGACGCGGCGACGCGGCTGGTGGAGCCGGCACGCGCGGGCCGCGCCGTCGCCGTCGTGTGGATCGGCCTGACCGTGGCGCTGGCGCTTGGCGTGCCGCTGGGCACGTTCCTGGGCAGCTTGTGGTCCTGGCGCCTGGTGTTCCTGGCGATTGGTGTGTTGGCCTTGGTTGGGCTGGGCGGGCTGCTGTGTTGCATGCCGGGTCGGTCAACTCCGCCGCAGCCGGATGCACAGTCGGGCTCACAGTCGGGCTCACAGCCGGGCTCACAGCCGGGCTCACAGGCGGGCTCACAGCCGGGGCAATTGGCAGGCCAGGGGCCAAGCCGACGGGGCAGCGTCCCGCCGCGACCCCAAGCCGGCTCCGGCATGGCCGCAGGCTTGCGCGCCATTGCCCACCCGCGCATGTTGATGACGGCCGGCGTCGGTGCGCTGGTCAGCGTGGCGACGTTCTGCTTTTTCACCTACGTGTCGCCCTACCTGTTGCAGGTCACCGGGGCCGGCGTGCGGCAACTTAGCACGGCCATGCTGCTGTTCGGCCTGTTTTCCATCGGCGGCAATCTGCTGGGCGGGTATCTCGCGGACCGCATGGACCCCGACCGCGCCGCCATGCTGGCATTGGCGGCCCTGGTGGCAACCATGCTGGCCCTGTTCCAGTTCCGCGCGTCGTCTTGGGCCGTGCTGGCGCTGGCGGGGGCGCTGGGCTTGGTGTTCTTTTGCATCGTGACCGTGCTGACGCTGCGACTGCTCAAACAGGCCCAGCATTACGTGCCGGCGTTCACGGCGGTGGCGGCGGGCTTGAACATCGCCTCTTTCAACCTGGGCACCGCTGTGGGCGGCGGGCTGGGCAGCCTGACCATCGCCTGGGCACGACTGCCCGTGTTGCCGCTGGCGGGAGCCGCGGCAGCATTGGCCGCCATGACGGCGTTGTGGTGGCAATCGACTTGCGCCGACATCACGCGGACGGCTTGACGGCGCACCTTGGTGCACCGGGCCGTCCGCCACGGCCTTCCGGCCCCGTCAAAGACCATTTCCGGGAATGGGCGCAGTCCTTCTACAATCATGGGTTGCGTGTAATTCTGGACTGCGTGAGATGTCAGACGTTTTGAGTATTGAGTCCCTGGATCTGGAAGCCAGGGGAATCGCCCGCCGCGACGGCAAAGTCGTGTTCGTGGAAGGCGCGCTGCCGGGTGAACGGGTCACCACCGTAACGCTGCGCCGCAAGCCATCCTACGAAATCGCCCGCGTGGACGAGGTCATGCGCCCGTCGTCGCAACGCGTCCAGCCGCGCTGCCCGCACTTCGGGGTCTGTGGCGGCTGCGCCATGCAGCACCTGGAACCCAGCACGCAAGTGGCCATCAAGCAACGGTCGCTGGAAGATACCTTCTGGCACGTCGGCAAGCTGCGCCCCGCGCTCATCCTGCCGCCGCTGCAAGGCCCCACCTGGGGCTATCGCTACCGCGCGCGCCTGTCGGTGCGCGTCGTGCCCAAGAAGGGCGGGGTGCTGGTGGGCTTTCACGAACGTAAAAGCAGCTATGTGGCCGACATGCGCGAATGCCATGTGCTGCCGCGCCACGTCAGCGACCTGCTGTTGCCGCTGCGCGAGATGATCGGCTCAATGTCGGCGCCTGACCGCATGCCGCAAATCGAGGTGTCGTTGGGTGAAGGTGTGACGGCGCTGGTGCTGCGCCATCTGCTACCCCTGACCGACGGCGATATCGCCATCCTGCGCGCCTTTGCCGCCAAGCACGACGTGCAGTGGTGGTTGCAGGCCAAGGGCCCGGAAACGGTGCACCCGCTAGAGCGCGAGCATGCCGACACGCTGTCGTACACCATGCCCGAATTCGGCCTGCGCATGCCGTATCGGCCCACCGATTTCACGCAGGTCAACCACGCCATCAACCGCGCGATGGTCTCGCGTGCGCTCAAGTTGCTGGACGTGCAGCCCACCGACCGCGTCGCCGACCTGTTCTGTGGCCTGGGCAACTTCACCTTGCCGCTGGCAACCCAGGGCCGCGAAGCCGTGGGCGTGGAAGGCAGCAAGGCACTGACTGATCGCGCATTTGACGCGGCGGCGCGCCATGGCCTGGCCGAACGCACCAGCTTTGCCACCTTGAACCTGTTCGAGGTCGACGCCCACTGGCTGCGCAGCCTGGGCTATTTCGACCGCATGCTGATCGACCCGCCGCGCGAAGGCGCGCACGCCGTGTCGCAGGCACTGGCGGAATTGTCCGTGCAAGAGCGCCCGCGCCGCATCGTCTACGTGTCCTGTAACCCGGCCACGTTGGCGCGCGACGCGGCCATTCTGGTGCACGAAGGGGGCTATGAATTGAAGAGCGCCGGCGTCATCAACATGTTCCCGCACACGGGCCATGTGGAATCGATTGCGGTGTTCGAATCGTTGGACGCCGAGGGCGTGGCCGAAGTCAAGGAACGCGCACGCCAGCGCGCCATCCAGGCCGAAGCCGACGCCATCGCGGCAGAAGAGGCCAAGGCGCTTGCCGCCGCTGAAAAAGCGGCCGCCAAGCAAGCGGCAACCGATGCGTACCACGCGCGCGTTGCCGCCGAGGCTGCCGAAGCGGGCGTTGTCGGGCAAGCCCCCGAAGCCGACGTTGCGCAAGCCGACGCCGACACCGTCGCGGAACCCGTCGCGCCAGTAAAAGACTGATAGGCGCCAGTGCGGGCAGGGGCGGCGCTGCTAGTGCGAGCGCCCCAGCGTTTCCAGGATGGGGCAATCGGGCCGGTCGTCTCCGTGGCAGTTCTGCGCCAGATGCTTGAGCGTGGCGGCCATGTCGTGCAGGGCTTCGGCCTTGCGCTCAAGCTCCTGCACATGCTCCAGCGCAATGCGCTTGACGTCCGCGCTGGCGCGGCTGCGGTCCTTCCATAGCGCCAGCAACTCGTTCATTTGCTCAACAGAGAAGCCAAGGTCACGCGCGCGGCGCACAAAGCGCAGCGTGTGCAGGTCGTGGTCGCTGTAGACCCGGTAGCCGGAATCCGTGCGCACCGCCGGCCCGATCAACCCGATGCTTTCGTAGTACCGGATCATCTTGGCCGAGATGCCCGAGCTTTTTGCGGCTTCGCCGATATTCATGGTCAGGCTCCTGGTATCAAACGTGAGCGGTGCGCGGCCGGAACGCTTTCAAGCGCAACGCGTTGCCCAGCACGAAGACGCTGGACAGGGCCATGGCACCGGCGGCAAAGATGGGCGACAGCGACAGGCCGAAGGCGGGGTACAAGGCGCCGGCAGCCAGCGGGATCAGCGCGGCGTTGTACGCAAACGCCCAGAACAGGTTCTGCCGGATATTGGCCAGCGTGGCGCGGCTGAGCGCGATGGCGTTGGGCACGCCGTGCAGGTCGTCGGCCATCAACACGACCGAGGCCGCCTCGATGGCCACGTCCGTGCCCGTGCCGATGGCAATGCCGGTATCGGCGGCGGCAAGGGCCGGTGCGTCGTTGATGCCGTCGCCCACGAAGGCGACCTTGCGGCCGCCTTTGCGCAGCGTTTCAATCGCCTGCACCTTGCCGTCCGGCAGCACTTCGGCGCGCACCTCATCAATGCCCAGTTGACGCGCAACGGCGGCCGCGGTGTAGCGGTTGTCGCCGGTGATCATCGCGGTCTTCAAGCCCTGCGCATGCAGCGCGGCAATGGCTGACACGGCGGACGGCTTGATCGGGTCGGTCACGGCCATCATGGCTGCGGCCTTGCCGTCGACCGCCACGTAGATCGGGGTCTTGCCTTCGTTACCCCAATCGGCGGCCTGCGCGCCAAATACGCTGACATCCACGCCGCGTTCGGCCATCAGCCGCGCCGCGCCCGCCAAAATCTTGTGGCCCGCCACGGCAGCTTCCACGCCTGCGCCGGTAATGGCGGCAAAGCCATCGGCGGGCAGCAGCGCCATGTTGCGATCCTTGGCGGCCGCCACAATGGCCAGCGCGATGGGATGCTCGGAACGCGCCTGCACCGACGCCACCCATTGCAGGACGTCGTGTTCGGCGTATCCGGCGGCCGGCGTCAATTCGGTCATCGTCGGCTTGCCCAGCGTCAGCGTGCCGGTCTTGTCAAACGCCACCACGTTGACGTCGCGCAGGGTCTGCAAGGCGTCGCCCTGGCGGAACAGCACGCCCATGTCGGCCGCGCGCCCGGTGCCCACCATGATGGACGTGGGCGTGGCCAGCCCCATCGCGCAGGGGCAGGCGATGATCAGCACCGCCACCGCATTGACCAGCGCGTGCGACAACGCGGGCGTGGGGCCAAGGAAGAACCAGGTCAGGAAGGTGAGCAGGGCGGCCGCCATCACGGCCGGCACGAACCAAGCGGTGACCTGATCGACCAACGCCTGGATGGGCAGACGCGCGCCCTGGGCGGCTTCAACCATGCGGATGATGCGGGCCAGCATCGTGTCGGCGCCGGTATGCGTCACGCGCAGCGTGAAGCTGCCCGACGTGTTCAACGTGCCGCCGGTGGCTTGCATGCCTGGCTGCTTTTCGACCGGGACGGGCTCACCCGTCAGCATCGATTCATCCACATACGAATTGCCTTCGATGATGTCGCCGTCCAGCGGGATCTTTTCGCCGGGGCGCACTATGACGACGTCGCCCGTCTTGACCTTTTCGATCTCGACATCAAAGGCCTGCCCGTCACGCATGACCCGCGCCGTGCGCGGCTGCAAGCCGATCAAGCGCTTGATGGCCGCGCCGGTCTTGCCCTTGGCGCGCGCTTCCAGCATGCGGCCCAGCAGAATCAGCGTGACGATGACTGCCGCCGCTTCGAAATAGACGTTGCGTGCCGCCTCGGGCAGCCAGCCGGGCGCGAACGTTGCCACCACGGAATAGCCCCACGCGGCGCCGGCGCCCAGCGCCACCAGCGAATTCATCTCGGGCGCCCGCCGCCACAGCGCCGTAAAGCCCTTGGTGAAGAAGTGACGGCCGGGCCAGACCAGCACGGCGGTCGTCAACGCAAACTGCAACAGCCAGCTATTTTGCTGGCCGATCGTGCCCAGCACCCAATGGTGCATGGCGGGAATCAGGTGCGATCCCATTTCCAGCAGGAAGACGGGCAACGTCAGCACCAGCGCCACGGTGAATGCCCGTTGCAGACGCTGGGCTTCGGCATCGCGCGCTTGCGATTGGCGTTCGGCATGGTCGTCCTGGGCGGCGATGGGCCGGGCTTCGTAGCCCATCTTCACAACGGCATCCACCAGCGCCTGCGGCTGCGCGGCATTGGCATCAAACGACACCAGCGCGCGCTCGGTGGCGAGGTTGACCTGCGCCTGGGCCACGCCGGGCACCTGGGTCAGGGCCTTTTCCACGCGTTTGACGCACGACGCGCAGGTCATGCCTTCAATGGCAAGTTCCAACTGAGTGGAGGAGGGGCTGGCAACGCTCATGGCTGTTCTCTGATTGGAGGGGAGCTTGCAGTTTCATCCTTCCCATGGTGGGAAGGTCAAGGCGGATTTTACGCTTGACCTTGTCATGATGGGAATGTTTAAGCTGCGAAGCATGGCGTGCGAAATCTGTTGCGCGCCGCCCCTGACTTTACGGAGAACCACCATGAGCATCGAATTCCAAGTCCCGGATATGACCTGCGGCCACTGCGTCAAGACGATCACCGGCGCGGTGACGCAAGCGGCACCTGGGGCCACCGTTACCGTCGACCTGCCGACGCACCGCGTCACGGTGTCCGGCACGGACCAGGCCGACAAGGTAGAAGCCGCCATCCGCGACGCCGGCTACGAGCCTGCCCGGGTCTAAGCCACTGAGCCAACGAAGGGCGGTTATGATAGAAACCGCTTTTCGATTCTCAATGTCTGATTGCAGAAAACTATCGATCAATTAAGTTTATTAAATTTGATTAATTGATAGCCGGCATTTATCATTCTTTCCATGGTGGTTAAACAAACCCCGCTACCGCTACCCAAGGAGAGATTTGAATGCTGCAAAACCGCGAAGGCCAACGTGTCCCGAACGTAACGTTCCCCGTCCGCGAGGACAACACGTGGAAGAAGGTCACGACCGACGATCTGTTCAAGAACAAGACGGTTGTCGTCTTCTCGCTTCCCGGCGCTTTCACGCCGACCTGCTCGTCCACCCACTTGCCGCGCTACAACGAACTGGCCCCCGCGTTCTTCAACGCCGGCGTCGACAGCATTGTGTGCGTGTCGGTCAACGACACCTTCGTGATGAACGAATGGGCCAAGGACCAGGAATCGGCCAACATCACCTTGCTGCCTGACGGCAACGGCGCTTTCACCGAAGGCATGGGCATGCTGGTCGACAAGAGCGACCTGGGCTTCGGCAAGCGCAGCTGGCGCTATTCGATGCTGGTCAAGGACGGCGTCGTGCAAAAGATGTTCATCGAACCGGAAAAGGAAGGCGACCCGTTTGAAGTGTCGGACGCCGACACCATGCTGGCGCACGTTGCTCCGACGGCCAAGAAGCCTGACCAGGTGGTCGTGTTCTCCAAGCCGGGCTGCCCGTTCTGCGTGGAAGCCAAGGCACTGCTGGACGAAAAGGGCTACGCCCCGATCGAAATCCCGCTGGAAAACAAGGTGCGCGGTCGTGTGATCGGCGCCGTGTCGGGCAAGGGCACCGCGCCCCAGGTGTTCATCAACGGCACGCTGATCGGCGGCCTGGAAGACCTGAAGGCGCACTTCGCCTAAGGGCTTCGGGCAACCGCCCAAAGCAGCCGGGCAGGGGTAGCCCCCCGTGCCCGGCCGGTGAGGGCAGGCGGTAGCCGAAAGACCGCCTGGCCCGCACCGGCCCGAGCTTCCCTTTTTACGCACCCTTACTGCATTCCTTTTGCGACCCCGAAGCGGCGTCGCCGGACGGTGTTCGTCCCAAGGATGCGCAACAAGGCGGAACTCGCCTTTAGAAACCTTGCTACCCGCAACAGGGGAACCACAGTCATGAAAACTCTGCATACCGATATCGCCATCATTGGGGCCGGCACGGCTGGTCTGGCCGCTTATCGCGCCGCAAAGGCGGCGGGCAAGCGCGCCCTGCTGATCGAAGGCGGCCCCTACGGCACGACTTGCGCCCGCGTGGGCTGCATGCCTTCCAAGCTGTTGATCGCCGCCGCCGAAGCGGCGCACAACGCCGCGCACACCGACGCCTTTGGCGTGCACGTGGGCGGTGAAATCACGGTGGACGGCGCGGAAGTCATGGATCGCGTCAAACGCGAACGGGGCCGCTTCGTGGGCTTTGTGCTGGATGGCGTCGAGAACATTCCTGCAGAGGACAAGCTGCGTGGCTATGCCCGCTTTGTCTCGGATACCGTGCTGCGGATCGACGATCACACCGAGGTACATGCATCCCGCGTGGTGATCGCCACGGGTTCGCGGCCGTCGGTTCCGCCGCCTTTCCGCGCGCTGGGCGACCGCCTGGTGGTGAACGACGACGTCTTTGCGTGGGACGACCTGCCGCGCCGCGTGGCGGTGTTCGGCCCCGGCGTGATCGGGCTGGAACTGGGCCAGGCGCTGGCGCGGCTGGGTGTCGATGTACGCGTGTTCGGCGTCAGCGGCAGCCTGGGTGGCATCAGCGATCCGCAGGTCCGCCAAAGCGCCCGCAAGATCTTCCAACGCGAGTTCTATCTGGACCCGGATGCCCGGGTGCTGGAGACCACGCGGGTGGGCGACGAAGTGGAAGTGCGCTACGTCACGCTGGATAACGCCGAACGCATCGAACGCTTTGACTACGCGCTGGTCGCCACCGGCCGCCGCGCCAACGTGGACGGTCTGGGCCTGGAGAACACGTCGTTGGAACTGAACGTGCACGGCGTGCCGGTGTTCAACCGCGAAACGATGCAGGCCGGTGATTCCGCCATCTTCATCGCGGGTGACGCCAACGCCGACGCGCCGTTGCTGCACGAAGCCGCGGACGAAGGCCGCATCGCCGGCGAAAACGCCGCGCGCTTCCCCGATCTGCAAAACGGGCTGCGCCGCGCGCCGCTGGCGGTGGTGTTCTCGGACCCGCAGATTGCGTTGGCGGGGCAGGGTTATGGCCGTCTTATCCCCGGCACGTTCGTGGTCGGCGAGGTGGACTTCAGCGACCAGGGCCGTTCACGCGTCATGCTCAAGAACAGGGGCCTGCTGCACGTGTACGCCGACATTGCCACGGGCCGTTTCCTGGGCGCTGAAATGGTCGGCCCCAGCGCCGAGCACATTGGCCACCTGCTGGCCTGGGCGGTGCAGCAGGAACTGACGGTGGCGCGCATGCTGGAAATGCCGTTCTACCACCCCGTCATTGAAGAGGGCCTGCGCACTGCGCTGCGCGACGCGGCCGCCAAGCTGGCTGCCGCCCGTGAGTCCGTGTGCAGCGAAACGCAGGAACAAGAAACGGTTTAACTGTGCGAAGCAGGGGCGGCGGCCCCTGAATGAGAAAGGCCCGATCCATCAGGATCGGGCCTTTTTTTCCGGTCGCCGAAGACCGGGTCGACGTAGCCGACCTGGTCTTGGTCGCCTTGGTCGACTTAGTCGTCCGATTGCTTCTTCGGCACTGGGAACGGGTTTTCGCGGTACTGCAAGGTGAAGCCCGCGCGTTCGTCCTGGCCCAGTTCGCGGGCAAGGTAGGGCATGGCTTGCTTCAGGCCTTCGTGCAGCGTCCACGGCGGGTTGATCAGGAACATGCCGCTGCCATGCAGGCCATAGCCGTCGATGGTGGCTTTCTTGACGGTCAGCGTGGCATGCAGCCAGCTCTTGACCTTCAAGTTTTCAAAGTGACGCGCCATTTCGCTGGCTTCGCGACGCTGCACCAGCGGGTACCAGACAGCGATGGTGCCGGTGGCGAAGCGCTTGATGCATTCCTTCACGGTGATCAGGGTGCGGCGATAGTCGTGCTTGTCTTCGTACGACGGGTCGATCAGCACCATGCCGCGCCGCGTGGGCGGGGGCAGCAAGGCCTTCACGCCTTCGAAGCCGTCATCGCCATAAATCGTGGTCTGGCGTTGCGCCGTGCGGCCCTGGTGTTCCAGGTTGACGACCAGCGTGTCGATTTCGGTCGGGTGCATTTCAAACAGGCGCAGGCGGTCGGACGGGCGCATCACATCCAGCGCCAGCCACGGCGAGCCGGGATAGCGCTTCAAGCGGCCATTGGTGTTGTAGTCGCGAATGCGGGCGACGTAGTCGGCCAGCAGCGGCGGCAGGTCCTTGGCTTCCCACAGGCGGCCAATGCCTTCCTCGAATTCCGAGGTCTTGTTTGCCCAGTCGCTTTCCAGGTTGTACAGGCCGGCGCCGGCGTGGGTGTCCACGACCCAGTAGGGCGCGTCTTTTTTGTTGAAGTAGTCCAGGGTGTGGACCAGGATGGCGTGCTTGAGCACGTCGGCGTGGTTGCCGGCGTGAAAGGCGTGGCGATAACTGAACACGGGGCGTTCTGCCTCAGTTGGCCGGCCGGATCGCGGCCAGCTCGTCGGTGAAAATGCCGTCGATGCCCCAGTCCAGCAGCGAGCGGGCGCGTTCGGGGTCATTGACGGTCCAGGCCGCGATTCGATAGCCGGCGGCGTGCACGGCGTCGATCAATTCGCGGGTTGCGTCTTTTTGGTTGATGTTCAGCGCAACGCACTTGTATTTGGCAAGGCGTTCGCGCCAGTCGGCGGGCACCTTTTCCACCAGCAGGGCGCGCGGCAGTTCGGGGGCGGCTTCCAGCGCCGCTTGCAGTGCTTCTTCAGCGAACGAAGACAGCAGCGGGGGCACGCTTGCGCCTTGCCACAGCTGCTTGCAGGCCAGTGCCACGGCGGCGCCGGTTTCGGCTTCGCGGCCCGGGCACGGTTTGATTTCAACGTTGCTGGCAATGCCGTTGGCCACGGTGTAGCGGGCCACGGCGGCGAAGGTGGGCAGGGGCTCGCCCGCGTAAGCGGCCGAGTGCCAGCTGCCGAAATCCAGTTGCGCCAGTTCGCTGTAGGTCTTGGCGGCGGCCGGGCCGGTGCCGTTCGAGGTGCGGTCGACGTCGTCGTCGTGCATCAGCACCAGCACGTTGTCGCGGCTCAGTTTGACGTCGTATTCGAACATCGTGAAACCGTGCTCGGCGCCCACGCGCATGGCGGCCAAGGTGTTCTCCGGCGCCAGACGACCGCCGCCGCGATGCGCGATGTAACGGGAATAGGGCCAGGAGGGTAGATTTGCGGTCATGTTGGTGATGCTTGGGGTTCTTGGGGACAGGGTTGCAAGGATACTCCTTCTTGGGGGGCGATTCGGCGCTGGGCCCCGCCGCTGGGCGCCAGCCAGGCGCTGCGGCGGGGTGGCCCCTTTTTACTTGGGCGCCACTTTGCCCTGGGACACATCCATGATCATCCGGCTGGCCAGGTACAGGCGCGGCACGATGCTGTTGATCTGAATGTATTCCGCGTCATTCGAATGCGCACCGAAGCCGCTCAAGCCCATGCCTTCAACGACCGGGCCGCGCGCCTTCAACGCCGCGAACGCCGCGTCCGTGCCGCCGCCGCTGGCCCGGTCCACCACCTTCAACGGCAGGTCCAGTTCCTGGTAGACCTTGACGCCATGCTGAGCCAAAGCGCGCGATGCGTCGGTGGCTTCCAGCGGCGGGCGGCGTACTTCGAACTTCACGCTGACCTTCGATTCGGGCAGCAGTTTTTTCTGTACGCGTTCTTCCAGCGTTTTCGCCAGGGCGTCAAAGTCGGACACGCGCAAGGCGCGCGCATCGGCCTGCGCGGTGGCCTGGCCCGGGATCACATTGCGATTGGTGCCGGCCTGCGCCACCGTCCAATTCAGCTTCAAGCCTTCTTCGGGTTTGGACAGCTTGTCCAGTTGCAGCAGTTGGTGCGCCAATTCATAGAGCGCGTTGACGCCGCCCTCGGGCCGCGCGCCCGCGTGCGAGGTCTTGCCTTGCACCGTCAGGTATGCCGCGCCGATACCACTGGTGGCCAGGGTCAGGCGGGGCTCGGTGCCGCCGCCTTCAAACGAAAACACCGCGTCCTGGTCCGCACCCAGCCGCGTGATGGTGCTGCGCGCGCCAGGCGAGCTGATCTCTTCGTCGCCGTTGATCAGCACGGTCAGCGTGCCGAAATCTTTAAATCCCAGCTTTTGCAGCATCGTCAGCGTGTGGATGATCGTCGCCACGCCGTGCTTGTCGTCGGCAATGCCCAGCCCGTAGGCCTTGTCGCCGTCAACGCGGAACGGCTGGTCTTTCAGCATGCCGTTGCGGTAGACGGTGTCCATGTGGGCGATCAGCATGATCTTCTTGGTGCCGCTGCCCTTGAACTCGGCATGCACCATCGGGCCGACCTTTTCCGGCGTGTCGTCCAGGCGGAACACATCGGTGGCGGGAATGATCTCTACCGTGCCGCCCAGCGCCTTCAGGCGGTCGCGGATCAATTCGGCGATGCGTTCGACGCCTTCCACGTCCTTGCTGCCCGATTCAATGTTGACCAGGTCGCGCATGGTGTCCAGCATGGCTTGTTGCTGGGCTTTGGCAGCGTCGTGCACGGCGGCCACCGGCGCGGCCAGCGCCCCGTGCGCCCCGCCCAGGAAGGCGAGAGCCAGGCAGGCGGGCAGGACGTGCTGGCGGAAAGAGGTAAGCGGCATTGATGGAACCCTTTATAAAGTTGCACAGGAAAGGGCGTCGGCGAACGGCCGGCGTCGGGGCGTGGCACGGTGATCGGCTGGCCCCACGGGGCAAGATACGGGTGGCCACGGGGGGCGGAAACGGGAATTTCCCGGGTTGACGGTGCGGCGCTTCGGTGGGAAGCGGCCGGTCCACGCCCTGCCGGGATAAACCTGAAGAGAATCTAAAGGCCCGATGCAAGTGAGAAATGCTAAAATCCGCCCGCTGATCCGGTAATAACCGGTATGGGAATAGGGCGAATCAAGTTCGCCCTTTTTTTTGCGTTTTCTTTTGCGTTTTCGTGCGGCTTTGGGTGGACACCCCCGAAGCGCGGCAACAGGGATTCCATGTTCGAATTTATTCGCAGCCATCGGCGCTGGATGCAGCTCATCCTGCTGCTTCTGATTGTGCCGTCCTTCTTCCTGGTCGGAATTCAAGGCTATGACAGCTTCATGCGCAAAGAGCCGGAGCTGGCCACGGTCGCTGGCCAGCCGATTTCTCGCGCCGAGTTTGATCAGGCGCACCGCAACCAGCTTGAGCAGATGCGTCAGCGTCAGGGCGCCCGCTTTGACCCGGCCGTCTCCGACACGCCCGCCTTGCGCGAAGGCCTGCTGAACCAGCTGATCAATCAGCGTTTGCTGGCCAACGTTGCCGTGGACAACCGCTTTAACGTGTCGGACGAAACGCTGCGCAACACCATCGCCGCGATTCCCGAAGTCCAGGACAACGGCCGCTTCTCGCCCGAGCGTTATCGCCAGGTGCTGGCCGCGCAGGGCATGTCGCCGACCTCGTTCGAAGCCGGTCTGCGCCGCGATCTGGCCGTGGGCCGCGTGCTGGACCCGGTGGGCCAATCGGCCCGCGCACCCGCCGAAGTGGTCGCCTCGCTGGAATCGGCGTTGACGCAACAGCGCACCGTGCAATTGCGCCGCTTCGCCGCCGAAGACTATCGCTCGCAAGTGACCGTGACGCCGGCCGATATCCAGGCCTGGTACGACGCCAACAAGCAGCAGCTGCAAATTCCCGAACAGGTCCAGGTGCAATATCTGGTGCTGGACGAAGCCGCCGCCACGCAGGGCATCCAGGTCAAGGACGAAGACCTGACGGCCTATTACGAGCAAAACAAGAACCGCTTCGGCCAGCCGGAACGCCGTCGCGCCAGCCACATCATGATCGAGCTGGCTCCTGGCGCCTCGGAAGATGCTCGCAAGGCTGCGCGCGCCAAGGCCGAAGATCTGGCCAAGCAAGCCGCCGCCGATCCGGCCAAGTTCGCCGAACTGGCCACCAAGAATTCGCAGGATGCGGGCTCTGCCGCCAAGGGCGGCGACCTGGGCTGGTTGGCGCCGGGCATGTTGTCCGGCCCGCTGGAAAAGGCCATTTTCAGCCAAACCAAGGACCAGGTGTCCGGCGTGGTTGAAAGCCCGGCCGGCCTGCACATCGTCAAGGTCACCGAGATCCAGCCCGCCGCCATCAAGCCGCTGGCCGAGGTCAAGGACCAGATCACCGGCGAAGTGCGCAAGCAACTGGCCGCCGTGCACTTTTCGGAAATGGCCAGCCAGCTGAACAAGCAGGTCTACGACCAGCGCGACAGCCTGCAACCGGCCGCCGACGCGGTGGGCCTGAAGCTGCGCACCGCCTCGGGCGTCACCCGCGAAGGCCTGCTGCCCGCCGACAAGGCCGGCCCCGGCTCCGCCGCGGACAGCCCGGATGCCGAGCTGCTGGACAACCCGCGCGTTCGCCAAGCGCTGTTCTCGGCCGAAGTGCTGCGTGAAAAGCAGAACTCGGGTGTGATCGAACTGTCGCCCGCCGTCATGATGGCGGTGCGCGTGGCCAACATCGAACCGGCCCACGTGCCTGTGTTGGACAAGGTCAGCGATTCCATCCGCGCCCGCCTGCTGCAAGAGCGTTCGGCCGAAGCCGCCAAGAAAGCCGGCGAAGCCGCGCTGGCGGCCGACAAGGCCAACCCGGCCGCCGCGCCGGAAGGCTTCTCGCCCGCCGTGACAATTTCGCGCCAGGACCCCAAGGACTTGCCGCAGCCGGTGGTGGATGCCGCGATGCGTCTGCCGTCCACGCCGCTGCCGGGTTACACCGGTGTGCAATCGGGCGCCGACTACACGCTGGTTCGCCTGGAAAAGGTTGAAGCCGGTTCGGTCGACGCTACCGCCAAGGACCGTCTGGCGCAGCAGTTGTCGGGCGGCCTGGGTCAGGCTGAAATCGAAGCGCTGCTCAAGATGCTGCGCGAACAGTACAAGGTGCAGGTGCTGCCCAGCGCCGCCGACGTCATTCGCGGCGATCAGCCGCAGGCAGCGGGCTGATCCGTCAGCACCCGGGGCCTGGTCGGTAAGGCCCCGGCCCTTAGGTTTTTAGTTCAAGAGTGGCTGTAACGTCGGCCACACGTTGTCCAGCAATTGGGCCTGTGCATCCTCGTTAGGGTGGATGCCGTCAGCCTGGAACATCGCCCGGTTTGTTGCCATTCCCTCCATCAGGAATGGCACCAGCCGGGCGTTTTCATTTTTGGCAACCGTGGAAAACAACTGCGCAAAGCGTTGCGAGTAGTCCCGGCCGTAGTTGGGCGGGATCTGCATGCCCACGATCACGACCTTGGCCTCGGCTTGCTTGGCAGCCTGCGCCATGGTGCGCAGGTTTTGTTCAGTCATCGTCAGCGACAAACCACGCAGCGCATCGTTCGACCCCAGTTCCAGCACCACGACGGCCGGCGCATGCTGGCGCAGCAGTGCCGGCAAGCGCGCCACGCCACCGCTGGTGGTGTCGCCGCTGATGCTGGCATTGACGACCTGGTACTTAGGGTATTGTTCGGAAACCCGCGCCCCCAGCAGCGGCACCCAGCCCGTGCCGCGCTTGATACCGTATTCGGCGGCCAGGCTGTCGCCCACCACCAGTACCGTGCGAGGCGCGGAACCCTGGGCTGGCACGGCGGTCTGAGCGTGGGCGGGAAGCGCCATGACGGCGAGACTCAGGGCGGACGTAAGACGCAGAAGGGAAAATAGGCGCATGGATAGCAAGAATTCGATCGAGGTGAAAGGGCTGGGCAAGCGGGTCGCCGATGCCGGCGGGACGCTTTCTATCCTGGAAGGCATTGATTTTACGGTCCAGGCGGGCAGCGCCGTGGCAATCACCGGAAGTTCCGGCTCGGGCAAGTCTACGTTGCTGGGACTGTTGGCCGGGCTGGATGTTCCCAGCGTCGGCAGCGTCCATCTGGCCGGGCAGGACCTGTTCGCGCTGGACGAAGACGGCCGCGCGCGCTTGCGGGCGAACCATGTGGGCTTTGTCTTTCAGTCATTCCAGCTGTTGCCCAACCTGACGGCGCTGGAAAACGTGATGCTGCCGCTGGAGTTGGCGGGCCAACCCGCGCGCGAACCGGCCCAGGCCATGCTGGAACGCGTGGGCCTGGGTGCGCGCTTGCACCATTACCCGCGCACGCTGTCGGGCGGCGAACAACAGCGCGTGTCGCTGGCGCGCGCCTTCGTGGTTGAGCCCGACCTGCTGTTTGCCGACGAGCCCACCGGCAGCCTGGACGCCGCCACGGGCGTCACCGTCATCGATTTGATGTTCGACCTGCACCGCGAACACGGCACCACGCTGGTGCTGGTCACGCACGACCCGCAATTGGCCGCGCGCTGCGCACGCCAACTGGTGTTGGCGGCGGGCCGGATGGTGCAGGGCGACTGACGCGCCCGGGCGGCCCCGGCCCCGGCCCCGGCCTTGCCTTACTTGGCCTTCGACACCGCCTGGTTCCACGCTGCAACCACCGCTTCGTACTCGGTGGCGGCCGCTTCCTGGCTGACCGGGAAGATCTTGATCGACGCCAGGTCGGGCAGGGTGGTCAGGCTGGCCACGGCCACGTCCGTGCGGGTCGGGCGGCGAAAGTTCTTCACCAGCTGCGCTTCCTGCGATTCCTTGCTGAGCAAGCCGTCGTACAGCGCCTTGGCCGCGTCCAGGTTCTTGGCGCCCTTGATGATGAACATGCCTTCGGGCGCCAGGTAGCTGCCCTCGGTCGGGTAGACCAGCTTGATCTCTTTTTGCCCGCCCGCCACGTATTCCTGCGCCGCGTATTCCAGCGTCATGCCTACCGCATATTCGCCCGCCGCCACGCCCTTGTAGGTGGTTCCTGACGACGCGGTAACGACGGCATTGGCGGCGATCTTGTCCAGCCCGGGCTGACCGAATTGCTTGTACAGCCCGTACACCAGCATGTACGCCGTGCCGCTTTTCGACGGATCGGTAATCGCAAACTTGTTCTTCCACTGCGGCTGCATCAGGTCCGACCAGGTGGCCGGCGCGGGCAGGCCTTTCAACTGGCGTTCGTTGACCATCATCACCATCACGTGCACGTTCGTGCCCACCCACAGGTCGTCCGGGCCACGGAACTCGGCCGGAATCTTGTCCAGGTCCGCCGAACGGTAGGGCTGCAACTGCTGGCGATACGCGCCCAGCGTGCCAAAACCGCCGCTCCAGAAAAGGTCGCCGCGCGGGTTCTGCGATTCGGCTTCGATACGCTTCATCATCGTGCCGGTGCCGCCGGTGACGGGCTGCACGTTCAGCTTGGGGCTCTTCTTTTTGACCGCGTCCAAGGCGGTCTCGATGGTTTCCGTATTGTTCGACGAATACAGCACGACGTTCTGGGCGTGCGCCGCGCCGGCGGCCAGGGTGGCCGCCAACAGGCTGGTCTGGATCAAGTGCTTGATTTGCATGGGTAACCTTTAGAGCTTTAGGGGGTTATTTGCCGGAGAACAGCTTGATGCGAAACGCCTTGACCGACACGATGATGGGCAGCACGATCACCGTGACCAGCGCCGCGCCATAGGCCGACGCCATGCCCAGCCTGCCGCCGTCAACCTGGCGGAAGATGGCGATCGGCATGGTTTCCAGGCCGCCGCTATAGGCCACGATGGACGCGGACAGTTCCGAGATGGTCGTCAGCCACATCAGGATGGCGGCGGAAATGATCGATGCCTTCATGGCGGGCAGGATCACCTTGAAAAACGTCATCAGCGGCGACACGCCCAGGCTGATCGACGCCTCTTCGATGGAATCTGGAATGTTGAACAGCACGGACGACGCGTTGCGTACCGCGAACGGCAGGCGTCGCACCGTGTAGCACAGCACCATGATGCCGGCGGTGCCCGCCAGCACCAGCCAGCCCGTGTTGAACGTCTGCACCAGCGCAATGCCCAGCACCGTGCCCGAAATCGTCAGCGGCAGCACCACGATGTAGTCCAGCACCTGCGTGAAGGCGCTGCGTTTCTTGATCGTCAGGTAGCTGACCAGCACCGCGAACGCCACGCCCAACACCGTCGCCAGGGAGGCGAACTTCAGCGAATTCAGGATCGGTTCGGGCGCCCCGTGCAGCGCGCGCTGCATGCTGGCCAGCGACCACTGGCCCCATTGCATGACCGGCCCGCTGGTCTTGGTGAACGCGGCGATGAACACGATGATCAGCGGCAACATCGACACCAGGATCACCAGGCCCACGCCACCCGCGTACAGCACCGCCGTCCAGGAACGCACCCGCACGGCGGCCGGCGCGCGGCCCTGCGTCATGGTGTAGACCTTGCGTTCCACCACGCGCTTCTGAAAAAAAAGCACGATGGCCACGATGGCAATCGACACGACCGACATGGCGCTTTGCAGCGTGGGGCTGCCGCCCATTTCGCTGACGAAGGTGTTGTACGTCATGACCGACAACAGCGGCACGCGGCTGCCCAACAGCATCGCCAACGCAAAGTTGCCCACCACCAGCGTGAACACCACCAGCGCGTTGACCAGCACGGCGGGCAGCAGCACCGGCACCAGTACGCGCAAGCGCGTCAACAACGGCGGCGTGCCCAGGCTGAGGCCCGCTTCTTCAAGCTGTCCGTCAAAGCCGCGCAACGCGGCCAGCACGCCCAGGTAAATGTAGGTGTAGTAGACGAGCGTCATGGAAAACACCATGCCCGTCCAGCCGTAGAACGATGGCAGCGAAATACCCACGTCGCCCAGCAGATTGGTCAACAAGCCGTTATTGCCCAACAGCAGCAGCCAGGACTGGCCCACGATGATCTCGGGAATCACGATGGTCAGCACCGGCAGGATCGCGACAAGGTTCTTCAACGGAAAGTCGTAGCGCGCCACCAGGTACGCGAACGGCACGCCCACCAGCACGGTGCAGGTAGTGACGGCCAGGCCCAGGATCAGCGTGTTGCCGAACGCCTCCAGGTATTGCGAATCGGCCAGCAACGCCTTGAAGCCGTCCAGCGTGAAGCCGCCATCCTGACCCGTGATGCTGTTGCCGAACAGCACTCCCAGCGGATACAGCACAAAGAAAAGAAGCAGGACCAGGCTGATCGCGGTCAGGATGCCCCAGGGCCACCATTTGATTTTCATGGCGCGCGCGTCCTCAGGCGTTGACGACGCGGCTGTCGGCGGGGATCAGCACCTGCACCGACTCGCCGGGCTGGAACTGCGCCACCATGTTGCCGGCGTGCAGCTCGACGCGGATCTCCGTGCCGTTGTCCAGCGCGATGCGGTAGGCGGTCTTGAAGCCCAGGTATTGGCGGCGCAGCACCTTGCCGGGCAGCGTATTGGGCACGTAGGGCGTGGGGGCCATCAGCGCCAGCTCTTCGGGGCGCGCGATCAGCACGCCGTGGGCATCCAGCCGCGCGCTGCCTTGCATCCCATCAAAGCCCTGCCCGCACAGTTCATAGCGCACATGCCCTTGCGGGGCGCCGGCCAGCCCGGTTTGCGCGGGCACCGGGATGACGTTGGCCGACCCGATGAAGTCGGCCACGTAGGCGTTGACCGGCGTGCCGTACAGGTCTTCCGGCGTGCCCAGTTGTGCAATGTTGCCGTGGTCCATGATGGCGATGCGGTCCGACATGGCCAGCGCTTCTTCCTGGTCATGCGTAACAAATACGGTGGTGATGCCCGCTTCCCGCACCAGGTCCAGGATGACGTCGCGCATCTGCAAACGCATCTTGGCGTCCAGGTTGGACAGCGGTTCATCCATTAGCAGCACGCGCGGCCGGATCACCAGCGCGCGTGCCAGCGCCACGCGCTGGCGTTGGCCGCCGCTCATCTGGGCGGGGTAGCGGTCAGCCAGTGCCAGCAGGCCGACGTTGTCCAACGCCTGGTTCGCGCGCCGCGTGATCTCGGCGCGGGCAACGCCCCGGGCGCGTAGCCCATATGCCACGTTGTCGAACGCGGTCTTGTCCGGGAATAGCGCATAGTCCTGGAACACCATGCCGATGTCGCGGCGGTGCGCGGACACGTGTGTCACATCGTCCTGGTCGAACAGCAGGCGGCCGCCATCGGGCGCATAAAAGCCCGCAATGCAGCGCAGCAAGGTGGTTTTGCCGCAGCCGCTGGGTCCCAGCAGCGTGTAGAACGCGCCGTCGGGTATGTGCAGTGACAAATTGCTCAACACCTGCTGTCCGCCAAATGTCTTGGCGATGCCGTCTACCGTAATCGATGCCATGTCAGTTCCTGCTTGGGTTCCCGGCATCATAGGAACGCGCCCCGGCCGCGACCAGCAGTGTTTTTTAAGGCATGGCGTTAGATTTTCTAAGAGGTCGGCCACGCCGCTATCCCATAGAATGCGGCAGAACAGAACAGGACAGGTGTGGCCCGGCCACGCCGCCAATAATTAGACGACAAGGGAAATCGTGGGAAAGAGCAGCACACACTGGCGCCCGGCGGGCGTGCGGGCGGGCGGCCGCTGAAATGGCGGGGCAAATCCTGCCGCCGCTCAAAGCCCTGCGCGTGTTCGAAGCCGCGGCGCGGCTGCGCAGCTTCACGGCCGCTGCCGATGAACTCAGCATTACGCACAGCGCGGTCAGCCAGCAGATACGCGTGCTTGAAGACTATCTGGGGCAGCCGCTGTTCGCCCGCGAGGCGCGTGGCGTGGCGTTGCTGCCGGGCGCGCAGGCATATTTTCCTGAAGTGCAGGCCAGCCTGGAACGCATCGCCGCCGCCACGGCCAAATTCAAGGCGCCCGCCTATGGTGGCGTGCTGCGCGTGTGCGCCACGCCGTCGCTGACCATGAAGTGGCTGATCCCGCGCCTGTCCACCTTCCAGGGCCAGCACCCCGGCATCGATGTACAGCTGACGACACAGGCCCGTCCTTATCTGGACCGGGGTGGCGACACGGGCAGCGACGTGTTGATCCGGCACGGCTTCATGGCGCATTCCGAGCTGGCATGCGTGCACTGCCTGGACGACTTTCACGTGCCCGTGGCCTCGCCGCGCTTTATCGAGCGCAACCGCTTGCGGGCGCCCGCCGATTGCCTGGGCCATCCGCTGCTGAAGATATCGGGCGGCATGGACCACTGGCCCCGCTGGTTCGCGCTGGCCAAGGTGGATGTGCCGCCGCAATTGCCCGGGCCTGTGTTCGACCACCAATTCCTGTGCATGCAGGCGGCCATGAACGACCTGGGCATCGCGCTGGCGCCGTGGTGCCTGCTTGAAGACGATATACGCGCCGATCGATTGCGCCCCTTGTTCGAGCAGCCCCATCTGCCCAACGCCGGCATCCACGCGCTGTACCGTCAGGACGGCCCGGCCGCCGCCGCCGCGCAGCTGTTCATCGCGTGGCTGTGCGCGCAATCGCCCAGCCTGCCCACCTTCACCTGAACCGAGGCACCCATGTTTGAATCGTCCGCCGTACCCGGCTTGCATTGGCGCGGCATCACGCCGCCGTTGTCCCTGTCCGACTACCAGGTCATTGCGTTTGACATGGACTCCACGCTGATTTCCATCGAAACGCTGGATGAAATGGCGGACCTGATGGGCAAGAAGGCCGAGGTGGCGGCGCTGACCGAAGCCGCCATGCGCGGAGACCTGGTGGACTACAAGCAAAGCCTGCGCGATCGCGTCGCCTTGCTGGCCGGGATGCCGCAAGCCTGGCTGGATAAGGTCTACGACGAACGCGTACGCATCAATCCCGGCGTTGAAACCTTGATCGCGGCCTGCAAGGCGGCGGGCTTGACCTGCCTGCTGGTCACCGGCGGCTTCACCTGTTTCACCGACCGGCTGCGCGCCCGGCTGGGGTTGGACGACGTGCGCGCCAATGTGCTGGAGGTGGTCGACGGGAAACTGACCGGCAGGCTGCTTGCGCAGCCGTGGGGCGATATCTGCGACGGCGAGGAAAAGCGCCGCAAACTGGAGCAGGTGTGCGCGCAGCGCGGGGTAGGGCTGGACCGCGCGATCGCGGTGGGAGACGGCGCGAATGACCTGCCGATGATGCGCGCCGCCGGGCTGTCCGTCGGGTATCGGGCCAAGCCCGCCGTGCGCCAGGTCGTCAATGTGGCCATCGACGAGGGCGGATTGGACCGCTTATTAGAGATCCTGACGAAAAAGGCGAAGTAAGCGGCGTTTTTAGACTTAATCCAAATTGATACGAAAAAATCTTCAGAGTAGTCTGATTGACAACCGAGACATGGAATTGAAAACGGCGCATTGCGATACGCGCCGCGATGCCAAGGGGATACCAAGGTGATGTCTGGGGAGTGCCCTCTGGCGGGCAAACGCGCTTGCCAGACGTTGCCAACGCCCTGGAGCCGCCATGATGATTCGTTGTTCAGCGTTTGTTGTGTTTGTCGCCGCCATGCTTGCCCCCATGGCGGTCAGCGCCGCGGGGGGCATCATCCGGTTCTCCGGCATGATTGTCGAACCCACCCGTTGCCAGGCCAGCCCGTCGCGCGAAGCTGCGCGGACCACGCCGCGCATCGTCTGTGCGGCTGCCGCCGGCCGCCCGGCCACCGCGACCGACAGCGTCGTCAAGGTCAGCACGAAGGCATTGCAGCCCTTGCCTGGCAGGGGCGGTGCGCGCGATGTGCCGCACCGGCTGGTCACACTGGAGTATCTGTGATGCGATGCGCGCGGCCGTAGCACGGCCGGCGCGCGCACTGAACGCCCCTGATCAGATCAGGCCGCGTATTTCCACGGCGGGGTCAACGTCGGCCTCGTAGTCCACGCCATCGATCTCGAAACCGAACAGGCGCAGGAATTCCTGCTTGTAGCCGGCAAAGTCAGTCAGCTGATAGATGTTGTCGCTGGTGACCTGGTGCCAAAGCGCCTGCACGGCTTCTTGAACCTTCGGATCAAGTTCCTTGTAGTCGGCGCGCAGGCGGCCCTGGGCGTCCAGGATCGGCGTGTCGCTGCACAGGCTGTCGCGGTACAGGCCATACACCTGTTCGATGCAGCCTTCGTGCGTGCCTTGCTCTTTCATGGTCTTGAACAACAGCGACAGGTACAGCGGCATCATCGGGATGGCCGAGCTGGCCTGCGTGACCACCGCTTTCAGCACCGACACCCGGGCGTCGCCGCCGCGCGCGGCCAGCTTGGCGCGGATATCCAGCACCTTGTCGTCCAGGTCTTTCTTGGCGGCGCCGATCGAGCCGTTCCAATAGATGTCGTGGGTGATCTTTTCGCCCAGGTAGGTGAACGCGGTGGTCGTGGCCCCTTCGGCCAGCACGCCCGCTTCAAGCAATGCGTCGATCCACATCTGCCAGTCTTCACCGCCCATCACGGCCACGGTGGCGTCGATCTCGGCTTGAGTGGCCGGCTCCAGCACGGACTCCTTGACGACTTCGCGGTCGGTGTCCAGGCCGCGCAAGTTCACGGCGTGGCCGATGGGTTTGAGCGTGGAGTTGAACACCTGGCCCGTCTTGGGGTGCGTGCGGCGCGGGGCGGCCAGGCTGTAGATGACCTGGTCAACCTGGCCCATGCCTGCCTTGATGGCGGCAATGGTCTTTTGCTTGATCTCGTCCGAGAACGCGTCGCCATTGATGCTTTGCGCCGCCAGGCCGTGCGCCTGGGCCGCCTTGTGGAATGCGGCGGTGTTGTACCAGCCCGGCGTGCCAGCCTTGGCGGCCTCTGCCGGGCGTTCGAAGAAAACGCCCAGCGTTTCCGCGCCACAGCCGAAGGCCGCGCTGATGCGCGCCGCCAGTCCATATCCGGTGGACGCGCCCAGCACCAGCACGCGCTTGGGGCCCCCGGCGATGGGTCCTTGCGCCCGGACGTAGTCGATCTGCTTGTTGACGTTGGCCTCGCAGCCTACGGGGTGGGTGGTAACGCAGATAAAGCCGCGCACGCGGGGCTTGATGATCATGAAGACCTCGTTCGGGGAAATGCCGGATGCCGGGAAAGCCGATGCGCCAAAGCGCAAAAAGCGTCGAGCATTGTACGGGAGCGGCTTGGCGCGCGCTGGCGGGCGGGGCGGGGTGGGCAGGAAAGGCCCGCGCTTAGCGGGCGCCCGCGCGGGCCGCCGCGGCGCTGATCGCCATGCTACGCCGCCATTCGATCAGGCCGATGCCAATGCCGCTGGCGCAGATGATCGCGATACCCAACCAGGTAAGCGGGTCGGGAAAGTGTCCCCAGACCAGCCAGCCCACCGAGGTGGCGCTGATGATTTGCAGGTAGATGAAGGGCGCAAGCGTGGATGCCGGGGCGCGGCGGTAGGCGGCAATCTGGAATAGATGTCCAACCCCGCCCGTCAGGCCGGTCGAAATCAGCAAGAACCAATCGAATGTGGACAACGATTGCAAAACGGGCAGGGCGGCCGGCAACACGAAAGGCAGGGTCAGCGTGAGGCAGGCGGTGCCCACCGCGCCGCTCCAGATCAAGGACGTGAACGGGTCATCGCCCGCCACGCGCCGCGTGGCGATGAACTGAGCGGCAAAGCAGCACGCGGTCAGCAGGCCAAAAATGGTGCCGATGGGATGCAGCCCGCCGCCGGGGCGGATCACGATGATGACGCCGATAAACGCGATGCCCGCCGCCACGAAGCGCGACAGGCGGGCGGGCTCTTTCAGGATCCAGGGTGCCAGGGACAGCACCAGCAGGGGCGCCAGGAAGTTGATGGCCGTGGCCTCAGCCTGCGGAATGTAGCTGAGCGTCGTGAAGAACATCAGCGTGGCCAGGAACATGGAGCCGCCGCGTATCAGTTGTTCGCGCGGCTTGTTGCTGCGCAGCACACGCAGCCCGCGCGCCGGCAACACCAGCGCCAGCACCAGGATCAGGTGCACCACGTAACGGAACCACGACAGCACCAGCAGCGGCACGCCCGCGTTCATGACCCACTTTCCGCTGGCGTCCAGACAGGACAGCGTCCACATCGATAGCACCAGCAGCAAGATCCCGACGAGCGGGCCGCGCGAGGCGGGCGCGGGGGCTTGTGGGCGACCTGGATCGGCCGGGGGCATGGACGGGCTCCTGATGGGGAAATGGGCGGCTGCCATGATACGCTCATCGCGCCGGGGGAACAGGCCAATGATCGAACTACGTAACGTCGAAACTTTTTTTTGGGTCGCCACGCTGGGCAGCTTTCGCGCCGCGTCCGACAAGCTCAACACCACGCAACCTGCCGTGTCGCAGCGCATCGCCTCGCTGGAAGCAGACCTGGGCGTGCGGCTGTTCGAGCGCGACGCGCGCGGCGTCAAGCTGACCGCCAAGGGCCACGAACTGCTGTCGCACGCCGAACGCATGCTGCAAGTGCGGCGCGATATGTTCGAGGCGGCGCGCGAGCAGAACGTCATGACCGGCACGGTGCGTATCGGCGTGGCGGAAACCATCGTGCAGACGTGGCTGCCCACGCTGATCGAACTGATCCATTCCACCTATCCCGCGCTGGTGCTCGAGATCGAAGTGGATACCACCCACGTGTTGCGCCCGCACCTGATGTCGCGCCAGATCGACCTGGCGTTCCTGATGGGGCCGGTGCTTGAGGCCCGTGTCGAAAACCTGCCGCTGTGCAGCTACCCGCTGGCCTGGGTGGCCAGCCCCACGCTGGACCTCGGCCCCGAGCCGCTGACGCTGGAACGCATCGGCAAGCTGCCCATCATCACGTATCCGTCCAACAGCTCGCCGTACCGGGTCGTGCGCGACATGCTGACGCGCGCGGGCGTGGCCTCGCCGCGTATGTATGGCAGTGCGTCCATGTCCATGGTGGTCCGAATGACGCAGGACGGCATCGGCACCAGCGTGATCGCGCCGGTGTTCCTGGGCAAGGAACTGGCGCGGGGCGAACTGCGCATTCTGCGTGTGCAGGCCGACCCCTTGCCTGAACTGAGCTTTACCGCAACCTGGGTGCAGGGGCCGGATAGCCACGCGGTCAGGGTGATTGCGCAGATGGCGCAAAAGGTCGCGGCGCAGGCCGGAGACGGCATTCCCGCCTAGGTGTTTTCCCCCAGAGGGGGCACGGAGCCATCCCGCGTTCCGGGCAGCCGGACACCCGTCCCCGCCTGCCCAACCGCCTGAAAAGCCGCGCCAGGCCGTCGTTTGCGTAAACGGCCCGACAACGATTCGGCGAGACCCAAGAAATATTTATACCCCCACATCGCAACATACGATTGGACGCTTGCCGCCACGGACGATGCAATGGCGAAACAGCAAAAATGCAACGCCTGGATACACAGTGCGGGGGAAAAGCATGAACCATCTTTCGAGCCTATTCCGGACCTTGGCGCCCAGCCCTCGGCCGCGCCTCGCACGCGATCTTCGCGCCTGATTACCTGAACCAAACCGCGCGCGACACGGGTAACGGGATCCCGCGCGCGACAGACCATCCCGCCAGCCAGGAGTTTTGTCCATGAAGAAGTCTCTTGTTTTTGCAGCCGTCGCCGCCAGCATGCTTGCCGGCGCCGTCCACGCACAGGACCTGCCCAAAACCCAGTTGAAGGTCGTGGGAGGCCTGTCCAACCTGACCGCCTATAACGACTACGAAAAGCCGTTCTGGACGAAGACCATTCCCGAGCTGTCCAAGGGCCAGGTCACGGCGGAAATCAAGGGCTTCAACGAAATGGGCCTGAAGGGCCCCGAGTTGCTGCGCCTGATGTCGCAAGGCGTGATTGAATTCGGCACCGCCACGCTGTCGTATTTCGCCAGCGACAACCCCATCAACGAAGCCATCGACCTGGCCGGCCTGGCCCCCGACGTCAAGACCGCGCGCGCCGTGACCGACGCGTTCGAGCCCGTCTACGCCAAGCTCTACGGCGAAGGCAACAACGTCAAGCTGCTGGGCATCTCGACCTATCCCGCCCAGGTGCTGTTCTGCAACGCGGACATCAAGGGCCTGGCCGACATCAAGGGCAAGAAGGTTCGCACCAGCAGCCGCACCACGGCCGAATTCGTTGAAGCGCTGGGCGGTTCCAGCGTGACGATGGCCTTCGGTGAAGTGGTGCCGGCGCTGCAAAACAAGGTGGTCGATTGCGCCATCACCGGATCGTTGTCGGGCTACTCGGCCAAGTGGTACGAAGTGTCCACCCACCTGGTGGCGCTGCCGATCAACTGGAACCAGCAGATCCACGCCGTCAACCAAAAGGCCTGGGACAAGCTGGACCCCGCCGTGCGCACGTTCCTGCAAGCCAACGTGAAGACGCTGGTGGACAACATCTGGGAAGCCGCTGCCCGCCAGACGCAGGAAGGCTATGACTGCAACACCGGCGCCGCCGCTTGCCCGTTCCCGGTCAAGGGCAAGATGGTTCTGGTGCAACCGTCGGATGCCGACCGCGCGCTGCTCAAGAAGGTTGCGCAAGAAGCCGTGTTGCCCAAGTGGGCCGCCCGTTGCTCGGCACAGTGCGTGAAGGACTTCAACGCCACCATCGGCAAGACGCTGGGCCTGACCGCCAGCAAGTAAGCGCTGGACAGCGCCGCCGCATCGCGCGGCGGCGCGCTTTTCCGCAAGTCATACCGGGCGCTAGCCCGCAGAGGTTCTATCCATGACCCAAACCGAACACTTCCGCCTGCTGGGCGGCCTGTTGCGGCGCGCCGAGAGTTTTTCGCGCGTGGCCGTATGGGCCGGCGGCGCGTTGACGGTGGCCAGCGTGCTGCTGATCTCGTTCGACGTGCTGGCCCGCAAATTCCTGGGTTTCACCACCGGTGGCGCCGACGAGTTGTCCAGCTACGCGTTTGCCATCAGCACGTCCTGGGCGCTGGCGTTCGCCACGTTGCAACGCGCCAACGTGCGTGTTGACGTGCTTTATCAATACCTGCCGGTGCGCCTGTCGGCCGTGCTCGACTGGATTTCCATGGTGTCGCTGGCCGTCTTCATGGTGTTCCTGACGTACTACGCCTACGACGTGGTGCAGACCTCATGGGCCCAGAAGTCCGCCGCCAACACCCCGCTGGCCACGCCGCTGTGGGTGCCCCAAGGTTTGTGGCTGTTGGGCCTGGCCTGGATGTGCATCACGGTGGCCTTGATGCTGGCGCGCGCCTCCGCCGCGCTGGTCACGGGCGACATCGAACTGGTCAAGCAGATCTGCGGCGTGCGTTCCGCGCAAGAAGAAGCTGAAGAAGAAGCCGCCGCCGGCGAGCGCATGGTCAAGGGAGACGCAGCATGATTTCCACCGCATTGACGTTGTTGCTGGTGCTGATCGGGCTGTCCATTCCCGTGGGCGCCGCGCTTGGCGTGTTGGGTCTGATCCTGGACCCGCTCTTTTCGATGTTGCCGCTGTCGCGTGCCATCGGTGAAATTTCCTGGAGCTCGAACAACGAGTTCCTGCTGGTGGCGATTCCGCTGTTCATCATGCTGGGCGAAGTGCTGCTGCGCGCGGGCTTTGCCGAACGCATGTATAGCGCGATGAGCCTGTGGCTGTCGTGGTTGCCGGGCGGCTTGATGCACGCGAACATCGGCGCGTCCACCTTGTTCTCGGCAACCTCGGGTTCCAGCGTGGCAACCGCCGCCACCGTCGGCACCGTGGCCATTCCGCAGATCCGCAAGTATGGCTACAACGAGCCGCTGTTCCTGGGCAGCCTGGCCGCGGGCGGTACGTTGGGCATCCTGATTCCGCCGTCCATCAACCTGGTCATCTATGGCGTGCTGACGAATTCGTCCGTGCCCAAGCTGTACCTGGCCGGCATCATCCCCGGCTTTGCGATGGCCGCGTTGTTCATGCTGACGGTGGTCGTGGCTTGCGTGGCCAAGCCGTCCTGGGGCGGCAAGAAGATCCATGCAACCTGGGGCCAGCGTCTTGCCAGCCTGGTGCACCTGGCGCCGCCCATGGGCATCTTCTTCCTGGTGGTCGGTTCCATCTACGCCGGCCTTGCCACGCCGACGGAAGCCGCCGCGCTGGGCGTGCTGGGCGCCTTCATCCTGGCCGCCTGGTTCCGCCGGCTGTCCTGGAAGATGCTGCGCGAAGTGATGGAAGGCACGATGCGGTCCACGGCGATGATCATGCTGATCGTCATCGCGGCCAGCTTCCTGAACTTCATCATGTCGGCCACCGGCCTGACGGATGCGCTGACCAAGTCGATCACCGGCCTGGGCTTGTCGCCGGGGTGGATGCTGCTGATCGTGGTGATCTTCTACCTGGTGCTGGGCTGCTTCATGGAAACGCTGTCCATGATGATCACGACGATTCCCATCGTGGCGCCCATCATGATCGCGCTGGGCTACGACCCGATCTGGCTGGGCATCGTCATCATCATCCTGGTTGAAGCCGCGTTGATCACGCCGCCCGTGGGCCTGAACCTGTTCGTGGTGCAAAGCCTGCGCAAGAACGGCTCGATGAGCGCCGTCATCATCGGCAGCCTGCCGTTCGTGGCCGCCATGTTCGTGATGCTGGGGTTGCTGGCGTTCTGGCCGGACTTCGCGCTGTGGTTGCCGCGCGTGTTTGGTTAATGGAATGATCAATTGATCGATGGATTGATCAATTGATTGATTGATTGATTGAAAAGACTTTTTGTTTGAACCGGGTGTGGCCCACAGCGGCCGCACCGTTTCCCACCCGTTATTTCCGCAGGACTGATATGAAAGCCGTATTCAAGATCGACGACGCCAATCCCCGCCAGGTGGAAGTGGACTTCAACACCCTGATCGTGGCCGGCTGGGCCGGACGCGACATGGCCGCCATCGAGCACCACATCGAAGAGCTCGCCGCCATCGGCGTGCCGCGCCCGACCAGCGTGCCGCTGTACTACCGCATTGCCGACAACCAGCTGACCCAGGCCACGCAAGTGCAGGCCGTGGGCGAGGATTCGTCGGGCGAAGTGGAAACGTTCGTGTTCGCCGTGGACGGCGAGATGTACGTCAGCATCGCGTCGGACCATACCGACCGCAAGCTGGAAACCGTCAGCGTCGCCATGTCCAAGCAGGTCTGCGTGAAGCCCGTGGCAAGCGAAGCCTGGCGCCTGGCCGACGTGGCCGACTACTGGGACGAATTGGTCATCCGCTCGTACATCGTCGAAAACGGTGAAAAGGTGCTGTACCAGGAAGGCCCGCTGTCCACGCTGCGCACGCCGCAGGACCTGATTGCCGGCTACACCGGCGGCGCCGCCGTGCTGCCGCAAGGCGCGGGCATGACCTGCGGCACCGTGGGCGCCATCGGCGGCATCCGCGCCGCGGCGGACTTCACCATGGAATTGTTCGATCCGCGCCGCCAACGCACGATCAGCCATCGCTATCATGTCGAATCGCTGCCCGTGGTGGCCTGATTCCGTTTCTGCATGGCATTGAACGCCGGGCGCGCCTATTCAGGCTGCGCCTGTCGGCACTTTTACGCCGCTAGGCGGCACGAGGACAATGATGGTTTCGACCTTGAATGATCTGACCTTGGCCCTGAACGAGGGCCGTACCAGCTCGGTCGCGCTGACCGAACTGGCGCTGGCGCGCGCGCAGGATGCGGCGGGCGAGGGCGCCCGCGTTTTCACCAAGCTGTATGCCGAGTCGGCATTGGCGCAGGCGCGCGCCTCCGACACCCTGCGGGCGGCGGGCATCGTGCGTTCGGCGGTGGAAGGGCTGCCGATCAGCATCAAGGACCTGTTCGACATCGAAGGCGAAACCACCATGGCCGGCTCGGTCGCGCGCGAAGGCGAACCGGCGGCTGACGCCAACGCCGACGTCGTGCAGCGCCTGATCGCGGCCGGCGCCGTCATCATCGGCCGCACCAACATGACCGAATTCGCGTATTCGGGCCTGGGCATCAACCCGCACTACGGCACGCCGCTGAACCCGTACGACCGCGCCACCGGCCGCATTCCGGGCGGCTCGTCCTCGGGCGCGGCGGTGTCCGTGGCCGACGGCATGGCCGTGGCCGGCATTGGTTCCGACACCGGTGGCTCGGTGCGCATTCCGGCCGCGCTGTGCGGCCTGACGGGCTTCAAGCCCAGCGCCTGGCGCGTGTCGATGCAGGGCGTGCTGCCCTTGTCGGCCAACCTGGATTCCATCGGCCCCATCGCCGCCAGCGTGCGTTGCTGCGCCGAGCTGGACGCCATTCTGTCAGGCGACGGCGGCCCCGTGCCCGAAGCCATGGCGCTGCGCGGCCTGCGCCTGGCCGTGCCCACCACGCTGGCGCTGGACGCCATGGACAAGCACGTGGCGGACAGTTTCGCCGCGGCCGTGGCCCGGCTGAAGGAAGCCGGCGCGCTGGTCGACGAAATCGCCATTCCGGAGTTCGCCGAGGTTGGCGGCATCAACAGCAAGGGCGGCTTCACGGCGGCCGAAGCCTGGGCCTGGCACCGCGACCTGATCGCGCGCGCCGGCAAGCGCTACGACCCGCGCGTGGTCTCGCGCATCATGCGTGGCCAGGACATGAGCGCCGCGGATTACCTCGATTTGCTGGATGCGCGCGAAGCGTGGGTGGCGGCGGTGGATCGCCGCATTGCCGGCTACGACGCGCTCATCATGCCGACCACGCCCATCGTGGCGCCGGCGGTGGCCGACCTGGTCGCTTCCGACGAAGCCTATTACGCGGCCAATGGCCTGATTCTGCGCAACCCCACGCTGATCAACTTCCTGGATGGCTGCGCGCTGTCGCTGCCTTGCCATGCCCCGGATACGGCCCCCGTGGGCTTGATGATCGCCGGCAGCAACGGCGCCGACCGCCGCATCCTGGCCGTCGGCCTGGCCATCGAGGCGCTGCTTGCCGGGCACTGATCGCCCGGTGCTTCACAACTGCATCAAGAGGATTTTTCATGTCGCCCGTCGACGTCGTACGCAATAGTGTCCAACTGGCCCGCCAGGCGCGTCTGGACGCGCGCAGCGGGCGCCTGACCGGCCCCACGGCCAATCTGGCGCCGGGCCACGTCCAGGCCAACCTGGCCATCCTGCCGCGCGCGCTGGCAGCGGACTTCCTGCATTTCTGCCAGCGCAACCCCAAGCCTTGCCCGTTGCTGGCCATGTCCGAACCCGGTAACCCGGCGCTGCCGGAACTGGGTGCAGACATCGACATCCGCACCGACATCCCGCGCTACCGAGTCTGGAAGAACGGCGAGCTGGTGGCCGAACCCACCGACGTGCGCGATATCTGGCGCGACGATCTGGTGTCGTTCCTGATTGGATGCTCGTTTTCGTTCGAAGAGGCCATGCTGGATAACGGCTTGCCGGTGCGTCATATCGAGCAAGGCTGCAACGTGCCGATGTACCGCACCAACATCCCGACGCATCCGGCTGGCGCCTTCAGCGGGCCTCTGGTGGTGTCTATGCGCCCCTTGAAGGCGGCGGATGCCATCCGCGCCATCCAGGTCACCTCGCGCTTTCCGTCGGTGCACGGCGCACCCGTGCATATTGGCGACCCGGCGCTGATCGGCATTGCCGACATCAACCAGCCCGACTACGGCGACGCGGTCGAAATCCGGCCGGGCGAAATGCCCGTGTTCTGGGCCTGCGGCGTCACGCCGCAATCGGTGGTGTCGTCGGTGCGTCCGGAGTTCTGCATCACGCATGCGCCGGGGCACATGCTGGTGACCGATCTGGTCAACAGCCGGATGGCGATGCTGTAAACAAAAACCCCATCGCAGCCTGTGCGCTGCGATGGGGCTTTTGGGTTTGTGGGTCTGATTTGTGCATCGGGCGTTTCGAAAACGCCCGACCTGCGTGCCGCTTAGAAAATGTGGCGGAAGCCCACGGCGGCGCCGATCTGGTGGTTCTTGCCGGCGATTTCGTCGCTGGCGGCGCTGCTGACCTTGTTCCAGTCCACCGTGCCGTACACCTGCGAGCGCTTGGACAGCGAATATTCGGCCACCGCGACCAGGGCGTAACGCTTGCCCTTGTCGCCGTCTTCGACCACGTTCTTGCTTTGGTCGTAGTAGCCCGCGCCGGTAATGGCCCAGCGCGGCGTGGCTTGCCACGTGGCGCCCACGAAATAGCCGTTGTCCTTGCGGTCCAGGCTGGCGGTGGTGGTGCCGCCCATGACGGCGTTGACCCAGCCCGTTTCGTCGCGGCCATTGAAGTAGCCGGCGAACACCTTGGTGGTTTCAAACTGGTAGGACGCGTTCAGGTTCCACACGCGCTGGCGCAGGTCGGAATCCAGGCCGTCGTAGGTCTGCTGGTAGGCCGCGCCCAGACCCAGCTTGCCGATCATGTAGCGCAGGCTGGCGCCGTATTGCTGGCCGGCCTTGTGGTCTTCCCAGCTTTCGCCGTTGGCCCACGACAACGCCAACGACAGGTCGCCGATGGTGTTGGAATACTTGGTCATGTTGTTGGTGCGCACGCGCGACATCGCGGCGGGCAACCAGGCGTTCTGATCGTAGTTACCCACGGTCAGCGGATCGAAGTAGTCGGCCAGCAGGTCGAACATCGGCGTGTTTTGCAGACCCAGCGTCAGTTGGCCGATGTTGCCGCCGTCCAGGCCCACGTAGGCCAGGCGGCCGAACGTCTTGCCCGTGGCCGACGAATTGCCGTTCTGCATGTTGAAGCCGTTTTCCAGGCGGAAGAAGGCACGGTTGCCGTTGCCCAGGTCTTCCGAGCCGCGCAGGCCCCAGCGGCTGTTCGAGATGGCGCCGTTTTCCATCGACACACGGCTGCCGTCTTCGCCCACGCTGCCGGCGCTGGTGCTCAGGTAGCGGATGCTGACGTCGGCGATGCCGTACAGGGTGACGCTGGTTTCCGCCGATGCGGCGCCCGCGGCCAGGCCCAGGCCTGCGGCGGCGAGCGTAAGAGTGATGCGTTTCACTGAGGACTCCTCCTGTGTAGCTGTTTTGTAGTGTGTGACCTGGCTTGTGGCCGGGTTGACCGCGCCGGGCGGATCGTCCGACGTTGGGCCGTTGCACCGACGCTGCTTGATGGCAGCGCGGGTCCGGAGCATTGGCCCAAAAGGTTGGCTGCCACGGCATTGCGCCAAACTGGTGCAAGGGGGCAGCGCCTGGGGATTCTAAAAAAGTTACGGGATGTGCAGGGCCAAATTGTTTTTGGCGTTTTCCCTGGTTTACAGATCAAAAAAATAGTCGCGCGCCGGGATAATGGTGCGATGGTTCCAAAAAAAAACCCCGGTCCAGGACCGGGGTTCTTGAAGGTCGTGCCCGGGTGTCCAGGCAGCGACATCACGGCATTACAGCGTCATAGCGTCACAGCGTCATGTGCAAGGGCAGCCATGTGGCAATGCCCGGAATGAAATACAGCAGCAGCACCGCCACAATCATCAGCAGGAACATGGGCATTGACGCCCGCGCGATGTAAGGCAATTCACGCCCGCTCATGCCGGACAGCACGAACAGGTTGAAGCCCACCGGCGGCGTGATTTGTGCCATTTCCACCACGAAAACGATGAAGATGCCGAACCAGATCAGGTCGATGCCGGCAGCCTGCACCGTCGGCAACAGCACGCCCATGGTCAGCACCACGATGGAAATGCCGTCCAGGAAGCAGCCCAGCACCACAAAGAAGACCATCAGCGCCATGATAAGGCCGAACTGCGACAAGCCCAGTCCGCCGATCCATTCCGCCAACGCGCGCGGCAGGCCGATATAGCCCATTGCCAGCGTCAGGAACTGTGCGCCGGCCAGGATCAGCGCGATCATGCAGTACAGCCGGGTGGCGCCCAGCAGCGATTGCATGAACGTCGAGCGGTTCAGCGAGCCTTGCAGCGCCGACAACAGCAGTGCGCCCACCACGCCCACCGCCGCCGCTTCCGTGGCGGTGGCGATGCCGCTGTAGATGGAGCCGAGCACCGCGCCGATCAGCACCATGACCGGAATCAGGTGGCGCGATTGCGACAGCTTCTGCATGAACGACATGCCGGGGTCCGCCGCCGGCACCTGCCCGGGGTTGCGGATGGCCCACCAGCCGATATAGCCCATGAACAACAGCGCAAGCACGATGCCGGGGAAGATGCCCGCGATGAACAGCTTGGCGATCGACACGTCGGCCGCCACGCCGTACACGATCATGATGATCGAAGGCGGAATCAACAGGCCCAGCGTGCCCGCGCCCGACAGCGTGCCCAGGATCTTGTCTTCGGGGTAGCCACGGCGCGTCAGTTCGGGAATGGTCATTTTGCCGACCGTCGCGCACGTCGCCGCGCTGGAGCCCGACACCGCCGCGAAAATCGCGCAACCGATCACATTGGTGTGCAGCAGCCGACCCGGCAATCGGTTCAGCCACGGCGCCAGACCCTTGAACAGGTCTTCGGACAAGCGCGTGCGAAACAGGATTTCGCCCATCCACAGGAACAAGGGCAGGGCGGTCAGCGTCCAGCTGGACGAAGCGCCCCAGATGGTGACGGCCATGGCGTCGCCGGCCGGACGGCTGGAGAAAATCTCCATGCCGATCCACGCCGTGCCTGCCAGCGTCAGGCCGACCCAGACCCCGCAACCCAACAGCGCGAAGATCGAAACGACCAATAGGGTGATGACAAGAAGTTCATTCATGGGTTTGCTGCGAAGTAGCGGCGGCCACGCCGCGTGAACGACGGATCAATTCGTCGACAAGGGCGACCAGGAACAACACCGTGCCCACCGCCATGCTGATCTGCGGAATCCAGAGCGGCGTGGCGTCGTTGGACGTGGAGATGTCGTTGTACAGCCAGGAGTCGTACGTCAGCTTGATGCTGAAGAAGGCAAAGGCCGAGGCCAGCAGCGAGCCCACAGCCAGCGCAAAAATGTCCAGGCGGCGACTGCCCGCCGGTGCCAACGAATTGAGCAACAGCGTGACCCGGATGTGTTCGCCGTGCTTGAACGTGCTGGATAACGCCAGGAAACCCGCCGCGGCCATGAAGTAACCTGCGTACGCATCGGTGCCAGGAATGTTCAGGCTGAGCTGGCGGGCGATGATCGCCGCCAGCACCGAGACCAGAACGCCGATCGTGCACAAGCCGGCCAACAGGCCGGCCGCGCCGTAAAGACCATCTAGAAAGCGGCGCATAAAAAGATCACTGCTTCTTGTAGGCGTCGATCATGGCCTGGCCGTCGGCGCCTGCCTTCTTCAGCCAATCATCCAGCATGCGCTTGCCGATCACCGACAGGCCTTCCTTCAGTTCCACGGTCGGCTTGATGGTTTCCATGCCGTTCTTGGCCAGCTCTTCCTGATACCACTTGTTCTTTTCCTGCGACAGCTTCCAGCCGCGTTCCTCGGCTTGCGCGGCGGCCTTCTTCAAGGCGTCTTGCGTAGCCGGGTCCAGCGCGTCAAACGCCTTCTTGTTGACGATGATGGCGTTCTTGGGCAGCCAGGCCTGCGTGTCGTAGAACTTCTTGATGTACTCGTACGTCTTGGTGTCGTAGCCGGTCGAGGCCGACGACATGTACGAATCGATCACGCCGGTAGCCAGCGCCTGAGCCAGTTCCGCCTGCTGCACCGTGACCGGCTGCGCGCCGACCAGTTCGGCGATCTTGGCGGTGACGGGGCTGTAGGCGCGCCACTTCAGGCCCTTCATGTCGCTGATCTGCTTGATGTCCTTGTTGGCGAAGATGCCTTGGGGCGGCCACGCCACGGCGTACAGCAGCGTCATGCCTTGCGAGGCCAGCTTCTTTTCCAGGAAGGGTTTTTGCGCCTGGTACAGCTTGAACGAGGCTTCGTAGCCGGTGGCCAGGAAGGGCAGGCCGTCCAGTTCGTAGATCGGGTCTTCGTTGGCGAAGTTGGTCAGCAGGATTTCGCCGATCTGTGCCTGGTTGCCTTGCACCGCGCGCTTGATTTCCGGCGCCTTGTACAGCGAGGCGTTGTTGTGCAGCTGGATCTTCAGCTTGCCTTGCGACAGCGTGTCCACGTCCTTGATGAACGTGGTCAGGTTTTCAACGTGGAAGTTGCTGGCGGGGTAGGCGCTGGGCAGGTCCCATTTGGTTTGGGCCTGTGCGCCCGCGCTGAACGCCAGGACGATGCTGCCGGCCAGCAATGAGATTTTCTTGTACATGGAAGGTCCTTCTGTGCGAATGGTGAAGACGGGTTTTGCCCGATAGGCATTCTTGAAAGAGACTGCTGCGCGGATGACGCGCGGCCTAAAAGCCGTGCCATTCTATGGTGCTGCGCGGCAACAACGCGCACAAAAAATGGGGTTTTACGGGTTAATCCTAGGCCCGGACGCGACACATCGTTGAAGGCTAAAACTTTGCGCGCGTACCGTCCGCGACACCTTTACGCACCGATTTTTCTTCTAAGATTGCGGGATCGAAGCGTGCTGCAGAGGCTCTAGTGAATTTCGTTTTCCGCCGTGATGAATTGCTGGTCGAAGAAGCGTCCAGCGTGTTGCCGGATTTGGCGTTGTGCGAACGCATCGGTCTGGCGTCGCCGGCCTTGCAAGCCATCTGGTCCGTACCCGATTCGCCGTATCGCACGGCGCACGTGGATCCCACGCTTGAAGCGCCCGAGGGTTACGCGTTCAAGAAGCTGCGTTCGCTGTTCGGCGTGCTGGACGATGAACGCATGGCCCTGGCCGGCCGGGCGTATCAAATCGCCGAATGGGCTCGCACGCACCGGTTCTGCGGCGCCTGCGGCACGCCCGCCGAGCGCGTGCCGCACGAGTTCTGCCTGCGCTGCCCCGCCTGCGGCTTTTCCGTGTACCCGCGCATTTCGCCCGCCATGATGGTGCTGATCCGTAAAGGCGACAGCATCCTGCTGGCGCGGCACACCACGACCGCGACTTCGCGCTATACGGCGCTGGCCGGTTTTGTCGAACCCGGCGAGAGCATCGAAGAGACCGTGCACCGCGAAGTCTTCGAGGAAGTCGGCCTGAAGGTCGGCAACCTGCAGTACTTCGGCAGCCAGCCCTGGCCCTTTCCGCATTCGCTGATGGTGGCGTTCACCGCCGACTACGTGTCGGGTGACATCCGCGTGCAGGAAGACGAGATTGCCGATGCGCGCTGGTTCGGCCCCGGCGACCCCATGCCGGACATCGCGCCGCGCATTTCGATTGCCGGCTGGCTGATCCGGGCCAATCTGCCGCAGGGCTGGACGGCGCCATAACGGTGTCATAGCGGCGTCATAAAGGTGTCTAGCGGCGTCATAACGGCGGCCCAGTGCCCACGTTCCCCCCGCTGGAACGTTCGAACCGCTAGGGGATTTCCCTTGAAATGGCCGTTTACGGCCGTTTTTGGCCGTCCAGGTCATATTTTTTATGGATGAAATACACATAAATTATTAGTATTTCATCCATATAAACTTGGCTTGAGCGTTCCATGAGCCCCACGTTGATCGCCTCGTCAGCCCACTTGGCTGGCGGCAGCGCGCCCGATTTGTCCGAGGTCGAATTCGGCCTGATGATCGCCAGCCACGCCTTTGACCGCTGGACGGTGCGCTGCATGGCAGCCGCCGGCCTGCCGGACCTGACGCCCACCGACGTCATGGTGTTTCACCACGTCTACCACCGGCAACGCGCCAAGAAGCTGGCGGACATCTGCTTCACGCTCAATGTCGAAGACACGCACATCGTCAGCTATGCGTTGAAAAAGCTGGAGCGGCTGGGTGTGGTCAAGGGCGAACGCAACAGCAAGGAAGTTTTCTACAGCGTTACGCCCGACGGCGCGGACATCCTCAAGCGCTACGGCGACATCCGCGAACAATGCCTGACGTCCGGCCTGGATGGGCCGGGCGGGGGCGGGCTGGATTTCAGCCGCCAATTGGCCCACGCCTTGCGCTCGCTGTCCGGCCTGTACGACCAGGCCGCAAGGGCGGCAACCTCACTCTGAACCTGATCGGGCCTGGCCCGGCACACCGCAACCCGACCGCGGCGGCACCCGCCGTGGCCGTTTGTTTTCAAGGATTACGCATGAAGAAGTGGCAATTCTGGATCGATCGTGGGGGCACCTTCACCGATATCGTGGCGCGCCGCCCCGACGGCACCACCACCACGGCAAAGATGCTGTCGGAAAACCCCGAGCAGTATCGCGACGCGGCCGTGGCCGGCATCCGCAAGCTGCTGGGTGTGGCGCCCGGACAGCCGGTGCCCGTGGACCAGGTTGAATGCGTGAAGATGGGCACGACGGTGGCCACCAACGCCTTGCTGGAACGCAAGGGCGAACGCACGCTGCTGGTGACCACGCGCGGGTTCCGCGATGCGCTGCGCATTGCGTATCAGAACCGGCCCCGGCTGTTCGACCGCAACGTCGTGCTGCCCGAAATGCTTTACGAATCCGTCGTTGAAGCCGATGAGCGCGTGGCCGCGGACGGCGAAGTCATTCGCGACCTGGACGAAGCCGGCTTGCGGGCCGGCATGCAAGCCGCCTATGACAGCGGCATCCGCGCCGTGGCCATCGTGTTCATGCACGCCTGGCACGCCACGGACCACGAGCAGCGCGCGGCGCGCATCGCCCGCGAAGTGGGCTTCACCCAGGTGTCGGCCTCGCACGAGGTCAGCCCGCTGATCAAGTTCGTGTCGCGCGGCGACACGACGGTGGTCGACGCGTATCTGTCACCCATCTTGAAGCGCTATGTGGATCAGGTGGCGGGCGAACTGCCCGGCATCCGCCTGATGTTCATGCAATCGAGCGGCGGCCTGACGGACGCGCACCGTTTCCGCGGCAAGGACGCCATTTTGTCCGGCCCGGCCGGCGGCATCGTCGGCATGGTGCGCACCAGCGAGATCGCCGGGTTTCCCAAGGTCATCGGCTTTGACATGGGTGGCACGTCGACCGACGTGTCGCACTACGCGGGCGAATTCGAACGCGAATTCGAAACCCAGGTCGCCGGCGTGCGCATGCGCGCGCCCATGATGAGCATCCACACGGTGGCAGCAGGCGGCGGGTCCATCCTGCATTTCGACGGCGCGCGCCTGCGCGTCGGCCCGGATTCGGCGGGCGCCAACCCCGGCCCCGTCTGCTATCGCCGTGGCGGCCCCCTGGCCGTGACGGACTGCAACGTGCTGTTGGGCAAGATCCAGCCCGACTTCTTTCCCAATGTGTTCGGCCCCGACGCGAATGAAGCGCTGGACCGCGACGCGGTGGTCTCGCGCTTCACCGCGATGGCCGACGAAGTGCGCACGGCCACTGGCCGCGAGATGACGCCGGAGCAATTGGCGGAAGGCTTCCTGGAAATTGCCGTGGGCAACATGGCGGAAGCCATCAAGCGCATTTCGGTGCAGCGCGGCCACGACGTCACGGAATACGCCTTGACGGTGTTTGGCGGCGCCGGCGGCCAGCACGCCTGCCTGGTGGCCGACGCCTTGGGCATGACGACGGTGTTTGCGCATCCGCTGGGCGGCGTGTTGTCTGCCTACGGCATGGGCTTGGCCGACCAGACCGACATGCGCCAAAAGACCGTTGAAAAGGTGCTGGACGCCGGCCTGATGGGCGAGCTTCAGGACGAACTGGATGTGCTGGCCGGACAAGCCGTGGGCGAACTGCGCCGCCAGCATGTGCCCGACGGCGATATCTCCGTGCAACGCCGTCTGCATCTGAAATATCGCGGCACCGACACCGCGCTGGAAGTGGCGTTTTCCACGCTGGAGCAGGCACGCAGCGACTTCGAGGCCGCCTATCGCCAGCGCTATTCCTTCTTGATGCCCAACCGCGAATTGGTCGTGGAGACCATTTCGGTGGAAGCCACGGGCGGCGGCGAACGAGTCAGCGAAGCGGCCGTGCCGCGTACCCGCGACGGCGCCTTGGCGGCCCGCCGAGTCGTCAGCATGTACAGCGCGGGCGAGTGGCGTGACACGCCGCTGTACGTGCGCGAAGACATGGCGGGCGGTGACGTGGTGACGGGCCCCGCCATCATCTCCGAGCCCAACCAGACCACGGTGGTGGAACCGGGCTGGCAAGCGGAATTGACGTCGCAAGACCATTTCGTGATCCGCCGCATCGAAGCGCGCGCGGATCGTCGCAGCATCGGCACGCAAGCGGATCCGGTCATGCTGGAGGTGTTCAACAACCTGTTCATGTCGATTGCCGAGCAGATGGGCTACCGCCTGCAGAACACGGCGTACTCGGTGAACATCAAGGAACGGCTGGACTTTTCTTGCGCCATTTTCGATTCGCAGGCCCGCCTGATCGCCAACGCGCCGCACATGCCGGTGCACCTGGGGTCGATGGGCGAGTCGGTGCGCACGGTGATGAACGCCAACGCCGGGCGCATGATGCCGGGCGATGCCTATGTGGTGAACGATCCTTACCATGGCGGCACGCACTTGCCCGACGTGACGGTCATCACGCCGGTGTTCGATCACGCCGGCCGCGAGATCCTGTTCTACGTCGGTTCGCGTGGTCACCACGCGGATATCGGCGGCACCACGCCGGGCTCCATGCCGCCGGACTCCAAGACGGTGGAAGACGAGGGCGTGCTGTTCACCAATTTCCAGTTGGTCAAGAACGGCGAATTCCGCGATCAGGCCGCGCGCGACATCCTGGGCTCGGGCCGTTGGCCCGCGCGCAATCCGGATCAGAACATCGCCGACATGCACGCGCAGATCGCCGCCAATGAAAAGGGCGTGCAAGAGCTGCTGCGCATGTGCGACCACTTCGGGCTGGACGTTGTGCGCGCCTACATGGGCCACGTGCAGGACAACGCCGAAGAAGCGGTGCGCCGGGTGATTTCGGTGCTGAAAGACGGCAGCTACGAATACCCGCTGGACAACGGCGCGGTGATCCGCGTGGCCGTCAAGGTGGACACGCAGGCACGCAGCGCGGTGGTCGATTTCACCGGCACGTCGCCGCAGCTGGACAATAACTTCAACGCACCCGGCGCGATTGCCGTGGCGGCGGTGCTGTATGTGTTCCGCACGATGGTTAACGACGACATCCCGCTGAACGACGGCTGCCTGGCGCCGCTGTCGATCATCTTGCCGGAAGGCTCGATGCTGCGTCCCAACCCGCCGGCCTCGGTGGTGGCGGGCAACGTGGAAACGTCGATGTGCATCGTGAACGCGCTGTATGGTGCGTTGGGCGTGCTGGCGGCCAGCCAGGGCACGATGAACAACTTCACCTTCGGCAACGCGCGTCATCAGTATTACGAGACCATCTCGGGCGGTACGGGTGCGGGGCCGGTTCGCATCGACGCGGCGGGCCCGCACGACGAAGGCTTCGCCGGCACGTCGGTGGTCCAGGCGCACATGACCAATTCGCGCCTGACGGACCCCGAAGTGCTGGAATTCCGGTTCCCGGTGCGGCTTGAGTCTTACGAAATCCGCAAGGGTTCGGGCGGGGCGGGGCGCTATCCGGGCGGCGAGGGCGGCGTGCGCCGGATCCGTTTCCTGGAAGACATGACGGCGGCCATCCTGTCCAACAACCGCCGCTACGCGCCGTTTGGTCTGGCGGGCGGGCAACCGGGCGCGATGGGCCGTAACTTGATCGAACGGGTGGACGGCACGATTCAAGAGCTTGGCCCGCAAGACAGCGCCCAGCTGCATCCGGGCGACATCTTCGTTGTCGAAACCCCCGGGGGCGGAGGCTACGGCGCGGTGTGATGGCGGGGGGGGTGATGGCGCCGACTACAGAGCCGGGTCATTCCGGCTCTGACATCACATCCAACGCAATGTCCGCCATCGTGCGACGGTCATAGACGCGCAGCGTCACGTCATCGTCGCGGATTTCGAACACGGCGGTGGCCAGTGTGTTTTCGCCGTCCGGATCCGCGGCGTCCGTGCGCAGGATGGGCAGGGCGCCCAGCGTATCGTGCAGCGCGGCCAACAGGTCCGCGCTGCCGGTCTGCGGCGACCAGCCGTCCACGATGCCTTCGATTCTGTTCTGCCGGTCGCGCGATGACTCGGTCACCACCTGGGGTTGCGCCCGGGTCTTGGCGTGAATCATATGGTTGGCATGGCCGTAGCGCGTGCCGATGTCCAGCACCGACACCGCGCCCGGGGTCACTTCGGCGCTGATCAGTCGCGGGTCGGTTGCGCTGCCCAGCGTGTGGTGAAAGCCGCCGGAATGGGGCAGGTCGCGCAGCAGCGCAAGGGCCTCGTCCAATGTGGCGCAGTCCAGCACCGCGCGCGCCAGGAACATGCGCGGCACGCCGGGATGGCGTTGGCGGGTGCGCAGGTTGTTGATGGTCTGGACGAGCCCCGCGCGGTTGGCGCCGAAAGTGTGGCCGGGCAACGACCCCGGGTAATAAAAGCTGACGTAGCCGGGCGCGTCGTCCAGCGCCACGTCGACCAGATGGCAACGTCCATACAGATAGGGGTCGCCGTCTTCGTTGTGGCCGATCCACCGGGCGCCGTCCGCGCCTTTTAACGCGACGGTCGTGCAACCGTCGTTCGTGCTGTGCAAGAGATCGCCACGGCAGTTCCAGAGCAGCACGTCCTGGACCGGCATGCGCAGCCCTTCCGCCATGCCTTCCAGTTCTTCCCATATTGCCGGCAGCGCCGTCTGCGCATGCTGGGCCAATTCTTCCACGTATCGATGATCGCGCCAGCGCCGCAGCGCTTCCCAGGTGCTGCTTTGCGCCAGGTAGACCGACATCAGCGGGCGGGCCAACTTGCCCAGCGCCAGGCCGACCTGACGCCGGTTTCCGGCAATGCGTACATATTTGTAGGGCATGGGGATTCTCCGGGGTGTCATGCGGATTGTAATTTTTCTAAGCTCTGCCGGGTGGGGACGGATGCGTTAAGATCGCCGATAAGCCGCGCCGGAGACCCCGGCGCCGCCCAGGAATCATGCCCCTACAACAACCCCGGGGTGCCGACGGTCCCCAAGAGGAGAGTTTCATGATCAAACGTAAAGTCGCCGCCGCCTTGGTCGGCCTGTCCGTGGCCATGTTCGGCGCTGCCTCCGGCGCGCAAGCCCAAGGCAAGGAATTGGTGGTGGCCACCGATACCGCTTTCGTGCCGTTCGAGTTCAAGCAGGGCAATACCTACGTGGGCTTTGACGTAGACCTGTGGGCCGCGATCGCCAAGGAACTCAAGCTGAAGTACAAGCTTCAGCCGATGGACTTCAACGGCATCATCCCGGGCCTGCAAACCAAGAATATCGACGCTGCGCTGGCGGGCATCACGATCCGCGACGACCGCAAGAAAGTCATCGACTTCTCCGACCCCTACTATGAAAGCGGCCTGGCCATTCTGGTCAGCGAAAAGAACACCGACATCAAGGACGCCAAGTCCCTGGCCGGCAAGACCGTCGCCGTCAAGACGGGCACCGCCACCGTCGACTTCCTGAAAGCGCAGGTGCCGGACGCCAAGTTGAAGCTGTTCCCCAACATCGACAACGCCTACCTTGAACTGGCCACCGGCCGGGTCGATGCCGCCGTGCACGACACCCCCAACGTGCAGTACTACGCCAACTCGGCCGGCAAGGGCCGCGTGAAGGTCGTGGGCTCGGTCAAGAGCGGCGACTTCTACGGTATCGCCTTCCCCAAGGGCAGCGAACTGGTGCCGCAGGTGAACAAGGCGCTGGCCGCACTGAAGGCCAACGGCCAGTACGACGCCATCTACGAAAAGTGGTTCGGCAAGAAGCCGTAAGCAGATAGGTGTTTTTGGCGCCGCCCGTGGAAATTGCCCGCGCGCGGCGCCGCCATGATGCGGCGCCTGTCGGTGCCTTGGGGGGAAGATCGTGGAGTTTGACTGGACTGTAATCGAGGGCGCGTTACCCAATCTGCTTGAGGGTACGCTGATGACCATCAAGATCACGTTCTGGGGTTTGTTTGGTGGTTTTCTGCTGGGCGCGCTGTCGGGCGTGACGCGGGCCTACGGCAATATTGTCCTGTCGGTCATCGCGCAGGTTTATGTGGCGGTCATTCGCGGCACGCCGATTGTCGTGCAGGTGATGTTCATCTACTTTGCCTTGCCGTTGCTTGCCGATATCCGGGTGGACGCGGAATGGGCGGCCATCGTCACATTGATCATCAACTCGGGCGCCTATATTTCTGAAATCGTGCGCGGCGCGCTGTTGTCGGTGCACAAGGGGCTGAAGGAAGCCGGGCAGGCAATGGGCCTGCCGTTTCACAAGATCTTGTTCCACATCATCGGACCGGTGGCATTTCGCCGCATGATCCCGCCGCTGGGCAACCAGTGCATCATCAGCTTGAAGGATTCCTCGCTGTTCATCGTGATCGGCGTGGCTGAACTGACGCGCCAGGGCCAGGAAATCATGGCCAGCAACTTCCGCGCCGTCGAAATCTGGTCCGCCGTGGCGATCGTCTACCTGATCCTGACCGGCCTGATGGCGCTGACGCTGCATATGGTGGAAAGAAGGATGCGCATATTATGAGCATGGTTGAATTTCATAACGTCACCAAGAACTTCGGCGAATCGATGGTGCTGAACGGCATCTCGCTGAACATCGATGCGGGCGAGGTCGTGGTGGTGGTGGGGCCGTCGGGTTCGGGCAAGTCCACCTTCCTGCGGTGCATCAACGTACTGGAAACCATCAACGATGGCGATCTTCTGGTCGATGGCCTGAGCGTCAAGGGCGACGCCGCGCAGGTGCGCGAAATTCGCCGTGAAGCGGGCATGGTGTTTCAGCAGTTCAACCTCTTCCCGCAAATGACCGCGCTGCAAAACGTGATGTTCGGCCCCGTGCACACGCGTGGCCAAAGTCGCGACGAAGCGCGCGAGCTGGCGATAGGCTTGCTGGACAAGGTGGGCTTGGCCGAACGCATGAACCACTTTCCGTCCGAGCTATCCGGTGGGCAGCAGCAACGCGTGGCCATCGCACGTGCATTGGCCATCAAACCCAAGCTGATGCTGTTCGACGAACCCACCTCGGCGTTGGACCCGGAACTGCGTCACGAAGTGCTGAAAGTGATGCGCGACCTGGCGGAAGAGGGCATGACGATGGTGGTCGTCACGCACGAGATGGAATTTGCGCGCAAGGTGGGCAGCCGCTTGATCTTCATCGACGCCGGCAAAATCGCGCACGACGGCCCGCCGGCTGAACTGCTCAGCAACCCGCCCAGCCAACGCTTGAAGGACTTTCTGCAACACGTGGCCTGATGGCGGTTGCGGTGGGACGGCGCGGGAATTGCGAATTCAGCATGGCGAATGGCTGCCCAGGCGCCGCCTGAAAGTTCGAAAGCCCGAGTTGCTACGCGAGAGCCATTTAGCATTCAGCATTCAGCGCACATAAAAAAACCGGCATCTGCCGGTTTTTTTATGTCGTGCGGTGTGGGTCCGGCTTCAACCCTTTACCCGGACGATCTTCTGCACTTGCGGCACATGCCGGATGGCGCGGATGACCTGCGCCAGATGCTTGCGGCTGTCGACCTGGATGGTCAGGTGCAGAGACACCGTGGACACCGCGTCATCGTGCATGGTTACGTGCATGATGTTGGCGTCGGCGGCGGTGACTTCCGCCGCCAGTCGGCCAAGCACGCCGCGTTCGTTGCGGGTGATGATGTCCAGGCGGGTGGCCAGGTGCTTGGCCGTGTGCGCGTCCCAGGCCACATTGATCCAGCGTTCGGGTTCGCGCAGGCGCTGGCGCATGGCGACCGGGCAGTCGGCGGTATGCACCACCAGCCCGTGACCCATGCGCATGCCGGCCACGATGGGGTCGCCGGGCAGCGGGCCGCAGCAAGGCGCCAACTGCACGGCCTGGCCTTCGTTGCCCTGGATCAGGATGGGCGCGCTGCGCGCCGAGGTCAGTTCGTCAACTGCCGCCGCAGTGGTGGCAACCAGTTGATGTTCAGGCGCGAAGCGGCGGGCCACCACGGCGGCCAGTCGCTTGCCCAGCCCGATATCGGCCAGGATCTCTTCGCGCGAGCTTGCGCCCGTGCTGCGCGCCAGTTTTTGCCAGGCCGGGTCGTCGGTTGCCGGCATCGGCATGTGCAGTTCTTGCAGCGCCTGGCTTAGCAGCCGTTCGCCGAACGCCACGGATTCCTCGTACTTGACGGTACGCAGGTAATGGCGGATTTCGGAACGGGCGCGGCCGGTGCGCACGTAATTGAGCCACTGCGCGTTGGGGCGCGAGGCCGGCGAGGTCACGATTTCCACCGTGTCGCCGCTATTGAGTTCAGTGCGCAGCGGCACGAATTCGCCGTTGACCTTGGCCGCCACGGCCTGGTTGCCGATGTCCGTGTGGATGGCGTAGGCAAAGTCCACCGGCGTTGCGCCACGGGGCAGCGAAATGATCTTGCCGCGCGGCGTGAACACGTAGACCGCGTCCGGGAACAGGTCGACCTTGACGTGCTCAAGGAATTCGCCGGAATCGCCCGTCTGGCTTTGAATGTCCAGCAGCGATTGCAGCCATTGGTGCGTGCGCTTTTGCAGGTCGTTCAGCGTCAGGTCGGCGCCCTTGTACAGCCAGTGCGACGCCACGCCTTCTTCGGCCACATGATGCATGTCGCGCGTGCGGAACTGGAATTCCACCGGCGTGCCGTACGGGCCAACCAGCGTGGTGTGCAGCGACTGATAGCCGTTCACCTTCGGGATGGCGATGTAGTCCTTGAACTTGCCGGGCACCGGGCGATACAGCTGATGCAGCGTACCTAGCGCCAGATAGCACTCGGGCAGCGTGTGCACGATGACGCGAAAGCCATAGATATCCAGCACGTCGGAAAACGATTTTTTCTGGTCCACCATTTTGCGGTAGATGCCATAAAGCGTTTTCTCGCGGCCGGTAACTTCGGCTTCGATGCCGGCGGCGGGCAGCGACGCCCGCACCGAATCGGCAATTTTGGTGATGACTTCGCGCCGGTTGCCGCGCGCGGCCAGCACGGCCTTGTACAGCACCTGATAACGGTTCGGGTACATCGCCGCGAAACACAGGTCCTGCAATTCGCGGAACAGCAGGTTCAGGCCCAGGCGATGGGCAATGGGCGCGTAAATATCCAGCGTTTCGCGTGCGATGCGCCGGCGCTTTTCGGGGTTGACCGCGTCCAGCGTGCGCATGTTGTGCAGGCGGTCGGCCAGCTTGATGAGGATGACGCGCACATCGCGCGCCATCGCCAGCAGCATCTTGCGAAAGCTCTCGGCCTGCTGCTCGGCCTTGGTGGCGAAGTCCAGGCGGTCCAGCTTGGACAGCCCATCAACCAGCTCGGCAACTTCAGGGCCGAATTTTTCGGCAAGCTCGTGCTTGGCGATGCCCTGATCTTCCATCACGTCATGCAGCAGGGCGGCCGACAACGCGTTGACGTCGAGCTTCCAGCCTGCGCAGATTTCCGTGACGGCGATGGGATGCGAGATGTAGGGCGAACCGCTGGCGCGGAACTGGCCCAGGTGTGCCTGGTCCGCGAAGCGATAGGCTTCGCGCACGCGCTCTACATCTTTGGGATCGAGATAGCTGCCGATGATTTCGGTCAGCGGTGCCAGCGAAGCGACCGGCGAGGCGGTCGCGTCCGCCGCTTCTTGCGCGGCGACGGACGGTGGCGTAGCGGGGTTTTTGCCTTTCTTACCCGTGCGGCGCCCAAGACGGGAGCCGGCACGTAGCGCGGCAAGCAGACCAGATGAAGCGTACTTCAGCCCGGGAAAAGCCATACTTGCCGCCCCCCGAGACTATCAGGTGGGAACTTTACGCAGCATTTCCACGCCGGTTAGGCCGCCCGCGATTTCGCGCAGTGCAGTGACCGTGGGCTTGTCTTTGCTGTCCAGGCGCGGGGCATGGCCTTGCGCCAACTCGCGGGCGCGATACGTCGCGGCCAGCGTGAGCTTGAAACGATTGGGGATTTGATTCAGACAGTCTTCGACAGTGATGCGAGCCATTAGGACACCTGGTGCTGATGGATGATAGGGAGAATGCAGTCGGCTCAATGCTCGGCAGGGATGCCAAGTTGCGAGAACAACTGAGCGTGCCGGGCGGCCTGAGACGAAAAGCGCAGCCTTGCGGCACTGACGATTTGTATCAGCTCCGACAAGGCTACGCTAAATTCTTGATTAATAATAACATATTCGCATTCAGGCGCGTGGGCGATTTCGCCGCCCGCCGCCATGAGCCGCCGCGCGATCACTTGCGGCGCATCCTGGCCCCGCGCCTTCAAGCGGCTTTCCAATTCTTCGATCGACGGCGGCAGCACGAAAATGCCGATTGCGCCCGGAAAACGCTGCTTTACCTGACGCGCGCCTTGCCAATCGATTTCCAGCAGCACGTCGCGGCCTTCGCGCGTTGCGGTGTCGATACGGTCGCGCGGCGTACCGTAAAAATTACCATGTACTTCGGCCCATTCCAGCAGGTTTTGCCCGTCGCGCATCTCTTTGAAATCGTCCGTCGAGACAAAGCGATATTCGCGGCCGTCTTCTTCGCCGGGGCGAGGCGCGCGCGTGGTGCACGAGATGGAAAGTTCGATGGAAGGGTCTTGCGCTAGCAAGGCCTTCACCAGGCTGGATTTGCCCGCGCCGCTGGGGGCGACGACCATGAAGACGTTTCCGGGATTGGCGTACATGAATAAAGACCGGCGTGTGATGCTAAGACCGGAAGTCTAGCAAATCAGACGGCAGGGCAGGGGAAAACCCGCTGTCACGCCGCCTGATCGCCGTTGCGGTGGCGCCTGGACCAGCCTAGCTGGCCGGTTTGGTCGCCGCCTGGATCAACTTGCCGCCCGGTGCCGGGGAATCGCTACCCAACAGGTGCCCGTTGACTTCGATGCCGTAAAGCGAGTCGTCGGAGTCATGGTATTTGGCCCGGGTTGCCGCAACCGAATCCTTGTAACGCGGGTCTTGCGGCCGTTCGTGCGCATTCATGAAGTAGGCCACGTCCCAGGCTTCTTGGTCGCTCAGCATGCCGGCTTGCCCCAGCGGCATGTTGGCCTTGATGAAGCCGGCCGCGTTGCCGATCTGGTGCATGCCCGCGCCCCAGTTAAACGAATCGGCGCCCCACAACGCCGGGAAGACCCAGTGCTTGCCGTTCTTTTGGCCCTGGCCTTCTGCGCCATGGCAAACCGCACAGTACTGCCCATAGACCTCGCTGCCGCGCACGTAGTCGGCCTTCTGCGCCGGCGCGGGCAGTTTGCGATATCCCTGGCCTTGCAGGACGACGCCCGTGGGCGCTTTGCTGGCCAGCCAGAACATGTAGCTTTGCAACGCGACCAGCGTGGAATCGTCCGCCGCCGGGGCCTTGCCGTTCATGCTGAAACGAAAGCAGCCCTGCAGGCGTTCCGCAAGCGTGTTGACGTGTTCGTTCTTGGCGCGATAGGCCGGATACAGCACGTACGCGGCCCACATCGGCGCCGAGTCCGGGCGGCGGCCGGCATCCAGATGGCAGCTGGCGCAGGTCAGGTCGTTGCCCACGAATTTGCCTGCCATTTGCGGGGTGTGCAGGAAAATCTGCTCGCCTTGGCGCACGATCTTGCCGAATTCGGTGTCGGGCAGCGACGATGCCGAGGGCGGTGTGAAGGCCGGGCGCGGTTCGGCGGCCGGCGCATTTGCGGCGGCAAGCAGCCCCAGCGCGGCGGCGCCCGCAAGCACGGCGCGGCGAATTGCGCCCGACGTGATGGCGCCGGACGTGATGGCCGACTCGGCCTTGACGGCGGCTTCGCGCACGTTGTCGGACGTGGCAGTCCGGGTGGATACAGGCGTCATGGGCGGGCTCCCGGCACGGCCGGTGCTTGCGCGGCCAGTAAATCAGCGGCCTTGGGCAGGCCGGCGTAGTAGGCCGAAACGGCATCGATTTCGGCATCGGTCAGCCGTGTTGCCACCGCCGGCATCAAGGCAAGCGGTCCGGGCGGGCGTTGACCTTGGCGCCAGGCCCGCAATTGACCCGCGATGTACGCGGCCGGCTGGCCGGCCAGACCAGGGAAATTCTCGCCCACGCCGATGCCGCCGGGGCCGTGGCACTGATTACAGGCCGGGACGTTTTTGTCCCACGCCCCACGCGTCGCCAACCAGGCCCCCGTGTCGGCCGGCGTTACGGGATTCATCGCCGTGGCCGCCAAACGGTCGATGTTCAAAGGCGAGGGCAATGACGCGTAATAGCGCGCCACCGCCGCCTGCTGCTCGGCGTTCAGCGCCTTGGCGGTTGCCGCCATGACCGGGCTTACTCGCGACCCGTTAGCCATGGCTTGCAGTTGTTCGGTCAGATACTTGGCGCCGATGCCCGCCAACTGCGGGAACCCCGCAGCGGGGTTGCCTTCACCGCGTGCGCCGTGACAGGTCACACAGGCAGGCGCGCCGTTCGCGCCTTGCATACTGATCTGCTTGCCGTCGGGACCAGCCGCGCCCTGCGCCTGTGCGGCAGCAACGCCCGTCAGACTCAAGAGCAACGCGGCGGGTAAAGACCGTGGGGTCATGGTTGCCTGCTCCGATATTGTTATTGACTATGGGTAATAAGCTAATTGCCGCAGATTATATAAAGACTTGTGACAGATCTGCGCATTTGTCTGATTGCGCGCGCGTCTTCCACTCGCTTCCTCTCGCAGGAACCGAGCCGGAACTGTGTCTGGTTTGGAAACTTTGCTTGCAGCATCGCGCTAATGATTGCGGTAGCATCTCGCCGATTGATAACAAGGAGAATCCGATGCACGCAAACGAGATCGAACCACCACGCGTGGCCCTGGTAACCGGTGCAGGGACGGGAATTGGCCGCGCCGTGGCGCTGGAATTTCTGGCGCAGGGCTATCGCGTCGTGCTGGCGGGACGCCGCCGCGACCCGCTGGAAGCTACCCGCACGGCGGCGGGCGAAGACGGCGTGCGAGCGCTGGTGGTGCCGACCGACGTCTCGGACGAGCATGCGGTGCGTGATCTTTTCGACACGACGCAGCGTGAATATGGCCGGCTGGATGTGCTGTTTAACAATGCCGGCCGCGGCGCGCCCGCCATGCCTATCGAAGAACTGCCCGTGTCGGTGTGGCGCGAAGTCGTCGACACCAATCTGACCGGCATGTTCCTGTGCGCGCAAGCGGCTATCCGCGTGATGAAGGGGCAAACGCCGCAGGGCGGTCGCATTATTAACAACGGGTCGATTTCGGCGCATGCGCCGCGTCCGTTCTCGATTGCCTACACGGCAACCAAGCACGCCGTGACCGGCCTGACCAAATCGATTTCGCTGGATTGCCGGCCGTATGGCATCGCCTGCGGGCAGATCGACATCGGCAATGCCGCCACCGACATGACCGAGCGCATGGCCAACGGCATCTTGCAGGCCGACGGCAGCACCAAGGTCGAACCGCGCATGGACGTCGCGCACGTGGCGCAGGCCGTTGCCGCCATGGCGCGCCTGCCGCTGGACGCGAATGTGCAGTTCATGACCATCATGGCCACCAACATGCCCTTCGTGGGCCGGGGCTGAATGCGGAACAGCCTGTCGGGAAATTCCCGACGGGCTGCTTGGCTTACCCCTGATCGTCAGGCGCCCGGCAGGCGCCTTTTTTTCGTCCGCGGTTTGGCGAGATTTATCGCGACGCCTGGGCCAGCATCTGGCCTTGCGTGGTGTCCAGATAACGGCGGGCGCCAACGTAGCGCTTCGTCCAGTACGGGTTCTTCATCTCGTCAACGCGCACTTTCGTGCCACGGCGGGGAGCATGAACGAATTTGTTCTGGCCAATATAGATGCCGACGTGCGAGGTGACGCCGCGACCGCGCGTGGCAAAAAATACCAGGTCGCCGGGACGCAGTTCTTTTTTGTTGGGCACGGATTTGCCTTCGCTGCGCTGGGCACGCGCCGTGCGGGGCAGTTCAAGACCGGCGATTTCGCGGAATACGTACAGCACCAGGCCGCTGCAATCAAAACCTTCGGCGTCATCGCCACCCCAGCTGTACGGGGTGCCAATGGCGTCCAGGCCGGCCTGCACGACGCGTTCACTCAGGGTGGGAACGGTGGGCTCTTGCGCCAGGCGCAGGCCGCTAAGCGTCGGGCGGGCTTGTTCGGTGGGCAGTGACGCCTGGGCGGCGTTGGGCAGCCACGAAAGGGTCAGTGCAAAGAGGGGGGCTGACAGGAAAACGGGAATGCGGAAACTGGCAAATCGGACTTTTCGCGTGGGCGGAGTCATTACGTCACTTCAAAAATCGGAGTAGGCGGCATGGCTTTGCCTAACGGGGGCAAGCCGGCGGAAAGGGGGCGTCCCGGGCCACGCAAGCCACGGAAGCCGTTGAATTATAATGGAATAAAGTTTCATTACATTTGTAGTGCAATGCAGCATTATCGGTGCGTTGTCGTTACTTTCCGCCCGGGAACCGATGTAACGGGCGCAGCAATTTCGGCTGGACGCGGTGACCGGCCCCGCCCGGGCAGGGCAGTGGCAAATATGACGCTTCATGCGCGAACGCCTCGGGCATAATCGACCGCATCGGCGCTGGCGGGCCTGACAGACCCCGGGCGCCGAGCAAACCGATAAGACAGATAAGAAGCGGAGCAGAGCTCAATGATGAATGCAGTACACCCCGTGTCTTCCATGAACCGGCCCGATGCCTTGCCCTTTGAACCCTTTCAGGACGCCCGCGCCGCCGTCGCCCGGCTGGCCGAGATCTACGCGCGCAACACGGCATTCCTGCGGGCGGCATTTCGCGAGGTGCTGAAGGAAGGGGCGAAAGAGCACGCAAAGGAAGGCGCAAAGGAAGGCGCCAACGAGGGCGCGAAGGAAGGCAGCGGCACCGCGCCTGAGCGTGCGCGGGCCTACTACCCGGCGATCCGTATCGTGGTGGAAACCTACGACCCCATCGACACTCGCTTGTCGTACGGCCACGTGGCCGAACCCGGCATCTACCAAACCACCATTACCCAGCCCGAACTGTTTCGCGACTACCTGATCGAGCAGGTCGGCCAGCTGCTGCAAAACCATCGCGTCGCGGTCGAAGTCGGCGAGTCCGATTCGCCCATCCCGCTGCATTTCGCCTTCCCGGAAGGCGCGTATGTCGAGGGCGAGCACCTTGAAGCCTTAAAGCGTCCGCTACGCGACCTGTTTGACGTGCCCGACTTGGCCGTTACCGACGACGCCATCGTCAACGGTTCCTGGCGCGGCAAGAACGGCGAGCCCAAGCCGCTTGCTCCGTTCACCGCCCAGCGCGTTGACTACTCTTTGCACCGTTTGCAGCACTACACGTCAACCGCGCCGGCGCATTTTCAGAACTTTGTGCTGTTCACCAATTACCAGTTCTACGTCGACGAATTCTGCGCGCGCGCCCGTGCGCTGATGGCCAGCGGCAACGAGGACTACGAGATGCTGGTAGAGCCCGGCAACCGTATTACCCGGCGCGGCGAAAACGGCCCGGGCGACGAAGGCCAGGGCGTGCGCCTGCCGCAAATGCCCGCCTATCACCTGGTGCGCGGCGACCATTCCGGCATCACGCTGGTCAATATCGGCGTGGGTCCGTCCAACGCCAAGACCATCACCGACCACATTGCCGTGCTGCGTCCGCATGCCTGGCTGATGCTGGGCCATTGCGCCGGCCTGCGGGATTCCCAGCGTTTAGGCGACTACGTGCTGGCGCACGGCTATGTCCGCGAAGACCATGTGCTGGATGCCGATCTGCCCACCTGGGTGCCGGTGCCCGCGCTGGCCGAAGTGCAGGTGGCGCTGGAACAGGCGGTGCAGGAAGTGGCGGGGCTGTCGGGCTGGGACTTGAAGCGCATCATGCGTACAGGCACCGTGGCCACCATCGACAATCGCAACTGGGAACTGCGCGACCACGTTGAACTGGTGGAACGTTTTGCGCAGTCGCGGGCGATTGCGCTGGACATGGAATCGGCCACCATTGCCGCCAACGGTTTCCGCTTCCGGGTGCCGTATGGCACGTTACTGTGCGTGTCAGACAAGCCCCTGCATGGCGAACTAAAACTGCCCGGAATGGCCAGCGTGTTCTATCGCCGGCAGGTCAACCAGCATCTTGAAATTGGCATCCGCGCCCTGGAGCGCCTGCGGGACATGCCGCCGGAACGCCTGCATTCCCGCAAGCTGCGCACCTTCATGGAAACGGCCTTCCAGTAGTCGCGATCCGTCCCCAAACGGCCGCCATTTTTCGAGGCGAGCCCGTTTGCGCTATTCTCGCGCGTTGCTCGGTAATCCCAGGCTTTCGCGAGATGTCCGCGCGGACGCCTTCAAGACGTGAAGGAATGCATTTTGGCTCCATCGGAACACGATGATCGCCGCTCTGGCGGCACGCGCGCAGCGAAGGCGAACCCGCCTTCGGAACTGCGGCGCACCTTGTCCGCGCGCCATCTGACAATGATCGCGGTGGGCGGGTCCATCGGCACCGGCCTGTTCGTGGCGTCCGGCGCCACCATTGCGCGCGCCGGCCCCGGCGGTGCGCTGCTGGGCTATGTGCTGATCGGCGTCATGGTCTATTTTCTGATGACCAGCCTGGGCGAACTGGCCGCCGCCATGCCCGTGTCGGGCTCGTTCTCCACCTATGGCGCGCGCTACGTCGAAGACGGTTTCGGCTTCGCGCTGGGCTGGAACTATTGGTACAACTGGGCAGTGACGGTGGCCGTGGACCTGGTGGCGGCGCAGCTGGTCATGGCCTACTGGTTTCCCGACGTGCCCGGCTTCTACTGGAGCGCCTTGTTTTTGGCCATCACCTTCGGCCTGAACGCGATGTCGGCGCGCGGTTTCGGCGAAGCGGAATTCTGGTTCGCGCTGATCAAGGTCGTGGCGGTGCTGGGTTTCGTCGCGATGGGCGTGATGATGCTGCTGGGCATCATCCGTGGCGGCGAAACGGGAGGGTTGGCGAATTGGACGGTGGGCGACGCGCCCTTCGCGGGCGGCTTTGCCGCACTGATCGGCGTGGCGATGGTGGTGGGCTTTTCGTTCCAGGGCACCGAATTGATCGGCATTGCCGCGGGCGAATCCAAGGACCCCGCGCGCAACCTGCCGCGCGCCGTGCGCCAGGTTTTCTGGCGCATCCTGCTGTTCTACGTCATGGCCATCCTGGTGATCGGCCTGCTGATCCCGTACACCGATCCGCACCTGCTGCGTAACGATGTCGAAGACATCAGCGTCAGTCCGTTCGCGCTGATCTTCGAACGCGCGGGCTTGCTGGGCGCGGCCTCCGTCATGAACGCCGTGGTGCTCACTTCGGTGCTGTCCGCGGGCAATTCGGGCATGTACGCCGCCACGCGCATGCTGTACAGCTTGGCCCGCGAGGGCAAGGCACCGCGCATTTTTGGTCGCATTTCGCGTAACGGCGTCCCGCTGTGGGCGCTGCTGGCGACCACCGTCGTGGCCGCCTTGTGCTTCTTCACGTTTATCTTCAGCCCGAACGCGGTCTACATCTGGCTGCTGAACACCTCGGGCATGACGGGTTTCATCGCCTGGCTGGGCATCGCCATCAGTCATTACCGGTTCCGGCGTGGCTACGTCAAACAAGGTCACAGCCTGGCTGACCTGCCGTACGTGTCGCCGTTCTTTCCCTTCGGTCCGATTTTTGCCTTTGTACTGTGCCTGATCATCACGCTGGGCCAGAACTACCAGGCGTTCCTGCAGGACCGTATTGACTGGGGCGGCGTGGTGGCCACGTATATCGGCATCCCGCTGTTCCTGTTGATCTGGCTGGGGTATCGCGTGACGCGCGGCTCGCGTTTCATCAGCTACCGCGACATGCGTTTCCCGGATGCGCGGGCGCGCAGCGAATATCTGGATTCCGCCTTGCGAGGCGAACCGGCGGCAGGCGAGGCGCGTTAGTCGCTCCTTGCCCCAGGACAATCGCCCTTAGATGATGTTCTTTTCAAGCAGGGGGCGGTTGTCCAGAACGCGCTGGAACGACAAGGGAGACAAGTCCAGGCTGCGGTAGGCGCCGTACCGTAGCAGCTCTGCGATGCCTCGTCCGGTAGCGGGCGCTTGCTGAAGCCCATGGCCGGAAAAGCCGTTGGCGAAATACAGGTTGGGGCAATCGGGATGGGCGCCGATGATGGCGTTGTGGTCGAACACGTTCATTTCGTAATAACCGGCCCAGGCGCTGCGCACGCGCACGGCCTCGAACGCGGGCACCCGGGCCGCAAGCGCTGGCCAGACGTGGTTGTCGAACGCATCGAGCTGGGCGTCAAGCGGCAAGTCGTCGGCGTCGTCCGCGGCGTCAGGCGAATAACCGCACAGAAATTTGTCGCCGTCCGGACGAAACCAGATGCCCGACGGGTCGATCAGCAAGGGGCAGTGCGGCAGCGCCTGCGGGCAGCTGAAGCTGAACACGGTACGCCGGCGGGCGCGCACGGGCAACGCTATGCCAGCCCATTGGGCCACGCGTGCCGCCCACGGGCCTGCCGCGTTGACGGCCACATCGCAGGGCAGCGCGGCGCCGTCGCTTGTCCAAACCCCGTTCACGCGTGCGCCGTCGCGCAGCAAGCCCACCGCTTGCGCGCGCCGGTACGTTGCGCCTTGCGCGATCGCCTTCTTGCGTAGCGCCTGCATCAACCCGTAGCCATCGAACCAGCCTTCGCCGGACAAGCCCAGCGCGCCCAGCGCCAAGTCGGCAGTATTGAGCCACGGGAATCGCGCTTGCAATTGAACCGGCTCGAGCAAGGCGACGTCGACGCCTTGCGAGCGCTGCGTGTCGTAGTTGCTACGCAGCGTGGCGCAGCCGGCGGCGCTGGCCAGGTACAGATAGCCGGGCTCGGTCAAGCCGATATCGGGCGCCGGATCGTCCACATACAAGGTAGCGGCCAGGTCGCGCAGGAACGCAATGCCCATTTGCGACATGCCGATATTGACGGGCGTCGAGAACTGCTGACGAATGGAACTGGCCGATAGCGCGGACGAAGCCTGGGCGTACGTCGGGTCACGTTCCAGCACCGTGACGTCAAAAGCGTCCGGAGTTTGGCTTAGAAAGTAGGCGATAGAGCTGCCAACGGCACCTCCGCCAATGATGACGACGCGTTGCAAGGCTTGTAGTCCCGTTTTGTATCCAGGGCCAGTTCGGCTTAGCGGCAGCTTGACGGCTTCTGTGCAGCGGCGCAAGCCCCTGCGCGTGTGGCGCCAACCTGCCCACCGGGTGGGGCGGCGCTTACGGCGCCACGCGGCACTGCTCCAGCATCCAGGCGCCAAATTCGCGCACCAGCGGCGATTCGGCCTGGGTATGGGGATAGACGAAGTAGTAGGCGTCGGCGCTGCTGAGCGCTTGGGGAAACAGCTGGATGAGTTCGCCGGTGTCCAGTTCGCGTTCCACCAGAAAGCGCGGCAACAAGGCCGCGCCCAAGCTGGAGGCGGCCGCTTGCGCCAGCATGGATGCCTGCTCGAACTGAGGGCCCTGCATGGCGCGCGCCGCGCTGGCGCCGTGTTGGTCAAACCACGAGGCCCATTGTGCGGGGCGGGACGTCTGGTGCAGCAGCACGACGTTGGACAAGTCCGCGATGTGCCGGATACCGTGCAAGCGTTGATAGCGCGGGCTGCTGACGGCGATGACCTCTTCGTGCATCAGGTACTCGCACACGGCGCCGGCCCAGTAAGGCGCGCCGAAATGGATGGCCGCGTCAAACGGCTCTTGCGAGAACTCAAAGGGCAGGGTGCGCGACGTGAAGTTGATGGTGACTTCGGGCTTGCGGGCCATGAAATCCCCCAGGCGCGGAATCAGCCAGCGGGTGCCCAGCGTGGGCAGCACCGCCAGATTGAGCTGGTCGCGGCGCGTGCAGGCCATGGTGCGGCGGGTGGCTTCTGACAGCTGGTGCAACAGGATGCGCACCTCGGACGCGTAGGCGCGGCCGGCATCGCTTAGGACCACGCGCTGGCGCACGCGGTGGAACATCGTCACGCCCAGCTGGGTTTCAAGCTGGTGGATCTGGCGCGATACGGCGCTTTGGGTCAGGTGAAGTTCGTCCGCCGCGCGCGACACGCTGTTGCGCCGGGCGACTGCTTCGAAGGCCAGCAGGTTGGCGACGGGCGGCAGAAAGGTCTTGCGGAACATGGGGCTTCCTAATGGATACAGCCTTGGAATACAGCCTTGACGTAAACCCCCCATGACAACACGCCCTTGCGGCCGACCCTATAGGAAAAGTCTGGAATGCAAAGAGGCCGCTTGCGCGGCCCCCCGGATCGCATCAAACCGCCATGGCTTATTCGATGTTCTGCGCCTGTTCGCGCATCTGTTCGATCAGCAGTTTCAGGTCCATGGCGGCGCGGGTGACCTCCATGCTGCCTGCCTTGGAACCCAGCGTATTGGCTTCGCGGTTCATTTCCTGGAACAGAAAATCCAGGCGCTTGCCCGCGCTGCCGGCGTTTTTCTTACCCGATGCGGACTTGCCGCCGCCGTCGGTCAGCAGGTGACGCAATTCTTCCAGGTGCGAACGCAGCCGCGACAGTTCTTCCGCAACGTCGATACGCAAGGCAAACAGGTTGGCTTCTTGCGACAGGCGTTCGGACAGCTCGGTGCCCGAGATGTGCGTGAAGCCGCCAGGGAAGGCCGATTCCACACTTTCGCGAAGCTTGGCGGCCAGCTTGTCGCGGTGGTCCGACAGCAGTTGCGGCAGATGCGCCTGCACGATGTCGACCACGCGGGCGACGCCGTCGGCGCATTCGCGCATCATGCCCGCCAGGCGTTCGCCTTCGCGCGCGCGGCCCTCCTGCAATTGGGTCAGCGCTTGCTGCGCCGCTTGCAGGCAGGCCGCGCCCCACACCTGCGGGTCCAACGCGTCGTTGCCGCGTTGGCCGGGCCAGTTGAATAATTCCACCAGCCGGGGGGGCGCGATGTCGGGAACGATGCGGCGGGCGGCCTGCAACTGCTCGGCCAGGCTTTCCAGCCACGTCGGGTCCAGCTTGGACAGGTCGGTGCTGGCGTTGCGCGTGAATGACACCCGGATCTCGACCTTGCCGCGCGCCAGGTTGGCGGTCAGCAGTTCGCGCAGCGGCGTTTCAACGTGCCGCAACTCGTCGGGCAAGCGGAAATACAAATCAAGGAAGCGGCTGTTGACGCTGCGCAGTTCAATGGCAAGCGTGCCTTGTTCTAGGTCTGCTCGGGCGTTGCCGAATGCGGTCATGCTGCGAATCATGGTCGTGTCCTGATAAAGCTTGGGTAAGAGCCGGTTGCGCCGGGGCCCGCAGCGCCCCGGTAAAGGGGGGCGGGTCTGTGTTTTCAACCGGATATATCGCGGCAGGATACTCCAAGCGGGAATTTCCTGCGGCGCCTGCCCGTACAATGCCGCGAACCAATATCTAGACTGGAGTTTGCTTGTGACCACTACGCCCACCATCGCCCGTCCGTCCGGCCGCGCTGTAGACGAACTGCGGCCGTTCAGCCTGGAACGCGGCTTTACGCGCTATGCCGAAGGCTCGGTGCTGGTCAAGGCCGGCGACACCCACGTGCTGTGTACCGCCAGCGTGCTGGAAAAAGTACCGCCGTTCCTGAAGGGCAAGGGCGAAGGCTGGGTCACGGCGGAATACGGCATGCTGCCGCGCGCCACCCATACGCGTGGCGACCGCGAGGCGGCCCGTGGCAAGCAAAGTGGCCGCACACAGGAAATCCAACGCCTGATCGGCCGCAGCCTGCGCGCCGTCTTCGACATGCGCGCACTGGGCGAACGCACGCTGCATCTGGATTGCGACGTGTTGCAAGCCGACGGCGGCACGCGCTGTGCCAGCATTACCGGCGCGTGGGTGGCGGCGGCCGATGCCGTCGCCTTGCTGATGAAGCGTGGCGACCTGGCCGTCAACCCGATCCGCGATGCGGTTGCCGCCGTGTCGGTGGGCTTGGTGCAAGGGCGTTCAGTGCTGGACCTGGACTACCAGGAAGATTCCGCGTGCGATGCCGACGTCAACGTCATCATGACGGGCAGCGGGGCCTTTGTTGAAGTGCAGGGCACCGGCGAAGGCGCCACGTTCACCCGCGCCGAATTGGACACCATGCTGGTGCTGGCCGAAAACGGCATCGCCAGCCTGGTCCGTGCCCAGCGCGCGGCGTTGGTGTAAGCAGCTGTCGTGAAAAGGGATCCGGGCAAAGCCTGCGCGGATCCCATAAGTAGGCGGGCATACCGGTACCGGTTCCCGCCCGTCTCAGCCGGGCAGCAACGCGCCAAGCTTGTCAGTTTTCTCCAAGCCCCAGATCGACGCGATCAGCGTGCGCAGTTCGGCTTCCGTTGCCGCGTCGGCGTAGCGGCCCAGGCTTAGCGTCTTGTCCTCGATTTCCGCGCGGCTCAAGGTGTTGCCCGGGTCGCCCTTCGGCTCGTCAACGCGGCCTTGCAGCGTGCGGCCATCTTGCGTGGTGACGGTGACCTTGCCGATCCAGCGTTGCGGATAAGCCTTGTCCACTTCCTCGTCCAGCACCATCTCGACCTTGCCCCGGAATGCCGCCACGGCCGGGTCATCCAGGCCGGCATCAAATTCAGCCAGCCCGGCGCGCCCCTGGCGGGCGATGAGGCCCAGCACCGTTCCCATCGAAAACTTGGACTGATGCACCGTCTGCGGGTTGACGACGGGCCCCAGCACGTCGATGGCGCCTTGATGCACATGCGCCACCACGCGCGCCACGTCGGATTCTGCCAGCTTGTGTTCGCGCAGCACCTGTTGCAGCGCATCCGCTGCCGGGTGCGTATGACGGCACGACGCATGGAACTTGAATGAGGTTTCGGCCAGCGCCCAGCGTTCGCCCAGGCGGTCGCACAGCTTGGACGGGTCCGCGTCGGACGACATGCCGGCCGCCATCCCCTGCGGACCTTCCAGGATGTGGCGCGCGCCCGTGAAGCCCTCGCGCGCCAGATAGGCGGCGGTGATGCCGTCCGCCGCCGCCTTGGCCGTGTGCAGTTGTTTGGAGTCGGCGGCATCGCGCAAAAATTCCCACAGCCCGGCGGCCTGCGTGCCCGCCGAACCCAACGCATGCAGCATCTGTTCAGGCGTCAGCTTCAGCAAGCGGCCGGTGGTGACGGCGGCGGCCAGGGTGCCGGCCGTGCCCGTCGTGTGGAAGATCTTGTAGTGCGAACGTCCTAAAAATTCCCCCACGCGAATGCCGACTTCGTAGCCGGCCACGGCGGCCACCAGCACGTCGCGCCCCGAACTACCCAGGGCCTGGGCCACGGCCAACGCCGGCGGAAACACCACGGCGGCAGGGTGGAACACCGAGCCATTGTGCACGTCGTCCTGCTCCACCACGTGGGCGGCGGCCGCGTTCACCATGGCGGCGAACAAGGGCGTGGTGCGGCGCCGCGTGATCAGAACTTCGCTGGGGCCGTCGGTCGGGCCCATGGTGGCGGCGTAGCGGTCGATGGCTTGCACCGCGCGCGCGGAGGCGCCGGCAAGTATCGACGCCAGGCAATCCAGCAGCAGGTCTTCGGCGCGGCGCAATACGGGCGCGGGGATGTCTTCGTAGCGCAGGTTGGCCGCAAAGGCGGCAAGCTCGGCGCTAAGGTGGGGCGTGTCGTTGGCGGCGGTCATGGTCCGGGGCAGTTGGTGGTGGCGTCGGGTCAGAACGAGCGGGGCAGACCCAGGATGTGTTCGGCGACGTAGGACAGGATCAGGTTCGTCGAAATCGGCGCCACCTGGTACAGCCGCGTCTCGCGGAATTTGCGTTCCACGTCGTACTCGGTGGCAAAGCCGAAACCGCCGTGAAATTGCAGGCAGGCGTTGGCTGCTTCCCACGATGCGTCGGCGGCCAGCAGCTTGGCCATGTTGGCCTGCGCGCCGCAAGGCTGGTGCGCGTCGAACAGGCGGCAGGCTTCATAGCGCATCAGGCTGGCGGCTTCGACGTTGATGTGGGCGCGCGCGATGGGAAACTGCACGCCCTGGTTCTGCCCGATGGGGCGGCCGAACACCATGCGTTCCTTGGCGTAGGCGGTGACCTTGTCCACGAACCAATAGCCGTCGCCGATGCACTCGGCGGCGATCAGCGTGCGTTCGGCGTTCAGGCCGTCCAGGATGTACTTGAAGCCTTTGCCTTCTTCGCCGATCAGGTTTTCGACGGGAATTTCCAGGTTGTCGAAGAACAGTTCATTGGTCTCGTGATTGACCATGTTCGGAATCGGCCGGATCGTCATGCCATGCTTGACGGCATGATGCAGGTCCACCAGAAAGATCGACATGCCTTCGGACTTTCGGGTCACCTGGTCCAGCGGCGTGGTGCGCGCCAGCAGGATCATCAGGTCGGAATGCTGCACGCGCGAGATCCAGACTTTCTGGCCGTTGATGACGTAGCGGTCGCCACGGCGCACGGCGGTGGTCTTGATCTTGGTGGTGTCGGTGCCGGTGGTGGGTTCGGTAACGCCCATCGATTGCAGGCGCAGCTCGCCGGCTGCGATGCGCGGCAGGTATTCGCGCTTTTGCGCCTCGGACCCGTGACGCAGCAAGGTGCCCATGTTGTACATCTGGCCGTGGCAGGCGCCGGAGTTGCCGCCGCTGCGGTTGATTTCTTCCATGATGACCGACGCTTCGGTCAGCCCCAGGCCCGAACCGCCGTATTCCTGCGGGATCAGCGCGGCCAGCCAGCCGGCCTCGGTCAGTGCGCGAACAAAGTCTTCGGGGTAGCCGCGTTCTTCATCGATCTTGCGGAAATACTCTGACGGGAATTGCGCGCAAAGGTCGCGCACGGCTTCGCGGATGTCCTGATAGTCGTGTGAGGCGTGGGGCATAGGGCTGCTGTGATAGGCAAAGGGATGGTTCGGTTCAGTATCGAATGTGCCGCATGGGCGCGGTGCTGCCAATTCACAATTGCTTAATACGGGGTTCCTGTTCGCAAAAGCGCATTCATGACGGGCGTGCGTTCGCCCATCGGGCGGCGGCCCCGGCAGTTGTGTCAAGAAATTGCCAAACTGCTTGTCCATAATCCGAGGCACTGCGCCCCAGGGCGCCTGGTTATAGATGGATGGATATGCGTAAAAATCTCAGGGTCACCACGGCGGTATCGGCCATTCTGGCGTTATTCGTGCTGCTGTTTGCCATAGCGGCCGGCGCCGGCATCGCCGTCCTGCGCGAGAACCGGGCGGATATCGAAGCCTTGGGCCGGGGCAGCGTGGAACGCGCCAGTGACCTGGCCGAACTGACCAGCCGGCTGTTCCAGGCACGCGCGGCGTTGACCGACGCCAAGACCGGCATGGAAGGCGGGCTTGAAGACGCGCGCAACGCATCGCTGGCGCAGGCGGACGCGCTGCTCAAGCAGGCCGGCGCCAGCCTGGCGCGCCTGCGTGCCAACCCGGACACCAGCGCGGCAGGCGGTGCGCTGTTCGACCAGATGCTGGCCGCCCACGCCGCGTTCGCCGACCAGACCTTGGCGCCCATGCTCAGCGCCATCCAGGGCTGGAACGGGATCGAGGTCAACCGGTTGGTGGACAAGGTGCTGCCCGCCAGCGGCGCGGCCTACGTGAAGCAGGCGGACGGATACCAGCTCTATGCGCGCGAGCAGGGCCAGGCCGCCGTGGCCGATGCCAGCCGCACGCTGGAGCGGGTAAGCGCGGTGGCCGCCGCCGTATTGGCCGTGGTGTTGCTGCTGGCCGTGCTGATCCGCTTGGCGTTTCGGCGCGGCATCCTGCGCCCGCTGAACGAAGCCGGCGCGCATTTTGACCGCATCGCCGACGGCGATCTGACGGGCGCCATTGCCATGCGCGGCGACAACGAGATCGGCGTGCTGTATTCGGCGATGCGCCGCATGCAAACGGGGCTGTCGGCGGCGGTGGCCTCCGTGCGCCGGGGTGTCGAAGAGATCCATACCGGCTCGGGCGAGATCGCGGCGGGTGGGGCCGATATGTCGGACCGCACCGCGCGCCAGGCCGGTTCGTTGCAGGAGGCCGCCGCCAATATGACGCAGTTGGCGCACACCGTGCAGGTCACGGCAGGCAACGCCGACCTGGCCAGCCGGCAAGCGCAAAGCGCCACGCAACTGGCCAAGCAGGGCGGCCGCGCGGTGGATGAAGTGGTGCAAAGCATGCAAGGCATTGCGGACAGCGCGCGCCGCATCGGCGAAATCGTGGGCGTGGTCGACAGCATTGCCTTTCAGACCAACATCCTGGCGTTGAACGCGGCGGTTGAGGCGGCACGCGCGGGCGAGCAGGGCAAGGGGTTCGCTGTGGTCGCGGGCGAAGTGCGTTCACCGGCGCAACGCAGCGCGCAGGCCGCCAAGGAAATCAAGGGCTTGATCGACGACTCGGCCCTGCGTGTCCAGGCCGGCGTGCGCCAGGTGAATCTGGCGGGCGACACCATGCGTGACATGGTGGTGTCGGTGGATCGCGTGACCCAGATCGTCGCCGAGATTTCCAGCGCGACGGCCGAGCAGGCCGCCGGGATCGCCTCAGTGAACGACGCGGTGGCGGACATTGAACGGTCTACGCAAGAAAACGCCGCCATGGTCGAGCAAACGGCGGCTGCGGCAGCCGCCTTGGAAAGCCAGGCGCAAGGGCTGCGCCGCGCGGTGGCCGTGTTCCAGATCGAACAGGCTGTGCGCAATGCCACCGCCGTCGAGGCGTCCGTGGGCGAATTAATCGGACAGCTGGGACAGGATGCCGCCGCTGTAGCGCTCGATCACCAGCGACAGGTTCCCATGCTTGACCTTGTGCTTGACGTGCGCGGCAGCCGACGCGATGTCTTCCGGGCGGATGCGCTCGCATAGCGACGGCGTAACGGTCAACGCGCCCACGCCCAAGGTCACGAACGGGAAGAAGCGCGGCACGCCGTAGCGGTCTTCGGCCTCGATGCCGCCGTTATGGCGGCCTTGGTCGTCGTACAGCGCCGTGGCCTGTTCGTTGAATTCGGCGATGATGCGCTGGACGCGTTCAGCCCAATCGGCGCTGCGAAACAGCACCACGAAATCGTCGCCGCCCACGTGTCCGACAAAGTCTCGCAGCGGGTCGCAATGCTGCTTGATGACTTCGGCGGTCAGCATGATCATGTCGTCGCCGCGCCAGTAGCCGTAGACGTCGTTGAACGGCTTGAAGTTATTCAGGTCGCCATAGCAGACGGTGAAGTCGGCGGCGTCTTCCAGCAACGTGGCGATGTGGCGGCTGATGGGGATGTTGCCCGGCAGCGAGGTCAGCGGGTTGGCGTAGCGCGCAGCCTCGATTCGCATTTCGGTCACCGAACGCACCAGGGTCTCGCCGGTAGCCAGACCGTCGTAGCGGCCGTCGCGCGTAATGATCAGGCCGTCCATCAGGTAGCGCTGGTCTTCCGAGATCAGCACATGGCTGAGCTGGTCGATGGACACGTTCAGGTCCACCAGTACCGGTTCGGCATTCATGAAGGTGGAGCAACGGTCGCGGCCGAACAGTTCGCGCGTGTAGCGCTGCGCATAATGTTCGGAAAAATCGCGGCGGTTGATGATGCCGACGGGGCGGTTTTCGGCGTCCACCACCGCCACGGCATGCATGGTCTTGTGTTCGATAAACAGCCGGTGCACGTCATCGTTCGTGTGCTTGTCCAGCAGCGCGGCCGGCGCTTCCACGCGCAGGCTGGCCGCGGTGCCGCCCGCTGCGCGCTGCGACAGGGGCGCCGAGCTGCGCGCGCGCAACGAGTCGCGCAGCGGCGGCGTCAGTTCGGTCAGCAACGTTTCTTCCGGGCGGCCCAGGAACCAGCCCTGCGCATAGCGGATATCCAGCTCGCGCACCATGGCCAGGTCCTCGGCGGTTTCAATGCCTTCGGCGACGATCGCGGTGCCCAGGTGCTGCGCCACTTTCAGAATGGCGCGCACCATGCTTTGCTTGCGGTCGTCGTGGCCGATGCCATCGAAGAAGTAGCGGTCGATCTTGACCAGGTCCGGCTGCATTTCCGACCACAGCTGCAAATTGGAATTGCCCACGCCGTAGTCGTCCAGCGCGATGCGCATGCCGTGTTCGCGCAGGCAGGCAAACGCGCTGCCCAGTTCGCTCATGTGGTCTGACAGCGGGTCCTGTTCCGTGAGTTCGACGATGATGCTGGAGGCGGGCAGGGCGCAATCTTTCAGCAGCCGCTCGGGCATGTCGGCGCCCCACAGCGTCCAGAAATGGATCAGCGCCGACCCCGACAGGTTCAGGAACAGCTTGCCGGGGGCGTCCTGAAAACCCTGGGCGCCCGCCCGAAAACTGGCCAGTTCCAGTTGCGGGTGCAGTCCGCGTCGGCGGGCTTCGGCAAACAAGGCATCGGGAAAGTGCAGGGCGGTGTCGGCAGGGCCGCGGATCAGGCTTTCATGCCCATAGATGCGGCTGTGGGACAGATCCACCACCGGTTGATAGCGTGGCCGCAGCAGGCGGTCACGCAAGATGCCGGCCAGGCCGACGGGTGCGGGCGCATCGCCCGGCATGGAGTGGGGCGTGCGGGCCGTGGCCTGCCGTGGCATAGCTTGTAGGGAAGTCATCGCCGGGGGCGTCAGATACGTTCAGTGACAAGATTCGTCATGTTGACAACAAAATATGTCTGCGTTGTTGCCGCTACCGGCGACGCGCCATATTCAGCCGCTGTTACATAGCTGTCAACCGAGATTTCCCCTTGCTTTGCTTGCCGACGCGGCGCAGTGGCGACAGCCGCCGCGTACCCCTTGCGCCCTATACAATTTGCGCTATGACTTCCCCCAAGATTCCCGAATCCCTGCGTCGTATCGTGCTGGCGTCCAACAACCCCGGCAAGCTGCGCGAATTTTCCGCCTTGTTTGCGCCGCTCGGCATCGAACTGGTGCCCCAAGGCGACCTGGGCGTGCCCGAAGCCGAAGAGCCCCACGTCACCTTTGTTGAAAACGCCTTGGCCAAAGCACGGCACGCCAGCCGCCTGACCGGGCTGCCGGCGTTGGCCGACGACTCTGGCCTGTGCGTCGCCGCGCTGGATGCCGCGCCCGGCGTGTATTCGGCCCGCTACGCCAAGATGCATGGGGGCGAAAAATCAGACCAAGCGAACAATGCCCTGCTGGTACAGAACTTGGCCGGGGTTACCGACCGCCGCGCCTGGTATGTGGCCGTGCTGGCTTTGGTGCGTTCCGAAAACGACCCTTGCCCGATCATCGGAGAGGGGTTGTGGCATGGCGAAATCATCGACGTGCCGGAAGGGGCGAATGGCTTTGGCTACGACCCGCACTTCTATCTGCCCGATATGGCACTGACCGCGGCGTCACTGGACCCCGAAGAAAAGAACCGCGTCAGCCACCGCGCCCGCGCGCTGCGCGAATTGTTGAGCAAGCTTAGCCACGCCTAGGCGCTTAAGCGAAACCGCATGTCCATCACTATTCCCATCCGCAACGACATGGGCGCGTCGCCGTCGCGCGTCCGTGTCCCCGCGGGCGCGACGCTGACCAGCCTGCCCCCGCTTTCCCTCTATGTGCACGTGCCCTGGTGCGTGCGCAAATGCCCGTATTGCGACTTCAATTCCCACGCCGCGCCCGGCGAAATCCCGGAACGCGCCTATCTGGACGCTCTGCGCAGCGACCTTGAACAGGCGTTGCCGTCCATCTGGGGCCGGCAGGTCGTGTCCGTTTTCATCGGAGGCGGCACGCCCAGCCTGCTGTCGTCGGCGGGGTTGGACGAACTGCTGGCCATGTTGCGCGCCTGTCTGAACCTGTGGCCCGACGCCGAAATCACCATGGAAGCCAACCCCGGCACGGCCGAAGCCAGCCGGTTTCGCGACTATGCCGCCAGCGGCGTCACCCGCTTTTCGTTGGGCATCCAGAGCTTTGACGACGCGCAGCTAAAGAAGCTGGGCCGCATCCACGACGCCGCGCAGGCTCGGGCGGCGATCGACATGGCCCAGCGCGCGGTCTCGCGCGTGAACCTGGACATGATGTTCGCCTTGCCGGGCCAGACGCTGGACGCCTGTGTGGCAGACCTGCGCCATGCCATTTCGTTTGGCACGGAACACCTGTCGCTGTACCACCTGACGATGGAGCCGAACACCGTCTTCGCAAAATTTCCGCCCGCTGAATTGCCCGACGACGACACCAGCGCCGCCATGCAAGACGCCGTTGAAGCCGAACTGGCGGCGGCGGGGTTGGCCCGATACGAAGTGTCGGCCTACGCGCGGCCGGGCGCGCGGTGCCGCCACAACATGAACTACTGGGAATTTGGCGACTACCTGGGCATTGGCCCGGGCGCGCACGGCAAGCTGTCATTTCATGACCGTATCGTGCGCGAGGCGCGGTTGCGCAACCCGGATTCCTGGATGCAGGCGGCCATGGCGCGCGACGGCAGTCATCTGGCCGAAAGCCGCCAGGTCGGGCCGGACGAGCTGCCCTTTGAGTTCATGCTCAATGCACTGCGCCTGAAAGAGGGCGTGCCCACCACAACGTTCAACGAACGCACCGGTTTGTCGCTTGCCGCCATCGCGCACCAATTGGAGGCAGCCTCGAAACGGGGCTTGCTGGACCCGGACCCGACGCGTTTGAAGGCTACGCCCTTGGGGTGGCGCTTCTTGAACGACCTGCAGGAAATGTTCCTGTAGTTGCTTTTGCACCAAAACGGGGCAATCATGCCCCACGCTTTGCACCATACCGGTGCTACATTTTTCCGTGACCGTGCAGCCTTCCCCTGGGAATCCCTGGGGTAAAACCTGGCACGCTTATTGCTTCCCTCTTTATGCCAGTCGAGCGGCAAAGCCCTCGACCCTTTTATCTAATGGAGATGACATGGCAAGCCCGAAAGACGTCCTGAAACAGATCGCCGATAACGAAGTCAAATTCGTGGATTTCCGCTTTACCGATACGGTTGGCCGTGAGCACCACGTGTCCGTGCCCACCAGCCAGATCGATGAAGACAAGCTGGAAAGCGGCCAGGCTTTCGACGGTTCGTCGATTCCGGGTTGGAAGGGTATCGAAGCTTCCGACATGCTGCTCATCCCCGATTGCGCCACCGGCAACCTGGACCCGTTCCGCGAAGAGCCGACCCTGATCCTGTCGTGCGACGTCGTCGAGCCGTCGGACCTGAAGGGCTATGACCGCGACCCGCGTTCGCTGGCCAAGCGCGCCGAAGCCTACCTGAAGTCCTCCGGCCTGGGCGACACCGCCTACTTTGGTCCGGAACCCGAATTCTTCGTGTTCGACGGCGTGACGTGGAACACCGACATGTCGGGCACGTTCGTCAAGATCAAGTCCGAAGAAGCCTCGTGGTCGACCGGCCTGGAATTCGAAGGCGGCAACACCGGCCATCGTCCCGCCGTCAAGGGTGGCTACTTCCCCGTTCCCCCGGTTGATTCGTTCCAGGACATGCGTTCGGAAATGTGCCTGCTGATGGAACAAATGGGCGTGCCGGTTGAAGTGCACCACCATGAAGTGGCCGGCGCCGGCCAGCTGGAAATCGGCACCAAGTTCAGCACGCTGGTTCAGCGCGCCGACTGGACGCAGATCGTCAAGTACGTGGTGCACAACGTTGCCCACGCTTACGGCAAGACCGCCACGTTCATGCCCAAGCCCATCGTTGGCGACAACGGTTCCGGCATGCACGTGCACCAATCCATCTGGAAGGATGGCCAGAACCTGTTCGCGGGCAATGGCTACGCCGGCCTGTCGGAATTCGCCCTGTACTACATCGGCGGCATCATCAAGCACGCCCGCGCCCTGAACGCCATCACCAACCCGGGCACGAACTCGTACAAGCGTCTGGTTCCGCACTACGAAGCCCCGGTCAAGCTGGCTTACTCGGCCCGCAACCGCTCGGCTTCGATCCGCATTCCGTACGTCGGCAACCCGAAGGGCCGCCGCGTCGAAGCGCGTTTCCCGGACCCCCTGGCCAACCCGTACCTGGCGTTCTCGGCGCTGATGATGGCCGGCCTGGACGGCGTGCAGAACAAGATCCACCCGGGCGATCCGGCCGACAAGAACCTGTACGACCTGCCGCCGGAAGAAGACGCAAAGATCCCGACCGTGTGCTCCTCGCTGGAACAAGCGCTGGAAGCCCTGGACGCCGATCGCGAATTCCTGACCCGCGGTGGCGTGTTCAGCAACGACATGCTCAACGCCTACATCGACCTGAAGATGGGCGATGTGAACCGTCTGCGCATGACCACGCACCCGGTCGAATTCGACATGTACTACAGCCTCTGATCGTTTAGAGGCTGTGGCGGGGGGGAGCGCGATGATGGCGGCAGAAACCAGGGCCCACACATCGCGCACCACCAGGTCGCGGCTCGACGGTTTGTCCGCCAGGCGTCACGCCTGGCGGGCAGGGCGCCGGGTTCCGGCGCCGCCGTCGCGGGCGCGTTCCGCTTTTCCCCTGTCATTCGGGTACGTTGAAAAATGAATGTAGAAGCTCTCGATCTGCTTGCCACGTCCGTTTTCCTGGTCAACGAGCGCGGTCACATTGAGTATGCCAACGCCGCCGCCGAAGATCTGTTCGGCCGCTCGCGCAAGCAACTCTGCGGGCACTCCGCCGCCACGCTGTTCGACACCCCAGAAAACATCCAGTCCTCCATCGACCGCGCCGCTGCCGGCAGGTACGCCGACGTCAGGCAATTGGCCTCGTTGCGCCGCGCCGCCGAATCTGTCGAAGTCGCCGTCACCACGGTGGGGCTGACCGGTCAACGCTGGCCGGTATTGATCGAGACGCGCGAGATAGAACAGCGCGTGCTGGCTGACCGCAACCATCGCCTGGTTGACGAGATCGAAGCGCATCGTGAACTGCTGCGCAACCTGGCGCATGAAGTGAAGAACCCCTTGGGCGGTTTGCGCGGCGCCGCGCAATTGCTCGAAGCCGAGCTGCCCAGCGCAGCGCTGGCCGAATACACCCAAGTCATTATTTCCGAAGCCGATCGCTTGCAGGCGCTGGTGGACCGATTGAGCGGCCCGCAACGTGTGCCGCTGAACGCGCGGCCGGTGAACATCCACGAGATCTGCGAGCGCGTCTGCGCCCTGATCCAGGCTGAATTCCGCAACGACGTGACGATCCTGCGTGACTACGACGCGTCGGTGCCTGATTTGAAGGGCGATGCGGCCCGCTTGATGCAGGCGGTGCTGAACGTGGCCCGCAATGCCGCACAAGAGTTGGTCGCGCGCCCGCAGGGGCCGCAGACGGAGCCCGGCGTGGTAACGCTGCGCACCCGCGTGGCCCGCCAGGTCATGCTGGCCCATCGGCAGCATCGGCTGGCGCTGGTGCTGTCCATTATCGATAACGGTCCCGGCGTGCCGGACCACATCCGCGACCGCATTTTCCACCCGTTGGTCACGGCCAGGGCCGGCGGTACCGGGCTGGGCTTGAGCCTTGCCCAGGACTTCGTGCAACAGCACGGCGGCATCATCGAATTTGAATCCCGACCCGGGCGTACCGAGTTTCGCCTGGTCCTACCGATGGAGCCCGCACACTGATGAAACCCGTATGGATCGTCGACGACGACCAGGCCATCCGCTGGGTCCTCGAAAAGGCCCTGGCCCGCGCTGGTGTCCCCACCCGTAGTTTTTCCCAATCGGCTGATGTGCTGGAAGCGCTGTCGCGCGAAACGCCCGTCGCCTTGGTCTCCGATATCCGCATGCCAGGCGGCAACGGCCTGGAGCTGTTGCGCCAACTGAAGGAACGCCACCCCGGCCTGCCGGTCATTGTGATGACCGCGTTTGCCGATCTGGACAGTACCGTGTCCGCCTTCCAGGGCGGCGCGTTCGACTACCTGGCCAAGCCGTTCGACGTGAACGAGGCGGTGGCGCTGATTCAACGCGCCATGCAGGAATCCGCGCAGCCCGAAACGCCCGAAGGGCAGGGCGAGTCCGCGCAGAACAACGAACGCTGGATGATGACGCAGTCGTCATCGACGGCAATGCAGGAAGTGTTCCGCGCCATTGGCCGGCTGGCCCAGTCCAAAGTGACGGTGTTGATCACCGGCGAATCGGGCACGGGCAAGGAACTGGTGGCCCGTGCGCTGCATGGCCACGGCGTGCGTGCCAGCGGCCCCTTCGTGGCGCTGAACGCGGCGGCCATTCCGCGTGATCTGCTGGAAGCCGAACTGTTCGGCCACGAGCGCGGCGCTTTTACTGGCGCCAACAACCTGCGTCGTGGCCGCTTCGAAGAAGCGCATGGCGGCACGCTGTTCCTGGATGAAATCGGCGATATGCCGATCGAATTGCAGACGCGATTGCTGCGTGTGCTGGCCGAAGGCAGCTTCTATCGCGTCGGCGGCGCGCAGCCGGTGCGCGTGGACGTGCGCATCGTGGCAGCGACCCACCAGCCGCTGGAGCAACGGGTTGAGCAGGGCTTGTTCCGCGAAGACTTGTTCCACCGTCTGAACGTGATCCGCCTGCGTCTGCCGCCTTTGCGCGAGCGGGTCGAAGACATCCCGGCGCTGGCACAACATTTCCTGACCGCCAGCGCCCGTACGCTGGGCGTGCCGGTCAAGCGCTTGACCCCGGACGCCTTGGCCGTGCTGACCAAGTTCGACTTTCCCGGCAACGTGCGCCAGCTGGAAAACTTTTGCCATTGGCTGACGGTGATGGCGCCCGGGCAGACGGTGGATCGGCAAGATCTTCCGCCGGAAATCCGCGCACTGGAACATCAGCAGCAACAGCCCGCGATGGCGCCGCTGCGTCCGGCCGCGCCCATCTCGGGTATTGGTACCGTGGTGCAGGCCGGGCAGGGGCAGGGCGTGGACGACGGCGCGCCGCGCAACTGGCAGGACTCCTTGCTGCGCGATGCCCAGTATCGTTTGGAGCGCGGCGAGCCGGCGGTCATGGCAACGCTGACCCGCCAGTTTGAAAAAATCCTGCTGCAAAGCGCGCTGGACGCCAGCCGGGGCCGCCGCGTGGAAGCGGCGTCGCGGCTGGGAATTGGCCGCAACACCATCACGCGCAAACTGCGCGAACTGGGTATTGAGGACGAGTGATGTGACGGGGCGTGATGTGGCGCGGACGCCAGCCCGTCACCCCCGTCACCCCCGTCACCCTTCATCCCTTCACCGCTTCACCCGCTACCCCAGCCCCAGCAGGCTTTCGCACAATCGCGGCGACTTCAGCTTCTGCAACCACCACTTCAGCGCTTCACCCGGCGCTTCCGCGCGCCAGGCGTAGGCCACGTGCTCGGTCAGCGACATCCCCTCATCGGTTTCGCACACCACCAGCAAGCCTTGCGACAAGTACGGCGCCGCCATCGTCATCGGCAAGTAGCCGCAACCCAGCCCGCGCACCTGCGCGTCGATCTTGGCCTGCATCGACGGCATCACCAGCGTGGCTTGGTCGGCCAGAATGCCGCGCGATTGCGGCGGCAGGTTGCGTGACGTATCCGCGACCACCACGGCACAGTATTGCGTGATGTCGCCCCGGCTTAGGGGCTGCGGCAACGACGCCAAGGGGTGATGCGCGGCCACGCAGAACGCAAACTGCGTCGTGCCGATGGCTTGCGACCGATACGGCCCCGTGGGCTCGGCATTGGCGCCGGCGCCTATCACCAGGTCGGCGCGGCCCGACGTCAAGGCGTCCCAGTTTCCACTTAGCACTTCGCTGGAAAAACGCAGCGTCGTCGCGCTTTCCAGCGTCTGGAATTCCTCGATCAGGTCATACAACGGCCGCCAGGGCAGTACGGCGCTGACCGCAATCCGCAATTCCACTTCCCAGCCCGTGGCGATGCGTTTGACGCGGCACGCCAGGTCGTCCAGCGACTGCAACACGTGCCGGCCATCTTTCAGCAGCGTTTCGCCGGCCGGCGTCAGCAGCGCGCGGTGGCCCGAGCGATCGAACAACAGCACATCCAGCCCGTCTTCCAGCTTGCGGATGGAATAAGTAACGGCCGAGGGCACTTTGCCCAACTCGCGCGCCGCCTTGGCAAAGCTGCCATGACGGGCAATGGCGTCCACCAGGATGAGCAATTCGGGGGTAATGGGCTGCATGAGGGGCATCGCCAGGGGCGTTCAAAAAAGTTGAATGATCTCGTCAAAATATAGCGCCAAACGGCGGTTCCAGCGCGCGCAGAATATCACTCATGCCAGGGATGCAGCACACAGGCAACAGCAAGAAGCCAGGCCCGCACCCCTACAACCATTCATATTATTGAAACAGGAGTCCACAATGCTTACGATTCGCCGCGCTAACGAACGGGGTCATGCCAACCACGGATGGCTGGATTCTTTTCATACCTTTTCATTCGCCAACTACTACGATCCCGCCCACATGGGCTTTGGCTCGCTGCGCGTGATCAACGATGACCGCATCGCCGCCGCTCGCGGTTTTGGCACCCACGGCCATCGCGACATGGAAATCATTACCTATGTGCTGGATGGCGCCATCGCCCACAAGGACAGCATGGGCAGCGGCTCGACCATCAAGCCTGGCAATGTGCAGCGCATGAGCGCCGGGCGTGGCGTGATGCACTCCGAGTTCAATCCGCTGTCGGATGCCGAAACGCACATGCTGCAAATCTGGATCGAGCCCAACGTCACCGGTATTGCCCCGGAATACGAAGAGCGCGAATTCAGCGATGCGCAAAAGCGTGGCCGCCTGCAAGCCCTGGTGTCGCCGGATGGTGATGACGGGTCGATGAAGATTCATCAAGACGCGCGCCTTTACGGCGGTCTGTTTGATGGCGACGAATCGGCCACGCTGACGTTGGCGGCCGGCCGGCGCGCCTGGGTGCACGTGGCGCGTGGCAGCGTGACGGTCAACGGCGTTGAACTGTCCGGCGGCGACGCCGTGGCGATCACGGACGAAACCCGTGTCGAGCTGTCCGGCGGCAAGAACGCCGAAGTGCTGGTGTTTGACCTGGCGTAAGCCTTGAGCGCCGGGCGGAAGTGGATTCCGCCCGGCGATTTGTTTTGACAAGGCCGCTGGGCCTTAACATGGCCCTTGGCCTATTCATGCGGAGTACTGCACCATGTCCACCTTGTCTGAAGCCGGCGAAAGCCAGATCGAAACCGTCGTTGTGCCGCGCACCACCGACCTGGGCGGTTTTTCCGTCCGCCGCGCCATCCCGTCGGCGCAGCGTCGCACGGTTGGTCCGTTTGTTTTTCTGGACCACATGGGTCCCGCCGATTTCGACGTGGGGTCTGGCATTGATGTGCGGCCGCATCCGCATATTGGCCTGTCTACCGTCACCTATCTGTACGAAGGCTCGATGGTGCACCGCGACGGCGCGGGCAATACCAAAACCATTCTTCCGGGCGAAGTGAACTGGATGACGGCAGGGCGCGGCATCGTGCACTCCGAGCGTTCGTCGCCCGAAGCGCGCCTGGCGCCGCAACGCCTCTGTGGCCTGCAAATCTGGGTTGGCCTGCCCACCAAGTACGAAGAGACGGACCCCGGCTTCACGCACTACGGCCTGGATGCCCAGCCGGTGATCGAAGGCGAGGGCGTGCGTGCGCAAGTGGTGGCGGGCTCGCTGTTTGGCAAGACGTCGTCGGTCAAGACCCTGTCGCCGCTGTTCTATGGCGACCTGCAGTTGCAGGCGGGCGCCACGACGGTGCTGCCGGCGGAATACGAAGAGCGTGCGGCGTATCTGGCGCAAGGCACGGTCGAAGTGGACGGGCAGGTGTTCGAAAGCGGGCGCCTGGTGGTCTTTGCGCCCGGCCGGCCGGTTCAGATCCGCGCCATCACGGCAGCCCGCTTCGCCGTCATTGGCGGCGAGCCGCTGGATGGTCCGCGCTATGTCTGGTGGAACTTCGTGTCCAGCAGCAAGGACCGGATCGAGCAAGCCAAGCAGGATTGGCAACGCACCCGTTTCGACCAGGTCGTGCCTGGCGACGAGACGGAATTCATCCCGCTGCCCGAACCGCGCGCCTGACCGCGTAGTCGTCGCGGAAAGTCATCGCGAATAGACGTCGCGAATAGACGTCGCAAATAGTCTCGACGCCCCTGCCGCGCAAGCCCTGCGCGGCAGTATGATGCGCCTCCAATCTTTGACAACAACAGGATGGAGACACATGCATCGCTATACGTTCAATCTGGTGCGCGGCGTGGCCGCGCTGGCGCTGGTGCACGGCGCGTCCGTGGCGGTGGCCGCGGGCTACCCGGCCAAGCCCATCACCTTCATCGTGCCGTACACGGCCGGCGGCACTACCGATTTGGTGGCGCGCACGGCGGGCCAGAAGGTCGCCGAAAAACTGGGGCAACCCGTCATTGTTGAAAACCGCCCCGGCGCGGGCGGCAATATCGGCATGGACGCGGTGGCCAAGGCCGCGCCGGACGGCTACACGATCGGGTTCGGCGCCATTTCGACCAACGCGTTGAACCCCTTCGTCTATCCGAAGATGCCGTTCGATCCCACCAAGGACTTCACGGGCGTCAGCATGTTGGGCGCGTCGTCCGTGGTGCTGGAAACGGGCCCGGCCTTGAAGGTCGACAGCGTGAAGGATCTGGTCGCCTACGCCAAGCAGCATCCGGGCACGTCGTTCGGCACGCCGGGCACGGGCACGTCCATGCATCTGGCCGGCGTGATGTTCGACCAGCTGACTGGCGCGGGCATGCAGCACATTCCGTACAAGGGCAGCGCGCAGGCGCTGAACGATTTGCTGGGCGGGCACTTGCCTGTGATGTTCGACAACCTGCCGGCGTCCCTGCCGCACATCAAGTCCGGCAAGGTGCACCCGCTGGCGGTTACGGGCAGCAAGCGCGCGCCCGCGTTGCCGGACGTGCCGACGCTGGCCGAACTCGGGTACTCGGGTGCGGTGGTCGACCCCTGGTTCGCCGTGTACGGCCCGGCGAACATGTCGCCGGAAGCCACGCGCGCCTTAAGCGAAGCTTTCCAGTGGGCGTTGGCGTTGCCCGAAGTCAAGGACAAGCTCGAGCAAGCTGGCTTCATGCCCTATGGCTCGACGCCGGAAGAAGTGCAACGCCTGACCGCCAGCCAGTACGAGTCGTTCAAGGCGCTGTCGCAAAAGGTGAAGCTGTCGGCGGACTAAGCGCCGACGCGTGTCGCCACGACTGCGCGCCGAATGCGGGATGGAAATGCAGAATGGAAATCAGCGCCCGCGGGCGAAAGCCTGCTCGCGCTGTTCTTCCAACGCTTCGCGGCGGATGAAGTCGCGCACGAAATCGTTGCTGGGCTGATGGTGCAGGTTGTATGGGGTGTCCCATTGCGCGATGCTGCCCCGCGTCATGACGCCGATGCGGTCGGCAATAGCGAAGGCTTCCGCCTGGTTGTGCGTGACGAGGATGGCCGTGTGGCCGGTCGTTTTCAGGATGTCGCGCACTTCAAACGCCAGGCGTTCGCGCGTGTCCACATCCAGGTTTGAAAACGGTTCATCCAGCAACAACAGGTCGGGCGAGGGCGCCAGCGCGCGCGCCAGCGCTACCCGCTGCTGCTGCCCGCCCGAGATTTCATGCGGATAGCTGGCGGCGGCGTGGGCCAGGCCCACCAGTTCCAGCATTTCTTCGACGCGCCGCGCACGCTCGGCACGCGGTAGCTTGCGCAGGCCAAAAGCCACATTCAGCGCCACGGTCAGATGCGGGAACAGAGCGTAATCCTGGAACATCATGCCCACGCGCCGGTGCTCGGGCGCGACCTGTTCGGTGGCCGACGAAATGACGGTGCCGTCCAGCAGGATGCGGCCCGCGCGCACCGGCTCGAAGCCGGCAATGGCACGCAGCACGGTCGTTTTGCCGCAGCCCGATTCACCCAGCAGGCAGCCGATATGCCCGACAGGCAGGCCCAGTGACAGGTCTTGCACCACGGGCTTCAGGCCCTTGGGCGTGTCGTAGGCCAGGGAAAGATGTTCGATTTCTAGCAGATCGGGCACGATGATCAATGTCCCATTTTCAGATTGGTGCGCGCCAGCAGGATGACGGGCAGAAGGCCGGCCAGCACGATTGCCAGCGCCGCGACGGCGCCTTCCTCGTACGTGCCGCGCGCGGCTTCGGCGTAGAGCCAGGTGGCCAGCGTGTCGAAATTCATGGGGCGCAGCAGCAGGGTGGCGGGCAGTTCTTTCATGGCGTCCACGAACACCAGCAGCGCGCTGGCCGCCAGGGCGGGGCGCAGCAGCGGCAAGTGCACGCGGCGCAGCGTGCCGCCGGAGGTCTCGCCCAACAGGCGCGACGCCTGTTCCAGCGAAGGCGGAATGCGGGCGAGTCCGGCTTCCAGCGCGCCGGTCGAAATGGCCAGGAAGCGGATCACATATGCGCACACCAGCGCCGCCATGGAACCCATCAGGAACAGGCCCGTTCCGCCAAAGACCTTGGCCACCGCCGTGTCGATCCAAACGAACGGCGTCAGCAGGCCAATGGCCAGCACGGTGCCCGGCACGGCGTAGCCCAGGCTGGCAATGCGCGCGCAGGCGCGGCCGGGGTTGAAGCCGGCGCTTTCGCGCAGGGTGCGCCCCGCCCACGCCACGATCAGGCCGCATAGCAATGTGACGATGGTGGCGCTGAACGCCACGATCAGCGTGTTCGACAGGCCGTTAATGAGCTGGTCCGATACGCCACCGACCTGGTCCAGGCGCTTATAGGTTTCCACGATCAGATAAAGCGCGGGCGCCACAAAGCCCAGCACCACGGGTATCCACCCCAGCAGCGTGGCGACGGCGGCGGCCGGGCCACGCAGGCGGCGCGGCTGCATCGGGCGCATGCGCTGCGTGTTGGCATAACGCTGGCGTTTGCGGCCGTGCCGTTCCAGCAGGATCAGGCCGATCACGATGGCCAGCATGGTCAGGGCGATCTGCGCCGCGCCGGCCAAGTCGGAGCGCGTGACCCAGGTGGTATAGACCGAGACGGTCAAGGTCTGCACGCCCAGGAATTCCGAGGCGCCGATGTCGTTCAGCGTTTCCAGTAGCGCCAGGCTCACGCCGACCACGATGGCGGGCCGTGCCAGCGGCAAGGCCACGCGGCAGAACACGGCGATGCGGCCGGCGCCCAGCGTGCGCGCGGCTTCCAGCAGACTGGCCGCCTGCGTCATGAACATCACGCGGGTGCTGAGGTAGACGTAGGGGTACAGCACGAAGCCCAGCACGAAAATCGCGCCATAGATGGAACGCAGGTCGGGCAAGCGGAACTGGCGCGGGCTGTCATAGCCCAGCAGCGCTCGGATGGCGGTCTGGATGGGGCCAATGGGGTGCAGCAGATCCAGGTAGGCGAACGCGATGATGTAGGTGGGCACCGCCAGCGGCAGCAGCAGCGCCCAGGTCAGCACGCGACGCGTGGGGAAGTCGTAAGCGGTCACCAGCCAGGCGGCGCCCGTCCCCAATAGCGTAACGACCACGCCCACCCCGGCAAGCAGAATGGCCGTGTTCGCAAGCGCCTGCGGCAGCACGTAGCTGGCCAGATGCTGCCAGTGCGAAAGTTCCCCGCCCAGCGCCCACCAGCCCAGCGTCAGCACCGGGGCCAGGACGGCCAGGGCAATCAGGCCCGCGCCCGCCAGCCAGCCGGCGCCGCGTTCGGTCCAGCGCAGACGCATCGGCCGGGGCAAAGATTCAGTGTGCATGCTTCAACGTTGATGGCATCAATGGCAAGGCCTGTTCCCTTCAAAAAAGGGAACAGGCCCAATACTGTTCGATGGCCACCGGACGCTTGTGGCGTCAGGCGGCCATCCAGGGATCAGTTGTCGAAGCCGACCTTGTCGACCAATTCGCTGGCTTGTTTGCGATGCTTGGCGATTTCGGTCAGGGGCAGGGGATCCACCTTCAATTCACCAAAGCTGGCGATGACCGGGTCCAGCTTCACGCCCTTGCGCACGGGGTATTCGTAATTGGCCTGGGCATACAGTGCCTGGGCCGGTTCGGATACCAGGAAATCCAGCAGCTTGATGGCGTTGGCCTTGTTGGGCGCGTGCGCGGCCACGGCGGCGCCGCTGACGTTCACGTGCGTGCCACCGCTTTTTTCGCTGGCGAACGTGGGGCGGATGACCTTGATGGCGTCGCCCCATTTGCGGGCGTCGGTGCCGGGTTCGGCGTTCTTCATGTGGCCGACGTAGTAGGCGTTGGCCAGGCCGATATCGCAAATGCCGCCCAGGATGTCACGCGCCACGTCGCGGTCGCCACCGGCTGCCTTGCGGGCCAGGTTGGCCTTGACGCCACGCAGCCATTTTTCAGTGGCCTCGGCGCCGTCATGCGCGATCATGGAGGCGACCATGGCGGTGTTGTAGGGATGCTGACCCGAACGGATGCAGACCTTGCCCTTCCACTTCGGATCGGCCAGGTCTTCGTAGCGGAAAGATTCCAACTTCAAATCCTTTTCCACGTACAGCACGCGGTCGCGCAACGACAGGGCGTACCACTTGCCGTCGGCGCCGCGCAGATTGGCGGGAATCACGGATTCCAGGGTTTGCGACTTGATCGATTGCGTCACGCCGCCGTCAACCAGGTCCAGCAAGTTGCCGATGTCCACGGTCATCAGCACGTCGGCGGGCGACTTGGCGCCTTCGGCCTTGACGCGTTCCAGCAGGCCGTCCTTGACGAATACCGTGTTGACCTTGATGCCGCTTTCCTTGGTGAAGGCGTCCAGCAACGGTTGGATCAGCTTGGGTTCCCGGGTGGTATACAGGCTGACTTCTTCCGCGGCGTTGGCCGATACGGTGAAGGCGGCGGCGCCGGCCAGCGCCAGGGCGCGCAGCAGCGAATTCAATTGGGGACGCTTGGTCATGTCGGGAAACTCCGGCTAGGGCTGCAACGGAAAGGGCAGGGTCTTGCAAGCCTTTCCGCTGCTTAAAACAGTCTGCTAACGAAAATGATTATCAACTGAGAACGCGACAATAACAGGAAGCAAAGACGCGTTCAACTCTTCGTAAGCGGCACTGTTCCAGCCTTGATTCCTATCAATACGTCATAAGCGTATTACGGAATAATGAGACAAGTTCCCAACAAGACCTGTAGAATAGGGACAACCCTAATAAGCGAATTCCGACATGGCTGCTTTCAACACAGAGCGCGTACTTAGCGTGCACCACTGGAACGACACCCTGTTCTCCTTCACCACGACGCGTGACGCGGCCTTGCGGTTCCACAACGGCCACTTCGTCATGATCGGCCTGGAAGTTGAAGGCAAGCCGCTGCTGCGTGCCTACAGTATCGCCAGCGCCAACTACGAAGAAAACCTCGAATTTCTCAGCATCAAGGTGCAAAACGGCCCGCTGACGTCGCGGCTGCAGCATCTGAAAGAAGGCGACACCATCCTGGTCAGCCGCAAGCCGGTTGGCACGCTGGTCGTCGACGACCTCAAGCCCGGCAAGCATCTGTTCCTGTTCGGCACGGGCACCGGCCTGGCGCCATTCATGAGCATCATCAAAGACCCGGACATCTACGAACGCTTCGACAAGGTCATTCTGGTGCATGGCGTGCGTTGGGTCAGCGAACTGGCCTACGCCGACTTCATTGAGAAAGAACTGCCGAACAATGAATTCTTCGGCGATGTCGTGCGCGAAAAGCTGGTGTATTACCCCACCGTCACGCGCGAGCCGTTCCGCAACCAGGGCCGCATCACCGAGCTGATGGAAAACGGCAAACTGTGCGATGACATCGGCATCCCCCAGATCAATCCGGAAACCGATCGCGCCATGATCTGCGGTAGCCCGCATATGCTGGCCGACATCAGCGCCATGCTGGACAAGCGCGGCTTCACCGTGTCGCCGGGCGTGGGTCAGCCGGGTGACTACGTAGTTGAACGCGCATTCGTGGACAAATAAGTCACCGTATTGCGGCAGTAAAAAGCCCCATCGCATGCGATGGGGCTTTTTTATGTTCGTCAGGCGGAGACGGCGGAGATCATTCCGGTTGAATGCCGGCCTTTTTGATGATGTCGCCCCACTTCTTCGATTCCGCTTGCTGGAAGGCTGCCAGCTCGTCCGGCGTGGACGTGGCGGCGTCGGTCCCCGTCTGTGCGTAGAACTGCTGGGCCGGCTTGGTCTTGGTGGCCTTCACCAGCAATTCGTTCAGACGCTTGACGACATCGGGCGGCGTGCCGGCCGGCGCATAGGCCGCGAACCAATAGCCCATTTCGTAACCCGGCACACCGGCTTCCGCAATCGTCGGCACGTCGGGCGCCAACGGCGAACGCGCGGTGCCCGTCACGCCCAGCGCGCGCAATTTGCCCGACTTGACCTGCGGCAGGCCGGTAGCGGTGTCGGTGATCATCATGTCGATCTGGCCGCCCAGCAGGTCGGTGACCGCCAGCGGGTTGCTCTTGTACGGCACATGCAGCAGCTGCACGCCCGCCATCTGCTGCAACAGTTCGCCTGCGATCCGGCTGCTGGAGCTGCCGCTGCCAAAACTCAGCTTGCCCGGTGACTTCTTGGCTTGCGCCAGGAAGTCTCCCACCGTCTTGGCCTGCGAATTGGGGTTCACCACCATGATCTGGCCGCCTTTGCCCAATAGCGAGATCGGCGCAAAGTCCTTGACCGGCTGGTAGGTCAGCGATTTGTACAGATGTTCGTTGGCGGCGTGCGTGGTGTTGGTGGTGATGAGTACGGTGTAGCCGTCGGGCGCGGCGCGCGCGCCCGCCGCGGCGCCGATCATTGCGCTGGCACCCGGCTTGTTTTCAATGACGACCGCCTGACCGGTCTGCTCGGTGACACCCTGGCCAATCGCGCGGCCGATCTGGTCGGTGGCGCTGCCGGCCGCAAAGGGCACGATGAACGTGATCGGCTTGGTGGGGAACGACTGGGCCAGCGCGGTCAGGGGCAGGGCGGCGGCCAGCAACAAGGCCAGGCGGCCCTTCGATGAAATTCGCATGTTGTGTCTCCTGTGATGCTTTTTTTATAAGGGGTGGAAAAATCAGGCGGCCGCTGGGCGGTCACCGGGTACGTCTGGCAGCCGGCGTGCCAGTTCAGGGCTGACCTCCACCGTCAGGTCCAGCAATCGAAAAGACAGGCTCTTGCCGTGCGTGTCCAGGTTCAGGGCATCGTTTACACCGCCGTCCAGCACGCCTTCCAGTACGAAATTCATGGCGTGCAATGTCGGCAGCAGATAGCGCGTGACGCGCGCGGGGTGGCGATACGCAAACCACTCGGCCACGCGCGCTTCAGTCACTTGGGACACCAGCACGTCGTAGCACTCCGGGTCCCAGGCGATCAGGCTCAGGTTCGAGATGTCGCCCTTGTCGCCCGAACGGCTATGGGCCAGGCGGTACAGCGGCACGGCCTGCATGTGGGAAGAATTCATGGCGCGATGGCCTCCAGGAAAGTCCAGCCGCTGTGCACGGCATCGCGGGCGATGGTGCAGGACACCATGTTCAGACGCGGGCGCAACGCGGTGCGCACGCCGCCGCCGCCAGCCGGGCCGCAGGTGTACAACGCGGTCACTTCGCGCAGGATGCGTTCGGCTTGGGCGCGGTCGGCGTGTTCGCCAGCCAGGCGCAGGCGCACGTCGCGCGCATGCGAGTCGGGCAGGGAGCGCCGCATTTCGCCCGCGTCATCGCCCAGGATGCTGATCGCGCCGATCAGGTCGGCGCGTAGAGTGAAGCCGGACCCAAGCCGCTTTTGCACGATGTCCGCTGCCAGACGCGCGCGGGCTTCCGCTTGCACACCCGCGTAGGAAATCTCGGCTTCGGCCAACCAGCCGCCTCGGTAGCAGACGTTGACCTTGAGCTCGTCCGGGCGGGCGTGGCCCGTAATGCCGTGCACCGCGACGCGGTTGCCGCCCAGTTCCACAACGCGAGCCTGGCTCAGGTCCGCCACCACATCGGGTGTCAGGTAGCGCGCCGGGTCGTGGACTTCGTACAGCAGTTGTTCCTTCACCGTGCGCGCGTCCACGGCGCCGCCCGTGCCATCCGCCTTGCTGATGACGAATTCCCCGTCGGCATGGATTTGCGCAATCGGAAAGCCCGCCGCGTGCACGTCGGGCACTTCTTTCAAACCGGGCACGCAGAAATAGCCGCCCGTCACTTGCAAGCCGCACTCCAACATGTGGCCGGCCATGGTGGCGCGACCCAGGCGCGGCCAGTCCGCCGCGTCCCAGCCAAAGTGAGCCAGGGCGGGGCCCAGCGTCAACGAAGGGTCCGCCACACGGCCCGCCACGACGATCTGGGCGCCGGCCATCAGCGCTTGCGCGATCTCGGTGGCCCCCAGATAGGCGGTTGCGCTGACGACATCGTGTCCCGTCAGCGCGTCGCCCAGCCGCTCTTGTAGCAGCGCACGTTGCTCCGGCGTGTTCAACGCATCGCCGTAGACGACGGCGATGCGCGGCGTGGGCAGGCCCTGTTCGCGCGCAATGGCGGCAATGCGCCGGGCGGCGGCTTCCGGGTTGGCCGCGCCAAAGTTGCTGACAATGTTGATGCCATGGCGCAGGCAGTCGGCCAGCACGGGCGACACCAGGTCGTCCAGCAGCGGCTCGTAGCCGCGATTGGGGTCGTCGTTGCGTGCCAGTTGCGCCAGCGCCAGCGTGCGCTCGGCCAGTGTTTCGAAGATCAGCGTGCCGCCGCCCTGGGCGGCCAACGTGCGCACCACGGCGGCGGCGCCGTCGCTGCGGTCGCCGGAAAAGCCAGAGGCGCAGCCGATAAGCAGGGGAGATTGAGGCATAGGGGGTCCAGTCGGGCCTTGCGATGTCAAGCCACTATAGGCATGCGCCCATCATCCGTAAAATAGAAAGATCGGATCAATTGATAGAGAAAAGCCATGAATCTATCCGCCCGGCAGTTACGCGCGTTTGTCGCCCTGGCCGACGAACGCCATTTCACGCGCGCAGCCCAGCGCTGCCACCTGACGCAGCCGGCGTTCAGCGCCCTGATCCGCCAGCTGGAAGACAGCGCCGGCCTGCGGCTGTTCGACCGCAATACCCGCCACGTCGAATTGACCGCCGAAGGGCGGGTGCTGGACGCCTCGGCCCGCCGACTGCTGGCGGATATGGACCTGGTCATGGAAGACATGCGGGACCATGCGGCGCGTCGACGCGGCCGGGTTGCCTTGGCCGCGCTGCCGTCGCTGGCGGCGGGCTGGTTGCCGGGCCTGCTGGCGCGCTTTGGGCAAGCACACCCCGGTATCGTGGTGGATCTGCGCGATGCCTTGCTGGACCCGTGCCTGGACATGGTCCAAAGCGGGCAAGTGGATTTCGCCCTGGCATCGCGGCGCGCCGACATGACCGACCTGGACAGCGAATTCCTGCACGCCGACCGCTACTTCCTGGTGTGCCGGGCCGACCACCCGCTGGCGACCCAGCCCCGCGTCCGGCTGCGCGATATCGCAAAATACCCCGTCATCCAGCTTGCGCGCGGCAGCAGTGTGCGCAAACATCTGGACGAAGCGTTCGGTGCCGACGCGCCCTTGCCAGTATTTGAAGTCGAGCATCTGGCCACTGTGACCGGCCTGGTCCGTGCCGGCCTGGGCGTATGCGTTGTGCCCGCCATGACGCTTTTTCACTTTGCCAGCAATGACTTGCGCGTGGTGCCTCTGGCGGGTCGCGCATTGACCCGGCCGCTGTACCTGGTGCAGCGCCGTGGCCGCAGCCTGTCGGTTGCGGCGCAGGCGCTGGCCGACTTGCTGATCGCGCATCGCGGCGATATTGGCGGGGCCGGCCATCAGCCGTCTGCATGAAACCGGATTTCGTCCGTGCCTGCGTCATCCGGCCACTTTCGCAAATGTCTATTGCTGGATAAACTTCGATAGTTGTAGCTTTCTATCCGTCAACCGAAGGATTCCGCCCATGAGCAAGCAAATCATCCATACCGACGCAGCGCCCGCCGCCGTTGGCCCTTACTCGCAAGCGGTTGCCGTTACCGGCACCAAGACTGTCTACTTGTCGGGCCAGATCGGCCTGGAGCCGGGCACGGGCGATCTGGTCTCTGAAAACTTCGACGCGCAAGTGCGTCAGGCCTTCGCCAACATGCAGGCCGTAATCACCGAAGCCGGCGGCACGCTGGACAACGTCGTCAAGCTGACCTTGTTCCTGACCGACCTGGGCAAATTCACCGCCGCCAATTCCATCATGGCCGAGATCATTCCGCAGCCGTTCCCGGCCCGCTCGACGATTGGCGTGGCCAGCCTGCCCAAGGGCGCGCAGTTTGAAGTCGAAGCCATCATGGTTCTGTAAGGCGGCCCCGTACGCAGCATTCCGAGGTTCGTTTCTTGATGCCGGCCGCGGCCGTGGCTTCCAAGCGACCCGGCGCCGATAAGAACGGCGCCGGCAAACCGATGACGGATACCGAGCGCAAGCTTCGGAATCTGGGTCTGGTGCTGCCCGAGGACTTCGTGCTGCATCTGCCACTGCGCTACGAAGACGAGACCCGCGTTGTCCCCATCAGCGCCTTGCGGCCCGGTTATGCCGGGCAGGTCGAAGGCGAGATCACCAAGTCCGAGGTCCAGTACCGGCCTCGGCGCCAACTTACTGCCACGCTGGCGGACGAGACCGGCGAAATCCAATTGCGCTGGCTGAACTTCTACCCCAGCCAGCAAAAGCAGATCAGCGTGGGCAAGCGCCTGCGCGCCCGGGGCGAAGTGCGCAGCAACCTGTTCGGGCGCCAGATGGTGCACCCGCGCATGACCAATGCCGACGCGCCTTTGCCCACGGCCCTGACGCCTGTGTATCCCACCACCGAAGGCCTGCCGCAACTGACGTTGCGCCGCGCCATCGCCCAGGCGCTGGACCGCGCCGACCTGTCCGACACCTTGCCGCCCGAAGCGCTTGAACGCTACGACCTGCCGCCGTTCGAGCCCGCCATTCGTGCGCTGCACACCCCCGCGCAAGGCGAATCGGAACAGGCGCTGCTGGACCGCGTGCATCCCGCATGGCGCCGCATCAAGTTTGATGAATTACTAGCCCAGCAGTTGTCGCTGGCCGCCGCGCGCGCCGCCCGTCGCATCAAGGAAGCGGAATCGCTGCCCGTGCGCAATGAGCCGGGTGGCCTGGTCGCCAAGCTGTACGCGAATTTGCCGTTCAAATTGACCGCCGCACAAGAACGCGTCGTGCAGGAAATCTCGGCCGACCTGGCCAAGCCCTATCCCATGCACCGTTTGCTGCAAGGCGATGTGGGTAGCGGTAAAACCGTGGTCGCCGCCATTGCCGCCGCGCAGGCCATCGCGGGCGGGGCGCAGGTTGCGCTGATGGCCCCCACAGAAATCCTGGCCGAGCAGCACTTTCACAAGCTGGTGTCGTGGTTGCAGCCGCTGGGCGTGAACGTCGCGTGGCTTAGTGGCAGCTTGACCGCCAAGGCGCGCCGCGAGGCCGCCGCTGCTGCGGCTGACGGCAGCGTGCAACTGGTCGTCGGCACCCAGGCCATTATTCAAGACCACGTTGAATTTCATCGACTGGGTCTATCTATTGTTGACGAGCAGCACCGCTTTGGCGTGGGGCAGCGCCTTGCGCTGACCAAGAAGGGCGAAACCGTGCGCGGCCGCATCGTGCCGCATCAGCTGAACATGAGCGCCACGCCCATTCCGCGCACGCTGGCCATGACGTTCTTTGCCGACCTTGACGTGTCCGTCATTGACGAACTTCCGCCCGGCCGCACGCCTGTGTTGACCAAGCTGGTGTCGGACGCGCGGCGCGAAGAAGTCATCGCCCACGTCGCCCAGGCGGCTCGCGGCGGCCAACAAGTGTATTGGGTATGTCCGTTGGTCGAAGAAAGCGAAGCGCTGGAATTGCAAACGGCGGTGGACACCTACGAAGGCATGCGGGTCGACCTTCCCGATTTGCGCATCGGCCTGGTTCACGGCCGCTTGCCGCAAGCGGAAAAGGCCGCCGTCATGCAGGCATTTCGCGAAGGCGAAGTGGACCTGCTTGTCGCCACCACCGTCATCGAAGTGGGTGTGGACGTGCCCAACGCCTCGCTGATGGTCATTGAACACGCCGAACGATTCGGGCTGGCGCAGTTGCACCAGCTGCGCGGGCGGGTAGGGCGCGGTACCGCTGAATCGGTTTGTGTGCTGCTGTACCAGACCCCGTTGTCCCAGGTTGCGCGCGAACGCCTGCGTGCCATGTTTGAAACGTCGGACGGCTTCGAGATTGCCCGGCGCGACCTGGAACAGCGCGGCCCTGGCGAGTTCCTGGGTACGCGCCAATCGGGCATGGCGCTGCTGCGCTTTGCCGACCTGGAAACCGATGCCTCTATCGCGGAAGACGCGCGCGATGCCGCGGTGTGGTTGCGCGCCGAACATCCCGCCGCCGTCCAGGCGCACCTGGCCCGCTGGATGCGCGGCCGCGAAGACTTCCTGCGGACCTGATGCGATGCGGCCCGTCCTACACCTGACTCATTCAAGCGCCGGCCCCAAGGCCCGCGCGTAACTTCCGGGGGCGCAGTCCACCATGACTCTCACCGAACTCAAGTACATCGTCGCCGTCGCGCGTGAACGCCATTTCGGGCGGGCGGCCGAAGCCTGTTTCGTCAGCCAGCCCACGCTGTCGGTCGCGATACGCAAGCTGGAAGACGAGCTGGGCGTGACGCTGTTCGAGCGCGGTGGCGCCGAGGTCGGTGTTACCCCCATCGGCCAACGCATCGTCGCGCAAGCCCAGAAGGTGCTGGAAGAAAGCGCCAGCATCAAAGAGATCGCGCGGCAAGGCCACGACCCGCTGGCCGGGCCGTTGCGCGTCGGCGTGATTCATACCATCGGCCCGTACTTGCTGCCCAAGCTCGTCCCCGTGCAAATCGGCCGCACGCCGCAGATGCCATTGCTGCTGCAAGAGAACTTCACCGTGCGTCTGGTGGAACTGCTGCGCCAGGGCGAAATCGACTGCGCCATCATGGCGCTGCCGCTGCCCGAGGCGGGCTTGGTGATGCAGCCGTTGTACGACGAACCCTTCATCGTCGCGGTACCCAATGACCACGAACTGGCGCAAAGAAAATCCATCGATGCGCAGGACCTGAAGCAGCAGACGATGTTGCTGCTGGGCAGCGGTCACTGCTTTCGTGACCAGGTGCTGGAGGTCTGTCCCGAACTGTCGCGGTTCTCGGCGGCCAGCGATGGCATCCAGCGCACCTTCGAGGGCTCATCGCTGGAGACGATCCGCCACATGGTGGCCGCAGGCATCGGCGTGACCGTGTTGCCGATCACCGCCGTCCCCGAGCATCCGCCCAGCAACAGCCTGCTGCGCTATCTTCCGTTCGACGGCCACGTGCCCGAGCGCCGCGTCGTCCTGGCGTGGCGCCGCAGCTTCCCACGCCTGGCCGCCATCGAAGCCTTGGCGCAAGCGGTGTACGAGTGCGAGTTGCCGGGCGTGAAGATGCTGTCTGACGAGGCGGCGGCGGTGCAGGACTGATCTTTTGCCTGGCGCCGTGCCCGCGTCGCCGCCTTACCGCCTTACCGCCGTAGCGCCGTAGCGCCGTAGCGCCGTCCGCGGCCCCTTGCGGCACATTTGCGCAGGGTCAAAGCGGCGGCCCGCAAGCCCTTGTTTTATGCGGATTCCCCGCCATTTCATCATCTTTGCAGTGGTATCCTTCTTTCGTACTTTTCCCAATAGGAGCTAGCAATGGCCAAGTCCCCCAAGAAGACCCCGAGCGTTCCGCGCATCAACATCGGCATTTCGGACAAGGACCGCGCGGCCGTCGCCGGCGAATTGTCCAAGCTGCTGGCCGACTCGTACACGCTGTACCTGATGACGCACAACTTCCACTGGAACGTCACGGGGCCCATGTTCAACACCCTGCACCAGATGTTCATGACGCAGTACACGGAAGAGTGGACCGCGCTGGACAGCATCGCGGAACGCATCCGCGCCCTGGGCCACTACGCGCCGGGCACGTACCGCGAATATTCCAAGCTGTCGTCGATTGCCGAACCTGAATCGGTGCCGGAAGCGCTGGAAATGGTCCGCCTTTTGGTTAGCGGCAATGAGTCGGTCGCCAAGACGGCACGTTCGGCTTTTGAGAAGGCCGATGCGGCTAACGACCAGCCCACGGCTGATCTGCTGACGCAGCGTCTGGATGTGCATGAAAAGAATGCATGGATGCTGCGGAGCTTGCTGCAGTAAGCTCCACATCGGATCTCTTGGGGATTTGATCGGACGGACATAGCCGTCCAGCAAGTCTGACAAAAGCCGAATCGGGACCACAAACGGCCGCCTACTGGCGGCCGTGTTCATTCTGTGCCGTTTTGTTACGTGGCTTTCCCGCGAACCACCTACGTCTATCTATCAAGGCAAGTTCAAAATATCCCACACGCCGGCACCGGCGGGATTCTCTTCGCCGGCGTCGGGATCCTCCAGGACGCCCGGCGTCTCAGCGCCCCAAAAATCTTCAACCCCTGCGGCCATTCCTCCAGCCCGCTTTCCGCGTTGATATGCCCCGCACCCGAAAGCACCACGACCCGGCTACCCCAATCCTCGGCAAACTTGCGCGCGCGTTCCAATCGGCAGTAGGGGTCGTCGTCGCTGGCCACGACCACGCTTTGAAAGGGCAGGGGTTGGCGGGGGATAGGTGCGAAGGCGCGCAGGCAGGCGGGGGCGTCGGGGCGTTCGACGTCGGCCGGGGCGACCAGCAGCGCGCCGGCGACTTTGGCGCGCAGGGGGATGGGCAGGGAGGCGCTGATCAGGCAGCCCAGGCTGTGCGCGACCAGCAGGACGGGGCTGCGCGCGCGGTCGACTTCGGCGGCCAGCGTGGACACCCATTCGGCGGGCGACGGGTTTTCCCAGTCGCGTTGTTCGATGCGCACGGCATGGGGCAGCGTGGCTGCCCAGCGGGATTGCCAGTGCTCGGGTCCGGAGTTTTTCCATCCGGGGACGATGATCGGTTGGAGTCTCATGGCGGCCATCTTGCCGCGCGGCGCTTGTAACTCAAACGAATAAATCGTCTTTTGCATATACCGCACCGGGTATAAGGCCAGGCCAGGCCGGAATGCGGCCTGCCTGTCCGACGTAGCCCTACCGGAAGGCAGCCCTTTCTATCAAACGTTGCCCGGGCTGAAGCAGGCGCCGCGTATCGAAGAAGGCTTTGCACGATGCGGCACCACCGCGCCCGGACCCCGCCGGAAGTCGGGCCGGATGGGCATAAAACCCGCATTTTTTCGGTGTATGCTTGCCGTGCAAAAGCACCGTGGCGGGGCGTGAACTTATTGGTATCCGGCGTCCGCCCGCTACGAAAACCAATGATTAAAGCGATTAAAGGAGTCCACTCATGAAGCCAGTATTTCGTCTGACCCCGGTCATCGCGGCGCTGGGAGTCGCCGCTGGCCTGACGTTTGCCGCGGGAGCGCACGCGCAAACCATCAAGATCGGCGTGGTCGGCCCCACCACGGGCGCCGTTACGCAATATGGCGACATGGTCCGCGAAGGGGTGGATACCGCCATTGAACGCATCAACGCCGCGGGCGGCGTCAACGGCAAGAAGCTGGAAGCCGTGGTGATCGACGACGGCTGCGAGCCCAAGCAAGGCCCGGTTGCCGCGAACCGCGTCGTGAACAGCAAGATCGGTTTCGTGGTGGGCCACGTGTGCTCGGGCGCGACCATCGCTGCCGCTGATATCTATAACAACGAAGGCGTGGTCATGGTGACGCCGTCGGCCACGGCGCCTGCGGTCACCGACGGCAAGAACTACGAGTTCATCTTCCGCACCATCGGCCGCGATGACCAGCAAGGTCCCGCCGCCGCCAAGTTCGTGCTGGAAAAGATCAAGCCGAAGAAGGCCGCCGTGCTGCACGACAAGCAGTCGTATGGCCAGGGCATCGCCACCGCCGTCAAGAACGACCTGGAAAAGGGCGGCGTGCCCGTCGCGATTTTCGAAGGCGTCAATGCCGGCGACAGCGACTACTCGGCCGTCATCACCAAGCTCAAGGCCCAAGGCGTGGACTTCGTCTACTACGGCGGCTACCACCCCGAAATGGGCCTGTTGCTGCGCCAGGCCGCCGAGCAAGGCGTGAAGGCCAAGTGGATGGGTCCGGAAGGCGCGGGCAACCCGGACATCAACGCCATTGCCGGCGATGCCGTCGAAGGCATGTTGCTGACCCTGCCGGCCGACTTTACCCAGAACGCCGCCAACGCAGACATCGTCAAGGCGTTTGAAGCCAAGAAGCGCAACGCGGGTGGCGCGTTCCAGATGACGGCTTACACGGCCACCCAGGTCATTGCCGACGGCATCAAGGGCGCCGGTAGCGACGACCCGACCAAGGTTGCCAAGTACCTGCACGCCAATTCCTTCGACACGCCGATCGGCAAGGTGTCGTGGAACAAGCAGGGCGACCTGACGAACTTCCAGTTCGAGGTGTTCACCTGGCACAAGGACGGTTCCAAGACCGTCTATAAGTAATACCCGGCAAGTAATACCGGGAAGTCATGCGCGGGCGGGCGCAAGCCCGCCGCTGCATAAGAAAACGGACCGCAAGCCATAAAAGGTGTGCGGTCCGTTTTTTTATTGCCGGGCAGGCGGGGGAACGCGGCGGCCGAATGGCCGGCCGGGGGCGCGCCCCGATAGGCTTACAGCCCCTGTACGCGGCGACCGGTGTCGGCTTCGAACCAGTGCAGCGGGTGGCGGCCGTCCGGGCCGACGTTGACGCGGTTGCCCACCTTGGCGGACGACTCCGACAATTGGCGCGTCGTGCAGCGCACGACCAGCGTGGTCTTGCCGCAGCGGCAGTGCACCAGCTGTTCCGAACCCAGCGTCTCGACCATTTCGACTTCGGCCGGCACGCCTTGCGTGTTCAGCAGCATGTGCTCCGGACGCATGCCCATGATGATCTTGCGGCCGCGTACTTGCGAGGGCACTTGCAGCGGCGAGATTTCCAGCGGCGTGCCGTCGGCCGTCTGCACGGTACCGTCGCCTGCCACCTGTACTTCCATCAAGTTCATCGGGGGCGAGCCGATGAAGCCAGCCACGAACGTCGAGGCGGGCTTTTCGAACACTTCCATCGGCGTGCCGATCTGCTCGGGCACGCCTTGGTACATGACGATCATGCGGTGCGCCAAGGTCATGGCTTCGACCTGATCGTGCGTCACGTACAGGCTGGTCGTGCCCAGGCGGCGGTGCAGCTTCATGATTTCAAGGCGCATCGCCACGCGCAGCTTGGCATCCAGGTTCGACAACGGTTCGTCAAACAGGAACACCTTGGGTTCACGCACGATGGCGCGGCCCATGGCCACGCGTTGGCGCTGGCCGCCGGACAGCGCGCGCGGGCGGCGGTCCAGCAGGTGGCCCAGTTCAAGAATCTGCGCGGCGATGTCCACGCGCTTTTTGATCTCGTCCTTGGAGAACTTGCGGATCTTCAAGCCATAGGCCATGTTTTCAAACACGGTCATGTGCGGGTAGAGCGCGTAGTTCTGGAACACCATCGCGATGTCGCGTTCGGCGGGTTCCAGGTTGTTGACGACCTTGTCGTCGATGACGATGTCGCCGCTGGTCACGGTTTCGAGGCCGGCCACCATGCGCATCAGCGTGGATTTGCCGCAGCCGGACGGGCCGACGATGACGATGAATTCGCCGTCTTTGACATCCATGTCGATGCCATGGATGACCGGCACATTACCGGCATAGGTTTTCTTGACGTTACGGAAGCTGAGAGTAGCCATGTTTATTCGTGTTCGGAGTCGTGTTCGGGTAGGCGAGGGCGGGCAAGCGTCACTTTTCAGTGTCGACCAGACCCTTGACGAACCATTTCTGCATCAGGATGACGACGAGCGCCGGCGGAATCATGGCCAGCATGGCGGTGGCCATGGTGATGTTCCATTCGGTCACGCTGTCGCCGCCGCTGATCATCCGCTTGATGCCGATGACGACGGGGTACATGTCTTCCTGCGTGGTGATGAGCAGCGGCCACAAGTATTGGTTCCAGCCGTAGATGAACTGGATCACGAAGAGGGCGGCGATGCTGGTCTTGGACAGCGGCAGCAGGACGTCGAAGAAGAACCGCACGGGGCCCGCGCCGTCGATGCGCGCGGCTTCGATGAGCTCGTCCGGCACCGTCAGGAAGAACTGGCGGAACAGGAAAGTGGCGGTGGCCGAGGCGATCAGCGGCAACGTCAGACCGGCGTAGCTATTGAGCAGCCCCAGGTCTGCCACCACTTTGTAGGTGGGCGCGATCCGGACTTCGACGGGCAGCATCAGCGTGACGAAGATCATCCAGAAAAAGAACATGCGGCCGGGGAAGCGGAAGTACACGACCGCGAAAGCCGACAGCAGCGAGATCGCGATCTTGCCGATGGAAATCGACAACGCCATGATCAGGCTGACGTACATCATGCGGCCGACGGGCGCGCCCGACGAACCGCCGGACGAGCCGCCGAACAGCGCCTGCATGTAGTTATCGACAAAGTGCGGGCCGGGAATCAGCGACATCGGCGCTTGCGCCACTTCCTGAGCAGTCTGCGTGGACGCGACGAAAGTGATGTAAAGCGGAAATGCCACCATCGCCACGCCGCAGAGCAGAATGAAGTGGGCCAGAATATCCAGCCAGGGACGGCGTTCAACCATTGTTATTAGCCTCGAACAAAATCAATACTGCACTTTGCGGTCGACGTAGCGGAACTGTACGACCGTCAAGGCAACCACAATGAACATCAAGATGACCGACTGGGCAGCGGACGAACCCAGGTCCAGGCCACGGAAACCGTCGCTGTACACCTTGTAGACCAGGATCGAGGTCGACGTGCCGGGACCGCCTTGCGTCGTGGTGTCCACAACGGCGAAGGTGTCGAAGAAGGCATAGATGATGTTGACCACCAGCAGGAAGAACGTGGTGGGCGACAGCAGCGGGAACACGATGCTCCAGAAGCGGCGCGCCGGGCTGGCGCCGTCGATCGCGGCGGCTTCGATGAGCGAGCGCGGAATCGATTGCAGGCCTGCCAGGAAGAACAGGAAGTTGTACGAGATCTGCTTCCAGACGGCGGCGACAAGCACCAGCATCATGGCCTGGTTGCCGTCCAGGCGCGGGTTCCAGTCCACGCCGGACTTGCGCAGCGCGACAGCCAGAATGCCCACGGAAGGCGAAAACATGAACAGCCACAGCACGCCGACCACGGCGGGCGCCACGGCGTAAGGCCAGATCAGAAGGGTCTTGTAGAGCCCCGCGCCGCGGATCACGCGGTCGGCCATGACGGCCAGCAGCAAGGACACGCCCAGACCGACAACGGCCACCAGCACCGAGAACACGGCGGTGACACGGAAGGAATCAAGGTAGGCCTGTTGCGAGAACAGTTCCATGAAGTTGTCGAGGCCGACGAACTCGGACGACAAACCGAAGGCGTCTTCCAACCGCATGGACTGCCACATGGCTTGTCCGGCGGGCAGGAAAAAGAAGACCACGGTAATGATCAGCTGCGGCAGAAGCAGCAGATAGGGCAGGGTCTTATGCCCGAATACAACGCGTTTTTCCATAGGGGGTACCCAAGGTACAGAAAAGCGGCGGTTGGATTAACCGCCGCTTGAAACCGCTTTCATAAAAATACGATAGGCTTAAAGCCCTAAAAAAACCAGGGCTTTAAGCCTTGCGCTCGTATCCGGATTGGCCGTTAAGTCATTGTCACGCTTGAGAAATGCGCGAAGGCAATCGACTGACGGAATCCCGGAAAGGGCGCTACTTTACACTCTTCTCGAACTTTTCCAGCAACTCGTTGCCGCGCTTGACGATGTTCTCGGCGCCGTCCTTGGCCGCAACCTTGCCGGACACGATGCGTTCGATTTCAGCGTCTTCGATTTCGCGGATCTGCGGCAGGAAGCCCAGGCGCAAACCACGCGATTGCGCGGTGGTTTCAACGTTCAGCTGCTTGACGCCAACTTCGGTACCCGGGTTCTTTTCATAGAAGCCGTCTTTCTTGGTCAGTTCGTAGGCGGCCTTGGTGACCGGCACGTAGCCGGTCTGCTGGTGCCAGCGAGCGGCGATTTCCGGGCTGGCCAGGAACTTGAAGAACGCGGTCACGCCCTTGTAGGTTTCCGGCTTCTTGTTGGCGAAGACCCACAGCGAAGCGCCGCCGATGATGGTGTTCTGCGGGGCGCCTTGCACGTCGGCGTAGTAGGGCACGGTGGAAGTGCCGAATTCGAACTTGGCGTTCTTGGCGATGTTGGCGCGCAGGCCCGACGAACCGGTGATCATGGCGCACTTGCCGCTGATGAACAGCGAGTTCGGCTCGTCGCCGCGACCGCCGTACATGAAGATGCCTTCCTTGCCCAGCTTGGCCAGGTTTTCCAGATGGCGCACGTGCAGCGGGGTGTTGATCGCGATGCGGGCGTCCAGGCCACCGAAACCGTTGTCCTTGGTGGCGTACGGCACGTTATGCCAGGCCGAGAACGTTTCCAGTTGAACCCACGACGGCCACGACGTGGTGTAGCCACATTCCTGGCCGGCGGCCTTGAGCTTCTGACCGGCGGCGGCCAGCTCTTCCCAGGTCTTGGGCGGCTTGTCGGCGTCCAGGCCGGCCTTCTTGAAGGCGTCCTTGTTGTAGTAGAAGACAACCGTCGAGCTGTTGAAGGGCATCGACACCAGCTTGCCGTCGGCCGACGAGTAGTAGCCGGCCACGGCGCCGATGAATTCCTTCGGATCGATCGGGTTGCCGACTTCTTCCGACATCTGTTGGACCGGCTTGATGGCGCCCTTGGCGTACATCATCGTGGCGGTGCCGACTTCGAACACTTGGAGGATGTCCGGCGCATTGCCGGCGCGGAACGCGGCGATGCCGGCATTCATGGATTCGCCGTAGTTGCCCTTGTAGATCGCCTTGACCTGGTAGTCAGGGTTCTTCTTGTTGAACTCGTCAACCAGACCGTTGACGCGGTCGCCCAGGGCGCCTTCCATCGAGTGCCAGAACTGGATCTCGGTGGCGGCATGCGCGGACGCGCCCGCGAACGCAGCCATGACGGCGGCGAAGGTTAAAGCAATACGGTGTGATCGCATGGTGAAGTTCCTCCTGATGGGCGTGTTGTGACCGGGTAGTCCGGACACGGAAAACACGACACCTTATGAATTGTTTGTGACAAAACCGTGACTTTCACATCACTCCAAACGCCTGTCAAATTGCGCGTTTCAGGCGCGAACGAACATTTTCTTTTTTTTCCCCAACGTAGTTGACCGATTACAATGCTGCGCTATGAAAAACGAACTTTCGATTGCGTTCATTGGCGGCGGCAATATGGCGGCCGCTTTGGCCTCCGGTCTTGCCGGCAAAGTATGCCCCGCCGGGAACATCCATGTCATTGACATTAATAAGGATAGCCACGCGGCGTGGCAGGCGCGCGGCATGACCACCTCGGTGGCTCCCGACGAGGCCCTGGCGCGGTGCGTCGTTTGGGTGTTCGCGGTCAAGCCACAGAACATGAAAGATGTTGTGGCTTCCACACGTCAGTGGCTTCGGGACGACACCTTGGTGGTAAGCGTTGCCGCTGGCATTCGCGCCGACACGCTGGCCGGCTGGCTCGGCACGCCCGACGCGCCGTTCAAGCGGCTGGTGCGCTGCATGCCCAATACGCCCGCGCTGGTGGGCGCCGGCATGACGGGCCTGGCCGCGCTGGACGGCGTGGGTGAGGCCGACCGCGAACTGGCTGCGCAGTTGCTGTCCAGCGTGGGGCAGGTGGTGTGGGTGGCCGACGACGCCGCGCTGGACGGCGTGACCGCGTTGTCGGGCAGCGGGCCGGCCTATGTGTTCCTGTTCCTGGAAGCCCTGGTGTCCGGCGGCTTGAAAGTCGGTCTGACCGAAGCGCAAGCCAAGCAGTTGGCCTTGGGCACGCTGGCCGGCGCTACCAAGCTTGCGGCGGAATCTGACGAACCCTTGTCCGTGCTGCGCGAGCGCGTTACGTCCAAGGGCGGCACCACGGCGGCGGCGCTGGCGGCATTCGGCGCGGCGGGGTTTACCGGCATCGTTGAAGACGCCATGGCCGCCGCGGCCCGCCGGTCGGGCGAGCTGGCAGAGGAATTTGGGAAATGATCAAGGCAAGCCGGGGCTTTCCCGCCATGAGCCGCACGCAATTCGGCATCGCCGTGTTGTGCATGCTGCTGGTGGTGGTGGGCTCCAACATTCTGGTGCAGGTGCCGCTAAACGATTGGTTGACGTGGGGCGGGCTGTCGTACCCCATCGCCTTCCTGGTGACCGACGTACTGAACCGCCGTTTTGGCCCGGGCGCCGCGCGGCGCGTGGTCTGGTTCGGCTTTGCGGCCGCGTTGGTGGTGTCGTTCTGGGTGGCCTCGCCGCGCATTGCGCTGGCGTCCGGCCTGGCTTACATCTGCGCGCAGCTGGTTGACATCCAGGTGTTTGACCGCTTGCGCGACCAACGCTGGTGGCGCGCGCCGCTGGTGTCGGGCGTGTTGGGCGCCATTCTGGATACGGTGGTGTTCTTCAGCGTGGCGTTCGCCGCCACGGGGGCGCCCTGGACGACCTGGCTGATGGGCGATCTGGCCATCAAGCTGGTGGTCAATATCAGCATGTTGGCGCCGTTCCGTGCGCTGATGTGGAACCTGGCCCGGCCGGCCAACGCCTGAAGGTAACGGGCCGGATCGCAACGTCGGTTCGCAGTGCCAAAAAAAGGGCGTATGGACAGCGGTTTCTCCGCTTGCCATACGCGCTTTTTTATTAACCGGATAATCATTATTCGTAAGTCCGGCGTAAGCAGTGTATTTAAATGCGAGACCCCGCCTGATTCGAACGCTGTATTAATGATTATTCATATATCGGTGAGCGGCAGCGGTGGCGCGAAGCAGACCCTGTCCCGCCTGTAAATTCCGTGATTTTCCCAGCGATTTCATGGGCTTGCAAAACTGATCCGTCACGATTAAACGTTTGGCGCTAAATATTGGGGATTACACGCAGTGACAGTATGGCGGCTTGCTTCCAGAATACCGCCCACACCGTGTTTTTGCCCAAGAAGCCGGCGACGCGCGATACGGATTGCGGGGTATCCACCCGACTAACCGTTTCGATCAGAGCCGCTCAAAACCTCGCTGGAGAACTCCGCATGAAGTTTCTGAATCGCCTTACCCCGGTTGCCATGGCGCTTGGGGCACTTGCCTTGGCTGGCGCCGCGCACGCCGCCGACACGATCAAGATTGGCATTCCCCAGCCTATGACCGGCCCCAACACCCAATACGGTGACCAGATCCAGGCCGGCGCCCTGACCGCCATTGAAACCATCAACGCCAAGGGCGGGGTCAAGGGCAAGAAGCTTGAACCCATCCTGATCGACGACGGTTGCGAACCCAAGCAGGCCGTTCCGGCCGCCAACCGCGTGGTCAACTCCGGCGCCAAGTTCGCCGTGGCCCACGCTTGCTCGGGCGTGACCGTGGCCGCCGTGAAGGTCTACGAGGAAGAGGGCATTGTCGGCATCACCCCGGGCGCCACGTCGCCGCTGGTTACCGACACCATCAAGCCGCATTTCTTCTTCCGCACGATCGGCCGCGACGACCAGCAAGGCCCGTACGCCGCCGCGTACATCGCCAAGACGCTGAAGCCGCAAAAGGTTGCCGTGCTGCACGACAAGCAGACGTACGGCTCGGGCGTGGCCACGCAAGTGAAGGACGCGCTGGCCAAGCAGAACGTCAACGTGGCGATGTTCGAAGGCATCAACGTTGGCGACAGCGATTACTCGGCCATCATCACGAAACTGAAGTCGGCGGGGGTGGACCTGGTCTACTTCGGCGGCTACCACCCCGAACTGGGCCTGCTGCTGCGCCAATCGCGGGAACAGGGCCTGAAGGTTCAGTTCATGGGTCCGGAAGGCACCGCCAACCAGGATCTGGTGGCGATTGCCGGCCCGGCCATCGAGGGCCTCTTGGTCACGCTGCCGGCTGACTTCACCAAGCTGCCCGGCAACGAAAGCATCGTCAAGGCCTTCAAGGACGCCAAGCGCGATCCGGACGGCGCCTTCCAGATGCCCGCGTACGCCGCCGTGCAGATCCTGGCCGACAGCATCAACGCCGTGGGCGAAGATCCCGCCAAGGTCGCGGACTACATGCACAAGACCACGTTCAATACCGGCATCGGCAAGGTCGAATACGACGCCAAGGGCGATTTGAAGAACTTCGAATTCGCCGTCTACAAGTGGGACAAGGACGGAAAGAAGACCCAGCTGTAAACTCGCGATCCCGCCGGCACGGTGCCGGCGTGTAGGGCCTGTCGTCTTCGTTGTGCCGTAATCCGCGTAGCGATGCGCCAAAAGCGCTGTGCGGCCGGCAAGCGGTGACCACAGGCCCTTATAAAATACGCCCAGGTTTCCGGCTCCGGGTCTTCTCACCGGGGCCGGAACCATTTGGAGCAAGAGAATAATGTCTGACCTCATACCCCAACTTACCCAGCAATTCTTCAACGGATTGTCTCTGGGCGCGATCTACGCGTTGATCGCCATCGGCTACACAATGGTCTACGGCATCATCGGTATGATCAACTTCGCCCACGGCGAAATCTATATGATCGGCGCCTATGTCGGCCTGGTCACCTTGACGTCCATCGGCACCAATAGCGGGCTGCCGGTGCCGTTCATCATTGCCGCCATGCTGCTTGTGGCCATTACCGTGACCGGCATCTACGGCTTCTCGGTCGAACGCGTGGCGTACCGCCCCGTACGAGGCAGCCCCCGCCTGGTGGCGCTGATCTCGGCAATCGGGATGTCGATCTTCTTGCAGAACTGGGTGGCCCTGGGCCAAGGTGCGCGCGACATGGCCGTGCCCTCGCTGGTATCCGGCGCCGTGCAGTTCCACATGGGATCCGACTTCGACGTGACGGTGCCGTATTCGCGCATCATGATCATCGTCGTGACGGTGGTGCTGATGATCGGCCTGACGCTGTTCATCAAGTATTCGCGCATGGGCCGCGCGTCGCGCGCCTGCTCGCAAGACATGCACATGGCCAACCTGCTGGGCATCGACACCAACCGCGTGATCTCGTTCACGTTCGTGATGGGCGCGATCCTGGCGGCGGTGGGCGGTGTGCTGATCGCCATCACCATCGGCAAGCTCAACCCGTTCATCGGCTTTCTGGCCGGCATCAAGGCCTTTACGGCGGCGGTGCTGGGCGGCATCGGCAGCATCCCCGGCGCGATGCTGGGCGGCGTGCTGCTGGGCCTGGCCGAGACCTTCGCGGCTGCCTATATCTCGTCACAGTACAAGGACATCGTGGCGTTTTCGCTGCTGGTCCTGATTCTGTTGTTCCGTCCCACCGGGCTGTTGGGCAAACCTGAGGTGGAAAAAGTCTGATGTCCAAAAACAATATTAAAAACGCCACGATGGCGGCCGTGCTGACGGCGGTCATCGTGACTCCGGTGTTTGGCCTGCAACTGATTCGTCAGGGTGCGCGCACGTCGATGGAATCGCACTGGGGCCTGGTGGCCCTTGCCGCGGCCGTGGTGTTTGTGTTCCAGATGCTGCGCCCGTGGATCGCCATTCCGTTCCAGAAGCTCAAGACGGGCCTGCCGACACTGCCGTCGGCGCCCGCCAAGAGCCACAAGGGGCTGGCGCTGTTGCTGCTTGCCATCGCGGTCATCTGGCCATTCTTCGCGGGACGCAGCTCGGTCGACATCGCGACCCTGGTGCTGATCTACGTGATGTTGGGCCTGGGCCTGAACATCGTGGTGGGCTTTGCGGGGCTGCTGGATCTGGGCTTCGTGGGCTTTTATGCCGTGGGCGCGTACACCTACGCCTTGCTGTATCACTGGGGCGGCTGGAGCTTCTGGGAAGCGCTGCCGTTCTCGGGCGCGATGGCGGCCTTGTTCGGCTTCGTGCTGGGCTTTCCGGTGCTGCGGTTGCGGGGCGATTACCTGGCCATCGTGACGCTGGGTTTCGGTGAAATGATCCGGCTGCTGCTCATCAACCTGAACACGCTGACCGGCGGCCCGGACGGCATTTCCGGCATTCCGAAGCCCACGGTGTTCGGCTTGGAAATGACGCGTCGCGCCAGCACCGAAGGCGGCACCACGTTCCACGACTTTTTCGGCCTGACGTTCCAGAACCAGCACATGGTCATCTATCTGTACATGATGGCGTTGCTGCTGGCCCTGATTACGTTGTTCGTTTCCACGCGTTTGATCCGCATGCCGGTCGGACGCGCCTGGGAAGCGCTGCGCGAAGACGAGATCGCGTGCCGCTCGCTGGGGCTCAACCCCACGCGCATCAAGCTGTCTGCCTTCACGCTGGGCGCGACGTTCGCCGGTTTTGGCGGGGCGTTTTTTGCCGCTCGCCAGGGCATGGTGAACCCGGAATCCTTCACCTTCATCGAATCCGCGTTGATCCTGGCCATTGTGGTGCTGGGCGGCATGGGCTCGCAGGTGGGTGTGATTCTGGCGGCCATCCTGCTGACCGTGCTGCCCGAGCTGGCGCGCGAGTTCGCCGAGTACCGGATGCTGATGTTCGGCTTGGTGATGGTGTTGATGATGATGTGGCGTCCGCAGGGGTTGTTGCCCATGAAGCGTCCCCACGTGGAGCTGTCTAAATGAGCGAGGCATTGCTGAAAGTATCCGGGCTCACCATGCGGTTCGGCGGCCTGTTGGCCGTGGACAGCGTGGGGTTTGAAGTCCAATCCGACGAGGTCTTCGCCATCATCGGCCCCAACGGGGCCGGCAAGACCACGGTGTTCAACTGCGTGGGCGGCTTCTATGCGCCCACGGCCGGCGACATCATCATGGACGGGAAGCCGATCACCGGTTTGCCCAGCCACAAGGTGGCGCGCCATGGCCTGGTGCGCACGTTTCAGAACGTGCGCCTGTTCAAGCAGCTGACCGTGCTGGAAAACCTGCTGGTGGCACAGCACACGCAGGTGGAATCGCGGCTGCTGCCGGGCTTGTTGAAGCTCAAGGGCTATCGACAGTCGGAAGCCGAAGCGCTGTCGCGCGCGGCGCAGTGGCTGGACTTCATGGGTTTGCGCGAATTCGCCAACCGCGAAGCGGGCAACCTGGCCTATGGCCACCAGCGCCGTCTGGAAATCGCGCGCTGCATGATCACCAAGCCACGTCTGTTGATGCTGGATGAACCGGCAGCCGGCCTGAACCCACAGGAAAAGCGCGATCTGCAATCGCTGATTGACCAGTTGCGCCGCGAGTTCGGCGTGGCGGTGCTGCTGATCGAGCACGACATGAGCCTGATCATGGGCATTTCCGACCGTATCCTGGTCATGGAACACGGTAAGCCGATCACCACCGGCACCCCCGAGCAGGTGCGCAACGACGAGCGCGTCATCAAAGCGTACCTGGGGGAGGAATGATGCTTAAGCTGGAAAACATACACACCTTTTACGGGGCCATCCAGGCGTTGAACGGCGTGTCGGTAGAGGTCAACAAGGGCGAAATCGTCACCTTGATCGGCGCTAACGGCGCCGGCAAGACGACGCTGTTGATGACGGTCTGCGGCAACCCGCGCGCGCGTGAAGGCAAGATCACGTTCGAAGGCGAGGACATCACCCACAAGGACACGCACCACATCATGCGCAATGGCATCGCCATTTCGCCTGAAGGCCGGCGCGTGTTCAAGGACCTGACCGTTGCTGAAAACCTGATGATGGGCGGCTTTTTTTCCAAGCGCGCTGAAATCGAAGAGGGCATCGATCACGTCTACGGCCTGTTCCCGCGTTTGAAAGAGCGTTCGGCCCAGCGCGCCGGGCTGATGTCGGGCGGCGAGCAGCAGATGCTGGCGATCGGCCGCGCCTTGATGACGCGCCCGCGCCTGCTGCTGCTGGACGAGCCCACGCTGGGGCTCGCGCCGCTGGTGATTGCGCAGATTTTCGACATCATCCGCGAAATCCGCGAGCAGGGCGTGACGGTATTCCTGGTGGAGCAGAACGCGAACAAGGCGCTGGGCGTGGCCGATCGCGGTTATGTGCTTGAAAACGGCCGCGTCGTGTTGCAAGACACGGGCGCCAATTTGCTGGTCAACGATCAAGTCCGCAAGGCGTACCTGGGCGGATAAGAACCGCGTTGACACATTCCCCGCGAAGGGAAATTCGGGCGCATCGAAAGATGCGCTTTTTTTTCCGCCCGTTCCGGTCAGGCCGCGATCAGCTGCTTGGCCAGATCCGCTTCATAGTGCGCGATGGCGGCGCGGGCCAAGGCGTCGATGGAGTCCGTCAGCGTCACGCCCAGACTGGCGCGCAGCGCGTGCGGCACGGCCAGCGGCAGTTCAGTGCAGCCCAGCACCACGGCGTCGGCGCCGCGCGCTTTCAGGCGGGCGATGCATTCCGCGGCGGGCGCGAACGCGTCTTCCAGGCGGTTGCCTTTGACGGCGCGAATCGAACCCATGCAATAGCGTTCGACCTCGTCGTCATCCGGCACGATGCACTCGTAGCCTTGCGCCAGCAGGTGCTTCTGGTACAGGCCCAGCTTCAACGTAGCAGCCGTGCCCATCAGCCCGATACGCCCGCCCGGCAAGCCCAGGCGGCGCAGGTCGTCGATCACGGCCTGGATGATGTGCAGCACCGGTACGCCGGTGGCGGCCGCGATGTCGTGGTACCAGAGATGCGCCGTGTTGCAGGGGATGGCGATCAGTTGGGCGCCCGCCTGTTCCAGAAAGCGCACGCCTTCGATCATATGGGGCAGGGGGCTTTCGCCGCCGGCCATGTAGGCGCTGGACCGGTCGGGAATGCGGGGATCGTTGCGCAGCAGCGTGGGGATGTGCTGCTGGTCAATCGCGGCGGGCGTCAGCGCCGCCAGGCGTAGGGCAAAGGCCGCGCCGGCCATGGGACCCATACCGCCCAATACACCCAGGTAGCACCCCTGGGAAAACGTCTTCACTTTATACACTCCGGGCTAAGGCATCACCGGGCGTCAAAACCTGGCCCGGGCGTTGCGTGGTGGTCCGTTCCCCATCCCACACCTGGCGGCCATTGACCCACACCGCGTGGATGCCCTGGCTTGCCTGAATGGGAGCTGAAAACGTGGCCACATCCGTTACCGTGGCAGGATCGAACAGCACCAGGTCAGCATGATACCCCTGGCGCAGCAGACCGCGTTCGGCGATGCCATATTGGTCAGCCGCCAGACCGGTCATCTTGTGGATGGCGGCTTCCAGCGACAGCAGCTGCTGTTCGCGCACCATCGTGCGCAGCACATTGGTAAAGGTGCCCCATTGGCGGGGGTGCGGGTGCGGATCGAACGGCAGGCCGTCCGAACCGACCATCGTCAGCGGATGCGCAAAAATGCGGTTGACGTCGGCGGGGTCCATCAAAAAGTAGATGGCGCCAGCGGGAGCCAGGCGCGCCACGGCGGCCTCGTCGTCTAGGCCCAGCTCTTGCATGACGTCGCTGAAGTCGCGGCCCGTGGCGTCGGGGTAGCCTTTGGACCACGTGATCATCGTGCGGCTGGCCAGCCGCGCGCGGTCCAGGCGCAGCATCGTGGACGTGGCGGGGTAGGGATGGCAGTCCAGGCAAACGGGCTGATTGGCGGCGGCGCGGTTGATCAGGTCCAGCGTTTCGCGCGTGCGGCCATGGTTGCGTTCGCCGGCCAGCTTGTGGTGCGAGAAGACCACGCGGCAGTCCAGTTCACGGCCGATCAGCAGCGCTTCTTGCATGGCGGGCACGATATGGTCGGCCTCGTCGCGCAGGTGGGTGGCGTACAGGCCGCGCCGGCCCGCATTATGCGCGGGAAGCAAAGGCCGGCACACGTCGATGATTTCGTCGGTGGGCGCGGCGCTGGCGGGCGGATAGAACGTTCCCGTCGACACGCCGAAGGCGCCCGCGTCCAGCGCTTCTTGCAGCAGCGCCCGCATGGCGGCGCGCTCAGCGTCGTCGGCGGGGCGCGACGTGTCGTCCATGACGGCCACGCGCAAGGTGGTGTGGCCCACCAGCGCAATGACGTTCACGGCGGCGGGCGTGTCGCGCAAGGCGTCCATCCACGCGCGAAACGTACCAAAGCGGAACAGCTCGGGCGGCCCCAGCAGGTCCAGCGGCTGGGGAATGCTGTCGCATTCCAACGGCGCCAGGCTGATGCCGCAGTTGCCGGTCACCACCGTGGTGATGCCCTGCGACACCTTGGGCAGCATGTCGGGGTGCGCCAGCAGGTAGCCGTCATCGTGGGTGTGGGAATCGATGAAGCCGGGCGCCAGCACCTGGCCCCGGCCATCGATGACCGGCACCCCCGCAGGGTGGGCAAAGCTGCCCACGGCCACGATGCGTTCGCCCAGCACGGCCACGTCGCCCTGGCGGGCGGGCGCGCCCGAACCGTCGATAAGCGTGGCGCCGGCCACGATGAAGTCTGCCTGCAAGGTGTGCTGCGTCATGAAGGCTTAGTCCAGTTTCTCGATGCCGGCAGTGTCGATGATCTTCTGCCACTTGGCGGTTTCACGGTCGATCAACTGCTTGAACTCTTCCGGCGAGCCCGTTGCCGGTTCGGCGCCCAGCGTGGCCAGGCCGGTGCGAACGTCGGGTGCGGCCAGGGCTTTCTGGATGGCGGCGTTCAGCTTGGTAACGACGTCGGCCGGCGTACCCTTGGGCGCCACCACGCCGCCCCAGGCCACCGTTTCATAGCCCTTCAGGCCGGATTCGTCCAGCGTGGGCACATCAGGCATCAGCGCCAGGCGCTTCAGGCTGCTGACGCCGATGGCTCGCACCTTGCCGCTCTTGACCAGCGGTGCGGCTTCGGACGTGTTGACGAACAGGTAGTCCAGGCGACCGCCCAGCAAGTCCTGAATGGCGGCGGGGCCGCCGTTGTACGGGATGAACATGACGTCCAGCTTGGCCATGCTCTTGAACAGTTCGCCGCCCATGTGGCCGGTGGTGCCCACGCCCGACGCGCCATACGACAAGCGGCCCGGTTCCTTGCGCGCGCGGTCGATCAGGTCTTGCACGCTTTTGACGGGCGATTCGGCCGGCACGATCAGCGCGTTGTACAGGTCGAACATATGCGCGACCGGCGTCAGGTCCTGGTCGACGTCGTAGGGCAGGCGCTTGAACAGCGAGCGGTTAACCGCCAGCGTGTTGATGTTGCCGTAGCCCACCGTGTAGCCGTCCGGGGCGGCGCGCTTGACCAGCGCAATGCCGATGTTGCCGGCCGCGCCGGGACGGTTTTCGATCACCATCGTGGCGCCGGTGTCCTTGGCGATCTGGGTGGTGATCAGGCGCGACAGCACATCGGGCGAACCGCCGGCGGCGGACGGCACGACGAACGTGATGGGCTTGTCGGGATAGCCGTTGGCGGCCGATGCGGTGGCCACCAGTGTGGCGCTGACGGCCAGCGCGCAAAGGCTGCGGATAAATTGACGATGCATGGTGGTATTCCCCTTGTTTTGTTGTGGTGACGGGCGCAGATTACACCCGCGTTGCGGCGCTGCATCATCGAAAAATGTGGCAATCCTATAATCCGCCGTTATCGATAAGGGGAAGAAAAAATGGTTGCGGACGGCTATGCGGACGAGGTCGGACCCAGCGCGGGGCGGCCGTTGAACCTGCGTCAGATCGAGGTCTTCCGGGCGATCATGATGGCCGGCTCGATCAGCGGCGCGGGCCGCATGCTGCATGTGTCGCAGCCGGCCGTCAGCCGCGTGCTGGCGCTGACGGAAAGCCGGCTGGGCTATCGCTTGTTTGAACGCGTCAAGAGCCGCTTGTCGCCCACGGCTGAAGCGCGGCGGCTGTATGCGGAAGTAGAGCAGGTGTATGGCGGCATCCAGCGCGTGAACGACCTTGCCGCCAGCCTGGGTCAATCCGGCGCGGGCATGTTGAAGATCGTGGCCAGCGCCAGCTTTGGGCAGCGGCTGATTCCGATGGCGCTTGAGCGCTTTCGCGGCCGTAATGCGGACGCCCGGGTGGACTACCGCAGCGTGACGTTCGACGAACTGGCGGCGTACTTTTTGTCGGGCCAGGCGGACATCGGCATTTCCATGCAGCCGCCCGATCATCCCAATTTGACGTCGGTGCGGCTGGCGCGTGTTCCCGTGGTGTGCGTGATGCCCGCCGCGCACCCGCTGGCCAGCCACAACGTGGTGCATCCCGAGGATTTTTCATCCGCCGCGTGGATCGGCTATCCGCGCGACACGCCGCTGGGCCGAGCGCTGGTCACTTTTTTTGGCGCAGGGCCACGCCATGCCGCCGCCATAGAAGTGCATTCGCCGGTGACGGCGTGTTCGTTCGTACAGCAGGGGTTGGGGCCGGCGCTGGTGGACGCGTGGTGCGTATCGCCCGAGCAGTCCGCGCACATGGTGCTGCGGCCGATCGCGCCCGAGGCCAGCGTTGAAATCTGGGCCACGCATTCGAACCTGAGCGCGCCGCCGCTGCTGGCGCGCAGGTTTTTGGCGGCGGTGAAAAAAACGCTGGAGCTGGAAAGCGCCGCCGACACGCAGTGAATGCGTCCGTTGTCGGCGGGTTCAAAGCAAGCGCGGAGTGTTTCCGGCGCGGTGCGGGGCTCGCAGGGCGCGGTACGCAGGACGCCGGACGCAGGACGCCGGACGCAGGACCGCGGACTTGAGATTACGCCAGCCCTTCGGCCTTCAATGCGGCCTGGACGCCCTTGTCGGCTTCCATGCGCTTTTCAAACGCCGCCAGATTGTCCTGGCCGGCCAGGTCGATTTCCTTGGCGCGCGCCCAGCGCAGCACCACGTACAGATAGGCATCGGCGATGGAAGGCGCGTCGCCCGCCAGATACGGCTTGCCGGCCAATTGTGCATCCAGCTGCGCGAACAGCTTGGTCAGCAGCTTGGACGCCGAGCCCGCCAGCTCTTTCTGCGCGGCTTCATCGCCCAGGAAGCGAGACGCGCCAAAGATCATCGAGAAGGTCTTGTGGATGTCGGAATTGATGAAGCCCAGCCAACGGCGGACATCGGCGCGCGAGCGCGCGCTGCCGTCGCCCAGCAACTTGGCCTGCGGGGCCTGCTCGGCGATGTATTCCAGGATGGCTACGTTCTGCGTAAGGGTCCAGTCACCGTCGCTCAATGCGGGCACGGCGCCCAGCGGATTCACCTTCAGAAAGTCGGGCCCCTTGAGCGCTTCGCGGCTCAATTGATGCGTTTCATAGGGCTTGCCCACCCACTCCAGAACAATATGGGAAGCGAGCGAACACGCGCCGGGCATGTAGTAAAGTTTCATGTGATCGGGTCTCCTGAACGAAAGAACGGGCGGGCCCCCGTCCTTGGGCGCTATGGTACGCCACCCCCGGCGCGCTTGGCGCCAACTTGTCATGCCACCCGCGCCCGCATTCCCACTCGTTGCCGCCGGAGATGTCCATGCAGTCACGCACCGCCGCAAGCTCGCGCGCGATTCCCTATTTTGCTTTCTCCACGTTGATACTGGCCGGCGCCATCTGGGCCGCAACGCCCGCTCGCGCCGCGCAGGAGCCCGCGTCGGTGCCGGCGAACGTGACGGCGGTTGTCGGTGGGCTGGATCATCCTTGGGCATTGGCTTTCCTGCCCGATGGCGGCGGCGTGCTGATCACCGAACGGCCCGGCAATCTGCGTCTGTTGCGCACGCCGGGCGGGTTGTCCAAGCCGCTGGCGGGCGTGCCCAACGTGGCGGCGCGCGGGCAGGGTGGTTTGCTGGACGTGGCGCTGTCGCCCGACTTCGCTAAGGATCGCTACGTGTACTTGTCGTATGCCGAGTCCGACGGTGATAAAAGCGGCACCGCCGTGGGCCGTGGCCGGCTGTCCGACGATGCGACCGCGCTGGAAGACTTCAAGGTGCTGTTCCGGCAGGCGCCCAAGCTATCCTCGGGTCTGCATTTTGGGTCGCGCCTGGTGTTTGACGGCAAAGGCCACCTGTTCATCTCGCTGGGCGAGAACAACCAGCGCCCCACGGCGCAGGACCTGGACAAGCTGCAAGGCAAGATCGTGCGCCTGACGCTGGATGGTTCGGTGCCCGACGACAACCCCTTCGTGGGCAAGACCGGGGCGCGGCCGGAAATCTGGTCGTATGGGCATCGCAACCCGCAGGGCATGGCGATGAACCCCTGGACCGGCGAGCTTTGGGTAAACGAACACGGCCCGCGCGGCGGCGATGAAATCAATGTGGTGCAGCCGGGCAAGAACTATGGCTGGCCGCTGGCGACTTACGGCATCAACTATTCGGGCCAGCCCATCCCCGAGGCCAAGGGCGAGACCGCGCCGGGCACCGAGCCGCCGCTGTTCTGGTGGGCCAAGTCACCCGCTATCAGCGGCATGGCGTTCTACAACGCCGACCGCTTTCCGGCCTGGAAGCATTCCGTCTTTATCGGCGCGCTGCGCAATCAGAATTTGATCCGCCTGACGCTGGACGGCAACCGCGTCGTGGGCCAGGAATGGCTGCTGGTGGATCGCAAGAGCCGCATACGTGACGTGCGGCAAGGGCCGGACGGTTATGTGTATGTGTTGACGGACGCATCGCCGGGGCAACTGCTGCGGATAGCGCCAGCGCAATCAGGAGGGTAAGCGATGAAGACGTACGAATTGATCGGGTCAGCCGGCTGCGGGTCGGCCATTGTGGAAATGGCGCTGGTGCTGGCCAATGTGCCGCACACGCTGACGGACGTGCCGTACCTGAAGCCCGGCCCCGAGCGCGACCGCTTGCTTGCCCTGAACCCGCTGGGACAGGTGCCTACGCTGATCACGCCCGAAGGCGAGGTCATGACGGAAAGCGCCGCGATGATCCTGCATCTGCACGATGTGGCGCCGCAAGCGGGCCTGGTGCCGGCCGCCGACAAGCCCGAGCGAGCGCATTTCCTGAATCTGCTGTTGCGGCTGGTCGCCGCGGTATACCCGACGTTCACCTATGGCGACATTCCCGCGCAATGGGCGGGCGAAGGCGCCGGGGCGGATCTGCTGCGGGAACGCATCCATACGCGGCGCGCCGAGTTGTGGAAAGAGCTGGAGCAGCAGGCCGGTGCGCCGCATATGCTGGGGCGGCGCTTCTCGGCGCTGGACCTGTATGTGACGGTCATGACGCACTGGCGGCCGGGGCAGGCATGGTTCCAGGCCGAATGCCCGGCGTTGACGTCCGTGGCGCGACAGGCCGCGCAGGAACCCAATGTGGCGCGGGTGCTGCGGCGGCATTTCCCGGCGCCGACCGAATAGCGCGTCGCACCGCTGGGTTGATGGCCGGGTGGCGGGGCCGCCGAATCTTGAAGAAACGCGCGGCGCCGGGCCTATCAGGCCTTGCCGCGCCGCCGGCCCTTGGCGCGGGCTTCGCGCACTGCGATGTACACGCCGCTGCCGGCGATGATCAGCGCGCCCAGATAAGCGTAGGCGTCGGGGGCTTCGCGCCAGAAGATCCACCCCAGGATCGTGGCCCAGATCAGACCGGTGTAGTCGAACGGCGCAACGACCGATGCCGGCCCGATCCGGAAACCCTGCGTGATCAATGCCAGCCCCAATGTGCTGAAAAGCGCGATGCCGCCGAAGTAGGGCAGGTGTTCGGCGGCCGGCGTCTGCCACACCCACGGCAAGCCCACCGCGCTACAAATCAATTGCCCAAGCACGATATAGAACGTGGTTGTCAACATGCCTTCGGCGCGGCTGATGCCGCGCGCGGTAATCATCATGACGGCGTATAGCAAGGCTGTGGTCAGCGGATACAGCGTGGCCGCCTGAAAGGCATCCGAGCCCGGGCGCACCACGATCAGCACGCCCACGAAGCCGGCCAGCACCGCCAGCCAGCGCTTGCCGTCGACGCGCTCTTTCAGGATCAGCACGGACAGCGCCGTCACGAACAAGGGCGCGGCAAATGCGATGGCGGTGGCTTCGGCCAGGGGCAGTGCGCGCAAGCCCAGGTAGAAACAACAGGCCGACACGACGTTGATTGCGCCGCGCAGCAGATGCAAGCCGGGATGCGCGGTGCGCATGACGCGGCGCCCACCCAGCCACAAAGCCAGCGCGGTGACGAAGGGCAGCGCGATCAGGGCGCGCAGGAACAGGATCTGAAGTGGGTTGTAGTGGGCGCCCAGCCATTTGGCGTTGGCGTCGCTGAGAGTAAGAAAGAAGATGCCGCCCACCACGCAGGCGATGCCTGCAAAGGCGGAGTGTTCCCGGGCGGCGGGCAATACAGTCGAGGAAGACATCGGAAACCTGCAAAGGCGGCGCTTCCTGCCGCCGTTAGAGAAAAACGGGTAAAAACCGGGGGTAGAAAACCGCGCCGCTTAAAAACGCGATAAACCCGGGCGCGCAGCGAAATGGCTTGGCGTGTTCAGCCCTGGGCGCGATAGGCGGCCAAAGCCACCATGGCCCATGCGGCCAGGAACGCGGTGCCGCCCAGCGGCGTGACGGCCCCCAGCCAGTGGATGCCCGTCAGCGACAGCGTGTAGAGGCTGCCCGAAAACAGCACGATGCCCACGAACATCACCAGCCCCGCAGCGGACAGCAGCGGCGACCCAAAGCGTGCGCCCAGGAGCGCGATAACGAACAAGCCCAGCGCATGCACCAGGTGATACAGCACACCGGTCTGCCAGACGGACAGCAGCTCGGGCGTCAGCATCCGCTTCAGACCATGCGCGCCAAACGCGCCCGCGCCCACCGCCACCATGAGATTAAGCGCCGCAAGTATCGTCAGCTGCCGGTCCGTCATTGCCAATCCTTATCGTTGTTCGTGTGTAACGCCGCCTATGATATGCCCAAATGCGGTGCATGCCCGGCAGAACAGCGGCGCATTTGGCCCTTGCGACACGAATTCCAAATGAGATATTATAAATTCTGTTTGGAATATCTTTGTTTGACTTTGAGCGGCGCCCGCTGTCCGCCCAGCCGCCAACCGGAGCGCAACATGACCCTGTCCATTACCGGAAAATCCGCCGAAAAGCGTGACGCCTCGTCGGCCCGGCCGCCGCGCCGCGCCGTGCCGCGCGCCAAGCAGTTGTTCCAGGAATTGGTGGATAGCCCGCTGAGCGATATGGCGCGCGATGTGCGGCGCGGCCTGCCTGCGCAGATGGTGGACGACGCGGCCGATTTCCTTCAGGTGCCCAAGTCCGAAATCATGGCCATTACCGAAGTCAAAGCGGCGTCGCTGTCGCGTTGGACCCGCGAAGGGCAGATGCTGCCGTTGGGGGAATCCGACCGCCTGGCGCGCGTGGCCCGGGTGGCGCGTGTGGCGCGACAGGTGCTGGGCAGCGATGAAGAAGCGGTGCAATGGCTGAACACGCCGGTGCCCGCGCTGGGCAACGTCAAGCCCTTGTCGCTGCTGACGTCCGACGCCAGCAGCCGGATCGTGGAGGACACCCTGGCCCGGGCAGCGGCGGGCGTGTACGCATGAGCGACTTCATTTCGCTGTGGCGCATTGGCACCACGGCGGGAAAATACCGCGCTGACGACCTGAGCGGCGCGGGGGCGGCAGCGGTGGGCGGGCGCTACAACAGCCCCGGCACGGCGGTGGTGTACACGTCGGCCAGCGTGGCGCTGGCGGTGCTGGAAACCGTGGTGCATTTTGCCGCGCGCGCATCCGAGCAGGCCAACCGTTACCTGATTGAAGTGGCGGTGCCACGCGCCGTGCATGATGCGCGCCAGGTGCTCACGGTGGATCAGTTGCAGCGCAACTATCCGTTCTGGGAAGCGGTGCCGTTTGCCGAGGCCTCGCAGACGGTGGGCGACAACTGGGTCGCATCCGGCGTGTCCGCAGTGCTGGAGCTGCCCAGCGCGATCGTGCCGTATCGCGGGGTGCCCGACTGCAATCTGCTGATCAACCCGGCGCACCCGGACGCGGAGAACATCGTGGTGGTGCGTCGCGAACGTTTCGTTTATGACCCGCGCTTGAAAGCGGCGTGAACGGTGCCTAGCCGCAAAAAAATGGGAGCCCCGGGGCTCCCTTTTTCATGGCGCGGCCAGCCCGTCAATCGTTGGTCAACACCGCGCGGCCGACCACCTTGCCGGCCCGCAGCGCGGCCAGCACGCTGTCGGCCTCGGCCAAGGCGTGGCGGTGCACCGGCATCGGCGGCACCTTGCCCGCGCGCACCAGTTCCATCAGCTCTTGCAATTCGGCCAGGTTGCCGACGTAGCTGCCGATGATGGACATGGCCTTCATTGGAATCAGCGCGATGGGCCACGACGATGCGCCGCCGAACAGGCCCACGATGATCAGCTTGCCGCCCTTGGTCAGGAAGTCGAACGCCAGCGACGTCGTGGCGGGCGCGCCAACCAAATCGATAGCGGCCTGCACCGGCTTGCCCCCGGCGGCCTTGATGATTTGCTGCGCGGCGTCGGGCGCGGCGCCATCAATGGCGGCCAGCGCGCCGGCGTCCAGGGCCGCCTGGCGCTTGGCCGGGTCGATATCGACCACGATGGCGCCGGCGCCGCCCAGGGCCTTGATCAGTGTCAGGCTCATCAAGCCCAGGCCGCCCGCGCCGAAGATCACCACGGGATGTTCGCGGTATACGTCCGCGCCGATCTTCTTCAGCGCGGAATAAGTGGTCAGGCCCGAGCAGGCATAGGGGGCGATCTGTGCCGGTTCCAGGTCGCCGATGTCGATCAGGTATTTGGGGTGCGGCACCAGGATGTGGTCGGCGTAGCCGCCGGCGCGATGCACGCCCAGGCAGGCCGGCGCGCTGCAATGGTTCTCCATGCCCGCCTGGCACGGTGCGCATTTTCCGCAGCCGATCCACGGGTACACCAGGTAATTCTTGTCGCTGGACAGGCCCTGCGCGTCGGGTCCGGCGGCCGCCACGCTACCCACGGTCTCATGGCCCATGGTCAGCGGCAGCGACACGCCGCGATCTTTCAGCGCCAGGGTGCGCCCCTGGCCCAGGTCGTAGCCGCCTTCCCACAAGTGGATATCGCTGTGGCACACCCCTGCGGCGCGAACCTTCAACAGCACCTGCGTGCCTTGCGGGGTCGGCGTGGGTGCGTCCATTTCCTGCAAGGGTTCGCGAAAGTTCACAACGCAATAGCACTTCATGGAAAGGTCTCCTTCGTGGTTTTTTATAGCCAGCAGACTACACCCGGGCGCGGGGGAACGATATTCACTTTTTTACCAGGGGGCATTCGCTGTCGGCCAGGGATACGAATACCTTGTCGCCCGGCACGGTGGACAGGATGCGGTAGAAGTCGCCGGGGTACTTGGATTCGGCGGGCTTTTTCACTTCGACCAGATACAGGTCCATGATGACGCGCCCGTCTTCGGGGCGGATGCGGGCGTTCTTGATGAGCTTGGTGGTGATGGGCAATTCGCGCATCTTCTTGTTGACCGCGGCGCCTTCGAAGGTGCCCGCCGCCTGGGCGGCCTGCAAATAGTGGGTGGTGGCCACGTAGCTCAGCGCCTGCACGATGGAAGGCGGGCGCGTCACGCCCATCTTTTTCTGCCAGCGCTGCGTCCAGGCGCGGGTGTCGTCGTCGGCGTCCCAATAAAAGCCGGTGGGAAAGGTCAGCCCTTGCGCTACCGGCAAGCCCATGGCTTGCACGTCGTTGATGAAGGTCAGGAACGTCAGCAGGCGCTGCTTGCCGCCTGTCAGCCCAAATTCCTGCGCCTGCTTGATCAGGTTGACCAGGTCGCCGCCCGCGCTAGCCAGCCCCACGACGTCCGCCTTCGATGCCTGCGCCTGCACCAGGAACGATGCAAAATCCATGGCCCCCAGCGGGTGGCGCGTACTGCCGATCACCTTGCCGCCCGCGTCCTGCACGAAGCGGCTGGCGTTGCTTTCCAGGGACTTGCCGAATACGTAGTCGGTGGTGATGAAGTACCAGGACTTGCCGCCGCCCTCGACCACGCTTTTGACCACGGCGTTGGCAAGCGCGTAGGTGTCCGGCGCCCATTGCGTGCTGAGGTTGCTGCATTGCTTGCCGCTAAAGTCTCCGGCAAACCCGCCGCTGATCAGCGCCGTGCCGCCTTTTTCGCGAGCCACGCCCTGGGCCGCCAAGCCGGCCGAGCTGGCGCCGCCGTCCACCACGGCAACCAGGCCCTGCGTGTCAAACCATCGCCGCACCAGTGCCGAGGCCACATCGGCCTTGTTCTGATTGTCCGCACCCACGACTTCGACGGTCTTGCCAGCGACCTTGCCGTTGAAATCCTCGACCGCCATCCGCACGGCCATTTCGGAACCCAGCCCGCCCAGGTCCGAGTAAATGCCCGAACGGTCATTGGACACGCCAAGGCGCACGACATCCGACTGGGCATGGGCCGCGCACGCGGCCATCGTGGCGGCCAGGGCCGCCAACAGGGGTTTGATACGCATCTGTCTGTCTCCCCGACCCTTTGCCGGGCCGTATGGTTTGAATTTTTGGTGTTGACGCGGTACCGCTGACGGGCAGCCGGACCTCTGGCCGGCTGAAAAGGAATTCCTATTGGTGAAAGATAATTCCTGTGCAAGAATTTAGGTTCGCCCATATGAAAAGTCAACATAGTGGAATACCTAGCAGATTTGCACTTTTTGCGACGGTAAATCCGCACAGGGGTCGCCACCATGGAAGTGAAACTTGTAGCCCGCACGCTGGACTTGATCGAGCTTTTTGCGCAGGCGCGCCGGCCCATGCCGCTAACCGAATTGGCGCAAGGGCTGGGCGCGCCCATGTCCAGTTGCCTGGCGCTTGTGCGCACGTTGGTGGCGCGCGGCTATCTGTACGAAGTGCGGCGGCGCGGCGGCTATTACCCCACGGCGCGGCTGCAAGCAATGAGCGCGCTGATACAGGCGGGTGACCCCTGGCTGGAACAGGTCCGGCCGCATCTGCTGGCATTGCGCGACGCGGCCAATGAGACGGTCATGCTGGGCAAGATCCAGGATGGCGCCGTGGTGTTCCTGGACGTGGTGGAATCCACGCAACCGGTGCATTACGCCGCGCGCCCCGGCGAGCGCCGGCCGCTGCACACCAGCGCGGTGGCCAAGGCGGTGCTGGCGCGCCTGCCGCCCGCCGAGCGCGACAGCGTCTTGGCCAGCGTCAGCTACGCCAGCCACACGGAACGCACCTTGACCACGCGCGACGCCTTGCTGGCAGACATTCTGCAAGTGCAGACGCGCGGTTGGGCGGCCAACGTGGGTGAAAGCGTGGCTGACCTGACGGGCCTTGCCGTGGCGCTGGATCTGGGCGGGGAATGGTACGCGCTGTGCATGGCCGGCCCGACCCCGCGCGTGTGGGAACGGCGGGATCAGAACCTGGCGTATCTGACGGACGCGGCCGACGCCATCAGGCGGGCGCGCGCGGGGTAGGGAGTGTTAGCAGCGGGGGGTGTACATCCGGGCTGCCGGCAGCGTGCGCACCAGCAGCGGCGCACCAGCAGCGGCGCACCAACAGGGATGCGCCAGGCGGCGGGCCTCAGCTGCCCCGGCGCATCAACGTCGATTTACCGAATAGGCTTTCGATCAAGTCCACCGCGACTTCGGCCGTCTTGTTGCGCACGTCCAGCGCGGGGTTCAGCTCCACCACGTCCAGCGAGCGCATCAGGCCGGTGTCGGCAATCATTTCCATGCACAGCTGCGCTTCGCGGTAGGTGGGGCCGCCGGGCACCGTTGTGCCCACGCCGGGCGCGATGTCGGGGTCAAGAAAATCGACGTCAAAGCTCACGTGCAGATGGGTGTCGGCATCCAGCCCGGCCAGGGCGGTTTCCATGGTGGCGCGCATGCCCATTTCGTCCAGATAGCGCATGTCGAACACTTCCAGGCCGGCTTCGTGCACCAGGCGCTTCTCGCCCTGGTCCACGCTGCGTATGCCGATCTGGCGGACCCAGCCGGCTTCGATATCGGGCGTCTGACCGGACATGCCCGTGATCTGCGCCGGTCCGTACCCACACAGGCAGGCCACCGGCATGCCGTGGATATTGCCTGTGGGCGTGAGCGCATGTGTGTTGAAATCCGCGTGCGCATCCAGCCATAAAACGCGCAGCTTTTTGCCGGACTCGCGGCAATGGCGCGCCACGGCGCTGATGGACCCGATGCCTAAGCAGTGATCGCCGCCCAGCAGAATCGGCAGGCGGTTCAGCGTCAGTTCGGCATAGACGGCATCGTGTACCACCTGGTTCCAGGCCGCCACTTCCTCCAGATGCCGATAGCCGTTTTCCGGAGGCAGCCACGGGTTGGCCGGGCCGTAAAGGTTGCCGCGATCGATCACTTCAAAACCCTGTGCTTCGATGACGGGGCCCAGGTTGGCAACCCGCAGGGCCTCGGGGCCCATCGACGCGCCGCGTGCGCCCGCGCCGATGTCGGTAGGCGCGCCGATCAGGGTGATTTGGGTGGGCAAGCTGGCGGGGGTGTGCAAGTGGTGGACTCCGGTGGGGTTCATCATGGCGGATAGTAACGCGCGCCTTGGCCGGCTGCTGCACAATAGCGCCTGCGCCGTCACGTCGATACCGATCACGCCGGCCGATTCTTCATGACTTCTGGATGGCTCTCATGCTTTTGCATTCCTTGCTTTCAACGTTGACGCGCGGCGCTACCGTGGCGGCTTTGTCCGTGGTGCTGTGCGCCACCGCCGCCGCCCAGGAAAAGCCCTTGCGCATTGGCGTCATTCCCAGCGTGGCCAATGAAGCCACTGAAATTGCCATTGCCCAGGCCAAGAAAGAAGGCCTGGACGTGAAGCTGGTGGAATTCAACGACTGGGTGTTGCCCAACATTGCCGTGGCCGACGGCTCGGTGGATGCAAACTTCTTTCAGCACGAGCCATTCCTGCAACTGTTCAACCAGCGCCGGGGCGCCAACCTGACGCCGATTGCCTATGGCTATTCGACCACCATCGGCCTGTTCTCGAAGAAGCTGAAAAAGGGCGACACGGTGCCCGACGGCGCCACCATTGCCGTGCCCAACGACCCCGTCAATACCGGCCGCGCCTTATTGCTGCTGGAGTCGATCGGGCTGATCCAGCTGACCCCGGGCGTGGCGCACCAGGCCACGTTGCAAGACGTGGTGGCCAACCCCAAGCGCTTGAAGTTCGTGCAGATTGAAGGCTCGCAGTCGGCCCGCACCTTTGACGACGTGACGGCCTCGGTGACGTACACCACGTTTGCCAAGCAGGCCGGGCTGAACGAAAAGGACGGGCTGGCGTTCGACAATACGGACCCGGCCAGCATCCGCCGCTACGCCATCCGCTGGGTGACCACGCCCGACAAGGCGCAGGACCCGCGCCTGTTGAAATTCATTTCGATCTACCAGAACTCGCCCGAGGTCAAAACGACCCTGAAGCGTCTTTACGGCGACCTGATCAGCTTCCCCTGGTAAAAGGTGGCCTGCGCGGCTGCCCGGGGGCCGCTTGTGTGGCTTGTGTGGCTGGTGTGGCTCGTGTGGCTCGTGTGGCTTGTGTGGCCCCTTGGGTCGCAGACCGCGTGGCAGCCCGTCTGCCGCCTACGCCGCAGCCTCGCGCCGACCTGCGCGCCGCCCGTTCAGGCGCCAGTGCAAACCCAGCGCTGCCACGCCCACGGCGGCCGCTGCGCACAGGCCCAGTGCTTCAAAGCCCATATGCGTGTACAGCGTGCCGGCCACCGCCGTCCCCACGCTGGCGCCCAGGTAGGTGGTGCAGGTGTTCAAGCCCAGCACGGCGCCGCGCTCGTCCGGCCGGGCGCGAGACAGCAGCAACACCAGCAGGTTCAGGCTGATCTGCGAGGCCGCGCCCCACAGCACGGCAAGCGCCAACACCGCCGCCAACGCGTGAGCGGCGGGCAGCAACACCAGATACACCAAGGCAATCGTGGCCAGGGCCAGCGGCAACGCGCGGCGCGGTCCCAACCTTTCGATCAGCGGCGCGCCGGCAAAACCCGCCAGCATGAAGCCCGCGCCATAGGCGAAGGCAATGAAGCCGACCTGACCGGCCGACAGCGCCAGCAAGGCCCGGACGTGGTCGGCCAGAAACGCGTACACGCCATAGAACGCGGACGAGAACGCCAGGCAGGCCAACAACAGCACCGGCACATCGCGATAGGACAGCGGCGCCAGCAGCCGCGACAAGCGTAGCGGCGCGGCGTTCTGCACGCGACGCTCGGGCAGCTTGCGCAGGCCAAGCAGCGCAATCGTGGCGCACAGCGCCAACGTGCCATAGGTGGCACGCCAGCCGACGGCATCCGAGATCAGCGCGGACAAGGGCACGCCCGCCACCAGCGACACCGACCACCCCGCGATCACGCGGCCCAAGGTGCGCGCCTCTTGGCCCGCAGGCGCCACCAGCGACGCCGACCCGTAGGCGGCGGGCAGAATCACCCCGGCGGCGGCGCCGGCCAAGGCTTGCGCGGCGGTCAGCACCAGCCAGTGCGGCGCCGTGGCGGAAAGCAGCAGGGCGGCAATCAGCACCAGCATTGCGCCCAGCAGCGAACGGCGGATGCCGATGCGGTCGATGCGACCCGCCAGGAAGAAGGCGCTGGCGGCGGTGGCTGCGCCGTAGGCCGAAATGGCGGTGCTGATGGTTAACGCCGAAGTCGAAAAGGACTGCGCCACATCGGTCAGTATCGGACTGAGCGCCAGGCCGTTCGACCCGACCACGCTGACGGCGAACATCAGTGCGGGTACGGGCGACGCCTGCTTCGAAGTTTGATTGCCAGGATTTTGCATGCGCCGAATTTTATTGGAATAAAATAAGGGTTTACGCCGATAACTCCTTATTCCATAAAAGTTCGAATGCCGTAAGGCAGAACTTGATTCCGATGCCAGACCTAGACGATCGCGACAGAAAACTATTAACGCTGCTGGCTGGCGACGCTACCCCCAGTTACGCCGAACTGGGCAAGTTATTGAACCTTTCCGCCCCGGCCGTGCATGAACGCGTCAAGCGCTTGAAGCGCGACGGGCTGATCAAAGGCATCGCGGCCCGCCTGGACGGCGCGCGTATTGGCCGACCATTGCTGGCTTTCGTGCATGTGGACACCGCCAACTGGAGCATTACGCAGCAGGTGCTGGGCCTGGCCGAACTGACCGAGGTGGAAGAGATCCACACCATCACCGGCAAGAGCGCCATGCTGTTGAAAGTGCGGGTGCGCGACACGCAGGCGCTGGAATTACTGCTGGCGCGCATCCATCAGATAGACGGCATCACCAACACCACCAGCGATATCGCGCTGACCAGCTATCTGGAACGCGGGCCGCTGCCCGACAACGCGGCGGAAGTGGCGGACTAGGAAGCACCGGGAGAGGGCGGCGTGCAGGGGGGGGAGCGCGCGCGCTGGCAGAACGTGAAGGCGGGACGGGACGGCAGAACGGGACGGCGGAACGTGACGGCGGAACGGAGCGGCCAAACGTGACGGTCAAACGTGACTGCCGAAGCTGACGGCCGAGGCTCACTACGCCGGCCGCGCCACCCGCAGCCGTAGCCGCGTGATTTCGGACGGCGCGCCCAGCCGCTTGGGCGGGCCCCAGTATCCCGTGCCCCGGCTGGTGTACACCCACATCTTGCCCAGGCGATGCAGCCCCGCCGTGTAGGGCTGCTGAAAGCGCACGAAGAAACCCCACGGAAAGAACTGGCCGCCATGAGTGTGGCCCGACAACTGCAAGTGATAGCCCAGCGGTTGCGCGGCGGCGGCGCTGCGCGGTTGATGCGCCAACAGGATGCGGGCGCAGGCATCGGGCGGCGCGCCTGCCAGCGCGGCTTTGGGGTTGCTGCGCTGCTGCGGATCGAACGCACCGGCGCTGTAGTCCGTTACGCCCGCCACCACCACGGGCAGGCCCGAGGGGTGAATAACGGCATGCTCGTTCAACAACACCCGCAGTCCCATGCGCCGAAATTCGGCAATCCAGGCCGTGGCGCCTGAATAGTATTCATGGTTTCCGGTCACCAGGTATACGCCGTAGGGGGCGCGCAAGGTTCCTAGCGGGCTGGCCTGATCGGACAGATGCTCGACGCTGCCGTCCACCACATCGCCGGTGATGGCGACCATGTCCGGCAGCAATTCGTTGACGCCATCCACGATGGCTTGCACATAGCGTTTCTTGATGGTGGGCCCGACGTGGACATCGCTGATCTGCACGATGGTGAACCCGTCCAGGTCTTGCGGCAGGCCGTCGATGGGGACGTCCACATCGACCACCCGCGCCCGGCTGCGCGCGTTGTAGAAGCCGACAAGCGTGCCCGCCAATGCCAGCCCGGCCACCGTCCACGCACTGTAGCGCCGCACGTCGGGCCAGGGCAGGTCGGCATTAGCCAGCCACGCCACACCCCAGGTCACCAGCAATGCCGCGTCGCGAATGACGGTCAGCACGAACAGGGACGAAAACAGCCCCATCGCCAAGAGGCCGACCCATGCAATGCGGTCGCCCCAGGGCGGGTTGATGGAAGAGCGGGCCAGCATGCCCAACGGAATCAGGATGCACGACAGCAGCAAGCCGATGATGGCGGCGGCGGCGCCGGCGGCGGACAGTTGCGCGTCGGGAATCAGGCGCGCGCCCACATAGACATGGGCCAGGGCGCCCAGGGTCAAAAAGCGCAGGAAGAACGAGGATTGGCGTAGGGACACGGCGGGCGCGGGGCGGGCAAGGGAAACGCCATTCTATGCCGGGCCGCGGGCTTAGGACGCGCCGGCAGCCGTTGCGTCGCGCCACAGCAAGCCCGCGTTCATCTCGTGCACGCTATTGATGCCCAGCATTGCCATGTTGCGGTCCACTTCGGCGCGCAAAAGATTGATGGCGTGGGCGACACCGGCCTGGCCACCCACCGCCGCCGCGTAGTTGAACGGCCTGCCCACGAACACGAAGCGCGCACCCAGCGCCAGGGCCTTGAGCACATCGCCGCCGCGCCGCACGCCGCTATCCATCATCACGGTCATGTCACCCGCCGCGTCCACCACGCCGGGCAGCGCGCGCAGCGGCGAGATCGCGCCATCCAGTTGGCGTCCGCCATGGTTGGACACGATCACGCCGTCCACGCCATGCTGCCGGGCCAGCGCCGCATCTTGCGGATGCAGGATGCCCTTGATGATCAAGGTGCCCGGCCATTGCCGCCGGATGCGGGCCACATGCTGCCAGCTGAGGTGATCGCGCGCGGTGAAGTCGCGCAATACCGACGCGGATACGATTGGCGCGCCGCGCGTGGCGAACGAGTTTTCAAAGTGCGGCATGCCGTGCGCCATCAGCGTGCGCAGGAACGTGCCCGCCAGCCAGCGCGGCCGGGTCAGGCCGTCCCACGCCAATCGCAAGCTGGGCTTGAGCGGCGTAGAGAAACCGGTGCGGACATTGTTTTCTCGGTTCGCGGACACTGGAATATCCACAGTCAGCACCAAGGTCTCGTAGCCGGCGCGCCGGGCGCGTTCGACCAGCGCGTCGATCTTGGCCGGATCGCCCGGCAGATAGGCCTGGAACCAGGTGCCCGGCGCTTGCTGGATGACTGCTTCCAAGGGGATCAGCGAGGTGCCGCTGAGAATGGCCGGAATGCCGGCGTCGCGCGCGGCGCGGGCCAGCACCACGTCGCCGCGATAGGCCGACAGCGCGCTGATGCCCATCGGCGCAATGCCGAAAGGCGAGTCGTAGCTGCGTCCGAACAACTCGGTGCGCTGCGTGCGCTTCGACACGTCGACCAACACACGCGGCGCAAAACCGTATTGCGCGAACGCGCGTCGGTTGTCGTGCAGGGATTGATTGTCTTCCGCCGCGCCCGCCACGTAGCCGAAGATGGGGCGGGGCAGGCGTCGGCGCGCAGCGGCTTCAAAATCGTCCAACGACAGCATTCGGGCCAGCGCGCGCGGCAGCGGCTGTGCGGCAGTCGCCGCCGATGGGGCGGGCGGAGCGGCCGAGGTCGTGGCTGCGTTGCCCGCCGAGGTGTCGGCAGGAGTCATAGTCAGCGTGGATGTCGTCATGGCAGTAGGGCGTCGGAAGAAAGACTGGACCTGGGAAAGTCCGTAATCTACCGACGCAGCATGACTGCGAAAAGCGAATAAAAGGCGACGAACTTATTCGCTTTTAATGAATGACCCGGCCAGGGTCAGCGCATTCAACGATGCTTGGGCAGGGCCAGCAGTTCGCCCATGCGCACCGGGCCCAGCACCGACGGCGTGTCGGCCCACCGGATCTGGTCCGGGCCGAACAATACGATGGCGGTGGACCCCAGCTTGAACCGGCCCATTTCCGCGCCTTTTTCCAGATGAATCGGCGCGCGCGCGGCGGCGTCATAGCGCACCGCTTTTACTCGGCGCTTATAGGGCGTGACCAGGCCGGCCCACACGGTTTCGATCGACGCAACGATCATCGCACCCACCAGCACCAGCGCCATCGGACCATGCTCGGTATCAAAGATGCAGACCACGCGTTCGTTGCGCGCGAACAGGCGCGGCACGTTGCGCGCCGTCAGTGGGTTGACCGAGAACAAGCGGCCAGGCACATGGATCATTTCGCGCAGCGTGCCGGCCACCGGCATGTGCACGCGGTGATAGTCCTTGGGCGACAGGTAGACCGTGGCAAATTCGCCACCTTGAAACGGCGCGGCTCGCTCAACGTCGCCGCCCAGCAGGTCAACCAGGCCGTAGCTGTGGCCTTTGGCCTGGAAAATGCGGCCTTGCTCGATGGCGCCCAACTGGCTGATCGCGCCGTCGGCCGGACAGAGCACGGAACCGGGTTCGTCGTCCAGCGGGCGAGCGTCGTCTTTCAGCGCGCGCGTGAAGAAGTCATTGAAGCAGTCGTAGGCCAACGGGTCTTCTTGCAGCGCTTCGCGCATGTCGACGCCATACTTGCGGACAAAGCGCGAAATCATCCAGTTCTTGACCGCGGGTTCCCGGCAGTCTGAGGCGTATCCGAAGAAGCGCGACACCAGGTGATGGGGCGCAAGATACTGGCTGGCGAGAAATAGTTGTTCTTTGATCGTCATCTACGAGCGCTGAAAAAACGCGTCCCGCGGACAGCGGGACGGGGTTGAAGGCCGCCTCGCAAACGACGCATCAAGGACGCGTGCGGGCAATTCGCGGGATTGTATCGCGATCAGGCGGCTTTGGCGGCCAGTTTGGTTTTGTAGAGCCAGTCCTTGTAGTCGTCCAGGTCGCCATCGAACGGACGCACGGCGCCGTCGGCCACGATGATGAACTCATCGGTGGTGGCGCGCAGCAGGTGGCGGTCGTGGGATACGAGCATCAAGGTGCCTTCGAATTGCGCCAGCGCGGTAGTCAGCGCTTCACGCGTTTCCAGATCCAGGTGGTTGGTGGGCTCGTCAAGCAGCAAGAGGTTGGGGCGCTGCCAGACGATCAGCGCCAACGCCAGGCGCGCCTTTTCACCGCCGGAGAACGGCGCGATCGAGCTGGTGGCCATGTTGCCGTTGAAGTTGAAGCTGCCCAGGAAGTTGCGCAGTTCCTGTTCGCGCACCGTGGGCGCCAGCTTCGTCATGTGCCACAGCGGCGATTCGTCGTGGCGCAGCATTTCGACCTGGTGCTGGGCAAAGTAGCCGATGGACAGGCCCTTGTTGAATTGCGTGTCGCCGGCCAACGTGGTGAGGTCGCCGGCGATGGTCTTGATGAACGTGGACTTGCCCGCGCCGTTGATGCCCAGCAAGCCGATGCGTTGCCCGGCTTGCAACGAAAAGTTGATGCCGGACACGATGATCTTGTCGGACACGGCCTGCGTGTCTTCGCATTCCACGCGGTAGCCCGCGCTGACCTTGTCCATGGTCAGCAAGGGGTTGGGCGCGCGCAGCGGCTCGCGGAATTCAAACGAGAATTCGGCGGCGGCACGCAGGGGCGCCATCTCTTCCATGCGGGCCAGCGCCTTGATGCGGCTTTGCGCCTGGCGTGCCTTGCTGGCCTGGGCCTTGAAGCGGTCGATAAAGGATTGCAGGTGCGAGCGTTGGCGCATCTGCTTTTCCATCATGCCTTGCGCCAATTCCAGTTGCGCGGCGCGCTGGCGTTCAAACGACGAATAGTTGCCCGAGTAGCGGCGCAGTTTGCGTTCGTCGATATGGACGATGACGTTGACCACGCCGTCCAGGAAGTCGCGATCGTGCGAGATGACGATCAGCGTGCCGGCATAGCGCTTGAGCCAGTCTTCCAGCCAGATGATGGCGTCCAGGTCCAAGTGGTTGGTGGGCTCGTCCAGCAACAGCAGGTCGGACGGGCACATCAGCGCTTGCGCCAGGTTCAGGCGCATGCGCCAGCCGCCGGAAAAACTGGTCAGCGGCAGGTGCATCTGTTCTTGCGTGAAGCCCAGTCCGGTCAGCAGTTGTTCGGCGCGCGAGTGCACGGTGTAGGCATCTGCGTCGGCCAGCGCGGCGTAGATGTCGCCCATGCGCAGGCCGTTTTCGGCGCTTTCCGGTTCGGCTTCCAAGGCGGCAAGTTCGGCTTCCAGCTTGCGCAAGGTGACGTCGCCGTCAATCGCGTATTCGATGGCGGGGCGGTCCAGCGCGGGGGTTTCCTGCGCCACGTAGGCCATGCGCCAGCTGGACGGGTAGTCCAGGTCGCCCTGGTCCGCGTGCAGCGTGCCGCGCAACAGGCCGAACAGGCTGGACTTGCCGGCGCCGTTGGCGCCGATCAGGCCGATCTTGTCGCCGGGGTTCAAGAGCAGGTCGACCTTGTCGAGCAAGGGCTTGACGCCGCGCATGAGTGAAACTTGTTGGAAGCGGATCATGAATCTTGGGGCAGGGGGGTGGCGCGGCAAGCGCGCGGCGTGGCTCCCGCCACAAGGGGCGGCGCAAAAAAGGGAACCGGGCGAGTTCGCGCGCAAATGCCTGGGTGGCCGGCGCCGCGGCCAAAGGCAGCGACAAAACATCGGCAAGACAATAACCAAACAGCGGCAGGACAGCGGGCGCGAATAGAAAAAAGACACGCCCCAGGGTAGGGGCGTCGTCCAATCGTGGGCGCTATTGTACCGGGCCGCGCGCCTTGGCGCAGCCGGCGCTGTGCCGTGAGCAGGATTCGAGCGGGATCCTGGCAGGATTCAGACGTGTTTTGCTCTGATTGTTGCGGCAAAACAGCAGCATATTGCCCGCGTGCTGGCTTTGGGTCGTCAGAAGCGGGCTATGCGCCCGCGATGGCGGCAGCCAAAGCCAAGACGCGCTCGGCCTCTTGCGCATGCAGGTTTTCAACCAGCGCCCCGTCCACCACGGCCACGCCCAAGCCTTGGGCCTGGGCGGCGCGCCACGCGTCCAGGCGCTTGTGGGCAAGCGCCACTTCATCGTCGGTCGGTGCAAACGCCGCGTTGGCGGCCGCGATCTGCTTGGGATGAATCAGCGTCTTGCCGTCGAACCCCTGGTCGCGCCCCTGGCGGCAGGTGGCGGCGTAACCGGCGTCGTCGTGTAAGTCCAGATGCACGCCGTCCAGCACCGCCAGGCCGTGGGCCCGCGCGGCCATGACGGCCATCGACCGCGCCAGCAATGTTTCTTCGCGGCCCGGGGTGTGGCGCGCGTGCAGGTCCTTGACCAGGTCCGACGTGCCGACCACGATGGCGGCCAGCCTGGGGTGGCCGGCCGCAATGGCGTCCAGGCGCAGAAAGCCCAGCGGCGTCTCGGCCATGGCCCACAGCGGCAGATCCGGCGGCGCGCCGGCGGCATCCAGCGCGTCGGCCAGGGCGTGCAGCTGCGCGGAGGATTGCACCTTCGGCAGCAGCACGGCGTCAGCGCCCGCTCGCGCAATGGCTGCTACATCGTACAGCCCCCAGGGCGTGTCCAGCGCGTTGATGCGCACGATGCACTCGCGCCGGCCATAGCCGCCCGCCGTCAGCGCCGCGGCCACTTGCACGCGCGCCTGGGCCTTGGCATCGGGCGCGACGGCGTCTTCCAGGTCAAGAATCAACGCGTCGGCGTCCAGGCTGCGGGCCTTGTCCAGCGCACGCGCGTTGGCGCCGGGCATGTAGAGGACGGAGCGGCGGGGGCGGATGGCAGAAGTCATGAAATCGGGAAGGATCGGCTCAGGGTTTGGAATTGCCCACGACCTGCACGGGCGTGGTGCAGACATAGCCTACGCCGTACACGGTGCGGATGCCCATGTCGCCGCCCGCCAGCGCGCGCAGTTTGCGGCGCAGGCGATGCATGTGGGCGTCCAGCCTGTGGGTGTCGTAGGCGTCGACGCTGGCGCCTAGCGCTTCGACCAGCCGCCCGCGTGATAGCGGCAGTGGCGCGGCCTGGATCAGCGCGCCGATCAAGCGGCATTCGGTGTCGGTGATGTCCACGCAGACGCGCTCGGGCGAAACCAGCGTGCGGCGCGAGGGATCAAAACGCCACGCATCGGATTCGGCATCGTGCATGCCTGTTGCGGGCACCACGCGCAGCCGCCGCGACAACGACACCAGGGTGGCGCCCAGTTCGGCCAGGTTGACGGGCTTGGTCAGATAATGGTCGGCGCCCAGGCTCAGGCCGGACACCTTGTCTTCGCTGAGCAGGCGGCCGGTCAGCATGATGATGCCCATCGATGGATAGCAGGTCCGCAGATGCGCAATGCGGGTGAAGGCGTCGCCGTCGGGCAGCATGGCGTCCAGCACGAGGATGCCCGGCGTGACGGTCAGCAGCAGTTGGTCCAGTTCGGCCAGCGATCCCGCGGTCAGGATGGCTTTGTCCAGCCCCAGGTCCTGGATGGTCTCGACGATGGTGTCGCGCCAGTCACCGTGATCGTCGACAACGATAATGGTCACGGCGGGGTACGCGCCGGCGTACGCACGTGACGCGATCCAAGGGCAAGCACGCGGGTGGCTGCTGACATGCTGTGGCTATCTGTTTTGGGAAAAGAGTCCGCTTGCGCGGGCACGTGGCCGGCCAGATACGTTTCGTATCGTGGCGCCTGCGGAGAATATCACCAACGACGTTGCGGCGGCGCGGCAAACTTGGCGGATGCCATCCGGGCGGCGCCAAAACCGTGCCTGATCAAACTTTGCGCAGCCCGTTGCGCATCCCCCAAAAGGCCGCCCGCCTTGCATCGGCGGCTGCCTTATCCACAGAAATTGTGGATAAGGCGCGACCGGCTGGCGCCATCCGATTTATGTAGGCAGGTATTCGATCGGCACGCCCGCCGGCACCTTGCGCATGCGGTCGCGCTCGATGCGCGCCGAGGCGAAACGGGTCTTGCGGGCGGCCGCATTTTGCAGCAACACCGACAACACCGATCCCTTGTCCTGGATCCATTGCGTTTTGCCCCGCAGCAATTTCATCGCGCTCTCGGCGCTGCCCAGGCGGTACGACATGGCGTTGATCTGCACCGAGGTCTTGCCGTCGAACGCCGCGGGCTCGTGTTCCGTAATGGCGGCGGCGTCCAGATTGCTGCTTTCGTGATCCACACGGTAGATGAACTTCAAGCCGCTGTGCGGGTCTTGCACCACCAGCAGTTTTTCGGAGCCGGAAATATCGGACAGCATGCCGATGACCGGGGATTCAACCAGCTGGTTGCCGCGCTGTTCTTCGGTGTAGATGAATACGCTGTGGCGCGATACGGAAAGGGCGGCGGGAATAAGGGGAGAGCTGTCCATACCTGACTTGAAAGTGGCGGCCCGGACAACGGCGTCCGGCAATCTGAAGAGGCTGGCGCGTACGGTCAACGCGGCCATGCCGACGCGCATGATACCAATTGTTTCAGATGTTTGCCGAAGCAGCGGGAATTTGATGAGGGGAGCGACGAGCGCGATTCTACGATGCGCGTCGCTTGCCGAACATGGGGGCGCAAGCGCAGAATTCGGCGCATGAAAACAGACGTTGTGGTTCTGGGCGCTGGCATTGTCGGCGTCAGTACGGCCCTGCATCTTTTGGCGCGCGGCCGTTCGGTGGTGCTGCTGGACCGAAAGGGGCCGGGCGAAGAAACCAGCTATGGCAACGCGGGCCTGATTGAACGGGCCAGCGTGATTCCGTACGCCTTTCCCAGGGATTGGCGCAGCCTGTGGCGCTATGCCCGCAACAACACGCCCGACGTCAGCTACCACGTGCGCTTTCTGCCGCGCATTGCGCCATGGCTGCTGCGTTATTGGTGGCATTCGTCGCCAACGCGGCTGGCGCGTGCGGCCGAGGCGATGCTGCCGCTGATCGAGCGCAGCGTGGCCGAGCACGACGCGCTGAAAGACGACGCGAATCTGGCGCCGCTGTTTCGCCGCAATGGCTGGATTGACGCCGCGCGCACCGAAGCCGGCCTGGCGCAGGCAATCGCCGACGCCGAGGCGCTGGCGCCGTATGCGCTGAACTACCGCGTGCTGGACCGGCAGGCCTTGACGGCGCTGGAGCCGTCCCTGTCGGCGCGGGCGGTGGGTGCCGTGCATTGGCTGGACCCCGTCAACGTGTCGGATCCCGGCGCCGTCACGCGCGGCTACGCGGCGCTGTTTCAACAACGGGGCGGGCAACTGGTACGCGGCGACGCCCGCACCCTTCAGGGCTCGGGCGCCGGGCGTTGGCAGGTGCAGGCCGATGACGGCCGGATCCAGGCGCGCGATGTAGTGGTGGCGATGGGCCCGTGGTCGCTGGATATTCTGCGGCCGTTGGGCTACCGCATTCCCATGGCGGTCAAGCGCGGCTATCACCAGCACTTTGCGCTGGACGCGGGCGCAACGTTGTCGCATCCGGTGGCGGACATCGACAGCGGTTTTGTGGTGACGCCGATGACGCGGGGCGTGCGACTGACCACGGGGGCCGAGTTTGCGCATCGGGATGCGCCGCCGTCGCCCATCCAGATCCAGCGTACGCGGGTATTGGCTGGGCAATTGCTGCCCCTGGGCGCGGCGGTGGAGCAGGAACCGTGGATGGGTTGCCGGCCTTGCATGCCGGACATGAGGCCGGTGATCGGCCCCGCGCCTGGGCATAAGGGGTTGTGGATGGCCTTCGGCCACGCGCATCATGGCTTCACGTTGGGCCCGGTGACCGGCAAGCTGCTTGCCAGCCTGATCACCGGCCAGACGCCAGACATGGACCCCGCGCCTTACGCATTGCGCCGCTAAGCAAGCGGCAGGGGTGGCGGTGGGGCAGGGCAGTCGCGTTGACGGCCCCCCCCCGTGGGCGTGTGTTTACGCCGTACCGGCCACTTTCAAACGGCGCTGGCGCACCGCCTGTGCCAGCGTTTCCAGCACCGGTTCGGTCTGGCTCCAGCCCAGGCAGGCGTCGGTGATCGACACACCACGGCGCAGCGGTTGGCCGGGCTTCAGATCCTGGCGGCCTTCTTCCAGATGGCTTTCGATCATGACGCCGGTGATGCGCGCATCGCCTTGCGCCAGCTGCGCGGCGATGTCGTTGGCCACGTCGATCTGGCGCAGGTGCGACTTGTTGGAGTTGGCGTGCGAGCAGTCGATCATGACCTGTTCGCGCTGGCCGGCGGCGCGCAGGGCGGCGCAACAGGCGTCGACGCTGGCTGCGTCATAGTTGGGGCCTTGCTTGCCGCCGCGCAAAATCACATGCGTGTCCTGGTTGCCGCGCGTCTCGAAAATGGCGGCCATGCCCATCTTGGTCATGCCCATGAACGCGTGCTTGGCACTGGCGGCAACCATGGCGTCGGCTGCGATCTGCACGCCGCCGTCGGTACCATTCTTGAACCCCAGCGGGCAGCTCAGGCCTGAGCTCAGCTGGCGGTGGCTGGGGCTTTCGGTGGTGCGCGCGCCGATGGCGCCCCAGGCGATCAGGTCAGCGATGTACTGCGGGCTGAGCAAGTCCAGGAATTCGGTGGCAATCGGCAAACCCAGGCCGCTGATGTCCAGCAACAGTTCGCGCGCGCGGCGCAGGCCCTCGTTGATGCGGAAGCTGCCATCCAGGCGCGGATCGTTGATGTAACCCTTCCAGCCCACCGTGGTGCGCGGCTTTTCAAAGTACACGCGCATGACGATCAGCAGGTCTTTCTTGTGCTGATCGACGGCGGCGCGCAACTGGCGCGCGTAGTCCATGGCCTGGCCATGGTCGTGAATGGAGCAGGGGCCCACGACGATCAGCAGGCGGTCGTCGCGGCCGTGCAGCACGTTGGCGATCTGCGCGCGGCTTTCCTCGACCAGCGTCTGGATAGCGGTGGATACGGGCAGTTCGTCCTGCAGGAGCGCGGGCGAAATCAGGGGACGAACGGCGCTGATGCGGGTGTCGTCGGTGCGCGTGTTGTCCTGGGTCGAGTCGGCCGTGCCGACCTCGCGGTCGTGCTGGGGGTCGTCAATGCGGGTCAAGGGAAGCTCCGTGCCGTGGTTGCGCAAGCTGCGCAAGATGCGTAAAGGCGGCCATTATCGCACCCGCGCGCCCACCCCCGGGCGGCGGGGCGGCGTCCGTCTGGACGAGCCGGTGCGTTGTGCGTGGACAACGGGACGAGGCAATTGCGGCCAGGGTGTTCTTAAACCTACGCCTATCGGCCCGGAAATTGCCTTAGCCCTTTGCCGCCGACGACAGAGCGCAAGTGAATGCCGTAGCATGGGAACCCGAACAGAACCAGCGGCCGCCTGCCAGGGCTCGACCTATAAGCTAGGACGAAAACGAATGCCAAAAACCGACGCCGGAGCCGCTCGACGAATTCTTCTCGTTGAAGATCACCCCGTTGAACGCGCTTATCTGCAGAACATGCTGCTGGCGTTGGGATATCGGCGGGTTGCCGGATTGGGCAGCAGCACGGAAGCGGTCAGCGCGTTAAGCCGGCAGTACTACGACCTGGTCATCAGCGACATCGTGATGAGCGACGGCGACGGCACCCACATGCCCAACGAATTGCGGCGCCTGGTGGATGTGGGCCGGCTAAAAAGCATGCCTCCCATCATCTGGATCAGCAGCCTGAGCGAAGAGCTGTTGCAGTCACATGTACGGCTGGCGCTGCAAGCCGGCTGCCCGTCGGCGCAGGCGCTGTCCAAGCCGGTATCCCGCACGGCCATGCACCAGGCCATCAAGGCCGGGCTTGCCGCCGAGGACGTGACGACGCCCCAGCACCCATCCATCCGCCGCGAAGTGGTCGAGGCCGAACTTGGCCGGGCCTTGATCACGGGCGTGGGCATGAGCGTGGTGTTGCAACCGCAAATGAGCCTGTCCACCGGCAAGGTGCTGGCCGCCGAAGCGCTGTCGCGTTGGGATCATCCCGAGCTGGGCGCCATATCCGCCGTGGATTTTGTGCCGGCCGCGCATCGCCTGGGCATGGATCGCATGCTGTTTCTGCGCGTGACGGATCGCGTGCTGGAGGTGCAGAAAACGCTGCACGCCGAAGGCATCGCCGTGCCCATCGCCATTAACGCATCGGCGTCCACGCTGTGTTCTCGCGATATGCCGGCCGTGCTGGAAAAGCGCGTAGCGCAGGCGGGACTGCCGGCGCGCTTGATCAAGATCGAACTGACCGAGGACGAGCCCGTCAACGATTGGCTGGCGCTGTCTTCCGCGTTGAATCTGCTGCGCGTGCGCGGCTTTGAACTGGCCATGGACGACTTCGGCGCGGGCATCGCCTCGATGCGGCTGTTTTCCGCCATGCCTTTTACAGAACTCAAGATCGACCGGGACTTTATCGTCCACATGCACCGCGAAGCCGCATCGCGCGCGGTGGTGGCCGCGGCCATCGAAATGGGCCGGGTGCTGGGCCGGCGCGTGGTCGCCGAAGGGGTCGAGCAGGAACGCGACCTGCAACTGCTGCGCGAGCTGGGTTGCGACGTGGCCCAGGGCTATGGCCTGTCCATCCCCCTGGAGCAGCAAGCGTTCATCGAATTCTGCCGCCAGCACTGAAGCGGCCGGCGGCGGGCGGGGCAATCAGATGCCGGACACGTCGATGTCGCCGGGATAGTCGATCGAGAACTTCAGAACGGTCTCGCGCGATTTGCCCGGTTCAAGGTCCCAATTCCAGACCAGCTTGCCGTCTTCTTCGCGCTTGATGTCGCGGTCGGCGGGCGAGAGCAGCTTGACGACGATTTTCTCGTTGCGCGAGACGGGCAGGCGGTCCTTGAACGACACCTGTTCCTTGGTGGCCTTGTTGTTCTTGACCGTGATCTTGTATTCGTACGTCACCCGCTTGCCGCTGCTCGAAAAACCCGTGCTTTCGGTGTAGCGGTTGACCAGCTGGCGCTTGATCGAGATGCCGTCGTCGGCGCCCATCGCCAGTTCGACCTTTTCGCCCGGCATCACCGCCTTCATGGCGCTGGACGCGACAAACGCGTCGTCCAGGAAGGTGTTGAGCGGGCCGGCCAGGAACGGAAAATCGGTGTTGTTGCTGGCCTGCGCCGTCAGGAATACCGCTTCGCGCAGCGCGGGCGTGGATTGATATTGCAGGGTGGCCGGCAGCTTGGCGGTTGCGATCGCCACGCGCTGGGTAGAGTTGTCCGAGGGAAGCGTGGCCGGGTTCTGGATCTGGAACGAGGCGCTGGTGGCCTCGTTTTGTACCTGCGCGGTGCGCACGTCGATCGGTTCCGGCATGACGTCGGCCTGTGCGCTTTCGGCATAGGCCTGGCTGGCGCCGCGCGGCGCGCGCTTCATGGCCATTTCGCTGGATACGGCAGGCGCGGGCGCGGCGATGGGGCGCGGCGGCGGAGGCGGTGGGGCGGCCACATCGATAATCCACGGTTGCAAGGTCGGCGCGCCACCGCCCAAGGCGGGCCGGGCAGTGGACAACGTCAACTTGACGTTGTTCCAGTCTTCGCCGGAATTCTGGCGAATGACGCCGAAGTAACCCAGATCCACGCTCCGGTCGGCGGGACGCAGGCGGGCGTCATAGGCAGGCGTCCAGCGCGCGCCGCCGACGGCGTACGACACTGCCAGGTCGACCTTGCCCGCACGCGCCAGGTTGACCCGCAACGTAACGGTCTTGGTGCGGCGGCTCATCTGGCCTTGCACCACGTTCAGCTGGTTTTGCAATGCGGCAAGCTCGCGTTCCAATGCTTCTTTGCGCGTTGCGACCTGACGCAATCCGGCCAGTGCCTTGGCCAGGCTGTCCGCGCTAAGCGTCTGGATGGCCTTGAGTTCTTCCAAGGTCAGCCGGGCGCTGTCCTTGGAGGGTTCGGTGGCGCCGCGCTGCATCATCAAGACCAGCTCGCGCTGGTTGTCCAGCACGGCGGCCTCGTCATCCAGCTCGGCCATCTGGGCTTCCAGCTTGCGCACCTGCTCTTGCAAGGCGCGAACGCGTTCGTTGGCCGTGTCGGCGTTGAAGGCGTCGCGCACCTTGACGTCCAGCAACGAAGCCTGGCCGGTGCTTTTGGCCGACACTTGCAGGGAATTCTCCTGCAACGATGCCGGCAGGTTTTCCAGGGTCAGCTCATGCTCGCCCGCCGCCAACTCGCTGGTGGCCGAGCGCGTGACGACCGCGCGGTCCTGATAGACCGTCACCGCGCCGATGGCGGAGGTCAGCGCGGCGGCTGCGCCCAAGCCGGGAATCGTTGCAAGGGCCAAGGCCAGGAGAGTACGTCGCACGGGTTCACCTTTGAAAAGGTTGATATCTGAAGCTGCGTCCCGGCTCAGGGACGGATCAGCGGTAGCGCAATTTACTCTGGTGTCCAAGGCGCGGGCTTTACAGAAGATGACAAACGCGACAGGGCACTACGGCGGCGATGCGGCCGGCTGCGCGCGTTCGGGATGGGCCAGTTGGCGCAGCAACGACACGGCGTTGCCTGCGGCCATGGAGCGGTCATGGCGGCGGTAGGCCATGTCCAGCAAAGCGTGGGGGGCGTCGCCCTTGATGGGGCGATACTCAATGCCCTGCGCGCCCATGTGGCGCATGGCGGCGGGCACGATGGAAATGCCGACGCCGGCTGCCACCAAGCTGACGATGGACGCCATTTGCGGCGCCTCTTGAATGACGCGCGGTGCAAAGCCCGCGCGCTGGCAGGCGGACTGGATGGCGTCGTACAGGCCGGCGCCGATGGGGCGCGGGTACAGCACGAAGTCCTCATCGGCCAGCGCCGCAATCGGTACGCTGCGGCGGCGGCTTAAGGCGTGATCGGGGGGCAGGGCGACCAGCATGGGTTCGTCCAGGACGCGTTCGGATTCGAACTCCGCGTCCAGCAGGTAGGGCGGCCGTACAAAGGCGATGTCTACCTCGCCCACGCGCAGCCCGCGCAGCAGTGAAATGGTGTTGCTTTCCGTCAAGGTGATGCGCACGTCGGGATAGCGGTCGCGATAAGCGCGAATGGCGCGAGGCAGGTACGGGTGGAATACGGCCGATGCCGTAAAGCCCACGGTAATCGCGCCGCGCTCGCCTCGTCCCAGCCGCCGGGCCGTGTCTATCGCGCGGTCGGCGCTGGCAAGAATGGCGCGGGCGTCTTCCAGGAACTGGGCGCCGGCTTCGGTCATCTCGATGCCGCGGGGAAGCCGGAGAAATAGCGGTGTGCCGATTTCCCGTTCCAGCTGCTGAATCTGCTGGCTCAACGGCGGCTGGCCAATTCCCAGGCGCGCCGCTGCCCGCGTGAAATGCAATTCTTCGGCCACCGCCGTGAAATAGCGCAGATGTCGTAATTCCATCGTTTTAAAGTATGGACGGTAGGGGTTTCATATATTGGACATATCAAGGCGAAAAGTCTACTTTTGGTCTGCGGGCGCGTCGCCCGCTTGTCTTTCAGAGATTTCCCATGTCTGCCCCTAGCGCCAGTTCTCCCACTCCCACGCCCGCCCCTTACCTGGCGCGCGGCACGCCAGAACTGCATCGCGCGCAATGGGCCTTGTTCGCAGCCGGCTTTTCCACGTTTTCGCTGTTGTATTGCGTGCAGCCGCTGATGCCGCTGTTCACTGGCGCCTTCGGCGTGTCGCCCGCGCAAAGCAGCCTGGTCCTGTCCTTGTGCACCGGCTTGCTGGCGATCGCGATCTTCTTTGTTGGCCTGTTCTCCCAAGCATTGCCGCGCAAGCGCGTCATGGCCTGGTCGTTGCTGGCTTCCGCCGCGCTGGGCACCATCGCGGCCGTGGCGCCCGACTGGCACAGCCTGCTGGCGCTGCGCGCGCTGCAAGGCGTGGCGATGGGCGGCGTCCCCGCCGTCGCCATGGCCTACCTGGCCGAGGAAGTCGAACCGGACACGCTGGGCTTCGTGATGGGCCTGTATATCAGCGGAAGCGCGTTTGGCGGGCTGTCCGGCCGCGTCATCACCGGGCTGGTCTCGGATCACTTTGGCTGGCGCGCCGCGATGGGCACGCTGGGGGTCGTGGGCATCGTGGCCGCGGCGCTGTTCATGTGGTTGCTGCCCGCCTCGCGCCGCTTCACGCCGCAACGCGGGCGTGGCTGGGCCGGTGTGTTGGGCGATGTGCGGGCCGGTGTCGGCGCGCACCTGAAGAACGGGTCCTTATGCGCGTTGTTCGCCATGGGCGGCCTGCTGATGGGCGCGTTTGTCACGGTCTACAACTACGTGGGCTTCCGCCTGCTGCTGCCGCCGTTTTCGCTAAGCCAGACCTTCATCGGCTTCATCTTCGTCGTGTATCTGGTCGGCATCTTTGCCTCGACGTTTTTCGGCCGCCTTGCCGACCGCCACGGCCGGGGCGCCATGCTGTCCGCCGCCACAGGCCTGGCCTTGGCGGGGTTGCTGCTGACCTTGTCGGACTCCTTGCCCATCCTGATCGCCGGTATCGTGGTGTTTACCTTCGGCTTTTTCGCGGCGCATGCGGTCGCCAGCGGCTGGGTGGGCCAGATGGCCCGAGGCTACAAGGCACTGGCTGCATCGCTGTACCTGCTGGTGTATTACGTGGGGTCCAGCGTGCTGGGCGCCTGGGGCGGCCACTTCTGGGCGGCCCAGCAATGGCCGGGCGTGGCCGCGATGGCCGGCGGTTTGTTGGCATTGGCATTGGCCATCAGCGCCGGCCTGGCCTGGCGCACCAGCGGCGCACGTCGCGGGGACGCCGGTCAACCGGCTTGATTGCGCGGCTGAACCTGCCGCCCCTTGTGATCCACAAAGATCACACCCTTGTCCATTCCAGCGTAGCGATAGAAGTAGCGGGCGCTGGACTTGACGGGGCGCGTGTCGTAGGCGGATAGGTCGGCGCCCGGGGTGCATAGGCGTTCGACTTCTTCTGGCCAGCGAAAGGTGCTGGCTTTGTGTTTGATCCAGCGGTCGAGAAGAGGCTTGAGGGTGAAGAGGTTGAAGAGGATGTCGTAGATGTTGAAGATATCGCTCCATCCGCCCGTTCTGGTGACGTTGTTGTCACCGGTGGGTTTACGGACAAGGCCTTGCTCGACAAATTTTGGGTCGGCTTGAATTGCCTTCAGCCCGTGCTCCATATAGCGGCGGATGAACTCCAGCCGGTGAAGGTTCTTGTCGAAGAACGTCTGATCATGCACGTCAAAGTCGCCTCCGACGATAAACGGCCTTTTACTCTTTCTGATGCTCTCGGGATCCTGGGACGGCATTTGCATCGTCTCAAGATAAGGCTGCGGGAAACATAAGCGTAGCGTGTAACCGTGCCCGAATTCGGTGTAGGGCCGCACATCGCGCCATGGCAAGTGCAGCACCGTATCGCCATAAGAGACGTGCACCAATTGCGCTTGCCGATTAAATCGGATGCGCGACATGGCAGAATTGGTTCCTAACCATAAACCCGCCGCCGCCATCAGTAAAAAAGGAATACAGATGAGGGCGCCCTTGTGCTGGTACTCCCCGAACAGGGGGGCCAGAATGAACACGATGGTCACGGACATGGACACGCCAAGCGTCGACAGTTGCAGCAGAAAGGTAATCTGCCCTTCCATGCGCGGCTCAATATATTGCTCGTTGAACTGCTCTGGATCGGACACGTCTTCGGTCAGCCATAGCTGCTCCGGATCCATGGCGTAGCGAATGTCGGGCAGGGCGGCGAAATACAAGCTTTCGTCGAGACGTGCGCATTGACGCTTGAATTCGACTGCGGCGTCCGGGATGGTGGCGGGGTCGATGGCGCGAAGCTTTTTCACCATGACGAGCTGGCCTCCATCTCGTAGTCGGCGTCCGTGAAACCATTGGGGCGATAGTTCACCGTCGTCGTGCCGAACAGGGCGTTCGTGGCAATTTTGACGACGCCGACACCGTTTATCACGGTCACTCGGTCCGGGTCGTCGTAACGCACCTCGCGGCCTGAGAACTCGCCCAGGCGCGGGGCCTGCTGCTGGCTGATCGAGTACTGGCTGATTTGCGACCGCCATCCTGGCAAGAAGACGGAAACCGAACGGACGTCGTCCGGCACTCCTAATACCGTCGCTAGCCCCGATTTGAGGGAAGGAGCCAAGACCTTCATTACGTCGATGTCGTTTTGCATGCTGGGCGCCTGGAACAAGCGATGGAATTCTTGCAGCTCTTCTTCATCGCTAGCAAAGGGCTCAAGCCCGCCTGGCATGCCCCATACGCTACGTCGGATCCATGTCTCGACCCTCGCCTCGTCGACCGTGGTTTGGTGGAGGTGGCGAAGGCCTAGATAAAGCGCTTCGATTCCAAGAAGGATCCACCCGATCGTGCCGGAGTTAAGCCGAGCCACTCCAGTTGTGCCTTTCAACAGTAATGAGCTTGATCTGGCCAATCTATTTACCTCCCAAGGACGTAATTTTCCCCACAGGTGCAAGAAGCCAATCCCCCCAGCGGCAAATTGCACTGAGCCACTGACGAAGCTGATGGTCGCCACTTGGCCGCGCTCTTGCACGGCGGCCTGCCACCAGTCCTTTGCGCCAATCGCGATTGCGGCCACAGCAGCCACCCCAATCGCTCGCAATTCCCACTTCTTGGCCGCCCCATCAAACGCAGCAGCCACCCCCGTCTCCCCCCGCACCTTCGCCAAGTCCCGCTGTTTCTCGAACCAAAACCTCGTCATCGTCGCCCCAGCCGCGCCCACCCCCAAAACCTTGCCAGTCGCATTCAGCGCATTCCCCAAAGTCAATCCATCCTCACGCCCCAGCGCCTTGAATGCTTCGCCCGCGCTGTAGACCGTGGCGAACGCCGCGACGCCGCCTAGCGCCAGGCGGGGGGTTGTGCCAGAAGCGCAAGCGCCCGGGCAATTTTCGGCATTGCTCCACGCGCTCCTGCACGTCTTCGGTGTCATACAAGGTGACAAGGGTCTGCACGGCGCGGTCGACGGTCTGTGGACGAAAGCCGTTGACGCCGGTGAGGCCCATGCTGTTTCGCACCCAATTGCCCACTTCGCGCAGCGGTACGTCGTGGGCGCGCGCCAGGGCGCCGTCCAGCACTTCCATGATCGGGCGGTACACACTGGTCCAGAATGCGCCGGGCGATTTCAATTGGCCGTGCGCGACCAAGGCGCCCAGCATCACGCTCAGCTGACTGGATGCGCCGTCCGCCGGTAGCGTCTCCAGCACTTTTTGCAGCGCGGCCAAGGACGCATTGACCGCTGCCTGGCGGACGGTGCCGCTGGCCAGCTTGGCGTAGCTGACGACTTCCGGCGCGCCCAGCACGGCTTTTTGCAATAAGCCCACCGGGCCGTCGGGTTCGACTTGCGCCAGCAAGAAGTCCTTGCCGGCTGTGCAGTGGATCAGGGCGGGCAGGGTGTGCCCCGCAAGGCAGCGCAGGTCCAGATAGCCCTGGGTGTCGGGCGCGTGCACGTCGACGATGGCGTCGTAGGCTTTGCGCTGGCTGTTGAACAACGCCCAAAGATCGGCGGCGGCACGGACGACGTCGTCGGCGTGCGCTTGCAGCTGCTTGGGGTGGTGTTCGACGAAGTGGGCGCGTGCGGCATTTCGAGCGTGCATAGTGCGCTTGCGGTACGCGGCCAGGCGCGCCTGGTTGGCGCGGTCGCGAGAGGCCAGGACGTCCGGGCCGGTGATACCCGGCCCCATGGCGCTGCCGATAGGGTCATTTCGGAGGGTTTGGTGTCCGGCCTCATCGCCGGCCAGATTGCCCAACTGATCGATCATCTGGGACACCCGCAGCTTGTGAGCCGCGTCGGCGCCGTAGGTCTGCAAATCCGCCAGCCTGCTGCCCACCAGCATGTTCAATTCACTTAGCATCCCGGCCAGATCCTGCACGACAACGGCTTGGGGTTGGATGTCCGTGCGGGGCCGCGTCGCGGCCGTCATGGCGTTCTGGGTGGACAGGACGCCGTCGGTGTGTGGCCGGCTTTCACTCCAGGGATACTGGCGCAGCACGGTCTGGGACAGCTCGCGGACTTCTGGCAGCAAGGTAGCGGGAAAGACGTGCGCTTGCTTGCCGCCCGCAATTTTTACGGGGGTGGCCAGCAGGCTGCGCCAAGTTTCTTTGTTGTTTTCAATGGCCCATAGCGCGGCGTGGCTCAGTAGCGTGTCGCTGACCATGACATGCACGGTCTCGTCTTGCAGGTCAGGAGGCGCAAGCAGGTAGCGCGCTGCGCCCGTTTCGTCCGGTACGGCCGCGCGGCCCGGCACGTCGCCTTTGTAGTCGGCTTCGGTCCACCAGATAGGCGCGAAGCGGATGTTGTCTGTGACCTGATAGTGGATCGTCCACATGCGTCCGCTCTGGCGCACAAACAGGTAGACATAGCTGCGTGGCCGCAGTACCCGCAAGCCGTAGGCTTTGCCCTCGCTCAACGCCGGATAGCCGACGGTACTTAGCGTAGGGAACACCTTGGCATCAAAGGGCTTGTCCGTGATGCCATAGCGCAAGGGATACAAGGGGATGCCACGCTGGCAAGGCGGCGGGGATATCGCCTTGCCCAGTATCTTGGCGCTGGGGTGGGGCGGTTGCAGCGCCTTGGGACATTGCAGATGAATCATGATTGCGTTCCTGATGCCATCGCGGCGGTGATCGTGTTCAAGCGGTGTTCAGCGTGGTTCAGGCGCAACAGCCCGGATTCGTCGCGGCGGGCCAGATTGGCGCGCAATTCGGCATCTTTCTCGAATGGCAATTGGGGAAAGTAGAGGCGCAATTCGATGTAGTGATGAATGTCGCGTTCGAGCCGCAGGTTGATCAGCCCGGCTTCGTCGGTAAACAGCGCGATCTGATGCAGCAGCTTGGCGTGGGCGGCCGGGTGCTTGGTCACCATATCGGCAGGCACGTGGCGGCGCACGGCCTCGCGCATGAAGCAGGCAAAGCTGGCGCGGTTGACCGCGTCTTCCTCAGCCGCCGACAACGCAAAGCCCCTAGGGTCGGGCGCGGTTTCATTCGGAACAGGAACATCGGCTTGCAGCCATAGCGCGCCCGCGTCGTCGGCGGTGCGCCAGATCAGCCTTTGTATCGGCCCCAGCAATTGCGCCAAGCGATCGGCAGGCAGACCTTCGCAAAGCTCTTCCAACTGGCGCGTGGCCGTCAGGTTGAATCGCATGGGCAAGCCATCGGGCGCCCGCATCAGACGCAGGTGCTTCAAGTGTGCACTTGCCGGCGCGTCATCGCCGGCAAACAACAGCACACCCATTTGCCTGGGGGCCCAATCGTCAATAAAAGCTTGCAGCAGCGGCGCGGTGACGGGCGTCAGCAACGGACCATGGCGATACCCCGGCGGCTGGTATTCCCAATCGGTGCCGCGCCATAACCAGTGACGATCCACGCCGGACTGCAATGACGACACCTCGTGTTCCAGCGTGGCAGACTGTGCGCCATCCAACCAAAGCCAGGCAGAGGCAGAGCCGTAGCCAGGGCAAGAATCCGTATCCGCGCTCGCGCGATCGTCGGCCAGGCTGTCCATGCTGGGCGCTTGCACGACGCGGACGGTTTGACGGGGCCAGCCGGCATGTTCCGGGAAGGACATCGTCAGGCTCCTTGCATGCCGCAAGGGCAGGGCACACGCGGGCAGGTGCCGTCGGCGCGCAATGCGCAGAGCAGGTCCATGGCAAGCCCCGGGGTAGCGGCGCCCGCCATCGACGGGCCGCTGGCTGCGCCGGATTGCTGATTGATGGGCCCTTTGAATACAAGGGCGCCTGCGTCCAGCGTGATGCCCGAATCGTCGATGTTGATGGTGCCGCCCGGCCCCTTGATGACCACGCTTTGCGCCGCCTGCAATTCCAGTGTCACCGTCTTGCCCTCGATCCGCTCGCCCGCATGTACCTGAAAATGCCCCTGGACCTTATGTTCCACATGCCCGCCCGTTTCGATCCAGTGATTGGCCACCGTCTTGTCGCGCCGGTTGTTGCCCACGTCTTCCGTGCGGTCGCGGCCGGTGGCGATGGTGTGGTTGCGGTCGATGGTCAGGAAGTCGTCCTGGCCGATGGTGTGGCGGCGGTCCTGGCCGATGTGGACTTGTTCATCGCTGCCCACCGATTCGCTGCGGTCGTGGCCGATGGTGATGGTTTCGTCATGCTCGACCTGTTCGCTGCGGTCGTTGCCGACGAAGGTGGTCTCGTTGTGGTTGACGTGGATGTTCTGGTCTTTTTGCGCGTGAACGTAGATCTCTTCCTGATCCCGTTCGTCTTCAAAGCGCAGCTCGTTATAGCCCTCGCCCTTGTGGGTCTGGCTTTTGATCGTCATGCGCGTTTTGTGGCGCGGCAGCTCGTAGGGCGGCGGGTTGATCGACCGGTGCGTTCTGCCCGTGACGATCGGCTGCGAGCTATCGCCATCCAGAAAGCTGACGATGACTTCCTGGCCGATGCGCGGGATGGCCATGTGGCCCCAGCCCGCGCCCGCCCAATTTTGCGACACGCGGATCCAGCACGAGCTGTGTTCGTTGTTCTGCCCCAGCCGGTCCCACGGAAACTGCACCTTGATGCGGCCGAATTCGTCGCAATAGATTTCTTCATTGGGCGGGCCGACCACGCTGGCGATCTGCGGGCCGTCCACTAGCGGCTTGCGGCTGGGCGCGGGTTTCCAATCGACCTTGTCGGGCACGATGTCGGCGGTGTAGCCGTAGCGCGTGCCTTGTTCAGCGCCCGCGCCGTCTTCTTCCTGGCTGCTGTGCTGGATGCCGTGGTGGCGCATGCGCACTGGGCGCCAGCCGTGATTCCAGTCATCACGCGGGTGGCCGGTCAGGTCGAACGCCACGCCGGGAATCAGTCGCGCATCGTCGCCGTGCACCTGGGCCATGCGCGCATCGCGGCGCAAGCCCAGCAGGCGGCTTTGCGTGAAGGGTTTGCCTGCCTCGTCGCGCTTGTAGCGGCCGGGGTAGTCGTAGCGCTCGTAGCGGCCGTCTTGGTGTTGCAGGTCGGCGGCGACGTGCGTGTGTTCCTGGTCGTACTGCGGGTGTGTGTAGGTGTAGTCGCGTTGCGTCTGGCGGGCGGTACGTAGCTGTTCGGTGTAGACGAAGCGATGCAATGCGGGCTGGTGTTGATCGCCGCCTGGCGTGGGGTTGTAGAGGACCGGCCCGCCGGCGATCTCGCCATGGATGTAGATGCGGTCGCCGTGGATCAGGCGGTGGGAATTTTCGGTATGGGCGTAGCGGTGAAAGTAGCCCTCTTCGGCGGCCAGGCGCGCCACGAAATCCAGATCGGTTTCGCCGGCCTGCACGCAGTATTCGCGCACCAGGTGGTGGTTGGTGGTGACCTGTTCGTAGTCGGTAATGCCATGGCGCTTGAAGACATCGGCCAAAATTTCCGGCACGGACAGTTGCTGGTAGATGCGCCAATCCGAACACAGCGCCGCGCGCGCCAGCGACGGTTCGACCACGGCGCGGTAACGCGTGCGCCGAAAGCCGGTGTCGCCTTGCTCGAAGGCCGTGACGATGCCGTGCACGTGGCGCACGGGCGCATCGCCCCGCCATAGCGTGAACAACGCTGTTTGATCCAGCAGCGCGCCAAAGTCGATGGCGGGGTCGAAGCTGGATAGTTCAAGGTCCAACCGATAGGTCTCGGACAGCGCCTCGTCCAGCGTGAATTCAATAACGTCGAACGCCACGCCACGGGCAGCGGGCACGAAGGTAAAACGCAGGTCGGATGAGTGGGCCATGGCAGGGCTGATGCAACATCCGTGCCAAGCCACGAGCCAACAAAATAAAGCCTTTCAGATCATCGACTTGCGTAAAAATCAGGAGGCTTACGTCAAGCGTGCACCAGCCGATGGGGCTCGAATTCCCGAGTTTTTCCCACGAATCAGGCCAAATCTGGCTCGATAAAAAATAAGCATCTATGAATCAATGGCTTAGAGTGGGCCAGATTTGGCTCGATCGGGTCAATTCTGGCCCGGCGCCTTCGGCTGGCCGCAAACGGCCCGCGCCAAGCCGTCAAACCTCGGTCTTGAACGCCGCTTGCGGCGGGATGGCCGCCGCCTCGCCACGGGCGGCCAGCGTTGCGTCCATGCCTCGGCTCAGCGCAGACAGCAGCAGGTGCGGCGCTACGTTCAGCTGTGCCAGCAGCACGCTGCTGCGCGCCAGCCGGGTCAGCGCGTGCGGCTCCAGATCGGCCAGCCACTGACAGGCGCGCGGAGACATCTGCATGCCGGCCAGCGTCGTGGCGTCGCAGGTGCGCGCCATGCGTTGCAGCAGCAACAGGTACATCAGGTTGGTTTCGTGGATATCGCGCAGAAGTTCGGTCGAATTCGGCATCGGGCGCTCATCTCGTGGAGTCCGCTTGCCGGCCGCGACCGGAGCGAAAGGCGCGCGGCGTTCTGACGCGAACGTCTATTGCAGACCCGGGGCGGGTTGCCGTGCCGATATGGTCTGTCGATCATATTTAAGCCATCGGGACGCGTCAGTAATGGATTTCCCTTGTCGTCGGGGAGCCGGCCGACGTGCCGCAAAAAAGAAGGCGTCTCATTGCGCCGGATTGATGACCGCCTGCGCCGCGCGTATCCTCCACTAGCCAAGCCGGATGCTGGCGCGACGGCGCATACTGGCGGGTGCGGGATCATCACATGCATAACGCGCGCACAGCGATCAGTGCGCCAGGTGGACAAACCCGAGGCGCCGGACGGGGCAGGATCGGTAGCGTTGCGTTACCTTGGGTTTCGCCATCGCGGCGGGGCCCCGCAATACAGTACTGGCTGGTAAAGGGGCAGAAATGTTGAAGAAGCAGGATCGCGTATCCCTCCCGTGGACCGATACGCTCGCCCGTCTGGAAGATGAACGGATTATGTTGCAGCGCATTGCGGCCGGTATGCCGCTTGCGCACGTGTTGGAGCACGTACTGCACGCCATCGAGGCCCAGTCCAGCGTACAGCTGCGGGCCGCCATTGCGCTGGTGGATGACACCGGAAAATATCTGGTGCACACCGCCGCTCCCAGTTTGCCGCCCGAGTTCAGCGTGGCAGTGCAGCGCACCGCCATTGGCCCGAACATGGCCTCGTGGGGCACCGCGGCGTACACGGGCAACCCCGTGTACGCCGAGGATATTGCGTCGCACCCGGACTGGGAGCCCTGGCGTGAGCTGGCCCTGGCGCACGGACTGCGCGCCTGCTGGTCCACGCCCATCAAGGCGCCGGACGGGCGCCTGCTGGGTGTGTTTTCGAATTACTACGGGGTGGCGCGCTCGCCGTCCGCCCATGACATCGACGCCATTGCGCTGGTGACGCGCAGCGCCGCGCTGGCCATTGAAAGGCACCTGACCGAAGCCGCCCTGCGCGCCAGCGGCGAGCGCTGGCGCGCCATGTTCGACGGCATGCAAGAGGCCTTCTTTCTTAGCGAGGCGTTGCGCGACGAAAGCGGCCGCATCGTGGACTTCCGCTTTTTAGAGGTCAACCCGGCCTTTGAACGTCAAAGCGGCATGAAAGAGGGCGACACGCTGGGCCATACGCTGCGCGAAATGATCCCCGGCGTGCCGGGCCAGATCATGGACGCCTTCGCCCAGGTCGTGGAAACCGGGCAGCCCACCCAGTTTGAATTTGCCGTGCCCGGGCCCAAAGAGGCGTGGTACGAGGCCCGCGCCCGCAAGGACGGCGATGATTGCATGATGGCGTTGTTCCTGGATGTGACGGCCCGCAAGGCCGCTGAAACCGAACTCTGGGAAGGACAACATCGCAAGAATTTCCTGTTGTCGCTGGTGGACCGCATGCGCGAATTGCACCATCAGGCAGAGATCGAATATGCGGCTTGCGCGGGGCTGGGCCAGCACCTGGCGCTGGGTTTGGTCGCCGTGGTGGACTGGCCGGGCGACACCGAGCCGGCAACGCTGTCCGCTTGTTGGCGGTCCGAGTCTGACCTGGCAACGCGCGAAGCGCTGTCGCCCGAGCAGCTCGGTGAAGAATTCCAGGCGGCGATGCGCAAGGGGCGCACGGCGCATTTGCAACCCATGGTGGCCGAACAGAATGGTGAAGTTCGGCCGTCCGCCATCGTGGTGCCCATGCGCCGCTGGGGTCGGCAGGACGGGGCACTGTGGGTACGCCCGCAGGCAGGCAGCCGGCTCAAGCCGGGCGACATTGCCTTCATCGAAGAGGTATCCGAACGTTTGTGCGACGCGGTCGAGCGCTCGCAATACGCCCGCACGCTGGAGCAGCGCGTGGAGGACGCCATCGCGGAACGCGACCGGATCTGGCGCTTGTCGCCCGAGTTGCTGGCGGTGGTGGACGGGCAGGATCGTTTCGTCAGCGTCAACCCGGCCGTGCGGCCCATCCTGGGCTGGACGCCGGAACAGTTTCTGTCCATGGGGCTGACCGAATTGATCCACCCGGACGACCAGGCCGCCACGCGCGCGGCGATTGCGCAGGCCGCCCAGGGCAACCCGACGCAGGCCGTGCGCCATATGGAAAACCGGCTGCTGACGCGCGAGGGTACGTATCGGTGGATTACCTGGAGCATGTCCTGGTCGCAAGACAGCCTTTACATGACCGGGCGCGACGACACGGATTTGAAGGTGCAGGCCGAAACGCTGCGCGACACCGAACAGGCGCTGCGGCAGTCTCAAAAAATGGAAGCCGTGGGCCGCTTGACCGGCGGCATCGCGCACGACTTCAACAACATGCTTCAGGGCATCACGGGCGCCTTGTACCTGATCCAGCGCAAGCTCGCCGCCGGCACGCCGGAGCAGGCCCAGCGCTTCATCACCGTGGCGATGGATTCCGCGAACCGGGCCGCGCACCTGACCCAGCGGCTGCTGACGTTTTCGCGGCGCCAACCCATTGACCCCAAGCCCTTCAGCGTGGCGCCCACGTTGCAATCGATGGCCGACCTGTTCCATCGCTACACCGGCGAACGGGTGCAGCTGCAATTCAATCTGCAACCCGATCTGTGGACGGTCAGTTGCGACCGGAACCAGTTTGAAAATGCGCTGCTCAACCTGGTCATCAACGCCTGCGACGCCATGCCCAATGGCGGCACGCTGACCGTGGCCGCCAGCAATACGCACCTGGACGAAACCACGCTCCGTCCGTTTCCCGGCATCAGCCCGGGGCAATTCGTGGAAGTGTCGGTCAGCGACGTGGGTTGCGGCATGCCGCCAGACGTGTTGGCCCACGCGTTCGACCCCTTCTTCACCACCAAGCCGCTGGGCGAGGGCACCGGCCTGGGTTTGTCCATGATCTACGGCTTTGCCAAGCAGGCGGGCGGTACGGCCACGCTTGAAAGCAGCGTGGGCCAGGGCACGACCGTCCGGCTGCTGCTGCCCCGCTATGAAGGCGCGCCCGACGCCACGCTGCGCCACGAACCCGCCGCGCACCGCGCCCAGGATGCCGCGAATCCGTCGGTGGTGGTGGTGGTGGAAGACGACGCCAATGTGCGCGAGATGGTGCGCGAATGCCTGGCTGAACTTGGCATGCAGGTGTTGACGGCCGCCGACGGGGAGGCGGGGCTGGAACTGGTCCTGCATACCCACGACATGGACTTGCTGGTGACGGACGTGGGGCTGCCTGCCCTGAATGGCCGCCAACTGGCCGATGCGGCGCGCGCCGCGCACCCGGGGTTGAAAGTCTTGCTGATGACGGGCTACGCCGAAAGCGCGGCGCGGGGCGGGGGCTTTCTGGAGCACGGCATCGAGCTCATCGTGAAACCGTTTTCGCTTGAAGTCCTGGGTGAACGTGTGCAGCGGATGCTTGATGAGTCCCGCGCAGACGCAGAGAACGCTCGTCCGGCGTAGTCACACCGGCCCGGTGGCGTGCGCGGCCTCGCCACCGGGCTGCTGTCCCCCGCTGCATGTCCCCACTGCATGTCCCCACTGCAATCGCCGGTAAAAAATACCCGGTCTGGCAACAGACCAGGCGAGTAGCGGTGCCGCAAGGAAAAAGCCCGGTGGGAAAGCGGGGCGGGAACGCAGCTTGCTCATAGGTCTGGGCTTTTCCACAAAGGAGTCTGACTATGAAATCTCGTGCTTTGACTTGCGCTTTCGTATTGGCAGCCGGTTTGACGTCTGCCGGCGCGGTAATGGCCCAATCGGCCAACCCGACCACGCCGTCCTCCACGCCGAATGACGCCACCGCCGCGCAGCCGAACCGCGCACAGCCTCCGGGCCAGATGGCTCCGGCGCCCAACGCGACGCCTTCGACCGGGACCAAGCCGCCCGCCACTCACCAAAGCGGCACCATGTCGTCGGGCAAGAAGCACTCCGACGAAACGCCGAAGCGTCCTCGTGAAGCCAACGACAACGTGCCCCGCACGCCGGGCGCAGGCGCCACGCCGCCTCCGGGCTATCCGAACACTGGCGGCTCGAAGTAACGGCTGACGTTGACGGCGGTCTTGACTACCGCCGTCGCGCCGTTCGAGCAGAAGGCTTCCCACGGGAAGCCTTCTTTTTTATGCGAACCGGCAAACTGAAACACCATTTTTTAGCAAACCGGCCACGGCTTCCAGGAAGCGTGGCCGGTATGTATCGCGTGTTATCGCGTGTTATCGCGTGGCTTCCAGCAGGCGCACGCTGCGGCCTGCACGACCGCTTGCGTGGCGACCGCCTCTTAATGCTGACGGCGCAATTCCGCCGGCGGCACCCGCAATTGCCCGCGATACTTGGACACCGTGCGCCGTGCCAGCAAGATCCCGCTGGCGGCCAGTTGCTGCGTCAGGGCAACGTCGGACAGCGGCATGGTCGGGTCCTCGGCATCCACCATTTCCTTGATCAGCGCGCGGACCGCCGCGGCCGAGCACGAGCCGCCCGATTCCGTGGCCAGCTCGCGCGAAAAGAAGTGGCGAAATTCAAAGACGCCGCGCGGAGTCACCATGTACTTGCCGACGGTGGCGCGTGACACGGTGGATTCGTGCATGTCCAGATCATCCGCCACTTCGCGCAGCATCAGCGGCCGCAACGCCACTTCGCCATATTCAAAGAACGTCTGCTGACGCTTGACGATAGCCTCGGCCACGCGCTGGATGGTCGTGTAGCGCTGTTCCACGTTGCGCACCAGCCAGCGCGCCTCCTGAAGCTCTTGCGCCATCGGACTGCGGTCATCCAGGCGGGCGCGGCGGAACAGGTCGGCGTACGTGCGATGTAGCCGTGCCTGCGGCATGGCGTGGCGGTTGGGCAGCACGCGCCAGCGCGAATGCCATTTGTCCACAAACACGTCGGGCACCACGTACACCGGCGCTTCAGCGCTGTAGCGCGACCCCGGCTTGGGATCCAGGCTGCGGATCAGCGCGCACGCTTCGCGCACTTGCTCATCGGTGCAGCCCAGCAAACGGCGCAGCCCGACGCAATCGTTCTTGCCCAGGCGGTCCAGATGCTCGCGCACGATGCGCAAGGCCAGGTCGCGCACGTGGGGTTCGACCGACTGCGCCGCCGCCAATTGCAGCGACAGGCATTCGGTCAGGTCTCGCGCCGCAAGGCCCGGCGCGTCCAGCTGCTGCACCAGGCGCAGGGCGGCCGTCCATTCGCCTTCGTCTGGCGGCGGGCTGAAACCGGCGTGCTCCGGATCGCACAGGCTCATCAGCGGCACGCGCAGGTAGCCGTCGTCGTCCAGCGCGTCGATAATGAATTCGGCCAGCAGGCGGTCGCGCGGTTCCAGGTGATAGTTGCCCAAGTCCGCGGACAGGCGCTCGCGCATCGATACCGATGCGCAGACCCATTGCCCCATGTCCTTGCCGTCGCCACCGCCCGTCAGCTGGGTAGGATAGTCGCCGGAATAGGAAGGGGCGTCAGGCAAAGGCTCATCGGCCTCGGATGGCGAGGGCGGGGCGGCGTCGGCCATGGCCGACGGCTCGTCCCCGTAATTGCCGGGTTTGATGGAATCGCCGTTTGGCAGCGGTTCGGTGTCCTGCTCGTCGCCATCTTCCAGAAAGGGGTTGGTGGCAAGCGCGTGTTCCACCGCGGTCGTGAATTCAAGCGCCGACATCTGCAGCAGCTTGACAGACTGCTGCAAGCGCGGCGCAAGCGTCATTTGTTGGCGCAGGCGCAATTCTTGCGAGGGGTGGCCCAATCGAGTCTCCTGGATGAAAGCCGCCGAAGGGCGGCGCATCCTAGGACACATGCAAGATCCGTGCCAGGTCGATTTTCGGGCGTAGGCGCGAGGCTTGCGGCCCTGTCGCAGCGACCGTATTACAAGCCGACGGTAAGAACTGCTCAGCCTCCCGACAAACCTTCTTTTTCGTAGACGTCCAGACGGTTGTACAGGGTTTTCAAGCTGACGCCCAAGGTGTCGGCCGCCAGACGCTTGTCACCCCCGTGGTGGGCCAGCGTCGCCAGGATGAAGGCGCGCTGCGCCTGGCCCAAAGGCATGCCCACCGGAAAGTTCATCGCGCCTTCGCGCATCTCGGCGTGCTGGCTGGTGGCAGGGCGGGCCAGCAGGTTGGTGTCCAGCTGCGTGTCCGACAAAATGAAGGCGCGCTGCACAACGTTACGCAGTTCGCGCACATTGCCCGGCCAGTCATGCTGGGCGATGGCGTCCAGCATGCGCTTCGAAAACGTTTTCTCGGTTTGATATTGCGCGTTCAGACCGTCCAGGAAGCGCTGCGCCAGGATCAGCGCGTCATCGCCGCGTTCGCGCAGCGGCGGTACCCGAAGGGGGATGACCAGCAGGCGATGCAGGAAGTCCTGGCGCAACCTGCCGTCGGCCACCGAGGCCGCGGGGTCGCGGTTGCTGGCGCAGATGATGCGCACGTTTGCGCGAAGCAGGTCGGTGCCGCCCACGCGCTGATACGTTCCCGCTTCCAGCACACGCAAGAAATGCACTTGCATGTCGGGCGGCATCTCGGTGACTTCGTCCAGGAATAAGGTGCCGCCGCTGGCGTACTCAAAATAGCCCGCGTTCTGCGCAACCGCACCGGTAAAACTGCCTTTCTCGTGGCCGAACAATTCGGCATGGGCCAGCGTGCCGCTGATGGCGCCGCAGTTCACGGCGACAAACGGCGCGGCGCGCCGTTCGCTGGCGTCATGGATTGCGCGGGCAATGATTTCTTTGCCCGCGCCGCTTTCTCCCACGATGAATACGCTGGCGTCGGTGGCCGCCGCCAGCTGCAACTGGGTTGCCAATTTCTGCATGACAGCAGACATGCCGGTGACGTCCATGGGGACGACCGAAGACGCGGGCGCAGTGTCGCGCCGCGCGGTGGTGCGATTTGCCATAAAGATACCTCGGGCCGCCGGGGCCTTACGCGACAGCACAATCGTAGTGGTACGTTTGTAGCCCGACTGCGACCAGTTGCAAGTATTCGAAAACTTTAGTGGACAGTATCGATTATTTACGCATTATGGCTCCAGAGTGTCTATCCTCACAGTGATAAACGCGCGCGCTGATTGATGACCGCGCACCGGCAACAGGAGAACTCATGCCTCATCTGCTTGTCGTCGATGACGACGACGCGATACGGGAAACACTGGCCGAAATGGGTCGCGATAGCGGCTTTTCGGTGGCAGTGGCAGGAAGCGTGAAAGATGCGCTGATACAGCTGGAACGGCAAGCGCCGGATCTGGTGTTGACCGATGTCCGCTTGCCTGGTGGCAACGGCATGGACATTTTCAAGAATGCGGCCGTGGCCAGCGCCGAAGTCGTGGTGATGACGGGGCACGGCACGGTGGATTACGCCGTCCAGGCGTTGCGTCTGGGCGCCAGCGATTTTCTCGTCAAGCCGATCTGCATGGAACGGCTGAACGAAATTCTGACGCGAGTCGTTACGAACGCCGGTGGCGAACTGCCCGGCATGCCCTTCGAAGAGCCCGGCCGTTTCGGCAAGCTGTATGGTGAGTCGGAACGCATGGTGCAGCTGTACCACCAGATCGGCCGGGTGGCGCCCACCAATGTGACGACACTGCTGATCGGCGAAAGCGGCACCGGCAAAGAGCTTGCTGCCCACGCCATCCACGAACTCAGCGCGCGTCGCCAGCGCCCGTTCATTGCGGTCAACTGTGGGGCGATTTCGCCCAACCTGATCGAAAGCGAAATGTTCGGCCACGAGCGGGGCAGCTTTACCGGCGCCGACCGCCAGCACAAGGGCTATTTCGAACGCGCCGACGGCGGCACATTGTTCCTGGACGAAGTCACGGAAATGCCGCTGGACCTACAGGTCAAGCTGCTGCGCGTGCTTGAAACCGGGCAGTTCATGCGCGTGGGCACCAACCGCGAGATCAGCTGCGACATCCGCATCGTTGCGGCCACCAACCGCAATCCCGAACAGGCGGTGCAAGAAGGCAAGCTGCGCGAAGATCTTTATTACCGCCTGAGCGTATTCCCGATTGAACTGCCGCCGCTGCGCGAACGGGGCGACGACATCCTGCTGCTGGCGCGCCGCTTTCTGCAGGCGCAGAACCAGGAGTCGGGCAGGAACAAATACTTCTCGCCCGAGGCGTCCGAAATACTCAAGCAGTATGAATGGCCGGGCAACGTGCGCGAGCTCAAGAACTTTGTGCGCCGTGCCTTCATCATGGCTGATGGGGATGTGCTGGGGGTGGACATGCTGGCCCCGCACGTGTCGCCGGCGGGTGAACCCGTGGGCGGAGAAGTCAGCGTGCCGGTGGGCGAGACGCTGGCCGAGGCGGACCGCCGCCTGATCCTCGCGACGCTTGAACGCTGCAACGGCGTGAAGAAGCAGGCCGCGATGATGCTGGGCATCAGCCCCAAGACGCTTTACAACCGACTTGAAGAATATGCCGCGGCCGGCTTCGCGCTGCCCGGCGAAGACGCCGGCCAGCGCGATTCCAGGGACGCGGCCTGACCGACTGGCGGTTTACTTGTTGTGGCGGGTCTTCAGATCCGCCATGCAAGCGTCCTTGGCGTTGCCGGACATGGCATCGCATTTTTCCTTGCCCACCTTGTAATCGGCGTCGCTCTTGGTCTTGGCCGCGTCATGGTTGGCCTCGGCCTTTTCCTTGCCGGCCTTGGCGTCGGCGCGGGCCTTGTCGCGGTTGGCTTCCGCCTGCTTCTGACACACGTCCTTCTGGTTGCCCTTCATCGCATCGCAAGCCTTTTTGTCCATCTTGTATTGGCTGTCGATTTGATCGTTCGTGCGCAGGGGCGCAGAGCTGCCTTGGGTGGTTTGCGCGGAGGCCTGGAAGGCGACGGCGGACAGGCACAAGGCGATAGCGGGGCAAACGGTTCTGGACAGATTCATGACTGACTCCTTTGGGTAAGGGTCCACACGGGGCGGACCTGCGGACTCCAGAGCAAGTCCCGTTCCCGGCGTGTCAGGCACGGCGCTTGCGCGGGCTGTGGGCGATTTCCAGCGATATCCGCCGACGTCAATCGATGCGCGGCGATATCCATCACGTCAACGCGGAGCTACCCATGACCCACAACGATATGAAGAACGATATGAAGCAGGACAATCAGGCCGCCGGCGCCGAGACCGGAAAATCCCAGGCCAACCAGCCCAAGGACAATACCGAAGCCGCCCACGACAGCGGGCAGTTCGGCGCGGACAAGCCCGGCTTCGGCAAAGAGCGGCAGCCCGCCAAGCGGCCCGCCGACAAGAAACCCAATACCAAGGGCGCTGAATTCGAGGAAGGGGGCCAGTACCCGGGTAAGCGTCCGCCGGGCAACTGAATAAGCCGGGCTTAGCCCGGCTCGCCGGGCTCGCCCGCTTCATCTGCCCAGCGGAACAGCATCACCACGCAATGCAGCGCGGCCAGCCCGATGATGCCCTGGATGCCACGCGTGACGGCGGCGTTGGGAATGACGCGGGCGATCACATCCAGGTTCACGGCAGCGATCAGGCCGCAATTCAAACCGCCGGCCACCACCGCGATCAGCGCTGCCCAATCCAGCCCCGACAAATCGCGTCGGCGGCCGAGCGGGCGCGCGGCAATTTCTTCTTCGCTTGCGGAAATATCTTCACTCTGGCCCGACATGTCCATGGTGCGCGTGCTCCGGTGAGGGGCGGCTGCGGGCAGAGGCCGCCCGCAGCGCGTGGGTACTGCCCAGGGTCAACCTCCGTTGCGAACCGGGTCAGGCGGCGAGCGCGAAACGCCCGCGTCGTCAGCGTCGGTCACGTGATCGGGCGCGATGTCATCGCCGTCCGCATCGTCGTCCAGCAAGTCCGGGTCCACGCTTTCGCGGTCGCCGGTGGATTGCGAGTCGCTATCGGTGTGCGCCAGACCCGGCGGCACATCGCTGGCAGAGTCCGAGGTGTCGCTGGGTCCGACATCGGGGCGGCCGCTGTTGTCGGGGTATTGGATGTCAGGGGTAGGGGGCATGACGGTCTCCGGTAAGTCTTGAATAGGCGATGGCGCAGCCGCGTGGCAACGCCGCGCTTCGGCCGGCCTCGCAAGTGGCGTGCCGCGGCCCCTCGGGTATGCAAGTTGCTGGACAGCGGGCGTACGCATACGGGAGAACGCTATGTCCTTGATCGTTGCCGCCAGATTCCAGACCTTTGACCAAGCCTCCGTGGCCACGCAAAACCTGTTCAAAGAAGGCTTTACGGAAGACGACGTCCACACGTTCTATATCAATTCCGCAGGCGGGCATTCGCGCTATCCGCTTGGGGGGGATCGGGCGGCCGACCCCGACGCCAAGGGCGGCCACCTGGGCGCGATGGCCGGCGCGTCGGCGTTGGGATTGGTGTTTGCCTTGCTGGGTGGCATGATCGCCGCGCAGATGTCCGCGCCTGTGCTGATCATCATCGCGGCGGCCGGTGTCGGGGCTTATATCGGCGCGCTGGCCGGCGCCATGTGGATCGTGGGCCGAGGCCGGCGCAAGACGCCCAGCACGCCGGTCGTGCAGGAATCCCACCCGGTGGTGCGCATGGCCGGGGTGATGCTGGCGTTGCACGTGACCGCGGAGAAGGAATCGGTGGCGCGTCGGGTGTTGCGCGAGTCTGGTGGACAAGACATTGAACGCGCCCAAGGCCGTTGGCGAGACGGAAAATGGCAGGACTTCGACCCGCTCACGCCGCCGCAAACCGTCGAGGCGCCGTCGCCCACGCCTTGAATGTTCCGTGCCGTATCAAAAAAACAGCAGGCCGCCCGCGGGCGGCCTGCTGCATCTTCCCGCGCGCTGATCAGTCGCCCGCGCTGCCCGTGATGGGCAGCACGATACCGGTGATGTAGCTGGCGCAGACGGGCGAGGCCAGGAACACATAGGCCGGTGCAATTTCCTCGGGCTGGGCCGGGCGGCCAAGGTCCGTCTTTTTGCCGAACTCTTTGATGGCCTCGGGGCTTTGGTCCGCCGGGTTCAGCGGGGTCCACACCGGTCCGGGCGCCACGGCGTTCACACGGATGCCCTGTGATGCCAGGTTGGCGGCCAGCGACCGGGTAAAGGCGTGGATGGCGCCTTTGGTCGACGAGTAGTCCAGTAGTTTGGCGCTGCCTTGCAAGCCGGTGACCGACCCGGTGTTGATGATCGACGCACCGGTTTTCAGATGCGGCAGCGCTGCGCGCGCCATGCGAAAGTAGCCGGTGATATTGGTGGTCAGCGTTTTTTCCCATTGCTCGTCGCTGATGTCGGTCAGCGAGGCTATGTGCTGCTGGTACGCCGCGTTGTTGACCAGGATGTCGAGCTTGCCGAATTCCTTCACGGTCTGCTCCACGGCGCTTTTGCAAAAGGCGCCGTCCTTCACGTCGCCCGGGATCAACACGCAGCGCCGGCCTTCGGCCTGGACGACGCGCCGGGTTTCCTCTGCATCCTCATGTTCGTCCAGATACACCACGGCGACGTCCGCGCCTTCGCGCGCAAACAACACGCAGACGGCTCGGCCGATGCCGGAGTCGCCGCCGGTGACAAGGGCGACCATGTCTTTGAGTTTGCCGCTGCCTTCGTAGCCTGGCGCCTGGTATTGGGGCTTGAGCACCATGTCGGCTTCATTGCCAGGTTTTTCCAGATGTTGGCCGGGCATGGGCGGATTGGGGTGCGGGCGGTCGCCGGTTTGGGGCGGGGTCGAGGGTTTGCTCATGGCTGGGCTCCTGTCATGGTCATGGCGCGAAATTCCACGCCTGGCCCCGCGCAGGAGCAAACCCTGTTCCTGTTGTTGCGCCAAATGGTTTGGGCACGGCGCTTGCGTAGGAACGGTACCGGCGTCAACCGTGGCGCCGGGCACACATCAACATGATGAAAGCGAGAGAGCCATGAACAAGGACCAGGTAAAGGGCAGAGTCGAAGAGGCCGCCGGCAAGGTAAAGGAAGTGGCTGGCAAGGCGACCGGTAGCACGTCTACCGAGCTCAAAGGCACGGCGCAAAAAGTAGCCGGCAAGACGCAGGCCGCTTACGGCGACGCCAAGGACAAGGCCCAAAAGCCGGGCTGATGCCCGGCCTGAGCCCTGTTGGCGCGGCGGTTACTGGCGTCCCACGATGACGCCGAAAAGGAACGCCGCGCCAGCCACCAGCCCGATGGCTTGCCACGGGCGTGCGTGGATGTATTCTTCGGTGCAGTCCAGCGTTTCCCGCATCAAATCCCCCGCATTATCCGAGGCATCGCGCAGGCTGCGCCGCGTGGCGTTCAGCTGATCCGACAGGCGCGCCTTCAACGCGTCCAGATCGCCCGGGTCGGCATCGCGCAAGGTCGCTTCGATTTCGTCGATCCAACTTTCCGGATGGCGCGCGCGTCTGCGCGTTCCACGATCGTCCGGGCCGTTCTCGGGAAAATCGGAAGGCAAAGGGGTATTCGTAGAGGCCATCGAAAAGCTCCTGGCAGTCGGGCGAAAAGGGCGCCGGGTCCGAGGCCTGCCCGTGCGGCCCCGTGGCGTGTCAAAGCCGTCAAGCTTCGAGCATGTCCTGACAAGCCAGCGTGCACGCCAGGCAGGCGCCGGCGCAGATCTGGCAGTGCTCCATGTCTTGGTAAGGCGCGCATGCGCGAGCGCAAGCGTCGCAAACCAAAGCGCACAACGTACAAAGCGCGGTAGAAAATTCGCCGTTGCGCGCCAGCATCGCGGCGCACAAGCGGCACACCCCGGCGCAATCGGTTGCCAAGGCAATGCAGCGCTTCATCCGCGCTGCATTGGCGTCCAAGCTGGCCGCGGCGCACTGGTCGCAAGCCACCGCGCATTCGTAGCAGGCTTGCACACATTGCTCGAAGTTTGGGTCTCGCATTGCATCTCCTTGTGAGTGCCCATGGCGGTTGGCAAAGGCGCGGCCGCGCCCGGCCGGGCACATCCGCTTGCAATTTGAAGATACTGTCAGTGCCTCGATGCGGCGCGCGGCCGTAGCATGAAAGCTCGAACCCAGACAGGAGGTAGTCATGAAATCCCGATCCGATTCGAAACCCGAGAACGCAGCGTCCGACACTTCTGCGCCCAAGGCGGACGCCACCCAGGACACCGCAAAGATACTGCCGCCGCGCGGGCCCGTCGATGTGCCGAAACAACCGGTGAAACCAGACGCCTCGACGCCGGACGAGGCCGCTCGCGACAAGCGTGCCGTGGTCGATAACCAGACCGAGTCGAACTGGGCCGATGGTGACGCGCCGCAGCCGCGCGCGAAGAATGCACGTTCACACCTCTTCTGAAGGCATGGGCGGCGCGGGCGCGTCCATGGGCGGCAGCTTGCGCAGGAATTCAAGCAGGCGCCGTTCATCCGCATGCAGCCCGCGCGGGCCATCCGGCGCGCGCGCCTTGGGCGGCAGCCGGCCCTCCAGATAGGCCTCAAGCAACGCCGGGTGCACATAGCAGGCGCGGCATACGGCGGGCGTGTTGGCCAGCCGCTTCGACACCTGCTTGATGACCTCGGCAACCGTTTGACGCGCTTGCGTCGCGGTCTCGAAGGGGTGCGCCTGCAATGCCGCGTAGGCCATCGCGGACCCCGCCCACGTGCGGTAATGCTTGGCCGTGAAGTCGCCTTCACCCGCTTGGCGCAGATACGCGTTCACCGCGCCGGAATCCACGGGGTGCTTGGCGCCGTCTTCATCCAGATACTGGAACAGCTGCTGGCCGGGGATCTCCATGCAGCGTTTGATGATGCGCGCCACGCGGCGGTCGCGTACCGTCACGTCGTGTGGCACGCCGCTTTTACCCACGAAGCGAAAACGAAAGCTGCTGCCGGCCACGGTGGCGTGGCGGCGCGTCAGCGTCGTCAAGCCATAAGACTTGTTTGACCGCGCGTACTCACGGGCGCCGATGCGTATCAGTGTGGTTTCCAGCAAGCGCACCAGGGTGGCGATCACCTTGTTCTGCGTCAGGCCGCGTTCCTTCATGTCGCGCGCCACGCGCCGCCGGATGCGCGGCAGCGCCTGTCCGAAGGCCAGCAGGTTCTGGTATTTACCCGCATCGCGCAGTGCCGCCCAGGCGGGGTGATACCGGTATTGTTTGCGGCCGCGCGCGTCGCGCCCGGTCGCCTGCAAATGCCCGTGGGGCAGGGGGCAGATCCACACATCTTCGTACGCGGGCGGGATCACCAGCTTGTGAATGCGCTGGATCTCGGCCTCGTCCGTGATGCGCTTGCCGTGGGTATCAAGGTAATGAAAGGTGCTGCCGTTGACGCGTACCCGCCGGTAGCCGGGCTGGGTGTCATCCACGTAGACCAAGGGCGGGTCGCCAGCGCCGGGGGCCGGCTCGGCAAGCGGGTTGCTGCGGGTGTCCATGCTGTCTCCGGAACCTTACGGGCGTCCCGAAGCAAGCGCCGTGCCCGTGAATCAGTCGGCCATCGGGCAGCCAGCAGGGGATTTGGGCACGGCGCTTGCTGAACAGGGGCCAGCGACAACCGTCTGCGAATCGATCGTTGCACAGCGCGCAGCAAAGCGCGTGGCGCAACGGTCCCTACAGGAGAGTGCCATGCAAGCCACACAGCATCTACACGTGCCGCCCAAGCCGGAGCCCATTCCGCCCGGGTCGCCGCCGGGAGACTTGCCGGTGGACCCCGATACCGACCAGCCGGAAGTGGACCTGCCGCCGCTGTCGCCGCCCGTCAAGGAAATCGAGCCGCCCCAGCGCTGATGCGGCGGCCGCGGAACAACGCCAACCAGAACAACGCAAATCAATAACGACGAGGAGTCATTATGTCGACCATCCTGCTGATCATTCTGATCCTGCTGCTTATCGGTGCCGTGCCCGCGTGGCCGCACAGCCGAAGCTGGGGCTATTACCCCAGCGGCCTGCTCGGCATTGTCGTGATCGTGCTGATCGTGATGCTGCTGATGGGACGGATATAACGGTCCGAACCTGACGCTACGGGCTTGAAAGGCCCGGGCTTGACGCGGCCGAAGGTAACGCTTCGGACATGACGGTCTTGCAATGTGGCCCGGGGTGGCATCGCCGCCCCGGGCCATTGCGTTTGGGCGTGGCCAAGGGCTGGACGGCGGGTGGCGCGACGGCAACGCCAGGCGTAAGATTTGCCCGCCATTCTTTGGCCCACTTCTCTTTGGCCGACTTTCTTCGCCTGCTTTTTTGCCCGTCCTTCCAAGACCCCGCTACCCGGCAACGCCAACATGACCATCCCCTTGCTGATTTTGATCGACAGCGTGCAGGACTACCTGCCCGAGATCCAGGCGCGCGGCTTCCAGCCCGTCTATGCCCCCACCGCGCAGACGCGCGCTGACGCCATCGCCCAACACGGCCAGGACATCCGCGTCGTTCTGACGCGCGGCGCCACGGGTTTGAAGGCCGACGAAATGGCGGTCATGCCCAAGCTGGAACTCGTCTGTTCGCTGGGCGTCGGTTATGAAAATATCGACCTGGCCGCTGCCCATGCGCGCGGCATCATCGTGACCAACGGCCCTGGCGCCAACGCCGTGTCGGTGGCCGACCATGCCATGGCGCTGCTGCTGGGCGTGGCGCGCCATCTGCCGCAGGCGGACGCCTGGGTGCGGCAAGGCCACTGGAGCGGCTTCATGGGGCCGCAAGTAACGGGCAAGCGCCTGGGCATTCTGGGCTTGGGCACCATCGGCCTGGAAATTGCGCGGCGCGGCGCAAACGGTTTCGGGATGCAGGTCGGCTATTTCAACCGGCGCGCGCGTCCTGAAACGGGCTACACCTATTTCGATAACCCGCGCGACCTTGCCGCGGCGTCCGACTTCCTGGTCATCGCCACGCCCGGCGGCGCGGGCACACGGCACCTGGTGGACGCGCAAGTGCTGCAAGCCCTGGGGCCGAACGGCTACCTGATCAACATCGCGCGGGGCAGCGTCGTGGACACGGACGCGCTGATCTCGGCGCTGTCCGACGGCGGTATCGCGGGCGCGGGGCTGGACGTGGTGGACGGCGAGCCGCAGGTCCCGCAGGCCCTGCTCAAGCTGGGCAACGTGGTGCTGACGCCGCACAGCGCCGGGCGGTCGCCCGAAGCGGTCGCGGCAACCGTGGCGCTGTTCCTGAAAAACGCCACGGCGCACTTTGCCGGTCAGCCCGTGCTGACGCCCGTCCTGGACGCACACGCCCAGGCGGCCTGAGCGCCGCCGCGGTCCGCGCTCAGTGCGAGAACATGATCGGCACGGTCATGCTCTTGAGGATGGACGCGGTGGCGCCGCCCATGGCCCATTGGCGGAACTTGCTGTGGCCGTAGGCGCCCATCACGATCAGGTCGGCGCTGTGGTCGGCGGCGGCGTTCAGGATGGTGCTGCCCACGCCCACGCCCTTGATATCGCGGCGCACGTGGCTAGGTGCCGGCATGCCGTGCGCCACGCAGTACGTGGCCACGTCGTTGAAATCGACCACGCCGGCTTTGGACGGCGCCGTGCCTTCTTCCATGGTCAACATCACCAGGCTTGCGGCTTGGCGCAAGACGGGCGTGGCGTCGGCCAAGGCGCGGGCCGCTTCGCGGCTGCCATCCCAGCAAACCAGCACGCGGTTGCCGACGGCGTTGAATTCGCCACTTGAGGGCAGCACCAGCACGGGCCGCCCCGTGGTCAGCAACATCTGTTCGACGAATTCGGTTTCGTGCGCGGCTTCGATATCGTCAGGGTTGAATTGGCTGACGATGACCAGGTCGCTGGTGCGCGCATGCAGCGCGACGGTGGCGCTGGGCGCGGCATCGCCCGCGCGGACGACGGCGGCAATATCGGATGCGGCAGCGCTGGCCAAGAACGCGCTTTCCACTGCGTCGCGATTCTGCGCCTGCAATTGCTTCATGACGTCCAGCGTGCGAGACATCAGCACGGATTCGCCGTAGTAATACTGCGGCGGCGCGGCGCTGGCGTAAATGCCCACCAGCTCCGCCTGGTGGCGGCGCGCCAGCGACAGCGCCAGGTCGGTGCGGCGTTTGCAGTCGAAGCCGTGGTCCAGGTGTACAGAAATGCGGCGGTACATGGCGGGTCTCCTTGATAAGCGTCCCATGCCTTCATGGTTGCGCTTTCTTGCCGCCTTGCTATTGACGCGCATCAACCCGTGGGCAATCTCCCGCGTCCGGCGCAAGCGCGCGTCACGCCGTTGATTCCTTTTCGATGCGATCGCGCAGTTGGCGCACCTGGCGCGCTTGTTGCGCAATGCGGTCCAGCGGGCCGGCCAGCGCGGGGTCTGCCGCCGTGACTGCGGCGGGCACCGCGAACTGGCGGGCGCTAACGCCCGGCGCCTCATCCTGCGGGTGCAAGGCGTGCGCCAGGACGCGCGCGTAGTCTTGCAGCGCCGAGGCAGCCGCCGGCGCGTCGGCCGGCAGGGCGGGCTGGATTTCCAACACGGTGCCGGCGGCGGTGATGCGGCGCATGGCGTTCAACAGGTTCACGGCGGTGTCGACCTTGCGGTCTCGGTGCACCGGGTTTTGTTGCAAGCGCTGCAACGACGCTTCGGCGTTGTCAGCAGACAGGCACGCCAGGCGCCGCAGCCCCACGATATCCGCCTGGGTGGGCGCGGACGGCGCGTTGCTCTTTTGGCGCAGCAGCGCCAGCGCGTAGGCCGCATGCCGCTCCAGCGCGCGCGTCAGCGCATCGGCCAACTGGCGCGGCTCTTTTTCCGGCCACACCAAAACACCCACCAGCAGCGCCAGCACGCCACCCAACACGCTGTTGAACGCACGTAGCGCGGCCAGCATGGGTTCGTAGATTTCCGGCTGCTGGATATGGCTGACCAGAACGAACTGCGACGTCAAAAAGAAGGTGAACAGCGCGTAATGGATGGTGCGGGCGGCGAACGTGCCCAGCGCAATCGGCAGCACGGCCAAGGCCACGGACAGCGGCGTGCTAAGCAGCAAGCCCAGCAGCGACGCGCCGATGGCGCCGGCCACGCTGCCAATCACCCGTTCCACCGTGCGCTGCCAGGTCGTGGCGAAATAGGGTTGCAGGATGAAAACCAGCGTCAACGACATCCAATAGCCGTGATTCACCGCAAACGTCTTGGACAGGGCCACCGCGATGGTGGCGCCCACGCCCACGCGGCAGGCGTGGCGAAAGGCGTCTGATTCCACGCCGATGTTCTGGCGCAGCGTACGCAGGGCCTGGCGTGCCCGGCTGCCCATGCCGGGCGACGAGACAGGCGCGGTGGGCGCATCGCCCTGGTCGAACATGGCCTGCATGACGGACTGGGCCGTGTGCAGCATGCGGTCCAGCACCGGGACGACGGACGCCAGATCCGGCGCGTACGCCATGGCGCCGCCCCGCAGGTCATGCAAGCCCGCCGCGAAATGCGCCAGGCGTTCGCGCAGGCATTCGGCCTGCTTGGCGTCGCTGACGTCGGAGGTGCTGGCGATGGCGTTGCATACGCTGGCGTAGCGGTGCAGGGCATGCGACAGGTGCGCGCCCGCGCTGCGCCCCAGCCAGCGCGGTGCGTTCGACTCCAGCAGGTCGGCCGCGGCCACCAGCGCAATGAAGCTGTCTTCGGCACTGTCCAGCAGATACATCAGTTGATGCGCGCGGGCACGGCGCGACGGCCGGGCGTCCTGCACTTCGCGGATGCGCACGCGGGCCGCCTCCAGGGCAGCGCGTTGCGCGCTGCGTTGCGGCTTGGTAACGGCCGTCCAGGCTTGCGGACCGCCGGCGGGCGTCAGGCCGGAATACATGCGCGCCAGGGCATCGGCAAAGTCGGCCAGCCCGCGATAGCAATGGGCCACGGCGTGCGTCGCGTCTTTCCAGGGACGGCGCCGCCATACCAGGGCGGTCATCAAAATTGCCCAGACGGCGCCAACCAGGAAGAACAGGGTGTACGACAGGCTTTCGGCCAGCGTGGGCGCGGGCAGTTCGGCGGCGACCACGAATCCGGCCGACAACAATGTGCCGACGATGGCGGCGGCGGGCCCCAGCACCCGCAAGAGTCCCCCGAGGGTGCAGCACAGGAAAGTCAGGGGCAGCAGCAGCCACAGGTGCCCCGCGCTGGCGCTGGCCAGAAAGCAGAACAGGGCGCCGACCAACCCCAGGGCGAGCATCGAGCCGGCGCGCTGGCGTAGCGGCCCGCCGGGGTCGCCAAAGCAGGCCCAGAACGCCGCGATGGCCGTCCAGCCCAGGCGGGGCTCATGCGCCAGCACGGCAAGAATGACGGGGGCCGCGCTGATCGCGGCGGCTTGCAGGGCGTCCAGCCACAGGACGTGGCGCAGCGAGGCGCGCCAACGGGAAAGCAGTTTTGTCACGCTAAGGGAAGTCGCAGCAGGGGGAAGCCAAACCGGCCAGGGATGCAAACCCTAGCATGTCGACAAGGCGCCGGCATATACGGACGGTTACATAAATGTGAATGCGTTGCCAGATACTCGCAAATTTGCCTGGAACAATTGCGCAAAATGGCATAAAAAAACACTTGCGATCGCGCAGTGGAATTTAACCCCGCCGATTGCGGCAAGCCAACAGTGAATACTCATGTCCCAATGTGTTCTATCTGCGCCCGGACAGCGCAGGCTTTATCCGGGAACACGCTAGGAGCGTAGACATGACACCGAATCACGAGGCTTCCACAGGCTCGGTGGTCAGCGATGAGGAAATCGCGGCCATGATTGCGGGTAAGGACGGGCTGCGCGTGCTGTTGCAGCCCCAGGTGGATCTGCTGACCGGCAAGATCGTGTCGGCAGAGGCGCTGGCGCGATGGCAACACCCGCGGCTGGGCGTCGTCATGCCCGCCGAATTCATCCCCGGCGTCAATCGCATGGGCCTGGACAAGCAGTTGTTCGAACGCGTGTGCCTGCGCGTCATCGATGTGCTGCTGACCATGCGCAGAATGGGCGTTGCCGTGCCCGTGGCGATCAACGCGCCGGCCACGACCTTGTCGGACGAGCGCTGCGTGGACTTTCTGCTTAACCGCATCCAGGCCGCCGAGTTGCCGGCCTCGCTGGTGCGCGTGGAGCTTACCGAAGACCAGCCCATCAAAGAACTGGACGTGCTGCGCGCGTCGTTGATGAAGCTTGAGGACGCCGGTTGCGAAGTCAGCCTGGATGACTTTGGCACCGGCCATGCGTCGCTGAAGCTGCTGTCTGCAATCCCCTTGTCCGAAGTCAAGATCGATCAATATTTCGTGACCCGCATGCGCCGCAGCGCGGTGGCCTTTGAAGTGCTGCGCACCGCCGCCGAGCTTGCCACGCGCATGGGCTGGCGCGTGGTGGCCGAAGGCGTCGAGAACGTGGCCGACATCCCGGCCTTGCGCGCGGCGGGTTGCCGCTATGGACAGGGCTTTGCGCTGGGCCGCCCCATGGTGTTGGACGAGCTGATGGTGCGCCTGCGCACCCAGCGCGACGGGATATCCCCGCTGGCCGCCTCCGCCAGCTACGCCTCTTCGTGGATCGAAGCCTTCGACGGCGCCGACGCCGAGCCTTCCTCGCGCGCGCGCGTCACCACCCAGTAATCGAAGCTGCCGGTAATTCTTACCGAGCGGCCGTCCCCCGGCAGGCCGCGGCGCTTGCCGCGCCCGGCACCAATCAATCAGGGTCATCAAAACTTTGCCCCCCACATCCAGCGCGCGGTGTTGTTTGGGCACGCCAGTTGCTACTCCTGTCCAGCGGAATCGTTCCGCCCTAAAGGAGACACGCAATGTCCAACCAGAACCAGCCCGACCAGCAAAAGCAGCCGCAGAAGCAACAGGCCCAGGAAAATTCGCGTGACAAGCAGCAGCCGGGTCAACAGCCGGGCCAGCAATCGGGTCAGCAGCCCGGTCAGCAAATTGACAAGGGCCAGGGCCAGCAAGGCCAGAACCCCGGACAGCAAAACAAGACGCAGCGCTAGCGTCTCGACCGCGTCTTGATTTCCCAGTACGGCAAGCGCGACTCCCGACGGCCCCGGCCCCGCCAGCAACCACGGCGAGGCCGGGGCCATTTGCTTGGCGGCCGGGATTGCTGCCATCATCCATTTCGACCATTGAATAATGTCGCCGTATCTTTGACCATGCCTTGGTTGCGCCCGCGCGCTTGCGCGTACTTTCGTTCGCCCACACAGGATCTTTCATGAGCATTCCCGCCCCAGCTCCGCGCCGGCGTTCGGCCCTGGGCACCACGCTGGCCGTGCTGCTGATGCTTGTCGCCCTGGTGGCGATACTGGCGTTTGCCGCGACGCGCATGGTCGAGCAGCGCATCTACAGTCTGTTGGGGCCGCGCAGCCAGGTGGGCGACATCAGCGTGGGCTTGCGGCAAGTGGTGTTGACAGACGTGGTGGTGCCGGGTGCGGCCGGCCAGAACAAGGCCAGCGCCACGCGCGTGACGCTGGAACCGGAATGGACGGCTTTTCTGCGCCACGAAGCCGTGTTCCACACCGTGCTGGTTGAAGGCTTTGACTTTGCGGTGGTGCGCAGCGGCGACGATATGCAGATTGCGCCGGCCTTGCAGACCGCATTGCATTCGGGCGAAAGCCGCACGCGCGGACCCGTGCCGATCCGCATCGCGGACCTGGTGCTGCGCGACGGGCGCCTGGATTTCCTGGATGCGGTCGTGTCCAAACCGCCGCATCGCATCGCGTTCAAGAACGTTCAGGCGCGCTTGAACCCGATCGCCATCCCGGGCGACGGGTCGCATAGCGACCTGGAATTCAGCGGGGCGGTGCAAGACAACCGCAACGGCGAATCCACCGTGCGCGCGCAAGGTTGGGTGGCCTTGGGCAGCACGGATTCCAACATGAAAGTGGCGGTGCGCAATATGGACATCCGCCATGCCGCGCCCTACCTGTCCGAGAACGGGGCGGGCACGCTGGCCGCCGGCGCGATGGACCTGGACATGACCACCGCCATCGACAAGCGTGACCTGCGCGCGTCCGGCACGGTGGCGCTGCGCGACCTGAAGTTCACGGGCGACGGGTCGGTATTTTCCCTGCCGCGCAAGGCCGTGCTGGCCGCCATGAAAGACAAGACGGGCGCGTTGCGGTTTGAATTCGCGCTACGCGGCAGCCTGGACAATCCGAAGTTCTCGGTCGCGCGAGGGTTTGCCGCGCAAGTGGCGCGCGGGTTCGGCCGGGCGATCGGCGTGGGCGCGGAAGGCGCCGCCGAAGGCGTAACGGGCGCCGTCAAGGAACTGGGCGACGCCTTGTCGGATCTGCTTAGCCCTTAAGCCAGGCGATCAGTGCGAGCCCGGGGCCGGCGATGCGTACTTGCCGACCATCGTGGCGCTGGCCTCGTTCAGGCCGATCACCTCGACCGTCTTGCCCGCGCGCCGCAATTTGGCCACGGTTTTTTCCAGCGCATCCACGGCTGAGATGTCCCAGAAGTGCGCGCCGCTAAGGTCAATGACGACGGCCGGGGCGTCATCGTTGAAATCGATGGCATCGGCAAACCGGCCCGTCGACGCAAAGAACACCTGGCCCTGGTAGCGATAGACGCGGGCGGCGCGGTCGTCTGCCCGCTGTGACGTCACCGTCAGCAGGCCCTTGACCTTGCCGGCGAAGAACAGCCCGCTCAACACCACGCCGGTCAACACGCCGCGCGCCAGGTCGTGCGTCCACACCACCACCAGAACGGTGGCCAGCATGACCACGGACGATTGCCAGGGATGCGATGTCAGGTTGCGCAGCGAGCGCCAGTTGAACGTACCGATGGACACCATGATCATCACCGCCACCAGCGCCGGCATGGGAATGCGCGCCACCAGCGGGCCCAGCACCACAATCAAAAACAGCAGGAACGTTGCCGCCACAAAGGTGGACAAACGGGTGCGTCCGCCGGAACGCACGTTGATGACCGACTGCCCGATCATCGCGCAGCCGCCCATGCCGCCCAGAAAGCCCGTAACGATGTTGGCCATGCCCTGGCCCTTGCATTCGCGGCGCTTGTCGCTGGACGTGTCGGTCATGTCGTCCACGATCTGGGCGGTCATCATCGATTCCAGCAAGCCCACGGCCGCCATCGTCAGCGAATACGGCAGGATGATGCGCAGCGTGTCCAGCGTGAACGGCACGTCCGGCAGCGCGAACGAGGGCAGGGCGGAAGGCAGCTTGCCCATGTCGCCCACCGTGTTGACGTCCAGCCCCAGATAGATGGACACCGCGGTCATGGCGATGATGGCCACCAGCGGCGAAGGTATCACCTTGGTGAATCGCGGCAGCACATAGATGATTGCCAGGGACGCCGCCACCATCGCATACGCCACCCACGTCACGTGGGTCAGCTGCGGCAGCTGCGCCATGAAGATCAGGATGGCCAGCGCGTTGACGAAGCCGGTGACTACCGAACGCGACACGTACTGCATCAGCAGGTCCAGGCGCAACAGGCCCGCCACGATCTGCAACACGCCCATCAGCACCGAGGCCGCGAACAGATACGCGATGCCATGGTCGCGCACCAGCGGCACGACCAGCACGGCGATGGCCGCGGTGGCGGCCGAGATCATGGCGGGGCGACCGCCGGCAAAGGCGATGACCAACGCGATCGAGAACGACGCGTACAAGCCCACGCTGGGATCAACGCCGGCAATGATGGAAAAGCCGATGGCCTCGGGGATCAGTGCCAGCGCAACGAGCACGCCCGCAAGAATATCGGCGCGGGGATTGGACAGCCAATCGCGGCGCAGCGTGGAAAACGAAAACATGGTTCAGCTAGCCTGAAGTCAGCAAGCGGTGGGGCGTCATCGTGCCCAGGGCCGATGCGGTAAGTTCCGGGCACGCACCCAAAGTCGCTTGAAGTTGTCCGGGGGATAGGCGCCCGGCCGAGCCACCCGGCATGCCGGGTCCACCAAGATCGCGGTAACGCGATCGCCGCGTCCATTGCAGACACGGCGGTGGGGATTGTACATGGACGGGCTTGTAGGGCGTTGCGGCGGCCAAAGGGGCCGCCGCCTGCGGCAACCTGCGGCAGCCTGCCGCAACTTGCCGCAACCTGCCGCAACCTGCCGCAACCCGCCGCAACCCGCCGCCACCCGCCGCCACCCCGGCGCCGCGAAAGGCAAGCTGCGGCGCTTACCGTTGCTGAGGCGCCGGCCCCGCGTAGTAGGCCGCCAACGCCTGTATCTCGGCGTCGGTCAGGCGTTGCGAAAAGGCGCGCATCACCCCGACGTCATCGTTTTGGCGCGAGCCGCTGCGAAACGCGTTCATCTGGTCGGTGAAGTACTCGCGCGATTGGCCGGCAAGCCTGGGTATCAGCGGCCCTTCGCCCATGCCGCGCAGGCCGTGGCAATTGGCGCAGGCGGGCAAGGCGCGTGCGCCGTCGCCTTGCACGTCCAGCTTGCGGGCGGCGTCACCGCCAAACTCGCCCACGTGCATGGGCGGCCCGGCCAGCGTGCCGTAGTACGCTGCCACCTGGCCGATTTCCTGCTCGGACAACGCGCGCGCCACGGTATTCATCAAGGGCTGTACTCGCGCGCCGCTGCGGAAATCGGCCAGTTGCTTGGCCAGGTATTCGCTGCTTAAGCCCGCCAGGTTGGGAAAGATACCGCCCGACGGCGTGATGCCGGCTTGGCCGTGACAGGCCACGCAGGCTTGCACACCGGCGGCGGGTTTGCCGTTGGCCGCCAATTGCTTGCCGGCCGCCGGGTCGGCATCGCGCAGAAAGGTTTCCCATGCGGGGCGCGATGCGCTGAAGTCCAGCGCGCTGCGTCCTGGCACGGGCGCCGGGGGCTTGGGCGGGGCGGCCGCGGCCGTGGGCGCGGGTGCCGTGCCGGGTGCTGTGCCCGGTGTGGCGCCCGGTGTGGCGCCCGGTGTGGCGCCCGGTGCGCCCGAGGCGGCCGGTGCGCTGGCGGGCGCCTGCGTGGCGGGTGGTGCCGATGCCGTCACGGCCCGGGCCCGGATCAGCCCGTCGCCGCCGGTGCCGATCATCTGGTGGGCCGTGGCGATCAGCGTGACCAGCGGTGGCGCCACGATCAGCAGCACGGCGATAGAGATGCCTTTGCGATGTTCAATCATGATCACACCAGCCGTCCCGGCGAACGCAGATAGTCCGCCTTGATTTTTTCCACGATCCAGTAGGCGGTGGCGCCCACGGTGCCCGTCGGGTTGTAGCCCGAGTTCTGCGGAAACAGCGCCGCGCCGGTCACGAACACATTGGGCACGTCCCAGCTTTGCCCGTAGCGGTTGACCACGCTGGTTTCCGGGTTGTCGCCCATGGCCGCGCCGCCGGTCAGGTGGGTGGACTGGTAGGCGGTGGCCGAGAACGGACGCTTGCGCGGACCCGGTTCGGTGCGCACGACGCCCTTCATGGCCTTCCCGATTTCATCCCCCTTGCCCGTCAGGAATGCCGACATGCGGATGTCGTTGTCCGGAAAATCGTACGTGACGCGCAACAGCGGCAGGCCCCAGGCGTCTTTGTAGGTGGGGTCCAGGCTGAGGTAGCCGCCGCGCCAGGGTTGGGCGGAGCCGGTGATGGTGATGGAGGCGGAATGGTTGTAGTAGCGCTTGACGGCCTTCTTCCAGTCGGCGCCCCAGGCCGGCGTGCCCTTGGGCGTGGGGTGGTAGCCGATGGGCGCGCCGCTGACCACCTGGATCTGCAAGTAGCCGCCGCCCACGAACCCGTGCGGGCCGTGGTCGAAATTGTCGGCGCTGAAGTCGTCCATGGTGACGGCCACCGCGCCCGCGCCCATGAAGGGGTTGATGTTGGTGGCTTCGTCAAAAAACAGGTTCACGCCCGACGTGGTCTGGTGCGTGTAGTTGCGGCCGACCACGCCGGTGTCGGTGACCGGGTCGTACGGTTTGCCGATGCCGGACAACAGCAACAGCCGCACGTTATTGATGCCGAACGCGCACAGGACCACGATTTCGGCGGGCTGGAACACTTCTTCACCCGCCGCGTCTACATAGGTCACGCCGCGCGCGCGCTTTTTGTCGGGCGTGAGCTCTACGCGCAGCACGTGCGCGCCGGTGCGGATTTCAAAGTTCTCCATCTTCAGCGCCACGGGCAGGATGCACACCTGGGGCGAGGCCTTGGCGAAATGTTCACAGCCGAAGTTGGAACAGAAGCCGCAATACACGCACGCGCTCATGTGCAGCCCTTCGGAATTGACATAGGGGCGGGTACAGAGCGCCGAGGGTTGCACGTAGGGGTGATAGCCCAGCCCCCGCGCCGCTTCGCCGAACAAGGCCGGGGCGTAGGGCACTTTCATCGGCGGGTTGGGGTAGGGGCGCGAGCGCCACGGTTCGAAGGGGTTGCCGCCTTCCTGCTTCTGGCCCTTGATGTTGCCCGCCTGACCCGACGCACCGATCAGGTAGTCGTAGCGGTCGAAGTACGGTTCCAGCTCGTCGTAGCTGACCGGCCAGTCCTGGCAGGTCAGTTCCTTGTCGAAGATGTTTGCGCCATACCGTTCGGTGTAGTGGCTGCGGATGCGGAAGTCGGTGGGGTCGAAGCGGTAGTACGCGCCCGACCAGTGGTTGCCCGCGCCGCCCAGGTGCGTGCCCGGGTAGGCGAATTGCCAGCGCCGCATCGGCAGGGCCTTCTGGTCGGTGTTATTGCGGAACGTGAAGGTTTCGGTGGCCGCGTCCTGGTGCAGTTCGTGGCGGCGCGTGTACTTCAGTTCATCGTGGACGTTGGGCCCCTGGAAGTCCGGCGACGGCCAGCGTGCCTGCCCCCGTTCCAGCACCACCACTTTTTGTTTTGCGGCGGCCAGTTCCTTGCCGATGATCGACCCCGTCCAGCCGCCGCCGATGATGGCGACGTCCACGGGAGGTAATGTTTTAGCCATGCTGGTCTCCCGGTTTCATCGTGTGTCCGCGTGCGTTCGCGATAGATACGGGCTTGCCCGCCCAGATCACGCCGTGGCGTTCGATGTCGTTGGAAAACGAGGCATAGGCGCCGGGGAAGCCCACCAGCTTCCACCCGACCATGTCGGCGTTGCCGCCGTAAAGCGGATCGGAAAAAAAGCCTTCAATGGTGGCATCCAGCACGGCCTGGAAAAACACGTCGGAAGGCAAGGGCGAGAAGTCCGCCTTGCCGCCCTGCAAATCATGAAGCCAGGCGTCCTGCCTGGCTTCGTCGAGTTCCGCGTAAGGTTTGCCGTCTTGTTTGCGCGCGGCGGCATCCAGCGCAGCCAGTCCGCGCCGGAACATTTCGGCGGGCGTGAAAGAAAGCTGGTAGCCCTGTTCAGGCGTGCCTTTTTCAAAGGGGCCCTGGCGGTAGAACTGGCTGCCCGCGCCCCAGGCACCGGCCAGTTGTCCGTCAATGAAGAAGGTGACGCCGGCTTCCTTGGCGCCGGGGCCCAGCTCATCGGCGGGGATCAGGCGCGCCGCGATGGCGTCCATCGTTTTCGCTTCCTCAGCGTTGAAAAATTGCAGGGTGCGAGGGGCGGACGGCGAGATGGCCGCCTGGCCTTCGGGGTTGCCCGCTGCCGGGGCTGGCGCGGTCGGCGCGCCGACCGCCTTGGCGGCCCAGGCCGCACCGGGCACGCCCACGGCCAAGGCCTTGAGCAAGCCGCGTCGGCCGGCAACCGGCTGATCGTCCGCGGGTAAGTCCTTAGGGGATTGATCGTCCATGCATCACTCCAGTGTCAGGGCAGGCACGCTACTTGCCCATGAGTTCAAAGAGATCCGTACAAAATCGTTATCCGCTGGCGCGTAGTTTGTCACTGTTTTCAACTGGGAGACAACGATGAAAAGCCACAAACTGCTACTGCTGTGCGCCATGTTGGCGACGCTGCCCTGGCAGGCCACCACCGCCCAAACGTCGCAAACCACCCTGGTTGCGCAGGCGGCGCCGCCACCTTCCATGCCCATGCCCACCGCTGACGAAAAGACGGCGCCCGCCAATGCCATCGGCAAGCCGGTGCCGGGCGCGCAATCCGAGGACCAGAAAAAAATGCCGTCGACTGAAGAAACCACCAAGAAGCCCGATCGCGGCGCCAAGGATTCGAATGCCCCGCCCAAGGGCGAACCGGATTCGCGCCAAAAGGCGCCCGCATCCGGCACCCATAGTGGCAAACCGGTGCCCGGCGGCAAGGCGGGCGCGCCCGACAACGCGGGCATGCCGGGGGCCGGCGCCACGTCCGGCTCGGGCGGCGGCGCGGACACCCGCTGAGCCATCTGGCAGGGGGCGCGCACCGCTGCGCGGGCCCCGTCGCGTCTGCCGCTTGCGCGACAGGGGCGCGTGCCGCGGCCTGTGTAGACGCGGCTTGTGCAACATGCCTCGTTGCGCGCGGGGCGGTTGCGGCCATCTGAGGGAATCCAACTTTCAGGTATCATTCAGCTTCCTGTAAGAACGAGAGTTCGGCGGTGTACGCGATAAAGGTTTGCTCAAGCAGCCTCGCGGACGCGGCCTTTTATGACTGAAGACCCGCCTCCTAGCAGGGCGCCTTGGCGCCCACCTTTTCTTCCTGCCACAAGACCGGCCGCCCGACTGCATCGGCGCGCTCAGCCGGCTTGCATCGCGCGCGCCACGCCGCAAATAGCGTGCCGCGCACCGCCGGGCCGCAACCAATCCCCCTTGATTGACCACGCTTTCCCTACTCAGGGCGGCGCCATCTCGCGCGCCCACCCGACACTTGCGGATCAACAATGATTTTTGACTGGATGAACGACCCCACCGCCTGGCTTGGCCTGGCGACGCTGGTGGTACTTGAAATTGTTCTGGGCATCGACAACCTGGTCTTCATCGCCATCCTGGCCGACAAGCTGCCGCCCGAGCAGCGCAACCGCGCGCGCCTGATCGGGCTGAGCCTGGCGCTGGTGATGCGGCTGGGCTTGCTGGCCAGCATCGCGTGGGTCGTGACGCTGACCGAGCCGCTGTTCACCGTGCTGGGCAGCGAGATCTCCGGGCGCGACCTGATCCTGATCCTGGGCGGCCTGTTCCTGCTGTTCAAGGGCACGATGGAACTGCATGAACGCGTCGAGGGCAGCGCGGGCCATGAGTCCGGCCAGAAGCCGCAGCACGCCATCTTCTGGCAGGTGATTTTGCAGATCGTGGTGCTGGACGCCGTGTTCTCGCTGGACTCGGTGATTACCGCCGTGGGCATGGTGCAGGAACTGAGCATCATGATGATCGCCGTGGTGGTCGCGATGGCCGTGATGATGGTGGCCAGCCGCCCCTTGATGGCCTTTGTGGGCCGCCACCCGACCGTGGTCATCCTGTGCCTGGGCCTGTTGCTGATGATCGGTTTCAGCCTGGTCGCCGAAGGCCTGAACTTCCACGTGCCGAAGGGCTATCTATACGCGGCGATTGGCTTTTCCATCTTGATCGAGCTGTGCAATCAGTTGGCCCGGCGCAATCGCGTGAAGGGAACCCATGCGCTGGGCCGCCGCCAACGCACGGCGCAGGCGGTTCTGCGCCTGCTGCGCGCCGGCCGTAGCGGCCAGCCCGGCCAGCCCGGTCAGCAGGCCGACGACATGGCGGCGCTGGTGGATGGTGTGGGCGACGAGCCCGCGTTCGCGCCCGAGGAAAGCTCCATGATTGAACGGGTGCTGTCGGTAGGCGCGCACGACGTGCGTTCCATCATGGTGCCGCGCGGCGACATGACCTGGCTGGATGTGGCCGACACGCCCGAGGCGGTGGTGCGCAAATTCGCCACCGGCCATTCGCGTCTGCCGCTATGCGCGGGCGATGCGTCCAATGTATTGGGCGTGCTGCATTTCAAGGACGTGATGCCGCTGTTGCGCAACCCCGGGCCTATCGACCTGGTGGACCTGGCGCGCGAGCCGCGCTACGTCATGGAAACCACGCCGGTGTTGAAGATTCTTGAAGAGCTGCGCGCCTCGCGCGACCACATGTTGATCGTGGTGGACGAGCACGGCGTGTGCGAAGGCCTGGTCACGCCGATGGACGTCTTGACGGCCGTGGGCGGCGAACTGCCGGAGCACAGCGAAGACCAGCCCGAAGCCTTGCAGCTGTCCGACGGCTCGTGGTTGCTGGAAGGCGGCTTGTCGGTGGGCGAGGCCGCGCGGCTGCTGAACACCCCGGGCCTGGTGGACGAATACCCCGATGCCACCTTGGCCGGATGCCTGCTGCGCGCGGCGGGCCGCTTGCCCGATGCCGGCGACACGATCCGCATGCATGAATGGACCTTCGAAATCACCCGCCGCGACGGCCTGCGCCTGCATCAAGTGCATGCGCGGCCGGACCTGTGAACACCTGTGCCCGCCGTGACGCCCGCAACGCGGACCGCGCGGGTCGGTATGCCGGCGGCCACGACTGCCGCTAACTGCACACGCGGCGCCACGGGGCGATGCCGCGTGGCGGGCAGTAGCCGGCGCACGGGGTAGCGATCGACGTGCCGCTTTGGCAGCGTTGTTCGGGCGCCTTGTCGCCGTAGGGCACGGTGCCCTGGCAGTCGCAGCTGGCCAGGCCCGCACCGGAAGGCAGCTTGCGTGGCACGTCGACGGGCGCGGCCGCCGCAACGTCGTCGGCGGCATTGTCATCGGCCTCCACCACGGCACGCACCTTCGCCGCCGCCATGTTGCAGGCCTTGGCAATGGCCTTGACCGATTTTCCCTCGTCGGACAGAGACAATATTTTCTTGTCGCTGCATGCGGCCTGGGACGGCGGCGACAGTCCTACGAATAGAGCAAGCACGATCAATGCCCGAAACAAGGGCTGGCGCCAGGTCATACGCGTCTCCAGCAGGGAACTTCGGAGGGGCTGCTACGTCTGGCGCCCGATGATCCGATGGCCAAGGCGGCGGGCTTGGACATGGGGCGCCCTGGCGTGCGGCCTAGCGTAGTGCCGGCGTTTCCGCGCTGTCAATGCGACCCGATTAAATAGGCGGACGTGGCCAAAGGGCTTGGTAAACAAGCACTTATGAAGAATCACCACGTTGCGCCCGGTCGTCTGATGCGCCTGATCGGGCAACGGGATGAACGGACTAGGCGGCCATGGGATGCGCGGCGATGGCGGCTTGGGCCGATGCGCGCGCGGCCTGCAATGCCGCGTCGCCGCGCGCCGTGCCCTGCACCGAGAAAAACGTCACGTTCTTCAAGCCTATCGTGCCCAGCACATGCGTCAGGTACGGCGTCAGAAAGTCCGGCTGGCGCGCCGCCTCGCCAGAGAATTCTCCCCCCGACGACACCGCCACATACACGGGCCGGTCCGGCAAGTTGCCGATCTTGCCCTCGGGCGTGATGCGAAACGTGCTGCGCACGCGCACCACGTGATCGATCCAGACTTTCAACGCCGCCGACACCGTGAAGTTATGCATGGGCGTGGCGATGACGATGTGGCTGGCCTGGCGCAACGCGTCGATCAGTTCGCTGGACTGGCGCAACGCGCCGCGCGCCAGCACGTCGTCGGCGGGGTCCACGGGCGAGCTCAACGCGGCGGCGTAATCGTCATCGACATTGGGCAGGCGGGTAGCGTCGATGTCGATGACGGCGGGCGCGGCATCGCCAGACACCCTGAGCAGCCGTTCAATGATGTGTTGCGACAAGCGGTGGCTTTCCGATGCCCGGCCGCGCGGGCTGCAATGAATGTGAAGAATGCTCATGCGGTGACGGCGTCCAGGTTCTTGGAAAAGTGCAGGGCGGTGCTTAGCAGACCCTGGCGGAAGTAAAAGCGTTGGGCCAGGGAATTGGCAAGGCCCGTATCCAGCACCAGCTTGGCGCAACCGGCCTGGCGCGCAATGTCGTCCAGGGCGCTCAACAGGCGCGCGCCCCAGCGACCGCCGCGACGCGTGTCGTCCACGATCAGGTCGTCCACGTACACGAAACGTCCGTAGATCAGGTTTTCCTGGAAGCGGTAGCCGGCCAGCGCCACCGCCTGTCCGGCGTCGATACCGGCAAGCAGCCGATAGCCCTGGCCGCGCATGCGGTCGATGCGGGCGACAAAGTCGTCGGCGTGGGCAAGGTGTGGGCGCAACTGGCGCATCAAGGGCAGGCAGGCGCGCAGGTCGGCGTCGGTGTCAATGTGATTCAGGTCGGGGTCGGTCATGGCATGGGTAATCGGCATAGGAGTGTTGGGGGCCATCAAATGTCAGCCGTCATCGTAGAAACCCCATGCCATAATTTGAAGAGCCATAAATTGAACTTTGGACTATGCCATGATCAGCCGCCCCGATGCCTTGCCGCCGCTACGCGCCGGCGATTCCGACCCGCTGTATCGGCAGGTCTATGAGCGGTTTCGCAGCGGCATCGCCGAGGGCACGCTCAAGCCCGGCGACCGCATTCCGTCGGCTCGCGCGCTGGCCAAGGAAATGGGCGTGGCGCGCGGCACCATCGAAGTGGCGTATTCGCTGCTGAGCGCCGAGGGCTACATCCAGGCGCGCGGCCAAGCCGGCACCATCGTCGCGCCTGACTTGCAGCCCCTTGCCGCCGCACCCGCCGCCGTCGCCCCGGTGCAGGCCGCAGACGACGACCACGGCTGGCATCGGCCGGCGCGCATCCTGCCGTTTCAGATGGGCATCCCGGCGCTGGACGCGTTTCCGCGCAAGTTGTGGGCACGATTGGGCGCGCGCGAACTGCGCAGCCTGCAAGCGCCCGACCTGTCCTATCCGCCCGCCGATGGGCTGGCAAGCCTGCGCACGGCGCTTGCCGCCTATCTGCGCGTGGCGCGCGGCATTCATTGCCAGCCGGCCCAGGTGTACATCACGTCCGGCTACAACTTCACGATGCAACTCATCATCCAGGCGCTGCTGACGCCGGGCGATCGTGTGTGGGTGGAAGACCCCGGCTATCCGCCCACGCGAGCGCTGTTGGCGCAGGCGGGCCTGGAGGCGGTGCCGATACCGGTGGACGCGGATGGCCTGATGGTGGCGGAAGGCCTGGCGCGCGCAGACCTGGCCCAGGCCGCGGTGGTGACCCCCGCCCACCAAAGTCCGCTGTCGATGTCTTTGTCGTTGCCCCGGCGGCAAGCGTTGCTGGACTGGGCCGAACGCCGTCAGGCCTGGATTGTGGAAGACGATTACGACGGGGAATACCGCTACGTCAGCCGCCCGCTGCCCGCGCTGAAAAGCCTGGATGCGCAGGGGCGGGTGCTGTATGCGGGGTCGTTCAGCAAGGTGCTGTTTCCCGGGATGCGGCTGGCATATCTGGTGGTGCCCCCGGCGCAGGTACCGCGCTTTGACCGCATCAGCCGCCTGCTGTCGGGCGGCGCGGCGGCGTTCAACCAAGCCATCTTGACGGCCTTCATCACCGAAGGGCATTTCGGCCGCCACATCCAGCGCATGCGGCGCCTATACAGCGAACGGCGCACGGCTACCGCGCGGGGCCTGAGCGCGGCGCTGGGCTCGCGCATGCGGATCGAACCTCAGCCGGGCGGCATGCATCTGGTGGCGCGCATGGACGCCGGGCAGCGCGATCAGCCGCTGGCCGCCCGCATGTTGGAACAGGGGCTGTACGCGCACCCGCTGTCCAGATGGTCCACGCTGCCGGATCCGCAACCCGGCCTGCTGCTGGGCTTCACCAATATCGTTTCGGAGAGTCAGGCGTACGACTATGGCCTGCAAATCCGCGCGTTGATGTAGTGGGTATAGGCGCCTATTGCAGACCTTGAGGTCTTTGCAGGTATGCAGGGCGGCGCCCAGCGTTCAGTTGAGCCCGGCCTTGTCCAGCCCGAATGCGGCGTCGGCCGAGCCGGGCACGGTACGAAACGCCACGTTCAAACGGTTCCAGCCGTTGATGGCAACGATACGGAAGGTCAGGTCCGAGATTTCCGCTTCCGATAATTGCTCGCGCACGTGGCTGTACACCGGGTCGGGTACGCCATGCGGGGGCAGGGTGGTCAGCGCCTCGGTCCATGCCAGCGCAGCCCGCTCGCGCGCCGAGAACAATGTCGATTCGCGCCAGATGGCCACATGGTGCAGACGCAGTTCGCGTTCGCCGTGCAGCTTGGCCTGCTTGACGTGCATGTCCAGGCAAAAGCCGCAGCCATTGATTTGCGACGCGCGGATATCGACCAGATCGCCGAACTCCTCGATGACGGGCACTTTTTTCATTGCCGCGCTGAAGTCCATGTACTTCTTGGACAGTTCCGCGGACACCTGGAAGTAATTCAACCGCTGGCTCATAGGCCTACCTTTTAAGACGCTGTTAGGGAAAGGGAATCAGGAAGCCGTAGGATGCGGTAGATTGGTCCAGCCAGAAAGTGCCATAAATGATGTTTAGTTCTAGGCCATGCGGGCGGCAAGCCTGGCCCTTGAAACACGCGCGCGCCCCGGCTATAAGCTTGATCCAGGGGCGGAAACCCGGCGCCCCGACCGACTTAGAAGCCACCTCATGCCGCACCCCCCATCACACGACGAACACGTCGCAAACAAGCCCGCCACCCATGAACGCGAGGAGGCGGCGCGCGGGTCCTGTCTGGAGGTCTTTCTGGTGTTCCTGCGCCTGGGGCTGACTTCGTTCGGTGGTCCGGTGGCGCACCTGGCTTACTTTCGTACGGAGTTTGTCGACCGCCGCCATTGGCTGGACGATTACGCCTATTCCGACCTGGTCGCCTTGTGCCAATTCCTGCCGGGGCCGGCAAGCAGCCAGGTCGGCATGGCAATCGGCCTGCGCCGTGCGGGCTGGATGGGCATGCTGGCCGCATGGCTGGCGTTCACGCTGCCCACGGCCGTTGCGCTGATCGGCTTTGCGATGGGCCTGGCGCATGTTGGATGGCTGTCGGGGTCAGCCGTCATACACGGCCTGAAGATCGCGGCGGTGGCCATCGTGGCCCAGGCCGTGTGGGGCATGGGCCGCACACTGTGTCCCGATCGCGCGCGCGCCGGCCTGGCCGTGGCCGCCGCCTTGATTACCGTCGTATTGCCCAGCGCGTGGGGGCAGATCGGCGCCATCTTGCTGGGTGTCGTCGTGGGGGTGGCCGTGCTGCAATTGCCGCCCCGGCCGATCCTGGCCAACCCTGCCGACGCCGTGTCGCGCGGCGCCGCTTATGTGGCGCTGACCCTGTTCGTGGCATTGCTGGCGGGCTTGCCGATATGGGCGGCCATGTCGGATTCGCCAGCGGCCGCGCAGCTTGCCGGGTTTTATCGCGCGGGGGCTTTGGTGTTTGGCGGCGGGCACGTGGTGCTGCCGCTGCTGGAATCAACGGCGGTGTCCGGCGGCATGGTTTCCAGCGCCGACTTCCTGGCCGGGTACGGGGCAGCGCAAGCCATGCCCGGGCCGCTGTTCGGTTTCGCTGCTTTTCTGGGCGCATTGTCCACCGGCCCGCTGACGGGCTGGGTCGGCGGCCTGGTGCTGTTGGCCGCCATTTTTCTGCCGGGCGCCTTGCTGGTCGTGGGCGCCTTGCCTTTCTGGGAAAGCCTGCGGCGCCGGCCCGGCGTGCGCAACATGCTGGCCGGCGTGAACGCCAGCGTCGTCGGGATCTTGCTGGCCGCGCTGTATGACCCAGTGTGGACCAGCGCCATTGTGAACAAGGCCGATTTCGGCCTTGCCTTGCTGCTGTTCGCGTTGCTGGTCTATGCCCGCTGGTCCGCCGTGTGGGTGGTGTTGCTGGCGGCGGCGGGCGGTTGGGCGCTGGCCTTTCTGGCCTAAGCCTAAGCCTGCCAGCGTGGCGCGCGCTTTTGCAGGAAGGCGTCGATGCCTTCGGACGCGTCCGCTTCCATCATGTTGCGCGCCATGACGTCGCCCGCGTAATCGTAGGCATCGCCCAAGGCCATCTGGCGCTGCTTGTAGAACATCTGCTTGCCGTAGCGGATGGCGCTGGGGCTCTTGGCCAGGATGTCGGCCGCCAGGGCGTTGACGCGCGCGTCCAGCTCGGCCTCGGGCACGGCGTCGTTGATCAAGCCCCATTCCTTGGCCTGCGCGGCATCGATGAAGCGGGCAGTGACCAGCATTTCAAAGGCGCGCTTGGCCGACACATTGCGGCTGAGCGCCACCGCCGGCGTTGAACAAAACAGACCCACGTTGATGCCGGACACGGCAAATCGCGCAGAGTCGGCCGCCACCGCCAGGTCGCAACTGGCGACCAATTGGCAACCGGCCGCCGTCGCAATGCCTTGCACCTTGGCGATGACGGGCACGGGCAAGGCCTGCAAACCCTGCATGACGCGGCTGCATTGGCGGAACAGCGCACGGTAGTAATCCAGGCTGGGCTGGCTGCGCATTTCGCGCAGATCGTGGCCGGCGCAGAAGGCCCGGCCCGCGGATTCCAGCACCACGCAACGCACGGTGGCGTCGCCCGCCAAGTCGTCGATCTGTTCCTGCAAGGCGGTCAGCAAGCCTTCGGACAAGGCGTTGAATTGCGCGGGGCGGTTCAGGCGCAGCGTCACCACGCCGTCGGTCGACATGCGCAACAGCAGGGCGTCGTTGTTCTGGGAATCCGGGGCCATGTCGTTTCCAGGAAAGTCGATTCCTGGATACTAGCGCAAGCCCCCGCGCGTCGGTTCAGCCGCGCAGCCGCCGCGCGATAGCGGGAGACAGCAAGAGCAAGGGCAGGACGATGACCGCGCCGATCAGGGCCATCGCCGCTTGCGGCGCCACGCCGGTGTCCAGCAACACGGTGGCCACAATGGCCGACCCGCTCATCTGGAACAAGCCATACACGGCGGCGGCCGTGCCGGCGCGTTCGGCGAAGGGCTCCAGCGCCAGGCTCAAGCCCGACCCCAAGGCCAACGAGAAGCCCACCGTCAGCACGGCAACCGGCAGCATGAACACCCAGGCCGCTTGCGGTATCCACCACCAGGCGGCGGCATGCATGGCCGATGCCAGCAGCAGCGCAACCATGCCGACCCGCACCATCGTATGGCGCCCAAAGCGCGCAATGAAGGTGGGCGCCAGGAAGAACGCCGCGATGTTGATGGCGGCATTGCCGCCGAACCAGGCCGAGAAGCCCAGCTCGGAATAGCCCAACTGCTGCACCAACACCACGGGCGCCGCCGATACGAACACCAGGATCATTGCCATGCCCGCCATGCCGAACATGGCGAAGTACAGGAAGCGTCCGCTGGACACGATGGGCAGGTACCGGCGCAGGCTGTAGAGCGCGCCGCGCGGGCCGCTGGGCGGCACGCGTGTTTCTTCAAAGCGGCGTGCCAACAGCACCATCAGGCCCAGCGCAAACAGCACCATGAACACAAACGTGCTGCGCCAGCCCGCATGCACCGCCAGCGCGCCGCCCAGCATCGGCGCCAACGCCGGCACGGAGCACAGTGCTCCGTTCAAATAGCTGTAGACGCGCGCGCCCACGGCAGGGCTGAAACGGTCACGCACCGCCGCAAAAGCCACCAGTGAAGCCGAACAGGCTCCCAGGCCCTGGATCACCCGCGCCACATAGAACACATCAAGGGATGTCGCGGCCGCACCCAGCGCCGATCCGGCCAGATACGCCAACGCGCCGCCCAGCGCGACGGGTCGCCTGCCATAGCGGTCGGCCAAGGGCCCGATCAGCATCTGGCCCAGGCCCACCGCGAAGATGAACAGCGTGATGCTGGCCTGCAACGCGCTGACGGGTTCACCAAACCCGGCGGCCATGGCGGGCAGCGAAGGCAGGTAGATATCGATGCCCATCGGCGTGAGCGTGACCAGGCCCATCAACAGGCCGATCAGCCAGCGTTGGCTGGAGGAAGATGCAGCAGACTTCATGGCAAGACTCTGGGCGCATTGCACACCCGGGAAAACCCGACATTATCCATGAATGCCGCATGCAGCAGGGGCGGATGTGGGATGCATGCGCGACGCGTGTAGGGCGCATGTGGAGCGCATGTGGAGCGCATGTGGAGCACATGTGGCGCGCGCGTGGGACGTGTTTGGAGACGCACGCAAGTGCATCTGGCGACTTTGCCAGGCCGGGCATAGAATATTTCGCCATGAGCACACCGGCCTTCCGACCCCGCATCGTCATCCTTTACTGCACCCAGTGCCAGTGGCTGCTGCGTGCCGCCTGGATGGCGCAAGAACTGTTGTCCACCTTTTCCACCGATCTGGGCGAAGTGGTATTGCAGCCCGGCACCGGTGGCATATTCCAGATCACCTACAACGGCGACCTGATCTGGGATAGAAAAGGCGATGGCGGTTTCCCAGACGCCAAGATCTTGAAGCAGCGCGTGCGCGACCGCCTGGATCCCACGCGCCCGCTGGGCCATATTGACGGCCCCACCGCGGGCAGGTTGGCAAGCCCTTTGGCCGACCCCTTGGCCGACCCCGCCATCACGCCGGACGACTAGTCCGCCGCACCACGCGCCGACCGGGAAGTGCGGCGCCGCGCTGATATCGTCATGGCTTGCCGTTCCCGTGAGGCGGGCGCAGCCGCGCGGCGATGGCGAACAAGATCAGGCAGATGCCGGCCATCAGCATCCAGGCCGGCCGCAGCCCTGAAAGATGCTGACGGATCACGCCCGCCACGAACGGGAACAGGGCGGCGATCAAGTAGCCCACGCCCTGCACGAAAGAGGCCAGTCGACCCGCCTGTGCAGGCGTGGACGCATGGTCCATCGTGACGATCAGCGACAGCGGAAACAGCGCGCCGATGCCCAGCCCGGCCAGCACGGCGGCAGGCCACGCCAGCAAGACGGGCGCGAAAATCAGCCCCAACAAACCCAGCGTCAGCAAACCGACGGCCGCAAACAGCGCCACCCGGCGGTCGCGCAGCCGGCCGATTGCCGCCGACACCAGCAAGCCGGCCACGATCTCGGCCACCGTCACCGCGCCCAGCAATTGCCCGGCCGACACCGGCGTCCAGCCCAAGGCCGTGTAATAGGGCGGCAGCCAGGCTAGCACCAGCGTGTAGGCGCCGGTGCCCAGGCCGAAGAACACCGCCAGCAACCACCGGTGCGAACGCCCGGAGGCCGGTTGGCCCGCCGCGTTCGTCGCGTTCGCCGCCTTCGTCGCGTTCGTCGGGTTCATCGCGTTCGCCGCCTTCGCCGCCTTCGTCGCGTCCGTCGCCAACGGAGCGACGGTACCAACTCGGTGCACCAGCAGCCAGCACAGCAAAGCCGCCGCCGCGGGCACGGACCAGGCCGCCAATGCCTGAGGCCAGCCCACACGCTCGGCCAGGACGGGCGAAGCCACGCTGGCCACGGCCGCGCCGCCCATGATGGCGGTGGAATACAGGCCCATGATGGCGCTGACGCCAGACGAGAATTGCGCCTTGATGGTGTAGGGCAGCAGCGCCTGCGTGACCGCGATGCCCAGCCCGGCGATAACGCCCGTCAGCAACATCAAGTTGGCCTCATGGGCCCACAGGCGGCATGCGGTGGCCGCCATCACCAGCGCTACGCCGACGGCGATGGCGTGGTGTTCGCGCATCATGCGGCGCAGCGGCGCGACACTCAATGCGCCCAGGCCCATCACCAATACGGGCAGCGCCGTCAACAGGCCGGCCGCACTGTCGGATAGCGCAATAGCGGCTTGCAGCCGGTCCAGCAAAGGGGGAACGGACGCCAGGACGGGGCGCAGGTTCAAGCCCACCAGGATGATGGCGGCAACGCGCCAGGCGTTCAAATAAGTCGATGACACAACAGCTCCATGGCCGGCGGCACGCGCGGCGGGAGTTGCCCCATTGCCGTCCGGTAAAGTATCTTGGCGTCAAGATATTTGGATTTTATCTTGACGTCAAGATAAATGGAGAGAGAGAACCGTGGACAGAGCAAGCCGTGCCGTCGAGCAATGGAACCGTGAACGCCCCGAGCTGGACGTATCAACGATGCGTGTGCTGGGGCGTTTGGGCGAATGCGCGTTGGTGATCACGCGCGACCGCATCAACCCGCTATTTGCTGAATTTGGCCTACAGCCGGGTGAATTCGATGTGTTGGCCACGTTGCGCCGTAGTGGCAAGCCGTACGCGCTGACCCCGACGGCGCTTTACGAAGACGCCATGATTTCGTCGGGCAGCATGACCAACCGCATCGACCGCCTGGAGAAGGCGGGTCTGGTGGCCCGCACGCCCAGCCCCAACGACGGCCGCGCCACCTTGGTGATGCTGACGCGCGCCGGCATCAAGCTGATCGACGAGGCGCTGGTGGCCCACCTGAAAAATCAGGCCGACGTGCTGGCGCCGTTGACGCAGGCTGAACAGGAGCAGCTGAGCCGCCTGCTGGGAAAGTTGCTGAAGGCGTATGAATGATTGCGATGAATGATTGCGATGGAGCAGGGGCGCGGGCGGGTAGCGGATTGCGCCCGGGGGACAGGCGCCCGGGTGCCCCGCCCGCAATGATCTTGTCACAGCCCCAATTCGGATAAGCCGGGGTGGTCATCCGGACGGCGGCCCAGCGGCCAGCGGAATTTTCGGTCGGCTTCTTTGATCGGCAAGTCGTTGATGCAGGCGTAACGATGCGTCATGAGCCCGTCTTCGCCGAACTCCCAGTTTTCATTGCCGTATGAGCGAAACCAGTTGCTGGAATCGTCATGCCATTCATAGGCGTAACGCACGGCGATGCGGTTGCCGGTGTAGGCCCACAGCTCCTTGATCAGGCGGTAGTCCAGTTCTTTCGCCCATTTACGCGCCAGGAAGGCGCGGGCCTCGTCGCGGTTCTTGACGAATTCCGCGCGGTTGCGCCACTGCGTGTCCAGGCTATAGGCCAGCGCCACCTTGTCGGGGTCGCGGCTGTTCCAGCCGTCTTCGGCCAGCCGGACTTTTTGCACGGCGCTCTGGTGCGTGAAAGGCGGCAGCGGCGGGCGGACATTGGGTTGGGATGTCATGGGCGAACCTCTTGTGGGGGGAAAAGGGCGGCGGCGGCGCGTTGCGCAGTGGCGGTCACGGACACGTCGCCCGTGACCAGCGCCACGGCGATAGCGCCGTCGATCAGTACCAGCAGTTGTCGCGCGGCTTCGTCCGGGTCGGCCAGGCCGGCCTGTTGCGCCAGGCCGCGTACATGGTCCAGCAAACGGGCTTTGTGCAGCCGCGATACCTGGCGGATGGGATTGGCCGGATCGCTGATTTCGCCTGCCGCGTTGATGAAGGCGCACCCGCGAAAACCGTCGGATTCAAACCATTCTTGCAGCGCGTCGAAGAGGGACAACAGCCGGTCGCGCGGCGCGTCGGCCCGCGTGGTGGCGTGAACGAACCACTGCATCCAGCGTTCATCGCGCGCGGCCAGCGCCGCGGCCACCAGCGCGTCCTTATTGGGATAGTGCTTGTACAGCGTCTTGCGCGCCACGCCCGAGGTCTTCACGATGAGATCCATACCGGTGGCATGGACGCCGCCTTGGTAAATCAAATGTTCGGTGGCGCGCAGCAGCCGTTCCTGCGTCTGCGTCATGGGTTCGGGGGCGGTGACAGCGGCGGCGGGGGTCGAAGAGGGCATGTCCAAACTGGAGTTCATTACGGAGAACGATCATTCTGCATAGGATTCAGGATTTGTAGAACGGTCATTCTCAAGCGTCAAGCTTTATGGCTTAACCCACTATCTGCTTGCTTTTTCACTGATAAATATGTTAAGATCTTTTAATTGCCAGCCAAAATAAACCAACGCTGAAAAAAACCAAGAACAACTAAAAACAACCGTTGCAGGAACTTTTGGCCGGCAAACTTATTTTGCTTTTTGTTTTGCATTGCCCCCGTTTGAATGCCCCGGCTGACACAGCAGTTTTTGCTTAAGCCATCCAGTAGCACCTCGCGCAAGACCACGCAGTACCTTGCGCACCCCCCGCAATTACCGGGCATTCTTGGCACGCTTGAACCCGTGGTGCATTGCTTTGGCGGGAAAGCCACGCACCCACGCATAGGAGAACGCTCATGTCGCATCAACTGGTTGGTAAAAAGTGGCGCTTCGAGGTTCCGCCCCTGAACTGGACGGCCCCTGACGCGAACAAGGAATCGGAAATCGATTCCATCGACGCGGATTCCGAAACCTCTGAAGACAGCGATACGTCGCGGTCATCCAAGTAGTTCTTCTAGCTGCGCCCGCCCACGCGGGCGTAGTTCTTGCCTAGCAAACACCCAGACGGCGCGCCTTGTGTGCGCCGTTTGAACGTGTAGCGCGCGACTTTCTCTTCCCCCTTTTGCCCGACTTCCGTCAACGCCTTGCCGCGTCGGCGGCTTTTCGTTTGGGCGCAAGCGTCGCACGCAGCATCACCTCTTTGCCAGTGAGCCTGGAATGCCTGAAAACACTTCGAGCAATCATCAAGTCCGACCTTTCGTGTATGCCACGTCGACGTCACGGTCATTGATGTTTTCGCACTCTGAGATCCAAAGCCGCATGTGGACGAAAGACCCGGCGGCGCTCAATCTGGAATACACCCGGATCATGATGGCGTTCTTGCTGTTCAACCCGAACCCTCGTCGCATCGCGATGGTGGGGCTGGGCGGCGGATCGTTGGCCAAATTCTGCTACCAGCATCTGCCGTCCGCGCGCATCGACGTCTACGAAATCAACCCGCATGTCATCGCCTTGCGCGATTCCTTCCATGTGCCGCGCGACGACGACCGCTTTGCGGTGCTGCAAGGCGACGGTGCGGAATTGATTCGGCAATATCAAAACGAGTACGACGCGGTGCTGGTCGATGGCTATGACATCAATGGCCTGCCGACGCAGCTGACGACCGACGCCTTCTATGAAGCCTGCTTCAACGCCCTGGCACCCGACGGCATGATGGTGTGCAACTTCCATGCCTCGAACTTTCAGTTCAGCACGTACCTGGGTCGCATCAAGAAGCAGTTCCTGGGCTCGGTCATCGAAGTCAGCGATACGTCTTGCGCGCACAGCATCGTCTTCGCGTGCCGGGGCGACACCCTTAAACGGCGCACGGGCCTGCCCAAGCGCAAGCCCGACGGCATGAGCGCCGACATGTGGCTATGCCTGTCGCCCACGTACTGGCCAATGCTGGTCTAATAACGCCCGCGCTTGTCGGCCATGCTGTAGCCCGCTGCCCCAGCCACTTTCGCGGCTGGGGCAGCGCTGTTAACCAAGCCCGGCAGGCTGCCGGGCAGGGTAGCGCTTAGAAGTGGTGGCGGATGCCCACCACTGATTGCAGGGTATGGGACTGGTTGCGGTCCACGCGGTCCAGCAGCGCGTAGAAGTTCGTGCGTTTGGACAGATCATGTTCGTAGCCCAGGCCCCAGCCCTTGATGTGCGAGCTGGTGGCGCGCTGGTAGGCAGCCAACACCTTGCTGCTGCCGCTGACCGGAACGCTGACGCCGCCCACGAAGGTATTGACGCGGCGTACGCCCGCCGACGGCCCCACGTTCGGATTGCGCAGATTGCCGTAGCCGGCATGCAACTTCATCCAATCGAAGTCATACGCGGCGGCCAACTGTACGTTGCGCGAGGTCAGCTTGCCCGGCACGCTGGCGTCCGGATTCAAATGCTCATAGGTCAGCGCGGTGGACAAAGGCCCGTCGCGATAACGCAGGCCGGCGGTCCAGACGCGGTCGTGGTTGGCGGTGGAGAATTGATCGTTGTCGTGCGCCTCAAAGCTGTAGCCCACGCCTGCCTGCCATCCCGCCCAGACGGGCGTGCGATAGATAAAGGCGTTATTGACGCGACCGCCGGTGCCGAAGTCGCCGTCGTTGTAGCCCGACGTGACGGATGCCGACGCGCCGCCCCACGATGTGCCGAATGGCGAGGCGATGCCGCCCCAGCTGTCGCTGAGGACCTGCTGGCGTCCCGCGCGCAATTCCCCAAAATCACCCCGCAGGCCCAGATACGCCCAGCGTCCGAACAGCCGGCCTTGCGCCTGCGTGCCATCCGAAGCGTGAAACCCGCTTTCAAGCCGGAAGAAGGCGCTGTAGCCGTTGCCCAGGTCTTCGACGCCGCGCAGGCCCCAGCGTGACCCGGATTGCGTGCCGTCGCGCATGCCCACATGCGAGCGCGACGCACTTTCGGCGTTGTCATGCCGGCGTTCGAAGGCCAGGCCTAGGTCGATGACGCCATACAGCGTGACGCTGGTGGTGGAAGCGTGGGCCATGCCGCCCGTCAAGGCGGCCAATGCGACGGCCAGCGCACCGCGCTTGATGCTTGCTGCTTTCATGAGTACCCCTGGTTTTATGTTGTGTTGCGTTGGACAAAAGGCTCCCCGGCGGCCGGCCAAAAGGCGGGTCGCTAAGGACGTGGAAAGCGCGTGGAAAGAACGCCGCGTGAACACGACGGCAAGCGCAGAAAAAACCCGGAACGCGTTCGCCCGTCAGCGGCTAGTCATTAACATCGCAATGACCATGGCGCATTATGGTGAGCGTCGCCGCGTAATCAAATAAGACGACTACGAATATGACTGTCAGGGGGCAGCATGAATGTCGTCTTTGCCCTTAAGCAGGACGAAATCAGCGTAAGAAAACAACGACCGCGGCAGACACGGTAGTCAAATCAGGATGCGTTGCGCATCCTGGGTCCGGTGCGAGGCCTCGCGGGGCGGGGCAAGCCCGGCGCCTTACGCGCCGTGCACAACCACCCGGTTCCGTCCTTCCGCCTTGGCCGCATACAGCGCGGCGTCGGCCGCCTGGAAAACCTGCGCGACATCGCCGACAGAGGTGCGCCATTGCGCCACGCCGGCCGACACGGTAACGCCGCCCACGCCGGACACAGGCTGGCCGGCCGTGTGCTTGCGCAGGCGCTCGGCCACGTTGGCCGCTTCTTTCACGCCCACATTCGGCAGCAGCATCAAGAATTCTTCCCCGCCGCTGCGGCAAAGCACATCCGACGGACGCGAACATTGCCGCATCAGGTCGGCCATGCCGCGTATCACCTCGTCGCCCTTGGGGTGGCCGTAGGTATCGTTCACGCGCTTGAAGTGGTCGATGTCCAGCGCCACCACCGTGAAGGGCGTGCCGGCGGTTTGCAGATGGTCCACCGCCTCCTGCATGCCGCGCCGGTTGCGTAGCGCGGTCAGCGGGTCGGTCATATTGGCCTGGTTCAGCTTGCCGATTTTGTCCTGCAGGCTTGAAATGCTGGACATCACCGCGCGCTTGAGCCGTTCCGCCTCGAAGTACCAGGCCCTGACCGACTGCACGCGCTGCATGGCGATGGCCACGTCGTGGTGTTCCACATTGGTGGCCAGTTGCGACAGGGGCAGGGAGATCAGCCGGGCACACCACCAGATGGCCAGCAGGAACGCCACGGCCAGGGGCGCCGCGTAGCCGATCAATGCCCAGATCAGTTCGTATATCGGCTCCAGCGTCACCTCGGCGGGGCGTTGCGCGATGATGCCCCATCCGCTTAGCGGTTCGGGCGCGTAGCCCGCCAGCATGTCCACGCCCTTGGTGTTGACGACGCGTTGCGAGCCCGCTTTGCCTTGGGTGACGGCCGCGACGACCGGATTGCGCATCACGTTTTCGCCGACCCGGGTCGAGTCGACGTGATAGATCAGGTGGCCGTCGCTATCTACCACGAACAGATATGAACCATCCAGGTAATGATGCTTGCCCAGCAGCTGTTGCAGCGCGCTGTCGTTGCGCAGGTAGATGGTGCCCGCAATGTAGCCCAGGTATTTGCCGTCATTGGAATAGATGGGGTGCGACAGGTTGACCAGCATGTTGCCGGCGACTGACACATACGGCTTGCTGATCAGCGGCTGTCGTGCGCGCAGCGCGGCGCGAGTCCCCGGGCTGTCCAGCCGGGTGCCCAGAAAATTCCGGAACGTCTGGGTGGTGGCCAGCAGGGTGCCGTCCGCGCTGATGACGCCGACCGAGTTGAAGTCGTTGGCCTGTTCCTGCAAGCGCGCGACTTCGGCGGCCAGCACATCGGGCGCGTCGACCTGCGTTGCCAGGTGCCGCGCGCTGTAGGCCAGCTGCTGTTGGGCCGACTTCAGAAAATTCGTGGTGCTTTCGGCGAGCTTGGCCGCGTAGACCCGGTTGGACTCCAGCGTGTTCGTGATGAGCTGGTCGCGCTGCACCAGGTAGCTGGCGTACAGGGCATTGGCAGTGGCCGCGATGGCGCTAAGGACGGTAAGCGCAAGCACAAGCCCGCGTAGATTGATTCGCATGGAGTTTTGGTTAGGCGGGAATCAGGGAAGGACAAGGACGACAGGGCAACGACGGCGCGGCGGTGACGCGCGATGCGGGTGGCTGGTAGCGCAACCCGAGGTTTACGGCAAAAGCGGCGGGCATCTATAGGGCGTTGACGTCCGGTTCGTCCAACAGGCGGGCGGCCGGCGAGTGGGCCGCGGCGCCGGCCCGGAAGTAGCCCATGACCGTGGCAACGCTGGCATGGCCGGTCATTGCCATGGTGTCGCCCAGCGGCACGTTCTGCCGGCCCGCCTCGGTGACAAAGCCGGACCGCAGGCTATGCGCCGAAAACTCGCCATCCAGGCCAGCCAGCTTGCAGCGTTCCAGCACGATGTCGCGCACGGCGGCGGCGGCCAGCGGTTCGCCCACGACGTCGCCGCGCCGTACCCGCCGGAAAATCGGGCCCTGGCGGATGCCGCTGGCGGCAAGCCAGGCGTCCAGCGCCTTGGCGGCGGACCCGGTAATGGGCTTTTGGTCGTCCGCACGGCGGGCGCCTGCCTGATTGGTCTTGGATTGGGTCAGGCTATATAGATAGCCGTCCGCCGTGCGCACCACGTTCTCAACGGTGGCCCGCACCACCTCGGATCGGCGGCGGCCGCCGCTGGCCCAGGCGAACAGCAACAGGGCGCGGTCGCGCATGCCCCGCAGCGACGCATCACAGGTGGCCAACATGGCTTGCAAGGGTTCGCGCGTCAGGGCGGCTTTCTTGGCGGGCGCCATGCCCCGGCGGGCATAGGCGCGACGCGTCTTGGCCAGCAACTCGCGTACGGAAGGCGCGCGGCACGGGTTGGGATAGCCGTGCAGCTCGTGCGCCTTCGACAGTACCGACAGGCGTTGCAACAGCGTGTTCAAGCTGGGAGGCCCTGGCCGGCCTTTGGCTTTCAAGCGCACCAGTTCCTGGTCCAACGCCAAGGGCAGCTCCCATTTCAAGCCTTGATCCGTCGCGCGCTGCGCGTGGTCCACCACAAACTGAACGACGGCCGCCTCGGGCAAGGGCAGGGCGAAGCGCTGGCCGTAGCGCAGTTCGAACCAGGCGGTCCAGTAGCGGATCGCCGCCCGGTAGCTGGCCGCCGTGTTGGCGGAACTGCCTTCGCGCATCAGGCCGCGGACGGCGGCGTCCGCCTGGGTATCCAGGGCGTGCGGGTCAAGCAGGGGCAGCGAAGCCAGCAATTTCAACGACATCGGAACGGGCAGGGGCGGCAAACGGGAAAGACTTCAGCACTATACGGAAGCGGGCGGGTTTCGGGCGCGGCGCGGCCTCTGGCTCGAGCGAAGAGGCGGTTTTTGAGGCTTTTTTGCACCGCTCCCTGCACAGAAGCCTGTCGCCCCGTCATATGTATTTATACATATGTATGCTGTATGATATCTAACAGCATGACCGGATAGGTCCCGATAAGGTTCCATTATCGTGAGTAATTCAGCCGAGACGCCGCGCGAAATGCGGCGATGACGAGGAAAAGGCGATGGCCACAGGAATCACCCAAAACGACGTCTGGACCGCTGCGGATGCGCTGCTGTTGGAAGGGGCGCGCCCCACCATCGAGCGCGTACGGCAGAAAATCGGCCGTGGCTCGCCCAACACCGTCAGCCCGCACCTGGAAACCTGGTTTCGCGCCTTGGGCGCCCGCATCAAGGACCCCGGCGCGTTTGCCGCGCCACCCGCCGTGCCCGACCCCATTGCTCAAGCCGCCACCCATTTCTGGGAAGCTGCTTTGGCCGAAGCCCGCGCGCAACAGGCAGATGCTTACCGCGAACGCTGGCAGGAACTGGCGGACGAGGGGGAGCGGCTGGCCGAACAAGCCGAACAATTGCAGCAGCGCGACGCGCAATTGGCGAATCGTGAAAAAGACCTGGAAGAGGGGCTACGGGTGGCAACGGCCCAGCTGGCGGCCACCGAAGAGCGGCTACAGGCCGCCGAACGAGCGGTGCGCCAGCGCGACGAACAACTCAAGCAGGCGCGCGGGCAGTTGCAAGACGCACAAAGCGCGGTGCAGACGCTGCTGACCGAAGCCGAAAAGATGCGAGGCGTGCATGCGCAGGCGTTGGACGCGCTGCAAACGCGCCATGCGGCGCACGAAAAGCGCTGGCTGAACGAATTGGACGCCGAACGCGTCGCCGCAAAGAAGCTGCAATCGCGGCTGGACGAGGCCCAGTTGGCCGCGCAAAAACAGGGGGAGCAACACACGGCGGCATTGCGTCAGGCGCAGGAGGCCAGAGGCATGGCCGAAAAGGCGGCGCAAGACGCGCGGGCGGAAACCATGGCTGGGCAGGCGCGGTACGCCACCGCGCAAGCGGCCAGCGAGGCCGCCCAAGCCGCATTGCAGGGCGCGCTGAGTTCCGCCCAGGAAGCGCTGGCAACGGCCCGGCAGAACGAGCAGGCGCTCTTGGCGCGTTTGGCGGCGTCCGACGCGCAAGCGGGAACGCTGCTCGCGCAATCGCAGCAAAAGGACCAGCAACTGGCCGAGCTGACCCGCCATCTGATGGCCGACGCCGCCCAGCTCAAGCGCCCGACCGCCTAGTCTTGGCGACGGACTTGCGAAGACGCTCGTGACGTCCCGCTTTCAGCTACCCGCCACTACCGCCCGGGGTAGGTGCCCTGGAACGGCGTATTGTCCGGTTCGCCGAAGTTCTCCGAATGGTAGTTGGCGTGATCCCGCTGCATGGCCGGCGCGCCTTGCTGGGTCGAACTATAGGAACTGCGCGCGGTGCAGCCGGTCAGCGTCACGGCCAGCAGCGCGGCGGGGATGACGGCAAAAAGGGTCAAGGGCCTCATGGCATACCTCCAAAGAGATGCCGCCACGGGTGCGGCCGCCAGACAATCCGGGGCCGTCGCCACCCAACGTCGGCGGCAAACGGCTGCCTAGCAAGCTGCATTCCCACCCGTGCGATTGCCTCTGTAAGTCAGCATGAATTTGGGATAAATTCCGATAGACGTATCCACGATGCCTCACGGGCATCCGCCCATTCGTAGCGATGCGTCGTCATGCGGGGCGCTTCAGTCGTCCTGCCGGGAGCATCGGGTGAATCCACGTCCAACGGTTGATCTAGCCCGCATTCTGCTTCTGATTGTCATTCTTTCCGCCCTGATGATCGGCAGCCTCTATGTGCTTAGCCCGTTCCTGCCGGGGCTGATCTGGGCGACCACCATCGTGGTGGCGACGTGGCCGGTGCTGCGGGCGGTGCAAGCGCGCTGCGGCGGACGCCGCTGGGCGGCCACAATCGTCATGCTGCTGATTTTGCTGTTCGTCATCGTGCTGCCGCTGTATCAGGCGATTGCGACGCTGGCAGAGCATAGCGGCGCGATCATGGCGGCCGTCAAGAGCCTGCCCGACTACACCTTGCTGGCGCCGCCCAGCTGGATCAGCAGTGTGCCGGTGGCCGGCCCCAAGCTGGCGCAGGAATGGCAGACCTTGTCCGATGCCGGCGCGGGCGGCCTGCTGGCGCGGCTCGAACCCTATCTGACCATGGCGGCGCGCTGGCTATTGAGCCATGCGGCCATCGTCGGCGTGTTCGTCATGCACATGCTGGTCACCATCGTCATCGCCGGCATTCTTTATAGCCAGGGCGACGCGGCGGCCGAATTCGTCAAGCGATTCTCGAACCGCCTGGCGGGCGAACGCGGCGTTGCGGCGGTACGGCTGGCCGGCGCCGCCGTGCGTGCCGTGGCGCTGGGTATCGTGGTGACGGCCGTGGTGCAATCCGTGCTGGGCGGGGTAGGGCTGTGGATTGCCGGGGTGCCGGCCGCCGGCATCCTGACCGCGCTGATGGTGATGCTGTGCCTGGCGCAACTGGGCCCGTTCCTGCCCATGTTGGGCGGGGTGATCTGGCTGTTCCAAAATGACATGAAGCTGGCCGCCACGTTGCTGCTGATCTGGGCGCTGCTGGTAGCCATGTTGGACAACCTGCTGCGGCCCATACTGATCAAGCGCGGCGTGAACCTGTCTTTGCTGCTGATCTTGTCGGGCGTGCTGGGCGGCATGGTCGCGTTTGGCATCGTTGGCCTGTTCATCGGTCCGGTGATCCTGGCGGTGACCTCGACCTTGCTCAATGCCTGGATCGACGAAGTCCCGCCGCCCGCCACGCCCATCGACATTCCCGCTGCGACGGCTGCCGCTGCGCCCGGCGACGTGCTGGCTCGTGCGGGGTCGGCCGGCGAAAAGGCGTAACATCTGCCTGACACGGCGGGCGCTCAGCCCGCTTTTTTGCAACGCCCCGCGCAATACCCCATGACGATGCACCCGCTTTTGTCCTACACAAGCAGTTTTCACCTTCTTCAAACCCCGGCTACGTCCGCCGCCCGGGGGCCGCAACAATGACCGAAAGCGTACGCCTGGCCAAGCGACTGGCCGCGGATCTGTCTTGCTCGCGCGGCGACGCCGAACGGTATATCGAAGGCGGATGGGTGGCCGTGGATGGCAAGACCGTTGAAGAACCCGGCGCGCGCGTGGCCCCCGGCCAGACCGTTGCGCTGTTGCCCGGCGCCAAGCTGGAAGACATCAAGCCCGTGACGGTGCTGGTGCACAAACCGGCCGGCACCTATGCCGACAACGAGCCCGGGTCCGCGCTGGACATGATCATTCCCAAGAACCTGATGCCCGGCGACCGCTCGGGCCGGCGCTATCTGAAACGCATGTTCAACGGCCTGAAACTCGTCACGCCGCTGGAGCGCGCGGCCAGCGGTCTGGTCGTTTACACGCAGGAATACGCGGTGTCGCGCAAGCTGATGGAAGAGGGCAAGCTGGTCGAGCAGGAATACGTGGCGCAAGTCACGGGCAAACTCAGCGACAGCGACCTGGCCCGCCTGCAACGCGGCATGGCTTTTGAAGGCCGCGCCGCCACGCCCATGAAGGTCAGCTGGCAGAACGAAACCCATCTGCGCTTTGCACTGAAGACGCCGCCGCTGGGCTTTATCGAATATGTGTGCGATACCGCCGGCTTGCAGTTGCAGCAGCTACGCCGCATCCGCATCGGCCGCCTGCCGCTGGCGGGCATGGCGGCCGGCCAGTGGCGTTATCGGCTGGACTACGAGCGGTTTTAAGCCGCAGCAAGCACCACTGAACACACCGAACGCACTGAACGCACTGAATGCACAGCAAGCACAGCAAGCCACTGCCAGCCTCAGCACAAGCGAACCGCAACCATGACCCTGCCTGGCATGCCCCCGTTCCCTGCCGATTCCCGACGCCGCGGATTTTTGAAACAGGGCGGGGCCCTGTGCCTGTCGGCGTTGGCGTTGGCGCTGGCCGGTTGCGCCGGCCGCGCGCCCAGCGGCCGCCACACGCCGACCAATCCGGCCTCGCAGCGGCCCACGCCGCCACCGCCCCCGAATGGCAAGGGCGCGACGCCGGTGCCCGCGTTGCGGCCCGGCGCGCGGGTGGCGATTGTGGCGCCGGCCTCGGCCGCCACCAATGCCAGTGACGATGCGGCCGAATGGCTGGAAGCCCGGGGTTTTGTCGCCCAGGTCATGCCCGCCAGCCGCACCCGCCTGGACCCTCCCTACGAATATCTGGCCGGCAGCGATGCCGACCGTCTGGCCGACCTGCACGCGGCCTTTGCCGATCCCGGCGTGGGCGCCGTTTGGTGCCTGCAAGGCGGCTTTGGCTCGTGGCGCCTGCTGAATCATCTGGATTACGGGCTGCTGCGTCGGCATGCCAAGCCCTTCATTGGCTATAGCGACATCACCGCGCTGCACCTGGCCATCCAGCGCCATGCCGGCTTTGTGACGTTTCACGGGCCGATGCTGGCGCAGGATCTTTTGGCCGGCAAACGCGAGCCCACGGAATCCAATTTGTGGGCGATGGTCAGCGGGCAGATGGGACCAGGCTCGTGGATCGCGCCCCCGCAAGACGCGCTGCCTACCGAGCTGGTGCCGGGCGTGGCAAGCGGCAGGCTGGTGGGCGGCAACCTGGCGCTGATCGCCGCGCTTACCGGCACCCGCAACGACATCGACACGCGCGACGCCATCCTGTTCATCGAAGACGTCAACGAAGCCATTCCGCGCGTGGACCGCCTGCTGGCGCAATTGGCGGCAGCGGGCAAGTTTGATGGCGTGAAGGGCTTGCTGGTCGGCAATTTCACGCGGCTCGGCGTGCGCATGGACGACGATCAAGCGCAAGGCCTGCTGTACCCGCTGATCCTTGAGCAGTTTCGGGCGCGCAACATACCGATCCTGGGCGCATGGCCCAGCGGCCATGGCGACCCCAATCTGACCCTTCCCCTAGGTGCACAGGTGACGTTGGACACGGCGCGGGGGGCATTGCGGCTGGACCAGGCGGTGGTGGTGTAAGGGCTGGGTTTCGGCCTCACGAATTGCATCGTTAACAGCGCAGAAGTCTACTTTTTGCGCTATTAATGATTCATAAACGCCGATTGAATGCGTTATTAATCGTGCATTTCCGCGCGCGCGGTTCTATTATTGCGTCATGAAAAAGAAGCTAGCCCCCAGTTTTGACGCCGCCGAGGCGCTGGCACGCCTGGGCGCCAATATCCGAACCGCCCGCCTGCGCCGAGCGGAGTCCGAAAGCGCGTTGGCCGATCGGCTTGGCGTGTCGCGCGCCACCGTCGCGCGGCTGGAACGCGGCGATGGCGGCGTGTCGCTGGCCCTGGCCATTGAAGCGCTGCTGCAATACGGCTACAGCGAGCAGGTATTTGCGTTGGGCGACCCCGAGCAGGATGGCGTGGGCAAGCGCCTGGACGCGCTGCGGCGGCCAAGCCGGGGCAGCGGCGGTGCGCTGCACGCGCATCGCGCCGATCCGTCCAAGCTTTAGGACGCACCCGGGATGGCACGCGCCCGCAAACTCAAATCGGTAGAAAGCGAGCTCTTTGTCTACGTCGACATACGCGGCGAAGCGGTGCTGGCTGGCGTACTGACGCTGGACGACTCATCAGAATCGCTTTTCTTTGCCGAATTCACCTATGTGCAGTCGTATGTGAACGACGCCCGCGCCTTCGCGCTGGACCCCTTGAACCTGCCGCTGATCGACGCCAAGACCACGTTTCGCACCGAAAGCCGCTATGAAACGCTGGGCGCCATTTTCGACGCCGCGCCCGACGCCTGGGGCCGCAATGTGATGCGGGTGGACAAGGCCGGCGCCCGGGTCACGGAAGACGAAGTGCTGCTGCGCGGCCGGGGCATGGGCGTCGGGGCGTTGTTCTTCAGCGCGCGCCTGTTGACGCCCAACATGCGCAAAACCTACCGCCTGCCCGAAGTCAGCCAATTGGAATCCCTGGCCGATCTGCTGACCGACATCGACCAGGGCGTCAAGCCCAAGGGCCTGTACCGCGACATCCTGGGCAGTTCGTGGGATATCGGCGGGGCACGGCCCAAGACCATCGTGCGCGACGAAGCCGGCGAAATGTGGATCGCGAAGTTTCCGCGCCGGGGCGATTCCTATGACCGCCAGCGTATCGAATTCGCCAACCTTCAAATGGCTCGCGCCATCGGCCTGACCGTGCCGGACATCCGGCTGACCGAAACGCATCTGGGCGCCGTGCTGCTGACGCACCGCTTTGACCGCGAGCTGCTGCCGCCGGCGCCTGGCGCCGCGCCGGTCGTGGCCCGCCGCCATTTTCTTAGCGGCGCATCGTTGATCAGCCCGCCCGTGCGCATCGGCAAACGCGATCTGGATGGCCCGGAGGGCAGGGCAACGTATTCCTATGCGCGGCTGGCGGACGTGACGCGCCGCATTTCGTCCAACCCCGTGCAGGACCTGAAAGAGCTATACGCCCGCATGGTGCTGAACGTGGCCGTGCACAACACCGACGACCACCTGAAAAACATGGGTTTCCTGAAGGACAAGAACGCGCACACCTATCGGCTATCGCCGCTTTTTGACGTGGTGACGCAGGAAGGCTCGGCGCGCCACTACCTGCATATCGGCGAGCACGGGCGCGACAGCACGTTTGACAACTGCCTGACGCAGTACCGCCGCTTTGGCCTGCGGTCCGAGGCCGCCGCGCAGTCCATCGTGGACGCGGTGCGCAGCGTAGTGGCCGAGCGCCACCGGTATTACGAGGCTGCCGGCATGGCGCCGACGGAGATCGCGCTGGTCGAATCCACCTTGGCGGCGTGGCGCGCCGGGCGGTAAGTGTCAGCCCGCCGTTGGCCCATGCCAATCCACCTGGCGCCCATCCTTGAGCATGCCCTCGTGAAAATCCCGGCTTAGCGCCGCCAGCGTGACGCCGCCAAAACGCGCCATCAGCAAGGCTTCGGCTTCTTCAAATGCGCCGTCCAGTGCCTTGTTCACGGCGGCTTCCACCAGGCAGCCCGGCGATTCGCTGCGGTTGCCCATGGCGAAAATCTCCGGCGCGCCCAACGCTTCATAGATGTCACGCAGGGTCACGGCGTTGAAGTCGCATGACAGCGTCCAGCCGCCGCCGTGGCCTTTTTCAGAGCTGACCAACCGCTGGTCGCGCAGCCCCGCCATGATGCGGCGGATAACGACCGGGTTGGTCTGCATCACCCGGCCCAGGTCTTCGGACGTCATCGGGCCGGGCGCCTCGGCCATATGAAGCAGGACGTGAAGCACGCCGGAAAGTTTGCTGTCTCTTCTCATGCAACGGATGCTATTGCATGAGAAGCCGCGGGGTCAAACCCGCGCCGCCATCATGCCCGCCTGGCCGTCCATGCGCCCTTGCCGTCAGCGGTCCCGCTCATCGTTTTGCCGTTGACCTGGCCGCTGTAGCGCACCCCCTTGACGGTGAACGAGATGGCGTTGCCATCCATCCGCGCGTCCGAAATGTCGTTTGAACCCAGCTTGCCGGACAGCATTTGGTAGCGCTGGGTCAGGCGCAGCGTCTGCCCGTCGACCTCCCATTTACCCTCCACCTTGGCCGGCACGATCCACAGCAGCGCCGTGCAGTAGGTCGAGCATTCTTTGGTGACCGTCTCGGACGCGTCCGGCTCCCAGTCGCCCATGCGGAACGTGTTGGACACCACCCGCGTGCCGGGCTTTAACTGCAACAGCGTCGGGCGCAGCTTTTCATTGATGGTGGACAGCAGGAACATGGTGATGACATCGGCTTTGGACAGGTCCGTCTGGAACAGGTCGGCCGCGACAAACGTGGCCCGGTCGGCCACGCCGGCGCGTTGCGCATTGCGGCGCGACAGTTCCACCAGGTCGGGGTTGTACTCAATACCTTGCGCGGTCAGCCCGCGCTGCGCGGCCGTGATGACGGTGCGGCCATCGCCCGAACCCAGATCCATCAAGCGGTCCTGCGGCGTCACCTTGGCCATGTCCAGCATCTTGTCCACCAGCGACTGCGGCGTGGGCACCCAGATGACGTCCTTGCCGTCCTGGCCCACGTCCGGCACATAGTCATCCTTGGACGCGCCTTGCGGCGCGTTCTGGCCTGCGGGCTTGGCAGCGGGCTGCGCCAGTGCCGACGCCGCGAAGGCGATGGACAGCGCCATGGCGGTGGCGGTGGCAATCAGGCGCAATCGTGACCGGGCCTGGGCATCGGCGGGGGGCGAGCGGCGAACGGAAACGGCTGAGCGGGGTGAGGCTTGCATGATGGCTCCTTGTGGATCGGATGGCGAAAGGTCAGCGGTCAGAGGGCGTAAGTCATCAACCCGGCAAGCGGGCCGGCTTGAGCAGATGCAGCAACGGCACACCTGCCGCCAGCACCGCCAGGCCGATCAGCGCGCCTGCGCCGGCGTACACGGCGCTGGACACCACCAGGCCGGCGCAGGTCAGGCCCAGCAGCAAAGGGGGAAGGGGGTATAGCGGCACGCGGAACGGCCGGGCGCGCTGCGGGTCGCGCTGGCGCAACCGCCACACGGACGCAGCCACCAGCAGCATGAACAGCCAGAACACGGGCGCCGTATAAGCCACCAACGTCTGCACGCTGTTCTGGCTGAACGCGCCCAAGCCCACCAGCGCCAGCGTGATCGCGCCCTGTACCAGCAGCGCGGCCACCGGCGTTTCATTGCGCGCGCTCCAGCCGGATAGCGCGTGCAGCTTGGGCACGTCGCGACCCAGCGCGTAATACACCCGTGCCCCGGTAATGATGGTGCCGTTGATGGTGCTCAAGGCCGTGGCGCAGATCGTCAGGCTGAGCAGCGCGGCGGCGTAGGGGCCGGCGGCCAGTTGCATGACGTCGGCGGCCAGCGCGGGGGTATCGCGCAAGCCCTGCAAGCCGAAGATCTCCAGCAATGCCAGGTTTGTCAGCACATAGGCGCCCGTCACCACCGCGGTGCCGATCAGCAGTACCCGGCTCATGTTGCGTCCCGGATCGCGCAGTTCGCCGCTGAGATAAGCGGCTTCGTTCCAGCCGCCGTAGGTCAGCAACACAAACACCATGCCCATGCCCATCAGCCCGGCCGGGTTGCCCACCAACGCCGTTGGGGCGGCCAAGGGCGCCGTGTCGCCGCCCGATGCCGACAGGCTGGCCACCAGCACCGCGCTTAGCGCCAGCAGCGTCAACACCGTAAATACCCATTGCAGCCGTTTGGAATAGCGGGTGCCCACCACGTTCAGCGCGGTCAGCGCCACCACGGACATTGCCGCGTGCAAGGCGGGCCCGTGCGCGCCTAGCGGCATCAGGCGTTGGGCGTAGTCGCCATAGATGTAGGCCACGACCGCGATGGCGCCGGTCTGGATCACCGTGCACCGCGCCCAGGCGAACATCAGCCCCACGCGCGCGCCCCAGGCCCGAGTCAGGTACAGGTATTCGCCGCCCGCGCCGGGGTAGGCGGACCCCAGTTCCGCATAGCACAGCGCGCCCACCAGCATCACCAGCCCGCCCGCGCACCACAGCGCGATATACATCGCTTCAGAGGTGGCGTGCTGGGCCACCAGGGGCGGAAAGCCGAAGATGCCGATGCCCACGACCACGCCAATCAGCACGACGGTGGCGTCCATGACGGACAAGCCGGCGGGCGTGACGCCGTCGATGGTCTTGGCGGAGCCGGTCATTGCCTGACCTCCCACGCGTCGCTGAATGTGGGCGGACGCGGCGTCACAACACGCGGGCAGGGCAGGGTCATGGAAACCTCTAGGAAAAGGGGCGGAAGCGGGCTCGTTGAACCCGCCTGACAATTGCCTGAACAAGAACAAATTGCGACTGGACGGTGGCAGAAAAAGTTTCTGCGGGTTTTCCCTTGCGGAGGGGGCTGGGGCGGCGACAGCTGCATTCCGGTGCGTAGAAATCACCTGACAATCCAGGCATAACCCTTTGATTCAACGTTAATAAATGATGTTGTTGAAGTGAAATAGTTAAAGTAATTTCTAGGGCTGTACATGGCTTGTACCTAGCCTGTACATGGCTGCGTGGCCCGACAATCGTTCTGCTTTTTCTTTTGTTTACGCGCGGGTGCAGGCACGCCACTTGCTGAGATGGGCGTAAAAAAGAGGAGCTGATCATGGCAACTAGAACCATCTGGAAAGGGGCAATTTCGTTTGGCCTCGTCCATATTCCGGTCGGCCTGCACACGGCGACCACGGACTCCGGCGTGGATTTCGATTGGCTGGACAAGCGCTCGATGGACCCGGTGGGCTACAAGCGCATCAATAAGCGGACCGGCAAGGAAATCGACAAGGACAACATCGTCAAGGGCGTGGAATACGAAGACGGCCAGTACGTCATCCTGTCGCCTGACGAAATCAACGACGCCTATCCGCGCACCACGCAAACCATCGAGATCCAGCAATTTGTGGATGCCGGCGACGTGCCGTTCGTCTACCTGGAGCGCCCCTATTACATCGCCCCCATCAACAAAGGGCAGAAGGTGTACGCCTTGCTGCGCGACACGCTGACCAAGACCGGCAAGATCGGCATCGCCAAGGTAGTGATCCAGACCAAGCAGCATCTGGCCGCGCTGATCCCGTCTGGCGACGCGCTGGTGCTGAACCTCATGCGGTGGGGCGACGAGGTCAAATCCATGGACGACCTGGACCTGCCCAAGGCGGGCTCCAAGGCCATGTCGCCGAGCGCCAGCGAATTGAAAATGGCGCAGATGCTGGTCGAGGATATGGCGGGCAAATGGGACCCGGAGCAATACAAGGACGAGTTCAAGGCCGCCGTCATGGAGTTGGTGGACAAGAAGGTGAAGGCCGGCAAGACCGAAACGGTGATCGAGCCGCAAGAGGAAGCGCCCGCGTACGCGGATAACGTCATCGACCTGACGGAGTTGCTGCAACGCAGCCTGAAGGGTGGGGCAAAGAAGTCCGGCGACACGACCGGGGACGGCAACAAGGAAAAGCCCGCCGCGAAGAAATCGGCGTCGGGCAAGACACCATCGAAGAGCTCCGCGAAGACCGCCGCCAAATCCTCCGCCAAGACCGCCACAAAGTCGACCTCAAAGTCGGCCTCAAAGAAGACCACCAAGAGCGCGAAGACCTCGGCCCGGTCGCGCAAGGCGGCGTGATATGGCCGACAGCCTGAAAACCTATCGTCAAAAGCGCAATTTCCAGGTGACCTCCGAGCCGATGGAGGGCGGGCAGGCCAATGAGGAGGCGCGCGCGTTTGTGATCCAGAAGCATTGGGCCAGCCGGCTGCATTACGACTTTCGGCTGGAGCTGGATGGCGCCATGAAAAGCTGGGCGGTGCCCAAGGGGCCGTGCTTTGATCCGTCGGTCAAGCGCATGGCGGTGCAGGTCGAAGACCACCCCATTGCCTATAACCAGTTTGAAGGCCAGATACCCGAAGGGCAGTACGGCGCCGGCAAAGTCATCATCTGGGACGAGGGCGTGTGGGCCCCCGTGGGCGACGCCCGCAAAGGGTATCGCGAGGGCCACCTGAAGTTCGACCTGCAAGGCAAAAAGATGCAGGGGCGCTGGGCGCTGGTGCGCATGAAGGGCAAGGAAAGCGACAAACAGCCGCCCTGGCTGCTGATCAAAGACCGCGACGCCTATGCCCGCCCCGAACGCGAATTCAGCGTGGTCGACGAAATGCCGGACAGCGTGGTGCCGCTGCGTGACAACGCGGCCACCACCCAGCCCGCCGCTCGCCGGGCCACGCCCGACGCGCAGCAGCCAGGTTCGGACACGGATTCCGCCGCCGACGCCCGGCTGCCCGGCCGCCCGTCCGACTTGCCAGACACGTTCAAGCCCCAATTGGCCACGCTGGTCGAGGGGATGCCGCCCAACCCCGACGAATGGCTGTACGAATTGAAGTTCGACGGCTACCGGCTGCTGGTGCGCATCGAGGGCGATTCGGTCAGGCTATACACCCGCAACGGTCACGACTGGAGCGCCAAGCTGCCGCACATCGTCCAGGCCTTTGCCAAGCTTCCCGCCAAATGGGCCTGGGTGGATGGCGAAGTGGTGGTGCTGAACGAGCAGGGTGTGCCCAGCTTTCAGGCGCTGCAAAACGCGTTCGACAACGACCGCACTGGCGACATCGTCTTTTACGCCTTCGACTTGCCCTATATCGGCTTGCGAGACCTGCGCGACGAACCGCTGACCGTGCGTCGCGACCTGCTCGCGCAGCTGATGGAAACCGCTGACGACGACCACCTGCGCTTTAGCGCGGCCTTCAAGGAAGCGCCGTCGAACCTGGTGGCCTCGGCCTGCAAGATGGGGCTGGAAGGCATCATGGCCAAGCGGCCGTCGGCGCCCTATGTGTCGCGGCGCACGGACAGCTGGCTGAAGATCAAGTGCGCGCAGCGGCAGGAATTCGTCATCGTCGGGTACACCGCGCCGCAGGGCTCCCGGGAAGGGCTGGGTGCGCTGTTGCTGGCGGTGCATGAAGACGATGGCTCGCTGCGCTATGCGGGCAAGGTCGGCACCGGTTTTGATACGCAGGGCCTGCTTACCTTGCACAAACAGCTTGCCGCCCTCCAGACCGACAAAAAAACGGTCAGTGGCGCGCAGGCCAGCGGCGTGCAGTGGGTCAAGCCTGAGCTGGTGGCCGAGGTCTCGTTCAGCGAATGGACCAGCGGCGGGCATATCCGCCATTCCGTCTTCCGAGGGCTGCGGCAGGATAAACCCGCCCGCCAGATCACACGCGAACGGCCGTCGCCCCCGCCCAAGGAGGAGCCGGCGTCCGCGTCGGGCAAAAAAAGCGCGCGCCAGGCAAAGACAGAGGCAAAGGCAAAAGCACAGACAAACACAAAGACAACTGCCGCTCCCGCGCCGGCCCGGTCAACGGCGGTGGCGCCCACGCGCGCCAAGCCCGCGCGGCTGACCAACCCGGACCGCGTGATCGACCCGTCCACCAAACTTACCAAGCTGGACCTGGCGCGCTATTACGGGCTGGTTGCCCCGCTGATGCTGGAACATCTGAAGGGCCGCCCCGTGTCTTTCCTGCGCGCGCCCGCCGGCATCGACGGGCAGCTGTTCTTTCAGAAGCACCTGGAAGCCGCGATGCCGGGCGTCAAGCCCTTGCCCAAGCGGCTGGACCCGGATCATCCGCCGTTGCTGGAGGTGCCCACGCCTGAAGCCATCATGTCGGCCGTGCAGATGAACGTGGTGGAATTCCATACCTGGAATGCCGTGAAAACGGCCATCGACAAGCCCGACCGTGTCCTGTTCGACCTGGACCCGGGCGAAGGGGTGAAGTGGGCGACGATGCAGCAGGCCGCCCGGCTGGTGCACACCATGCTGGACGAACTGGGCCTGCAAAGCTGGCTGAAAACCAGCGGCGGCAAGGGCCTGCACGTCGTCGTGCCGCTGCGCCGCCAATACGACTGGGACACCATCAAGTCATTCGCGCAAGCCATCGTGGTGCATCTGGCCCGTACGTTGCCGCAGATATTCGTGTCCAAGAGCGGGCCGAAGAATCGCGTGGGCAAGATCTTTGTCGACTACCTGCGCAACGGCTTTGGCGCCACTACCGTGTCGGCCTGGTCGGCGCGCGCCCGGCCCGGCCTGGGCGTGTCGGTGCCCGTGGCATGGGACGAACTGGACAAGCTTTCCAGCGGCGCGCACTGGACCATCAGCAACATTCACGAACGGCTGGATGCCGCCAATGCGCCGTGGGACGACTATGCGCCGCAATCCGTGGGGCAGGCCATGGACGCGCTGGGTTTCAAGCGCGGGGCCTCATGACGAGCGCCGCAAGATTGCCGTCGCAAATCACCCGACTGCTTGGCGAACTGACCGCTCCGGTCGACCCCGGGCGGGCATTGCGCCTGCTGGTACAGGCGGGATATGACCCGCTGCCGCTGCCGGGTGACGGTGCAACGCTGGCCCGCTGGCAGGCCTTGGCCGCGGTGGCCGCCGTCGACCTGAGCCTGGTCAAACTGGTTGAAGGTCACACTGACGCGTTGGCGATTCTGGCCGAATTGAACGCAGCGGATCTCGCCGCGCCGGGCAGTATCTGGGGCGTGTGGTGCGCCGAACCGCCGGACTTCCGTGTCAGCCTGCATGGTGGGGCTGAGGGCGGGAACCCCCACACCCTCGACCCCTACACCACCGCGTGCCTGCGCGGCGTGAAAGCCTGGTGTTCCGGGGCGGCCACGGTCAGCCACGCCCTGGTCAGCGCGTGGGACGAGGCCGGCCGGCCCTGCCTGGCCGCCGTGTCGATGGACCAGCCTAGCGTTACCGTCACCAAAGACGGCTGGCAAGCCGTGGGCATGCGCGCATCGGCCAGCGTGAACGTGGTGTTCAACAACGCCGTCTGTGTGCCGGTGGGCGCGCCCGGCGCGTACGTGGACAGACCCGGCTTCCAGCACGGTGGCGCGGGTGTGGCGGCGTGCTGGTATGGCGCGCTGACGCGGATCGCCGCCGCCGTCCAGGCGGCAACACCGGCGCAGTCCGCCGACCCGCACCGCTTGGCGCATCTGGGCGCGATCGACGTCGCGCTGGACCAGGCGCGTGCCGTCCTGCGCGAGACCGCCGCCGCCATCGATGCGAACCCCCATGACGCCTGCTCGCTGGCCTGTGGCCGCGCGCGGCTGGCGGTGGAAGCCGCCGCCACCGAGGTCATCACCCGGGCAGGGCGGGCCTTGGGCGCCGGGCCGTTGTGCCGCGATGCCGGCTTTGCCCAGGTGATGGCGGACCTGCCGGTGTTCATCCGGCAAAGCCACGCCGAACGCGACCAGGCCGCGCTGGGCCAAATCGTGCGCACGGAGCAGACGCCATGGCAACTGTAGGCGTGGACCATTTCGAGGCCCTGTACCGGCAGCATCCCGACCCTTGGCGTATCGCCAGCGCCTGGTACGAACGGCGCAAGCGTGCATTGCTGCTGGCCTCGCTGGGCCGCGAGCAATACGCGCATGCCTTCGAGCCGGGCTGTGGCAACGGCGACCTGACCCTGCCGCTGGCTGGCCGGTGCGGGCAGGTATGCGCCGTGGATTTTGCCGGCACCGCCATCGAACGATGCCGTGCACGCATCCAGGAGCAGGGCATGGCCCACGTCGAGGCGCTGGCGCTGTATCTGCCCCGCCAATGGCCGCCCGTGCCTGAAGGCGGCTTCGACCTCGTCATCGTGTCCGAACTGGGGTACTACCTTGACGACACCGCCCTGGCGGCGTTCTTGCAAGGCATCGACGGTTGCCTCGCCCCCGGCGGGGAACTGGTTGCCTGCCATTTGCGGCTTGACTTCGATGACCGCCAGCAGGGCACCGACGCCTTGCACCAGGCGCTGGGCTCGCTGCCCGGCATGAGGCCGCTGTTCGAACACCGGGAAGACGTTTTCCTGTTGAACGGCTGGCAACGACAGCAAAAGGATGACGCATGATCGGTATCTGTATTCCGGCGCATAACGAAGAGCAGCACATCGATGCCTGTGTGCGGGCCGTGCTGCGCGCGGCGCAGCACCCTGAACTGCGTGCCGAGGCGGTGCGCATCGTTGTGGTGCTGGACCACTGCGTAGACGGCACGGCCGAACGGCTGCGCCACCATCCCGTGCATTGCCTGGCAATTGACGCGCGTAACGTTGGCGTGGCGCGCGCCCGGGGCGCCCGCCACCTGCTGCGCGCGGGCGCGCGTTGGCTGGCGTTTACCGACGCGGATACCCGCGTGTCGCCACGCTGGCTGGTGGATCAGTTGTCATTGAATGCAGAGGTGGTTTGCGGCACGGTCGGCGTGTCCGGCTGGAGCGAACACGGCGTGCATGCGCAGCACGCGCGACAAGCGTTTGAAAGGGCTTATCAGGATAAGGATGGCCACCGCCACGTGTACGGCGCCAACCTGGGCGTGGCCGCGTGGGCGTACCGACGCATTGGGGGCTTTGATGCGCTGCCGTGCAGCGAAGACCAGGCCTTGGTAGACCGATTGCAGCAGGGTGGGGCGCGCATCGCCTGGTCGAACGTGCCTCGCGTCGTGACCAGTGCACGCCCGCATTCGCGTGTGGAAGGCGGCTTTGCCAGCGCGCTGCGCGCCGGCTGGGGCGCGGGCGACAGCACCGGCTAGCGCCCCGCACGCGCATCGCCGCTCACGTCACCATGGCGCCATCGACATCGCCACGGACAGAACGACAACCAGTACCAGGAACAGCAGGATGTGCTTCGTGCGCATAAGACCTCTTGAAGTATCGTGACAAAGACAGACAACCCCGTTATCAGCACAACTCATGCCCGGAGGCGTTCGATGCAAGACGTCGTGCAACTACGGCCTGAAGGCCTGTACTGTCCGGCTGGCCGGTTTTATATCGACCCCTGGCGGCCGGTGGACACCGCCGTGTTGACGCACGGCCACGGCGACCACGCCCGCGCGGGCATGGGCTGCTATCACACCAGCGCGCAGGGTTTGCCGATTCTGCAATGGCGGCTGGGGCAGCAGGATTACCGCGTGCATGAATACGGCGAAACCTTCACGCTGGGCAACGCCCGCGTGTCCTTGCATTCGGCGGGGCACGTGCTGGGCTCGGCCCAGGTGCGCATCGAAGTCGACGGCCAGGTATGGGTGGTGTCGGGCGACTACAAGCGCCAGCCCGACCCCACGTGCGCGCCATTCGAAGTCGTGCCCTGCGACACGTTCATCACCGAAGCCACCTTCGGCCTGCCGATCTACCGGTGGCCCGATACGTCCGACGTGGCGCGCGACATCGTTCAATGGCGCGACCATTGCGCGGCCCGTGGCGAGGCCGCCATCCTGTATTGCTACGCGCTGGGCAAGGCGCAGCGCGTGTTGGCGGAGCTGGCCCCATGGATCGACCGGCCCGTCTACCTGCACGGCGCCATCGCGGCCGGGGTCGACGTGTACCGCCAAGCCGGCATCGCCATGGCAGACACGCGCCTGGTGATTGACTCGGCAATCACCGACGCGGCCGACGTCGCCAGATCCGGCTTTGCCGGTGAACTGATCCTGGCGCCGCCGTCCGCCGCTGGCAGCAGCTGGCTGCGGCGCTTTCGCAAGGCGCAGCATGGGTTTGCGTCCGGCTGGATGCGGCTGCGTGGCAACCGTCGGCGGCGCAACATGGACCGGGGCTTTGTCGTGTCGGACCACGCCGACTGGCCGGCCTTGCTGCGTACCATCCGCGAGACCGGCGCGCGCCGCGTCATTGCCACCCATGGCGACACGGACGCACTGGTCCGCATCCTGAACGAAACCGGTACGGCGGCCGAAACCCTGGCCACCCAGTACGGCGAAGATGACTAACACGGCGAAGCCCACCCCCAGGAGGCCAACCCCGGCATGAAGCGATTTGCAGCGCTGTATCAGGAACTGGACCGTAGTACCGCCACCTTGGACAAGCGGGCGGCGCTGGTCACGTATTTTCGCGACGCACCGCCGCGCGACGCCGTATGGGCGCTGTACCTGCTGGCGGGCGGCAAGATCACCAGCGCGCGACGCAAGATCGCGGGGTCGGCCGAATTGCGCGCGTGGATCTCTGCCGCCTCGGATACCCCGGCGTGGCTGGTGGACGCCAGCTACGACCAGGTCGGTGACCTGGCGGAAACGCTGGCCTTGTTGATGCCCGACCCGGACCCCGCCCATGCCGACCCCGAGCGCGGCCTGGCCGACTGGATCGAAGAAGTGCTGCTGCCCATCGCCAACCGCGACGAGTCCGAACGCCGCGACATCATCGTGGCCGCCTGGCGCGGCATGGGGTTGTCGGAAAGGCTGGTGTTCAACAAGATGCTGACCGGCGCGCTACGGGTCGGCGTGTCGCAACGCATGGTGCAGCAGGCGCTGGCCGAAATGTCGGGGGTGCCCATCGCCCGGATCGCGCAGCGCATGCTGGGCACATGGACGCCCAGCCCGGCGTTCCTGCGCGATCTGCTCAGCGCCGAGGCGCTGCCCGGCGACCGCCAGCAGCCGTACCCGTTCTTCCTGGCCTCGCCCCTGGAAGCGGACCCGGCCACGCTCGGCCCCATCGACGACTGGTTGATCGAATGGAAGTGGGACGGCATCCGCGCCCAGCTCATTCGCCGCCATGGCGAAGTGGCGCTGTGGTCGCGCGGGGAAGAGCGGCTGGACGGAAGGTTCCCCGAAGTGGAGGCCGCCGCGCACGCCTTGCGGGTGGACTGCGTGCTGGACGGCGAACTGCTGGCCTGGCAGGAGGACGCCGCCGGCCCGATGCCGTTTTCCGCGTTGCAAACCCGCATCCAGCGGCTTAAGCCCGGCCCCAAGTGGCTGGCGGAAGCGCCCGTGCGCATGCTGGCTTATGACCTGCTGGAGCTGGACGGCGCCGACCTGCGCGACCGGCCCCAGTCGGAACGCCGCGCCATGCTGGAAACGCTGCTGCGGCTACACCCCGACCCGCGCCTGTCCTTATCCCCGGCGGTGTCGCCCGCCAGTTGGGAGGCGGCCGCCGCCTTGCGCATGGAATCGCGCGAACGCGATGTGGAAGGCTTCATGCTGAAGCGGGCGTCGGCCCCGTACCAAAGCGGGCGCCGGCGCGGCGACTGGTGGAAGTGGAAGATTGAACCGCTGACCATCGACGCCGTCTTGCTGTACGCCCAATCGGGCCATGGCCGCCGCAGCACGCTGTACACCGACTACACCTTCGGCCTGTGGCAGGGCGATGCGCTGGTGCCCATCGCCAAGGCCTACTCGGGCCTGGACGACAAGGAAATCCTGGAGCTGGACCGCTGGCTGCGCGCGCACACGCGCGAACGCTTTGGCCCCGTGCGCTCGGTGGACCCGGTGCAGGTATTTGAACTGGGGTTTGAAGGCGTCAACTTGTCCAAGCGCCATAAATCGGGCGTGGCGGTGCGCTTTCCGCGCATCCTTCGATGGCGGCGCGATAAGCCCGCGGATCAGGCCGACCAGCTGGACACGCTGAAGGCGCTGGCGCGATGACGGCACCCCCGCGCGGCTGGGACGCGCCGCTGTCGGCCTGGTTCAAAGCGCGCGGCTGGCGCCCGGCGGCTTTTCAGAAAGAGGCCTGGAAGCGTTACCTGGCAGGGGAATCCGGCCTGTTGCATACCCCCACCGGCAGCGGCAAGACGCTGGCGGCGTTTGGCGGGCCGATGCTGCAAGCGCTGGCCGATCGGGCCGGTGCCACACCCACGGCCGGCGCGGGGCCGCGCGTGCTGTGGGTGACGCCGCTGCGGGCGCTGGCCACCGACACGGCGCGCGCCCTGGCCGACACGGTGGCGGACCTGGACCTGGGCTGGACGGTGGCCTTGCGTACCGGCGACGCCAGCGCCCGCGACAAACGGCTGGCGCGCCAGGGCAAGGCCGATGTGCTGGTCATCACCCCCGAATCCCTGGCGCTGCTCTTGTCGTACGCGGACGCGTCGTCGCGCTTTCGGGCGCTGCGGTGCATCGTGGTGGATGAATGGCACGAGCTGCTGGGCAACAAGCGCGGCGTGTTGTTGCAGCTGTGTTTGGCGCGCCTGCGGCGCCTGTCGCCCGACGTGCGCATGTGGGGCCTGTCCGCCACGCTGGGCAATCTGGATGAAGCGCGCGACGTGTTGTTGCCGCATCAGCCGAACAGCGCAGTGGTGTCCGGCGCACGGCCGCGCAAGGTGACGCTGTCCACCTTGCTGCCCGAGCGCAGCGGCGCGTTGCCGTGGGCGGGGCATCTGGGCCTGTCGCAACTGGCGCGCGTGTACAAGCGCCTGTTCGACGTGCGCGCCAGCCTGCTGTTCACCAACACCCGCGCGCAGGCCGAGCTATGGCATCGTGCGCTGGAATCGATCTGGCCCGAAGACCCGGCCACGCTGGCGCTGCACCACGGCTCGCTGGACCCCAAGCTGCGCACCCGCGCGGAACAGGGCCTGCGCGACGGCAGCATCCGCTGCGTGGTGGCCACGTCCAGCCTGGACTTGGGCGTGGATTTTCCGGCGGTGGATCAGGTCTTGCAGGTGGGCAGCCCCAAAGGCGTGGCCCGGCTGCTGCAACGGGCCGGCCGCGCCAAGCACCGGCCCGGCGAATCCGGCCATGTGGTGTGCGTGCCGGCGCAGGCGCTGGAACTGGTCGAATACGCTGCCGCCCGCCAGGCCATCGCGCGCGGCGATATCGAGTCGCGACCCCCGCCGCGTGGCAGTCTTGACGTGCTGGCCCAGCACGCCGTCACGCTGGCATTGGGCGGCGGTTTCCAGGCGGACGCACTGTACGAAGAGGTGCGCGGCACGCACGCCTATGCCGCCCTGGACGCGCCCACTTGGCAGGCTGTGCTGGACTTCATCGTGCAGGGCGGCCGCGCCTTGTCGAACTACCCGGAATTTCGCCGCGTGGAAAAGGACGACGACGGCTGCTACCGCGTGCACGACCGCCGCATCGCGCTGCGCCATCGGCTGTCCATCGGCACCATCACGGCCGACGGCGCGGTGTCGGTGAAGTACCTGCGCGGCGGCAGCCTGGGGTCGGTGGAAGAGGGCTTTCTGGCCCGGCTGCGCCCCGGCGACCGCTTCCAGTTCGCCGGCCGCACGCTGGAGCTTGCGCGGCTGGAAGGCATGACGGCCTACGTGCGGCGTGCCAAGGGCGGCGACGGGCCGGTGGCCACGTGGCAGGGCGGGCGCATGCCGCTGTCCACCCAGTTGGCGCGCGAAGTGCAAAGCCTGTATGCCGATCCCGGCGATCACCCCGAGATGCGCGCCGTTGAGCCGCTGCTGCGCATCCAGCGCCAGGCCAGCGCGCTGCCGGCACCGGGCCGCCTGCTGGCCGAACAGATTGCCACGCGGCGCGGCATGCATCTGTTCCTGTTCCCGTTCGCGGGCCGCGCCGTGCACGAAGGCATGGCTGCCATGATGGCGCTGCGCTGGGGCCGGCGCCATCCCAATACCTTTTCCTATACGGTCAATGACTACGGCCTGATGCTGACGTCGGCCGAGCCCGCGCTGCTGGACGACGCCTTGCTGCGCCAATTGCTCAGCCCCGAACACATGGCCGCTGATTTGCGCGACGGCGTGAACCTGGGCGAACTGGCGCGGCGGCAGTTTCGCGAGATTGCCCGCGTGGCCGGATTGCTGACGCCGTCGCTGCCGGGCAGGGCCGCCCGTTCGTTGCGCCAGGTGCAGGCGTCCAGCGGCCTGCTGTACGACGTGCTGCGCCGCTACGATCCCGACCATCTTTTGCTGGCGCAGGCCGAACGCGAGGTGTTCGACAACCAGCTGGAAGCGCCCCGGCTGATGGCGGCGTTGCAAGATTGCCAGACGCGTACGCTGGACCTGTGCACGCCGCGCGCGCTGACGCCGCTGTCGTTTCCGCTGTGGACCGAAAGCCTGCGCGGGCAACTCAGTACCGAAACCTGGCAGGCCCGGGTCAAGCGCGCGGCCGCCCAACTAGAGAAACGCTATGCCCGAATTGCAGGATGACCCCTCGGCGCACGCCTTGCCCACGACGCTGGCCGGCGAGCCGGTGCTGCTGCTGGGCGAGCGCGCGTTGTATTGGCCGGCGCGCGCGCGGCTGGTCATCGCCGACCTGCATCTGGGCAAGGGCCACGTGTTTCGGCAGGCCGGTATCGCCGTGCCGCGCGGCGCCACGCAGGCCGACCTGGACCGGCTGACGCGCCTGGTCCACGACACAGGCGCGCAGCAGTTGTGGATTGTGGGAGATGTGCTGCATGGGCCGATGTCGCAGGCCGATTGGCGTGTGGACTGGGCGCAATGGCGGCGCGCCCACGCGGGGCTGGACGTGGCGGTGCTGATCGGCAATCACGACCGCGCGCTGGAGGGCGATGCGCTGGGCATGCGACAACTGGGCGACGAGCAGGCCGACGGCCCGTTTCTGTTCCGGCACCTGCCCAAGCCCGACGCGCAAGGCCGTCATGTGATCGCGGGCCACGTGCATCCCAAAACCCGATTGCCCGGCGTGCCCCGCCATTGGCCCGCATTCTGGCTGCAAGCGGGTGTCACCGTGCTGCCGGCGTTCTCGGATTTCACAGGGGGCCACGCCGTGTCCGTGCAAGCGGGGCAGACGGGGCGGACGGGGCGGACGGGGCATGGCGGACAGCAATTGGCCGCCTGCGTCCACGGCAGCGTGGTGCCGATAGGCTGGACGCCACCACGCGCGTAGTCCAGTCGTGTAGTCCAGTCGCGTGGCCCACTCGCGGAGCCCCGTCGCGTCGTGCCGTCGCGTCGTGCCGTCGCGTATCCCCCCGGCCGACCCGGCACTTATTACCGCCGTTGTAAGAAGTGCCGGGCAGGGCAGCCCCCCAAAAACCGGCCGGCCCCGGCAGCCGAAAGGGACCGGGCGCACCCCGCAACGCATGTTGCCCCGCTGCGCGGCACACCACTTGCTGCGTACCCGGCAGGCGCCCGCACGGGCCACACCCCGGTTCGTGCGAGGCAGGACCCACCTTCACAGGAGACTCACAATGAACCGTGACCCCAGGTACACGCCCCGGTATGACGATGACTTCGAACGCGATCCGGGCGCCGACGCCGGGCGGGGTGATCCGTACCGCCAGGCCCACCAGCGCGGGCGCTCGCAGGGCGACCCATATCGTGATCCCAATCGTGACCCCTATCGCAATCCCGGCTCGCAAGGCCAAGGGCGGGGCAACCGGGGCGCGGGCGACCAGGAACCCTGGCACGACCCCGCACCCTCGTACGGCTACCAGGGCGATGGCAATCGGCCCGCGCCTGGTGCACGCGAGTCGCGCGGCGGCCTGCGCAGCCGCAGCGCCGACCCCGGCCAAAGCAGCTACGGCGGGTTTCGCAACGAAGACCCGTCCTACCAGCGTGAACAGGTGTATGGCTCGCGCAACCCGTCCTACTCCGGCCCCACGTCGTATGGCGACGAAGAAGGCGGCTACTACGGCGACCGCCCGCGTTGGGGCGACGAGACCGGCGTGTCCTTCGAAACGGCTGAACGCGGCGGCTACAACCGTGGGCCCACCGCCTGGCGCGACCGGGGCTCGTTTCGCACCGACCCCAAGGGCTACACCCGGTCCGACGAGCGCGTGCGCGAAAACGTCTGCGAATACCTGGCGCACAGCGGTCTGGACGTCAGCGACGTGTCGGTCAGCGTGACCGATGGCCGCGTCACGTTGGAAGGCACCGCGCCGGACCGCCGCACCAAGCACCGCATTGAAGACTGCACCGACGCGTGCGCGGGCGTGCAAGACGTCGACAACCGCATCCGCATCGCGGGCAAGGGCGGCGCCGGGGAATCAACCGCCACCGGCGACACCGCCATTGGCGGCGGCCGGGAATAACGGCGCCACGCCATGAACGCCGAGCCCACCCCCACCCACGGCGCTGACGGGGACATCGACCCCGATCAGCAGCCCCGCGCGCTGGACGACTGCCGGCGCTGCGGGCTGTGGCGCAACGCCACGCAGGCGGTGGGGGGCGAAGGCGGACGCCGCGCAAGCATCATGCTGGTCGGCGAACAACCCGGCGACAAAGAAGACCTGGCCGGGCTACCTTTCGTTGGCCCGGCCGGCGCCTTGCTGGACAAGGCCTTGGCCGAAGCCGGGGTAGAGCGCCAGGCCGTCTATGTGACCAACGCCGTGAAGCACTTCAAATGGCAGCTGCGCGGCAAGCGCCGCATGCACAAGTCGCCCGCGCAGGTCGAGATTCGCGCCTGTTCGTACTGGCTGGATCAAGAGCTGGACGACATCCGGCCCAGCGTCATCGTGGCGCTGGGCGCAACGGCCCTGGGCGCCGTCATGCAGGACGCCAAGCGCACGTTGAAGGACGCGATGGGTCACGTGATGACGCGCGGCAACAGCCGGGTGCTGGCCACCTACCATCCGTCATTTGCGCTGCGCAGCCCCAGCCACGACAGCCGGGACGCCGCCTACCAGGCGATCGTCAAGGCGCTGGCGCGCGCCAAGCGGCTGGCCGACGAAGGCGGGTAGCGCAGCGGCCGGCACAAGCCATACGCGCCAAGCAACAAGTCCAGCAACAAGCCAGCAACCCGCGACAAGCCACCCGCCACAAGCAACAACCAATCTGCCCAGCCCTAACGATCAAGGAGGATCGACCCCATGAAATTCACCAAAGCCACCGGTGCGCACACGCAAGGCGACGCTGTCCTGTTCAACATGGAAACGGCCGGCGTCACGCGGCAATTTGAGATCTCGGGCGACGTCTTGCGGCGCCGCTTCGGCGCGGCGGACGACACCGCCACCGAACTGCTGCACGCGTTCGAAAACGCCGCCCAGGCGCTGCAAGACGCCGCCCAACGCGCAAAGGGGGTGCCCGCCGACGGCCCCATCCAGTTGGGCGAGGGCGATTTCGCCTGACGGACTCGTGGCGACGGCGGGCAAACATGGACATCCAGGCACCACCGAACGCGCCGTCGATCTGGGTGATCGGCGACGTGCACGGCTGCGTGGATTCGCTGGACGCCTTGCTGGCACGCCCCGAGATCGCCGACGACCCGCATTGCCGCCTGTGGTTCGTGGGCGACTTGATCAACCGGGGTCCGGATTCCGCCGCCACATTGCGGCGCGTCATGGCGCTGGGCGAACGGGCCACAGTGGTACTGGGCAATCATGACCTGCGCGCGCTGGGGATTGCTGCCGGCTGCATCCGCCCCGGGCGGCGGGACACATTGGATGAGCTGTTCGCCTCCCCCGACGCGGACGAGCTGCTGCACTGGCTGCGTCAGCGGCCCCTGATGCACATGGAAGCCGGCCATGTGCTGGTGCACGCCGGTATCTACCCCAGCTGGGACGTGCGCACCGCCCAGGCGCTGGCGGATGAAGCGCAGGCGCCGCTACGCGGAGATCGCTGGCGGGCCGTCATGCACGCATTGCACGGCGGCTCGCCGCGCGCCTGGTCGCCAAAACTGCATGGCGACTCGCGGCTGCGGTTCATCGTAGGCGCGTTCACGCGCATGCGGCTGTGCTCGCGCGATGGGGCCATGGCGCTGGGCGCCAAAGCCACCCCGGGCCATTGGCCGCAAGGCACCTTGCCGTGGTTCGACGTGCCCGGGCGGGCCTGCGTCGACACCCCCATCCTGTTCGGCCATTGGGCCACGCTAGGGTTATTGGTACGCCGTGACGTCACCTGCCTGGACACCGGCTGCGTGACGGGAGGCGTGCTGACGGCGCTGCGCGTGGCCGACCGAAAGTTGTTGCAGGTGGGGGCGGAAGCGTTGCAAGTCTGAGCCGCCGCCTGCCCGCTATTCAACGCTATTCAACATTGGACAGGGTCTGTAAAAACGCCGCGATGTCGCGCGCGTCCTGTTCCCGCAGGCCCAGGGCGGGCATGGCAGTGCCCGGCTTGATACGTTGCGGGTCCAGCAACCACTGCTGCATGGAATCAGGCGAATTCGGCACAACGCCGGCGATGCGCGAACGGTCCGCCATGCCATCCAGCGACGGGCCAACATAGTGGCGCGCGCCCGGCACGCCGGGGACGGCGTGGCAGGTCACGCACAGATACTGCTGCAACGCATCGCGCCCGGCCTTGGCATCGCCCAGGCGCATGTCGCCTGTGCGCATGTCGTCTACGCGCACGTCGCCTACGCGCACGTCGCCTGCGGGCATGTTGGCTACGCCCATTTCGCCTACGCGCACGTCGCCCGCGGGCATGTTGCCTACGCCCATTTCGCCTGCGCCCATTTCGCCCACGCGCCCGTCGCTTGGCCGCGCCTCTGTAGGCGCAATCGACGCGGAGGACGCCGCGCCCGAAGCCGGGTCACCGGGCGGTGCGGCGTCGCGATATTGCTGCGCCGATAGCGTCGGCAACACCCGCAGGTATCCCACCACGTCCCAAATCTGCTCGTCCGTCATGCGGTACTGCCAGGCCGGCATGCCGGTCATCTTGATGCCCTGGCGAATGATCCAGTAGACCTCGGCCGCCGGACGCTCCCGAGCGCTGGTCACCAGCGGCGGGGGCGGGGGATTCAGCCCCAGCGCATAGGGTTCGGGCGCCTGGCCCGGCCCACCGTGGCACTGCGCGCAATGCGCGCGGTACAGCGCATCGCCGCGCCGTATGCGCTGCGGGCTGTCCAGGTCCGGGACCTTGATATCCGCCGACCGCAACTTCACCGACCGCGTGGACGCCACGTCCAGCAGGGCGTAGACGGGCATGGTGTGCGGGCCGGTGGCGCTGACGTCATACCAGCCGAAGTAGACAACCGCGCTGCCGACCGCCGCGCCCGCAACCGCCAACGCGGCGACACACCAGGCAGCGATACGTGGCCAGCGTCTCATTGCGCCTCCTGTCCCTTGGGCAAGCTCAGCAAGAACGCCGCAATGTCTTGGGCCTCGGCCTGGCTCAAGCCGACGTTCGGCATGGCGGTGCGCGGATTGATGGCGGGTGGGTCCATCAACCAGCGGACCAGATTGGCGGGCGTGTTGGGCAGCAGCCCCGTCAAATAGGCCTGACGCCCCAGATTGTCCAGGGGCGGCCCCACGGCGGATGCCGGACCGCGCACCGTCGGCACGGCGTGGCAGGCCAGGCAACCGTGGTTGGACACCAGCTGCCGCCCGCGCGCCGCGTTGGCAGTGCTGGGCAGGGCGTCAGCGGACAGGTTCTGCGCCAATGGCGGACGCTCGTCCCCGCACGCCGCCAGCAACGACAGCGCGGCAGCGCCAAGCAGGATGAGGGGAGGGCGAGCGATAAGGCGCAAGAGGGTCTGACGTCCAGCGGCTGAGATACCTGCCAACCGCCAGCAAGTGTCGTGCCGCCCGACGCTGACCTCGCGCGCTCACCGCGTTCGGCAGCGTGAAAATACAACGCGTTGCAAGGCCCCAGGGTATGCCACAGGCTGCCCAGGTATGCCACATGCTGACGCGCGGCATGGCCGCCATCCTTTCCTACGTGCTTGCCACCGCGCAGGCGGATTCCGCCGGGACGCGCTTGCCTGCTGCAATTTCGCGCGGGCCGGCAGGCGACGGCGCGCATGTCATTGCCGACATCAGCCAAGTCCTGTTCATCGGCGCCACGGCGATTTTCGTGGTGGTGTTCGCGTTGGTGGCCGTGGCGCTGTTTGGCCCGGCCGCCGCGCGTCGGCGTCTGTCCAGCCCCGCGCTGATCGTCGGCGCGGGCATCGCGTTTCCGGTAGTCGCGCTGACTGCGTTGCTGGTCTACGTGTTGAGCACAGGGCCTTCCATGGCCGGCGACGGCGCCAAGCCTGCGGTGCGCATCGCCGTCAAGGGCGAACTCTGGTGGTGGCGGGTGCGCTACCACGACGCGTCGGGCGCCGTCTTGTTCGACACCGCCAACGACATTCGCATACCCGTTGGCGCATGGGTTGAGTTCGAGCTGAGTTCCGACAACGTCATCCACAGCTTCTGGGTGCCCGAACTGGCGGGCAAGCTGGACATGATTCCCGGCCGCGTGAACCGCCTGCGGGTACGCGCGCAGGCGGCAGGCACGTTTACCGGGCAATGCGCCGAATATTGCGGCGCGCAACACGCCAACATGAAGTTCAACGTGGTGGCGTTGGAACCCGACGCGTACCAAGCATGGCAAGACGCACAGGTGCGGCCGGCTGAGGTGCGGCCGGCTGAGGTGCGGCCGGCTCAGGCGCGGCCGGCTGAGGCGCGGCCGGCTCAGGTGCGGCCGGCTGAGGCGCGGCCGGCTGAGGTGCGGCCGGCCGAGGCGTCCGCGCCCACGCTGCATCAGGGCGCGCAAGTCTTCCAGCAAGCGTGCGCGCAATGCCACACCGTGCGCGGCACGGCGGCCCGGGGCGCGCTGGGCCCAGACCTGACCCACGTAGGCAGCCGCCTGTCACTGGCAGCCGGTGTGCTGCCTAACAACGTAGGCGCGCTGGCCGGGTGGATCGCCGACAGCCAACACATCAAACCGGGCAACCCCATGCCGTCCTTCAACCAACTGCCAGGCGAAGATCTGCGCGCCGTGGCCCGCTACCTGGAAAGCCTGAAGTGAGCGATAACGCCCAGCCCCCCGCGACCGCCACCCCACAAGCGCCACCCGTGGGCGCCTTGTTGACCCCCAAGCTGCCCAATCCTTCGCCGCGCCCGCAGGAAGAAGAGGGCGCGCTGTTGCGGGCGTGGTGGCGGCCCAGTGGCTGGCGCCTGGTTACCGTGGTCGATAACGCGTCGATTGGCTTGCTTTATATCGCCACGGCCTTTCTCTTCTTCCTGTTAGCCGGCGTACTGGCGCTATTGATGCGCACGCAATTGGCCGCGCCCGATAGCCACCTGATCGGGCACGCGCTGTACAACCAGCTGTTCACCATGCACGGCACCGTGATGATGTTTCTGTTCGCCGTGCCCGCCGTGGAAGCCATTGCCGTATTGTTGTTGCCCAACATGCTGGGCGCGCGCGACCTGCCGTTTCCCCGACTGTCGGCCTATGCCTACTGGGCCTATGCGGTGGGCGGGCTGGTGTTTTTTTGCAGCATCTTCTTTGGCCTGGCGCCCGACGGCGGCTGGTTCATGTACCCCCCGCTGACCGGCTCGCAATATTCGCCCGCCATGAACGCGGACTTGTGGCTGCTGGGCATCGGCTTCATCGAAATATCGGCCATCGCGGGGGCCATCGAACTGGCCGTGGGTATTCTGCGCACGCGTGCGCCGGGCATGAGCCTGGACAAGATGCCGATCTTTGCGTGGGTGATGCTGGTGTTTTGCGGCATGGTCATCATTGCGTTTCCCGCGGTCATCGTGGCCACGGCGCTGCTGGAACTGGAACGCGCCTTCGACATGCCGTTCTTCATCACGCAACGCGGCGGCGACCCCTTGCTGTGGCAGCACTTGTTCTGGTTCTTTGGCCACCCCGAGGTCTACATCATCTTCCTGCCCGCCGCCGGCATGGTGTCGATGATGGTGCCCGCCATGACGGGCGTGCCGCTGGTGGGCTACCGCTGGGTGGTCATGGCGGTGGTGGGCACCGGGTTTCTCAGCTTCGGCCTGTGGGTGCACCACATGTTCGCCACCGGCATCCCGGCGCTGTCGCTAAGCTTTGCGTCGGCGGCAAGCATGGCCGTGTCGGTGCCCACGGCCATCCAGGTATTCGCCTGGATCGCGACGATAGCGGCGGCGCTGCGCTTGCGGCCTTTAAAGACGCCGATGCTGTTCATCCTGGGGTTCTTCTTCATCTTTGTGCTGGGCGGACTGACCGGCGTGATGGTGGCCGTGATTCCGTTCGACCTGCAAGCGCACGACTCGTATTTCGTCGTCGCGCATTTGCACTATGTGCTGTTCGGCGGGATGGTGTTCCCGCTGTTCGCGGCGTTCTATTTCTGGACGCCGCTGGTCAGCAGGCGCGCCTTGTCCGAACGCCTGGGGCGCTGGGCATTCTGGTTGATGTTCGTGGGCTTTAACGTCACGTTTTTTCCCATGCATTTCACGGGCCTGGCCGGCATGCCGCGCCGCGTCTATACCTACGCCGAGAGCCAAGGCTGGGGCCTGCTTAACATGGTGTCCACCGTGGGCGCCTACCTGATCGCGGCCGGCGTGCTGGTGTTCATCTGGGACCTGGCGCGCAACTTCCGCCCGGCCATCGGCCGTAACGCCGGCAACGTCTGGAACGCGGGCACGCTGGAATGGCTACCCAGCGAAATCTATGGCGTGCGCAGCATTCCACGCGTGACCTCGCGCGAACCTCTATGGGACCAGCCTGGCCTGGCGCGCGATGTGGCCGCTGGCCGCTATTTCTTGCCTTCCGCACCATCGGGAACGCGCTCAACGCTGGTGACCAGCGCCGTGGACGCGCAGCCCGATTACGTGTTGCCGCTGCCCGGCCCGGGATGGTTGCCGCTGTTGGCCGCCCTGGGCACGGCAGGATTCTTCTTGCTGCTTACCTTCAAGATGCATGCGTTGGCAGCAGCCTGCGGCGTGCTGGCAGTGGCATCGTTGTGGCGTTGGTTGTGGGACGCCGACACCGGGCCGGACTACGCGCCCGTAGACATCGGGGCGAGCGAGCGTGTGCCGATGATGTGCTCGGGCGCGGCTTCCCATTACGGCTGGGCCATGACGCTGCTGGTGATCGTCTGCGCCAGCATTTTCGGATCGTTGTGCTTTGCGTATCTATTCCTGTGGACCACGGCGCCCGGCGCCTGGCCGGACGTCGCGGAACTGGCCGGCGTGGGGCGCCCCGTGCTATCCGCCTGCCTGCTGCTGGGCGGCTCCGCGCTGGTGGCGCGCTGCGGGCATTGGCTGCGCGTGAAACAGCATGGCCTGTTCAGGGCCGGCATGGTAACGGGCGCGGTGTTGCTGGGCGTGGCCTCCGGGCTTGAGCTCCATGGACACTGGGCACATGGGCTGCGGCCGCAGGCCTCTGCCTATGCGGCGGCCGTGTACGCGGTGTCTGGCTTGCAGGCATTTTTTGCATTGATCGCCATGACGATGGGCGCGTTCACGGTGGCACGCTCGGTTGCGGGCAGGCTGTCTTACACACGGCGCGCCTGCTATCACGCCACGATGATGATGTGGCACTACACCGTGGCACAGGGTCTGTTGGGGTTGGGGCTGATGCACGCCTTTCCCCGGCTGGTGGGGTAGGGCGATGAAGCTGCCCCCGACCCCGCGCCTGACCTCGCCATTCGGCCGCGACCTGTTGTTGCTGATTGCCGGCCCGCTCATCTGGATGGTGCACTTTCTAAGTATCTACATCGTCAACGCATTGGCATGCGCGCGGCCCGCTTCCGCGCTCGCGATGCAGGCGGCCGGCCTGCCAGTGTCGTCCTGGGTAATTATTGCCGCCAGCGTCGCCGCGTGGATGGCAATAGCGGCGGCCGCGCGCCACGCGGCCCGCCGGTCCAGACGTGAAAACGCCCCGGACGGCGCGCGCTTTCGCGCTTGGCTGACCGGGGCGTTGTGCGTGTTGTCGGCGTTGGCGGTCGTTTGGCAGACCGTGCCGGTTTTCCTGGTTGCCGCCTGCGGCTAGCGGCCTGGCGTCAAGGCTACTTTTTCACGCCTTGTTCCAGCGTCTTCGCCATTTGCAGATGCTGCTGCAAGGTGGGCAGGGTCTCGGTCGCGAACTGCTTGACCTCCGGGTCCTTGGCATTCTTGGATGCGTCTTCAAACAGCTTGACCGCATCTTCGTGCGCCGACACGCCCACGCCTTCGGCATAGGCCTTGTCAAACCCGTCGTCGCGCATGCCCAGCGTCTTCAGCTTGGCTTGCTGCATCAACGACGGCTCGGTCGGCGCGTCATAGCCCTTGCTCTTCGCCAGGCTGGCCAGCTTTTGTCCGGCCTTGCCGTGGTCGTCGATCATCTTCTGCGCAAAGCTCTTGATTTCAGCGTTCTGCGACTTCTGCAGGGCAAGCTTGCTGCCTTCCACTTCCATATGACCCGACTGTGCGGCATTTTCCAGAAAATCGCGGTCTTTGCTGTCCAGCTTGGAATCGGCGGCCATCGGCGCGGCGGGCGCGGTGGGCGAAGTCTGCTGCGCAACAGCGGCGGTGCCAACGCCAATCGCGGCAACCGAAAGCAGGGCGGCAGTAAGGGTGCGAGTTTTCATGTACGTCTCCCAAGGGGGTGGCGCGACGCGCCGTTGATAAGAACTACCCTTGTGCTATCCAGCAAACCGCGTTCCCGCCGTCATGGCTTGTTCTCGGATTCCTCAAGCGTGGAATTTTCCGGCACGGGGTGTTCGGTCTGGTTGATTACGCTGAATTCACCGGTGGGTTCCAGATACGCGCGCTTGACGCGGCTGATGTCGCCCACGCCTTTCAGGCGCAGTTGTTCCATCAATTCGCCCCGGCTGATGTGTTCGCGCTTCAAACCCGCCACAAGGATGCGGCCATCGCGGATCAGGCAGATACGCTGCGGTTCCAGAAAGCGCTGCAAGGGCGGGATGTAATAGCACAGGCGATCCAGCAGATAGCTCCACCCGACAATCGTCGTGACGACGATGATGCCGTCGCCCATGGAATAAGAATCGCCCGACATGGCATTACCCGCCGCGTCGGCCACCAGCACCAACACCAGCATGTCCGCCACGCCCAACGACCCCATGTCGCGGCGCCCCGATATGCGCAGCAACGCATACAACACCCAATACATGGTGGTGCCGCGGACCATCATTTCCGCGAACCCGGCTTGAAGCGCAAAAATTTCAGCAATATCCGACATCGTGGCGACAACGCGTAAGCCGCGCTGGGGCGGCGATGCCGAGGAAGCAGCAAATGCCGTGCCTGTGGGGGGGCTGGCCGTGTGGCCCCTGAGATACGAGTTCAAATACGGTCTCAAATGCGCGCGCAGATCCGGGCTTGACTGCGCGCGCATAGACGCCGGCCGCCTACGCGCTGCTGTCGGCCAGCAGGGGTTGCGCAGGCAACGCGCCGCGCAGGGATTCCAGCAATACGCGTTTGTTCTCCCGGCTTCGGTAGGCGTGTTCGCGCATCAGATTTTCAGCGCGGACCGCTTCGCGGCGCGAGATGGCGCGCAACAGATCTTCGTGATCGGCTTGCGCACGCAGCACAAACGGCGTTTCCAACAGCGAAGGGGTCGACGGCAATGTCAGCGCGGCGGGGCCTGCCAACGGCGTCTTGTTGTTGTGTTCGAGCGCCGATAACAAGGCGCGATTGCCTGCGGCGGCGCACAGGATTTCGTGGAACCGGCGGTTGATTTGCCCCCAGGCGCGGGCGTCGACCGTGGTGTTGGGGTCGCGGCGCGCCGGGGCCAACAGCGCGCGGCCTTCATCCACCGCCTGCGTCAGTTGGTCCAGCACCTCTTGCGAAGCCCCGCGCTCAGCCAACAGCCGCGCCGCCATCCCTTCCAGCACGCCGCGCACGTCTACGGCGTCGCCGATCTCGTCCACGGTAAAGGCCCGCACGCGAAAACCCCGCGAAGGCAAGCGTTCAAGCAGGCCCTCTTTTTCAAGTTCGGTCAGGGCAATGCGCAGCGGGGTGCGCGAAACGCCCAGACGCGCCGAGAACTGCAACTCCACGACACGCTCGCCGGGCTGCAACGCGCCCGAAAGCACCATGTCCCGAAGTTCTGAAATGACTTTATCGATCTGAGCGGCCATAGAGCGGTGGCAAAGGCTGAAGAGTGTCGGAAGGGCTCAAGTGTACCCAGAAAATTGCATGCAATCGGACGGATAAGAACAGATTGCGTATTGCGAATCCTCAAAATTGCATGCAATAATTCGGAAAAACAACGGAAGGCGGGCAAATAACCCGCCCAATGCATGCAACGGGATACTCCGCTGCATGCCTTAGCCGCCAAACGTACAGGAGACAAAATGAAGCTGATCAGCTTCCTGGATGCCGGGCGCCAAGCCTGGGGCGTGGTACAGGGACCCGACGTCGTGGTGTTGACTCACGTATGGCCCAACGTCATCGCGGCGTTGGAAGCCGGCGTGGAGCAGATCGCGGGCGCTGCACAGGCCGACGGCATGCCGCGCCGGTCTTTGGCTGATCTGCAATGGCTGCCGCCCGTGCCGGCCCCTCGCAAAATCTTGTGCGTCGGGCTGAACTACGGACGCCACGTGGCCGAAGCCGGCCGCGAACTTCCCGCGCACCCGTCCTTGTTTGTCCGCTTTGCGGATAGCGTGGTGGGCCATGGGCAGGCGGTGTGGAAGCCGCGCGCCTCCGACCGCTTCGACTACGAGGGCGAACTGGCCGTGGTAATCGGGCGCGGTGGACGTCACATTGCAGCCGCAGACGCGCTGGCGCATGTGGCCGGCTACACCTGCATGGCCGAAAACTCGGTGCGCGACTTCCAAAAGCACAACGCGCAGGTCACGCCTGGCAAGAACTTCGAACGCAGCGGCGCCGTCGGACCGTGGCTGGTCACGGCGGACGAAGTGGGCAACCCGATCCGGTTGCAGGTGCGGTCCCGGTTGAACGGCGAACTGATGCAACAGGGCGACGTGTCGGACCTGATCTTCCCCATTCCAGAATTGATCGCCTACATCAGCGCATTCACCCCTTTATCGCCGGGCGACATCATCGCCACCGGCACGCCCGAAGGGGTGGGTTCCAGCCGCAAGCCGCCGCGATTCATGGCCGCGGGCGACACCTTGGAAGTGGACATTCCCGGCGTGGGCACGCTGGTCAACACCGTGGCCGACGAACCGGCCCATGCATCGGGAGACGCGCATGAATGATGCGCTGCTGTATCTGACAGAGCGGGACGTCGTCTCGGCGTTGAACATCCCCCGCGCCATCGACGCGCTGCACAGCATGCTGGTGGCGCAAGCCCGTGAGCAAGCCCGCAACCTGCCCAAAACACTGGCCACCTGGGGCGACGGCAGCTCAATGCATGCATTGGGTTCCGTGCAGACGGGGCAGGGCGGCTACGCCGGTTTCAAGACCTGGGTGCACACGAAGGCGGGCGGCGGGTCGCTGTTCAGTCTGTTCGACGCGCACACCGGCACCTTGCGCGCCGTGATCGAAGCGCGGGCGCTGGGCATGTTGCGCACCGCGGCGATCAGCGGCGTGGCCACACGGGCGCTGGCCCCGGCCGACGCTACGCGGGCCGCGTTGATCGGCACCGGCCCGCAGGCCGTCACGCAATTGGCTGCGCTGGCGGCGGTGCGTCCATTACGACGAGTCCGCGTCTACAGCCCCACCCCCGACAAGCGCCGCGCCTTCGTGGCCAGCATGGCGGGCAAGTATGGGTTCGACGTCCAGGAGTCGCCAAGCCTTGAGCACGCGCTGGAGGGCGGCGACATCGTCACGTTGATCACCCGCGCCGTCGAGCCGTTCGTCAATGCCGCCATGTTGGCCGATTGCCGGCACCTGAACGCCGTGGGCGCCATCCTGCCCGCCAAGGCCGAGTTTGCCCAGGACGTGTTCGAGCTGGCCGACGAGGTAGTGGTCGACGACCTTGAAAACGCCCGCAAGGGCTCGCGCGAACTGCGCGAACGCTTTGGATCGGATGCCGCGCCGTGGGACAGCGTGTCGGTGCTGGGCCAGTGGCTGGCGGACGGCAAGGCACGACCCAGGGACGCGAGGCTGACGATATTCAAGGGCATGGGGATGGGCCTGTCCGACCTGGCGATGGCGCGCGTGGTCTATGAGCACGCCCGCGAACACGGCCTGGGCGTGGCGCTGCCCCCGCAGACCCGCGAAAACCTGCTGCTGGCGCAGCCCTGATCCCGATCCATCAACAAAACAGAGGAAACAAACATGTTCGTCGACGTCAGTGGGGCCAGCCCCCGCGAACAAAACAAGTGGCCGTCGATCGTGATCCCGAAAGAGGACATCGATCTGGAAATCGCGCGGTTGATTGACGCACCCCGGCCCGACAACGGCCGCCGCGCCTCGCTCATTACGCACCCACAGGCCACCGCACCCGGCCTGGGCCTGGCGCCAGGTACCGATGTGACCATCAACGTCGTCAACCCCGGTGAACGCACCTACAACCTGCGCAAGAACTCCAACATGCTGGAAATCTGTATCAGCGGCGAGGGCATCGCGACGGTGGCCGGGCGCGATATCCGCGTGGGGCACTGGGACGTCTGGAACACGCCCGCGATGCAGGTGCACGCTTACCGCAACGAGGGCAAGACCCCTTGGGTGCGGCTGTCGTATTCGAACGCACCGTTACTGGAAAAGCTGGAAATCCATTACGTCGAGGAGTTTGACGGCGACGTGCCGCCCGCGGACGCCAACACCCGCCCCGTGCCGCCCCGCGCCCCTGACGCGGCTCGCTCGCGCGATCTGGCGCTGCGCGAACAGATCACGCCCGAGGGCGCCTGGCTGATGGGATACGAATGGCTGATCGATATCGACGTGCTGGAATCCAAGGCGCTGCATTGGCCGTGGCAGGCGGTGTCGCGCTATCTGCCGACGGTGGAAGACATGGCACGCGGCTACAACGGCCGCCGCCTGTTCGTGCTGTACAACCCGGCAACCGAGCGGCGCATCGGCACCACGCACAGTTTCTTCGCCACCATCTCGTCATCACCGCCGGACAACCACCACGTGCCGCATCGGCACAGCTCGTCGGCCATCAACTACTACCTGCGCGGCAACGGCTACAGCAAGGTCAACGGCGTGCGGCTGGACTGGAAGGCGGGCGACCTGATCCTGTCGGCGCCCGGCTGGGCGATGCATTCGCACCATTCCGGTACCGAGACCACGTCCGCGCTGACGGTACAGGACCACCCGCTGCAGATCGCCATGGAATCGCTGATCTGGCAGGAGCGCATGCAGGAACCCATCCTGGCGCTGGGCAGCCAGAGCGGCTTTGAAAGCAACCGCGCGCAGCTGGCCGCGGCGTCCTGACAGTCGTCGTCAAACACTGCCGGGCACCGCCACACCCCGGCCATCTCCGCGCCTTTTCATCCAACGCCATCCGGATCCACCATGACTCTGACTGACCTGTCCGACGCGCCGGCCTTGCGCGCCCAACTGCGGGACTTCTACGACGACTATGCCTTCTGCCTGGACGAAGGCCGGCTTGAAGAGTGGCCCGACTTCTTCACCGAAGACTGCCATTACCGCGTGTTGTCTCGCGAGAACCACGACGCCGGCCTGCCGCTGGGCCTGATCTATTGCATGAACAAGAACATGGTCCGCGACCGAGTGACCGCGCTGCGCGAAACCACCATGTTCGAACCGCGTTCGCTGCGCCATTTCATTAGTGGCGTGCGCGTCATGGAATTACAGGGCGACCACATCGTGTCGCAAGCGAACTTCGCCGTGATGGAGTCGCTGTCCGACCGCGAACCCACCTTGAACATGGTGGGGCGCTATCTGGACGTGCTGTGCGTCACCCCCGACGGCCTGGCGATCAGCCGCCGCGACTGCGTGTACGACAACTATCGCGTGCGCACGTCGCTGATCGTGCCCATCTGAATCTGCTAAGGAAAAGCCATGACCTGTTCCGATTCCGCCGTGCTGGACACCGCTGCCACGGCCCCCATTCACCTGGAACGCCGCTGGCCCAAAGAGGGCTACACGCGTATTCCCAATTGGGTCTACACCGACCCCGCGATCTTTCAAAAAGAAATGGACGTGTTCTTCGCGGGCCAGACCTGGAACTACGTGGGCCTGGAATGCGAAGTGCCCGAGACCGGCAGCTACAAGCGCAACTGGATCGGCAACCGCCCGGTCATCATGGTGCGTACCGAAACCGGTGATGTGAATGTGCTGGAAAACCGCTGCGCCCATCGCGGCGCGCAGATCTGCTGGCAGAACACCGGCCGCGTCACCGACTTCACCTGCCCGTATCACCAATGGAATTACGATCTGCACGGCAACCTGCAAGGCGTGCCGTTCCGACGTGGCGCCATGGGCAAGGGCGGCATGCCGCGCGATTTCGACCCCAAGCAGAACGGCATCCGCAAGCTGCGCAGCGTAAATCGAGGCGGGTCCATCTGGGCCACGTTCTCCGAAGAAGCGCCCAGCTTTGAAGACTATTGCGGCCCCGAAGTGCTGGCCGAAATCGACCACATGCTGCCGGGCAAGCCGCTAAAGCTGCTGGGATACAGCCGCCAGTTGATTCCCAGCAACTGGAAGATGTACCTGGAAAACCTGAAAGACCCGTACCACGCCACCTTGCTGCACACGTTCTACATCACGTTCGGCCTGTGGCGCGCGGATTCCAAGTCCGAGTGCATCCCCACGGGCGGCGGCGCGCATAGCGTCATGGTGTCGCACAACGAAGGCAAGAAGAAGACAGAAGCCACCACCGAAATGAGCCGTTTTCGGGACGACCTGGAACTGCTGGACCTGGAGACCGTGACCCCGCGAGCTGAATTCAACCGAGGCCGCGTAGGGGGTGCCTGGGTATTTCCCGCCGCACAATTCGGCATCCAGGCCAATTCGCTCAAGACGCGCCATGTGATCCCCCGCAGTCCAACCGAGCACGAGTTGGTCTTTACCTATTACGGCTACGAGGATGACGACGAGGAAATGACCCGGCTGCGCTTGAAGCACGCCAATCTGCTGGGCCCGGCCGGCTTCGTGTCCATGGACGACAGCGAAATGCTGAACCAGGTGCAGATCGGCGTCACGGGATACCCCGAGGCGCGCGGCATTGTCGAGATGGGCGGGCGCGATACCGAGCCGGCCGACTACATGGTGACCGAAGTGCTGATCCGGTCGTTCTATGACTATTACCGCAAGGCGATGGGGCTTTGATATGGATACCTGGAAACCCGTTGCACGGATTGCGGACATTTCGCCCGACACCGGCACATTGCGCGTGATGCACGAGGGCGACGCGGTCTGCCTGTACAAGCTGCCCGACGAAATCTGCGCCACGCAGGACCGATGTCCGCATGGCAACGCCAGCCTGGCCGACGGCTACCTGGAGGACGGCACGATTGAATGCCCGCTGCATCAGGGCGTGTTCGATATCCGCACCGGCAAGCCGCAATGCCCGCCGGTCACCACGGATCTGCGCCGCTACGAGGTCCGCGTCGAGGCGGATACGGTTTATTTGAAGGCGCAAACGCCGTGAACGCCGGCACGATCGTCATCGTCGGCGCGGGGCAGGCGGGCGGTTGGGCCGCCACCACCTTGCGCGAACGGGGCTACATAGGCCGCATCATCTTGTTAGGTGACGAAGCGCACGCGCCTTACGAGCGCCCGCCCTTGAGCAAGGCGGTACTGAGTGGCAGTGTGCCGCCCGAAAGCACCGAATTGTTCTCCGCCGAACGCCTGGCAGCCCTGGATATTTCCTTTCGCCCAGGCATCGCCGCCACGCGATTGCGGCTGGCGGACAAGCAGGTGGATACGTCCGACGGTGGCGCAATCGCCTACGACAAGCTGATCCTGTGCATGGGCGGCCGGCCCATCGTGCCGCCGCTGCCCGGCGTGGCATGGGGCGAGGGCGCAGGGGCCTTTACGGACGCCCATGGCGTCCACGTGCTGCGGACCCGAGACGACGCGCTGCGCCTGCGCGCCTGCTTGGGGCCGGGCAAGCACATCGTGATCGTGGGTGGCGGATGGATCGGGCTGGAAGTCGCCGCCACGGCACGCCAGGCCGGCACCCGCGTCACCGTACTGGAACAAGCCGATCGGCTATGCGCCCGCAGCGTGCTTCCCGCCGTGTCCGCGCATTTGGCCGCGATGCACGCCGCGCAGGGCGTCGACGTTCGTTTGGGCGTGGGGCTGCGCGCGGTGCTGCGCGAACCAGGTGAATCGCAAGCGGGGCGGCCGTCCCAATCGCAGTCCCAGTCCCGGTCCGTAGCCGAGCTGACTGGCTCCCACCCCCTGGCCGAACTGACCGATGGGCAACGCCTTGTCGCCGACGCCGTGGTGCTGGGCGTGGGCCTGCAAGCCAATGATGCCTTGGCGCGCGAGGCCGGCATCGCCTGCCAGCGCGGTGTGCTGGTCGACCAATACTGCCGCACTTCTGCGCCAGACGTGTACGCGGCGGGCGACGTGGCGGTGTCCACGCATGCTGAAGCCGGGGGAACGATGCGCCTGGAGTCCTGGCAAAACGCGCAAGACCAAGGCACGGCGGCGGCCCTGTCCGCGCTCGGCGAACCCGCGCCGTATCTGCCCACCGGCGCAGTCTGGTCCGAACAATACGACGCCATGGTGCAAATCGTGGGCTTTCCCGCGCTTGCCGCAAGCGAAGTGCTGCGCCCGCAAACGGACGCGGGAGCCTTGGTGTCGGTGGCGCTGGACGGCGGCGGTCGGGTAGTGGCAGCCGTCACCGTGAACGCGCCGCGCGATCTGCGGCAGCTACGCAAGTGGATCGCCCAACGTGCGCTTGTGAACCCCGCATTGTTGCAGCGGCCCGACGTGCCGCTGGCCAATGCCGAAATCCGCTAACGGAGCCGAAGCCAGATGGAACCGCTTTCAGAAGTCATGCCGATCAAAGCCGCCTGCGAAGCGGTCGTTCTGAGTTTTTTTCATGCGCTGGACACCCGCCGCCATGACGCCGCCGCCGCGTTGATGGCCGAAGACGGCGTCTGGATGCGCCAGGGGCGCAAGCTTAGTGGCCCGCACGAAGTCCTGGCGGCGCTGGAGGCCCGCGCGCCCGAGCGCAGCACCTGCCATGTCATCACTAACCTTCGGCTGGTATCGACGGACCGCACGCACGCCACGGTGGGCTACTTCCTGACCGCCTACGAAAGCGTGCCGCAAGAGCAGGGCGGGGCACCGAGACTGGTGTCCATCCGTGAGTGCCAGGACGTGCTTGTGGCAACAAAAGAGGGCTGGCGCCTGGCCGACAAGAGCAGCCGCCGCCATCTGCCACCGGAGTAAGCCGGCGACCCTCCCACGCACGAAAAAACAAATTCAGCCCCCAAGGAGACATGAATGGATGCCACAACCATAAGAACACTGGCGCTACGGCTGCACGAAGCCGAGCAAAGCCGCCGTCAGGTGCGCCAGCTATCGCTGGACCATCCCGACATCACCATTGCAGACGCTTACGCGATTCAGCGCGAATGGGTCGCGCACAAGCTTGCGTCGGGCCGCCGTCTGGTCGGCCACAAAATCGGGTTGACCTCGCGTGCGATGCAGCTGTCATCGCAGATCGACGAGCCCGATTACGGCGCACTGCTTGACGACATGTTGTTCGCCGACGGCGCCGAGATTCCGCGCGGCCGCTTCATCGTGCCGCGTGTGGAAGTCGAGCTCGCGTTCATTCTTGACCGCGCCCTGCAAGGCCCCGGTGTGACCCTGTTCGACGTGTTGGACGCGGTGCGCTACGTGATTCCGGCGCTGGAGATCATTGATGCGCGGTCGCACCAGATCGACCCCGATTCCAAGCGGCCCCGCAAGGTCTTCGACACCATTGCCGACAACGCCGCCAATGCGGGCGTGGTAATGGGGGGCCGCCCGGTGCGCGTGGGCGACATGGACCTACGCTGGGTCGGCGCAATGATGTCGCGCAACGCCGTGATTGAAGAAACGGGCCTGGCCGCAGGCGTGCTCAACCATCCCGCCAACGGCGTGGTTTGGCTGGCCAACAAGCTGGGCGAACACGGCGTGTCGCTGGAACCCGGCCAGATCATTCTTAGCGGTTCGTTCACCCGGCCCGTTTTTGCCGACGCCGGCGACACGTTCCATGTGGACTACGGCCCACTTGGTTCGGTCAGCTGTCGCTTTGTTTGACACCGGCATCACAACAGCGCGCCCGATATCCCTAAACCCCAAGCGCAGGCGCGTTCGATATCCCCACAGGAGACAAGCAGTGAAACCCTCTAAGCCCTTGATTTTCATGGTGGCCGCCGCCTGTGCAGCGGCACCGTTCACTCAGTCCGTAGCCCAACAGGCTGCCTGGCCCGCGCACGCCATCACATTGGTCGTGCCGTTTGCGGCCGGCGGCGGCGGCGATACGCTGGCGCGGCTGGTGGCCGAACCGCTATCGCGTGAACTTGGCCAGTCCATCATCGTGGAAAATCGCCCCGGCGCGGGCGGCAATATCGGCACCTCCATCGCGGCGCGGGCCAACCCGGATGGCTACACCCTGTCGTACGGCACCAACGGCACGCAGGCCACCAACCATTGGCTGTACAAATCTCCCGGCTACACTCCGAGCGACTTCGAACCGATCTCGCGCTTTACCGTCATTGCGGCCGCGCTGGTCGTAAACGGCACGGATGACCGTTTCAAGACACTGGAGCAGTTGCTGGCCTACGCCAAGTCGCACCCCGGTGACTTGACCTGTGGGTCGGCCGGCAACGGCACGTCGTCGCACCTTGCCTGTGAACTGCTGAACCAGATGGCCGGCATCAAGGTCATGCACATCCCCTACAAGGGCGGCGGCGCGGCCATGACGGACCTGCTGGGCGGACGCATCTCGTTCCTGATCGACGTCATGCCGAACGTGTCGGGCCAGATTGCCGCCGGCAAATTGCGCGCGCTGGCCGTCACCACGCCTGAACGGGTCGCGTCCAACCCGAGCATTCCAACCATGAACGAGGCGGGCGTGAAGGGTTATGAATTCTTCGCCTGGGACGGCTTGTACGCGCCGAAAGGCACGCCACCCGCCGTGCTGGACAAGCTGAACGCCGCGGTCAAGCGCACGCTGCAACAGCCCGAGGTCAAGAAGGCCCTGGAATCGCGCGGCGCCATCCCGTCGCCCACATCGCGCCAGTCGCTGGCGGACTTTGGCGCCGAGGAATACACGCGGCTGGGCAAAGTGGTGAAAACGGCGGGCGCCGCGATCGATTGACTGCGGCGGGAAAGGAGGCGTGATCGGCGGCACACGGTCACGCGCTTCCTTTGATAACCGGGCACCGGCCTCGGTGGCGCCCGGACGAATGCGCTAACGCATCCTATACAGCTCGAAATGGAAATGACGCGCGACTGGGAAGCCGTGGGCGGCCAGATCCTTGCGTAGCGCCTCGCCCAATGCGGAGGGGCCACAGAACCAGAGGCTGGCCTCGCGCCATGCGGGCACCAGCGCACGCAGCCTTTCACCATTGAGCCTGCCGTCGCGCGCGCGAATCAATAGGTGCAGCCGCACACCGGCTGCCTCGGCGCGCGCCCGTAGCCGGGCAAGCGCGGCGTCATCGACTTCGGTGGTCACGTGAATCAGGTCGATTGCTGGCGGCGTGGCAGGGTGGGAGTTGCCGTTGCCGTTGCCGTTGCCATTGCCGTTGGCATTCGCATCGACATTCGCCTTGGCATCGGCCAGCGCGTCCATGCGGGCCACGAAGGGCGTGATGCCGATACCGCCCGCCACCCAGATCTGGCGGGGCATGCCGTCGTCAAACGTGAAGTCGCCGTAGGGGCCCTCGATGCGTACCGCCTGGCCCGGTTTCAGGGTTTGCGGCAAGCGGCGGGTATGGTCGCCCAGCGCCTTGGCGATGATGGTGATGCGGGCCGCGTGGGGTTTCCAGGCGGAAGCAATCGTATAAGGGTGCGGGCCTTCCGACGCATTCGACATGGCAAAGACGAACTGGCCGGGACGATGGCCCGGCCACCCCGGGCTGGTTTCCAACTCGATTTCCAGCGATTCCACCCCCGGAAAATGCGTCAAGCCGACCACCTTCGCCCACACTTGTCGCCCGCTGTTGGTGGCCCGCAGCAGCAAAAGCACGGCGGCCACGCTGCCGGCCGCCATCAGTGCGGCGGCAAGCCACCCCACCGGCTGCGTCCAGTAGCCGTAGTCCAGCAGAACCACGGCATGCATGACCAGCACCAGGAATAGGGCCGCGATAATCCGATGCGTCTTGTAGAACAGCCGATAGGGAAAAAAGCGCAGCAGCGCCAGCACCACCAACACCACGACACCGTAAAACGCCCATTCGCCCAGCGCTTCCGCGTCGTGCCGCCACCGATGCAGAAACGTGTCGACGACATCAACCGGGGGCTGGCGCGGCGGCCGGGCGCCGGGCTCGAACCAGCCCCACTGGATCGCGGGCCGAAAGCCGTTCTTGAACAACCAGTGCAGCAGCGAGAAGAATAGGGCGCCGACGCCCAACCATTTGTGCAGCCGGTACATCTTGTCCAGGCCGCCCAGCGGTCGCTCGGGCCAGCGCGGGCGCGCCGCCAGCACCAGCGCCAGGCTCATACAGGCAAGGGCAAGCAAGCCGGACAACTGGATCAGCGCGGCGCGCACCGTATAAGGACTTGATGCGTCCCACAACCGGGAATCGGCCAGCGCCCACAACAGCGCGACTAACAGCAAGGAAAAAACCAGTGTCAGCTTGATCGCGCGCATCTTGCTCCTTCGGGTTCAGCGCGCGCATGGGTCCGGGCAAGCGCTGTCGACGTGGTTGATGGAACGGGCCATCAAGATACCTCTGCGGTGACGGGATACCGCGACCCTCTCTGTCACCGAATTGTTCGATGAATATAGTCCTGCATCCGGCGAAAGTCTTGGACAAAGATCAAGGTTTTCAAGGCGCCATTGCTTCGCGCGCCAAGCGCGCGACCTCTTGGGCCACGCCTTTGCGTTCGCTGTACCGGTCCGTCAGGTAGTCGCTGCGGTCGCGCACCAGCAAGGTGAACTTGACCAGTTCTTCCATCACGTCGACCACGCGGTCGTAGTAGGCGGAAGGCTTCATGCGCCCGGCATCGTCAAATTCCTGGAACGCCTTGGCCACCGATGATTGGTTGGGGATGGTGACCATCCGCATCCAGCGGCCCAGCACGCGCAGCGCGTTAACCGCGTTGAAAGACTGCGACCCGCCCGACACCTGCATGACCGCCAACGTGCGGCCTTGCGTGGGGCGCACGCTGCCGGTCTCCAGCGGCAGCCAGTCGATCTGGCTCTTGAAGACGCCGGTCAACGTGCCGTGGCGTTCGGGGCTGCACCACACCTGGCCTTCGGACCACAGCGACAGCGCACGCAGCTCGGCCACCTTGGGATGATCGGCAGGCGCGCCGTCCGGCAACGGCAGGCCGCGCGGATCGAAAATGCGCGTCTCGGCGCCCAATCGGTTCAGAATGCGAGCGGCTTCTTCGACCAGCAGCCGGCTGTAAGAACGCTCGCGCAGCGAGCCGTACAGCAACAGGATGCGCGGCGGATGGGAGGCGCCATGGGCCAGGGAGAGCTTGTCGTGGCTGGGCACGTCCAGCAGGGCATCGTCCAACGCGGGCAGGGCGTCGTCCAACGCGTCGTCCAACGCGTAATTGGCTTCCTTTGAAGCGGGCAAGCGGTCGTCCATCGAGGGTAGAGCTCCGTTTGAACGGGATGGGGAAGGGCAGGTGGCAGGCGCGCAGCCGCGACAGCCTGGCGACGGTCTAGCGCACGCGGCGTCCGCTGTCGTCGACCACGACTTCGCCGTCTTCCTTGGTGAACGCGGCGCGCTGCGGCTGGTCAAGAATGTCCAGCACCAGTTCCGATGGCCGGCACAGCCGCACGCCCGCAGCGGTGACGACAAAGGGCCGGTTGATGAGGATGGGGTTTTCAAGCATGGCATCGATCAGCGCCGCGTCGGACAGCGATTCGTCATTCAGGCCCAGCGCTTGGTACGCCGATTCCTTCTGGCGGATCGCGTCTCTTACCGACAGCCCGGCGCGGGAAATCAGATCGACCAGCGTTGCGCGATCCGGCGGCGTCTTCAAATATTCGATGACTTGCGGCTCGATGCCGGCGTTGCGAATCAGCGCCAGGGTGTTGCGCGAGGTGCCGCACTTGGGGTTGTGATAGATGGTGACGGGGTTCATGGTGTCCTGTGAGGTTCGGTTAAGTCGTGCGACTTGGCGCACGCCACGCCACTGCAACATTCGGCGGTCAGGTAATCAACCAGTCCGAACATCAGGGTGGTGTTGGCGCGATAGCGCAAGTAGCGTCCTTCCTGTTCGACGGTCAGCAAACGAGATTGCGTCAACGCCTTCAGGTGAAAAGACAGGTTGGTCGGGGGCAAGTCAAGTTCCGCCGCGATCTGGCCAGCCACGCAGCCGTCGGGCGCCGCGCGCACCAACAGGCGAAAGATGTCCAGCCGGACACCGGAGGCCAGCGATTCGAAGACAGTGACGGCGGTGGTTTTATCCATTCGCGGATACTACAACAATTGTTGAAGTGTCGGAATGTAGAGGGTGCGGTGTGCGGTTACGGGGCGGAATTCAGAACCAGGTCAAATTCTTACTTTACATAATATACATTATGCGTAATACACCAAGGCGAAAGAAGAGGCATTGGACAACGTCCAAGCCTCTCTTTCAAACACCCGACTTCCGCTTATTCAATCCGCCCAATCGTCGCACCGGCCGCCACCGACTTACCCGGCGCTGCTTCCTGTGTGAGCACGCCGTCCCGATGCGCCAGCACCTGCATTTCCATCTTCATGGCTTCCATCGTGGCGATCAGTTCGCCTTGTTTGACGGTGGCGCCGTCTTCCACCTTCCAGGCTTGGATGGTGCCCGCGATGGGTGCCGGCACGCTGTCGGCGCTGGCGACATTGCCGGCAGACTGCCCTGCGTCCGCCGTTGCGGCCGCGCCGGCGGATTGCAGGCCTCGGAGCAGTTCGGCCGGCAGGCCCAGGGACACGCGGCGGCCGTCGATTTCGACGGCGGTCCGGTGCAGTGTCACCGTGCCCAGCGGCGTCGGGCGCACTGCCGCCTCCAGGTCGTTGGCGAAGTCGGTTTCGATCCAGCGCGTGTGGACCTTGAAGCCGGTGTCGTCGCCCAGGAAGTCGTCATGCGCCAGCACCGCGCGATGGAACGGCAGGACCGTGGCCACGCCTTCAATGCGGAATTCGGCCAGCGCGCGGCGGGCGCGCGCAATGGCCTGTTCGCGGGTGGCGCCGGTGACGATCAGCTTGGCCAACAGCGAATCGAACGTGCCCGGTATGGTCGAACCCGACTCCACGCCGCTGTCCACGCGCACGCCCGGTCCGGTCGGCGGCGCAAACTGCTCAATGCGGCCCGGCGACGGCAGGAAGCCTCGGCCCACGTCTTCGGCGTTGATACGGAATTCGATGGCGTGGCAGCGCGGCGCGGGCGCGGTGGTGAACGACAGCGGCAAACCGTCAGCGATGCGCAATTGCTCAACAACCAGATCCAGCCCGCAGGTTTCCTCGGTGACCGGATGTTCGACTTGCAGGCGCGTGTTGACCTCCAGGAACGAAATCGCGCCCGATGCGCTCAGCAGGAATTCGACGGTGCCGGCGCCGACATAGCCGGCGTGGGCGCAGATGTCGCGGGCGGACGCGTGGATGCGTTGGCGCTGGTCGTCCGTCAGGAACGGCGCGGGCGCTTCTTCCACCAGCTTCTGATTGCGCCGTTGCAACGAGCAATCGCGTGTGCCCAGGACGACGACGTTGCCGTGCTTGTCGGCCACCACTTGCGCTTCGACGTGGCGCGGCCGGTCCAGGAACTGTTCCACATAGCATTCGCCGCGACCGAACGCGGTGACGGCTTCGCGCACGGCGGATTCGTACAGGTCGGCCACGTCTTCCATGCGCCACACGACTTTCAGGCCCCGGCCTCCCCCGCCAAACGCGGCTTTAACGGCAATCGGCAGGCCGTGTTCGTTGGCGAAGGCCAGCACGTCTTCGGCGCCGTTGACCGGGTCTGCCGTGCCAGCGACCAGCGGGGCTCCGACCGCCAACGCGATCTTGCGCGCCTGGACCTTGTCGCCCAGCCGTTCGATGGTTTCCGGCGACGGGCCGATCCACGTCAAGCCGGCGTCGATGACAGCCCGCGCGAAGGTGGGGCTTTCGGACAGGAAGCCGTAGCCGGGATGCACGGCGTCGGCGCCACTGCGCCGCGCGACGTCCAGCAGCTTGTCGATGTTCAGATAAGAATCGGCGGGACGGTCGCCGTCCAGCCCGTACGCCTCGTCGGCCATGCGCGCGTGCAGCGCGTCGAAATCGGCGTCGGCGTAGACCGCAACGGATTTGACGCCGTAGTCGGCGCAGGCGCGGATGATGCGGACGGCGATCTCGCCACGGTTGGCAATCAGGACTTTCTTCATGGCAGGCAGATTCAGTTAGGTCGGGTTGACGGACACGGCCGGAACATCAACCGGAACGAAGTCGGAAATGGGATTGAAGCGCACGCGAGCGCCGATGGGAATTTGCGCGGCGCGGTCCAGATGCCACGGCGCCACCGAGCCAATGACGGGGTAGCCGCCGGTCAAGGGGTGGTCGGCCAGGAACAGAACCGGCTGGCCGCTGGCGGGCACCTGGATGGAGCCTTTGCGGGTGCCTTCGCTGGGCAGTTCGGCGTGGTTGGCGCGTTGCAGCGGCGCGTCGCCGTTCAAGCGGATGCCGACGCGGTTGGACTGCGGCGTCACCGTCCAGGCCTGGCGGGACAAGAGCGCAACCGCCTCGGCATCGCACCAATCCGTGCGCGGCCCCAACACCACGTCCAGCACCACCTCGACGTTGGTTGTCGGCAGATCCGCCGGGGCAATTTCGGGCGCACCGACGATGGCGCCCTGCCCGGCTGGCCGGATGCCGATGCGGTCGCCCACCGCCAAGGGCTCGGGGCCGACGTGGGCCAAGGTGTCGGTTGAGCAGCTGCCCAGCACCGGTTGCACGTCGAAGCCGCCGCGCGCGGCCAGGTAATAACGAATGCCGGCGGACGGCTGGCCCAGGGTCAGCGTGTCGCCGTCATCCAGCGCAATGGCCTGGTACGTGTTCGCCGTCCACGTGGTGCCGCCGGCATTGCGCAGCGTGACGTCGCCAAGCGCGCCGGTCACGGCTACGACGCTGGGGCCGTGCGCCCGCAGCTGGAACCCGCCGTAGACGATTTCAATGGCGGCTTCGCCGGGCGCGTTGCCCACGAGGCGGTTGGCGGCGCGCAGTGCGCCCCGGTCCATGGCGCCGGACGCGGCCACGCCCTGACGCGCCTGCCCTGCCCGGCCCAAGTCTTCAAACACGGCCTGTAATCCGGGCGATACGACTTCCAGCGCGGGTGTGGCGCGGGAATCGCTGGCGGCCGCGTCGGCGGAAGTCGAGGACGAAGCCTGGGCGGAGGTTCCGGTCGAAGTCCCGGTCAAAGTTCCGGTCGAAGTGCCGGTCGAAGTTCCGGTCAAAGTCCCGGTCGAAGTTCCGGCTGAAGCCCCGGCATCAATGAACCGCACCCGATACCCCGGTTGCAGCAACGCCGGCGTCTCGCGCGATAAGTCCCACATGGGGACCGGGGTCACGCCCAGGATCTGCCAGCCGCCGGGGCTGGCTTGCGGGTAGACGCCGCTGAATGTGCCGGCCAATGCGACGGCGCCCGCGGGGATACGGGTGCGCGGGGTCTTGCGGCGCGGCACGTCCAGCGAGGGGTCGCCGCCGCTGAGATACGCGAAGCCGGGTGCGAAGCCGGTGAAGGCCACGCTGTACGTGCCGCCGGTGTGACGGCGCACAACTTCGTCCGGCGTGATGCCCAGCAACTGCGCGACTTCGTCCAGGTCTTCGCCGTTGTAATGGACGGGGATTTCGATCAGCTTGCCATCGCGCGCCACGTGAGCCGTGGTGTCGCGGGAGCCGATGTCGGCAATCAGCGCATCGCGCGACACCAGGCTGGGTTGAAAGATGACCAGCACCGTGCGCGCGGCGGGAACCATTTCGGTGACGCCGGCAATGGGCCGGTTTTGCAGCGCGGCGAACAGCGCTAGCGTCTGGTCAAGATCGTCCAGTTCGACCAGTAGCGCGTCGGTGTTTACAGGCAGAAAACGCACACGGCCTCCTAGGCGGATTGTGCCGGGGCAGCGTCAATGAAAGACCGGATGGCGACACCCGACTGTTCAAGCTGGCGCCGCAGTTCGCGCGCCATATCGACCGCGCCGGGGCTGTCGCCATGCACGCAGATGGAATCGGCTTGCACGCGCGTCAGGCTGCCGTCGATGGCTTCGATGACGCCCTCTTGCACCAGGCGCAGCATGCGCGCGGCCACGGCTTGCGGGTCATGCAGCACGGCGCCCTTTTCGCGGCGCGATACCAGCTCGCCCTTGGGCGTGTACGCGCGGTCGGCAAAGGCTTCGGCCACCACGCGCAACCCGCGTTCACGGGCGCGCGTCAGCAGGGGCGAGCCGGCCAGACCCACCAGGACCAACGTGGGGTCGATTTCCAGAATGGCGGCAATTACGTCGTCACCCTGGCGCGCATCGTGCGCGATGGTGTTGTATAGCGCACCATGCGGCTTGACGTAGCGCACGTCGGTGCCGGCGGCGGCGGCCAGCCCCTTCAAGGCGCCGATCTGGTAGATGACATCGGCGATCAGGTCGGCGCTGGCCACGTCCATATTGCGGCGGCCAAAGCCGGACAGATCGGGATAGGACACATGCGCCCCAACCGTCACGCCGTTATCGCGCGCGGACTTCAGGGTGGCCAGAATGCCCGCGGGGTCGCCCGCATGGAAACCGCACGCCACGTTTGCGCTGGACACCACCGCCAACATCGCGGCGTCGTCGCCCATGCGCCATGCGCCCAGGCTTTCGCCCAGGTCGCTGTTCAAATCGATCCCAGCCATGTCTTATCCTTAGTCCACGGACGCCGGGCAGGCGGATTTCCGCACGGTGCCCCGCTTGTAGTGTGGAACGATAGTTACACAATTGTTCTACAAATTGGTTAGTATGGTAGATCAAACTTGCCCAAGCGGCTATCGGTAATTGCCCCAACCGCCTATGACCACCTCCGACGCGCACCAGACCCTGACCGACAAAGTCACCGAGCAGATTCGCCGCCGCTTGATCAATGGTGAATTCATGCCGGGCCAGCGGCTATCGGAAGCAACCCTGACGCAATCGCTGGATGTGTCGCGCAACACTTTGCGCGAGGCCTTTCGCAACCTGACCAAGGAAGGCTTGCTGACTTATGCGCCCAACCGTGGCGTGGCGGTGGCGGTGCCCAGCATGGCGTCCATTATCGACATCTACCGGGTGCGGCGCATGATTGAATGCCAGGCGCTGGCCCAGGCCTACCCGCACCACCCCGCCCGCCAACGCATGCGGCAGGCGGTGGACGACGCGCTGGCGTGTCGCGAGCGGCAGGATTGGGCGGGCGTGGGCACGGCCAACATGGCCTTTCACATGGCCATCGTCGAACTTGCCGACAGCGAACGCCTGAACGCGATGTTCGCCTTGCTGCTGGCCGAATTGCGCTTGGTATTCGGCCTGCTGCAAGACCCGGAATTCCTGCACGCCCCGTATGCCGACATGAACGAGCAGATTCTGCAACGCGTCGAAGCGGGAGATTTTGGCAAGGCGGCCGATGCGCTGAAGGACTACCTGGCGCAGTCCGAGCGCATCGTCCTGGCCAGTTACGCGCGCCGCGTGGCCAATTGAAAGCGCCACGACCGTAGCGCGTCGATCACCAGGAACACCAGCAGGCTGACGCCCATTACCGGCAGGCACCACCCCAGCACGGCGGCCGCCGCCAGCGCGCCCAGCCGCGCCGGCCAGCCCAACGCGGCCCACGCCTGCGTCAGCGTTTGGCCATTCGCGCCCGCTGCCGGCGGGCGCAGCCACCACATGCGATAACCCAGCACGATCATGGTCGATAGCGCCAGGCCGATGGCGCCCATCAACAACTGGTTGGGCCAGCCGAACAGGATGCCCATGTGCATGTCCACGCCCCAGCGGATCAGCTTGGCGATCAGCGGAAAGGTGTCGAAGTCGGCACGGCTGGTGATGGCGTAGGTGGTGGGGTCGATGGCGATGGTGTCGACTTGGGTCGGCCAGGACCGGTCGACTTCACGCACCATCCACGCCTGGCCGGCGCCACGCGGTGGACGAATCTCCAGCTGCGTGCTGTCGATGCCACCCTGCCGGGCCGTTTGCAGGATGCGGTCGAACTGCGCGACGACGTCTGAGGGGGCATTCATGGGCGCATGCGTGGATGCACTCATCGGCGCATTCATCGGCGCGGCCGCCTCGGTGGACGCACCGGTAGGCGACATCGCCCCTGCCATCTGCATGCCGCCATGATGATGCGCGTGTTCATCCCCGCCGGACGCCTGCCCGGAGGCGGCCTCTGCCCCCGTCCCGGCTCCCTGCCCTGCCGTCGGCAGCTTCAGCGAAATCGCCGGCGTGATCCATCCCAGTTGCGCGCGCAGCTGATCCACGCGTGCCCCCGCCCAGTTCGACCACGTCAAGCCCGTGGCGGACAAAAATATCAGCCCCAGCGCCAGCCACAAGCCCAGCACGGTGTGCCAACGGCGCGCTCGCAGACGCGGGCTGCGCGCGCGGGTCGCCGCCGCGCGGCGGCGACCCGTCCACCACAGCACCAGCCCGCCCAGCGTGGCCAGCCACATCCAGGACGCGGCCAGTTCGCTGTAGTTGCGCCCCAGTTCGCCCAGCATCAGATTGCGGTGCAGATAATCCAACGTGGTGCGAAACGGCAGTGTGCCGCTGGTGCCGTAGACCATCATGTCGCCCTTGATGGCCAACGTGACGGGGTCGACGAACACCGCACGGCTTTCCGAATCGCCCATGCCGGCCTGCGTGAACATGACGCGCGTGGTTTCCCCCGGCGTGGGCGCGGGGCGCACGGCGAACAAGCGAGGGCCGCCCGCGCCCAGGTGGGCCTGCGCCGCTTCAACCTGTTTGGCCAAGGGTTGCGCCGGGCCGGTGGAGGCGGTGCGCAGCTGGTCCGCGTACAGCAGGTTTTCGATCTGCGGGGTCAGCACGAACAACGTGCCGGTAACAGCCGCCACCAGGATGAAGGGGCCGACGAACAGGCCGATATAGAAATGCAGGCGCGTGATCAGCGCCAGAAAAGCGCTGGGGGCCGCGGTTCGCGTGCGCGCGGGCGCGGCGGCGGTATCCAGGGTTTGTGTGGACATGGGAACTCTCGAATAGGAAACGGGGCCGCCCCAGGCGGGGGGCCAAGACTAGCCGCAAAGATCGGGCCGCAAAAATCGAACCGAAAGTGCGGCCACGGTCATGCGCGCAAGGCGCATGCGTGCAAGGTCAACCGTCTATCGAGGGTGGTGCCCGGGGGCCCAGCGGGGGGCCCGTGGCGGGCATGGGCGGGCGCGGGCCGTCCACCTTCAGCGGGGGCTGCGCCAGCCAGAGCAGCAGCACCGGCGCCAACGCCGCCAAGGGCGGCAGGTTCAGGATTTGATGCGCGCTCAGGCCAAACGGACATTCCTGGCCCGCGCCGCGATCATCGCCCTGCCCTGAACCGTGGTGATCGTGATGGCCGTGCATCTCGTGATGGCCACCGGTGGACGCCTGCCGTAACGACATCGCCTGCAACGCCGCCAGCGCGTTGCCGCCTGCCGTGCAAAAGCCCAAGGTCAGACGGCCTTGGCGTAGCGCCTGCGCGTCGGGCATGTACCCGGTCGGCACCCACGCCCGCGCCACCAGCAACAGCAGCAGCAACAGCCGCCCGAAATGGGCGGCCGTGGCAAAACGCGGGTAATGGGGTAAACGACGGGGCGATCCGGTGCGCATGCGTCCAATCCACAACGCCGGCGGGCGCCGGCGTCTTGGCGGAATTTTACGCGCCGTCTTGGGATTGCGCGACACCCGCCCCGCCGGCCCGCCTGCAAACGTTGCTTGCCGCCGTCCGGCTTCGGGCATAAATTCGATGTTGCCGATTTCCGCTCAAGGCCCGCTGCGGCTCTGTCTTGCGGACGGCGTCCAAAGGTTGTTTTTGATCTTTTAAGCCCGCGAGGAGCGATGCGATGAAAGTGAAACACCTGTTAGGTCCGGCAGCCTTCGCGCTGTCTACGCTGTGCACCGCGCCCAGCATGGCGCAATCCGCCGACCCCGCCCCGATGGTCACCGGCAAGCACTGGTCGGAGTCCGACCCCAACATCAAGAAGGCCTACCTATTGGGGATCGCCAACCTGCTGCAAGTGGAACGCGCGTACCAGGAACGCCGTGCGCCACCCGACAACCAAACGCTGGTGCCCCGTTTTGCCAAGGGGCTGCAAACGCACACGCTGGATTCCGTGCGCGAGGGGCTGGACAGCTGGTACGCCGCGAACCCGTCGCGGCTGGACCGGCCGGTGATCGAAACCCTGTGGTTTGAGATCGTCATTCCTGGCGCCAAGCGCAAGCCTTGAAGGAGCCGTCATGAAAGTCATCCGATCGATTCTTGTATGCGTCGCGATCAGCGCGCTGGCGGCCTGCACGAATATGTCGTCCAAGCAGCAAGGGACCATGTCCGGCGCGGCGATAGGCGCGGCGGCGGGCGCGGGTATTGCCGCCATCGCGGGCGGCAGCGCCTGGACCGGGGCCGCCATCGGCGGCATAGCCGGTGGCGTCGCGGGCAACATCCGCGGCAGCAATTAGTACGCCGCCACTGCTTGCACACCTGCAGGGCAGGCCCGGAACGCACGGCGAGAGCCGCCGCGTTCCGGGCTTTTTTGCTCAGGCTGAAGTCGCCCGAAGCTGGACTGAGGTTCAACCGAAGCCGGCTTGACCCTCGCCGGGCGCTCTGCGGAAAGTGAAGCGCCGTAGCACTCCGCTGCCGGCTACTTGCCGCCCTGCTGCTCCCGCCAGGCCTGGTACTTCGCCTGGTTTTCTTGATTGGGCGGATACAGGCCGGGCAACTTTTCGCCCGCCTCGACCTGCTGCATGATCCAGCCTTCCAGCCGTTCCTGCTCGATGGCTATGTCGACCACCTCGTCCAGCAACGCGGCCGGGATCAGCACCGCGCCGTCGCGGTCCAGCACGATGACGTCGTTGGGAAACACCGCCACGCCGCCGCAGCCCACCGGTTCCTGCCAGCCGACAAACGTCAGCCCTGCCACCGAAGGCGGCGCCGCCGCGCCGGCGCACCAGACCGGCAGCCCGGTGCCTTCAACGCCTTCCAGGTCGCGCACCACGCCGTCCGTCACCAAGGCCGCCACGCCGCGCTTGTGCATGCGGGCGCACAGGATATCGCCAAAAATGCCGGCGTCCGTGACCCCCATGGCATCGACCACGGCGATGCAACCTTCGGGCATATCTTCAATGGCGACGCGCGTCGAAATGGGCGAGGCCCACGATGCCGGGGTCGCCAGGTCTTCGCGCGCGGGCACAAAGCGCAGCGTGAAGGCGCGTCCCACGATACGGGTGGCGCCCGGCGCCAGCGGCCGCGCACCGCGCACCCATACGTTGCGCAGGCCTTTCTTCAACAGCACGGTAGTCAGCGTGGCCGTCGTGATGCGCGACAGGGCCGTGACGACGCGCGCGTCCAAGGGCTGAGGGGCAATCGTCATAGTGCGGGGTCTCCTTGCGCCGACTGGGCGGATATACAGGTTGAGGTTGTCGATTGTGACGCCGGCCAAAACGGTGCACAACCCTGTTTTTACAGATTCTGAATCCGCTTTTTATGCCTGCCCGGCCAGGCGCTGGCACCGCTTTTCCGCCACGGTTCGCTCCCTGCGGGCCAGGGGAATTTTGACCGGCGCGGGCAATTCCGTGTCCGGCAAGCGACCAGGAGGGAGCCCCGCCGGACAGGATTCCCCTATGAAAATCCGCCTGCGCAGGGGCTCAGGCACGAAACTTGCGCAGGGTGCGGATCTACCACCTCCGGAGAGTCCATGCCCGCCCCGACCGACGAATCCCGCCGGAGCCTGACGGTCCTGACCGTCAATACCCATAAAGGATTCACCAGTTTCAACCGGCGTTTCATGCTGCACGACCTGCGCGAGGCCTTACGCCTGGCCGCGCCCGATGTGGTGTTCTTGCAGGAAGTCCTGGGCGAACACCAGGTGCACGCCGAGCGGCACCAAGAGGCCTGGCCGGCGTTGTCCCAGTACGAATTCCTGGCCGACACGCTGTGGTCGGACTACGCCTACGGCCGCAACGCCGTCTACCCGGCCGGCCACCATGGCAACGCGATCCTGTCGCGCTACCCCATCGAGCGCTACGAGAATCATGACGTCAGCGTGGACGGCCATGAAGGCCGTGGCCTGCTGCACTGCGTGCTGCGCGTGCCGGGCGATGCGCCGGTGCACGCCATCTGCGTACACCTGGGCCTGCTGGAAAAGCATCGCGGCCAGCAGATGAACCGCCTGTGCGAACTGGTGGCGCGCGACGTGCCCGAAGGCGAACCGCTGTTGATCGCCGGCGACTTCAACGATTGGCGCGGCAAGGCGAACCGGCAGATGGCCGGCTGCGGCACCGAGGAAGTGTTCACCAGCCGCCTGGGCCGCCCGGCCCGCACCTTTCCCGCGCGTTGGCCGCTGCTGCGGCTTGACCGCATCTATGTTCGAAATGTGCGCGACTGGCGGCCGATGCCGCTGGCCTCGCGCGTGTGGTCGCGCCTGTCCGACCACGTACCCCTATCCGCGGAGATTGCGTTATGAGTGCCGGTGAACTGGGATGGCGGGAAGGCAACCGCTACACCTTGCTGGAAAACGGCGAGGCTTATTTTCCGGCCGCGTTCGAGGCCATCGACGCCGCCCAGCGCGAAGTCCTGGTCGAAACCTTCATCTTGTTTGAAGACAAGGTGGGGCGGCAATTGCAGCAGACCCTGATCGCGGCTGCCAAGCGCGGCGTCAGCGTGGACCTGCTGGTGGACGGCTATGGCTCCGATGTGCTGACGCCCGAATTCATCGGCGAAATGACCGAAGCCGGGGTACGGCTGCATATCTTCGACCCGCGCCCTCGCCTGCTGGGCATCCGCACCAACGTGTTCCGTCGCATGCACCGCAAGATCGTGGCGATCGATGGCGTGTGCGCGATGATCGGGGGCATTAACTTTTCGGCGGACCACCTGGCCGACTTCGGCCCCGAGGCCAAGCAGGACTATGCCGTGCGCATCGACGGGCCCCTGGCGGCGGACATTGCCGATTACGCCCGCTCGGCGCTGAACCGCAAGCGGCCGCGCCGCTGGCGCCGCGCGGCCGCGGCGTCGGTGCCCGAGGGCGACGGCGGCGGCCGCCTGGTGGTGCGCGACAACGACGGCCACACCACCGACATCGAACGCTACTACCGCGCCGGCCTGCGCGCCGCCAAGCGCGACGTGCTGATTGCCAACGCCTACTTCTTTCCCGGCTACCACCTGCTGCGCGACCTGACCAAGGCCGCGCGCCGTGGCGTGCGCGTGCGCCTGCTGCTGCAAGGCGAACCCGACATGCTGGTGGCGCGGCTGGCGGCGACCATGCTGTACGACTACCTGAAGAACGCGGGCGTTGAAATCTACGAATATTGCAAGCGCCCGCTGCATGGCAAGGTGGCCTGCGTGGACGACGACTGGTCCACCGTGGGCTCCAGCAACCTGGACCCGCTAAGCCTGGCCTTGAACCTGGAAGCCAATGTCGTGGTGCGCGACCGCTCGCTGAACGCCGCGCTGCGCGAAAGCCTGGACCGCCTGATCGCCCAGGACTGCAAGCCCGTGCCCAGCGGCCCCAAGTCCACCCGGGCGCTGCGCCGCTTCTGGGTGGGCGTGGTGGTGTTTCACTTCTTGCGGCGCTTTCCGGCGTGGGCGGGTTCGCTGCCGGCCCACAAGCCGCGCCTGCAAACCATCAAGCCGCCCACCCCCGACGAAGGTGAGACCGCATGAGGGTATATCGAACGACATTCATGCGCACCTTGCGCCACCGCTGGCCGCGCATCAAGAAAGTGCTGCCATGGCTGATCCTGGCGGTGGTCGCCGCGCTGCTGTTTTATTTCGGCCGGTCGGTGGACTGGCCGCAAGTGTGGCAGGCCATGCGCCGCATACCGCGCGACGCCATCCTGATGGCCAGCGGCCTGGTCGTGCTGGGCTATCTGAGCTACGCCGCGCTGGACCTGTTGGGCAAGCGCTACACCGGGCACAAACTAGGCTGGCCCACGGTGCTGGGCGTGGCCATGGTCAGCTACGCGCTGAACCTCAGCCTGGGCGTGCTGGTGGGCGGCCTGGGCGCGCGCCTGCGCCTGTACGCGCGGCTGGGCTGCCGCAAGGCGGTAGCCACGCGCGTGGCGGTGTTCTCGGCTGCATCCAACTGGATCGGGTATGCCTGGGTGGCCGGCGCGGTGTTCGTCAGCGGCGCGTTGCCGGTGCCCCAAGGGTGGGACGTGGGCAGCGGCGTGCTGCGCCTGCTGGGCGCGGTGATGCTGGTGGGCGCGGCCGCCTACGTGTGGGCATGCGCCCGCGCGCGGCGCCGGTCGGCCACGTGGATGGGCCAGCGCGTGACGCTGCCACGCGCGCGCATGGCGATCATGCAATGCGTGTTCGCCGGGCTGTCATGGATGTTCATGGGCGCCGTCGCCTATGTGCTGTTGCAGGGCAAGGCGCCCTACCCCGTCGTGCTGGGCATCTTGCTGTGTTCCAGTTTCGCCGCGGTGCTGACCCGGGTGCCGGGTGGGCTGGGCACCACCGAAGCCATCTTCGTGGCGGTGCTGGCGCCCGGGCTGCCGTATTCCGAAGTGCTGGGCGCGGCGCTGGCTTACCGCGCCTGCTACGCACTGGCGCCGATGTGCCTGGCGCTGGCCGCCTTTCCCTTGTTCGAAGCGCGCATCGCGTGGCGCAAGAAGCATGCGCCGGCCGGCCGGGAACAAGACTTGCTGCACCCCCGACCATGAAGAAAAATCCGCCCCTGATAGCGTCCGATCTGGTGGTGGCGTACCCGCGCCGCGCCACTGCGTCCGAACACGAGATTGCTTCACAAGAGGCCATGGCCGCCCGCCTGGCGGCCTTGCTGGGCAGGCGTTTCGACCCCCACTTCCGGCCCACCCGGCACCGCGACGAGCCGCCTCCGTACTACGTGCCCGACCGCACCATCATCGGCGCGATACGCGCGGCGCGCCTGGGCATTACGCGCCCTGCCGACCTGTACGGCGGCGTGGCTCCGCATTCGTTCGTAGCGGGCAAGGCCATCACCCACGGCCTGGTCACCGCCCAGGCCCGTGCCCCCAAAGCCTGGGTGCACGAGCTGGGCGACGCCCTGCGCGACGTGGTGTTGAACGGCTACACCGCGTTCACCGTAGCCGATGCCGAAGCCGCGGGCTTGCAGCTGCTGCGCCAGGGGCCGCTACGCCTTAAACCCGTCGATGCCACGGCGGGGCGCGGCCAGGTGGTCGTGCGCAACGCCGACGAACTGCGCGCGGCGCTGGCCGAGCAAGGGCCGCTTGTCATGCGCCGGCTGGGGCTGGTGCTGGAAGAAGACCTGCAAGACGTGTCCACCTACAGCGTGGGCTGGGCGCGCGTGGGCAAGATGGAAATTTCGTACGTGGGCACGCAGTCGCTCACGCCCGACAACCAGGGCATACCGGTCTACGGCGGCTCGGTGCTGCGCGTGGCGCGCGGCGGGTTCGACGACCTGCGCGCGCTGGACCTGAACGAACACGAGCGCCAAGCCGTGGCCCTGGCCTGCCAGTACGACACCGCCGTGTCTACCGCCTACCCGCAATTGCTGGCGTCGCGTCGCAACTACGACGTGGCGTTTGGGCAAAGCCCGTCCGGGCAGCCACGCGCGGGCGTGCTGGAACAATCCTGGCGCGCAGGTGGCGCCAGCCTGGCCGAACTGGCGGCCATGCAGGCGTTTGCGTTGTCGCCGTCGCTGATGTCGGTGCGCGCCGCCACCCGCGAGCGTTATGGCGAACAAGAACCTCGCCCCATCCCGCAGCACCTGGTGTATCACGGCGTGGATTCGGCCGTGGGCCACATCAGCAAGTGGGCGGGCGTGTTGGAGGAGGACGCCGATGGCGGCGCATAGTGATCCCATCGCCTTGTCGGTCGACGGGCAGCAACTGGACGGCACGTTTCTGACACCGGAAGACAAGGTGCCGGGCGTGTTGTTCATCCACGGTTGGGGCGGCAGCCAGCAGTTTGACCTGGCGCGCGCCAAGGGCATCGCCGCGCTGGGTTGCGTCTGCCTGACGTTCGACCTGCGCGGCCATGCCGCCACGCGTGAACAGCAGCTGCAAGTGACGCGCGAGGATAATCTGCGCGACGTCATGGCGGCGTACGATCGGCTGGCGTCGCACCCGTCTCTGGATTCGGGGTCGGTGGCGGTGGTGGGCAGCAGCTATGGCGGCTACCTGGCGGCGCTGCTCAGCGGCCTGCGCCGCGTGCGCTGGCTGGCGCTGCACGTGCCGGCGCTGTATCGCGACGAAGAATGGCTGCTGCCAAAAAACCAGTTGAACCGGGAAACGCTGCGCGCCTATCGCAATAGCTATGTCGCGCCCGAATCGAACCGGGCGCTGAAGGCCTGCACCGAATTTGCCGGCGACGTGCTGATCGTCGAAGCCGAACACGACACTTTCATCCCGCACTCCACCATCATGAGTTACCGGTCGGCGTTCCGGCGCTCGCATTCGCTGACGCATCGCATCATCGACGGCGCCGACCACGCGCTGACGGAAAAATCCGCGCAGCGTGCCTACACGGCAATCCTGGTGAACTGGGTTACTGAAATGGTCACCGGCGCGCGGATGGGAGATCCGCGGCCGGTGCCGTGATGCACGACGGCCGGGCACCCAGGCCCGGCCATACGCCTTACCAGTAGATGTCCTGCTTGTAGTACGTGTGCAGATTGCGCGCCCACGTTTCGTCGGCCATGCTGGGCCAGTTGTCCTTGTCGAAGCCCGGGGCGTTCTTCAAGGTTTCTTCGTCGATGTCCAGCACGAAGCACTTGCGGTCGGTATCCAGCGTCAAGGCCGCCCAGGGAATGGCAAACAGCTTGTCGCCGATGCCCAGCACGCCACCTCGCGACAGCACCGCGTAAGCGACCCGACCACGCGGCACGTCAATCATGATGTCCTTGATGGACCCCAGCTCTTCGCCGGCCGAGTTGTAGACGTCATTGCCTTCCAGCGTGCCGGCGGCCATGACTTCGGGGCCGGGGCCGCCAGGGCTGCTCTTGGGGCCGCCGACGATATTGGTTTGATGTTGTTCCATCTTCTATCTCCTTTGCGGGGCTTGGGCCCTGCGTACTGGTGGTAGGGACAGGCAACTCCGCAAGCGCCGTGCCCAGCTGCCCGGACACGGCGACGACATCCATTGCGCGATGCTCGATACGCGACGCCGCGTTCAGCTGGCCCACCACTGCTTGATCGTGGCGCGCAGCGCGGCGGCGCCCGTGGCGGCGTCTTCCTTGCGCAGCGCCGTCATGTACGCCTTGAACTGCTTGGCCGAAATGTGCGGCGGCATCGGCGGCACCTCGGGGTCGGTCACCACCTCCAGCACCGTGGGACGGCCGGCCGACAGCGCGCGGTCCCAGGCGGGGCCGACTTCCTCCGGGTCCGTCACGCGTATGCCCTCCAGCCCCAGCATGCGGCCGTAATCCGCATAGGAAAAGTGCGGCAGCCATTGCGAATCGCCAAAGCGCGGGTCGGCGCCCATGACGCGTTGTTCCCACGTCACCAGGTTCAGGTCGCCGTTGTTCAGCACCAGCACCACCAGCGTCGGGTCGGACCAGTCCTTCCAGCGGTGCGCGATGGTAATCAGTTCATTGATGCCCAGCATCTGCATCGCGCCGTCGCCCACCAGCGCCACCACCGGCCGGCCGGGGTGGGCCAGCTTGGCGGCCACCGCGTAAGGCACGCCGCAACCCATGCTGGCCAGCCCGCCCGACACCGAGCCCATCATGCCCTCGCGCAGATGCACGTCACGGGCGTACCAGTTGGCCGCCGAACCGGAATCGCAGGTGACGATGCAACGCGGCGGCAGCCGGCTGGACAGCTCCAGGAACGGGCGCTGCGGATTCACGCCCTTGGCGTCAACCATGGCGCGCGACACCACCGTTTCGCGCCACCGGGCCACCTTCTTTTCAATGCTCTTGGTCCACCGGTCCGACGTCTTGGGTTGCAGCTTGGGCAACAGCGCCTGCAAGGTCAGGCGGGCATCGCCCACCAGCCCCACTTCCACCGGATACCGCAGGCTGAGCTTGCGCCCGTCCAGGTCGATCTGCACCGCGCGCGCCTGCCCTTCCTTGGGCAGGAATTCGGCATAGGGAAACGACGTGCCCACCATCAACAGGGTGTCGCATTCGTTCATCATTTCCCAGCTGGGCTGCGTGCCCAGCAGACCGATGGCGCCCGTCACGTACGGCAGCTCGTCCGGCACCACCGCCTTGCCCAGCAACGCCTTGGCCACGCCCGCGCCCAGCCGCTCGGCCACGGCGCGCACCTCGTCGCCCGCGTCCAGCGCGCCGGCGCCCACCAGCATCGCCACGCGTTCGCCGCTGTTCAGGATGGACGCGGCGTTATCCAGCGCGGCCTCGGGCGCCACGGCGGCGTGCGCGGTCAGGCCAATGCCGGTATGCACGGTGCCGTGCTCGCGCGGCGGCGTTTCCACGGCTTCCAGGTCTTGCACATCATTGGGAAAGATCAGGCAGGTCACGCCGCGCCGCTCCATGGCGATACGCATGGCGCGGTCGATCATGTGCCGCGCCTGCACGGGCGAGGTCACCATGTGCACGAAGTCGTGCGCCACGTCCTTGTAAAGGCTGACCAGATCCACCTCTTGCTGGTAATCGCCACCCAGCGAACTGCGGGCTTGCTGGCCAACGATGGCAACCACCGGCTGGTGGTCCATCTTGGCGTCGTACAGGCCGTTAAGCAGGTGGATGGCGCCGGGGCCCGAGGTGGCCATGCACACCCCCACCTGCCCGGTGAACTTGGCATGGGCGCAGGCCATGAACGCGGCCCCTTCCTCGTGGCGTGCCTGGATGAATTCCAGTTCGCTGTTTCTTCCAAACGCGCCAATCAGGCCGTTAATCCCATCGCCGGGATATCCGAACACGCGCTGTACGCCCCATTCGCCCAGGCGGGCGAGGACAAAATCGGAAACGGTTTTCAAGTTGACGCTCCTTATGGTCGGTTCAGTCGGTTCTATTGCTTCAATCGGTTCAGCAAAAACCAGAGCCTGCGCGCGCCGCAATCGCCATGCCTGGCTGGCCCGCTGGCTCCGTCCCCGACCGCCGTTCCCCGCGACTGTAAAGACGGCGTTTGTTGCGCCGCTCCCAAATTTACAAACGTCAGCAACAACGACTCGCACCCCAGGGTAAGCCCGCCTTTTCCCTATGCGGCCCACCCTTGGGCACGCCACTTGCGCATATGACGGCCTTACGGAACCGGGCCCACTTTTTCAGCGGCCCTCCGACTTTCCCCGGAGCAACAAGCATGGCGACGACAATTCTCATAGTGGCTGCCGAAGCATTCCCGCTCGCAAAGACGGGCGGCTTGGGCGATGCAATCACCGGCATGACGCGGGCGATGATCCAGCGAGGCATCCCCGCCACCGTCCTGCTGCCCGCCTACCGAGGCGCGGCCAAGCAGTTGGACGGCTTGCGCGAAGTGGCGCGGCTGGAAGACCTGCCGGGCGGCGACGCGCGCCTGCTGGCCGGCGTGTGCCCCACGTCCGAGCTGTCTTTCCTGCTGCTTGAGAACGATGCGCTGTACGACCGCGCCGGCCTGTATGTGGATGAGGACGGGCAGGAGCATCCTGACAACGGCCTGCGCTACGCCGCCTTGTCGCACGCCGCCGTGCGTATTGCGCGCGGCCTGCCGGGCCTGGCGCGCCCCGATGTGGTGCACGCGCACGATTGGCACGCAGCCTTGACACCGATGCTGATGCGCGAGGCCGGCATCCAGGACGTAAAAACCGTCTTGACCATCCACAACATGGCTTTCCAAGGCCAGTTCCCGCTAGAGGATGCCGCCGCCTATGGAATCCCGCCCGCCTACCGGGGCGAGCACGCCGCCGTTGCCTGGAACAAGCTGAACTTCATGAAGGCCGGCATCGCCCATGCCGATCGCGTCACCACCGTCAGCCACACCTATGCGCGTGAAATCCTGACGCCGGCATTCGGCTGCGGCCTGGACGGCCTGCTGCGTGAGCGCGCGAGCGACCTGATTGCCATTCCGAACGGCATCGACACCGCCCTGTGGGACCCGTCGCGCGACCCGCATCTGGGCCCGTTGCGCTACACCGCGGGCGATCTGGCCAACAAGCGCCTGTGCAAGACGGTGCTGCAACGCGAATTCGGGCTGACGCCGGATGCGCAAGCCACGCTGGTCGTCATGGGCAGCCGCCTGACCGACCAGAAGATGGCCGACGTCGCGGCCGAAGCCTTGCCGCGCGCCCTGGATGCCCACCCCGAAATGCAGGTGGCCATCCTGGGTCAGGGCGACCGTCGCCTGGAAACCGCCTTGAAGGCGCTGGCCGACCGCTACCCCCAACGTTGCGCCACGCGCATTGGCTACAACGAAGCGGGCGCGCATCGCCTGCACGCCGGTGGCGACGTCCTGCTGCACGGCAGCCGTTTCGAACCCTTCGGCTTGACGCCGCTGTACGCCATGCGTTACGGCACCGTGCCGATCGGCTCGCGCGTGGGCGGCATGGCCGACACCATTGAAGACCCCGGCTCGGATTCGCCCCTGACGGCGATGGCGTTCGCCAACGGCCTGCTGTTCGACGGCGACCACCCCGACGCCATGGCCGCTGCGCTGGCGCGCGCGATGCACTTGCGCCAGCACCCGATGCTGTGGCGGGCCATGCAGCGCAATGCCATGAGCACCGACTTCAGCTGGCAGCGTGCCGTGGGCGCGTACGAAGAATTGCTGCAATCCCTGACCGGCCGCGCGCAAGTTCAAGAGCAAGCGGTTGCGGAACCCGCGCCGGCCCGGTCGGCCGACACTCGCCAGCGGCGGACCCGGCAAGCCCGTGGCTCCATGCCGATGCCCATCTGATCACAAGGCGCACACGCATGGCCGCTGCCCCCAAGCCCGTCCCCTCCCCGCCCACCGCGTTGCGCATCTGCCACGCGCCACAGGGTTTGCCGGACGGCGCCCCGGCGGCAACGGCCGACGCCGCGCTGGATGCCCGGCTGGCCCGTATCCAGCGCGCCGGATTCAACGCCGTGTTGATTCCGCCGCCCTGGGTCCGGTCGGCCGACGCGCACACCCTGGCGCCCATCGACGCCGACGCCAGCCCGACCGGCGACGGCACCGAACCCATTACCGAACGGCTCGCCCGCCTTTCGCGCGCCACCGCCGCACAAGGGCTGACCTTGATGCTGCACGTGGTGCTGGACCGCGTGTCGGTGGACGCCACGCCCACCACCGCGCCGCCCGGCTGGTATCAGCCGCCGCCCGACGACCCGGCGCGCGACCCCCGCCTGCCTGTAAGCACGTGGGGCGTCATGGCCCTGGCCGGCGAGCCGCCGCCGGAGTTCGCGCAGGCCTGGTCGGCGCGGCTGGCGCGCTGGATGCAAGCCGGCGTGGCCGGCTTTGTATTCGAAGCCCCCCAGCGCCTGCCCGCCACCAGCTGGCGCGGCGTGCTGGACCCGCTGCGCCAACACGCCACCGCCCCGCATTGCCTGGCCTGGACGCCGGGGCTCACGGCGCATCAGCTGGACACGCTGCGCGACGCCGGTTTCGACGGCGTGTTTTCTTCCCTGCCGTGGTGGGATTACAAATCCGCCTGGCTGGCCGAAGAAGCCTCGCGCCTGCAACGCGTGGCGCCGGTGCTGGCCAGCACGACGCCGCTGCACGGCGACGCCCCGAACAAGCCGCATGCCGATGCGCGGCTGGCGTGGGCCGCCGCCTTTACCGCCAACGGGTGGATGGCGGCGGAAGCCGACATCGACGCGTCGCCCCAATTGCAGGACATCAACCAGTGGCTCAGCCTGCGCGACGCGCCTGCCGGCCCGCCGCGTGTGCTGGGCGGCCGCGACGGCCGCGCCACGCTGGTGCTGCGCGATGAGCCCGACGGCGCCACGGCGGTGCTGGCGTTGAACCCTAACGAAGCCGCCCCGGCGCGCATCGATTGGGACGCCGTGGCGTCCAGCCTGCCGCCTGGCGACATCCTGCCCCAACGCATGACCGACGCGCCCCTGCTGGCGGGTGACACCCTGCCCGCGGGCGGTTGCGCCCTGATGGCCGTGACGCCGATGCCGCCCGTGCGCGAAGCCTCGCGCCATCCCGGGCCGCGCACGGAAGGCGGCGCGGGCCTGCGCATCGCCATCGAAAGCGTATCGCCCGCCGTTGACGACGGCGCGCACCCCATCAAGTGCACGGTGCACGAACGCATCACCGTCCAGGCCGACTTGCTGATGGACGGCCACGACCGCATCGCGGGCGAAGTCCGCTGGCGCGCCGCCGATGAAGCCAACTGGCGGCGCACGCCGCTCAAGCTGCTGTCCAACGACCGCTGGCAAGCCAGCTTCCGACCGCGCCGCATCGGGCCGCACGAGTTTCAGGTGGCGGCGTGGTTCGACGTCTGGGAAACCTACCGCCATGACCTGGAGGTCAAGCACGCGGCCGGAGTGGACGTGCACCTGGAAGTGTCCGAAGGCGTCTTGTTGCTGCGCGAAGCCGACAAGCGCGCCAGCCAGCACGCGTATCCGGCCAACAGCGTGGCCGTGGTGAAGGCCGCGTTGAAAGCCCTGCCCGGCGCCAAAGCCGACATCGCACCCACCGACGCGCACATTGCGCTGCTGCTGGGCGCCGAGCTGGCGCAGGCGATGCGGGAACTGGACGCGCGCCCGTTTGAAACCGTCACGCCCGACCCGTATCCCGTCTGGGTCGACCGCCCGCAAGCCTGCCACAGCGCCTGGTATGAATTGTTTCCTCGGTCGCAAGCCCGCGAGCCCGGCCGCCATGGCACGTTTGACGACGTCATCGCGCGCCTGCCCGACATTCAGGAAATGGGCTTTGACGTGCTGTACCTGCCGCCGATACACCCCATCGGCCTGCGCAATCGCAAGGGGCCGAACAACAGCCTGATCGCCGGGCCGGACGACGTGGGCAGCCCGTACGCTATCGGGTCGGCCGACGGCGGCCATGACGCCATCGAGCCCAAGCTGGGATCGCTGGATGATTTTCTGCGACTGGTCAGCGCCGCGCGCGAGCACGGCATGGAAATGGCGCTGGACTTTGCCATCCAGTGTTCGCCCGACCATCCCTGGTTGAAGTCGCATCCCGATTGGTTCTCATGGCGCCCCGACGGTTCCATCCGCTACGCCGAGAACCCGCCCAAGAAGTACCAGGACATCGTCAACGTGTCGTTCTACGGCTCGCCGCCCCGCCGCGCGCGCAAGCTGGCGCTGTGGCGCGCGCTGCGCGACGTGGTGCTGTTCTGGGTGGACAAGGGCGTGCGGATCTTTCGCGTGGACAACCCGCACACCAAGCCGCTGCCCTTCTGGCAATGGCTGATTGCCGAGGTGCACGGGCAGCACCCCGATGTGCTGTTCCTGTCTGAAGCCTTTACCCGGCCCAAGATGATGTACCGCCTGGCCAAGGTGGGTTTCACGCAGTCGTACACATACTTCACGTGGCGCAACGAGCGGGCCGAGTTGCAGGCGTATCTGGAAGAAATCTCCAACCCGCCGCCGGCCGATTTTTTCCGCCCGCACTTCTTTGTGAACACGCCGGATATCAACCCGGTGTTCTTGCAGACGTCGGGGCGGCCGGGATTCTTGATCCGCGCCGCGCTGGCCGCCATGGGCTCGGGCCTGTGGGGCGTGTACAGCGGTTTCGAGCTGTGCGAGTCCGCGCCGGTGCCGGGCAAAGAGGAATATCTGGATTCCGAAAAGTACGAACTGCGCCCGCGCGACTGGCGCCAGCCCGGCAACATCCGCGCCGAGATCGCGCGGCTGAACCAGATCCGCCGCGCCAACCCGGCCTTGCAGACGCATCGCGGGCTGACCGCGCTGCGCAGTGGCAACGACCGCGTCCTGGCCTTTGTCAAAGCCACGCCGGGTCTGGGCAACGTGGTGCTTACCGTCATCAGCCTGGACCCCTTCCAACCGCAAACCGCATATCTGGAGGTGCCGTTCTGGTTGTTCGGCGACGCCAGGCCCGCTCATCTTGAAGTCGAAGACCTGTTGACGGACAGCCACGAGACCTGGCGCGACGCGACGCGCACCGTGACGCTGTCCCCCGACCAACCCTATCGCGTCTGGCGGCTGTCCCTGCATGGTTGACGCCCGGAGCCCACGATGATCAGTGAAACCAATCCCATCAAGGATGACGGCCTTTGGTACAAGGACGCCGTTATCTATCAGCTGCATGTGAAGTCGTTCTTCGACTCGAACGACGACGGGGTGGGAGACGTGCCCGGCCTGATCATGAAGTTGGATTACATCGCCAGCCTGGGCGTGAACACGATCTGGCTGCTGCCGTTCTACCCGTCGCCCCGGCGCGACGATGGCTACGACATCGCGGACTATCGCGGGGTGCATCCCGACTACGGCACGGTGGCCGACGTGCGCAAGCTGATCCGCGAAGCCCACGCCCGCGGGCTGCGCGTCATTACCGAACTGGTGGTCAACCACACGTCGGACCAGCACCGCTGGTTTCAGCGGGCGCGCACCTCGCGCCCGGGATCGGCGGCGCGCAACTTCTACGTGTGGTCCGACAACGACAAGGCCTACGCCGGCACGCGCATCATCTTTTGCGACACGGAAAAGTCCAACTGGACGTGGGACCCCGAAGCTAATGCCTACTTCTGGCATCGCTTCTATTCCCATCAGCCCGACCTGAACTACGACAACCCGCAGGTGCTCAAGGAAGTGCTGTCCGTCATGCGCTATTGGCTGGACATGGGCGTGGACGGGCTGCGGCTGGACGCCGTGCCGTACCTGGTGGAACGCGAAGGCACCAACAACGAAAACCTGCCCGAAACGCACCAGGTGCTCAAGCAGATCCGCGCGGTGATCGACCAGGAATACCCGGGCCGGCTGTTGTTGGCCGAAGCGAACCAGTGGCCCGAGGATGCGCAGGAGTATTTCGGCGCGGGCGACGAATGCCATATGTCGTTCCACTTTCCGCTGATGCCGCGCATGTACATGGCCATCGCGCAGGAAGACCGCTTTCCCATTACCGACATCATCCGCCAGACGCCGGATATTCCGGACACCTGCCAGTGGGCTATTTTCCTGCGCAACCACGACGAGCTGACGCTGGAAATGGTGACCAGCCGCGAACGCGATTACCTGTGGAGCGTCTACGCCGCCGATCCGCGCGCGCGCATCAACCTGGGTATCCGCCGCCGTCTGGCGCCCTTGCTGGAGCGCGACCGCCGCCGCGTCGAACTGATGAACAGCCTGCTCTTGTCCATGCCCGGCACGCCAGTGCTGTACTACGGCGACGAACTGGGCATGGGCGACAACGTGCATCTGGGCGACCGCGACGGCGTGCGCACGCCGATGCAGTGGTCGCCGGACCGCAACGGCGGCTTTTCGCGCGCTGACCCCGAGCGCCTGCCGCTGCCGGTATTGATGGGGCCGTTGTACGGCTACGAGGCGGTCAACGTCGAAGCCCAGCAACGCGACCCGCATTCGCTGCTGAACTGGACGCGCCGCATGTTGGCGCAGCGCCGCCAGACGCATGCGTTTGGCCGGGGCACGCTGCGCTTCATCCAGGCCGGCAATCGCAAGATCCTGGCTTACTTGCGGCAGTGGAACGACACCACCATCCTGTGCGTGGCTAACCTGTCGAACGCGGCGCAGCCGGTGGAACTGCCCTTGCAGGAATTCAACGGCCGCGTGCCGGTGGAAATGCTGGGCGGCACGCCGTTTCCGGCCATCGGTGAACTGCCCTATCTGCTGACCTTGCCGCCCTACGGCTTTTACTGGATGGACCTGAGCATGGACGCCGCGCCGCCGGGATGGCATGCCAGCGGCCCCGCCCAGATGCCCGAGCTGACGACGCTGGTGTTGAAGTCGCGCGGTGGCGCCGCGCTGACGGACTCGTCGCGCAACGTGCTGGAAAACGAAGTGCTGCCCGAGTACCTGGCGCGCCAGCGCTGGTTCCCGGGGTCGAAGGCGCCATCTCGCGCGCGCCTGGCCTACGCCACGCCCTTTGCCGCCAGCAGCGCGGGCATGGGCGGCGGCCGCAGCGCCGGTGGCGAGTTCTACTGGGCCGAAGTCGAACCCGAAGACGGCATAGACGACGGCCTGCGCGTGCAAGCCCCGTTCGTGTTGGTGTGGGACGAAACCGCGCAGGTGCAATACCCCATCGCGCGGGTGCGGCGCGGCCCGGAAGTGGGCACGCTGGCCGACGCCTTCCTGCAACCCGGCTTTGTGCTGGGCGTGATCGACGCGCTGCGCGCCAAGCAGGAACTGGACGGGCGCGACGGCGGCAAGCCGGGCGACAAACCCGGCGTCATCCGCTACCTGCCCGAACCCGGCCTGGCCGACGTGGACTTTGGCACGGAACCCGAATTGCAGTGGATTCGGGCCGAACAATCGAATAGCTCGGTGATCGTGGCCAACCAGGCCATCCTGAAGCTGATCCGCAATGTGAAGCCCGGCGTGTCGCCGGAAGTCGAGGTGTCGCGCCATCTGACGCGCGCCGGCTACGCCAACATTCCCGCGCTGCTGGGCGAGGTGGTGCGCGTGGACGCCGAAGGGGTGCCGCACACGCTGGCGGTCATGCACGCCTTCGTCAGCAACGAAGGCGATGCGTGGACGTGGACCCTGGACTACCTGAAACGCACGCTGGGCGCGGCCCTGCTGGGCGGCAACAGCCCCGAGGAATTCGAAGCCAGCCTGGAAGGCTACACGGTGATGGCCGGCACCATCGGCCGCCGTCTGGCCGAGCTGCACAACGCGCTGGCGCAAGCCACGGACGACCCGGCCTTTCCGGTGCAGACGGCCACCGCCGAGGATGCCCAGGCGCACGCCACGCGCATCGCCGGGCAACTGGACCGCGCCGACGAGGACCTGCGCGCGGTGATGGACCGCCTGGAAGCACCGTCGCACGCTTGCGCGCAGTGGCTGTTTGAACATCGCGACCGGCTGCGCAAGCAGGTGGACACGATGGCGCAGGCGTTGGTGGGCGCGCCGCTGATTCGCGTGCATGGCGACTTCCACCTGGGCCAGGTGCTGGTGGCGCAGACCGACGCCTACCTGATCGACTTCGAAGGCGAACCAATCCAGACGCTGGAGGCCCGGCGCAACATCACCACGCCGTACAAGGACGTGGCGGGCATGCTGCGCTCGTTCGATTACGCCGCCGCGTCGGTGGCGCGATCGGACCCGATGGGCGGTGCGCCCACCGACGCCAACGCGGGGGCCGCCGACTCGGCCGCCGCGCCGGGCGTGCCGCAGGATCTGCGTGACACGCTGCTGGCGCGCTTCGGCTCGCGCGCGGTCGAGGCCTTCTTGCAGGGCTACCAGGAAGCGGCGTCCACGGCTATTGCGCTGCCGGGCGCGCAGGAAGACACCCTGCTCAAGCTGGCTCAGCTGGAAAAAGCCGCTTACGAAGTTAGCTACGAAGCCGCGCACCGGCCGGACTGGATCTCTATCCCGCTGTGCGCCCTGACCGGACTGGCACGAGAACTCTTGCAAGATGCGGCGATCAGCGCCGAGGAAAAAACACGATGAGCCTTCCTGACAACGGTGGCTTGCCGCCGTCCTCCACCCCCGCCGGCCAGGTTGACGCGGCCACGCTGCAAGCCCTGGCCGGGGGCCAGCACGCCGACCCCTTCGCCGTGCTGGGACCGCATGACGGCGCCGTTCGCGCGCTGCTGCCCGGCGCCAACGCGGTGGCGGTGATCAGCGCGGATGGCACCCGGACGCCCCTGCATGAACAAGCACACGGCCTGTACACCGGCGCCGCACCCGGCGCCCGCCCCGGCGACCCGGCCTCTTATCAACTGGCCATCCAATGGCCCGGCACGGAGCAGGTGACGGCGGACCCGTATGCCTTCGGGCCGGTGTTGTCGGACGCGGACCTGGGCGCCTTGTCCAGCGGGGACTGGCGCGCTGCGCTGGACTTGCTGGGCGCGCGCCTGGTGGAAATGAACGGCGTGTCCGGGCTGCGTTGCGCGGTCTGGGCGCCCAATGCGCGCCGCGTCGCGGTGGTGGGCGACTTCAACAGCTGGGACAGCCGCCGCCACCCCATGCGCCTGCGCCACGCCGCCGGCGTGTGGGAATTGTTCATCCCCGGCGTATGCGCCGGCGATTGCTACAAGTTCGCCATCACCGATAGCGCGGGCGCCATCGTGTTCAAGGCCGACCCCATGGCACGGCGCGCGCAGGCCGCACCCGCGACCGCGTCGGTAGTGGACGACCCCACGCCCCACGTCTGGACGGACGAAGACTGGATGCAATCGCGCGGCGCGCGCCAACAGCCCGACGCGCCCATTTCGATTTACGAAGTGCAGGCCGGCTCGTGGGTGGCCGCCGACAACGAGCGCTGCGTCTGGGACCAGTTGGCCGACAAGCTGCCGGCCTATGCGCAGGCCATGGGCTTCACCCATGTGGAATTGATGCCCATTATGGAATACCCGTTCGGCGGGTCCTGGGGCTACCAGCCGCTGGGCATGTTTGCCCCGTCGGCGCGCTTTGGCCCGCCGGCGGCCTTCGCCCGCTTCGTGGACCGCTGCCACGCCATGGGCGTGGGCGTGATCCTGGACTGGGTGCCCGCGCACTTTCCGAACGACGCGCATGGGCTGGCGCGCTTTGACGGCACGCCGTTGTATGAATACGCCGATCCGCGCGAAGGCTATCACCCCGACTGGAACACGCTGGTCTACAACCTGGGCCGCACCGAAGTCAAAGCGTTCATGATCGCCAGCGCGGTGCACTGGCTGCGCCAATTCCATATCGACGGCCTGCGCGTGGACGCGGTGGCCTCGATGCTTTATCGCGACTACAGCCGCAAGGCCGGCGAGTGGATTCCCAACGTGTACGGCGGCCGCGAGAACCTGGAAGCCGTGGCGTTCCTGCGCGACCTGAACAGCACCGTACGCCACGAAGCGCCGGACGCCATCGTGGTGGCCGAAGAATCCACCGCATGGCCGGGCGTGACGGCGCCGGTGTCCGAGGGCGGCCTGGGCTTTCACTACAAATGGAACATGGGGTGGATGCACGACACGCTGCGCTACATGGAGGAAGACCCCGTGTATCGCAAGTATCACCATCACGACATCACCTTCGGCATGGCCTACGCCTATTCCGAACGCTTCATCCTGCCGCTGTCGCATGACGAAGTGGTGCACGGCAAGGGCTCGCTGCTGAACAAAATGCCGGGCGACCATGGCACCAAGCTGGCGAACCTGCGCGCCTACCTGGGCTTCATGTGGGCGCATCCCGGCAAGAAGCTGCTGTTCATGGGCGGCGAGCTGGCGCAGCCGGCCGAATGGAATCACGACGCCACCATCAACTGGAGCCTGCTGGACGACGCGGGCCATAAAGGCGTGCAGCGCCTGGTCGCGGACCTGAACCGCGTGTATCGCGATTCGCCCGCGCTGCACGAAATGGACGCCCAGCCCGAAGGCTTCGCGTGGCTGGTCATGGACGACGCCGACAACAGCGTGGCCGCGTTCCTGCGCCGCAGCGGCGCATCGACCATGCTGGCCATCTGCAACTTCACCCCCGTTACCCGCCACGGCTACCGCGTCGGCGTGCCGCTGGCGGGGCGCTGGGCCGAAACGCTGAACACCGACGCCGGTTGGTACGGCGGCTCGGGCCAAGGCAACCAGGGCGCGGCGCAGTCCGCCGATCAGCCCGCTCACGGCCACGCGCAATCCTTGTCGCTGACGCTACCTCCTCTTGCCACCTTGTTCTTCACGCACGAAGGCTGAATCCATGGACCCCACTCAGTTCACCCGCCTTACCTCCGGCAAGCCGTATCCGCTGGGCGCCGTCAGTGACGGCTTGGGCGTGAATTTCGCCGTGTTCTCGGCGAACGCCACCCGGATCGAACTGTGCGTGTTCGATGCGCGCGGCCGCAAAGAACTACGACGCTTCGACCTGCCGGAATGTACCGACGAAATCTGGCACGGCTACCTGCCCGATGCCCAGCCCGGTTTGATCTACGGCTATCGCGCCCATGGGCCTTACGACCCGCGCAACGGCCACCGCTTCAACCCGCACAAGCTGCTGCTGGACCCCTACGCCCGCCAGCTGACCGGCCCGGTCAGCTGGAGCGATGCGCTGTTCGGGTACCGCCTGAACCATGCGCGCGGCGATTTGTCGATGGACCGCCGCGACAGCGCGCCGGCCATGGCCAAGGCGGTGGTGACCGAAGACGTGCCCTTTAACTGGGGCAACAGCAAGGCGCCCGACACGCCGTGGACGGACACCACGATCTACGAAGTGCACCTGCGCGGCGTGTCGATGCAGCGCGAAGACCTGCGCCCGCCGCTGCGCGGCACCTGCGCCGCGCTGGCGGACCCACGCTTTATCGAACATCTGCATCGCCTGGGCGTCACCGCCGTCGAACTACTGCCCGTGCACGCCTTCCTGCAAGACCGCTTCCTGTTGGAACGCGGGCTGCGCAACTACTGGGGCTACAACACGCTGTCGTTCTTCGCGCCAGAACCGACCTATCTGCAACGCGGCCCGAACGACCTGCGCCAGGCCGTGCGCCGCCTGCACGCCGCCGGGCTGGAAGTGATACTGGACGTGGTCTACAACCACACCTGCGAAGGCAGCGAACTGGGCCCCACCCTGTCGTGGCGCGGCTTGGACAACGCCAGCTACTACCGCCTGATGCCGGGCGAAGAGCGCTACTACATCAACGACACCGGTTGCGGCAACACCGTCAACCTGTCGCACCCGCGCGTGCTTCAGATGGTGACGGATTCACTGCGCTACTGGACGCAGTCGTATGGCGTGGACGGCTTTCGCTTCGACCTGGGCGTGACGCTGGGCCGCGAGGGCACGGGCTTTGACCCGGGCTCCGGCTTTTTCGACGCCTTGTTGCAGGACCCGGTGCTGGCCGGCGTGAAGCTCATTTCGGAACCCTGGGACATCGGCCCGGACGGCTACCAACTGGGTAGCCACCCGCCCGGCATGGCGGAATGGAACGACCGCTACCGCGACACGGTGCGCCGCTACTGGCGCGGCGACGAAGGCATGCGCGGCGACATGGCGGCCCGGCTGTGCGGGTCGCGCGATGTTTTCGACCGCCGCCACCGCCGCCCCTGGGCCAGCGTCAACTTCATCGCGTCGCACGACGGCTTCACCACGCAGGACGTGGTCAGCTACGACGGCAGCCACAACGAAGCCAACGGCGAAGGCGGCAACGACGGTCATTCGGAAAACTACAGCCACAACTGGGGCGTTGAAGGCCCGACCGACGACGCCGCCATTCTGGAAACGCGCGGCCGCGTGCAGCGGGCGCTGCTGGCAACCCTGTTCATGTCGGACGGCACGCCGATGATGTTGGCGGGCGATGAATTCGGCAACAGCCAGGACGGCAACAACAACGCCTATTGCCAGGACGGCCCCGTGTCGTGGCTGGACTGGACGCAGGCGCAAAGCGACGAAGGCCGCGCACTGAGCACGTTTGTCGCCCGTGCGGTGGCGCTGCGGCGCGACCACCCCAGCCTGCGCGCCGCCCGCTTTGGCGACGCGGCGCAGGAAGTGTGCCCCGGCGTCAGCGCGATCGGCTGGTTCGACACGCACGGCGGCCCCATCGACCAGGGCGCGTGGGATGACCCGCAACAACGCACGATGGCGGTGCGGCGCGCGGCGCTGCGCGAGGACGGCAGCGCGGACATCACTTTGCTGCTGATGAACCCGGGTGCCGAACCCGCCACCTTCACCCTGCCCGAGCCCGGCCAAGCCTGGCTGCGAGAGCTGGACTCGGCCACGCAAGTGCCCGCCGCGCCCGTCACCGAAAACGAAATCACCGTACAGGCGCACAGCCTTGTCCTGCTGTCTGCTACCTGCATCTCCGGAAATGGATCATGACCGTGTTGCCCGAACCGTATACCCACGGCGCGCTGCCGCTGCCCGATGGCCGCACGCGTTTTCGCCTGTGGGCCCCCTCCGCTCCGCCCGACCTTGCGCTGGTTATTCCCGGCCGTGATCCCATCCCCCTGCATCCCGAGACCGATGGCTTTGTGCAGGTGGACGTCGATTGCACGGCGGGCACGCGTTATCAATACCGCCTGGGCGCAGGCCTGCTGGCGCCCGACCCGGCGTCGCGCCTGCAAGACGGCGACGTGCACGACGCCAGCGTGGTGGTGGGCGCGGACAGCTATCCGTGGCGGCACCCGTCATGGATGGGCCGGCCGTGGCGCGAAGCGGTCATCTACGAAGCGCACGCCGGCCTGGCGGGCGGCTTTGCGGGCCTGACGCAAAAGCTGCCCGAGCTGGCCGACATGGGCTTTACGGTGATTGAGCTGATGCCGATTGCCGACTTTCCCGGACCGCGCAACTGGGGCTATGACGGCGTGCTGCCCTATGCGCCGGACACGGCCTACGGCACGCCCGATGATCTGAAGAACCTGATCGACACCGCGCACGGGCTGGGCCTGTGCGTGATGCTGGACGTGGTCTATAACCACTTCGGCCCGGACGGCAACTACCTGTCGCAGTACGCGGCCCCGTTCTTTCGGGATGACGTGGCCACGCCGTGGGGGTCGGCCATCGATTTTCGCCAGCCCCCCGTGCGCCGCTACTTCGAAGAGAACGCGTTGTACTGGCTCACGGAATACCGCTTTGACGGCCTGCGCCTGGATGCGGTGCACGCTATCCCGGACCCGGAATGGCTGGTAGAGCTGGCGCAATTTGTGCGCGGGCAGATTCCGGCGCAGCGCCACATCCATCTGGTACTGGAAAACGATGACAACCGCGCCAGCCTGCTGACCGATGGCTACGACGCCCAATGGAACGACGACGCGCATCACGTGCTGCACCACCTGTTGACGGGGGAATCGCGCGGCTATTACGCCGACTACGCAGACCGCCCCGCCCAGGCCCTGGCGCGCTGCCTGGGCGAAGGCTGGGTCTACCAAGGCCAGCCGTCGCCCTACCGCCAGGGCGCCGCCCGTGGCGAGCCCAGCGCGCACCTGTCGCCCACGTCGTTTGTGCTGTTCCTGCAAAATCATGATCAGACCGGCAACCGCGCGCGCGGCGAACGGCTGACCCTGCTGGCCGAAACCACGGAACGGCTGCGCGCTGGCGTCGTGCTGCAACTGCTGGCCCCGCAGATTCCGCTGGTGTTCATGGGCGAAGAAGCCGGCAGCCGCGCGCCGTTCCTGTACTTCACCAGCCATACCGACCCGGCCTTGGCCACGGCGGTACGCGAGGGTCGTCAGCGCGAATTCGCCGCCTTCCCCGAGTTTTCGGGCGCAAACAGCGAGGCCGTACCCGACCCCAACGCCGAAACCACCTGGGACCAGAGCAACCCCTGGACGCCCGAGGCCAGCCCCGACGCGCAGCAGTGGCGCGACCTTTACCGCGCGCTGCTGGACATGCGCCAGCGCGTCATCGCCCCGCGGCTGGACGGCGCCAAGACCGTGTTCGCGCGTGCCGTCGGTGAACACAGCGTGCATGCCAGGTGGCGTTTGGCGGACGGCGCGCTGCTGTCCGCGTACGTCAACCTGGGCCCCGTGCCGGAGGCCCTGCCGCGTCAACAAGCGTCGGCCGCGCCCTTGTTTTCGGCGCTGCTGTTTGAGTCGCGCGCCGGTGCGTTCGACGCGTTGTGCCAGGGCAACCTGTGCTCGGAAAGCACGGTATGGCTGCTGGAGGAGCCCGCATGAGCGCCGGCGCCCCCGCCGGGCTATCGGAGTTGGCGGCCGAGGCCGGTATCGCGGAACACTGGACGGACGCGGACAAGCGCCCGCAACGCGTATCACCCGACACGCTGCGCGCCCTGCTCGCCGCGATGGACCTGCCCGCCGGGTCCGAGGCGGATATTCGCGACAGCCGACAAAGGCTGGCCGACATGCAATCGCAGTCGCACCTGCCCGCGATGCTGGTCGCCGTCACCGGTGAAGCCGTGTTTCTGCCACGCAACTGCGCCGGCGCTTATCGCATCGAACCGCCGGCCGGGCCCGCCATCACCGGCCAAACGACGGACCAGAACATTGACCGGCCCGAGGACCAGCCTGCCGGCCAAGGCGGAGGACAAGGTGCAGGCCAGCACACAGGCAAGCGCACAGATCTGCGCGCAGACCAACGTACCGGCCGACCCACGCAGGCGGGCGGCACCGCGCCAATGTTGCGCGCCCCATCCACGCCGGGCTACTACACGCTGCACACGGCCAGCGGCGTGACGACGCTTGCCGTTGCGCCCGCCCGCGCGCCTTCCGTGGACGAGCTGCTGCAAGAGCGGGACGCGCGCGCCTGGGGCCTGGCCGTGCAGGTCTACAGCCTGCGCCGGCCCCACCCCGATCCCACGCAGGCCACGCATGGCTTTGGCGACTTTGGGGCGCTGCGCGACTTGGCCGAGGCAGCCGGCAATGCGGGCGCGGACGCGCTGGCGATCAGCCCCGTGCACGCCATGTTTGCCGCCGACGCGGCGCAGTGCAGCCCGTATTCGCCGTCCAGCCGGCTGTTCTTGAACACCTTGTACGCCGATCCCGCCGCCGTCCTGGGCGCCGACGCCGTGCGCGATGCCCTGGCAGGGATGACCCACACGCGCTTGCGCTCGCTGGATGCCCAGCCGTTGATCGATTGGCCCGCGGCCGCCGGGTTCCGGCACCAGCTGCTGCGGCGTCTGCATGAACGTTTCACCCTGGCCGCCGGCGATGAACAACGCCGCGCCTACGACGCCTTCCGCAACGCGGGCGGGCAAGACCTGCGTGACCACGCGCTGTTTGAAGCGCTGCACGCGGCGCACAGCCTGGAGGCGGGCACGCCCGTGCCGTGGACGCAATGGCCGGCCGATCTGCGCGACCCGCGCTCATCCGCCGCGCAACAGTTCGCCGCGCAGCATGCCCAAGAGGTGGACGCGCATGCGTTTGCCCAGTGGCTGGCCTCGGCCAGCCTGAAGCAGGCGCAGCATGCCGGCCGCGATGCGGGCATGCGCGTGGGCATCGTGGCGGACCTGGCGGTGGGCGCAAGCCCGCTGGGCAGCCACGCATGGAGCCGCCAGGCCGACCTGGTCAAGCGCGCCAGCGTGGGCGCGCCGCCGGATATCTACAACCCGCTGGGCCAGGGCTGGGGGCTGACCGCGCTGTCGCCCGCGGCCTTGCAGAAGTCGGGCTATTCGGCGTTTCTGGCCATGCTGCGAGCCTGCCTGGCCCACGCGGGCGGCCTGCGTATCGACCACATCCTGGGCATGGCCCGGATGTGGCTGATCCCTGATGGCGCCGGTCCCCAAGACGGCGGCTATGTGCGCTATCCGCTGCGCGAATTGCTGCGCCTGACTGCCCTGGAAGCGTGGCTGCATCGCGCGCTGATCGTGGGTGAAAACCTGGGCACGGTGCCGGAAGGCTTTGACGCGCTGCTGGAAGAACACGGCGTGCTGGGCATGGACGTACTGTGGTTCATGCGCGCCCCTGCCACGCCCGACGGTTCCGACGGTTCCGACGGTTCCGACAGTTCCGACAGTTCCGACAGTTCCGACAGTTCCGACAGTTCCGACACATCCGACACATCCGACAATTCCGACCCGTCCGACACGCCCGACGCCCCTTCCGCCCCCCCGGCCTTCCTGCCCCCTTCGGAATGGCCCAAACACGCTGTTGCCATGACCACGACTCACGATTTGCCGACTTTGGAAGGCTGGTGGCACGCCCAGGATATTCTGTGGCGCTCCCGCTTGAACCTGCTGGGCCCCGGCCAGGAAGAAGCCGCCCAACGATCCGGCCGCCTGGAAGAACGCGCCACGCTGTGGCGTTCGGTACAGGCGTCCTCGCCCACGGCCTCGACCCGGCCCTTGCCCCGCCAGACGCCCAGCGCCGAACTGCTGGGCTTTGTGGCCGCCACGCCCTGCCCGCTGATGCTGGTCACGCTGGAAGACCTGACGGGTCAGCTGGATCAGCCCAACCTGCCCGGCACCATCGACGAACACCCCAACTGGCGCCAACGGGCGCCATTGTCGGTGGACGACTGCCTGACCGCGCCCGCCAGCCAGGCGCGCCTGCGTCCGGTGCGCGCCAGGCGGGGCCGCTCATGAAGCCCGTCGCCCCGCCCATCGCCCCCAGCATTCCCCGCGCCACGGCGCGCCTGCAATTGCATGCCGACTTCACGCTGGACGACGCACGCCGGCAGCTTCCCTACTACGCCGCGTTGGGGGTCAGCCACTTGTACCTGTCGCCCATCACCCAGGCCAAGGCGGGCTCCACGCACGGTTATGACGTTATCGACCACCAGCGCGTCAGTGACGATCTGGGCGGCGAAAGCGCGCTGCGCAAGCTGGCAGACGCGGCACGCGCCCACGGCATGGGCCTGATTGCCGACATCGTGCCCAATCACATGGCCGCGCATGCGTCCAACGCCTGGTGGGCCGACGTATTGCGGCTGGGCCGGCAAAGCGCGCAAGCCGGCACCTTCGACATCAACTGGGACGCGCCCGACCCCCTGCTGCGCGGCAAGGTGCTGCTGCCCGTGCTGCCCGACCCGTACAGCGAAACCCTGGCAGCGGGTGGCATCCGGCTGGTGCACGATGCGCAGTCGGGCACCAGCTATATCGAAGCCGGCGGCCAGCAGTTGCCGCTAACGCCCGGCTCGGCCACCGGGGACCCGGCCACCTTGTGCGCAGCCTGCGACCCCGGCAGCGCGGCCGGCCAGGCGCGGCTGCACGCCTTGCTGGAACGCCAACATTACCGCCTGGCCTGGTGGCGCACCGCGCCCGACCTCATCAACTGGCGCCGCTTCTTTGAAATCAGCGAACTGGTGGGCGTGCGCGTGGAGGACGAGGCCGTGTTCAACGCCGTGCATGCGCTGGTGTTGCGCTTGTACCGCGAAGGCGTGCTGGACGGCCTGCGCATCGACCATATCGATGGCCTGGCCAGCCCCGGTGCCTATCTGCGCCGCTTGCGCCGCGCCATGCGCGAGGCGGACGACGCCCGCAGCCAGGCCGGCCTGCCCGGCGAAGGCTATCTGGTCATTGAGAAGATCCTGGCGGACGACGAAGCGCTGGAACCGCATTGGCCCACCCACGGCACCACGGGCTACGACTTCATGGACCAGGTGGGCGCGCTGCTGCATGCCCCCCAGGCACAGGCGCCGCTGGAACAGTTCTGGGCCAGCCTGAGCCGCGACGCGCGCGATGCCCCGGCCCAACTGCGCGACGCCCGCCACCGCATGCTGGCACGCCACTTCCCCAGCGAAAGGCTCGCGCTGGTGACGGCGCTGGCGCGCATCGCGCACATGGATGCGCGAACCCGCGATTGGACCCAGCCCGCCATCGACCGAGTGCTGACGGCGCTGCTGGCGGCATTCCCGGTGTACCGCACCTATGCAGAGGACGGCGGCCGCAGCCCCGCCGATACGCACTGGTGCCGCATCGCGCTGGACCAGGCGCGCGCGGCGCTGGGCGACGCGTCGGCCGACCTGCGCTTGCTGGACCAGTTGGACCACTGGCTGGGCGGGGGCACGCCGCCGTCCGAGTCCGCAACGCCCGCAACGTCTGCAACGTCTGCAACGTCCGCAACGCCCTCAACGTCTGCCACGCCCGCACCGGCTGCGGCTGCGGCTGCAATCCCCGGCGCCGACTCGGCGGACGCCCCCGATTCCCAGCAGGCCGAGGCGCGCACGCTGGCCTTGCGCCGGTTCCAGCAGCTGACGCCGCCCCTGGCCGCCAAAGCCTTGGAAGATACGCTGTTCTACCGACGCGGCCCGCTGTTGTCCCGCAACGAAGTGGGCTCCAGCCCGACCCGGTTCACGCTGCCGCTTGAAGAGTTCCATGCACTGTGCGCCGCGCGTGCGGGCACGCACCCGCATGCCATGCTGGCCACCGCCACCCACGACCACAAGCGCGGCGAAGACACGCGCGCCCGGCTGGCCGTGCTGTCTGAAATCCCCGACGAGTGGCGCCGCACCGCGGACGGCTGGATTGCCCGGCTGGCGCCACCCGGGCCGCCCACCCCCGCCGACCGCTACCTGCTTTTGCAAAGCCTGGTGGGCGCGTGGCCGCTGTCGTTGTCACCCGAGCGGCTAAGCGAACAGCCCGAGGCCATTGCGGACTTTCTTGGCCGCATCGCGCAGTGGCAGGAAAAAGCCCTGCGCGAAGCCAAGCTGCACACCAGTTGGACGGACCCGAACGCCGACTACGAGGGCGCCGCCCGACGATGCATCGAGGCCTTGCAACAGCCCGGCGACGGGCAGGCCCTGCTGCGAGACATCGGCACCTGGGCGCTGAAAATCGCTTCGGCGGGCCTTGTGAACAGCCTGACCCAGACGGTGCTGCGCAACACGGTGCCCGGCGTGCCGGATCTTTACCAGGGCGCGGACCTGTGGGACTTCAGCCTGGTCGATCCCGACAACCGCCGCCCGGTGGACTACGCGGAGCGGGCGGCGCTGCTGGCCGAATCGAATCCGCCTGGCACCTTGGAAGGCGATGCAACGGATGCCACCGCGACCTTGCAGGAAGACGCGCGCCCGGACGTGCTGGCAGGGCACGTTGACACGCCCATCGCCACCGACGCGCAGGCATGGCGCAGTGGCGCCATCAAGCAGTCACTGATCCAGCGCGCGCTGGCGCTGCGGGCGCGTCACCCCGACGTTTTCCGCCTGGGCGACTACACGCCGCTTGCGGTGCACGGCCCGCGCGCCGCGAACGTCATTGCGTACCTGCGCCGCCATGACGGGCGCTGTGTGGTGGTCGTGGCGCCCAGGCTGTGCGCCATGGCGCTGGCCGGCTACGCCCAGGGCAAACCGGCGCAGGCAGCGGCCTACTGGGAGGGCACCCGCGTGGCGCTGCCGGCAGACGTGGACGCGGACATGGACGCCTTGCGCGACGTGCTTTCCGGCCGCCGTCCCAGCGTGAACGGGGCCGGCGAACTTGCGCTGGACCAACTGCTGCGAGACGGGCCGGTGGCGCTGTTGGCGACGGAGTAGCGGGAAGGACGGAGTAGCGGGAAGGACGGAGTAGCGGGAAGGCAAGCGCGGCGGCGAGTGCGGAGGCAAGTGCGGAGGCGACGCGCCACGGAGCCGCCGCGCTGCGCCCAGCCCCGTCACGCTTGGTACGGCTGCCGTTTACTTCTGCTGCCGTTTACTTCTGCTGCCGTTTACTTCTGCTTCCGTTTACCACTGCTCCCGCCCAGTACCGGTCGCGCTCAGTACTGGTACCGCATCGTCACCATCGCGCTGCGGCCGGCGCCCCACGCGCCCTGGCTGTAGAAGCCGACCTGGCTGTAGTACTTGCGGTCGAACAGGTTGTTCACGTTCAGCTGCGCCGACAGGTTGCGGTTGAAGCGGTAGCGGGCCATCAGGTTGGTGATGGCGTAGCTGCCCTGCCCCACGCGTTCGTCGCCATTTGGGCCGCTGGCGATGGTGTAGACGCCGCTTTGCCAGTTCACGCCGCCGCCCACCGTCAACCGGTTCCAGTCGCCCGGCAACTGGTAGGTGGTGAAGACGCGCACCAGCGTGCGCGGCTGGTCGGTCTGGATGGCCGCGCCGTCGCCATCACGCGCGGTCCAGTGCGACCAGCCCGCCGCCAGGTTCCAGCCCGGCGTCACTTCTCCGGACACTTCCAGGTCAAAGCCCCGGCTGCGCGTTCCTTGTGCGGCCCGATAAGCCTGGTTGATCGAACCCGGCACCAGGTAACCCGGGTCGGTCTGCGCCACGTTGTCCTGTTCCACCTGGAACACCGCCGCGCTGGCGTTCAAGCGGCCTTCCAGGAATTCGCCCTTGACGCCGGCCTCGTAGGATTTGCCTTCCAGCGGGTCCAGCCAGCCGCCGTTGCGGTCCTGGTAGCTTTGCGGGTTGAAGATGCCGGTGTAGCTGACGTAGGCGGTGTAGTTGTCGTTGATGTCGTACAGCAGCCCCGCGTACGGCGTGAACGCGTTCTTGTCGAACGCGGTGTGGTCGCCACCGCCAAAGCCCACGGAATCCGTTTTCCAGGTGCTGTAACGGCCGCCGACGATCAGCTTGAGCGGGTCGGCCAGGTTCAGGCGCAGCGCGCCGTACCAGCCCGTCTGCTTGGTGGTGTAGCGGCTGGCGGTCACCGCCGTGTCGCTCCAGTCGGGTTCCGGATACGAGCCGTCCCAGTCAAAGAAGTTGCCCACCGGCGCGGCGTTCAAGCCCGCGCGGTAATCAAAGTCGGCGTACTGGCGGGTGAAGCTGGCGCCCACCACGGCTTCGTGGCGGCGGCCAAAGGCGGTGAACGGGCCGGTGGCCTTGATGTCCAGGCTGTTCTGCTTGCGGTCGCCCAGGTACCACGAGGGCGACCCGTTCACGCCCAGGCCGGTCTGGCGGTCGGGCCAGCCGTACAGATAGAGCAGCTTGCCATCCATTTCGTGCTTGGAATGCGAGGCCACCGCCTGCACCCGCCAATCATTGTCAAAGCGATGCTCCAGGCTGGCGAAGCCGCCCGTCGTGGTGCTGGCCCAGGAGCTCCAGTCGGCCCCGGTGTTCAGCGACCGCTTCCAGTCGGTGCGCCCGCTGTCGGCGTACCACAGCGGAAAGCCGCCCCAGCTGCTGCCCTTGGGGCTGTTGTCCTGGTAATTGAAGCCGGCGCTGAAGGTGGTGCGCGACGTAATGTCCGCGTCGACCACGCCGTAGAACACTTTCTTCTGGCTTTTGTAGTCGTCCAGATAAGAGTGGTTGTCCTGGTAGGCGGACACGATGCGACCGCGCACGCTGCCGTCCTTGTTCAGCGGCGTGGAAAGGTCCAGCGTGCCGCGATAGGTGTCCCACGAGCCCGCGCTGACGCTGATGTCGGCCTTGAATTCGCGGCTGATGGCATGCTTGCGCACCAGGTTGATGGACGCCGACGGATTGCCGGCGCCGGTCAGCAGGCCGGTGGCGCCGCGCACGACTTCCACGCGGTCATAGATGATGGTGTCCATTGACGACTCGCCCGCCGCATAGCCGCTATCAAAGCCCGTGGGCACGCCGTCGTACAGGTAATTGCTGATGGCGAACCCGCGCGAGCTGAACGAATAGCGCTCGCTGTCGTAGTTCTGCACCGCGATACCGGGTGTATTGGCCATGACGTCGGCCAGCGACCGCATGTCTTCGTCTTCCATGCGCTGACGTGTCACCACCGTGACCGACTGCGGTGTCTCGCGCAGCGTCAAGGCCATGCCCGTGCCGGCCGCCGTGGCGCGGGGCGTGTAGGACCCCGTCCCTTCCGTGGTGGTGGGGTCACCGTCGCCCACCACCTGCACGCTGGGCAAGGTGGCCACGGCGCCGTCCTGCGCCTGGGCCGCCGCGCCGCTGGACGCCAGCGCCATCAACACCAGCGCCGACGCGCGGCGCAGCCGCCACGCAGGACGGTCGGAAGAATGAATACGGGGGCTGCCGCCCAGCGGCCTTTGATCTTGCATGCTGCTTTCCTTTCCCACTTCGGGTTGCGTTGTGGGAAAGGAGTGTAATGCGACTGATTCGCATATACGTTTGCTGTTGTGAATTTACGACGGGGGACGGCCACGGGGGATGCCACATAAATCCACGACGCAAATTTGTCCCTACGCGCCGTGGGCATACCCAACACGGCACCCGGCGCATCGGCATAATGTCGCTGGCTTCGGCCCTTATTCCAGTCGTTTTCCGTAGGAATCCCTTCGTGTTCCATGTCTTTACCGGACTGATCAGTCTTTACGTCATCTGGCGTTTCGTCCTGCCCCTGTCGCTATCCCGCCCTGCCAAGGGGGCGTTGTCCCTGTTGTTGCTGGGTGTGGCCGAGCACCATCTGGTGACGCGCAATTTCTTTGGCTCGATGGCCTCGCCCGAGGTGCCCGCCACCTTGCTGATGGCGCTGGGCTGGGCCTTTGGCGCCCTGCTGCTGCTGGCCATGCTGCTGTTGCTGCGCGACGTGGTGGGCGTGGTGGTCTACGTGTTCTCGCGCAAGCGGGGTCGCGGGCTGCTGGCTGCGCGCGGTTGGGCGCAGGGTGCGGCGGTGGCGGCTGCGCTGCTGTCGGCCATTGGCGTGTGGCAGGCCGTGCGCGTGCCCGATGTCAAAACGCTGGAAATCGCCCTGCCCAAACTGCCGCCCAAACTGGACGGCTTTCGGCTGGTGCAACTGACCGACCTGCACGCCAGCCGCCTTCTGGAAGCGCCGTGGATGGACGCGGTGGTCAAGAAAACCAATGCGCTGAACCCGGACCTTATCGTCATCACGGGGGATCTGGTCGACGGCACGACCGATGCGCGCGCGGCCGATGTGCTGCCGCTGCAAGCCCTGCGCGCGCCACAAGGCGTGTACGCCATCCCCGGCAACCACGAGTACTACGCCGAGTACCAGCGCTGGCTGCCCGCCTTCGAAAAGCTGGGCCTGCGCCTGCTGCTCAATGACCACGTCACGCTGACGCCCAATGGACAGCGCCTGGTGCTGGCGGGCGTTACCGACAAGATGGCGGCCGCCTACGACCAGCCCGTGCCGGACGTGGCGCGGGCATTGCAGGGCGTGCCCAAGACCGACCCGGTCATTTTGCTGAGCCATCGCCCCCCAGGCGCGGCGCTGAACGCCCAGGCCGGGGCCGGACTGCAACTGTCCGGCCATACGCATGGTGGCCAGATCCTGGGACCGCACCTGCTGACGCAACTGGCCAACGAGGGCTATGTGTCCGGCCTATATCAGGTGAACGGCATGCAGTTATATGTGAGTAATGGCACCGGGCTGTGGCCGGGCTTTCCGGTCCGCCTGGGCCGCCCTTCCGAAATCACGCAGATCGTGCTGCGCGCACCGGCCCGAGTGGCCGCGCCGTAGGCGGCCTACGCCCACCCACGTTCCCATGACCTACCTGCTGTGGTCCCTGCCCGCGCTGACCGTGATCGTTGCCATCGCCAGCGGGCGAGTCAACACAACGATGGCGGCGGTGCTGGGACTGTTCGCCGCCATTGCGGTAGCGCTGAGTACCGCGCCCGGCGCTTTCACCGGCGCGCAGCTGGCGGTGACCCTGGAACGCGGCGGGTGGATCGGGTGGATCATCACGCCCTACATCCTGGGCGGCTTGTTGTTCTGGCAGATGGCCTCGCCCACGCAGCCGGCCCCGGCCGGCGGTGATCGCTTTGCCGTTCATCCTCCAGAACTGAACGACCCGCTGGCGCGTCGGCGGCGCTTGTTCTTTGCCTGTTTCCTGATCGGCCCTTTTGCCGAATCCGCTACGGGTTTTGGCGTGGGCATGCTGGGCACCGTGCTGCTTATCCGCCCGCTGGGGCTCAAGCCCCGCGACATCATGATCTTCGCGCTGTTGAGCCAGACGCTGATCCCTTGGGGCGCGATGGGCAGCGGCACCTTGCTGGCGTCCGCCTACGCACGCGTTCCAGCCCCGCAGCTGGCGTTGTACAGCATGGTGGCGGTGGCCTTGTTGATGGCCGTGTGGATGACGCTGTTCTGGCGCACGGCGCGCATTGCGGGCATTAAAGTCGGCACCGCCGAGCACGTCAGGGAAGCCGGCTGGATCGTCACCAGCCTGGCATCGCTTTGCGCCGCCACAGCCCTGTTGGGCCCCGAGACGGCGCTGCTGGCCGCCTACGGCCCCTTGATCGTGCTGCGCTTCGTGCTGGATCGCAGGCCCGATCGCACCCAGGCGCTTGCGGCCGCCCGCCGCGCGTTGCCCTACATCCTGGTGATTGCGTGCCTGGTGGCCACGCGGCTCATTCCTACGCTGAATCGCGCGTTGGGCGCCTGGGCCGATATCCGGCCGTTTGCCGACCTGCCCGCCTGGATGCCGTTTCTGCATGCCGGCAGTTGGCTCGTTGCCGGCGCGCTGGCCATGGCGGTGTGGCGGCGCCAGCCGGGCGCGCTGGCCGCGCAGGCGCGCGCGGCCTGGCGCACCGGCCGGCATGCCGTCATGTCCGTCTTTCTGTTTGCCATGATGGCCGAGGTGCTGGCCGGCGCCGGCATCTCGCAAGCCTATGCCGACGGCCTGTTCGCCGCCTTGCGGGACTGGACCATCCTGATCACGCCGCTGCTTGCCGGCGCCTTCGGCATTCTGGCCAACAGCGGCAACGCGCCGAACAGCCTGTTCATGCCGTCCCAGCTATCATTAGCCCTGCACGCGGGTCTGAATGTGCCGGCAGCGGCAGCGCTGTTACACGTTTCAGGCACGTCGATGGGGTTTTTTTCACCCGTCAGGATGTCAATTGCGGCGGGTTTGGCCCACGGACAAGGGCAAGAACGCAGCGTGTATGTTCTACTACTGCCGTTTGCCCTGGCCGCGTTCGGCATTCTTTTATCCCTGGCACTGCTTGTCGTGCTGTCGGGATAGCCGCCCGAGCGCTGATGCTCACGGCCTCAACCTTTTTTTTGTGTAGCACATGGGACTAGAACAGTTAGCCGCGATCCGGGCCTTGATCACCAAGCAGGCGCCTGAAGAGCCGACCCCCAAGAAAGAATCGCGTCCGCAAGGCGCAGGCAAAGGCCCCCGCCCACCCGGCGGCGGCAAAGGCCCGCGTCCGCAAGGCGATAAGGGCCCGCGCCCGCAAGGCGGTGACAAGAACGCCCGTTCCCAGGGCGGCGACAAGGGCCAGCGGCCGCAACGCGCCGACCGGCGCGAATCGCCCGTGGACCCGGTCGTGGTCGCAATTTCGCGCTTGCAACGCCAGTTTCCCAAGGCCTTCCCCAAGAACCCCTCGCCGAAGCTTCCGCTGAAGCTGGGCGTGCTGGCAGACTTGGTGCAACATGCCCAGACGCTGCAACTGGACGAAGCGCAGATCAAGGAAGCGGTCAAGACCTGGTGCGATGGCCGCCGCTATTGGGCCAGCATGGTCGAGGACGCGCCGCGTGTGGACCTGAACGGCGAACCCTCGGGCGTCGTGACGGCCAACGAAGCCAAGCATGCCAAGCGCATGGCCTCGCGCAGCGCATCCAAGAACGCCGCCGCGCGCAACAAGGCCAAGAAAGCCGAAGCCGCGGCAGCCGCCGGTACCGGTGACGCCGCTACCGGTGACGCCGCCGTGCCTGCGCCCGTGACGGCGCCCGTGACGGCGGATGTTGCCGCACCGGTGCAATCGGCCCCGCAAGCGCCGGCCGAGACGGCTGCAACTCCGGCTGCAACTCCTCCTGCAACTCCGACTGAAAGCGCGGCCTCCGCAACGCCCGCCGCCACGCCGGATGCATCCAGCGATGCGTCGACCCCGGCGGCTGATGCACCGTCCGCCGAGCCGACTTCGCCGGCCACGGATTCGTCCACGGATTCGTCCACGGATTCGTCCGCCGACAAGCCCGCGCAGTCCTGAGTCACACCGTCATCGGGCCACATCGCCCGATGACGGCAAAAAGCCCGGCCCGCAACGATCCGTCGCGGGCCGGGCTTTTGCATGCGTCCTTGCCTCAGGCCGCCAGCGCCTGCTCCAGATACCGCATCCCTGTCGGGCTGTACGGCAGCGTCAGCGCCCACTGGTGACCCGCCGCGTCCATTTTCTGCAACGACTTCCTCAAGATCTCCACGATCTTCTCCCCATGCGCGGGATGGAACGCTTCGTACTGGTATTGCAAAAACACCAGGCACAAGGCGTTTTCCATGGTCTGCACGTCGGCGTCCTGCTTGATGCCCTGCTTCATCACGATGGTTCTCACGCGGTCGATCACGTCGTCGGCGTAGCCCGCGTCGCGCAGTATGCCTTCCGCGATGGCGGCATGATGCCGCGCCAGCGCCTTGCGCCACGTCAGGTAACCCACGCGCCCGTCGGGATAGCTCTTGCGCGTGATTTCCCAGCGCCCGATGTGCTGGCAGCGCGAGGCCAGCACCAGCGGTTCCGACGCATCCGGCGCCAGCTTCATCACCCATTCATGCAGCTTTTGCGCCAGGAATAGCTCCTGCGGACAGGTCTCGCCCTGCCAGGCGAACAGATTGGGGTCGGTGCCGTTGTACTGGTCAAACCGAAGCAGCGTCTGGTGTAGACGATCATTCATGCGGTGAGTTTCCTGCGTGCGTTGCATTTCCGGGAAGGCGCCGGAGCCGGCCAAAGACGCAACGATCATAGCGCCAAGCCGGCCGCCAGACGCATCCGCGCCGCGCAAACCGCATATCGAAACTCGAAAATCATCGTTCATGTGCGCGCGGTGACTGCTTAGGATCTGGGGTTCTTCCAACGCCGATGGCGCACCGTGCGCCCTGCTGTCACCCCATGCCAGATATTTCCCTTCGGGAGCCCCAGGCCCCACCCGTGCGCGTCGCCGTCGACGTGGGCGGCACGTTTACCGACATCGTTCTGGAACGCGACGACCGCCGCTGGTCCGCCAAGCTGCTGACCACGCCCGCCACCCCGGAGACGGCCGTGCTGCAAGGCATTGAAGAACTGCTGGGCGTAGCGGGCCTGCGCTGGCCCGACGTCAGCTTGCTGATCCTGGGCACCACGCTGGCCACCAATGCGCTGATTGAACGCAAGGGCGCGCGCACCGCCCTGCTGACCACGGCGGGCTTTCGGGATCTGGTCGAGATCGGCCTGGAAGACCGCTTCGCGCAATACGACATTTTCCTGGACAAGCCCCAGCCGCTGGTGCCCCGCCCCTGGCGCCATGGCGTCACCGAACGGGTCGACGCGCGCGGGCAGGTGCTGACGCCGCTGGACGAGTCGCAGGTCATCGCGCTGGCGCATGAACTGATCGCCGCGCGTATTGAAAGCGTGGCGGTCTGCCTGCTGCACAGCTACGCCTACCCCGCCCACGAACGCCGCATCCGCGAGCTGTTGCAGGCCCACGCGCCGGGCCTGTGGGTGTCGCTGTCATCGGACATCTGCGCCGAGATCCGCGAATATCCGCGCCTGTCCACCGTCAGCGCCAACGCCTATGTGCAGCCGCAGGTGTCGGGCTATCTGCGTCGGCTGAACGACGCGGCCCGCGAACGCGGCTTGCGCGACGAACCGTTTCTGATGACCTCGGGCGGGGCCATCGCCACGCTGCAAACCGGGGTGGAAGAACCGGTGCGCCTGGTCGAATCGGGGCCGGCGGGTGGCGCCATCCTGGCGCAGCACATCGCCGAGCAGACCGGCTCCGCGCGCGCGCTATCGTTCGACATGGGCGGCACCACCGCGAAGATCTGCTACATCGACGACTTCGAACCCCAGGTCAGCCGCAGCTTTGAATTCGGCCGCGTGCACCGGCACCTGAAAGGCTCCGGCCTGCCTATCCGCATACCTGTCATCGAGATGGTGGAAATCGGCGCCGGTGGCGGCTCCATCGCTCGCGTCAACCACCTGGGCGTGGTGCAGGTGGGCCCCGACAGCGCGGGTTCCGCGCCCGGCCCCGCCGCCTACTGCAACGGCGGTGAACTGCCCACGGTGACCGATGCGCACGCCGTGATCGGCAACGTAACGCCCGACCGTTTCGCGGTGGGCAAGGTCAAACTGCAACCCGAGTTGGCGCAGCGTGCCGTTCAGGCGCACCTGGCCACGCCCGCCGAGCTGGATGCGCCGCAGGCCGCGCAGGCCATCATCGATGTCGTCACCGAGAACATGGCCAACGCCGCGCGCGTCCATGCCTCGGAGCTGGGCAAGACGGCCGAAGAACACACCCTTATCGCCTTTGGCGGCGCGGCGCCGCTGCATGCGGCGGCGCTGGCGCGCAAGCTGGGCATCGAGCGCGTCATCATTCCGGAATCCGCCGGCGTGGGATCGGCGGTGGGTTTCCTGTGGGCGCCCATCGCCTATCAGGCCGTTCGCAGCTTTCACCAGCGCGTCGATGGCATCGACCACGCCGCCGTGCAGCGCCTGCTTGACGAACTGACCGCCGGCGTCGACGCCGTGGTGCGCCGGGCCGCCCCGGACACCGCCTTGACGCACAAACGGGTGGTATTCATGCGCTACAGCGGCCAGGGGCACGAAATTGCGGTCGACCTGCCGGACGGACCGTTCGACGAGTCGGCCAGCGCCCGGCTAGCCGCGGCCTTCGCCCAGCGCTACGCCGAACTGTATGGACGCAGCCTGCCGCACGTGGCGCCCGAAGCCGTGAGCTGGTCCGTAGCCGCGCAAGCCGGCCAGCGCCGCGCACGGCCGCACGACCCCATTGCCGCCGGCCAGGGCACGGCGGCGCGCGTCGCAGGCACGCGCCCGGTGTACGACGCCGCCCAGGGCCGCCGCATCGACATCCCCGTCTACGAACGCCAATCGCTGGACCCCGAACAGACGCTGACCGGCCCCGCGCTGGTCGTGGAAGACGAAACCACCACCTTCGTGCCGCCCGGCTTCGTCGCGCGCCGCAGCCGCCTGGGCTCGCTGGTGCTGGACGATACCCGTGCGGCCCAGCGTCGCCAGGCCGACGCCGCCGACAAGGACTACACATCATGAGCACCCAAGCCGACCGCTTGCACCCGGCCACCGCCGCCGCGCCCGTGGCACAAGAGCGCATCCGTTTCCAACTGGCATGGAACCGCCTGCTGTCCGTCGTGGAAGAGCAGGCGCAGGTATTGATCCGATCCGCCTTCGGCACCGCCACGCGGGAAGCCGGCGACCTGTCCGCCGGCGTGTTCCTGCCCGATGGCCGCATGATCGCGCAAGCCGTCACCGGCACGCCCGGGCACGTCAACGCCATGGCCGAATCCGTCAAACACTTTCTGCGCGTCTTCCCGCCCGAATCGCTAAAGGATGGCGACGTGCTGCTGACCAACGACCCCTGGAAAGGCACCGGCCACCTGTTCGACATGACCATGGTGACGCCGGTGTTTCACGATGGCGCGCTGGTGGCGCTGTTTGCCTCCACCTTGCACGTGATCGATATCGGCGGCATCGGCAGCAGTGCCGACGGTTTGGAGATCTATCACGAAGGCCTGTTCCTGCCCATCCTGCGCTTCTTCCATCAACACGAAGTGGACCCGGGCGTGCTGGCCATTATTCGCGCCAACGTGCGCGAGCCCGAACAGGTGGAAGGCGACCTGTACGCGTTGGTGGCCTGCAACGCGATCGGCGGGCGCCGCCTGAAATCGTTGTTGACGGAGTTTGAGCTGGGCGGACTGGACGCCCTGGGCGGCTACATCATCGAGCAGTCCGAAAACGCCATGCGCCAGGCCATCGCCCAATGGCCGCAAGGCACCTGGCATAACACGCTTGTTATCGACGGCTACGACGCGCCGATCACCTTGCAAGCCAGCGTGAGCATCGCGCGCGACAAGATCCGAATCGACTTCGCCGGCACCTCGCCCAGCGTGGCGCGCGGCATCAACGTGGTGAAGGCCTACACCGACGCCTATACCTCGTTTGGCGTGCGCTGCCTGATCGGCGCCGACGTGCCCAACAACGCGGGGTCCCTGTCGTGCGTCGAAGTCGCGGCGCCCGACGGCTCGATTCTGAATGCGCGTTTTCCCGCCGCCGTCACGGCGCGCCACATCATTGGGCAGATGTTGCCCGACGTGGTCTTTGGCGCGCTGCGCCAGGCCCGGGCGGATCAGGTTCCGGCCGAGGGCGCGTCGTCGCTGTGGAACCTGCATCTGGTCGGCGGCGAGCCCCTGGCGGGCGCCACGCCCGAACAGCAGGAAGCGCTGCTGGCCGGCCCGCGCTTTAACGCCGTCAGTTTTTCGACCGGCGGCACCGGTGCGCGGCCCGGCAAGGACGGGTTGTCCGTCACGTCCTACCCCAGCGGCGTGCGCAATGTATCGCTTGAGATCCTGGAAAGCGCCAACCCGCTGGTCTTCGAACAAAAGGAATACCGGCCGGACTCGGGCGGCCCCGGCACGCAGCGCGGGGGGCTGGGCCAAACCATCGTGGTGCGCCACGCCGACCCACAAGCCGCCATGATCATTGCCGCCGCGTTCGACCGCGTCGTGCATCCGGCGCGCGGCGCGCTGGGCGGCCACGCCGGCGCGGGCGGCCAACTGGGCCTGGCCGGCGGCGCCACACTGCGCGCCAAGGGGCGACAGCTGGTTCCCCCCGGCGAAAGGTTGGTCGTGCAAACACCCGGCGGCGGCGGACTGGGCGACCCCGCCGGCCGCGACGCCGAGCGCATTGATCGCGATGTGCGCGACGGCCTGGTCAGCGCCGACCAGGCGCGCATGGCCTACCGGGAGCCACAAGCGTGACACCGACGCCGCAACCGATCCGGAAACCGATCCCGATCCCGAAACCGAAACAGAACCCGATCCCGACCCAGCACCTGACCTTGAACCAGACCCCGAGCCCGATCTTGACCCCAACGTTGACCCAAAGCTCCCCCCGGATCGCGACCCGGATCGCGACCCGCATCACCCGCCGCATCGCCACCACGACTCGACGCGCCCGTCTCGGCCTGCTGCTGGCCGGCGCCTTGCTTGCCTTTGCGCCCGCCCTGCACGCCGAGCCCACCCGGGGCGGTACGCTGACCCTGCTATTGCCTTCCGAACCGACCGCGCTGGTGACGGTGGGCAACGTCGCCACGCCCATCCTCAGCGTCAGCGCCAAGGTCACCGAAGGCCTGCTCAAGTACGACTACGACTTGAATCCCCAGCCGCAACTAGCCACCGCCTGGCAGGTCAGCCCCGACGGCACTGTCTACACCTTCACGCTACGCCAAGGCGTGAAATGGCATGACGGCAAGCCGTTCACCGCCGCCGACGTCGCGTTTTCTATCGGGCTGCTCAAGAAGATCCACCCGCGCGGGCGCAACACGTTCGCCAACGTCACCGCCATCGAAACGCCGGACGACCACACCGTGGTGCTGCGCCTGGCCAAGCCGGCGCCCTACCTCATCCGCGCCTTCGTCGCCACCGAGACGCCCATCATCCCCAAGCACATCTTTGATGGCCCCGACCCGTTGACCAACCCGGCGATCTCCGCACCCATCGGCACCGGCCCGTACAAGTTCAAGGAATGGGTGCGCGGCAGCCACATCGTGTATGAACGCAACCCGGACTACTGGGACAAGCCCAAGCCCTATATCGACCGCCTGATCGTGCGCGTGGTGGCCGACCCCGCCGCCGCCGCCATCGCGTTTGAAACCGGCACCGTGGACCTGGGCTACCGCACGCCCGTGCCACTGGCCGACCTGGCGCGCCTGAAAGCCGTGCCGTCACTGCGGTTCGAAACGCGCGGCAACAGCTATTCGTACAACGTGACGCGGCTGGAATTCAACCTGGACGAGCCGCATTTCAAGAACGAGAAAGTGCGGCAGGCGGTGGCCCACGCCATCGACCGCAACGTCATCCTGAAAGTTGTGAACTACGGCGTGGGCCAGGTGGCGTATTCGCCGATTGCGCCCGGCCTGAAAGCCTATAACGACCCCACGCCGTCGCCTTACGCCTTTGACCTGAAGCGCGCCAACGCGCTGCTGGACGAAGCCGGTTACCCCAAGGGGCCGGACGGCGTGCGCTTTCGGGTGCCGCTGGACTACAACCCGATCGGCTCTGACGGCGCACGGCTGGCCGATTATCTGCGCACGACGCTGGCGCGCACCGGCATCGCCGTGACGGTGCGCTCGCAAGACGCCTCGGCCTTCATCAAGCGCGTCTATACCGATCGCGACTTCGCCTTCACCACCAATGGCGCCAGCAATCTGTTCGACCCCACGGTCGGCGTGCAGCGGCTGTACTGGTCCAGGAACTTCATCCGGGGCGTGCCTTTTTCCAACGGCACGCATTATCAGAACCCGCAGGTCGATGCCTTGCTGGAAGCCGCCGCCGTTGAAAACGACCCCGCGCGGCGCGTCCAGCTGTTCAAGGACTTTCAGCAGATCGTCGCGCGCGAGGTGCCCGACCTGAACCTGTATCAGCCCGAATTCATCACCATCGCCAACCAGCGTGTGCACGACCATTCGCTGACGGCCGACGGCGTGGAATCCAACTTGGCGGACGTCTACCTGCAATGAACCCGCGACGCGCCGCCCGCACGCTGGGCTTGTCCCTGGTCCAGGCGATCCCGACCGTCATCGGGGTCATCCTGCTGAGTTTTTTCCTGCTGCAAGCCGTGCCGGGCGATGCTGCCGACGTGATCGCGGCCGAGTCCGGGTCGGCCACCGAAGCCGGCATGGCGGCCATGCGCAGCCAGTTCGGGCTGGACCGCCCGGTGTTGCAGCAACTTGGCGCCTACCTGGGCAATCTGGCCAGCCTGAACCTGGGGATATCGCCGCGCTACAACCTGCCGGTGTCCGACCTGATCTTCAGCCGCTTGGGCAACACGGTGCTGCTGATGTTCAGCGCGTTGGGATGCGCGCTGGCCGCCGGTATCACGCTGGGCGCGGTCATGGCCACCTTTGTGGGCCGCTGGCCGGACCGCGTGCTGTCGCTGGCGGCGTTGCTGCTGTATTCCACTCCGGGCTTCTGGCTGGGGCTGATGGCCATCATCCTGCTTTCCGTGCAGCTGGGTTGGCTGCCGCCGGGCGGGGTGTCGACGATCGGCGCGCCCGCCACCGGCCTGGCGCACCTGCTGGACGTGGCGCGCCACCTGGTACTGCCGACCTTGGCCTTGGCGGGCTTCTACGTGGCCATCTTCGCGCGGCTGACGCGCGCGGCCATGCTGGAGGTCAGCCGGCAGGACTTCGTGCGCACCGCGCACGCCAAGGGCGTCGCGCCCACGGCCGTGGCGTTGCGGCACGTGCTGCGCAATGCGCTGATTCCGGTTACCACCGTTGCCGGCTTGAACTTCGGCACGCTGCTGGGCGGCGCGGTGGTAGTCGAGACGGTCTTTAGCTGGCCCGGGCTGGGCCGCCTGGCCTACGAGTCGGTCATGGCGCGCGACTATGTCGTGTTGCTGGGCATCCTGGTGCTGTCTTCGCTGCTGGTGATCGTGGCCAACATTCTGGTCGATCTGTTGCAGACGCTGCTGGATCCGCGCATTCGCGTCGGCTGATGACGTTCTGGCGTTCTGGCGTTCTGGCGTTTGGCCGCTTGGCCGCCTGGCCGCTATGCATTGCTTGGCCTTGGGTCCTTGGCCGTGGGTCTTTGGCCTTGGGTCCTTCGTATTTGGTCCTGGGGCCTTCGCCCACGTTCCTTGTTCCCTCTTTCCTTCACTTCATTTCATGCCGCCTGATTTCTCGTCCCCGTCTTTGCCGCCGCCCGCGCCCCTGGCCCTGGCCATGAGCCCCCCACGCCGTGCGCGCACGCTGCGCCGGCTACTGGCCAACCCTGGCGCGGTGGTCGGCGGCGTGCTGTTGCTGTTGATCCTGTGCGCCGCCATTACCGCGCCCTGGGTGTTTCCGCACGACCCGCTCGACATGGTCGGTCCGCCGATCCAGTGGCCCGGTCAAGACCCGGAGTTCTGGCTGGGCACCGACACGATGGGCCGCGACATCGCGGCCGGCCTGGCGCACGGCGCCCGCGTGTCGTTGACGGTCGGCGTGACGGCCGCGCTGCTCAGTTTGGCGATCGGCATTGCCGTAGGCGCGTCGGCCGGCTACTTCGGCGGCTGGGTGGACGTGGTGCTGATGCGCGTCACCGAACTGCTGCAAACAATTCCTTCGTTCTTGCTGGTGGTGGTGATCGTGGCCATCGGGCGCCCGTCGGTCGGCGTCATCGCGCTATCGATCGGCGCGGCCTCGTGGCCCGTGGTGGCGCGGCTGGTTCGCGCTGAATTTCGGACCCTGCGCGAAACCGAATTCGTGCTGGCCGCGCGCAGCAACGGCTTTGGCCACGCACGCATCGCCCTGCTGGAAATTTTGCCCAACGCGCTGCCGCCCGTCATCGTGACGACCTCGGTGCTGGTGGCCAACGCCATCCTCATGGAATCCGCCCTGTCGTTCATGCACATGGGCGATCCGAACGCCGTGTCCTGGGGCAGCATGATCGGCGACGCGCGCGAGATGCTGCGCACCGCGTGGTACCTGGCCGCCCTGCCCGGCCTGTCCATCGTGCTGACCGTGTTGTCGCTGAACCTGCTGGGCGACGCCTTGAACGATGCCTTTAACCCGAGGCTGTCCGCATGACACGCACGTCCCACCCCCCCGACACCCGTGCGCTCTTAAGCGTGCAAGACCTGACCGTGTCGTTTCGCGCCGACGACGGGCAGCGCCGCGCCGTCGACGGTTTGAGCTTTGACGTAGCGGCGGGCGAAACGCTGGCGCTGGTCGGTGAATCCGGCTGCGGCAAGTCGACTACGGCACTGGCCGTGCTGCGCCTGCTTGCGCCCGGCAGCCGGGTGCAGGGCCGCATCCTGTTCAACGACGTGGACCTGGCCGCCCTGCCGGACCGGCAGCTGCGCCAGGTGCGCGGCCGCGACATCGCCATGATCTTCCAGGAGCCCATGACCTCACTGAACCCGGTGCTGACCATCGGCCGGCAAATCGCCGAAGCCATCCGTTGCCACGAGGACATCGGGCGTACCGCGTTGCGCCACCGCACGCTGGAGCTGCTGGCGCGCGTTCGCATCCCCGACCCCGAACGCCGCATCGACGACTACCCGATGCAGTTGTCGGGCGGCCAACGCCAGCGTGTAATGATCGCCATGGCTATCGCCTGCCGGCCGAAACTGCTGATTGCCGACGAGCCCACCACCGCGCTCGACGTCACCATCCAGGCGCAGATCCTGCAATTGCTGGACGAGCTGCGGCGCGACCTGGGCATGAGCGTGCTGCTGATCACGCACGATCTCGGTGTGGTGCGGCAATGGGCCGATCGTGTCCTCGTCATGCACGGTGGCAAAAAACTGGAAGAAGCGCCGGCCGTCCAACTGTTCGCCGCGCCGTCGCACCCCTATACGCAGGGGCTGCTGGGCGCATCGCTACACGCGCGCGGCGGGCTGCACTACCGTCAGGCACGGCTGCCGGAGATCGTGGTCAGTCATGGACATGGCGATGGCGAACCGCATTTCACATTGCGCACGTCCACGGGCGCTGGCCAAGCGCACGGTGCGACCGGGCAGCACAGCGCCGCGCCGCTGCTCAGCGTGCGGGGCCTGACCACGCGCTATGCGGGACGCCGAGGCGTCGACGTGCTGGCGGTCGATGACGTGTCCTTCGATATCGCTCACGGCGAAACGCTGGGTTTGGTGGGCGAATCAGGTAGCGGCAAATCCAGCCTGTCGCGCACGCTGCTGCGCCTGACACCCGCGCATACCGGCCAGGCGCTGCTGCGTGGCACCGATCTGCTGGCCCTGTCCCAACGCGCGCTAAAAGCATCGCGGCGGCATATACAGATGGTGTTCCAGGACCCCTACGCCTCATTGAACCCGCGCCATACCGTGCACGACATCCTGGCCGCCGTGTTGAAGGTGCACGGCGTGCGCGACCGCGCCGAACGAGGCCGGCACGTGGCTCGGATGCTTGACAACGTCGGCTTGCCCGCCGACGCGGCCAGACGCTATCCCAACGAGTTCTCGGGCGGGCAGCGCCAACGCATCGGCATCGCCCGCGCGCTGATCACGCGCCCGTCCCTGGTAGTGCTGGACGAACCCGTGTCGGCGCTGGACGTGTCGGTGCAGGCGCAGATACTGAATCTGTTGGTCGACTTGAAGAACGAGCTGGGCCTGTCCTACCTGTTCATCTCCCACGATCTGGCCGTGGTGCGTTATCTGTGCGACCGGGTCATGGTCATGAACCAGGGCCGCATCGTGGAACACGGAACGCCCGAGACCATCTGGCGCCAGCCGGCGCACCCCTACACGCGCACGCTATTGGCCGCCGTGCCCGCCGCGCCTGCCCTGCCCGCCGCGACGGCCGCCCATGTCGCGCCGCCGGCCCCAGCTTCGGCCCCCGTTGGCCGCCAAACCGCGTCATACTCGCGGGTTCCGGGCATTGGTATCCTTCACGGGTAAGCGACACCGCCCCACCCCCGACTGGTAACTGCATGAGCTCATCCCCCATCCCCACCCTGGCGCCCGACGTGCTGGCGGCGCAAGCCCTGGCCAAGCAACACGGCGTCGGCACGCCGAACGTGCTGACAACGCCCATCGCCGAATGCCGCAAAAAAAGCCGCGCCTATCAACACTGGTTAAGCCAGCCCGCGCCACCGGTCGGCCGCGTGGTGGAACATCGGCTGGATCATCTGCCGGTGCCGGCCACGCTGCGCCTGTACTACCCCGAAGGCGCCAGCGACAAGCCCCTGCCCTTGTACCTGCACCTGCACGGTGGCGGCTTCGCGCAAGGCGACCTGGACACGCTGGACCGCTGGAAGCGCGAAATCGCGGCCGACGCGGGCATCGTCACGGCCGGCCTGTCCTACGCCTTGTCCCCCGAAGCGCGCTACCCCGTTGCACTGGAACAGGTGCTGGGCGCCTTGCGCTGGTTGCGCGACGAAGCGCCGGCACTGGGCCTGGACGCGCAGCGCCTGGCCGTGGGCGGTGAATCGGCGGGCGGCAACCTGACGCTGGCCGCGCTGCAACGCCTGCGCGATGAGGGCGATGCGTTCATCAAGACCGGCGTGGTCATCTACGGCATGCTGTCGGCCCGCCGCGATACGCCGTCGCAGGAATCGTTTGGCGACGGACGCTTTGGGCTGTCCACGGAAAAGCTGGATTGGTTCTGGGACCAATACGTTGCCGACGCCGCCCAATTGACGGACCCCGGCGTGGCCCCGCTGCATGCCGACGTTGCCGGACTGCCGCCGTTGATCCTGCAAGCCGCCGCGCTGGACCCCCTGCTGGACGACACGCTGGACCTGGCCAACAAGCTGTTCGCCAGTGGCGCCGCGCCCATGCTGGTGGTCTATTCCGGCGTGCCCCACAGCTTTATCGGCATGACGCGCCTGCTTGCCCAGGCGCAAGAAGCGCGCGCGGACCTGGTCCACGCGCTCAAACGCAACTTGGCCGCCTAGCAGAGCGTTAGCTTAAGTTTCGTAGTCGTCTCATGGACAGCGCCTTTCGTGGCTGGGCAAGATGCTGGATTCGATCTTGCCTGACAGAAAAGGAGCACCGCCGTGCCACGGCTGTCCGACCCGCGCCCCACGCTCACATCCACGTTCAGATTCACGTTCACGACCGCCAGCGGCGCGGCGTTCGACGTTATTGAATTCACGCTGGACGAGGCCCTGTCCGAGCCCTATCGGCTATGCGTGGACTTGTCCAGTTTTGACCCTGCCGTCGATTTCGGCGCCTTGCTGGATCAGCCCGCGCTGTTCACGATATGGCGCGGTGCGCTGCCGGTGCGCTATGTGCACGGCATCATCACTGAATTGGTCCAGGGCGACACGGGCTTTCGGCGCACGCGCTATCGCGTGGTGCTCGAACCGTCACTGGCGCGCGCCGCGCTGTGTTCCGACTGGCGCATCTACCAGCACCTGTCCGTGCCCGAGATCCTGGCCGACGTCATCAAACGGCAGGGGATTACCGATTACGAACAGGTGACGACGCAGGAATACCTGTCGCGCGAATACTGCGTGCAGGCCGGCGACACCGACTTGGCGTTTATCGACAGGCTTGCGGCCGAGGAAGGCTATTTCTATCGCTATGCGCATTCGGAGCATGGGCACCGTTTGATTCATGGCGACCGGATTTATATCCACGGCGAGATCGCGGGCGGGCCGGTGGTTTACAACCCGATGCCGGGCGGTGATCAGGCAGAACCCGCGTTGCATCGGTTTTCTTATGCCGAGCGCGTGCGCACCGCCGTCCAGACGCAGCGCGACTACACGTACACGCATCCGCGCTACAGCCAGGAACATTCGCCGGTTGCATCGGATCTTTCTCATCAGGATGCCCGCTACGAACGTTACGACTACCCCGGCCGCTACAAACGCGACGAGGCGGGCCAGCCGTTTACCCAGACGCGCTTACTGGGCCGCCGCCGCGATGCGCGCGTGGCACTGGTCGAAGGGGATGACGCGCGCTTGATTCCTGGCGTGGCGTTCGATCTCGCGGGCCATCCTCGTGAAGACTGGAACCATGGTTGGCGACCCGTGCGGATGCAACATCGGGGCGTGCAGCCTGCCAGCCAGGAAGAAGACGGGTTCGGAGCCGAATACGGTCAGCAAGGCGGGCTGGATCATGGCCCGATGCACCGCTCGGAATATCGCCCGGAGCACGGCACACAATACCGCTACACCGCTGAACTGGTGCCCGACAAGGTCGATTGGAAATCCGAGCCCTTACCCAAACCCCGCATCGACGGCCACCAGATGGCGACGGTGGTCGGACCGCCCAATGAAGAAATCTATTGCGACGAGTGGGGCCGCGTCAAAGTCCAATTCCCGTGGGATCGCGTAGGCGAGCACAACGAACATAGCTCATGCTGGATTCGCGTATCGCAGAACTGGGCCGGTGCGCAGTGGGGTCACATGGCGATACCTCGCATCGGACAAGAGGTCATCGTGCAATTCGCAAACGGCGACCCGGACCAGCCGCTGATAATCGGCAGAACTTTCCGGGCGACCAATTTGCCGCCCTATGAACTGCCGCGCCACAACGTCCTGAACACCATCAAGAGCAAGGAATTCCGGGGCAATCGCGCCAACGAATTGCGCTTGGATGACACGTCCGCACAGATCAGCGCGGCGTTGATGAGCGAACACGGCGACACGCAGCTGCATCTGGGGTATCTGACCCATCCGCGTCCAAGCGGTGGGCAAGCTCGCGGTGAAGGGTTCGAACTGCGCACGGATGAACATGGAGCGCTGCGGGCGGCGAAGGGGTTGTTGCTGACGGCCGAGACGCAACTGCACGCCAAAGGCGGGCAGTTGGATAGATCCGATATCGTCGCGGCATTGCAAGCCGCGCTGGATCTAGCCCGCCACCTGGGCGACTACGCAGCGCAACACGAAGGCGTTGCCCACGACGCCCAGCCGCAGCAATCCCTATCGAACGCTGTGCGCGACCTGGGCCACGGCGCCAACAACCAGTCGGACGGCCCGGGCCAAGGCGACGCAGGGGCCATCGGCCTAAGCGCCCCAGCCGGCATCGCCGCCGCCACGCCGGCCGGCATCGTGATGTCGGCCGGTGGCAATGTGGACAGCGTCGCGCAGCAGCATCAGCAGGTCAGCGCGGGCGACAAGATCGTGCTGAACGCGGGCGGCGACCTGGGCTTGTTCTCGCAAGGCGGCGCCATGCGCCTCATCGCCCACCAAGGCCCGATGCTGCTACAGGCGCAGCACAACGCCATCCGCATCCAGGCCGATCAAAGCGCGGAAATCACGTCCAGCCAACAACACGTGCTGGTCGCCGCCGACAAGCACATCACGTTGCTGTGTGGCGGCGCGGCCATCAAGATCGCCGACGGGAATATCGAGTTCTCGATGCCCGGCAAGCTGACGGTAAAGGCTGCGGGGCACAACTTCACCGGGCCGAGCAGCGCCTCGATGACGTTCAACACCTGGGACGCAACCCCCTTTAACGACCGCTTTCAAGCCACGCTGCAAGACGGTTCCCGCGCTTGCAACCTTGCCTACACCCTGATCCGCAACGACGGCTCGCGCATCACCGGCCGCACGGACAGCGAAGGCTACCTGACGCTGCAACGCGACATGCGCCGCGACGGCGTCCGTATCGAATGGACAAAGGCCGAAGAATGACCGAGACCAGACCCGCCACCGACCCGCCAGAGGAACGCGTGGCGCCGTTTCATTACAACGCCAGGGGGCAGCAGTGCTTCACCTGGACTTTGACCGACTGCGACATTACCGACCCCGTGCAACTGCGTATCGGCCCGGATCTGATCCTGCCGGTGATTTTTATTCCGGGGGTGATGGGCAGTAATTTGAAGTCGGTGCCCGAACCGGACAGCGACAAAACCAGATCTGTATGGCGGCTAGATTATGGTTTTGCGGGCGTTCCCACTCCGTTGCTGGGCCAATGGGCCAGCCAGAAGGCAGGGATACGGCAGAGCCTTTTGCATCCCGACCGAGTGCAAGTGGATGACGAGGGCGGCGTACCCAACGTGCCGTGGGGGATGGTGCAGGATGACCAACAGCTGCTACCCGCTCAGCGCAAGGCCGCCCTGATGAGGCGATATCGCGAGCGGGGCTGGGGCGAAGTCGGACAGACCAGCTACGAACGCTTTCTGATTTGGTTGGAACATGTGCTGAATTCCCCGACGGTTCCCCGCCACCTGAACTATGCGCTTGAACTCGAGGACAAGCACTGGGAAGACCCCACAGCCGCATATCGACGGCTTAAAGCCGGTATGGATTTGTTTATGCCGCGATTGAACGGGGCGGATCGCAACGGCGACGAAGACGACGGCACCAAGCCCTTGACAACGGACGATCTGCTGGCCGGGGTTCGATTCAATATGCCGGTGCATGCGTTTGGATATAACTGGTTGGCGTCGAACACCGATTCGGCCAAGAAACTCAAGCAGCGCATTGAAACCTTGCTGGAACAGTATGGATCCCGCTGCAAGCAGGTCTTGCTGGTGACGCATTCAATGGGCGGTTTGATTGCCAGAATGTGCGCAACTCTGCCCGGCATGGAGTCCGCGATTTGCGGCATCGTCCACGGCGTCATGCCGACAAACGGAGCCCCGGTGGCGTACCGCCGATGCAAGGTCGGTATGCGGGACGAGAGCTTCGGTACCTCGCTGGTTATTGGCAGCAACGGTCAGGAAGTAACAGCGGTTTTTGCCCAGTCGCCCGGAGCGTTGCAGTTACTGCCGACCACGCGATACGCACCGGGATGGTTGAAACTGCTGCGCGAGAACCAATCTCGCACCCTGTCCGCGATGCCCGCGCTCGATCAATGCCCGTATGACGCGATTTATCTTGAGAGGTATCGGTGGTGGGGCTTGGTAAAGGAAGAATGGCTGGCGCCCAAAGGTGGGACGGCGATTGAGTGGACCCTCTACGAGCGAGCTATTAAATTCGCCCGCGAATTTCACGCAGAGCTGGATACCTACTTCCATCCCAACACCTACGTCTTCTATGGTTCAGATGCGAAGTATCCAAGCTTCGAAACCATCCGGTGGAACATACGCCCGGGTTTGCGGGCGGCCGGTACCGCACAGGCAGCCGCCCCGATCGAATCCATTTTCAACGCGCGGCACACGGATGTTCAGCACGACGGTCGCACCATCATCCACGTGCGCAGTCGTAGCGCCCTCAATAACGCCTCGCCAAGCTACGTTGACGGCACGTCAACGCCCGGAAAGCCGACATATAGCAACTGGGAAATTCACTGTGCAATGCAGGACGGAGTGGGAGACGGGACGGTACCGACAAGTTCGGGCCGTGCGCCGATTGACCAGGCGGAACGCGGCGAAGTTCGGGAGCAGCTAAAAATGCAAGGCTTTGATCATGAAGGTCCGTTCCGGATGGAACAGGTTCAACTCGTCACGCTTCAATGGATCTTGAAAATCGCGGCCCAGGCCAAGAAGCCGTCATGAACCCGCGCTTCTTGGCTGCCGGGCTTTTGATCATTGGGCTGATCGCAGGCAGCAACCTTTCGTTGTTTGGTAAGGACACACCATTGGCTCCACATCCCGCAGATACTCGAACCTGGGCGTTCGGCAGGCATTTGATTGACCTTCCTTCGGACTGGATATACAGCACGGGTAGTTACGTCACGCTGTATTACGGATTGCATACCGATTTCAAAACCGTTGAAGTCAGGGTGTTGGGCACCGAAGTTTCCGCTGAACGCTTCAAGAATGCAGTAGAGGACAGATCAACGCAGATCGGAAACGTAGACCATGATGCGGGCGGATCAATGATGCTCGCTCAAATCAAGTTGAGTGAAACGCAAACATTGCTACGTTTCTTTCACAGTCCCGAACTGAAGAATTACCACACCCATGAGCTTCACCTTCTGGTCGGCGACGTCTATGTCCTGATCAAGGCCGACTCCTTTAAAAACGTCATGGCCCCCGTAGAGGCCCGCATCCAGGCGCTAGCAAAAACAATCACCAAAATCTCCGACCCACAAACCGCCGGCCCCGGCTTCGGGCTGGGGCCCGTCATCATCCGCGACCACCACGATCAGGAAATCGGGATGTTGAAGTTTCGCGCGCCCGGGACAAACCTCGAACTGGACGCCGCGACAAGCGCGATCCAGGAGCAAGAAAGAATCAACATGAAGGAACAGGAAAAGCAAACGCTTGCTGGCATCCGCTACAACTCCTTGCGTTCCGGCGCGCCGACCTTTGCCGGCATGGAGTCCGAGCAAAGCGGCTTCAGCTACCGGAACGGGGATCACCATGCCTTTCTGTTCGTCGTGCAAAGCTATCGTGACAACCCCGGGTTTGCCTGGCCGTCCATCAACATGCGATTGCGGGGAGGCGGCACCATCATGAAGGTCCAAAGCCCTGACTATCAACCCGACCTCGTCCGTTGGTCCCTACCCCGCTTCGTACCGGACAAGCACGAGATTCCCCTTTGGAAGCGGCCGCCTTCCCCGCCCCGCGTGGATGCCACCTTAAGCGACAAAGAAGCCGGCAAGTTGTGGGACGCGATCGTGGCGTCGGTGCGGCTGCGTTACCTGGCCGTCGCGCCCAAGCCGCCTTCCGCTTTTGACCAGGGCAACCCGGAAAAAGCCGCTGCCGATCAAAAGGCGCTGGATGAATTTCTTAGCACCGACGAAGACGGCCGGCCCTGGACGCCGCCTACCGACGACGACGTGCCCGCGCGGTAATCCTCTCGCGTGGTCAGCGTCTTGAAGCGACCGGGTAAAGGCCCGCGGTCAAAGAAAGGCCAATCAAATGGAGGAAAAAGTGACCGACAACCAACCCGCCACCGGCCCACCAGAGGAACGCGTGGCGCCGTTTCATTACAACGCCAGGGGACAGCAGTGCTTCACCTGGACTTTGACCGACTGCGACATTACCGACCCCGTGCAACTGCGTATCGGCCCGGATCTGATCCTGCCGGTGATTTTTATTCCCGGGGTGATGGGCAGTAATTTGAAGTCGGTGCCCGAACGCATCGGACAGGATTCCCGACAGGTCTGGACCCTTGATTATGGATTCGCGGGGTTACGGACTCCCTTGGCCTCCCAATGGGTGGCCAAAGACGCCGGCTTCCGACAGACCACCTTGCACCCCGACCGCGTAGAGGTCGATGACCAGGGCGGCGTTCCCAATGTGCCGTGGGGGATGGTGCAAGAGAACCAGCAAATGCTGCCCGCCGAACGCAAGGCCGCCCTGATGAAGCGATATCGCGAGCGGGGCTGGGGCGAGGTCGGACAGGCCAGCTACGAACGCTTCTTGATCTGGCTGGAACATGTGCTGAACTCCCCCACTGTTCCTCGCCATCAAAACTATGCGCTGGAGCTGAACGACCAGCACTGGGAAGACCCGCAAGCCGCATATCGACGATTGAAACCTGGCGTGGATGTTTTTATGCCGGGCTTGAACGGAATGGATCGTATCGATGACGAAACTGAAGGCGTCAAGCCGTTGACGACAGACGATCTGCTGGCCGGGGTTCGATTCAATATGCCGGTGCACGCGTTTGGGTATAACTGGTTGGCGTCAAACGCCGATTCCGCCAGACGACTCAAGCAGCGCATTGAGACGCTGCTGGAGCAGTATGGAAAACGCTGCAAACAGGTTTTGCTGGTGACGCATTCGATGGGTGGCCTGATTGCCAGGATGTGCGCCACGCTGCCCGGCATGGAGACCGCCATTTGCGGCATCGTCCACGGCGTCATGCCGACTAACGGTGCGCCCGTGGCCTACAGACGGTGCAAGGTCGGTATGCGAGACGAGAGCTTCGGCGCTTCGTTGGTTATTGGCGGCAACGGTCAGGAAGTAACAGCGGTTTTTGCCCAGTCGCCCGGAGCGTTGCAGTTACTGCCGACCACGCGATACGCACCGGGATGGCTGAAGCTGCTGCGCGAAAACCAGTCTCGCGCCCTGTCCGCGATGCCAGCGCTTGATCAATGCCCGTATGACTCGATTTACCTTGAAAGGCATCGGTGGTGGGGCTTGGTAAAAGAGGAATGGCTGGCGCCGGCAGGTGGCACGGCTATTGAATGGACCCTCTACGAACGTGCTATCGAATTTGCCCGCGAATTCCACGCCGAGTTGAATACGTATTTCCATCCCAACACTTATGTTCTCTATGGGTCCGATGCTAAGTTTCCAAGCTTCGAAACCATCCGATGGAACATACGGCCAGGGTTGCGGTCGCCCGGTACCGTAAGAGCACCAGCTCCGATCGAATCGCTCATTACGGCACGGCACACCGATGTTCAGCACCGCGGTCGCACAATAGTCCGCGTGGGCCCGCATAGTGCCCTTGGGCGCGCCTCAGTAAAGTTCGTCGGAGATACGTCCACGCCACATGACCAGGGACCGCGGATATATAGCGATTGGGAACTTCACTGCGGCATGCAGGATGGCGTCGGCGACGGGACAGTACCCACGAGTTCGGGCCGTGCTCCGATCGATCAGGTCGAACGTGGCGAAGTTCGAGAACAACTGAAAATGCAAGGCTTTGACCATGAAGGCCCATTCCACGACGAGCGGGTTCAGCTTGTCACGCTTCAGTGGGTCCTGAAAATTGCTGCCCAGGCGAAGAAGCCGTCATGAAATCGCGCTTCTTTTTTGCCGGACTCCTGATCGTCGGGATCATAGGAAGCAGCAATGATTTATTTCTTCGCAAGGACACAACAGTGACTCCAGATACCGCAGACATTCAAACCTGGGTGTTCGGCAGGCATTTGATTGATTTTCCTTCGAACTGGCTTTACAGCACCAGCAGCTACGTGACGCTGTATTACGGATTGGATACCGATTTCAAAACCGCCCAAGTCCGGGTTCTGGGCACCGAAGTGTCCGCTGGCCGATTTGCGGATGCAGTCAACGACAGGGCATCGCAGATCGCGCTCGTCGATCATGATTCGGGCGGCTCGATGATGCTTGCCAAGATGCAGTTGAGCGAAACGCAAATATTGCTACGCTTCTTTCACAGTCCCGAACTGAAGAATTACCACACCCATGAGCTTCACCTTCTGGTTGGTGACGTCTATGTCTTGATCAGGGCTGACTCCTTCAAAAACGTCATGGCCCCCGTAGAGGCCCGCATCCAGGCGCTGGCCAAAACTATCACCAAAATCTCCGACCCACTCAGCGCCGGTCCTGGCTTTGGCCTTGGGCCCATCATCATCCGCGACCACCACGATCAAGAGGTCGGAGTGATCGAATTTTTCATCGACGGTTCCAATGTCAGCTTGGAAACGCGCATTACGGCCTTGCAGCCCAGTCCATCGACCGGCCTTCAGGCACGCGCAAAACAACAGATGGCTGGTATGGCCTACAACACCTTGCGGGCGGGAAAGCTGACTCTTGCCTCTATGCAAGCAGAACAATTTGCCTTCGGCTTCACCGAAACCAATCACCACGCGTTTCTATTCCTGGCCGAAACCTATCGCGACAAGCGCGCATTCACTCAACCGTCTATTCACATGCGGATGAGCGGCGGCGGCGCCCTTACCCCGCCGGCCCGTCCGGATGACCAACCCGACCTTGTCCGTTGGTCCCTGCCCCGCTTCGTACCGAACAAGCACGAGATTCCCCTTTGGAAGCGGCCGCCTCCCCCGCCCCGCGTGGATGCAACCTTAAGCGACAAAGAAGCCGGCAAGTTGTGGGACGCGATCGTGGCGTCGGTGCGGCTGCGCTACCTGGCCGTCGCGCCCAGGCCGCCTTCCGCTTTTGACCAGGGCAACCCGGAAAAAGCCGCTGCCGATCAAAAGGCGCTGGATGAATTTCTTAGCACTGACGAAGACGGCCGGCCCTGGACGCCGCCGGACGACGATCCGCCGCCCGACGATCCGCCGTCGCGGTAAAACACCGGATGCGCAGGCGCAGGCCCGCGCCGCATCCTTGCCTCAGCTGCGTGCCGGCTTGTTGCCGTGCGAGACGCTGGGGGTGTCGCGGAACAAGGACATATGCGTGTGGGTGGCAACCCACGGGTCGCCGATGGCTACGCGCGCAAACGACACGGTTGCGCGGCCGACGCGGTCGAAGGGTTTGCCGTCGGGGTGGTAACCGGTGGAATCCCATACGGCCATGCCGACGGCGAACAGGCGGTCGGGCGACACGAGCGTTTGCACGTCGTCCAGGCGCCAGATGAAGTCGTCGATTGTGAACCAGACGTTGCGCCACTGCGTCTTTTCGGCGTGGTCGCGGCCGGTGACGAAGTTGGTGTAGGTGCCGAAGGCGACGAAGTCTTCGGCGAACAGGTGGCGGGCGGCAGCGTAGTCCACCGCTTGCACGTGGTCGGACAGTTCCTTGAACCAGGCGCGCACGGCGGCGGCATCGGCGGCGTCAACGGGGGCCAGGGCTTGCACGGACATGAATATCGCTCCAATAAAGTAATGAATCAGGGTGTAGCAGGAATCTGGTCGGCGAACCAGCACGCCACGGCATGGGCGGGCGCGACGGATGAATGGGGCGCGACGGATGACCGGGGCGTGGCCGGCGCGGTCGGGGTGACCGGGATGGCCGGCTCTGCAGGCGGGCCGGACGCCCCCGTCAACAACGGCGGGGCCTCCTGCCGGCAGCGTTCCGTGGCCAGCGGGCAGCGCGGGTGATAGCGGCAGCCCGAAGGTGGCGACATCGGGCTGGGCGGCTCGCCTGGGGCGACCCGATAGGGCTCGCGCTGCGCGTCCGCCCCACGTCGCGGCTCCGGCACGGCGGCCAGCAGCGCGCGGGTATACGGATGCCTGGGGCGTTGATAGATGTCATCACGCGGGCCCGTCTCGACAATCTGCCCCGCATACATGATGGCGATGCGATGCGACACGTGCCGCACCACCGCCAGGTCGTGCGCGATCAGCAGGAACGACAGGCCCAGTTCCTGTTGCAGGTCCTGGAACAGGTTGATGATCTGGGCGCGCACCGATACGTCCAGCGCGGACACGGGTTCGTCCGCCACGATCAAGTCGGGCTGCACGGCCAGGGCACGCGCGATACCCACGCGCTGTCGCTGGCCGCCCGAGAACGCGTGCGGATACCGCTGCGCGGCATCGGCGGGCAGGCCGACCTGGCCGATCAGCTGGGCGACGCGCCGCCGCAAGGCGTCCCGGCCCGCGCTCCAACCGTGCACGATCAGCGGTTCGGCAATGGCGTCGAATACGGTGTGGCGCGGGTTCAGGCTGGTGGACGGGTCCTGGAACACCAGCTGCATGTGCCGCCGCAACTGGCGCAGCTGCGTGTTGCCGGCGCGCGTGATGTCTTCGCCCCGGAAATGCAATGAGCCCGAGGCCAGCGGCGCGCGCCGCAGCACGGCCCGCCCCAGGGTGGTCTTGCCGGAACCGGACTCGCCGACCAGACCCAGCGTTTCACCGCGCGCCAGGTCCAGCGACACGCCATCGACCGCCCGCGCCAGCACGGGCTTGCCGAACCAGCCGGCCGATCGCACCGGAAAATGCACGCGCAGGTCGCGCGCCTGTAGCAATACGTTGGCGTCGGTCATCGAGCGGAATTCACTGGGGGGTATTCATCGGGCGGTGCTCATCAGGCGGTGCTCATCAGGCGGTACTCATCAGGTGATACTCATCAGGCGTTATTCATCAGGCGGTATTCATCACACGTTTGTCCAAGCTGGCGTATACGGACGCACGCAAGCGGCCAAGCGCCCCTGGCCGACGTCTTGCAGCGGCGGGCGGCGCGCGCACGCGGCATCCGCCGCCGGGCAACGTGGCGCAAAGTCGCAGTGCTGGGCACGCTGGCGCAGATCCGGCGGCACGCCTTCGATGGCGATCATGCGGTGGCGCGTGTCGTCCAGACGCGGCGTGGCGCGCAACAGCCCCGCGGTGTAGGGGTGCGCAGGCGCCGCGTACAGCGCGTCGGCGTCCGCCAGTTCCACCAGGCGGCCGGCGTACATGACGGCGACGCGGTCGGCCACCTTGGCCACCACGCCCAGGTCATGCGTGACCAGCAACAAGGCCAGCCCCAGCCGCTGCTTGAGCGTGGCAAGCAGTTCCAGGATCTGCGCCTGGATGGTGACGTCCAGCGCCGTCGTGGGCTCGTCCGCGATCAAAATCCGGGGCTCGCAGGCCAGCGCCATGGCAATCAGGATGCGCTGGCGCTGGCCGCCTGAGAACTCGTGCGGCAGCCGCCCCAGGCGCTCGGACTGCTTGGGTATGCCCACCTGCGCCAGCAGCTCGACGATGCGCGCGCGGCGGCGGCTGGCATCCAGCTTGGTGTGACGCCGCAGCACTTCGTCGATCTGCGTACCGATGGTCAACAGCGGGTTCAACGCGCTCATGGGGTCCTGAAACACCATGGCGATGCGATTGCCGCGCAGGTCTTGCAGCACCCGGGGCGGCGCAGCCAGCAGGTCGATGTCGTCGAACCACACCTGCCCGCCGGCCACGCGGCCCGGCAAGGTGGTCAAGCCCATCAAGGCCAGCGCACAGGCGCTTTTACCGGAACCGCTTTCTCCGACCAGCGCCAAGGTTTCCCCGGCATGCAGGTCGAACGACACGCCGTCCACGGCGTTCACGGTGCCATGCCGGGTCAGGAATTGCACGTGCAGGTCGCGCACGCGTAGCAAGGGCCGCGCGCTCATCGACGCACCTTCGCAATCAGACGGCGGGCAAAGTCTTTTTCTCGTTCGCGGGGGTCCAGCGCCAGACGCAAGCGGCTCGCGGCCAGGTTGACGATCAACACCGTCAGCGCGATCGACAAGCCCGGAAATGTAGCTAGCCACCACGCGCTGGTCAGGTAATTGCGGCCGTTGGCCACGTCCAGGCCCCAGGACACCGCGGGCGGCTGCACCCCGACGCCCAGGAACGACAGCGCTGCTTCCGCCAGCACCACGCGCGCAAACTCCAGCACCATCAAGGTGATCAGCGGCGCTGCCAGGTTGGGCAGGATGTGGCGCAGCAGGATGCGGCCCGCGCGCGCGCCGATCATCTCGGCGCTTTCGATATAGGGCAGCTGGCGCACGGACAGCACCACGCTGCGGATCTGGCGCGCGTAGACCATCCAGCCGTTCAAGGCTAGTGCCAGTATCACTGTGCCCGGCCCGGGGCCGAGGATCACCAGGATCACCAGCGACAACAGCAGGCCCGGAAACGCCACGTGCACATCAACCCAGCGCATCAAGGCGGCGTCCACACGCCCCCCGGCAAACCCGGCAATCAGGCCGACCAGCACGCCAAAGCTTGCCGATACGGCTACCACGGCCGCGCCGATCAGGATTGACAGCCGCGCGCCGTGCAGGATCCGGCTGAGGACGTCGCGGCCCAGGTTGTCGGTGCCCAACAGATTGGCGACCGTGCCGCGCGCTTCCCAGACCGGGGGCCGCAGGCGCGCCGACAGCTTGATGGCCGCCGGGTCATATGGCGCCAGCCAGGGCAGCACGATGGCCACCACCGCCAGCAGTAGCAGCAGCGCCGCCGCCAGCACCCAGCCGCGCTGCCGATCGGACAGCGCCTGCCAGCCGCGTGTGCGCGGCGCGTCGGGCGCGGGCGCCACATTCCCCATCCAGGCCGGAACGCTGCTCATACCGCGATCCTGGGGTCTAGCAGCCGGTACGCAATGTCCAGGCAGAAGTTGATAAGCACGATCAGGAACGCAATGAAGAAGACCACCGCCTGCAACAGGACCAGGTCCTGGCGCTCGATGGCCTGGATGGCGGTCTGGCCCAGGCCGGGCCACGCAAAAACGGTTTCAACGACGACGGTGTGGCCCGCCAGCATGCCGGCAAATTCCCATCCCAGCAGCGCCACGGTGGGCACGGCGGCATTGCGAAGCGCGTGCACCAGTACGATGCGGCCGGACCGCAACCCCTTGGCGCGGGCGGTACGCACGTACAGGGAATTCAATTCGTCGATCAGGGCGGAACGCAGCATCATGGCGATGCGGCCCAGCGCGGGCAAGGCCAGCGTCAGCATGGGCAGGATGGCGCTGCCCGGCGCCTCGGCGCCCGATGACGGCAACCAGTTCAAGGTCACTGCAAACAGCAGGATCAGCAACAGGCCCAGCCAGAACTGCGGCAATGACAGGCCGCCCAGACTCAACACCACGGAAATGCGGTCGGCCCACTGCCCGGGGCGCAGCGCGGCCACGATGCCCAGCGGCACGCCGACCACAATGGCCAGGCTCAGCGCGCCCAGGCACAGCGTCAGCGTGTTGGGCAGGCGTTCCAGCACGATGTCCATGGCGGGCCGCTGCTGCCAGATGGAATTGCCGAAGTCGAACGAGGCGATGTCGCGCAGGTAGTGCAGATACTGCGCCCAGATGGGCCCGTCCATGCCCAGCGCGCGCGCCAGCACGGCACGGTCGGCGGCGGACGCGTCCACCGGCAACATGGCCTGGACGGGGTCGCCCACCAACCGCGTCACGATGAACACGATCGTGGTTACGCCAAACACCACCAGCAAGCCTTGCGTGAAGCGGCCCAACAAGAAGCGCGGCAAGCCGCGCCCGCTGTGATTACTGGGTGACACGGATGTCCTTCAGCGGAATCAGGCCATCAACGCGCGGCGCAAAATCAATGCGCTTGGACAAGCCGAAGATCTCGCCCCCTTCCAAAAGAAATACCAGATAGGCTTCGTCGCGGCCAATCTTCAGCGCGCGCGTATACAGCGCCTGGCGCTTGACCGGGTCAGCCTCCTGGCGGGCGGCGTCGATCAGGCCCTTGAGCTCGGCGTTGTCGTTGGCGGCGGCCACGCCGCCGTCGGCGTAATAGGCGCTAAGGGTGCGGTCGGCGTCCAGCAACTGGTTCGAATGGCTGCTGCTGATCTGCGCTTCGGTGGGCACGCGGTTCTTGTTGATGGCTTCCAGGTATTCGGCCCAGGCCAGCACGCGGAAATTCACCTTCAGGCCGGCCGCCTCCCAGTAGGCGGCGATGGTCTCGGCCAGTTCCTTGTCTTTCAGCCAGCGGCCGGACGGCGCGTACAGGTCAATGGACTTGCCATAGGCGCCCGCCGCCTTGAGCAGCTCGGTGGCGCGCGCGGGGTCATAGGGATACGGCTGGATGCTGGCGTCGTAGCCGAACCAGCCGGGTGCCAGCAGCTGCCCGCGCGAGACGGCCGCATAGCCGCCGTACAGGTCCTTGGCCAGCGCCTCTTTGTCCACCGCGTAGTTCAAGGCCTGGCGTACGCGCACATCGCGGGTCAGCCCCTTCAAGGCGTTCAGCGACACGAACGGCAGGTCGGTGCCTTGCAGGGTGACGGCGCGGGCGACGCGCTTGGTGTCCTCGGGCAACACGTTGGTGATGAAGTCGAAGTCGCCGGCGCGCAGGCCGGACAGGCGCGTGCCCGGCTCGGCCACGAACCGATAGGTGGCGCGGTCGACGTTGCCTACCGCTTGCGGATTCCAGTAGTTCGGGTTGCGGGACAGCACGATGCGGTTGCCCTTGGCCCATTCCGTCAACACGTACGGGCCGCTGCCCACCGGCTTCTGGCCCAGGCTGCCGTCGGCGGCGGCCGCGGGCGACACGATGGTCAGCCACGACAGGCGCGCGGGCAAGGCGGGATCGGCGCCGTTGGTGAACACGCGCACCGTGACGGCATCGACCGCCTCGGCGCGTTTGATGCCCAGAAAGAACGGCCGCTGACGCGACGCGGTCTTGGGGTCGACGATGCGGTTGATGCTGGCGGCCACGGCGGCCGCGTCCAGCGGCTGGCCGTCGCTGAATGTGAGCTTGGGGCGCAGGGTCACTTCCCAGGTGTCCGCGCCGGTCTGGCGCGGCAGCTCGGTGGCCAGTTGCGGCACCAATTCGCCCTTGGCGGTGCGAGTGATCAGGGTTTCGAAGATGTTGCGCGACACGGCGCGCTCGGAACCGTCCTGCGCGGTCTGCGGGTCCAGCGTTGACGGTTCGGTGCCCAGCGCCAACGTGATGTCGGCCGCCTGGGCCGCCGACATCACGGCCGTCGACAGCACGGACGCTGACAACACGGACGCTGACAGGGCCAGGGCCAAGCCCTGGTAGCGGTGACGGCTCATTGTGCACTCCGGATCAGAAAGACATGCGAGTGCGGGGCACGATGTCGCAGGTCGGTAAATTAGGAATCCGGAGTTTGCCGCTAGAAATCAGAACGTGCCGTTGTAATGATATGCCTGGGAAATCCTTGACGCGGTGGTGACTGCCGCTTCAAGTCATAAGGGTCAAGACGTCATCAAGGTCGCAAAATCATCGGGTTCGTCAGCGCACGCTTCTATGCTGCCGCCGGCGAAATGCGGGGCAATTCCCACGCGCGATGCGGCGCGGCCACGTCAAGGGTTGGGTTCGGGTTCGGGTCCAGGTTCTGGTCCAGGTTCGGAGCAGCCTCAACCTGCACCAGCGCCGTCTGCGCGCTGGACCCCTGCGTCAGTCGCGACGTGCCGATGTCGGCAGTCAGCGTATTCGGATTGCCGTGCCGGTCCAGATCGCCGTCCGGGTCGGACCACGCGCCGGTGGACATCTGCACCACGCCCGGCAGCATGCCGGCATCCAGCCGCACGCCGGCCAGGCAGGCGCCCCGCGCATTGAAGACACGCACGCGGTCGCCGTCGGCGATGCCCCGCGCGGCGGCGTCCTCCGGGTGCATCGAGATGGGCTCGCAGCCCTGGATCTTGCTTGACCGCGACAACGCGGCCGGGTCGAGCTGGCTGTGCAGGCGATGGCGCGGCTGGTTCGTCAGCAGATGCAGCGGCCACCTGTCGGCACCGGGCGCGCCCAGCCATTCCGATGGCGCCAGCCACACCGGATGCCCCGGGCAATCGGCGTAGCCAAAGCCCGCCACCACCTCGGAGGCCAGTTCGATCTTGCCGCTGGGCGTGCGCAGCGGATGCGCTTGCGCGTCGCGGCGAAAGTCCTCGAACAGTACGTACGGCGAGTCGGGCGCGGGCACCTCGGCGTAGCCGCGCGCCCAGAATTCATCGAAGGGCGGCAACGTCACGCCGCGCTCGGCGCAGCCCCCGCGCATGCCGTCGTACACGTGGCGGCACCAGCCCATTTCGTCGCGCCCGGCCGTGTAGGCCTCGTGAAAGCCCGCGCGCCGCGCCAGGTCCGCGAAGATGCCGAAGTCGTTACGCGCCTGCCCTTGCGGCGCCACCGCGCGGTGCATGGCGAACACGTAGGGATCGCGCGACGAGCCGCCCACGTCGCAGCGTTCCAGTGATGTCGTGGCGGGCAGCACGATGTCGGCGCGGCGCGCCAAGGGTGTCCACCACGATTCATGCACGATCACGGTATCGGGCTTGGTCCACGCCTGCCGCAAGCGGTTCTGGTCCTGATGGTGATGGAACGGGTTGCCGCCCGCCCAATAGATCAGCTTGATGTCCGGATACGTGTGGCGCGCGCCGTTGAAGTCATATGGCTGGCCGGGCGACAGCAGCATGTCGGCGATGCGCGCGGCGGGGATGGCCAACTGTGCCGGGTTCTTCGGCACCGGGACTTCGGGGCCGGGCACCCGCCGGCGCGGCTCGCCTATGCCGTTCAAGGACGCGTGGCCGAACGCAAAGCCCCCGCCCGGCAAACCGATCTGACCGGCCAACGCGGCCAGCCCGATCAAGGCCCAGTACGGCTGTTCGCCATGTTGCGCGCGTTGCAACGACCACGCCGCCGTCAACAGGCTGCGTTGCGCCACGATGGCGCGCGCCAGTGCGGTGATGGTGGGCGCCGGCACACCGCAGATGCCGGCCGCCCATTGCGCGTCCTTGGGCTGGCCGTCGGCCGCGCCCGTCAGGTAGTCGGCCCAGGTATCGGCGCCCACACAGTGGCTGGCCAGAAACGACGCGTCGTGCCGCCCTTCGGCCAGCAAGGCGTGCGCCATGGCCAGCATCAGCGCGGTGTCGGTGTTGGGCCGAATCGGGATCCACTCGGCGGCGATGCCGTCCGGCACATCGGCGCGCGTGGGGCTGAGCACCACCAGGCGGATGCCGGCCGCCTGCGCGCGGGCCAACCACGCCGGCAAGTTGTGCAGCCCCGCGCCGCCCGATGTCACCTGGCTGTTCTTGGTGGGGATGCCGCCAAAGGCCACGATGACGCGCGTGTTGGCCAGCACGCTGTCCCAGTCGGTAACGTCGCCGCTGACCGGGCTGAAGGTGCCGATGACGTGCGGCAACAGGAATTGCGCCGCGCCCCAGCTGTAGTTGCCGACCTGATCGACGCAACCGCCGCCTAGAAACAGGAACCGGCGGATCAAGCTGCGCGCGTGGTGGACGCGACCGGCCGACGACCAGCCATACGAGCCGCCAAAGATACCGCCGGGTCCGTGCTCCGCGCGGACGCGAGCCAGCTCCCCCGCCACCAGGTCCAGCGCGTGGTCCCATTCCACTTTCACATAATCGTCGCCTTCGCGCTCGCGGTTGCCCGCCAGCCAGCCCCGGCGCACCGCGGGCCGCTGCACGCGCAACGGCGAATGCTGCATTTCGGCGATGGAGTCCAGCATGGGCGACGGCGCGGCATCGGCATGAAAGGGCTCGCAGCCGACGACTCGCCCGTCTTTCACTACGGCGGTGAACGCGCCCCAGTGCGCAAGCGAGGGATAGCGGGAGTCAGTCATGGAAGGGGTAAGGGTCTGCGGTTCAAGGAGATTTTCGCGAAGCATAAACGATGAGCCCGCTAGTGGTTTTCCCTGAAAACGGGCAAATAGGCGGTCACCCGCATTCCCAAGCGCGTCTGGCTCCGGTACATTTCGTCCAGTGGCCTGACCACCGGACCATCAGGCAGCCGAACAGAGGCCGGCGCGTCCCACGCGGCCCCTGAAGCTGAAACGGAAGCCGAAGCCGAAGCCGAAGCCAAACCCGAAGCCGAAGCCCGTCAAATCGTTATCCAAGACACATCCGCCCCAGACCTATTACGCTCTACCCCCCGGAACCCACTTTCACGCCACGATGAATTCCCTTCAGGCCGTTGCCCCCACCCGCCTTTACCGCATGATTGCCGACCAGATCGCCGCGCGCATCAAGGCGGGCCACTTTCCCGTTGGCGGCCGCCTGCCGGCCGAGCGGGAATTGGCCGAGCAGCTGCAAGTGAGCCGGGCGTCGGTGCGCGAGGCGCTGATCGCCCTGGAAATCGAGGGCTATGTGGATGTGCGCGTGGGCACGGGCGTGTTCGTCTGCGCCCCGCGCGAAGACGGCCAATATCACGACGCGCGTGACGCGGCCACGCCACCGGCAACGGCCGCCGATAGTGCGGCGGGCAGCGCTGAAGCCACCGACATCGGTCCCTTCGACCTGTTGGAAACCCGCCTGCTGATCGAGCCGGAATGCGCGGCACTGGCCGCACAGAAAGCGTCGCCCGCACAGATTGCCGCCATCCGCGCCGCGCACGACGGCATGTCGCTGACCGAATCGCCCAGCGTGCACGACCGCGCCTTCCATAGCGCCATCGGCGCGGCGTGCGGCAACGCCGCGCTGGCCGCCGCCATTTCGCACATCTGGCACCTGAGCACTCTGAGCCCGGTGTTCCACCGTCTGGAAGAGCACTTCGTGACCACCAAGGTGTGGATCGAAGCGCAGAAAGAACACGAACGCATCCTCGCGGCCATCGTCGACCGCGATCCCATCCGCGCGCGCCACGCCATGCATGACCACCTGGTCGGCATCCTGGCGCGTCTGCGGGAAGATTTCGGCAACGTTGGGATTCGATGAGCCCATGACCTCATAACGCGCTAACCCGCCATGGCCTGACGCCCGGGCCTCTCCCCTTACCGACCGTGCAAGCACCGCCGGCGCAGATAGCGCCGCCCGCGGCAAGGGGATCGGCTTGTCCGTTGAAACGTGAATTCGCAGTCCCCGCAGCACCCGTCGTCCACACACATAAAAACAGTTCAAGGTGAAAAACATGCAGCTGACCCGTACCGTGAAGGTAATAAGCGCGGCGCTATTGGCGCTAGGCGCTCATGCCGCCCAGGCCAACAAGGCCGACAATTCCCTCAACATCGCGTTCGACGCGGCGCCCGCCACGCTGGACGCCTACAAGGAATCAGACCGCCCCGGCCTGGCGCTGGCGCGCATGGTGTTTTCGGGCCTGCTGCAAAAAAACCAGGACACGGGTGAATTCGGCCCCTCCATCGCCACCGGCTACAAGTTCGTGGACGACACCACGATCGACCTGCCGATTCGCCGCGACGTGAAATTTCACGACGGTTCGCTGTTGACCATCGACGACGTGCTGTACACGCTGAACCTGGTGTCGTCCGACACCTACAAGGCGCGCTTTCAGAACCAGGTGGCCTGGATTGCCCGCGCCGAAAAAGTCGGCGACGACACCGTGCGCATCAAGATGAAGACGCCCTACCCGCTGGCGCTGGAAATGCTGTCGGAAAACCTGCCGATCTATCCGCGCAAGTACTACGAGGCCAACCAGTCCGACATGGGCGCCAAGCCCATCGGCACCGGCCCCTACCGCCTGACCGACAGCCAGCCCGGCAGCCGCTACGTGTACGAACGCTTTGACGATTACTTCGGCGCCAAGCCCGCCGTGCAGAAACTGGTGGTGCGCGTGCTGCCGGACGCCAACACGCAGTACGCCGAGCTGCTGTCCGGCGGCCTGGACTGGATCTGGCGCGTGCCGCCCGACGTGGCCAAGCGCATGGAGAAAACGCCGTCGGTTGCCGTGAAAAGCAGCAGCATCATGCGCATCAGCTATATCTCGCTGAACCCGCGCTTTGACGACGGCAAATCGCCGCTGGCCAAGCAGGAAGTGCGCCAGGCCATCAACCACGCCATCGACCGCGAAGCCATCCGCAAGGCGCTGGTCGGCGGCGCGTCCAAGGTCATCAACGCCGCCTGCAACCCGGCGCAGTTCGGTTGCTCGGCCGATGTGCAGACCTACAAGTTCGACCCCGCCCGTGCCAAGCAATTGCTGGCCCAGGCCGGCTACCCCAACGGCATCACGCTGGACCTGGTGATCTCGGCCCCGCCGCGCAGCATCCTGGATGCGGCCGCCGCGCAAATGGCGCAGGCCGGCATCAAGGTGAACCTGGTGGAACAGCAATACGGCGCCGCCATGACCAACTGGCGCGACGGCAAGATCGCCATGCTGGCGTCCAACTGGGGCTCGTACGGCATTGCCGACGCGGCGCTGTCCACCAGCAACTTTTTCCGTGGCGGCCCGGACGACCAGGCGCGCAACCCGGACGTCATCAAGTACCTGGAAGCCGCCGACACGTCGGTCGACCGGGACCTGCGCGCGAAGAACTACGCCGCCGCGCAAAAGATCGTGGCCGACCAGGCGTACTGGGTGCCGCTGTGGAACCACTCGCTGAACGCCGTGCAGGCCAAGGACCTGAACTTCTCGGTGGATGGCGACGAGTTTCCGCGTTTCTACAAGGCCACCTGGAACTGATCCGGCGGCCATCGCGCCCAGGCGTTGTTCCAACCGTTGTGCCCGTCCGATCCAGGCGCTTGATGCGCCTGGGCGGAACGGCGCGCGCCGACGCAAGCCGCGGCATGTCGATGCTTGCCGATGCGCCGCCGCCAGCCGACGCTAGCTCTATAGGTTGACCCATGATTGCATTCCTGTTTCGCCGCTTGCTGGTCGCCGCCCTGCTGGTGGCGTTCGTATCGCTGATCAGCTTTTCGCTGGTGTTTGCGTCCGGCAACCCGGCCGCGCGCCTTGCCGGTGAAGGCAGCGCGGCCGACGCCGCCCGCCTGTCGCAACAGCACGGCTTTGGCGATCCCATCCTGGTGCAATACGGCCGCTGGCTGGCGGGCGTGGTGCGCGGTGATTTTGGCGACAGCCTGTACTTCAGCCGCCCCGTGGCCGAATTGCTGGGCCAGCATTTCCCCGCCACCGCCAAACTGGGCCTGGCCGCGATGGCCTTTGCCTTGCTGCTGGCGATACCGCTGGGCGTGCTGGCCGGCTTGCGCAAAGGCTCGCTGGTGGACCGCGCCACCATGCTGCTATCCGCCTGCGCACAGGCCATGCCGCCGTTCTGCCTGGCGTTTTTACTCATCATCGTGTTCAGCGTGCGCAACCAATGGCTGCCCGCCTCGGGCTTTGACACGTGGAAGCACTACGTGATGCCGGTGGTGGCGCTGGGCCTGTTCGCCATGCCCGCGATGCTGCGGCTGATGAAATCCGAAATGGAAACCGTGCTGGCCACCGACTACATCCGCACCGCGCGTGCGATGGGCCTGGGCGGCGCCAGCGTGGTGTTGAAGTACGCGCTGCGCAACGCGCTGCGGCCGCTGGTGTCCCTGGCGGCGGCGCAGATGGGCACTTTGCTGGCCGGCTCCGTCGTCATCGAAACCGTGTTCGCCATCAATGGCGCCGGGCTGCTGGCCTGGACGTCCATCCTGCGTGGCGACTTCCCCACGATGCAGGCACTGATCCTGATCTTTGCGCTGATCTACATCGTGCTGACCCTGCTTGCCGACCTGGTCAACGGTTGGCTGGACCCCCGCGTGCGAGCCGCCTGATGAATACCGCTATGACCGCTACCGCGACTTCCCTGCCCGCCGCCACGCGCGGCGACCGTCTGGCGCGCGCCGGCCGACTGCTTGGCCTGGCCGTGCTGGCCCTGCTGGTGCTGGCCGGCCTGATCGGCCCGTACCTGATCCCGCACGACCCCTATTCGCAAGACCTGCTGGCGCGTCTGCAAGAGCCCGTGTGGGCTGAGGGCGGTGACTGGAACCACATCCTGGGCACCGACCAGCTGGGCCGCGACGTGTTGGCGCGCGCGCTGTACGGCGTGCGGGTGTCGGCGCTGATCGGCTTGTCGGTCGCGCTGATGGGCGGGCTGATCGGCACCACCCTGGGGGTGGTCGCCGGCTACTTCGGCGGCGCCGTGGACCGCGCCGTGTCGTTTCTGATTACCGCCCGCCTGGCGCTGCCCATCATCCTGGTGGCGCTGGCGGTGGTGTCGGTGGTGGGCGCATCGCTGACCGTGGTGGTGCTGGTGCTGGGCCTGCTGCTGTGGGAACGCTACGCCCTGGTGGCGCGCACCATGGCCGCCGGCCTGCGCAACGCCGAATTCGTCACCGCGTCGCGGCTGCAAGGTTGCACGCCTCTACAAATCATCTGGCGCGACATTCTGCCGAACCTGGTGGGCAACCTGCTCATCATCGGCACGGTGGATGCGGCCATGGCCATCACGCTGGAAGCGTCGTTGTCATTCCTGGGGCTGGGCGTGCCCGCGCCGATGCCGTCGCTGGGCCTGATGATTGCCGAGGGCAAGGAAAACATGTTGTTCCAGCCGTCGCTGGTGGTCATCCCCAGCATCGTGCTGTTCGTGCTGGTGCTGTGCGTGAACCGCGCGGGCGAAACGCTGCGCGCCATCCAGATGAAAAAGGGCTGAGGCCATGACTGCGACGTCCCACCCCCTGCTGCGGGTTGAAAACCTGTATATCGACATCCATACCGCCACGCACACCAAGCACGTCGTACGCGCGGTGGACTTCACGCTGGAACGCGGCAAGACGCTGTGCATCGTCGGCGAATCGGGCTGCGGCAAATCGTTGACGGCGTTGGCGCTGCTGGACCTGCTGCCCGCCGCCGCGCGCCGCCGCATGACGCGCTTGGAGTTCGCCGGGCAAGACCTGTCCACGCTGACGCCGCGCCAGCTGGCCGAACTGCGCGGCGCGCGCATCGCCATGATCTTTCAGGATCCGATGACGTCGCTGAACCCGGTGTTTCAGATTGGCACGCAGCTGATCGACGTGATGCGCCGGCACAAGCGCGTCAGCCGCCGCCAGGCCGCCGAGCGCGCGCAATACCTGCTGCGCCGGGTCGGCATCACCAACCCGGAAGAACGCATGCGCCAGTATCCGTTTGAGCTGTCGGGCGGGCTGCGCCAGCGCGTGATGATCGCCATGGCGCTGATGTGCGGCCCGGAATTGCTGATTGCCGACGAGCCCACGACCGCGCTGGACGTTACCGTGCAGGCCGAATTGCTGGACCTGCTGCGCGACATCCAGGCCGAGTTCGGCCTGGGCATGGTGTTCATCTCGCATGACATGGGGCTGGTGGCGCGCATCGCCGACCACGTCATCGTCATGTATGCGGGCGACATCGTCGAAGGCGGCAGCGTGGCCGAGGTGCTGGCGGACCCGCGCCATCCCTACACCACCATGCTGTTGAACTGCATCCCTCAACCCGGCCGCACCGCGCCGCATACCGACCTGCCGACCATCGCCGGGGCCGTGCCGTCGCTGGACACCGCCATCCGGGGCTGCGCGTTTCGGGATCGTTGCCCGGTGGCCGAACCGCGTTGCGCGCAGCCGATCGCCCCGCGCGTGCAGGGCGAACACCGCTGCCTGTGCGTCAAACCCGGCGCGCTGCGCGCAGGAGCCCTGGCATGAATACTTCCATGAACAAGGCCACCGCCATGCCGTCGGCCACCCCGCCCACCAGCGCGCCCACCGCCCCGCCAAGCACCGCGCCCGGCAGCATCCGCCTGGACGCGCTGTCGTTCCAATACGGCCGCGCCAGCCTGTTCTCGCGCCGCCCCGCGCCGCGCATCCTGCATGACATCGACCTGCATGTACCCGCCGGCCAGACCATCGGCCTGGTCGGTGAATCCGGTAGCGGCAAGTCCACCATCGCCAAACTGATGCTGGGCCTGTTGGCGCCCACCCAAGGGCAGGCGTTGCTGGACGGAAAGCCGCTGACCGCCATGCCCGCCCGCGCCCGCGCACGCCGCATCCAGATGGTGTTCCAGGACCCCTATTCGTCGCTGAACCCGCGCCGCACCATCAACGAAATCCTGACCGCGCCGTTGCGCGTGCATGGCATCGGCAACGCCGCGTCGCAGGCGGCGGCCGTGCGCCGCATGATGGACGCCGTGGGGCTGGTGCCCGCGTTTGCCGGCCGCTACCCGCGTGAACTGTCGGGCGGCCAGCGCCAGCGCGTGGCGATTGCCCGCGCGCTGATGCTGGAACCCCAGCTGCTGATTTGCGATGAGCCCACTTCCGCGCTGGACGTTTCCGTGCAGGCGCAGATCCTGAACCTGCTGATGGAACTGCAACGCGAACGCGGCCTGGGCTATCTGTTCATCAGCCACAACCTGGCGGTGGTGCAGCACATTGCGGATGAGATCGTCGTGCTGCAAGGCGGCCGCGTGGTCGAGCGCGGCGCGGCGGACCAGGTTTACTTTGCACCCAAGCACCCGTACACCCGGCAACTGATCGGCGCGACGCTGGCCGTGCCCGAAGCGCGGGAGCTGGCGGCATGAACGCACACGCGACCACAGTGACGACCAGCCAGGTGATGACCAGCCCTGTCGTGACCAGCCCCGCGACAACGCCCCTGGCCGCCACACCCGGCAGCGCGCCGATGCCAGCCGCGCAACCGCCTGCCCCCGCCCCGCATTACCTGCTGGTCGGCAACGACGAGAAAGTCACCTGGGACGACGGCCGGATCCGCTTCCTGGCGCCCGGCCGCGACTCGCTCAGCATCTTCGACGCCGCCGCCAACCCCGCCGCGCCCGCCTTGGTGGCCACCCTGCCGCTACCCAATTCGCTGTTCGGTCCGCCCGTCAATCTGGCCGTCACGCCAGACCAGCGCCTGGCCTTGATCGCCGATTCCATGGCGTGGCCCGAACGCGCCGACAGCAAGGGCTGGCAGCCCACCCCGGGCCGTGACCTGTATGTGGTGGACCTGACCGCCACGCCGCCGGCCATCGTGCAGACGCTGCAAGTGGGCTTGCAACCGTCCGGCCTGTCGATCAACCGCGCGGGCACGATGGCCCTCGTCGCCAACAAGGCCGGCTGCTCGGTATCCGTGCTGACCATCCGCGATGGCCGCGTGGCCGTCTGCGGGGAAATCGACCTGGGCACGCCCGTGGTCGCCGTGTCGTTCTCGGCCGATGGCCGCCGCGCCTACGTCGTCAAAACCGATACGCACCGGCTGGCCGTGCTGCACGTCGACGACACCGGCCCCACGCCCCGCGTCACGCACGATCCGTCCGAAGACCTGACCACCGGGCTGGTGCCGTTCAACCTGGTCGTGTCGCCCGATGGCGCGCTGGCCTTGGTGGTGGACATGGGCAGCCCCACGGCGTCCGACGGCCATGCCGATTCCATCAGCGTGGTGGATTTGCAAAGCGATCCGCCACGCGTCGTCGACCGCATCATGGTGGAAGACGGCCCCGAAGGCATCGCCATCAGCCCCGATGGCCGCCACGCCGCCGTGGCCATTGTGCAGGGCTCCAACAACCCGTCGTCCGACTGGTTCCACCATCCACACGGCCAGATCGTGCTGTTGCACATCGACGGCCTGCGCGTCACCCGCGCGGGCGCCATCGATGTGGGCGCCTTGCCCGAAGGCATCGCCTTCAGCCCCGACAGCCGCTACCTGTATGTCGGCAATTTTCTGGACGCAACCTTGCAGGTGCTGGCCGTGGGAGACAACGGCCTGACCGATACCGGTACGTGTATCCCCCTGCCCGGCCACCCCGCATCCATGCGGGCGCAATCCTACTGAGCGGGGCCGCACCCCGCCGCCTGTTGAACCCACCACCCCTACTTCTCTCTTGCATCTGGAGTTACTTCATGACCCACGCTCCCCAAACGTTTCGCGCCCTGATCGGCGGCGCTCTGCTTGCCGTGGCCGGTTTTGCGCCGCTGTCCGCCCATGCCCTGGACATCAAGCTGGGCCACGTGCTGGCTCCCAGCCACAGCTGGAACAAGGCGGCCGAGGGTTTTGCCGCCGAGGTCAAGGAAAAGACCGCCGGCCGCGTCAACTTCGTGCTGTTCCCCAGCGGCCAGCTGGGCAACGAAAAGACCATGCTGGAAGGCTTGCAGATCGGTAGCCAGGGCGCCGCCATCATCGGCTCGGGTTCGTTGCAGCCGATTGAACCGAAGTTCGGCGTGGTGGAACTGCCGTACACGTGGTCGTCGTCGCAGCAAGCCTACAAGGCCTATGACGGCGAGCTGGGCGAGGCGTTGGCCAAGCTGGCCGACAAGAAGAACCTGACGATCATTTCGTGGTGGGAAAACGGCTTTCGCCACGTGACCAACAATCGCGGCCCCGTGAACAAGCCCGCCGACCTGACCGGCCTGAAAACCCGCGTCACGCCCGACAAGATGCGCCTGGACACCTTTACCGCGCTGGGCGCCAACCCGGCCCCGCTGGCCTTTGGCGAGCTGTACTCGGCGTTGCAGCAAAAGGTGTTCGACGCGCAAGAGAACCCCTTGTCCATCATCTACACGTCGTCGTTTTTTGAAGTGCAGAAGTACCTGTCGCTGACGGGTCACGTGTGGGGCCCGGCCAACCTGATCATTTCCAAGCCGGTCTGGAACCGCATTTCCGCCGATGACAAGAAGGTGGTGCAGGCCGCCGCCGACAAGTGGCGCGACGCCCAGCGCAAGATGATCACCGACGGCGACCAGCAGTTCGTGGCCCAGCTCAAAGAAAAAGGCATGCAGGTCAACGAGGTCGACAAGGCCGCCTTTGCCGCCGCCGTGCAGCCCGTGTGGAAGACCTACTCGGTCACCTACGGCCCCGAGCTGATGGCGATTGTGCAGAAGTACCGCGAGGCCCAGTAATGCTCAACCGACTGTCCGCCATCCTGTCGGGCATCAGCAAGGCCTTTGCCGCCCTGGCGGTGGCCTTGCTGGCGATCCTGATCTCTTACGTGGTGTTCTCGCGCTTTGTCACGCACACCACGCCGCACTGGGCCGAGGAATTGCCGCGCCTGGTGCTGGTGTGGTCGGCCTTCATCGGCGGCGTGGCGTGCAGCTACGAACGCTCTCACCTGATGGCCGGCCTGCTGCCTTTCGTGGTGCGCAGCCCGCGCGTGCTCAATGCCTTCGAGCGGCTGAACCAGCTGCTGGTCATCGTGGGCCTGGCGGCGCTGGGCTACGCGGGCTGGCAACTGGCCGAACTCACGGGCGACCAGACGCTGCCCGCGCTGGACGTGTCCGCCGGCACGGTCTACCTGGCGTTGCCGTTTGCGTGCGCGGTCACCATCGTCGTCCATCTGGCGCAGCTGTTCGCGCCCACCCCCGCCACGGCAAAGGAATAACAAGATGTCTTCGGGTGCTCTCTTCCTGATGGGCGTGTTTACGATCACCGTGTTGATCGACATGCCCATCGCGTTCGGCCTGGTGCTGTCGTGCCTGGCCTATCTGGCCGTGTATGACTCGGCGCCCATGATGGTGGCGGCGCAGCAGTACGTGGTGGGGCTGGACAGCTTCACCCTGCTGGCGATTCCGCTGTTCATCCTGGCCGCGCAGCTGATGAACGGCGCCGGCCTGACGCAGCGCATCGTGCGCCTGTGCGCCGCCATCGTCGGCGACATCAAGGGCGGCCTGGCGGTCGTGGCCGTGCTGGCCTGCCTGATGTTCGGCGCGCTGTCCGGCTCGGGCGTGGCCGACGTGGTCGCCATCGGCAGCCTGTTGTTGCCCGCCATGGCGCGCAGCGGTTACGACAAGGGCTTTTCCTGCGCGCTGGTGGGCAGCGCGGGCGCCACGTCCACCATCATCCCGCCCAGCATCGTGCTGATCGTCTACGGCACCATCACCGATACGTCGGTGGGCAAGCTCTTCGTGGCCGGCATCATCCCCGGCATCCTGCTGGGCCTGTCCTTGATCGGCGTGGCCATCTGGCAGTCGCGCAAGCACAACTGGGCGGGCGGCCAGCCGTTTTCCTGGGGCGAACTGCGCGCCGCGGCCATCGATGCGCTGCCCGCGCTGATGGTGCCGGTGCTGATCATCGGCGGCATCCGCTTCGGCATCTTCACCGCCACCGAAGCCGCCTCCAGCGCGATTGTCTACGCCCTGTTGATCGGCTTTTTCTGGTACCGCACGCTAAGCGTGAAATCGTTGTGGGACAACCTGAAATCCACCGGCGAAAGCAGCGCGTCCATCCTGCTTATCATCGGCGCGTCCGGCCTGTTTGCCTGGGTGCTGGTGGCCGAACAGGTGCCGCAAGCCTTATCCACCCTGCTGGTGGAATGGACCGACAGCAAGACGGCCGTGCTGCTGGTGCTGACGGTGGTATTGCTGCTGCTGGGCACCTTCATGGAGGCCATCCCCGTCATCATCATCGTGGCCCCCGTGGTGATGCCGGTGCTGGCACACTACAACATCGACCCGGTGCATTTCGGCATTCTGCTGTCCATCAACATGGCCATCGGCGCCAACACGCCCCCGGTCGGGGTAGACCTGATGGCCGCCTGCAAGATCGGCGGCATCAACATGATGCAAACGCTGCGCCCGCTGTCCTGGATGATGCTGGCCATGACCAGCGTGATGTTGCTGCTGACGTTTGTTCCTGAACTGGTGCTGTTCCTGCCGAGGCACGTGCAATGACCACCCACACCTATCTACGCCGCCCCGCCGCGCTGCGCCGCAGCTGGATGTTCGTACCCGGCATGGACGCCGCCGCGCAGGCCTCGGGCCTGGCCAGCGGCACGGACGCGCTGGTGGCCGACCTGGAAGAATTCACCGCGGCGGTGGAACGGCCCGCCGCCCGGCCACGCATTGCGGCCTTGTTTGCCACGTGCCGCGCGCAGGGCGTCGTGGCGGCCGTGCGCATCAACAAGCTGGAAGACGACGGGCTGGCCGACCTGCGCGGCGTGATGCCGGGCGCGCCGGATGCGGTGTTCCTGCCGCACGCCGAAAGCGCCGCGCAGATCGTTGCGCTGGATCAGGCCATCACGGCGCTGGAAGCCGAACTGGGCTTGCCCGCCGGCAGTACCGAGATCGTGCCCACGCTGGAATCGGCGCTGGGGCTGGTGCGCGCCTACGACATCCTGACCGCCAGCCCGCGCGTGTCCGCCTGCCTGCTGGCCGCCGAAGACCTGACGGCCAGCCTGGGCGCCGAGCGCGGCAAGGACGGCATTGAACTGCACGCCGTGCGCGCCCGCTTTCTGGTGGACTGCACCGCCGCCGGCTGCGTGCCGATCGACTGCCCGTTCAATTACCGCGACCTGCCCGCCCTGGAAGCGGACCTGCGCTGGGCGCGCCGCCTGGGCCTGAAATCCAAATGCGCCACGGTGGCCGAACAGGTGCCCCTGATCCACCAGGTGTTCACTCCGGCCCCGCCAGACGTGGACGCCGCGCGCGACTGCGTGGCGCGCTTCGAGGCGCAACGCGCCGGCCGCCACGACGCCGAACGCATCGACCCGCCCACCTACAACACCGCGCGCCGCCTGTTGGCGCGCCACGACCAATTCGAACGATGGGCCGCCGAGCGCCGCGCGCAGGCCGTGCCACAACAAGGAGACCTTGCATGACGTCATCCGCACTTCCCGAACGCAACGGCGGCCAAATCCTGATGCAGCAGTTGCGCATCCATGGCGCGCGCCGCGTGTTCATGATTCCCGGCGAAAGCTACCTGCCGTGCATCGACGCGCTGAACGAACACACCGACGCCATCGAACCCGTGGTCTGCCGCCAGGAAAGCGGCGCGGCCTACATGGCCGAGGCCTATGGCAAGCTGACGGGCGAACCCGGCATCTGCTTCGTCACGCGCGGCCCGGGCGCCACCAACGCCAGCATCGGCGTGCACACCGCCTACCAGGACTCCACGCCGATGATCCTGTTCGTGGGCCAGGTCGGCAACGACTTCATGGAACGCGAAGCCTTCCAGGAGATCGATTACCGCCGCATGTTCGGGCAAATGGCCAAGTGGGTGGCGCAGATCGATCGCACCGACCGCATCCCCGAATTCATTTCGCGCGCCTTCGCCGTCGCCACCAGCGGCCGGCCCGGCCCCGTGGTGCTGGCGCTGCCAGAAGACACGTTGTGGGGCACGGCCCGCGTGGCGGACCTGCCGCGCTACCCGCGCGTGCACAGCCACCCGGGCGCCGCCGATCTGACGCGCATGACCGAATTGCTGAACGCCGCCGAACGCCCCTTCCTGCTGCTGGGCGGCAATGGCTGGCACCAGACCGCCATCGACCAGGTTGCCGGTTTTGCCGAACGCTTCGAGCTGCCCGTGGGCACCGCGTGGCGCCGCCTGGAGTGTTTTGACCAGCGCCATCCCAACGCCGCCGGCCACGTCGGCTGGGCGATGACGCCGGAACTGCGCCAGCGCGTCAAGGACGCCGACCTGGTGCTGGCCGTGGGCACGCGCCTGGGCGAAGCCACGACCGAAGGCTATACCGTCATCGAAAGCCCGCTGCCGCGCCAGAAGTTGATCCAAGTCTACCCGGACGCCGCCGAGCTGGGTCGCGTGTTTTCGCCCACGCAGGCCATCGTGGCCGACGTGGCCAGCTTTGCCGCCAGCGTGGCGGACCTGGCGCCCGGTCATGCCAAGCCGCGCGGCGAGGCCGTGCGCATCGCGCATCAGCAACTGGTGGACAGCCTGACCCCGCTGCCCGCGCCCGGCCCGATGAGCCTGGACGCGGCGGCCGCCTACGTGGACGCGCACGTGCCGCCCAACGCCTGCATCACCGTGGGCGCGGGCAACTACGCGCTGTATCCGCACCGCTATCGCCGCTACACCGGCCCGGGCACCAGCCTGACGCCCACCGTCGGGTCGATGGGCTACGGCCTGCCCGCCGCCATTTCGGCCAAGCTGCAAGACCGTGCCCGCACCGTGGTGTGCTACGCGGGTGACGGCTGCTTTCAGATGAACATGCAGGAACTGGGCGTGGCCTTGCAGTACAAGCTGGGCGTGGTCGTGCTGGTGTTCAACAACAGTATCTGGGGCACCATCCGCGCCCACCAGGAACGCGAGTTCCCCGCCCGCACGATTGCGCTGGGCTTTGAAAACCCCGACTTTACACAGATCATCCGGGGCTACGGCGGTTATGGTGAAGCCGTGGAAACCACGGAAGATTTCGGACCCGCTTTTGAACGCGCGCTGGCCTTTGCCGATAAGGAAAGCCTGCCCGCGCTGCTGGAAATCCGCTACGACGCCAACGGCATCGCCCCGGGCGAAACGCTGATGGGCATCCGCCAAGCCGCGCAAGCCCGCATCGCGCGCGGCAACGGCAACCCGAACTCCGCCAACAATGGCCATTGACAGGACGTGAACCCATGACAAGCACGATTTCGATCAACGGACAGCGGCTGTGGCAGTCGCTGATGGACCTGGCGCGGATCGGCGCCACCCCCAAGGGCGGCAACTGCCGGCTGGCGCTGACCGCGCTGGACGGCCAGGGCCGCGACCTGGTCACCGGCTGGATGCGCGAGGCCGGCATGACGCTGCGCGTGGACCAGGTGGGCAACATCTTTGCCCGCCGCGCCGGCCGCAACAACGACCTGCCGCCCGTCATGACCGGCAGCCACATCGACACGCAGCCCACCGGTGGCAAGTTCGACGGCTGCTACGGCGTGCTGGCCGGGCTGGAAGTCATGCGCAGCCTGAACGACCACGGCGTCGTCACCGAGGCGCCGCTGGAAGTGGCCATCTGGACCAACGAAGAAGGCTCGCGCTTTTTGCCCGTGATGATGGGCTCCGGCGTATTCGCCGGTAAATTCCCGCTGGAAGTGGCGCTGAACGCGCGCGACCACGACGGCAAGTCGGTGGCCGACGAACTGGCCGCCATCGGCTACGCGGGCGCGGACCCCGTGGGCGGGCGGCCGGTGGGCGCGTACTTCGAGGCGCACATCGAACAAGGCCCCATCCTGGAACATGAAGACAAAGTGGTCGGCGTGGTGACCGGGTCGCTGGGCGTGCGCTGGTACGACGTGGTGATCACCGGCATGGAAATGCATGCCGGCCCGACCCCCATGCCCATCCGCCGCGACGCGCTGTACGCCGCCACGTTCCTGTTGCAGGCGGTGATCGGCATCGCCAACGACAACCAACCGCATGGGCGCGGCACGGTGGGCGAAATCCACGCGCATCCGGGCTCGCGCAATGTCATCCCCGGTCAGGTCCGCTTCACCGTGGACCTGCGCCATGAAGACGAAGCCACGCTGACGCAGATGGACGCGCGCTGGCTGGCCGCGTGCACCGACGTAGCCGAACGCCACGGCGTCACCGTTGACGTCAAGCAGGTGCAGTACTTCCCGCCCACCCCGTTCGACCCGGACCTGGTGGCAAAGGTGCGCGACGGCGCCACGCGCCGTGGCCTGGCCGCCATGGACATCGTGACGGGCGCCGGCCACGACGCCGTCTACATGGCCAGCGTCACGCCCACCGCCATGATCTTCGTGCCCTGCAAGGATGGCGTGAGCCACAACGAGATCGAAGACGCCAAGCCCGCCGACCTGGAAGCGGGCTGCAACGTGCTGCTGGACGCGATGGTTGCGCGCGCCAACGCGCACAGCGATACGCCCGCCGCCTCCGCCCCCCCATCCCGCCTTCATTCCGGAGAACCCGCATGAGCCAACACGACCGCGCCTATTGGCATGACCGCGCCGCCACGCTGCGCATCGACGGCCGCGCCTACATCGACGGCGCCTACTGCGACGCCGCCGACGGCGCTACGTTCGCCGCCTCCAGCCCCATCGACGGCCGCCGGCTGGCCGACGTGGCCGCTTGCGGCCAGGCGGATGTAGACCGCGCCGTGGCCGCCGCGCGCCGCGCGTTCGAAGCCGGCGTCTGGAGCCAGCTGGCCCCGCGCCAACGCAAGGAACGCCTGCTGCGCCTGGCCCGCCTGATCGACGAACACACCGAAGAACTGGCGCTGCTGGAAACGCTGGACATGGGCAAGCCCATCCGCGACGCGCTGGCTTTCGATGTGCCGGAGACCGCGCGCTGCTACGCCTGGTACGCCGAAGCCATCGACAAGATCTACGACGAAATCGCCCCGACCGGCCCGGACGCGCTGGCCACCATCACGCGCGAAGCGCTGGGCGTGGTCGCCGCCGTGGTGCCGTGGAACTACCCGCTGATGATGGCCGCCTGGAAAGTGGCGCCCGCGCTGGCGGCGGGCAACAGCGTCATCCTGAAACCGGCCGAACAGGCCTCGCTATCGGCCATCCGGTTGGCGGCGCTGGCGGAACAAGCCGGCATTCCGGCCGGCGTCTTCAACGTGGTGCCGGGCCTGGGCGCCGTGGCCGGGCAGGCGCTGGGCCGCCACCCCGACGTGGACTGCGTGGCGTTCACCGGGTCCACCGCCACGGGCAAGCGCTTCATGAGCTATGCGGGCGAATCGAACTTGAAGCGGGTGTGGCTCGAATGTGGCGGCAAGTCGCCGCACATCGTGTTTGACGACTGCCCAGACCTGGACCGCGCCGCGCAAGCCGCCGCGCTGGCCATCTTCTCGAACCAGGGCGAAGTGTGCATCGCCGGGTCGCGCCTGTACGTGCAGGACGGCATTTACGACGCCTTCATGGAAAAAGTCGCGGCGGTGGCGGCCACGTTGCAGCCGGGCGACCCGCTGGACCCGGCCACCGCCATGGGCGCGATGGTGGACGAACGCCAGATGCAGGGCGTGCTGGACCGCATTGCCGCCGGCCAGTCCGAAGGCGCAACGTTGCGCATCGGCGGCAAGCAGGCGCGCAGCGACACGGGCGGCTACTACATCGAACCCACCATTTTCGATTGCGCGCACCAGGATTCCGCCTTGGTCCGCGAAGAAATTTTCGGCCCGGTGCTGGCCGCGCAACGTTTCGGCTCCGAAGACGAAGCCATTGCGCTGGCCAACGACTCGGTCTACGGACTGGGCGCGGGCCTGTGGACGGCCAACCTGTCGCGCGCGCATCGCCTGTCGCGCCGCCTGCGCGCGGGTCTGGTCTGGGTCAACTGCTACGCCGATGGCGACATCACGGTGCCGTTCGGCGGCGTCAAGCAATCGGGGTCGGGCCGGGATAAGTCCCTGCACGCGCTCGACAAATATTCGGACTTGAAGACGACCTGGATCAGCCTGACGGTGTGACTGGCGTGGCGGGGCCGGCCGAATGGAGCCGCGGGCGCTCAGACGCCCCCGCCGGCCCCACCCGCCGCCGTCCCACCCGCCGCCACGCAGCAGGCCGTCAGCACCCCTTCGGCCGCCCACGCGTAGCGCACGCTTAACGCCTGCCCGGCCCGCCAAGCGACGTCATCCCAATCGCGGGTCAGGGTCAGCGTCACTTCGGCCCTGCTTGCGCTTATTGCCGTCAATTCGGCGGCATCGAAATCCTGGAATCTGCGCAGGCGCGGATACAGCGCCTTGTACAGCGCTTCCTTGGCGGAAAACAATAAGGTCAGCGCATGGCGGCGATCCCACGCCGGCGCCATGCGGGCAAGCTCGCGCTCGGTCGCCACCAGCGGCTGCACGTCGGCCACGGTTTGCGGGGCGATCAGATCCTGCAAGTCCAGCCCCAGCGCCTGGCACCGCGCTTCCGAAGCCACCGCCGCAACCGCCCACGCCCCGCTATGGCTGATGCTGCCCAACCACCCCGCCGGCCACACCGGCAACCGCTCGTGCACGGGCAACACCGGCCCGCGAACCGTCGCCGCTGTGTCCTTCGCCCCTGTGTCCTTCGCCCCTGTGTCCTTCGCCCCTGTGTCCTTCGCCGCTGTGTCCTTCGCCCCCGCGTCCTTGTCCCCCGCCTCCTTCGCTCTCGCCTCCTTCGCCCTCGCCTCTAGTAACGCCCGCCACGCACACACCCGACCCGCCACGAACTCGGCGCGCCGCCCGGGGCTCATCGCCCCGGTTGCCTGGCGCCACGCCAAGGCCTCATCGCCCACGGCGGCAAGCAGGTGCGCCGCGGCCTGGGCAACGGGCATGGACGCCATGCATACCCAGTCGGGCAGGCGTAGCGCTTGGTGCAGTCCGGTCACGGAGCGTCATCCACCCCGCCATACAGGGCGGGCAGCAAGATCGGCAAGGCGGCTCCTTTCCGCAACCGGCCATGCGAGGTTTCCACCTGCACGACCGCGCTGATCTTGGCTTTCATGGAGTCCAGAGCCAGCAGGCGGGCCATGTTTTTTGCCGGTTGAGTTGCCGCTTCATTTGTCGCTTCATTTGCTGGCTGATTTGCCGCCTCATTTGCCTCTTATTTTCCGCGCCCACCGCCTCTCTCACCCCGCCGAAGCGCCCTTCACTACCCGGTGCACGAACTGAAGCTTGCCGATCACGTCTGCGGGCAGGACGAAGGGGTAGAAGTCGCGTTGGCCCATGCTGCGGGCCAGCTCGTTCAGGACGCCGGTCAGGGCGACCCAGGCGTTGACCAGATCCAGGAACGCTTGGCCGTCGGGGTCTTCCGGGTCGTACAGCGCTTCTTTGGTGAAGGGCTCGTAGGATTGTTCGACGGCGGTGCGCGTAACGCCGAAGCTGATGGCGGTATCCAGCGTGTCCATCATGTGCAGGTAATGCGCCCAGGTTTCGGCCCAGTCTTCCCATGGGTGGCACGACGCGTAGGTGCTGATGTAGTGCAGTTCCCAATCGGCGGGCGGGCCTTGTTCGTAGTTGCGTTGCAGGGCCTCGCCGTAGTCGGCGCGTTCGTCGCCGAAAACTTGTCGAAACGGTTCCAGCCAGGGGCCGGGTGCAATCAGCTGGTCCCAGTAGTAATGGCCGATCTCGTGGCGAAAATGGCCCAGCAGCGTGCGGTACGGCTCGTGCATGTCTTCACGCACCTTCACCCGGTAGGCGTCGTCGGCCTCGCGGATGTTGATGGTGATGAGCCCCTGCGCGTGGCCGGTCAGCAAGGGGGTGCCGTCATCGACGGGCGCCAGCAGGTCGAACGCCAGGCCGCCGTCGTCAGGCGCCACCGAGCGCCGGATGGGCAAACCCAGCGTCATCACCTGGGCGATCATCTGGCGCTTGGCGGCTTCCACCTTGAACCACAGCGGGCCGTTCTCCGGTACGGAAAGATCGGGGATGGTGCGGTTCAGGTTACAGGCCAGGCACAGCGTGTCGGGCGACTGCGCGGGCACCAGCCAGTTGCACAGCGCCGGCAGGCTGAAATTGCCGCAGCGCTTGTACGTCTTGCCGCGCACCTTGCCCGATTCGCGCAGGATGCCGCCGGGGGCATCGTCCAGCGCGATCACGTGGCCGCGCTTCGGGTCAAAACCCAATTGCCGGTGGCAGTTCAGGCATTCGGTATTGCTGAAGAAAACGGGCTGTCCGCACACGCACTGAAAAGCCTTCGCGCGCGCATGCCGCACGCGCTGGCGTTTCGGGGCGCGCAGTTGGCGGTTGATCGCGTCGAAGAAATAGCTCATGCATCAGTCCCTGTCGGAAACTCGTCTATGGGCGCGACGGTTACGCGCACATTCAATTCATGGCCGCCGCCCCGGATCACGCCGCGCAACGGCGTAACGTCGCCATAGTCGCGGCCATACGCCAGCGCCACATGCGCCGTGCCCGGCACCACGTCGTTGGTGGGATCCAGATCGATCCAACCCCCATTGATGTCCACCCCCGCGCAGTGCACCGACACCCAGGCGTGCGAGGCGTCGGCGCCGATCAGGCGCGGTTTGCCTGGCGGCGGTTGCGACATCAGGTAGCCACTGACGTAGCGCGCCGGCAAGCCCAGGGCGCGCAGGCAGCCGATCATCACGTGCGCAAAATCCTGGCAGACGCCGATACGTTCCTGGAACGCGTCAAGTACCGGCGTGGACACCTGGGTGTGCGCGGGCCGGTAGGTGAAATCCGCGTGGATACGGTGCATTAGCTCCATCGCCGCCTCGGCCACGGGGCGACCCGGGGTGAACGACAGCAAGCCGTATGCCCGAAGCTCGGCATGCAGCGGAACATAGGGAGAAGCGAAGGTGAATTCGACTTCGGGCGCGTAGGGCGAGGCCGGGTCGTAGCGCAGGCGCTGCGCCGCGGCTTCCCACGGCAAACCCTGTGTTTCGTCCAGCGCATCAAAGCGCGGATGGACGGTGACGCGGCTGGTGGCGCGCACCGTCAGTGCCTCGTGCGGCGCGTACAGCGCAAAGGTGCAGCGCGTGTTGCCAAAGCCGTCCACGGCCTCGGTGATGCCGGGCGGCACGGGAGTCACCTCCAGCGCGTAGGCCTCAAGCACCTGCCACGCGTCGTGTAACGGGCGCAGATAACCCAGATGGTGGGCCAGTTCCACCGGCGAATCGTAGCGATACGCGGTTTCGTGATCGACGATCAGCGTCACCCCATTCATGTCGGCATGCCTCGGAAATTACGCGGTAAGCGTTTGGTCATGGCCGGCCGCATGGCTGAAATATCGCAGGCTGATCTCGTTGGACAAGCTGCTGGCGGCCAGTTCCAGCTGCGTGCACAACGTCAGCACGCCCGCGTACAGGCCCTGGGTCTGTAGGCAAAGGTCCGCCAACGATACGCCCACCCCTTCCGACGGCAGCAGGTTCACCAGGTCCTTGCCCGGCCCCGCGACGGTATCGGGCAGCCGCGCCAGTTCTTTGCGCAGCACGCTCAGCACACAGGCCAGTGAACGCGGGTTGGCGGGCTCTTGCACCAACAGATTCAGCAGCGCGGGCACTTCCTGGCGCCCCGGGTAATAGGCGCGATACGTGATCTTGCTGTCAAACAGGTCCAGCAGCATGTTGAAGCCGCTATCGCCCAGCACCGCGTTGCGGCGGAACAGCTCGCCCAGCAGACCGGCCATGGCGGCCAGACGTTCGATCTGCCGGCCGATGGTCAACAGGCGCCAGCCGTCGTCGCGCGTCATGCGGTCGGTTTGCGAGCCGGTGATGGCCGACAGCTGCATGCCCAGGCTGCGCAAGCCGCGCAGGACGTCCGGCGCGGAAATGGTCGCAGAGATGGACGCAGAGATGGACGGAGAAACGGGGGCAGAAACGGACGCAGAAACGGGGGCAGAAACGGCGGCAGAAAGCGGCGCGGCGGTATCGCGCCCCCTGCCCGCCGACGCCATGCGCATGAACCATTCATGCGCCGTCACCACCAGCCGCCAATGCTCGGGCGACAGGCGGTCACGGATCTGGCCGGCGGCAAACGCCAGCGCGCCCAGGTTGCGCGCCACCCCGCCCTGCGCCTCGTCGCTGACCAGTTGGGCCACCAGCGTCGACTCGAACATGCGTGCCGACAAGGTGGGCGCGGCAGGCACCAGCCCGCTGCGCCGGCACAGCGTGTCGACGGCGGCAAACAGTTCGCCGGCATTGTCTTCATCGCTGTTCAGCCAGGTCAGCGCCACCGTGGCCAGGCGTACATCGTTTTCCGCGCGTTCGGTGTAGCGCCCCATCCAGAACAGGTTTTCGGCGGCGCGGCTGGACACGGGACGATGCGCGGGGGCGATGTCTTCCAGCCGCAACTGCACGGGCAGCATTGAAAATGTGTCCACCGCGCCGCGCGTGGTCACCCACGTGTCCATGCTGCTGCCGCCGCGCTGCATCGACACAATCTGCTGTTCGCGGCTGGCGATGCGCGTCAGGCCGCCCGGCAGGACGTTCCAGCCGCCCTCGCCATCGGCGATGACGAAGACGCGCAGCATCGCCGCGCGCGGCACGATGTGGCCCGAACTCCAGCTGGGCGCCTGCGACAGGGGCAGATATTCCTGGACGGTGTAGGCGTCGGGGTTGTCGGCGATGCGCGCATGCAGCGCGGCGGTGTCGGACGGCGGCACGGCGCGCCCGATGACCGGCTCGAAACCGCCCCGCATATTGCTGGGGTAGGTGGATTTGATGACCATGCCCGGCAGGTTCGCCAACGCCTGTTCGCGCGCGGCGGCCTCGCCGCACCACCACGAAGGCAGCGACGGCAACAGCAGATCGGCATCGAACAGGCGGCGGCTGATGGCGGGCAAAAAGCCGTTGATCGCGGGCGACTCCAGGAAGCTCGCGCCCAGCGAATTGGCCACCAGCACGTTGCCGGCGCGCATTACCTGCAACAGCCCCGGCACGCCCAGCGTGGAATCGGAACGCAGCTCAAGCGGGTCGCAAAAATCGTCGTCCAGGCGGCGCAGCACCGCGTGCACGCGTTCCAGCCCGTGCAGCGTTTTCAGGTAAAGCATCTTGTCGCGCACGACAAGGTCGCCGCCTTCGACCAGCGTCACGCCCAGATAGCGCGCCAGGTAGGTCTGCTCGAAATAGGTTTCGTTGTACGGCCCCGGGGTCAGCAGCACGATGCGCGGCGGCGTGTGCGCGGGCAGCCCGCCCGGGCTCAGTTTGTACAGCATGTCCATCAGCCGCCGGTAGCTGGTGGCCAGATGCTGCACGCGCAACTGCTTGAACGCCTCGGGGAACATGCCCGAAATGGTCAGCCGGTTTTCCAGCAGATAGCCCAGCCCGGATGGCGCTTGTGTACGTTGCGACACCACCCACCAGCCGCCATCGCTGGCGCGCGCCAGGTCGAACGCGGCAATGTGCAGATACGTGCCGCCCGGCGGCTGGTAGCCGCGCAAGGGCCGCAGATAACCGGGATGGCCGAACACCAGCGCGGGCGGAATCAGCTTGTCGGCCAGCAGGGTTTGCGGGCCGTAGACATCGGCCAGCACGCGGTTCAACAGGCTGGCGCGCTGGCACACCCCCTGTTCGATGGCCGCCCAGTCGGTGTCGTTGATGACAAAGGGCAGCAGGTCCAGCGACCATGGCCGAGCCGACCCGTTGGCTTCGGCGTAGATGTTGTAGGTGATGCCGTTTTCGCGGATTTGCCGCGCCACCCCGTCCACGCGCCGGTCCAGGTCGGCAAAGCCGCTGGTGCCCAGGAGCTCGAAGAATTGGGGCCACGGGTCGCGCAGCTGCGTCGCGCCCGACGCATCGGGCGCCGCGCGCAGTTCGTCATAGTGCCCAGGCCGCGCGGGCAGCGCCGCATGAACCGCCAGGGATGCGACATCCTGCGACGGATCGGTCTGAAAAAGAAATTGCGGCATGGGGCTTCAAGAGGCGACGGGGGCGCCGGGGTTCAAATTCCAACAAGGGGTCAATCGTGCCTTAAATCCAGCGAGAACGGAAATTCACGGCCCACTTGCGCCGGCGCCACGTCCATGCGGCCCGGCGTGTGCCCGATTTTCTCGAACCGGGCCAGGCGCCGGCTCTCGGCCTCGTAGGAATTGACCGGGAACGATTCCGGATTCAGCCCGCCCGGATGCGCGACATGATATTTGCAGCCCCCCAATGAGCGTTGATTCCAGGTGTCGACAATGTCCACCGTCAAAGGCACATGCACCGGTATCGTCGGATGCAGCGCCGACGGCGGCGACCAGGCCTTGTAGCGCACCCCCGCCACGTACTCGCCCACCCGGCCGGTCGGCTGCAAGGGCAGCGCGCGGCCATTGACCGTGACAACATAGCGGTTGTCGTTCAAGCCCGATACCCGGATTTCCACCCGTTCCAACGACGAATCCACGTAACGCACCGTGCCCGCGGACGAGCCCTCTTCGCCCATTACGTGCCAGGGTTCCAGCGCGCCGCGCAGTTCCAGATGGATGCCGCGCGCCGCCACGTCCCCGAACAGCGGGAAGCGGAACTCGAAATGCGGCGCGAACCAGGCGGCGTCAAAGCTGTAACCCGCCTCGTTAAGATCCGCCAGCACGTCCTCGAAATCCATCTTCACAAAGGTGGGCAGCAGGAAGCGGTCATGCAGCTCGGTGCCCCAGCGCGTCAGGCGCGCGGTATAGGGCGTTTTCCAGAAATGCGCCACCAGGCCGCGCAGCAGCAGCTGCTGGGCCAGGCTCATGCGCGCATGCGGCGGCATTTCAAAGGCGCGCAGTTCCAGCAGGCCCAGGCGGCCGGTGGCGCTGTCGGGCGAATACAGCTTGTCGATGCAGAATTCCGAGCGGTGCGTATTGCCGGTCACGTCGACCAGGATATTGCGCAGCGCGCGGTCGATCATCCAGGGCGGCACCTGCTCGCCCTGTTCGGCGCGGCGCCGGTGGATTTCCTGAAAAGCCAGCTCCAGCTCGTAAACCTGGTCGTTGCGCGCCTCGTCGATGCGCGGCGCCTGGCTGGTGGGGCCGATGAACAGCCCGGAAAACAAGTACGACAAAGACGGATGGTTGACCCAGTACGCCAACAGGCTGGCCAGCACGTCGGGGCGGCGCAGAAAGGGGCTATCGGCCGGCGTGGCGCCGCCCAGCACGAAGTGGTTGCCGCCGCCGGTGCCGGTGTGGCGGCCGTCGGCCATGAATTTTTCGGTGGACAGCCGGGTCTCGAAGGCGGTTTCGTACAGGAATTCCGTGTGGTCGACCAGTTCGGCCCAATTGGCGGCCGGGTGGATGTTGACTTCGATGACGCCGGGGTCGGGCGTCACCGCCAGCACCTTCAGGCGGGGATCGCGCGGCGGCGGGTAGCCTTCCAGCACAATCTTCACGCCCAGATCGCGCGCCGTGCCTTCCACCTGCGCCACCAGCGCCAGGTAATCTTCCAGGCGCGGCAAGGGCGGCATGAACACATACAGGATGCCGTTGCGCGTTTCCACGCACATCGCGGTGCGGGTCAGGTTGGCGGCGGATTCGAACTTGGCGGGCGGGTGGGCGTCCGGCGTTGCGGATGCCCCCATACGGCGGCTCTGTGCCAGCAGCTGCGACGGCCCGGGCAGCGAACGGCGCGCATCGAAGGGGTCGCGCTCGGTCAGCACCGGCGCGTCGGCCTCGGCCGCCCAGGGCAGCGAATCCAGCGGCAGGCGCAGGCCCATCGGCGAATCGCCGGGAAACAGGTACATGCGTTCGTCGCGCAAGAACCAGGGGCCGGACACCCACGGCCCGCCCTCGCCCGCCTGGATCGGCAACGCGTAGCCGACGATGCTATCCAGCTTCTGCTCGAACACGCGGCGCAGGCGCGCGCGTTCCATTTCATCGTCCAGCCGGGAATCGAACGGGTCCACGTTGGCCGGCAGCCGGCGTTCGCGCCACAGGTAATAGAAGACGTCTTCATACCCCGGCACGACATGGCCCGCGTCCACCTCAAGCCGCTCGCACAGCCGCATGACGAAGCGCTTGGCGTCCGCCACCGTGTACGCGCTGCGCTGGCGTTCGTCGGCGAACAGCGTGGGGTCGTCCCAACACGGCTGGCCATCGGCGCGCCAATAGATCGATAGCGCCCAGCGCGGCAATTGTTCGCCCGGATACCACTTGCCCTGCCCCAGGTGCACAAAGCCGTTGCCGCCGTAGCGCGTGCGCAGGCGGTTCAAGAGTTCCAGCGCATAGCCGCGCTTGGTGGGCCCCAGCGCGGCGGTATTCCATTCCGCGCCTTCGCGGTCGGACACCGAAACGAAGGTGGGCTCGCCCCCCATCGTCAGGCGCACGTCCATGTGGTCCAGCCGGTCATCGATCTTGTCGCCCAGGTCCAGGATGGCGCGCCACTGCTCGTCGCTATACGGCTTGGTGACGCGCGGCGATTCGAACACCCGCGTGACCGACATGGTGTGCGTGAATTCCACCTCGGCCTCGTCGACCGCGCCCGTCACCGGCGCGGCGCTGCCGGGTTCGGGCGTGGCGGCCAGCGGAATATGGCCTTCGCCCGCCAGCAGGCCGGACGTGGGGTCCAGCCCGATCCAGCCGGCGCCCGGCAGATAGACTTCGCACCACGCGTGCAGATCCGTAAAGTCGGTTTGCGCGCCGCTGGGGCCGTCCAGCGCGCGCACGTCGGGCTTGAGCTGGATCAGGTAGCCCGACACGAAACGCGCCGCCAACCCCAGGTGGCGCAGCGCCTGCACCAGCAGCCAACCCGAATCGCGGCACGATCCCGCCGCCCGCGCCAGCGTTTCTTCCGGCGTCTGCACGCCGGGCTCCATGCGGATCAGGTAGCTGATTTCTTTGTGCACCTGCTGGTTCAACCCCACCAGGAAATCCACGGTGCGCTGCGGCCGCTTGTCCACGCGCGACAAGAATTCCGCGAACCGGGGCGTGGCCACGTCGCGGATCAGGTACGGCGCCAGTTCGCGCGCCAGCCCGTCGTCGTAGGTAAAGGGGAATTCCTCGGCGTCGGGTTCCAGAAAGAAGTCAAAGGGGTTGTAGACCGCCATTTCGGCGACCAGGTCCACGGTGATCTTGAATTCGCGCGTTTTGTTCGGAAAATTCAGCCGCGCCAGGTAATTGGCGAACGGGTCCTGCTGCCAGTTCAGGAAGTGCTCGGCCGGCTCCACCGTCAGCGAGTACGACAGGATGGGTGTGCGGCTGTGCGGCGCGGGCCGCAGGCGCAGCACCTGGGCGGAAAGGCTGACCAGACGGTCATAGTTGTATTGCGTGACGTGCTTGAGCGCTACGTGGATCGTCAAAGCCTTCTCCGGGTCGGCGGTGGCCGTCTTGGATTATGGGGGCGCGGGGAGCAAACGCGGGGGCGCAAAGGGAAGATCAAAGGAATCAGTGGCTTGATTGCACCTGCACCTGTACCGATACGTCCATCGACAGCGTGGCCGCCGCGCCGTGCAGCCAGCGCACGGGCGAGGCAGATTCGTAGTCGCGGCCAACGGCCAGGCGGCAATGGCCGTCGGAGGCAAACGCGGCGTGGCTCACGTCCACGCTGACCCAGCCGTGCCCGGCCAGCCAGACATCGGCCCACCCGTGGCTGGCGGCGTCGTCGCCGGCTTCGTGCCAATAGCCGCTGACAAAGCGGCCCGGCGTGCCCAGGGCACGCACGCACGCCAACAGCAGATGGGTCTGGTCCTGGCTGCCGCCGCGCCGCGCGGCCAGCACTTGCGGGGCGGTCATGGCGGGGCCGCCCAGCCCGGGTTGAACCGCCACGTGTTCGCGGATGGCGGCGCTAAGCATCAGCACGTCGTCCGCGCTGTGCACGCCGCGCGGCACCACACGCCGGCAGAACGCGCGGATGGAATCGTCGCATTGGGTCAGCGCGGTCGGCACGCCATAGATGTAGACGGGCAGGCGTTCGTCTTCATCGCCCACGCGGCCCTGCGCCAGCGGATGGATGTCGACCTGCCCCACCGCATGGATCTCGATTTCGCTATGGGTGCGGTGCAGCGTCAGCGTGTGGGTGACGTTGCCATACGCGTCCACCTGCGGCTGAATTTCGCCCGGGGTCTGGATCTGCCATCGCAAGGCATGTTGATGGTCGTCGCGCCGGGGCGTCAGCCGCAGCGTCTGGATGGTGTAGTTGACCGGGGCGGCATAGCGGTAGCGGGTCACGTGCTTGATGAGATGCTTCATGAAAATCTCCACACTGCGGTCACGCTGGTCACGTCCGGGCGGCGCACCCTGCCCGTTCGCTATTTACCGGCGGGGCACGACGGTCGATAGTAGCAACAAGCCAATGAAATAAATCAGCAATACGCAAGCGTTGAACAGGTCATGCGCATGCCCTGTGCGTGCGACGAAAAAGCAATGCAAAAACAATGAAAAAGCCATAACCATGCAATGACCAAGCAACATGTGTGCCAGCGCGAAAGCCGCGTTCCGCGCGCCCGCGCAGCGCCCCGACGCCCTTGAAACCCACCCCCGCGCGCGGCGCCGGCGCACGCTTTGACGCGCGGCCATGCCCGATATCCGGCGCCGGGCACCAAACCGGTGCGATGGCCGCAAAGCCGCCGCGCGACTTTTTTACAAGCCATTGCAAAATTGTTCCGCGCACAACAGGGCTCTCGCACCGGGGCGCGGGGAAGTCGGGAAGTCGGAACGCCGGGACGCCGGGACGCCGGAACGCCGGAACGCCGCACCGCAGGGCCGTGGGCAGCCACAATCTTCAAAGCGCCGGACAATCGTTCAATACATCGCTACGTAACGCAGGCACATTGCGGGGGTTTCCAAACGGCATCCCAAGGAGCCCCACCATGTCCGTTACCGCCTTCGCCAAACCCGGCGCCAAGCTGTTGTCCCCGCAGGACCACACGCTGATCATGATCGACTTCCAGTCGCAGATGGCGTTCGCCACCCATTCCATCGACGCCATCACGCTGCGCAACAACGCCGCGCTGGTCGCGCACGCCGCCGCCGGTTTCAAGGCGTCCACCATCCTGACCACCGTTGCCGAAAAGAGCTTTTCGGGCCCGATGTTCGACGAAGTCACCGCGCCGTTCCCCGGCCAGGCCCTGCTGGACCGCACGTCCATGAACACCTGGGAAGACGCCGCCGTCATCAAGCAGGTCAACGAAATCGGCAAGAAGCGCATCGTGCTGGCCGGCTTGTGGACCAGCGTGTGCATCGTCGGCCCGGCGCTGTCGGCGCTGGACCAGGGCTTTGAGGTCTATGTCATCACCGACGCTTGCGGCGACGTGTCCGTGGAAGCGCACAACCGCGCTATCGAACGCATCGTGCAAGCCGGCGGCCAGCCGATCACCGCGCTGCAATACCTCTTGGAAATGCAGCGTGACTGGGCGCGCACCGACAGCTATGAAATGACCACCGGCATCGCCAAGAAGTTTGGCGGCGCCTATGGCCTGGGCATCATCTACGCCAAGTCCATGTTCAACGCGCACGAAGCCTGATAGGAGCTGCCCATGAAGGTCTACCTTGTTTCGCTGGCGCTTGGCCTGTTGGTCGGCGTGATCTATGCGCTGTTCAACGTGCGCTCGCCCGCGCCACCGGTCATTGCATTGGTAGGCCTTCTGGGCATCCTGGCGGGCGAACAGATTCCCCCGCTGGTCAAGCGCATGATGGCTGAACCTGCCACGCGCACGTCCTGGCTGCACGAGCAGGTCAAGCCGCATATGTTCGGCGAGCTGCCCAGTTGCCCCAAGGCGTCCGCCCCCTCTGAAACAACCGCCGATGCATGTGGAGACAAGCGCCATGGTTGACACCCAAGCCCCCGATTTGATCCTGCACCAGGGCCGCTTCACCACGCTGGACCCGGCCAACCCCGTGGCCGACGCCGTCGCCATCCGCGAAGGCCGCTTCACGCGCGTGGGCGCCGCCGCCGACATCCTGCCGCTGGCCGGTCCCGCGACAAAGGTCATCGCGCTGAACGGGCGCGGCGTGCTGCCGGGCCTGATCGACAACCACCTGCACATCATCCGCGGTGGCCTGAACTACAACATGGAATTGCGTTGGGACGGCGTGCGCAGCCTGTCCGACGCCATGGCCATGCTGCGCCGTCAGGTCGCCATTACCCCCGCCCCGCAGTGGGTGCGCGTGGTGGGAGGCTTCACCGAGCACCAGTTTGCCGAAAAACGCCTGCCCACCATCGAGGAACTAAACGCCGTGGCGCCCGATACGCCCGTGTTCATCCTGCACCTGTACGACCGCGCGCTGCTGAACGCGGCCGCCTTGCGCGCGGTGGGCTACGACAAGACCACGCCCGCCCCGCCGGGCGGCGAAATCGTGCGCGATGCCGTCGGCAACCCCACCGGCCTGCTGCTGGCCAAGCCCAACGCGTCGATCCTGTACGCCACCTTGGCCAAGGGCCCCAAGCTGCCGCTGGAATACCAGGTCAACTCCACGCGCCACTTCATGCGCGAACTGAACCGCCTGGGCGTCACCGGCGCCATCGACGCGGGCGGCGGTTTTCAGAATTACCCCGAGGACTACCAGGTGATTCAGCAATTGGCCGACGCCAACCAGCTGACGATCCGCCTGGCCTACAACCTGTTCACGCAAAAGCCCAAGCAGGAAAAAGAAGACTTCCTGAACTGGACGGCCACGTCGCAATACAAGCAAGGCACCGACTACTTCCGCCATAACGGCGCGGGTGAAATGCTGGTGTTCTCGGCCGCCGACTTCGAAGACTTCCGCCAGCCGCGCCCCGAGATGGGGCCCGAGATGGAAGGCGAATTGGAAGAAGTGGTGCGCATCCTGGCGCAGAACCGCTGGCCATGGCGCATGCACGCCACCTATGACGAAACCATCAGCCGATCGCTGGATGTGTTTGAACGCGTCAACCGCGACGTGCCGCTGGCCGGGCTGAACTGGTTCTTTGACCACGCGGAAACCATTTCCGAAAAGTCCATCGACCGCATCGCGGCGCTGGGCGGCGGCGTGGCCGTGCAGCATCGCATGGCCTACCAGGGCGAGTATTTTGTTGAACGCTACGGCGCCGGCGCGGCCGAGGCCACCCCGCCCGTCAAGCGCATGCTGGAGAAAGGCGTCAACGTGTCGGCCGGCACCGACGCCACGCGCGTCGCGTCCTACAACCCGTGGGTGTCGCTGTCCTGGCTGATCACCGGCAAGACCGTGGGCGGCATGCGCCTGACGCCGCAACGCAACTGCCTGGACCGCGACGCCGCGCTGCGCATGTGGACGGAGAACGTCACCTGGTTCTCGAACGAACAAGGCAAGAAAGGCCGCATCGCCGTGGGCCAATTGGCTGACCTGGTGGTGCCCGATCGCGACTTCTTCGCGTGCCCGGAATCCGATATCGCCGACACCAGCAGCCTGCTCACCGTGGTGGGCGGCAAGGTGGTGTGGGGCGCGGGCGAATTCTCGGCCCATGACGACGCGGCCCCCCCGCCCGCCATGCCCGACTGGTCGCCCACGCGCCTGTTCGGCGGCTACGGCGCCTGGGCAGACACCGAAGGCAAGCCCTTGCAGACCTCGCTGCGCGAAGCGGCCGCCGGCTGCGCCTGCGCGAACGACTGCAATGTGCACGGCCACCAGCATGCGGGCGCCTGGGCCAGCAAGCTGCCGGTGTCGGACCTGAAAGGCTTTTGGGGCGCGCTCGGTTGCGCGTGCTGGGCGGTATGACCGTGCCCCGTCCGCTGACCTCGAAGGCGGTGCGCTGGCTGGCCCTGCTGGCGCTTTGTGGCGCCTATATCCAGGGCGGGCTGGTCAAGCTGCTGGACTTTGCGGGCGCGCAGGCCGAGATGGCGCATTTTGGCCTGCAACCCGCCGCGCCGGCCGCCGTCGCCGTTATCGTGCTGGAACTGGGCGCCAGCGCCCTGATCCTGTCCGGGCGGCTGCGCTGGCTGGGCGCGCTGGCGTTGGCGCTGTTCACCGCCGTGGCGGCGCTGATGGCCAACCGCTACTGGCAAGCGCCCGCCGACGCGCGCTTCATGACAATGAACGCGTTCTATGAACACTTGGGGCTGGCCGGGGCGTTCGTCCTGGTCGCCTGGCATGACCTGACGGAGCGCCTGCATGGCCGGACCTGATCGCATCACCCCGCCCGCCGCCGCCGTGAGCGGCATGGCGCCCTTGAAGCACACGCTGTTCGCCGTGCTGTGGGGCGCCACCATCCTGGGCAACATCGGCAGTTTCATGCGCGACGTGGCCAGCGCGTGGCTGGTTACCGACCTGTCCACCAACCCCGCCGCCGTCGCCATGATGCAGACGGCGGCCACCTTGCCGGTGTTCCTGCTGGCCATTCCGGCCGGCGTGCTGTCCGACATCCTGGACCGGCGGCGCTTTCTGATCATCATCCAGGTACTGCTGGCCTGCGTCAGCTTCACCCTGCTGATGATGGCCAAGACCAACACGCTGACCGTCGAAACCTTGATCGCCCTGACCTTCCTGGGCGGCGTGGGCACGGCGCTGATGGGCCCCACCTGGCAGGCCATCGTGCCCGAACTGGTGCCCAAGGCCGAACTGAAAACCGCCGTGGGCTTGAACTCGCTGGGCATCAACATCGCCCGCGCGTTGGGCCCGGCCGTGGGCGGATTGCTGCTGGCCGCGTTCGGTGCGGCCGCCGCCTATGGCGCGGACGTGCTCAGCTACGTGTTCGTGATCGGCGCGCTGATCTGGTGGAAGCGGCCCAAGAAAGTGGACGACGGCTTGTCGGAACAGTTCTTCGGCGCCTTCCGCGCGGGCGTGCGCTTTGCGCGCGCCAGCCGCGAGCTGCACGTGGTGTTGCTGCGCGCGGCCGTGTTCTTCATCTTTGCCAGCTCGGTCTGGGCGTTGCTGCCGCTGGTGGCGCGCCGCATGTTGGGCGGCAGCGCCGGCTTCTATGGCGTGCTGCTGGGCGCGGTGGGCGTGGGCGCGATCCTGGGCGCGGTGGTGTTGCCGCGTCTGCGCGCACGCCTGAACACCGATGGCCTGGTGCTGGCCGCCGCCGTCGTGGCCGCCGCCGTGATGGCCGCGCTGTCGTTCGCGCCGCCGCAATGGGCCGCCGTGCTGCTGCTGTTGCTGCTGGGCATGGGCTGGATCGTGGCGCTGACAACGTTCAACGGCGTCGCGCAGGCCATCCTGCCGAACTGGGTGCGCGGCCGTGGGTTGGCCATCTACCTGATGGTTTTCAACGGCGCCATGGCGGCGGGCAGCCTGGGTTGGGGCCTGCTGGCGCAAGAGATCGGCGTGCCGGCCACCTTGCTGGCCGGCGCGGCGGGCCTGCTGGTGGCGGGCGTGCTGCTGCACCGCATGCGCTTGCCGCAGGGCGAAGCGAATCTGGACCCGTCCAACCATTGGCCCGAACCGCTGTTGGACACACCGGTGGAACACGATCGCGGACCGGTCATGGTGCAGATCGAATACCGCATCCGCGTGCAGGACCGCCCCGCGTTCCTGGCCGCGCTCAAGTCAGTGGCGGAAGAACGGCGGCGCGATGGCGCCTATGCCTGGGGCGTGGCCGAGCACACCGGCGAACCCGAGCGCGTGCAGGAATGGTTCCTGGTGGAATCGTGGGCGGAACATTTGCGCCAACATCAGCGCGTCTCGCAGGCCGATGCCGACTTGCAGGGCGAAGCCCAGCGCTTTCATATCGGGCCGGAAAAGCCGGTGGTGCATCATTTCCTGGCGCTGGACTTGCGGCAGGGGAAACCTGGGGCTACATCGGAGGCCGGGGGCAGCCAGGCCGGTTGAAGGCCACGGTCGGGAGACCCGCCGGTGTGAGGGGCGGGCCGCCGGCTGGATGACCGAGCCGCCGGCTTAGTGGCGGAACCGCCGGCTTAGTGACCGAGCCGCGTGCTTGGTGGCGGAACCGCCGGCGTAGTGACCAAGCCGCCGGCTTAGTGCGCCGAGGCGTCCAGGAAGCGGTGCACGACGCGCACCGCCGCCGCGCCTTCGGCGATGCCCGCCAGCACTTGCGGCACGCAGCCGGCGCGCACCGAGCCGGCCGCGAACACGCCGGGCTGCGAGCTTTCATAGGCGCGTGCCTGCATGGAGCCGGCGGCGGCGCGACCGGTGTGGATGCGGCCCCGGTCATCGGTGTCCAGGCAGCCCTCCAGCCAGTCGGTATTGCCCTGACCCGATCCGTCTTCGGCCAGGCCGGTCGCCACGATCAGGCTGCGCGCCTCGATCACCTGGCCATCATCCAGCCACACCTGGTAGGGATAGCTGGCGCTGTCGAACGCGGTCGCCAGCCGTTGCGGCATGACGTGCGATCCAAAATGGCGGCTTTGCGTTTCGGCGCGGCGCAGCAGCCCGCCATCGCACAAGCCCGTGAGGGTGCCCGGGAAGGCGGGCAAGGCGTAGGCGCCCGGCGCTTGCGACCCGCACAGCGAACCGCCCACCAGCAAGGTGTGCAGCCCCTCGGACGCGGCATAGGCGGCGGCCGCCAACCCGGCCGGCCCGCCGCCGATAACCGCCAGGTCCAACACCGGGTCCACCCGCCCTACCCCCATGGCCGACCGCAGGATCGCGCCGCCATACGGGCGCTGGCGCAAATAGCTGATCCGGCGCAGCATGAACGCCCGCAGCACGATGTCCGCCAGCGTGGGTTCGGCCAGCAACAGCCGCGCCAGGGCCTCGCGCGACAGGCGCAGCAGCCGGCTGTCCGACGCGGCGCGTGCCGTGACGGCATTGGGGCGGTCGGTGAACAAGTCCAGGCTGCCGGTAAATTCGCCATCGCGATGCACCAGCAGGCTTTGCATGGCGCCGTCGGCCTCGCATTCCAGCACTTCAACCGTGCCTTGCAGCAGGATGTGAAAGGCGGCCTCCTGGCCGCCGCTTTGCAGCAGCACGCTGCCGGCCGGCGCCAGCATGGGTTCACCGTAAGGCGTGGCCCGCGCGATCTGGGCGGCGGTCAGCATGGGAAACGCCTGCGCATGCAAGGCCGGCAAGTCCGGCGGACGGCAGGCAAGGTCGATGGCTGGGCGATTCATGAGATTCACGTCCGGGTAGTCCGAAGAAAGCGGCAAGATACGCTATCAAGATAGCTTCGGGCTGCCGGTGGGTCTTGCGTACTTGGGTGTTGCTTTGTACGAAAGAGCAATGATCGCACAACGGGCAGGCGCCCTAGGCGTGCACCTTGCGCCAAGCGCCCGGCGATACGGCCACCACGCTGGTGAACACGCGTGTCAAATGGGCCTGGTCCGCAAAACCGCACAGCAGCGCGATGTCGGTAATCGACTGTCCCGGCACCCGCAGCAATTCCTGTGCCTTTTGCACGCGCTGCTCAAGCAGCCATCGGTGTGGCGTGGTGCCTACCGTCTGGCGGAAGGCCTTGATGAAATAGCTGCGCGACAGGTTGCAGGCTTCGGCGATATCCGTCATCGACAAATCTTCGCGCAGGGTCGACAGCAACATGTCCTTGGCGCGCGCTTCCAGCTTGCGCGACAGCACGCGCGTGCCGCCCGCGGGCTCCCAGCCGGTCGTGGCGCCGGCGCCGTAATGCGCCAGCAGGTGCGCACCGATCGTCAGGCTCAGGTGTTCCACAAACAAGCTGTTGGCCGGCGCGGGCTGCGCCAGCACCGTTGTCAATACTTGCGATAGATTTGCCAGCACGGGGTCGCCCTTGCCCGTGCGCGGCAGCAGGCTGCTGACCCGGGACCCGCCTTTTTCATCGTTGACCCGTTCGATGAAGGCGCGCGGCAATTCAATCAGCACAAAGTCAAAACCGCCGGTCAGATCGGCGCGGTAATCATCGTTGAAGTCGCGGATGTAGACCGACCCGATGTCGAAATCGTGGGCCGTTGCATGCTGGCCTTGCAGGATGCGGCGGCGGTGGCCCCCCTGCATCGCCACGCCCACCAGAAAACCCCGGTCGGACGCAGGCGTCTCCACGGTGCCGAAGCGTTCGTTGTCGGTGCGCTTGCGATAAAACGTCAGCCCGCCGCCTTCGAAATGCTGGTTGATGACCAGCTTGCTGGCCGAACATCCCAGGGCGTCGGTGGACGGCGCGGGCTTGGGCGCGGCAGCAGCCAGCAAGAAGGGTTCAGGCCCTGGGGCGGGCTCGGACATAAGGCGTAGTCGGGCAGGCATGGATGGGTTCCCCAGGGTCGCGACCGGTGCAAAGAAACGCAACAATCTTGTTATCGGCGGGAAGATAACAGGCCGTGTTGCCCTGCAACAAGTATCGTCACGCATTTTTTCAACATGGTGTCACGGCGGGCGTCGCCGACACTAACGCGGTAACACTGGGCCGGGCGTCAATGGCCCAACGGGCGGCCCCGAGCGCGAGGGCATCGGCGGCAGTTTCGGTTGTGCCGGACCACTCCACGGCGGGTTGGCGGGCGTGGTGCGGGAGCCGGGTGGCGGGTAGCCGGTGCCGCCACAAGAGGTGCCCAGGCAGGATTGCCCGCTGCGGTTCGGATCAACCGTCTTCGGGCATGACGTGCCCAGGCACGTGTCAGGCAAGGTGCGCGCGGAGGCGGGGGGTTGCGGGACGCTGGGCACGCCGTCCCACGCTGGCGCGGGGCCAGCCGCCAGCGCGAGGGACGCGGCCAGGATCAGGGCTTTCATCGTGGCTCCAGAGGATGACGAATGCGGGGTAAGCCTGGCACGAGTGTGCGCCCATCCGCCCCGCCTTCGCAACCCGTGGGATCGGTGCGGTCCGTGCGGTGCGCGCAGTTCGCACCGCCCGCGCCAGCCCACAGCCAACCCGCGGCCAGCAAGCCAGCCAACAACCCGGCCAGCACCCGCGCCCGCGCGGATCAATCCAGCCGGATATCCGCGCTTTTCACGACCTTGGCCCAACGCGCGCGTTCGCTGTTGAAGAACTGCGTCAGCTCGGCCGGGTTGCGTGTCACGATCTCGGCGCCCTGCTCGTTCAATTGCGCCTTCACGTCGGGCTGGTTGACGATCTGGGCCAGCAGCACGGCCAGGCGTTCGGCTACCGGGTCCGTGGTGGTGACCGGCGCCATCACGCCTTGCCACGTGCCCGATTCAAAGCCCTTGACGCCCTGTTCGGAAATGGTCGGGATATCGGGCACCAGCTGCATGCGTTCGCCCTTGGAAATGGCGATGGGGCGCAGCTTGCCGGCCTTGATGTGCGGCAATGTGGCCAGCAGGCCGTTCATGATGATCTGCGTCTGGCCCCCGATGGTGTCGGTGACCGCCTGCGAGCCGCCCTTGTACGGCACGTATTCCCACTGCGCGCCGGTGGCCTGCTGCACGGCCACGGCCGCCAGGTGCGGCGCGCTGCCAATCGCCGTCACGGCAAAATTCAGCCGCTGCTTCTTCGACAGGTCCACCAGTTCTTGAACCGTCTTGGCCGGCACGTCGGGATGCACGGCCAGCACGTGCGGCGAATACGCCAGCATGCTGACGGCGCGCAGGTCCTTGGACGGGTCAAACGACAGCTTCGTGTATACGGACGGGCTGATTGCCAGCGCGCCCACATCGCACAACAACACGGTGTGGCCTTCGGCCGCCGATTGCACCACCAGGCCCGCGCCCAGGTTGCCGTTGGCGCCGGGCTTGTTTTCAACGACCACCGTCTGCTTGAGCGCGTCGGACAGGCGCGGCGCCAGGATGCGCGCGATGATGTCCGACGAGCCCCCGGGCGGGTAAGGCACGATGATGCGCACCGGCCGCGTGGGCCAGTTCGCCGCATTGCCACCGGCGGATGCGCCGGCTTGCTGCGCCCATGCCGGCACCAGCGGCGACAGGCATAGCGCCGCGGCGCCGCCCAGGAAATGTCTCTTGCTTACGTCCATGCTGTCTCCACACTGTTTGAGGTGTTCTGGGGTAATACCGGCGCGGCGCCCCGCCTGCGTCGCCGCGCACGAAAATCAAAGTGGCCTGCGTTCAGTGGCCTGCGTTCAGTGGCCTGCGTTCAGCCCATCTGCACTCAGGCCGCCCCGCGCGTTTCCACGTAAAGCGCGTACAACGAATGGCTGCTGGCCATGAACAGGCGGTTGCGCTTGGCGCCGCCAAAGCACAGGTTGGCGCAGCGTTCCGGCAGCCGGATGTGGCCGATAGGCTTGCCGGCGGGGTTGAACACCATCACGCCGTCCAGCTCTTCGGACTTGGCATTGGGCGCGCCATTGCTGCCCCAGCCGCACCACAGGTTGCCGTCTTCGTCGCACTTGATGCCGTCGATGGCGCCGGGGCCTTGCGCGTCGATATGCACGCGCTTGCCCGACAAGGCGCCGTCCGCGCCCACGTCATACGCCCACACCACGCGGTTCGGTTGATGGCGCGACTCGACCACATAAAGGATTTTTTCGTCGGGTGAAAAGCACAGGCCATTGGGGCCGGCCAGATCGTCCAGCGCGCGCGTCACACGGCCGTCGGCCGGGTCGATGCGGTAAACGCCATGCGGCAGTTCGGGCTTTCCCTTGTCACCTTCCCAATGCCCGCCGATACCGAACGGCGGGTCGGTGAACCAGATGGCGCCGTTGCGCTGGCAGACGATGTCGTTGGGGGAATTCAGGCGCTTGCCGTCATAGCCGTCGGCCAGCACGGTGATGGACCCGTCGTAGTCGGTGCGCGTGACCCGGCGCGTCAAGTGTTCGCAGGCCAGCAGACGCCCCTGGCGGTCACGCGCCAGCCCGTTGCTGAAATTGGCCGGTTGGCGAAACACGCTGATCGCGCCCGTCGTTTCGTCCCAGCGCAGAATGCGGTCATTGGGAATGTCGGACACCAGCAGATAGCGGCCGTCGCCCACCCAGACGGGGCCTTCCAGCCAACGGAAGCCGCTGGCCAGTTGCTCGACGCTGCTGCTGTAGATGCGGTATTTGGAAAACTCTGGGTCCAGGATGCGCACCGACGGGTCGGGGTAGCGCTGCTGCGGCGTGAAGTTGAACGACTGCGCCTGGGCCAGCGCGGCCGGTCCCAACGCCAATGCGGCGCCCAGCAGTCGACGGCGGCCGGGTTGGGCCAAGGGGGCATGCTCCATCGGTGTCTCCTCTTGTCGGTGTAGTGCGATGGCAATGCGGTCAGCGTAGGGTCCGGCCTGGACGCGGATCAGCGCCGCGTCAAGTCACCGGCCCAGGGTTGAACAACGCCAGGGCGTTGTGCAGCTTGAGTTTTTCGGCACAGGTCTGCTGGCGGCCACTGGCCACGTCCAGCATCAGGCGAAACAGTTCCCAGCCCACGTCTTCGATCGATGCCTGACCGGTGGCGATGCGCCCCGCGTTCACGTCCATCAGGTCGTGCCAGCGCCGCGCCAGGCTGTCGCGCGTGGCCACCTTGATCACCGGCACTTGCGCCAGGCCGTAAGGCGTGCCGCGCCCGGTGGTGAAGATGTGCAGGTTCATGCCCGCGGCCAGTTGCAGCGTGCCGCAAATGAAATCGCTGGCGGGCGTGGCGGCAAAGATCAGGCCCTTTTGCGTCAGCCGGTTGCCGGGCGACAACACGCCGTGGATCGGCGAGGAGCCCGACTTCACGATCGACCCCATCGCTTTTTCCACGATGTTCGATAAGCCGCCCTTCTTGTTGCCCGGGCTGGTGTTGGCGCTGCGGTCCGCCATGCCGCGTTGCAGGTAGTCGTCGTACCAGGCCATCTCGCGCACCAGCGCGTCGGCCACTTCCGGCGTGGCGGCGCGCGCGGTCAGCTGGTCGATGCCGTCGCGCACTTCGGTGTTCTCGGAAAACATCACGGTGCCGCCCGCCCGCACCAGCAGGTCAGTGGCGAACCCCACGGCGGGGTTGGCCGTGACGCCCGAAAATGCGTCGCTTCCACCGCACTGCACGCCCACCGTCAGGTCCGACACGGGGCAGGTTTCGCGGCGCCGCGCGTTCAGCTTTTGCAGATGGCGTTCGGCGGTGCGCATGATCAGGTCGATCATCGACTGAAAGCCCACGTTCTCTTCGTCTTGCAAGACGATGGTGTCGACGCCTTCGACGTCATCACCGCTTTTGCCCATGCCCTCGCCCGCGCGGATCGGAATGGCGTTGGGGGCCAGCAAGCGTTCGGGTTGCAGCTTTTCGCACCCCAGGCTGACCACCATGGACGTGCCGCCAAAGTTCGGGTTGCGCGCAATGTTGTGCAGCGTGCGGATGGGGATGGCGGCGCCCGGCGCGTCAATGGCCACGCCGCAACCGTAGGTGTGTTCGATGCCCACCACGTCGTCCACGTTGGGATAGCGCGGCAGCAGTTCCTGGCGGATTCGCGCCACGGCGTGTTCGACCACGCCCTGCACGCATTGCACGGTGGTGCTGATGGCCAGGATGTTGCGCGTGCCCACGGTGCCGTCGGCATTGCGATAGCCTTCGAACGTATAGCCTTCCAGCGGCGGCAACGGCGTCACGCGCGTGCCCACCGGCAGGTCTTCCAAGGTGCGCGCGGACGGCATGGTGGTCACGCGTTCGTTCACCCAGCTGCCGCGCGGCAAGGCCTTGGCCGCGTAACCGACCACCACGTTGTAGCGGACCACGGCATCGCCTTCGGCCAGATCGCGCAACGCGACCTTGTGGCCTTGCGGCACGGCGTCCACCAACTGCAATCCATCGGGCAACACCGTACCGGCGGGCAAGCCGCCTTCATTGGCGACGATGGCCACGTTGTCATCCGCGTGTATCTTGATGAGCACGGGCGCCTGGGGTTGCGCAACCTGCATGAAAAGTCCTTTTGCATAGGGATGCAGGCAAATCCGGCATCCAAAACGTTATCGTACAACCGTGAGAATATCCTTGAACGCGGTCAAAAATAAATTTCGGGTTTCCCCTTGTCTACAAGTGAAACCATAGAGCAGACGCCCTTGAAACGGGTGTAAACGTGTTGTACGATGACTTACCTTTTCACCACCGCCCCCCTCGCGCCAAGCCCCCTCAAGCAGGCTGGGCGCGACCACACCGGACGATCGCGCTATGACCACCCCGCAGGAACTCAAGGAAATTGTTTCGGAAGGTTTGCTGTCCTTCCCCGTGACGGACTTTGACCAGAACGGCGATTTCAACGCCAAGACCTACGCCGCACGCCTGGAATGGCTGGCCCCGTATGGCGCCACCGCGCTGTTCGCCGCGGGCGGCACTGGCGAGTTCTTCTCCCTGGCGCCCCAGGAATATTCCGACGTCATCCGCACCGCCGTGCAGACCTGCGCCGGCAAGGTGCCGATCCTGGCCGGCGCCGGCGGCCCCACCCGCACCGCCATCGCCTACGCACAAGAAGCCGAGCGCCAGGGCGCCAAGGGCATCCTGCTGCTGCCCCACTACCTGACCGAAGCCTCGCAAGACGGCATCGCCGCGCACGTGGAAGAGGTCTGCAAGTCCATCAAGATCGGCGTCATCGTCTACAACCGCGCGCAGTCCCGCCTGTCGGCCGACAGCCTGGAACGCCTGGCCGAACGCTGCCCGAACCTGGTCGGTTTCAAGGACGGCATTGGTGACATCGAAGCCATGGTGCGCATCCGCCGCAAGATGGGCGACCGCTTTTCGTACCTGGGCGGCCTGCCCACGGCTGAAGTCTATGCCGCCGCCTACCGCGCGCTGGGCGTGCCGGTGTATTCGTCGGCCGTCTTCAACTTCGTGCCCAAGACCGCCATGGATTTCTACCGCGCCATTGCTGCCGGGGACTCGGACACCACCAACCGCTTGCTGGATGATTTCTTTCTGCCGTACCTGGAAATCCGCAACCGCAAGGCCGGCTACGCCGTCAGCATCGTCAAGGCCGGCGCCAAGCTGGTCGGCCACGACGCCGGCCCGGTGCGCGCGCCGCTGACTGACCTGACCGGCGAAGAAATGGAAATGCTTAACGCCCTGATCAAGAAGCTTGGCCCGCAGTAAGCGGCCCGACTGAACTGCAATCAGCCCCCGGACTCGGGGGCGTTTTTTTCGGAGAATTCATCATGACACTGACCGGCCAAATGCTGATCGGCTCGACCGCCGTCCTGGGCGCGGGCGCCGCGCAATACGCCATCAACCCGGCCACGGGCGAACGCCTGGAACCGGCCTTCCCCGCCGGCTCGTCCGACGACGTTGCGCGCGCCGCCGAACTGGCCCGCGCCGCCTTCGACACGTACCGTGCCGCCCCGCTGGAAACCCGCGCGCAGTTCCTGGAAAGCATCGCCGAAGGCATCCTGGCGCTGGGCGACGCACTGATTGAACGCACGCACCTGGAAACCGGCCTGCCCGTCGCCCGCCTGCAAGGCGAACGCGGCCGCACCGTGGGCCAGCTGCGCCTGTTTGCGCGGGTCGTGCGCGACGGCTACTTCCTGGACGCCACGATCGACCCCGCACAACCCGAACGCCAGCCGCTGCCGCGCGCCGACCTGCGCCTGGCCAACGTGGCCTTGGGTCCCGTTGCCGTGTTCGGCGCCAGCAACTTCCCGCTGGCCTTCTCGGTGGCCGGCGGCGACACCGCGTCGGCGCTGGCCGCCGGCTGCCCCGTCATCGTCAAGGCGCACAACGCGCATCCCGGCGCCTCGGAAATGGTTGGCCGCGTGATCCAGGCCGCTGTCGCCAAGCACGGTTTGCCCGAAGGCACGTTCTCGTTGCTGTTTGGCGCCGGCAGCGAAATCGGCACCGCGCTGGTGTCGCACCCGGCCATTGCCGCCGTGGGCTTCACGGGTTCGCGCCGTGGCGGCCTGGCGCTGGTTGCCGCCGCCAACGCCCGCCCCGTGCCGATTCCCGTGTACGCCGAAATGTCCAGCATCAACCCCGTGTTCCTGATGCCGGCCGCTTTGGAAGCGCGCGCCGAAGCCATCGCCAAGGGCTTCGTGGATTCGCTGGCCATGGGCGTGGGCCAGTTCTGCACCAACCCCGGCCTGGTCGTGGGCGTTGAAGGCCCGGCGCTGGACCGCTTCCGTAAAGCCGCCGCCGAGGCGGTCACCGCCAAGGGCGCGGCCACCATGCTGACCCCGGGCATCTTCGCGGCCTACCAGGAAGGCGCCGATGCGCTGGCCAAGCACGCCAGCGTGGCCACCCTGGGCCGTGGCGAAGCGTCCAAGCCGGCCGCCAACGCGGCGGGCGCGGTGGTGTTCGGCACCGAAGCCGACCGCTTCCTGGCATCGCGCGAACTGGAAGCCGAAGTGTTCGGCCCGGCCTCGCTGGTGGTCGGCTGCCGCGACGTGGCCCAGATGACGGCCGTGGCCGAGCACCTGGAAGGTCAGTTGACCGCCACCCTGTTCGTGGACGATGCCGACGTGGCCCAGGCCAAGTCCTTGTTGCCCGTGCTGGAGCGCAAGGCCGGCCGCATCCTGGCCAACGGCTACCCGACCGGCGTCGAAGTCAGCCACGCCATGGTGCACGGCGGCCCGTTCCCGGCCACGTCCAATCCGGCCTCGACGTCGGTGGGCGCCACGGCGATCCGCCGCTTCCTGCGTCCGGTCTGCTATCAGGACCTGCCCGACGCGCTGCTGCCCGACGGCGTCAAGCGCGCCAACCCCCTGTCGATCGCCCGCATGGTCGACGGCGTGCTGACGCCCGCTTGAGCTAGCGAAGAACGGCAACCCGCGTCCGCGCAACGCGGGACGCGGGTTGCCGGTGGTCCGGACCGGTGGTTTGGGCCGGTGGTTCGGGTCGGTGGTTCGGGCCGGTGCTTCGAGTCGCCGGTCCGTGTTCCATCCTCGGGCCGTGACGCCCCCGCGCCACACTGGTTTTTGCCCGGGTTGCCAAGCCGCCCGGCGCCGCGCAATAATCTGCCCTCGGTAAATAATTGATAAGTGTTCGCATTAGCATTAATGCCAACACCTGTCGTGAGCGGGCGGGACCCTTGAGCGCTGCACCCCCTTTGTCCACGGACTTCGAACACCTGTACGGCAACCATCATCACTGGTTGCTGGCCTGGGTGAACTGGCGCCTGGGCAACGCGGCGGATGCGGCCGACCTGGCGCACGACGCCTTTGTGCGCCTGTTGACCCGCCCCTGCCATTTCGACAGCCCCCAACAAGCACGCAGCTATCTGCGCAAGATGGCCAACGGCATGTGCGTGGATCTTTGGCGCCGCCGCAGCCTGGAACAAGCCTGGCTGGACGCGCTGGCCACCCAACCCGAACCCACCGTGTCGTCCGCCGAAGACCAGGCGATGGTCCTGGAAGCGCTGGGCGAAATCGACACGATGCTGCGCGAACTGCCGCCCAAGGTCGCGCACGCATTCGTCATGGCGGTGGCGTGCGAAATGACCGATAACGAGGTGGCGGCCACGCTGAACGTGTCGGCGCGCATGGTGCGCAAGTACGTGGCGCGCGCCATGCTGTGCTGCATGAAGCTGGAAGCGCGACTGGCCGCCGGGCTACCGGAGGAACGCGTTGCGGCTCCCGCCGCCGCACTGCCCGCGCTGCCCGCAACGCACGCAACGCCTGCACTGCCTGCAAAGCCTGCACTGCCTGCATTGTCGGCATCGCCCGTATCGCCCGTATCGCCATGACGGCCGTGACCGCTGTCGAACCGTCGCACCGCGTCATGGAAGAAGCCGCCGAGTGGTACGCGCGTCTGCGCACCGGGCAAGCGTCCGCCGCCGAGCAGCAGCAATGGCGGCAATGGATGGACCGGGGCGCCGAACAGCGGCAAGCGTGGAGCTACGTTGAACGTATCGACCGGCGTTTCACCCCCTTGCAATCCAGCCCTGACCGTCACGCCGCCGTGACGGCATTTCGCCAGGCGCGCAGCGATGCGCCCCGTCGTCGCCGTCAGGTGGTGCTGGGTCTGGCCGGCGCGCTGGGGCTGTCGTGGATCGGCTGGACCGCATGGCGCCAGACGCCCTTGTCCGCGTTGGCCACGCTATGGGGCAACGAATACCAGGCCGGGGTGGGCGAAACCCGGCAGGTGACACTGGCCGACGGCACGACGGTCTGGATCAATGCGCTAAGCGCGTTCAATGTGGCGTACCGCAACACCGAACGCCGCCTGCAACTGGTGGCAGGCGAAATTCTGATCGATACCGCCCAGGACCCGCTGCGGCCGTTCTTCGTGGAAACAGGCCAAGGCCGCGTGCAAGCCCTGGGCACGCGCTTTTCGGTCAGTCAGGGCGATGCGCGCACGCTGGTCGCGGTGTATGACGGCGCGGTGCGCGTAAACCTGTTGCGCTCGGACGCCAGCGAGGTCGTGAACGCGGGCCAGCAGGCGCGCTTTACCGCTGACGCTTTGCAGCCTTTGATGCCGGCCGACCCCGCCCGTGAAAGCTGGCGCCGGGGCTTGCTGCTGGCCAATGGCACGCCGCTGTCCGACGTGGTGGCCGAACTGCGCCGCTACCACCCGGGGCACCTGGGCTTGTCGCCCGAGCTGGGCCGCCTGCCCGTCTTCGGCAGCTATCCGCTTACCGATGTGGACCGCGCGCTGGCCATGCTGGCCTCGGTGCTGCCCATCCGCCTGCAACGCCCCTTGCCTTGGTGGATCAGCATCGAAGCACGCGACGCCTGAAAAATATTCACGCATGCGGTTCCGCAATTCGATGCGTCGTTCGATTTAGGAAGCAAGAGTTCTAGCAACGTCCGTTTCGTTGTCTGGCTTCGTTGTCCGGCTTCGTTGGCCGCTTCGTTGGCCGCTTCGTTGGCCGCTTCGTTGGCCGCTTCGTTGGCCGCTTCGTTAGCCCGCTTCGTTGGCCGCTTCGTTGGCCGGCTTCGTTGGCCGGCTTCGTTGCCTCTCCACCCGCTTCCTTCATTGACCCCTCGCACGAGCGCACAGGTTTCCGTCATGTCTCACCGCTTTCCCTCCGCGCCAGCGCTGGCGCTGGCCATCGCCGCCGTCTTCGCCCCCTGGGCGCCGACCTTGCATGCGCAGTCGGCGCCCGCCGCCGACCTGCGGTCGTTCGACATCCCCGCCGCCCCGGTGGGCCAGGTGCTGACCCGGCTGGCCAATGAAACCGGCATCTTGCTGGCCGCGCCGCCCGACCTGCTGGCCGGCCGCCTGAGCGGCGGCGTGCGGGGCCGCTATACACGCGCCGATGCATTGACCCAGGCATTGGCCGGCACCGGCCTGCGCGCCACGCGCGAGGCGCCCAACCAGTTCCGCCTGTCCGCCCTGCCCGCCGCCGGCGCCACCACGCTGGAAGCCGTCACCGTCACGGGCAGCGCCGTGGACACCGGCCTGCCCCCCGTCTACGCAGGCGGCCAGGTGGCCAGCGGCGGTCGCATCGGCCTGCTGGGCAACATGAGCGACATGGACACCCCCTTCAGCGCCACGCAATACACGTCCAAGCTGATCGAGGACCAGCAGGCGCAGAACATCGGCGACGTACTGGTCAACGACCCGTCGGTGCGCAACACGTATTCACGCGGCGCGGGACGCGATGAATTCAATATCCGCGGCTTCACCCTGTTCAACTACGACGTGTCGTTCAACGGCCTGTACGGCGTGTCGCCGCGCAACGCCAGTTCGCTGATCGGCGTCGAACGCGTGGAAGTGCTGCGCGGCCCCAACGCCTTGCTCAACGGCATGGCACCGTACGGTTCGGTGGGCGGCGCGATCAACCTGGTGCCCAAGCGCGCCGGCGCCGAGCCGCTGAACCGCTACACCGTCAACTACATTGGCGACTCGCAGTTTGGCGTGCACGCCGACCTGGCGCGCCGCTATGGCGACACCCAACAGTTCGGCGTGCGCCTGAACGTGGCCGGCAGCGGTGGCGACCTGCCGCAAGACGGCTCCAAGGAAAACCTGGGCGCCGTGGCCCTGGGCCTGGATTACCAGGCCGAACGTTTCCGGCTGGACGGCGACATCAACTATCAGAACCGCACCACCGATGCGCGCAGCGGCTTGCTGTTTCCGCCGCCGCCGGGCGTGGACATCGGCGCGGCGCCCGACGCGCGCCGCAACTTCTTTCCGTCATGGACCTATTGGAAGACCAAGGAATGGTCGGGCGCCCTGCGCGCCGAATACGACCTGACGCCCGACTGGACGGTGTACGGCGCCATCGGCGCGCGCAAGCACGACTTTGAAAGCCTGCAAACCAGCTGGCTGATGCTGGACGGCAACGGCGACATCGGCGCCGTGCCGGCCCGGCTGAACGAGAACCTGTTGAGCAAGACAGGCGAAGTCGGCCTGCGCGGGCGCTTTAACACCGGCGCCGTCAAGCATGAGCCATCCATCAGCGCCAGCGCGCTGGACATCGATTATTCGTCGGCCCGCATCCGTTCGCGCACCGTGTTCTCAAACCTGTACGACCCGGCCGACCTGCCCAAGCCGGACATCGCGCGACCGGGCGACCTGCCCAAGACCAGCGAGTCGCGCCTGTACAGCGTGGCGCTGGCCGACAAGATCTCGTTTCTGGATGACCGCGTGCAGGTCATTGCGGGCTTTCGGCACCAGCGCATCGAGTCCACCAACTTTGACGCCGCCACCGGGCGCAGCACGTCGGAATATGCCAAGTCGGCCGTCACGCCCGCCTTCGCATTGACCGTGCGCCCCACCCAGCGCCTGTCCCTATACGGTAACTACATCGAAGGCTTGAGCCAGGGCGGCACCGCGCCCGAAGGCTCGGTCAATGCGGGGGAAATGTTCGCGCCAGAAATTGCCAAGCAGATCGAAGTGGGCGGCAAATACGACTTTGGCGAATTCTCCACGACGTTAAGCGCGTTCCAGATCGAAAAACCCAGCAGCTTTCTGGACCCCGACACCCGCCGCTACGTATCCAACGGACAGCAGCGCAATCGCGGCCTGGAATTGTTGGTGCAAGGCGACGCCGCGCCCGGCGTGCGATTGCTGGGCGGCGTGGCCTATACCGACGCGCGCCTGACGCGCACCGAAGGCGGTGCCAATGATGGCAACTGGGCGCCGGCCGTGCCGCGCTTTCAGTTCAACGCGGCAGCGGAATGGGACACGCCCTTTCTGCCCGGCCTGACCGTCACGGCGCGCATGTTGCGCACCAGCCAGCAGTATGTCGACGTGGGCAACACGCAGACGATTCCCGGCTGGACGCGCTTTGATCTGGGCGCGCGCTACGCGTTCAACGCCAGCGGCACGCCGATGGTGGTGCGAGCGACGGTGGAAAACGTGTTCAACAAGAACTACTGGCAGTCGGCCGCGCGGGAAGGCTTGACCGTCGGCGCACCGCGCACGGTGCTGCTGTCGGTCTCGGCCGAGTTCTGACCCACGCCGGGGTCTGGTCCGCGCCGGGTTCGATCTACACCGGGTGAGATCTGCGCCGGCTTCGATCTGCACCGCCTTCGATCTACACCGGCTTCGATCTACGCCGGCGCGCCGCGCTGGCTGTCGCGCGGCAGGTCCACCCGGAAGCGCGTCACGCCGTTACGCGATTCGGCGCCGATGCGGCCGTGATGGCTCAGCACGATCTGCTGCGCGATGAACAAGCCTAGCCCCAGCCCGTTGTGGCTGTCAGCCCGACGCTCCCCGCTACGAAAGGGATTGAACAGGTGCGGCAGCAACGCCGGTGGAATCGTGCCGCCGTTGCTGACCGTGACCGTGACGCGGTCGGCCACTGTGCCGTCGGCGTGCACATGCACCGGGATGTCGCGGTCGCCATGATGCAGGGCGTTGCCGATCAGGTTGGCAAACACCTGGCACAGGCGGTCGCCGTCCCAGACGCCCGCCATGTCGCCCACGAATTCGCATTCGATCTGCCGGTCGGGCCGGCCCGTCTGCGCTTCGTCCACGGTGCGGCGCACCAGTGCATCCATGCGCTGCTGGGCCGAGGCCAGCGTCAAGCCGCCCGCCTGCCGGATACGCGTAACGTCCAGCAGGTCTTCGATCAACCGCGCCATGCGCTCGCTGCTTTGCAACATGCGCTGGGCCAGGCCCGCCACGCGGCCGGGGTCCGTCTGCCGCTGCAACAAGGACGCCCCCATCACGATCGACTGCAAGGGCGTGCGCAGGTCATGGCTCAACACGGCCATGAACATCTCGTTGATGCGCAAGGCTTCGGTGCGCTCTTCCAGCTGCTGCGCCAGCGCGCGCTTGCGCTCATGCAACTCGAAAAAGACGTTTGCCTTCATGCGCAGCATGTGCGGGTCGATGGGCTTGTACAGAAAATCCACGGCGCCGCTTTCATAGCCGCGAAACTGCCAGTTGTGTTCGCGCGAACCGGCGGTGATGAAGATCAGCGGAATGTGGCGCGTGCGCTCGCTGCCCCGGATCAGTTCGGCCAGCTCGAAGCCGTTCATGTCGGGCATCTGCACGTCCAACAGCGCCAGCGCGACGTCGCCGTGGTTCAGCAGCAGTTCAAGCGCTTCGGGGCCGGATTGGGCCTTGAGCACCTGGATCTTTTCATTTTGCAGCAGCGCTTCCAGCGCGATCAGATTTTCGGGAATGTCGTCGACGAGCAGGCATTTGATTCTTTCTTCTTGCGGTTTGGCAGATGTCAGGAACATGGTGTCAAAGCGGGGGGTAAGGGTTACAGCGCGGGCTGCGTCGGCAAGCGGGCAAGCATCGCGGCGATCTCGTCGGGGGCCAATTGGTCATCAACCGCGTGCCGGGCCAACGCCGCTTGCGGCATGGTGGGCATTGAGGCGGACGACGGCGACTGCACCACGGTGCGACCGCCGGCGGCATGAATGGCAGCCAGGCCCTGCGCGCCGTCCTCGTTCGCGCCGGACAGCAGGATGCCCATCAGCCGGTCGCCATAGCAGTCGGCAGCCGAATCGAACAAGACGTCAATCGACGGCCGTGAAAAATACACGGGCGCGCCGACCGACAACGCCAATCGCGGCCCCTGGTCCACCAACAGGTGGTAATCCGGCGGCGCGAAGTACAGATGACCCGGCTGTATCCAAAGCTGATCTTCCGCCTCCAGCACGGGCAAGGCGCAGCGTTCACGAAAAATATCCACCAGCAGGCTGCGTCGGTCACGCGGCAAATGCAGCACGATGATCACGGCCGCGCACAGGCGCGCCGGCAAGGCGGGAATCAGCACGTTCAGCGCGTCAAGCGCGCCCGACGAGCCGCCGATGACGATGGCGTCCCACGGGCCCGACGGCGTCCTTGTCGCCGCGCTTGCCGCCGCGCTTGCCGGAAGGGTCGGCGCGCCCGAGCTCACAGCCCCGCCTTTTTGCGGTAGATGCGTTCTTCAAGCACAAAGTCGTCAAAGTTGTCGGCCTGCCCCGTGAACCGCAGGGATTCGCGCGAGCCCAGGCCAAGAAAGCCGCGGTGCACCAGTGCGTCATGGAACAAGCCCAGCGCGCGGTTTTGCAAGTCGCGCTCGAAGTAGATAAGCACGTTGCGGCACGATATCAAGTGCACTTCGGCGAACACGCTGTCGGTGGCCAGGCTGTGATCGGAAAATACCATGTGTTCGCGCAGCCGCTTGTCGAACACCACCCGTCCGTATCGGGCCGTGTAGTAGTCAGACAGCGAGCTCAACCCGCCCGAGCGCGCGTGGTTGCTGGAAAACGCGGCTACGCGGTCCAGGTCGAACACGCCTTGCTCGGCGGCGCGCAGCGCATGCGGGTTGATGTCGGTGGCGTAGATCAGCGCGCGGTCCAGCAAGCCCTCTTCGGCCAACAGGATGGCCAGCGAATAGACCTCTTCGCCGGCGCTGCATCCGGCCACCCACACTTTGATCGACGGGTAGGTGCGCAGGATGGGAATGACCTCGGTGCGCAGCGCCTGAAAGTAGCCGGGGTCGCGAAACATGTCGCTGACCTGCACGGTCAGGAACTGCAACAGCGCGGTGAATACCGCCGGTTCATGCAGCACGCGGTCTTGCAACTGCGATAGCGTTTTGCAGCCGAATTGGGTTAGCGCGGTTTGCAGCCGCCGCTTCAGGGACGCCTGCGCGTACTCCCGAAAATCGTAGTGGTAGTGGTGGTAGATGGCATCAAGCAGCAGACGCTGCTCGATGTCGGCAATACGCGCTTTGGCAGAGGCAGGCATGGTGGTGTTCAGCGTAAAAAAGCGCGGACGCGGCGTTAGCTGCGCATCCAGACGCGCACCAGGGACAGCAAGCGTTCAACATCAAGGGGCTTGGCGATGTAGTCGTTGGCGCCGGCCGCCAGGCATTTCTCCTGGTCGTCCTTCATGGCCTTGGCGGTCAGCGCAATGATCGGCAGGCGCCGCCATTCCGGCCGGTTGCGGATGTGACGCATCGCCGTGTAGCCATCCATCTCCGGCATCATGATGTCCATCAGAACCAGGTCGATCGCGGCCATGCCGTCCGAACCGGCGCGCTCCAGCGCATCCAGCGCCTCGCGGCCGTTGCGCGCAATTTCCACGCGCAGGCCGGTGGGTTCAAGAATGCTGGACAGCGCGAACACGTTGCGCACGTCGTCTTCCACCACCAGCACCGTACGGCCTTCCAGCGTGGAATCGCGGCTGCGGGCCAGCTCCAGCATCTGGCGATGCTCGGGCGGCAGTTCGGCTTCAACCTGGTGCAGGAACAGCGTCACTTCGTCCAGCAGGCGTTCGGGCGAACGCGCGTCCTTGATGATGATGGACTTCGAGAAACGGCGCAGGTGCTGCTCTTCATCGCGCGACAGCGCGCGGCCCGTGTACACGATGACCGGCGGAAACGACACGCTTTCCTGCTCGGCCATCTGCTCCAGCAACTCATAGCCGCTGATGTCGGGCAGGTTCAAGTCCATCACCACGCAATCGAACGTGGTGCCGCGCAGCAGTTCCAGCGCCGCGGCAGCAGTGGCGGCGGGCACGATTTCGACATCGTTACGCGCCAGCAGCTGGCGCACGCTTTCGCGTTGGCGGTCGTCGTCTTCCACCACCAGCACGCGTCGCACGTGTTGGGTGAACTTGGCTTCCAGGCGCCGCAAGGCTTCCACCAGCTCTTCGCGCTTGACGGGCTTGAGGGCGTAGCCGACGGCGCCCCGGCCCATGGCTTCCTGCGCGTAGTCCGCTACCGACACCACGTGCACGGGGATGTGGCGCGTTTGCGGGTTGCGTTTCAGTTGATCCAGGACGCCTAGCCCGGAAAAATCAGGCAAGTTCACGTCCAGCACGATGGCGTTGGGGCGCTTTTGCGTCGCAAGCTCCAGGCCGTCGGTGGCGGTGTGCGCCGTCAGGCAGCCAAAGCCCATTTCGCGGGCCAGGTCGGCAAGAATGCCGGCAAAGCGCTCGTCGTCCTCGATGACGAGAATGCTGCGTTCCGGCTGGGCGCTGTCGCTGTCGCCGGCGGGCGCGGGGGTATCGGGCACCTTGGCGGCCGCCGGCGACTGCCGCGTTTCGACCGCGGCACACACCGGCTTGGCGATGCGGGGAAACGGCGCCACGCTGCTACGCGTTTGCGCGGGCGGCGGCGCGTTTTCCAGGCGCACCGGCACTTCCAGCGTGAAAACGCTGCCCTGCCCCGGTGTGCTGGCCACGGTCAGCTTGCCGCCCAGCAGTTCGGCCAGATCGCGCGAGATCGACAGCCCCAGCCCCGTGCCGCCGTACTTGCGATGCGTGCTGCCGTCTGCCTGCCGGAACGCTTCGAAGATCAGTTCTTGCTGCTCGGCCGGCACGCCGATGCCGGTGTCGTGCACCGCAAAAAGCAGGCGGTCGCGGCCCGCGCGCGAAACGCGCAGCGCCACCGTGCCGCGCTCGGTGAATTTCAGCGCGTTCGACAACAGGTTCTTCAGCACCTGGCCCAGGCGCTTGGGGTCGGTGTGCATAGCCGGCGGGACGGCGGAGTCGATATCCAATTCCAGCGCCAGGCCCTTTTCCAGCGCCATCGGCCGCAGGGGTTCCAGCAGGCGTTGCAGGTTCGAGGCGATGGTCACTTGCTCGACTTCCATCGTGGCCTGCCCGGCCTCGATCTTGGCCAGGTCCAGGATGTCGTTGATCAGCGTCAGCAGGTCGCTGCCGGCGGCGTAGATGGTTTGCGCGTACTTGACCTGTTCGGTGCTGAGGTTGCCGGGCTTGTTGTCCGACAGCAGCTTGGCCAGGATCAGCGTGGAATTAAGCGGCGTGCGCAGCTCGTGGCTCATGTTGGCCAGGAACTCGCTCTTGAACTGGCTGGCCTGCGTCAGTTGGCGGGCCTTCTCGGTCAGCGCGCCCTGCACCCGCAGCAGTTGTTCGGCTTGCGCTTCCAGGTTGGTATTGGTCTGCTCAAGCTCGGTCTGCTGCAATTCCATGCGCGCCTGCGATTCCTGCAGGATGCGGCTTTGCTGCTCAAGCTCTTCGTTGCTGACGCGCAGTTCTTCCTGCTGCGTTTGCAACTCTTCGGCCTGGCGCTGGGTTTCTTCCAGCAGCGCTTCCAGACGGGTACGGTCCTGGCCGGAGCGGATGGCCGAGGCCAGCATTTCCGAGGCGCCTTCCAGCAGGCCGCGTTCCACTTCACCCACCGGATGGTTAAAGCCCAGTTCGATTACGGCGTAGACGCGGCCGTTCATCATGGCCGGCGCCAGCACCAGTTCGGCCGGGTTGGAACGGCCCACGGCGGACGCCAATTCCAGATGGCTCGCCGGCACGTCGCGCACATGCAACAGGCGGCGCGACGTGACGGCCTGGCCGGTCAGCCCTTCAGCCGGCAAGATTTTGCGTGCCAGTCGCTCGGGGGGCAAGGCGAACCCGCCGAACAGTTCAAGTTCGCCGGTGGCGCGATCCACCACGTAGCCCGCGCCCACCTCGGCGCCCAGGTACTCGGCCAGATAATCCAGCGAACGCTTGCCGATTTCATCCAGGCGCAAGTCGCCCTGCAAGCGCATGCTGAGACCCGACAAACCGGTGGTAACCCACGACTGCCGCGCCTTGGCCTGGTATTCACGCACGGTCATGCCGGCCGACAGCGCAATCAGCGCCAGCAACAGGATCGAGCCGCCCCACGAGTAATAGGCCGACGTGATGGCCGCCGACGCCCAGGCGTCGCGCCCAGCGGCCAGCTCTTCCATCTGCCGCGCATAAAGGTCGCTGACCAGCTCGCGCAGCCGGTCCATCGCGTCCTTGCCCGCGTCGGTACGCACCATGGCTATGGCGCCTTCCGCGTTGCCGGCCTTTTGCATGTCGATGGTTTCGCGCAGCTCTTCGAGTTTCTGGCGGGTGATGCCTTCGATGTCGTTGACGATGCGGCGCTGCGAAGGGTCGTCGGACGTGGCGGCCTTGATGATGGCCAGCCGCTGTTCAATCAGCGGCAGCGCGCGCAAATACGGTTGCAGGTAAGGCAGTTCGCCCGTAAGCAGGTACCCGCGCTGGCCGATCTCGGCATCCTTGACGGCCGAATTGAACAGGCTGAGCTGGCGCAACGTTTCCGTGCTGCGGTCCATTGCCTTGACGGCTTCGGTGCGGCTGTCGGTAGACCGCACATTGACGAAGGCGATCACCAAAGTGGCTAGCGCGGCCGTCAGGAATCCGACCAACAAAGTCCGAGGAAAGGCAGAACGGTTGGCAGGCTGCGACGACGATTTCGGCATGGTAGCGGTGGCGGTTCAAGGTAGGGGCGAGTGCCGCTGCCCGACGACGCGGCGGCCCCAGAACATGAACGAGGCGCGGTCGTGGCTAACGGCCTTAAGCGCTGGACTATACCTGTTTTGAACGCGTCTCAACATGTGGAACAGAGCTGAAACCATCCACCCTGCCCGCGCGGCGAAACGCGGGCCGCGACTACGCCCCGCGCCACCGCTTTGCCGCTGGATTGCCTTACTGAACCCGCAGCTTGCCGTCCGCGATGATCTTGGCCCATTTGGCCTGCTCACCGGTCTGGAACGCCGTGAATTGCGCGGGCGTATTCGGCGTGTAGGCCAGGCCCAACGCCTTCATCTTGGCGTTGACTTCGGGCTTGGCGATGATGGCCGCAATGGTCTGGTTCAATCGGTCGACAACGGCGGGCGGCGTGTTGGCAGGCGCGTAGATGGCCTGCCAGCTACTGACGTCAAAGCCCGCGACACCCGCCTCCTGCATGGTCGGCACGTCGGGCATGACGTCGGTGCGCTTGGCGGACGTGACTGCCAGCGCGCGCACTTTGCCGCTTTGAACGTAGGGCAAGGCAACCAGCGCGGTTTCGAACGAACTGGGAATCTGGCCGCCGATCAAATCCTGGATGGCCGGCGCGCTGCCCCGATACGGCACATGCGTCAGATGCGCCCCGGTCAATTGCTTGAACACCTCGCCGGAAAGATGCTGCGACGTGCCTTGCCCGGCCGAGCCGAACGCGATGGTGTCAGGGTTGGCCTTGCCGGCCGCCACCACGTCCTGCACGGTTTTGTACGGCTGGTTTGCGCCGACGAGCAGCACGTTCGAAATGCTGCCCAGCAAGATCACCGGCGCAAAATCGCGGGCGGCGTTGTAGTTGATGCCGGGCAACAACGACGGGTTGATGGCGTGCGTGGCGATGGTGCCCAGCAGCAGCGTGTAGCCGTCCGGCTTGGCGCGCGCGACGGCGTCGGCGCCCAGCACTCCGCCCGCGCCGCCCTTGTTTTCCACCAGCACGGTCTGGCTCAGGCTGGCGCCGAGTTCCTGTGCGATGAGGCGCCCAAGAATGTCCGAGGTGCCACCCGCTGCAAATGGCACCACCAAGGTGATGGGCTTGGCGCGCGGCCAGTCGTCGGCGGCATGGGCCGAGGCGGCGGCCAGGGTGGTCAGGGCCAAAGCGGCGAACGTGCGGCGCAGCAGGGGGAATGCCTTCAAGCGTGTCTCCTAGGGGGTTCTTCTAGTCTTGTACGTTGTCGTACGACTTATGGAGAAAGGAGAATACTTCGTTGGCGGACCGCGTTTCAATCTAGGGTAATTCCGAATTCGGGGTGCCTCTGTAGGCGGTGTCTCATAGGGACGACATGGAATTTTCGCTGCCATTGCATCGAACGGGTTGTATGTTGTACGATGACATACATCTACTCCAGGCCAAGGATTTTTCCAGGCCGTCCCATGGTTCTACCCCCTCCTTTTTTATTGGATGACAGGCATGACGACTCCCCAGGAACTCAAAGAAATCGTATCGGAAGGTTTGCTGTCCTTCCCCGTGACGGACTTTGACCAGAACGGCGATTTCAACGCCAAGACCTACGCCGCGCGCCTGGAATGGCTGGCCCCGTATGGCGCCACCGCGCTGTTCGCTGCGGGCGGCACTGGCGAGTTCTTCTCCCTGGCGCCCCAGGAATATTCCGACGTCATCCGCACCGCCGTGCAGACCTGCGCCGGCAAGGTGCCGATCCTGGCCGGTGCAGGCGGCCCCACCCGCACCGCCATCGCCTACGCACAAGAAGCCGAGCGCCAGGGCGCCAAGGGCATCCTGCTGCTGCCGCACTACCTGACCGAAGCCTCGCAAGACGGCATCGCCGCGCACGTGGAAGAAGTCTGCAAGTCCATCAAGATCGGCGTCATCGTCTACAACCGCGCCCAGTCCCGCCTGTCGGCCGACAGCCTGGAACGCCTGGCCGAACGCTGCCCGAACCTGGTCGGTTTCAAGGACGGCATTGGTGACATCGAAGCCATGGTGCGCATCCGCCGCAAGATGGGCGACCGCTTTTCGTACCTGGGCGGCCTGCCCACGGCTGAAGTCTATGCCGCCGCCTACCGCGCGCTGGGCGTGCCGGTGTATTCGTCGGCCGTCTTCAACTTCGTGCCCAAGACCGCCATGGACTTCTACCGTGCCATTGCCGCAGGCGATTCCGACACCACCAACCGCTTGCTGGATGATTTCTTCCTGCCGTACCTGGAAATCCGCAACCGCAAGGCCGGCTACGCCGTCAGCATCGTCAAGGCTGGCGCCAAGCTGGTCGGCCACGACGCCGGCCCGGTGCGCGCGCCGCTGACCGACCTGACCGGCGAAGAGCTGGAAATGCTTAACGCCCTGATCAAGAAGCTTGGCCCGCAGTAAGCGGCCACGTACCCGCCGCTCGGCTGAGAAAGAACGCCCTCTGGTTTGAGGGCGTTTTTTTTGCTTACGCATCCCGCGCAACGAGCCATTGCCGAATACTCAGCCTGTATGTTGTCATACAGGCTGATGTTCTGAACGTCCTTACCGTTGCCGTGTCGGCGTGAAAGCCCCTGGTCCGCGCCTTGTCCGGGCCTTCAACGCCACCTCGATCGCCCCTTCGTACAAGCGGCCGCGATGCCCGGAAAGCGTACACTTGCGGCTCCGGACGCGGGCCTAACGCCCGCTGCAACTGCCCCACCCTTATAAGAGAGACGATGGAAACTCCCGCCCGGCCCCGCCAGCGTTCGCGCCTGACAGACGTGGTCATCCAGGAACTGAACAAGCGCCTGGACGCCCGCACCTATCGCGCCGGCGACAAGCTGCCGTCGGAACATGCGCTGTGCGATGAATTCAACGTCAGCCGCACGGTCATCCGCGAAGCGGTTGCGTCGATGCGCCTGAGCGGCCGGTTGGTCAGCAAGCCCGGCATCGGCGTATTCGTCACCGAAGACCGCGAAAAGCCCATCGACTTTGTCATCGAACCCGCTACCGACCCGCGCTGGGCGCTGCACATCATGGAGTTGCGCGCCGGGCTTGAGGTCGAAGCCTGTGGCCTGGCGGCCGAGCGCCGCAGCGCCTCTGACCTGAGCGGCATCGTGGAAGCGTTCGACGCGTTCAACCGGGCCACGCGCGACATGGAAGCCGCCGTCAAGGCCGACTACGAGTTCCACCTGTCCATTGCCAAGGCGTCCAACAACCCGCACTTTCCCGCGCTGCTGCGCGCGGCGGTGCGCGACGTCATGCTGGACTTGAACATCAAGCACGGCGGCAAGACCCCCGAAGAGCTCGAAACCTACGAAACCCGCAACGTGCGCGAACACGAAGCCATCCTGACCGCCATCATGCGCCGCGACCCGGGCGCCGCGCGCGCCGCCATGGCCCGCCACCTGGGCGACAGCATCGCCCGATACCGCAAGCTGCTGTCGCAGGCGCCCGCGCAATAGAACGCCCGCCAGGGGAAACCGTGCCGGCGTTGTCACTGCCCGGCACGGAAATTACGGGAATCCCCTTACTTGCTAGCTTGTATGACAGCTGCCATCATACGTCTCATGACTTGACGGATTGAGCGCATGCCGGTTTTGCCGGCCCAAGCCCCGATCAAGCGCCGTCCAAGCATGACTTTCGTTATGACCCTCGTTGTACAAGTACCGCCGATGAGTCCGATCCTATCTCTACGCACGACGTTCCAGCGCTACACGACGCGTATCCATCGGCATACCCCCTGACCTGAGCGCCTGAGCCGGTCAACCGCGCCCCTTCCGGGCCCGCTTCCCTTTCCTTCGCGCCTTCGCGTGCCCTACCCGCCCGGCCCCGGCCGGCGATCGGCTGCGCCTGCGCGACGGACCCCGCTTTCCCTTTCGCTTATTCCAAGCGTTTTCGACCCCTCCCCAGGAGCATTCTTCATGCGTAAGTTTCTGACCACCGCCGTTGCGGCGACTTTGCTGTGCGCCGCCTCTGGCGCGCAAGCCGGCGTGACGTTCGATGCCGTCAAGAAAAAGGGTTTCTTGCAGTGCGGCTTTGCCGGCATTCCCGGCTTCTCGGTGTTGGACAGCAAGGGCGAATGGACGGGGCTGGACGTGGACATGTGCCGCGCCGTCGCGGCCGCCATGTTCGGCGACGCTTCCAAGGTCAAGGGCAATGTGTTGACCGCGCAAGCCAAGTTCACCGCCTTGCAGTCCGGCGAAATCGACATGCTGTCGCGCAACACCACGCAGACGCTGACCCGCGACACCACGCTGGGCCTGATCGGCGTGGGCGTGAACTTCTATGACGCGCAGGGCCTGATCGTCAAGAAGTCGATGAACGTGAAAACCGTGAAGGAACTGGACGGCGCGACGATCTGCGTGCAGCCCGGCACCACCACCGAGCTGAACCTGGCCGACTACTTCCGTAGCCGCGGCCTGACGTTCAAGCCCGTGCTGGTCGAAAACTACGACGAGAACTTCCGCCTGCTGGAATCGGGCCGTTGCGATGCCTATACCAACGACAAGTCCAACACCGCCGCCAACATGCGCACGCGCCTGGCCAAGCCGGAAGACTGGGAAATCCTGCCCGAAAATCTGTCCAAGGAACCCTTGGGCCCGATGGTTCGTCAGGGCGACGAGCAGTGGTTCAACGTGGTGCGCTGGTCGCTGAACGCGATGCTGGAAGCCGAGGAATACGGCATCACGTCCAAGAACGTGGACGACATGCTCAAGAGCACCAACCCGAACGTGCAGCGCATCCTGGGCGTGACGCCGGGCATGGGCAAGAACCTGGGGCTGGACGACAAGTGGGCCTACAACATCATCAAGCAGGTGGGCAACTACGGCGAAAGCTATGACCGCGCCATGGGCAAGGACAGCCCGCTGAAGCTGGAACGCGGCCTGAACAAGCAGTGGACGCAAGGCGGCCTGATGTACGGCTGGCCGGTGCGTTAAGCCCCACCTGCTCTGCCTTAGCGACGGCGCAACCGCACTCTGGCAATACCCGCCGTCGCGGCATCCCGCCCTTGCGCGACTTCGCCCTGGTGCAAAGCCGCTTTTCTCTTTACCCGCAAGCCCGGCCATCGCACGGCCTGGTTTGCCCTTTTTACGTTGTAATCATGAACAGCATCGTCAATGCCCGCCTGAAACAGATCAAACCCTCGCCCAGCATGGCCGCCAAGATCGTCGTCGACGAACTGCGCCGCCAGGGCCGCGAGATCGCCGACTTCACGTTGGGCGAGCCCGACATGCCGACGCCCGCCCACATCGCGCGCGCCGGCCAGGACGCCATCGCCAGCGGCGACATCCGCTACACCAGCCCGAACGGCACCGTGGGCCTGCGCCGCGCCATCGCCAACAGCCTGCAACTAGGCCTGGGCGTGTCCTACGGCATGGACCAGATCACCGTGGGCGCGGGCGCCAAGCAGATCATCGGCGCCGCGTTGACGGCCAGCCTGGAACCGGGCGACGAAGTGATCGTGTGCGCGCCGTACTGGGTGTCTTACCCCGACATGGTGCTGCTGAACGAAGGCAAGCCCGTGGTTGTGACCGGCCCGGAATCGCAAGGGTTCAAGCTGGACGCCGCCACGCTGGAAGCCGCCATCACGCCGCGCACGCGCTGGTTGATCCTGAATTCGCCCAGCAACCCCAGCGGCGCCGTCTACAGCGCCGCCGAGCTGCGCGCGCTGACCGACGTGCTGGTGCGCCATCCGCACGTCTGGATTCTTAGCGACGAAATCTACGCACCCTTCTGCTATAGCGGCCAGGCGCACGCCTCGCCCGTGCAGGTCGAGCCGCAACTGATCGGCCGCACGCTGATCGTCAACGGCATGTCCAAGTCCTACGCCATGACGGGCTGGCGCGTGGGCTACGGCGCGGGCCCGGCCGAGCTGATCAAGGCCATGAGCACGGTCATGTCGCAAAGCACCTCGTGCCCCAGCGCGATCTCGCAAGTGGCCGCGCAGGCCGCCCTGGAAGGCGACCAGTCCAGCGTGACGCAGATGGTCGACATCTTCAAGGCGCGCCGCGACCTGATCGTGCGCCGCCTGAACGCCATTCCCGGCATCTCGTGCGCCATGCCCGACGGCGCCTTCTACGTGTACGCCAACGTGCAAGGCCTGATCGGCCGCACCGGCCCGGCCGGCGAACTGAAGACGGACCTGGACGTCAGCCTGTTCTTCCTGCGCGAAGCCGGCGTTGCCGTCATCGACGGCGGCTCGTACGGCTTGTCGCCCTACGTGCGGTTCTCGTTCGCGACGTCCACCGAAGTCATCGAACAAGGCATGGACCGCCTGGAAGCGGCCGTCAAAGTCTTGATGGCGGACTAAGTCGTGGCCAAGCACACCGCGCTATCCCCGGCGCCGCGGCCCGCGCACCGGGTTTCCTGGAACGACCCGGCCACGCGCGCGCTGGTCTACCAGGTGCTGGCCCTGACGCTGGTCGGGGCCGGTGTCTGGTTCCTGGTGCACAACACGCTGCACAACCTGTCGATGCGCAACATCGCCACGGGGTTCGGCTTCCTGGACCGCGAGGCAGGCTTTGCGATTGGCGAATCCGTCATCACCTACGGCCCGGCCGACACCTATGGCCGCGCGATCTTCGTGGGCGTGTTGAACACGCTGCGCGTGGGCCTGCTGGCGCTGGTCGCCGCGACGATACTGGGCGTTTTCATCGGCGTCGGCCGCCTGTCGAAGAACTGGCTCGTCAAGAAAATCACCTCGGTGTACGTCGAGGTGATGCGCAACGTGCCGCTCTTGCTGCAACTGTTCTTCTGGTATGCGCTGATCACCGAAAACATGCCCGGCCCGCGCCAGGCGCACAACCCCTTGCCGGGCGTGTTCATTTCCAACCGGGGCCTGAAAGTGCCCGGGCTGGAAGGCGCGTCGCTGGACTGGGTGCTGGGCGGCCTGGCGCTGGCCATCGTGGCGATTCTGTTCCTGGGCCACTGGGGCACCAAGCGCCAGGAAGCCACGGGGCGCGCGTTTCCGTTGGGCCGCGCCGCCATCGGCTTGCTGATCGGCTTGCCCATCGTGGGCTGGCTGGCGGGCGGTGCATCGCTGACGTTGGACATGCCGGCGTTAAAGGGCTTCAACTTCGTCGGCGGGCTGACGCTGTCGCCGGAGTTCGTCGCCCTGTTCCTGGGTCTTACCGTCTACACCTCGGCGTTCATCGCCGAAGTGGTGCGCTCGGGCATCCAGGCAGTCAACAACGGCCAGTGGGAAGCGGCCGGTTCGTTGGGCCTGCCACGCGCGAAAGTGCTGCGGCTGGTGGTGCTGCCGCAGGCCTTGCGCGTGATCATCCCGCCGATGACCAGCCAATACCTGAACCTGCTCAAGAACAGTTCGCTGGCGGTTGCCATCGGCTATCCGGACATCGTGTCGGTCGTGAACACCACGCTGAACCAGACCGGCCAGGCCATCGAAGGCATCCTTATCATCATGGGCGCCTACCTGACGGTCAGCCTGTCGATCTCGATATTCATGAATTGGTACAACAAGCGCATCGCGCTGGTGGAGCGTTGATATGAGCAGCACTACGCATTCCTTCACCGACGCCCTGCCCCCGCCCAGCACCCAGGTGGGCGCGTGGGCCTGGGTACGGTCGCGCCTGTTTTCGTCGCCGCTGAATATCCTGATCACGGTACTGCTGGCCTGGTTTTTGTTGATGTCGTTGCCGGCGCTGGTGGAATGGGCTTTCCTGAAGGCCAATTTCACCGCCACCAATGCCATGGAATGCCGCGCGTCCGTCGGCGGCGCCTGCTGGGCGTTCATCGTTGAAAAGCACCGGCTGATTCTGTTCGGCACCTATCCGTTCGACGAGCAATGGCGGCCGCTGATCGCGACGCTGATCCTGGTTGGCGTGATCGCGTGCAGCGGCATGCGCCGCTTCTGGAATGGCAAGCTGGCGCTGATCTGGACGGCCGGCCTGACGGCCGTGGCGCTGTTGATGTGGGGCGGCGTGTTCGGCCTGACCTATGTCGAGAACTCGCGCTGGGGCGGCCTGCCGTTGACGCTGATCCTGGCCACGTTCGGCATTGCGTTTGCCTTTCCTATCGGCGTGATGCTGGCCCTGGGCCGGCGTTCGAAAATGCCCGCCATCAAGGCGCTGTGCGTCGTGTACATCGAACTGATACGCGGCGTGCCGCTGATCAGCCTGCTGTTCATGTCGTCGGTGATGCTGCCCTTGTTCCTGCCGGAAGGCTTCACCATCGACAAGCTGCTGCGCGCGCAGATCGCCATCATCATGTTCGCCGCCGCCTACATCGCGGAAACGGTGCGCGGCGGCTTGCAGGCCATTCCGAAGGGGCAGTATGAAGGCGCCGATTCGCTGGGCCTGAACTACTGGCAGCAGATGCGCAAGATCATCCTGCCGCAAGCGCTGAAGATCGTGATTCCGCCGCTCGTCGGCATTTTCATCAGCCTGTTCAAGGACACGTCGCTGGTTGTCATCATCGGCATTTTCGATTTGACGCTGGCGGCCAAGGCGGCCCTGTCCGACGCGGCGTGGCGAGGTTTCGGGGTAGAGGCTTATCTCTTTATCTCGCTGATCTACTTCGCCTTTTGCTATTCCATGTCCAAATACAGTCAAGCGCTGGAAAAGCGCCTGGCCACCGGGCACGCGCGCTGATTGCGCCGCGTAGCCCCCGGTAAACCTTACGGAGACCAAGCATGTCGGATTCCATTATTCGATTGCAGGGCGTGAACAAGTGGTACGGCCAATTCCACGTGCTGCGCAACATCAACCTGGACGTCGCGCCCGGTGAACGCATCGTGGTGTGCGGCCCGTCGGGCTCGGGCAAGTCCACCATGATCCGCTGCATCAACCGGCTGGAAGAACACCAGCAAGGGCAGATCATTGTTGACGGCACCGAGCTGACCAACGACCTCAAGCACATCGAGACCATCCGCCGCGAAGTGGGCATGGTGTTCCAGCACTTCAACCTGTTTCCGCACCTGACGGTGCTGGAGAACCTGACGCTGGGACCCATGTGGGTGCTCAAACAGCCGCGCGCACAGGCCGAGGCCACGGCGATGAAGTACCTGGAACGCGTGCGCATTCCCGATCAGGCCAAGAAGTTTCCAGGCCAGTTGTCGGGCGGCCAGCAGCAGCGCGTGGCGATTGCCCGATCCTTGTGCATGAACCCGAAGGTCATGCTGTTCGACGAGCCCACCTCGGCGCTGGACCCCGAAATGGTCAAGGAAGTGCTGGACGTGATGGTGACGCTGGCCCAGGAAAGCGGCATGACGATGATCTGCGTGACGCACGAAATGGGCTTTGCGCGCAAGGTCGCCAACCGCGTGATCTTCATGGACCGCGGGGAAATCATCGAGCAGAACAACCCGGATGCGTTCTTCGATAACCCGCGGAACGAGCGGACACAGCTGTTCCTGAGCCAGATATTGCACTGAGGCGCCTCTCATCAGCGTGACTGGCGTCGGTGCGCGTCTGACATGAAATGCCGTCCTTGAAGGGCGGCATTTTTTTGGGCGGGTACGTGGCCTCGCCGCGAACGGTGCAAGTAGGTTGCAAGGGCGAATCGAGCGAATCGGGCGATGGGGAGGCTGGAAAAATCCCGAAGGGGCCGCGTAGCACTGATTGGCCACGATTTCGTAACCCTCCTATAGATACACGCCTGCATGCAAGGGAACATGGTGGGTTTTACGCCTTCCTGTAGCGGGTGTTTCCGCTTCGACCATGACGACCGAACCCAGTCTGGAATCCCTGGTACCGGAAATTCTCCGCATCGCTGATCAAACGCGCTGCGACGCGGGCCCCAGCGCCGTGGTCGCGTGCAAGAGCGAAGTCGCCATCTTGCCCCTGCGCTATGCCGTTGTGACCGACGCCGGCCCGGGCCTGGATACCTTGGCGCCTGCGCTACCGCCCCACCTTGGCGCCAATTTTCCGCCGCTACAGGGCAAGCACGCGCGCTACGCCGTACGCACGATGCGCAGAGGCTATCTGTACCTGTTCACGAAGCGCTACATGAAGGACTGGTTCTGCGAAAGTGCCTATCGCACCTATGACACCGGTCTGTTCAAGCGTGTCTTTCCCTATGCGCCCCAGCACAACGCTCTTGAGCCGATTCATGAACCCACAGCCCGTGTGCACGATCTGCACGGCCCGGCCGAAAGCGGCCCCGGTGCCTGGACCGTGTGCCTGAAAGCCCCCGAAGACATTGAAGAACTTCGCGCGCTGTTCACGCCCGATCCCTTGACCAAGCGCATGCTGGACTTGATATCCAGCTTCAGCCCGCTACGCAATCAACTACAGAACTTCGATATCCGAAAGCTGCTGATGTCGTGCTCGCGTACGCCGGACGTGCTGGACCCCAGCACCATCGACGACACGCTGGCGGACGCCATCGCACAAGATCAGCCTGACACCGCGTCGGTCCTGGCAGGCCAGCTTTATTCCGATCCCGAGAACCGCTACGCGCGCCAAATCGTCGCCCTGGATCTGAAGGAAAGCGCACGCCGTGCTCGCGGCTTTGGCATCGTGCTCCACGACGCCATCGGGATCACGCAGCAGCTCAATAGCTGGCGCAACGACGCCTATGAAGCCGTGCAGCGGTACTTGGACAAGAAGGACGGCAAAGGCGTCGAGAACCAGCGCAAGGTCTTGGTGGCCCAGGCGTTTATCGACGTCAAGCAGCAGTTCGAAACCCGCTCGGCGGCGCTGGAAGCCCAACATTTCATCGATATCGAGCGCGCCAGGGTTTACGACCCCGGCATGGCGGTGGGCCGTAACTGGGTCTTGAACGACGACGAGCGTGAACGCTGGGACAACGAAGCAGACCAGTACATCACCCAGTTCGAAGACACGATGCGCGCCAAGATGCAGGCGAAGCTGGACAGCGGTGAGTACCGGCGCAGGTTCGACAGCAAATATCTGTCTCCGGCAACACCGGGGCAGGCGGTGCGCGTGGCAGACATGGACGTGGAGTTAACGACGTTCGACGCCGTGTCGGCGGCCGCCGAAAACGTCGGCGTCAAGCGCGCCAAGGATCACGAACGATGGCTCACCAGCGAACAACTGCTGAGCGCGCTGGACGTCTACGACGACCGGGATCTGACAAGCGGCTGGCGCTTTGCGGGCCAGACGGGCTTGTGCGTGCTGGGCGCGGACGGGTGCGCGAGCACGGCGGATCTGATCGAACAATGGTGGACGGGAAACCCGACCGACCGCGCCAACCTGGCGATGCGCGGCTTTGCGCTGAACCAAACAGAGATTCAGGCGGAATTGCAACGCACGCTGGACGCGGCGCGCCTTCACGCGCAAACCCAGGCGCGTGATCCTATTCTGTCTAACGACAGGATGATCCAGCAGGTTCAGGCCGGGTTCGTCGCCGTTCAACATCTGGCTGATCTATTCGACAAGGCGAACGGGTTGTTCGAAGCCTTGTCAGCTGCAGGCGAAACGAACCTGGCGGGTGGCGCCCTGGCTTGGTACTCCAGCCTGGGCCGCCAATCCCTGCGCTACGCCTCGACCGGCAAGGAATGGGCCTTCCATGGCATCACCCGAAGCTGGCTGGCGGCCAGCGTCAGCAAGCGGGCCACGAACTTGCGTATCGACGAACTGACCAAACTAGGGCGTAGCACGGATCCCAAGCAGTTGCGCGCACAGATTGGCCGGAACACCAGATTCGCATTTGCCACCGAACTTGTGGACGCCCATCGCAGCGACTTTTACAAGCTGCGCGCCAGCAGTTGGTTGCTGTTCTTTGAAGCGGCGTTGATTGCAATGCGGGTGCGGGATATGCCCGACGATGAACGCGGCGCCGGGGAGTTGATCGCCCATGGGCTGCTGGCCGGCGCTGCGGGGACGGAAATACTGGCGGCCGGGACGGAGTTGGTATTGCAGCATTACAGCGCCGCCGGCGTCACCGGTACGGGAGCGACGGTCTTTCTGGGGCAGCTGAAGCTGGTAGGTGGCGCGTTGGCGGCGGTGGGTGGGGTGGTGTTGATGGGGTGTGACTGGAAGGACGCAGACCAATCACGGCAAGAAGCAAAAAAAAGGTTGACGTCTGCGTACTACCTCAGATTTGCCGCGGCCTTTGCGATGGTGGGCAGCCAATCCAGCATTGCCTTCGCCGCCGCCGGTCCGATGCTGAAGATCCTGGCAGAGCGAGGAGGAAAATCATACGCGTTGACCTCGCTCCTTCTCGTGGCGGCAAGGGCTTCCTCATTCCTGGGAAGGCCCGCCATGCTCGCACTATTGCGTAGTCTGCTTCTGCGCAGCACGTTGATTGGGATTGCCGCCACCTTGGCTATAGCCGTTTTTGATGACGACGCGCTAGAAAAATGGTGCAAGCGCTCTACCTATCGCGGCGTCGAGTACCAAGGCAACAGCCCGCACAACGCACTGGAGAATGAGTTAGCCGATTTGTACAGCGCCTTGCTGGAGATAATCTGATGTACCTGATGGAATGGATTTTGTGGCTTTCCGTCATCAAATCCGATGCCTGGCTGCAGGAACAGGCGGATGAGAATCCGAACGACCTTGCCAGCAGGCCTTTGGAACCGGTTTATGAGGATCTACTCGTCGCGGAATATGCACGATTGCGTGCCGCGCGATCTGACCACGCCAAATCCAGAAGCCCGGTATATGCCTGCGACAATACCATCCTCGAGATGCGTTGCGGCGCTATGGAAGAAAAGCGAGGATTCATCACATTAATCTCCGCATTCTTCTCGCTGCCGACGATCGCGGGCATCGACCTCATGTGCTTGTCATTTTCGCTATCGACATGGGAAACCTGGGATTACGACGACACGATTCTTCTGATCATTTTATTGATCGGTAGCCTCGGCGCACCCTACATCTACTTCAAATACCTCTTCCGCTTCACCCGCCTGGAATCCTTCACGTCCCGCCACCTGCTCATCCGATTCAACCGCATCACCCGCCAGGTCTACCTGCACCGCCCACCCAGTTGCGGCGGTATCGCCGTACTGCCCTGGGATGACATTCATCACGATGCAGTCCCCGGCGTGAACCTTGTCGTTGGCTGGTACCCGCCCTATTCCCCGCTGCCTTTTCCCAACATGGTTTTCGTCGGCAAGAAGAGCGTCAGCGAATTCGATATGAAAGCCGAATGGGAGTACATCCGCCGCTACATGGATGAAGGCGGTCTGGATGCGGTATCCCCGCCGCGCCTGAGTTCGCACCTGCCTTTGCCTTGGCCCGCCTTCGCGGCGCAGTTTGAGGCGTTGGGTCCGTACCTGCGTCACAGCGGCCCACTGACGTGGCTTGGAATGCTATTGATATCTCCGGCCCTGCTGGTTATCGGCCTGGGGCATTGGGTGTCGCTCATGTTGTGCTGGCGTCCGCGTTGGCCAAAGATCATTCGGGAAGCCGGCTTGCCCGGCAAGCCGACCCCGCCGTTGACCACCATCGACGACTACCCGCCGGACGTTCGTGCGGCGCTGCTGGAAAATGCACATCGATGGGTCGTGCGGCCGGGTTCGCCGCCGCCACGGCCCAAGTTTTCATTGACCCGCCGCAAACGGCCCCGGGTTACTCCCCGCGACCCCGTTTGACTGCGCCCTTTATCGATTTCCACCTGGAATATTCATGACTCCCATCGCCCTAGTCGGACACGCGCATTCCTGCCCCCTCCATGGCCCCGGCACCATCGTCAGCGGGGCGTCCAGCGCCGCCGTCAATGGCCGGCCCATCGCGCGGGTGGGCGACCGCATCAGTTGCGGGGCGGTGATCGTCACCGGCTCGGCAGTGGCCAAAGTGGAAGGACAGCCGGTGGCTCGCCAAGGCGATACCACCGGCCACGGCGGCACGCTGATCGAAGGCGACGGCAGCTGGCTATCGGCGTAAGCGGCCGGGACCATGCCGGGCTGAAGGTGGCAAACCCGGGTCACGGAGCGCGGGCGCCGGATCGAAGGCGGTATATAGTCACCCCGGTACGCGTCACCATGCACGCCACCCAGGGAACCTGCCGAATGACGAGAAGCCGCATCATGGCGTTTTTTCTCAGCCTGCTTGCCGCGCCGGCCGGCGCCGGCGTGATCTACGACAACCATGGCCTTGTCGTCGACATCACTACCGGCGGCCAGCGGGACTGGAATACCGGCCAGCGCCAGAACACGCGCAGCACCACCATTTCGTTCCAGGGCAACAAGCTGTGCGGCAAAGACGTCGGCAAGCTGCTGTACCCCGACGGCCGCAACATGGCCGCCAACGCGTTCTTCTGCGCGGCCAACGCGCGAGCGTTGGAAACGGACGCGGTGCTGGCCTACTTCACTAGCTCCAGCGCCGATGCGGCACTGGCGCACTTGCAGGTGGTCAACGGCGCGCTGCGGGTGAACCGGCTGGCCTTGTCCCGCCAGCCTGATCGCGACAAACCCAGTGGCACGCGCTTTGAAGACGCGCGCCTGCCGGGCTGGACACGCGTGGAAACCGCGTGGGCCGAAACGGTGATGATCCGGCACGCGTCGCTCGCGCCTGCGCAACTCTCGGTCAAACCTGGCGGGTCCGCGCCCGGAGCAACGGGCGCAGGAGCCACGCGCCCCGGGGTCATCAACCTGGGCGCGGGCAAGCTGCTGGACGTGGATGGCGACGTGGTCTATCTGGCCATTCCGCCCGGCCGCGATGTGGTGGTGGTCGAGCCGGCAACGCGCATCAAGGACGCACAGGGCGACATGCGGATCGTGCCGGAGGTCGTTAAGTTTGTAGACACGCCGTTGGCGTTTCGCGCGGTGCGTTTGTCCACCGGCCAGGAGCTGGCGCGCCTGGATGTGAAGGACACGTGCGCCGCCCTGCCGGCCATCGAATTCAACCAGCCGGACCCGCTGTACCCGTCCTCGGCCAGGCGCGACGTGCTGTTCGACGACGTGCCCGCCTGGCGCGCGGCCACGCTGCAATTGACGCAGACGGCGGGCCGCGCCACGTTGCAGCTGAAACCCGGCGTGACCTTGCCGACCAAGCCGAACTGCAAACGGGGCTGACGCCGCCGCGTGGCCAAGGCCCGCCCTGTTGCCGTGAAGGGTGGCCCGGCAGCGCTTCGCACCTGCCGCGTGCCCTACCCGCCTCAGATCAGAAACTGCCGATACGCCTCGTTATCCGTTTCCTCGAAATGCGCGTAGCCCAGTTGCCGCAGAAAGGCGTCCAGCGCCGCGCTGTCGGCCAGCGGGGCCTGGATGCCGACCAGCGCCGAGCTGAAATCCGCGCCCTGGTTGCGGTAGTGGAACAGGCTGATATTCCAGTTGGGCGCCATCTCGGACAGGAACTTCATCAGCGCGCCGGGGCGCTCGGGGAACTCGAAGCGGAACAGCCGCTCTCCGCCCGCCAGCGGCGAACGGCCGCCCACCATGTAGCGGATGTGCTGCTTGGACACCTCGTTGTACGTCAGGTCACTGACCGAAAACCCCTGCTCTTGCAGCGCCGCCATGATGTCGGCGGCATCGCCACGCCGCGCGATCTGCATGCTGACAAAGATGTGCGCGGTGTGCGCGTCGGCAATCCGGTAGTTGAACTCCGTGACGCTGCGCTGCCCCAACACGCGGCAGAACCGCCGGAAGCTGCCGCGCTCCTCGGGCACGGTCACGGCGAACACCGCTTCGCGCGCCTCGCCGACTTCGGCACGGTCTGCCACAAAGCGCATGCGATCGAAGTTCATGTTGGCGCCTGACGTCACGGCCACCATCGACAGCCCCTGCGCGTTTTCGCGTTCAACGTATTGCTTCAGCCCCGCCAACGCCAGCGCCCCCGCAGGCTCGAGCACGCTGCGCGTATCCAGGAACACGTCCTTGATTGCCGCGCACACCGCGTCGGTATTCACCAGGATGATTTCGTCCAGGTATTCGCGGCACAGGCGGAACGTTTCCTCGCCCACCAGCTTGACCGCCGTGCCGTCGGAAAACAGGCCGACTTCGGCCAGGTTGACGCGTGCGCCGGCCTTGATGGACTGCGCCATCGCGCAGGAATCCTCGGTCTGCACGCCGATCACCTTGACGCTGGGGTCCACTGCCTTCACATAGGCGGACACGCCGGCCGCCAGGCTGCCGCCGCCGATGGGCACGAACACCGCGTGCAGCGGGCCGGCGTGCTGGCGCAGGATCTCCATGCCGACGGTGCCCTGCCCGGCGATGACATACGGGTCGTCAAACGCGGGCACGAAAGTCATGTCGTGTTGCTGCGCCAGCGTTTGGGCATGGGCGTAGGCGTCGCTATAGGAATCGCCGGCCTGCACCACCGTGACGGTGGGCCCGCCGTGTGCGCGCACCGCGTCCACCTTCACCCGCGGCGCGGTTTGCGGCACCACGATGATGGCGCGCACGCCCAGTCGCGCCGCCGAAATGGCCACGCCCTGCGCATGGTTGCCGGCGGACGCGGTGATCACGCCCCGGTCCAGCGCGGCCTGCGGCGTGTTGCGCATCTTGTTGTAGGCGCCGCGCACCTTGAAGGAAAAAACCGGCTGGTTGTCTTCGCGCTTCAGGTAGACCGTATTGTTCAGCCGCGTCGACAGGCCGCGCGCCAGGTCCAGCTCGGTCTCGCGGGCAATGTCGTACACCCGGGCCGTCAGAATCTGGCGCAGGTATTCCATGGGCGAGGCGTTGCCGTGCTGGAATGCGGTGTCGGGGGTAGCGGTTTGCATGGGGGGGTTCTCTGCTTTGGGGAAGACTTGCCCGGCAGAGGCGGCCACAAAAAACCCGCCTCGTGGGGCGGGTGGCTGTGACTGTTGCGGTCGCGCGCTAACCCACCATTTTCGGAATGATGGTAATAATCAGCGCAATGCGGACGGCGGGGAAATTCATGGCGCAAAGCTTGCGCCGGGCGCGCGAATTTGTCAAATCGGACGCGGCGGCCTGACGGCGATATGGGGTTTGTGCTGCGGGCCACCGAGCCCCTCTCGTTCGCGTCATTGCCCGCCTGGTGGCTTGCGGGCCCGGCGCCCTTGCGCCATATCCTGGCCGTATTGATGCGATATCGAGCCCATAACGCAGGCTTTATCGGTGATTTCCCTGCGCGTCAAGCGTGTCGCGGTATTACAATACCGGCTTCGTGGCAGTTCGCACCTTCCAGAATGACCGGTTAAACCGGCTCATTAATAAAGGACGGGCAACCGCCAATTTGCGCGGATCCGGAGCCTGCTTCGCATCTGCCCATACGAACCCACTCTCGACAACATCTACCGGCGTACGCCGCTTAGCATGTTCGGGTTTGCGCCGAAAGCGCTACGCGCCGAACAGATTCAAGGATCATGTCTCTTACTCCGAAGATTATCTATACCCTCACCGATGAAGCGCCGGCCCTTGCAACCCGTTCGCTGCTGCCCATCGTCCAGGCATTCGCCAAGCCCGCGGGCGTCACGGTGGAAACGCGCGACATCTCCCTGGCCGGCCGCATCATCGCCCTGTTCCCGGATTACCTGGAAGACAGCCAGAAGCTGTCGGACGCCCTGGCCGAACTGGGCGCGCTGGCCGTCAAGCCCGAAGCCAACATCATCAAGCTGCCCAACATCAGCGCCTCGATGCCCCAGCTGAAGGCGGCCATCAAGGAACTGCAAGACCAGGGCTACAAGCTGCCCGACTACCCGGACGCCCCCACCAACGACACCGAACGCGACGTGAAAGCGCGCTACGACAAGGTCAAGGGAAGCGCCGTGAACCCGGTTCTGCGCGAAGGCAACTCCGACCGCCGCGCGCCGCTGTCGGTGAAGAACTACGCCCGCAAGCACCCGCACAAGATGGGCGCCTGGTCGGCTGATTCGAAGTCGCATGTGGCTCACATGTCCGACGGCGACTTCTACGGCACCGAAAAGTCGGCGCTGATCGCCGAGGCCGGCGACGTCAAGATCGAACTGACCGCCGCTGACGGCACCAAGACGGTCCTGAAGGAAAAGACCCCGGTCAAGGCCGGCGAGATCATCGACGCCGCCGTGCTGTCGACCGCCAAGCTCAAGTCCTTCCTGCAAGCCCAGATCGACGACGCCAAGACCACCGGCGTGCTGTTCTCGGTGCACCTGAAGGCCACGATGATGAAGGTGTCCGACCCGGTCATCTTCGGCCACGTGGTATCCGTGTTCTACAAGGATGTGCTGGCCCGCCACGCCGCCGTGCTCAAGCAAGCCGGTTTCGATCCCAACAACGGCATTGGCGACCTGTACGCCAAGATCCAATCGCTGCCCGCTGACCAGCAAGCCGCGATCACCGCCGACATCGACGCCGCCTACAAGACCCTGCCGCAACTGGCGATGGTCAATTCCGACAAGGGCATCACCAACCTGCACGTGCCCAGCGACGTCATCGTCGATGCGTCCATGCCGGCCATGATCCGCGACTCGGGCAAGATGTGGAACGCCGAGGGCCAGCTGCAAGACACCAAGGCCGTCATTCCCGACCGCAGCTACGCGGGCGTCTACCAGGCCGTCATCGACGACTGCAAGAAGAACGGCGCCTTCAATCCGGTCACGATGGGCAGCGTGCCCAACGTCGGCCTGATGGCGCAAGCCGCCGAAGAATACGGTTCGCACAACAAGACCTTCGTCGTCCCGGCATCGGGCACCGTGCGCGTCACCGACGCCTCGGGCAAGGTGTTGCTGGAACAAGCCGTGGAAGCGGGCGACCTGTGGCGCATGTGCCAGACCAAGGACGCCGCCATCCAGGATTGGGTCAAGCTGGCCGTTACCCGTGCCCGCGCCAGCAAGACGCCGGCCGTTTTCTGGCTGGACGAAAAGCGCGCCCACGACGCCCAGGTCATCGCCAAGGTCAAGCAGTACCTGAACGACCACGACACCAGCGGCCTGGACCTGCGCATCCTGAACCCGGTTGAAGCGACCAAGTTCTCGGTCAAGCGCATCCGCGAAGGCCTGGACACCATCTCGGTTACCGGCAACGTGCTGCGCGACTACCTGACCGACCTGTTCCCCATCATGGAGCTGGGCACCAGCGCCAAGATGCTGTCGATCGTTCCGCTGGTTGCCGGTGGCGGCCTGTTCGAAACGGGCGCGGGCGGCTCGGCCCCCAAGCACGTGCAGCAGTTCCTGGAAGAAGGCTTCCTGCGCTGGGATTCGCTGGGCGAATTCATGGCGTTGGCTGAATCCCTGGACCACCTGGGCCGCGCGTACAAGAACCCGACTGCCCAGATCCTGGCCAAGACGCTGGATCAGGCAACCGCCAAGTTCCTGGACGAGAACAAGTCGCCGGACCGCAAGGTCGGCGGCCTGGACAACCGTGGCAGCCACTTCTACCTGGCCATGTACTGGGCCCAGGCCGTGGCCGCGCAAACCGACGACCGCGCGCTGGCTGCGCAGTTCGCCGGTGCGGCGGGCGCCTTTGCTGAAAACGAAGGCAAGATCGTTGAAGAACTGAAGGCCGCGCAGGGCAAGCCGGTGGATATCGGCGGCTACTACCAGCCCAACGAAGCGCTGGCGAGCCAGGCCATGCGCCCCAGCGCCACGCTGAACCAGGTGCTGGCCTCGATCGGCTAAGCGTCACTGTCCGGCGGCGCTCGCCGCCGGCACAAAAAAGCCGGCAGCCTTGGTAAGGCTGCCGGCTTTTTTATGGGTGCAAGGCAGTGGTAGCGGGCGTATCGGGCGTATCGGATCAGCGCGCGCCGCCGCACATCCGTTGGCGGAAAGCGGTGTCGATATCCAGCCGCCAGACCGCGCGCGTAGCGCCGGGCAGGCGCGGCGCCACGCCGCTCAGTGCGGGATAGCGTCCGGCGTCGTCGTCGCGGCCCCAGATCCAGAAACGCGTGCCATCAGCCGACGCGCAAAGCCGCGCGGTCAAATCTTCGTTCTGAATCAATACCCGCTTGCCGACGACCGGGTCGAACACCGCCGCGTCGTACAGTTCCTTGCGCCAGTTGTCGCGCGTGGGAATCTCGGGATCGTTCCAGTTATCGACGATCCAGGAAGGTTCGGACGCCTTCGTGTAGAAGCCCAGATCAAACGGCAACGCATGCAGCGCCACTTGCATGTCTTGCGGCCGCATGTCGCCGCGCAGTTCTTTCATGGTGGGGCCGACGCTACCGCGCGGGTTGTTGGATGCCACGATGATCGCGCCCAAGCAGATGATGGCCGCCACGACGATGGCAATGCCCACGCCCCGGCGCTTGCCGGCTGCCCAGGCGGGCGCGATGCGCTCACTGATCAGGAATGCCAGCGGCGGAAACACCGGCAGCACATAGCCGATCAGCTTCGATTGCGGGATGGAAAAGAACACCATCACCACCGCGATCCAGATCGCCATCAGCCGGCGCAGCCCATGCGGATCGGCGTCACGCCAGAACGCGCGCGTGAAAATCGCCGCGCCCCAGATCGACCACGGCAAGGCAAGCCCCACCACAATCGGCACATAGAACCAGATCGGCTGCGCATTGTTGAAGCCGCTTTGCGCGAAGCGTTCAAAGTGCTGGTAGACGAAAAAGTAATGGTAGAAGCCGGGAAACTTCATCTGCATCAGCGCGAACCACGGCACGGCAACCACGGCGAACGCCAGCAAGGCCGGCACCCACAGCAAGGCGCGCATGCCGCGCCAATCTCGCCGCAGCAGCAGCCAGGCCAGCACGATTGCGCCGGGCAGCGCCAGCCCGATCAGCCCTTTGGCCAACACGGCCAGCGCGGCCAGCACACCGGTTGCGATCGACATGCCGCGAAACGGCCGGCCGTCGGCGCGCCGCAGAGCCGTGTCGGCGGCGGCCAGCACGCACAGCGTGATCATGCTGGCAACCAGCATGTCCATGTTGGCAAACTGCGCCGCGCCAAAGAACAGCGGCATCAAGCCCAGGATCACGACGGCCCAGCGCGCCTGCGCCACATTGCGATAGCGCGACACGAACGCATACAGCCCCGCCCCCGCGCTCCACGCGCCCAGCAACGACGGCACGCGCGCGCTGAATTCATGCACGCCGAACAAGGCGTAGCTGATTTGCGCCAGCCAGTAATACAACGGCGGCTTGTGAAAATATGGCATGCCGTCCAGCAGCGGCACCATGGGAGACTGGCTGCGCAGCATCTCCCAGGCGACGCCGGCGTAGCGCCCTTCGTCGGGCAAGGTCAGCCAGCGCGCCCATGCCAACGCGGCCAGCCAGACGGCCAGGCCCAGCAGCACTTGCCAGCCGGGAATGGACGCTTGCGTCGCCACGCGCGGAACAGACCGGGCGGCGGGGGTCAGCACGGCGCTCATGCCGCGTGATCCTGCGCCGACGGGTGCGCGGCAAGGGGAAAGGCGCGGGGAAAGGCGCTGGGAAAGTCGCCCGCCAGGCGGGGCGAACCAGACTCAAAAGACATGAAAGTCCTGGGTAAGAAACGTTCGGAAAGGCTCAACATGGCACCTATTATGAAAAGGGTAGCGTCGAGTTCTCATGAAATTTCTTAAACCGATCTGAAATATTACGCCGCCCTGCCTGCCTTGGCTGCCCTATTTCGATGCCGACAAGCGGTCCAGCCGCAAGCGTCCCCGTTCGTCCGTCAGCCTGCGCATGGCGCCGTAAGCTGCCCCCATGGCCGCCATGCCGCTGGCGCCGCACAGCAGGAACATCAGCAGGATCTGGTATTTGGCGGCGTCGATGGGGTCCATGCCCGCGATGATCTGCCCGGTCATGATGCCGGGCAAGGTGATGATGCCGGCCGCCGACATCTGATTGACGCTGGGCACAATGCCGCGCCGGACCGATTCGCGCAGCAACGTCGAAAACGCCTGATGCGGGGTGGCGCCCAAAGCCAACCGCGCCTCGATGGCGAGCTTTTCGCGGCGCACGCCGGAAAGAACGCCGTCCAGCGCCAGGCTGGCGGCGTTAAGCACGCTGCCCAGCACAATGCCCACCAGCGCGATGGCGTAGCGCGGGTCGAACCAGGGTTCTGGCCGCAACGCCGTGCTCAGGATGAACATGGCCGTGATCAAGGTGGTGGCCGCCACCGCCAGCGTGCCGACCCAACCATTGCCATGCCCGGCCAGCCGCGCCTTGGGGCGGGCGGCCACCTCGCGCGCGGCCAGCGCCATCATCACCGCCACCACCAGCGCCGTCAGCATCGGCGTGGCATGCGCGAACACCACGCGCAGGATATGGCCGACCAGCAACAGCTGCACCACGGTACGGACCGCCGCCCACAAGACCTGACGTTGCAGGTTCAGCCGCAGGGCGAACGAAATTGCCGCGCACAGCAGCACCAGCAGCGAGGCAATGACCAGGTCCAGCGCTTGCAGTTTGATCACGTCCATAGCGGCTCCAGCTGGCCGTTGGTCATGCGCCACGTCCGGCGCGCCAGCCGCCGGGCCTGCTCGGCATTGTGCGTCACCATCAGCATGGCGCCGCCACTGTCCAGGAACTGTTGCAGCGCGGCTTCCACGGTGACGGTGGCGGCCTGGTCCAGCGCCGCCGTGGGTTCATCCAGCAGCAGCACGCGCGGCTGTAGGGCCAACGCGCGCACCAGCGCCAGGCGCTGCCTTTCGCCAGTGGAGAGTTCGTGGACCAGGGCGTCCAGCTTTTCGGGCGCCAGGCCCAGCGGCTGCATCAGGCGTTGCGCCTGCGCGCGGTCGGTGAAATGCGGCGCGACGTGATCGTCCCACCACCCTGCCTCGGCCTGGCAATAGACGACCTGACGCCGCCATTCATGGCCGCGCATTGCCGAACGCGGCCTGCCGAGCAGTTCGACCTCGCCATGGCCGGGGTCCAGGTCCGCGACCTGGCGCAACAGCAGCGACTTGCCTGAACCCGATGGGCCCACAATGGCGCCGCACTCGCCGCCGGCAAGATCCAGGCTGACCGGGGCAAGGCGCTGGCTATACACGCCACGCAATCGCAGCATCGGCATGATGTCAGAGCGCATCCACCCCTCCGGTACCGGTGCGCGGCGCGATGCCCGCACCGGCGTTGCTTACAGCATGTGGGCCAGGAATTCCCGGCTGCGAGCGTGTTGCGGCGCACTGAAGAACGCGGCCGACGGCGCTTCTTCGACGATGCGGCCTTCGTCCATGAAGATGACGCGATGCGCCACTTCGCGCGCAAAGCCCATTTCGTGCGTGACGACCAGCATGGTCATGCGTTCGTCGGCCAGCTGCTTCATGGTGCGCAGCACTTCGCCCGTCAGTTCCGGGTCCAGCGCCGAGGTGGGTTCGTCGAACAGCATGATGTCGGGCTCCATGGCCAGCGCGCGGGCAATCGCAACACGCTGCTTCTGGCCGCCCGACAGGCGCGTGGGATAGTTGTCGCGCTTGTTCAGCAGGCCGACTTTGCGCAGCAGCTCTTCCGCCTTGGGGATGATCTGCGCCTTGCTCATGCCCTTGACGGTGATCGGCGCTTCGATGATGTTTTGCAGCACCGTCATGTGCGGGAACAGATTGAACGACTGGAACACCATGCCCATCTTGCGGCAGATGCGCCGCACCTCGGCGTCGCTGGCGTAGTGGCTGCGGCCGCCGTCAACGGCGCGCGCCATCACTTCGCCTTCGACTTCGATACTGCCTTCGTCGATGGTCTCAAGGTGGTTCAGGCACCGCAGAAAGGTGCTTTTGCCGGAGCCGGACGGGCCGATCACCGCCACCACCTCGCCCTGCCCCAGCGTCAGCGAAACCTTGTCCAGCACGCGGTTGGCGCCAAAGGACTTGGTGATGTGGGTGGCCTGGATCATGACCGGGCGGGCGCCGGGGGTGCCGGCGGTGCCCGCGGCAAGCGGCGGATTACTGGTCATATTTGGCATAGCGCTTTTCCATGTGCTGGAAGAACCACGTCAGGACAAGCGTCATGAGCAGATAAAAGGCGGCGGCCACCAGGAACGGCGTGGTGGTGAAATCGCGCTGCACGATGCCGCGCGCGGTGCGCAGGATATCGTTCAACGCCAGCACGTAGATCAGCGACGTGTCCTTGACCAGCGTGATGGTTTCGTTGCTCATCGGGGGCAACACGCGCTGCACCATCTGCGGCAGCACGATGCGGCGCAGCGTTTGCAGATAGGTCATGCCCAGCACCTTGCTGCCTTCGTACTGGCCCCGGTCCACCGACTGGATGCCCGCGCGGAAGATCTCGGCAAAGTACGCGGCGTAGTTCAGCGCAAACGCCACCACGGCCGCCGGAAAGTCCGGCAGCCGCACGCCCACCACCGGCACGAAAGGCAGGGCGAAGTAGATGAACAGCATTTGCAGCATGAGCGGCGTGCCGCGCATGAGCCAGATGTAGCCGTTGACCAGGTTGCTAAGCAGCGGCCACTTCGAAATGCGCGCCAGGGCCAGCACCAACCCCAGCGGCACTGCCAGGGCCAAGGTGATGAAAAACAGCGTCAAGGTCACTTTCGCGCCTTCCGCCATCGGCCCCAACAGAGAGAGAACGTAGTCCATTTAAGAGAGGTCGCGCGCCGCTTACTTGATGATGTTGGCGCCGAACCACTGGGTGGCGATGCGGCCGGCGGTGCCGTCCTGCTTCATCGAATCCAGCGTCTTGTCCAGCTTGCCCAGCAGCTCGGTATCGTCCTTGCGCACGCCGACGCCGTAGTCTTCGGTGCCGAAGTTTTCTTCCAGCACGCGATATTCGCCCGCGCGCTTGCTGATCAGGTAGCGGCCCACCACTTCGTCCACCACGATGGCGTCCAGGCGGCCGGCGGCCAGGTCCATCAGCGCGGTGACGTTGTCACCGAACTTCTTCACGTCCTTGATCTGCGCGGCAACCGGATCCTTGGCGATGGCGTCCGTGGCGCTGCTGCCGTCCTGCGCGCCGACCGTCTTGCCGGCCAGGTCGTTCTTGACCTTGATGGGCGATGCGGTGCCCACGATGATGATCTGGTGGTTGGCCATGTACGGCGCGGTGAAGCTGATGTTCTTCTTGCGCTCTTCGGTGATGGTCAGGCCGTTCCAGAGAACGTCGACGCGCTTGCCGTTCAGCTCGGCTTCCTTGGCGCTCCAGTCGATGGGCTTGAATTCGACTTCGATGCCCAGGCGCTTGCTGGCTTCCTTGGCCATGTCGATGTCAAAACCGACGATCTGGTTGCTGGCGTCGCGAAAGCCCATGGGCGGAAAGTTGTCATCCAGGCCCACCACGACCTTCTTGGCGACGGCCGGCGTTTGGGCGCCCGCGGTCGGCTTGGCGTCATCGCTGGGGCCGCAGGCGGTCAGCATCGTGGTTGCGGACACGAGGAAAACAGCAGTCAGTTTTTTCATGGGTTCAGGTGTGCGAAGCGTAAGAATAAGAATGCCGGAATAAGAATGCCGGAATGGCTGGCCGGTCAGCCGCGAGCCGCCATTTTAGCGTTACTGCAAGACCGTGCCGGAAAGCGCCCGGGGCGGCCAGGATTGGTGTGGGAACGAGATGTCAAGGCGGCAGCGCGGGCCGGGAAGGAATGCAAGCCATGCTAGGCTTTGGTCGCTTGGAGCGGCTGGGCTGCGGGGAACGCGGGGAACACGGGGAACACTCGAAACACCCGGAACACCCGGAACACCCGGAACACCCGGAACACCCGGAGCCCACGGTATACACACGGAGGACAGGCATGCAACTGAACATCAAGGACAACGGCGGTCGCCTCATCGGCGTGGCAAAGGTGAGCACGGGCACGGGCGCCGTGATGGAAGGCAGCTTCACGCCCATGCCCGACTTCGCGCCCTACGCGGCATTGTTCGCCGCCCGCGAAGAGGCGCAGAACGCGCCCGGGGCTGACGCGGCCGACCGGGCTGACGCGGCCAACCCGGCTGACACAGCGCCATCCTCCGGTATGAACGACGCAGCCGACCGCCTTCAGCGCGATATCGATGGCCACGGCTTCGTGGCGCAAGGCCCGATGCCGCTGCCCGGCACCACTGCCGTCCAGGCGCTGCGCATCGCGGGCGACCGAATCCGCTTTACCTTGCAACACCCGCTGACCGCCAAGGCCGACGGATGAGCCCCGCCATCCGTATCGGCCCCCTGGTATTTCCCACCGAACTGGCGGTGTTGATTGCCGCCGGCCTTGTCGCGATAGTGGCGGCGCGTTTGATCAACCGCCGGCAAGACGAGGCCGCGCGCCTGTCCACGGTCTTGTGGCGCGCGCTGATCATCGGGCTGTTGGTCGCCCGGCTGGCTTTCGTCTGGCGCTACCGAAACAGTTACCTGCCCGACCCCATCAACATCCTGGACATCCGCGACGGCGGCTGGAACGGCATGGCCGGGCTGGCGGCGGCCTGGGTCTATGCGCTGGCCGTGGTGCTGCGCCGGCACGCGCCGCGCGCGGCGTTGCTGGGCGCGTTGGCCCTGGCCAGCGCAACCTGGCTCGGCGGCAGCCGCTGGCTGGCGCCCACGCCGCAGGCGCATCCGGAGATGACCGATATATTCGTCCATAACATGAACGGCGCGATGGCCGACCTGTCCGACTTTCGCGGCAAGCCTACCGTGATCAACCTGTGGGCCAGCTGGTGTCCGCCCTGCCGTCGCGAGATGCCCGCCTTTGCCGCCGCGCAGGCCGCCAATCCGGACGTCAACTTCGTCTTTCTGAACCAGGCCGAGGCCAAGCCCGAGGTGACGCGGTTCTTGAAGGACCATGCGCCGACGTTGCGTAACGTGCTGATCGACCCGGGCGCCGAAGCGTCGCGCGAATTCAGCAACCGCGGGCTGCCCGCCACGCTGTTCCTGGATGCCCAGGGGCGCGTGATCGATGTGCGCGTGGGCGAGCTGTCTGCTGCATCACTGGCGCAGCGGGTAGAGGCGACGCGGGCAGCAAGCGCGCGCGCCGCCGATGTGCCGGGCGCGGGTGACTGAATGCCTACAGCGCCCCCCAAGGCAGCGCGCGTCCGGCTACCGTGCGCTCGAACAGTCGCAGGCGCTGGCCGATATGCGTCGGGCTGTCTTGCAGCCGCAGCACCAACACCGGCCCGTCGGGCAGTGCACGCGCCGTCCCGATAATGGCGACGGCGGTGTCCGCGCCCTCCTCGGCACTGGGTTGCGTCGTCCAGGCCAGCACCTCGCCCTCATTCACCGCCACCGCCTGGGCGCCGTCGTGGCCGCACGCCGGGCACCACAGGCGGGCGGGATAGACGCGATGGCCGCAAGCGCGGCATTCGTGCACATGCAGGCTCATGATTCCTCCCGGCTTAACACGGCGGCGTTGGCGCACATGCCGTAGCGCAGCTGCACCATGCCGTAGCCGGTGACGACGCCATGCCGTGCGCCCGGCAATTGGCGTGCACCCGCTTGGCCCAACAGTTGCCGCGCCACTTCGACCACGCCGTGCATGCCGCCCGCCGTCCCGGCCTGCCCGGCCGATAACTGCCCGCCCGCCGTGTTCACGGGCAACTGGCGCGTGGCGATACGGCGGGCGATGAACCCGGGCAAGTCGTTTGCGTCGGCATAGCCCAGGTCGCAAAGCTGCGCCACGGCCATCGCCGGATAGTCGTCGTACACGCTGACCACATCCATGTCTTGGGGACCCATTCCCGCCTCTTGCCACAGCCCGTCGGCCAGCTCGGCCACGCCGGTTTGCAGGCCGTCGCCTTCCTGCTGGTCGTGGTTATAGCGCGCGCCACTGGACACCAGCCGCAGGTGCACACCCGTGGGCCGGGCCTGCAAGAGCAGGGCGCTGGCCCCGCTGACAACCGGCACGCAATCCAGCCGCCCCAACGGTGGCGCCACCACCGGCGCGTCCAGGTACTGCGCCAGCGTCAAGGGCGCGCGATAAGCGGCGTTGGGGTTGTCGGCGGCCCAGGCGCGCTGCGCAACGCACAGCGCGCCGTAGTCTTCGCGGCGCAGCCCCGTTTGGGCCATCTGCCGCTGGGTCAGCATTGCGAACAAGGGATTGGGCCCCTGGCAACCCAGCGGACTGAGATAGTCCTGCGCGCTGCGGTTGTATCCGCGCACCAGCTGCGCGAAGTCCGCGCCGGTGAAATGGTCACCAGACACCAGCACAATGGTCCGCGCCTGCCCCGCTTGCAATGCCAGCCACGCCTGCCGCAGCAGGTTGATGGCGCTGGCGCCGCCCAGTTCGTCCTGCATGCACCAGTGAAGCCGCAGCCCCAGCTGCCAGGCCAGGTCGATGGCGCGATCCGGCCGCAACGTGAACGATGCCACGCCCAGCCCATCCACCTGGGCGGGCGACAGGCCCGCGTGGCGCAACGCCTGCCCCACCGCCTGTGCCATCAAGCCCGCCGTGGTGCACTCGGCGTCGGGATGGCGCAGCGCGGGGGTTTCGCCCACCGCGACGATGCCGGGCCCGTCTGTGCCGGCCGGGCTCATTCCGTATCCTGCCTGGGCGGGTTACGGGTCAGCAGCAAGGTCACCACCGTGATGGCCGCCATGCCCACCAGAAACCACGCGACGGGCGTGGCCGATTCATATTTGCGCAGCAGCGCCATGGCAATCAACGGCGACAGGCCACCGGCAAACACCGACGCCAGTTCATGCCCCAACGCCAAGCCCGTGTAGCGCACTTCGGCCGGGAACAGCTCGGCAAAATACGCGGGCTGCGTGCCGATCATGGCGGCGTGGCACACGGTGTTGCCCAAAAAGAACGCCAGGAAAATCCACAGGGGCTCTTTGGTCTGCACCATCCAGAAGAAAGGAAACGCCACCAGCACCAGGCCGACGGACCCGATCAAATACACCGCGCGCCGCCCGATGCGGTCGGACAGATGGCCAAACCACACCAGCGTGCCCAGTTCGATGAACATGGACACCAGCACGCCGCCCAGCATCACATCATTCGAGATGCCCAGGAACTTGCCGTAGGCCAGGGCAAAGGCCAGGAAAATGTACGAGCCGCCGTTTTCCGCCACGCGCAAGCCCATCGCCGTCAGCACCTGACGCGGATAGCGGCGAAACACCTCTACGGCCGGCATGCCGCGCTTGGCCGTTTTTTTGGCCTGCACGAATTCCTCGCTTTCCGGAATGTGCTTGCGGATGTACAGCCCTACGCCAAAGATCAGCACGCTAAGCAGGAACGGCAGGCGCCAGCCCCAGCTCATGAACATGTCCTTGGGCAATTGCTGCGCCAGCATGAAAATGCCGGACGACAGCACGAAGCCGCCCGCCACGCCCAATTGACTGAACGACGAAAAATAGCCGCGCCGCTTGCCGCCCACGGCTTCGCTGATCAGCAACACGCCGCCGCCCCACTCACCGCCCGCCGCGGCGCCTTGCAACACGCGCAGCACCACCATCGCCACCGGCGCCCAGAAGCCGATCTGCTCGTACGTGGGCAACAGCCCGATCAGGAACGTGGCCGCGCCCATCAGGCCCAGCGTCCATTCCAACGCCAGCTTGCGGCCGTAGCGGTCGCCGATGTGGCCGAAGATCACGCCGCCCAGCGGGCGCGCCAGAAATCCCACGGCAAAGCCCGCGAACGCGCCCATGGTGCCCAGCAAGGGGTCGGTGCCCTTGGGGAAGAACAGGTCGCCGAAAACCAGCGCGGCTGCCGTGCCGTAGATGAAAAAGTCGTACCACTCCATCGCGTTGCCCGCGACGGATGCCGCCACGACGCGCCGGGTTCGCTTGCGCTTTGCTTCGTCGTCGGCGGACAGCGCCGCCCCTTTGTATGCCATCGTCATTGCCGCCCCTTGGATTTTTGAATGGATGAATGGCGCGTCAGCGCGCCACGCGATAACCGGCCGCATCCCTGTCCCAGGTGTCGCCGGTAATACCTTCTTCCCGCAAACGGAACTTGCGGACCTTGCCGTTCTCGGTGCGCGGCAGATCGTCCAGCACGCGCACGTAGCGCGGCACGGCGAAATACGGCATGCGGGGCTGGCAAAAATCAAGCAGGCCTTCGGGCGTGGGCGCGTGACCGGTCTTGTAGACCAGCGCGGCCATCACTTCGTCTTCGGCCAGTTCGGAACGCACGGCGTACACCGCCGCCGTGGCGACGGCGGGATGCGACAGCAGCACCTGTTCCACTTCGTACGACGAAATGTTCTCGCCCCGGCGGCGGATGGCGTCTTTCATGCGGTCTAGAAAGCGGAAATAGCCATCGGCATCGCGCACGACGCGGTCGCCCGTGTGAAACCACAGGTTGCGCCAGGCTTCGACGGTCTTGTCGGGCATGCCGAAATAGCCGGTGGCAATCGCAAACGGCGGACGCGCGCGCAGCAGCAGTTCGCCCGGTTCGCCATCCGGCACGGGCGCGTCATGGTCGTCGGCGACGATGGCGTCAAATTCCGGCGCCACCCGGCCCATCGTGCCCGCGCGCTGGTCGGCCAGCACGCCGCCCAATGCAAAGTTGGTTTCCGTGGACCCATAGCCTTCCAGCAACGCCATGCCGGTGCGCTCGGCGAACACGGCATGAAAACGTTCGGGTACGCCGGGCGCCAAGGCAATGCGCGTGCGGTGTCCGCGTTCTGACGGGCGGGATTCTTGCGCCAGCAACATCGGCACCATGGCGCCCAACAGATACGTGACGGTGGCGCCCGTGGCTTGCAGGCGGTCGAAATAACGGCTGGCCGAAAACCGTTCGTCGCAGATGATGGACGCGCCCGTCACCAACGCCTGGAAGCAGGCGTTCAGGGCGTTGGTGTGAAACAGCGGCAGGCTGGTGTAGAGCACGTCGGCATCCGAGATTTCCAGATTGCGCGCGGCGATCTTGCCCCACCAATAAAACTGCGCGTGCGGACAGCACACGCCCTTGGACGGGCCAGACGTGCCCGACGTATACAGAATGGCCAGCATGTCGCCCGGCTGGATCGTGGCGGCAGGCAATGGCGGCGTGTCGGCGTGCGGGGCCGGCGGCGGCGCGCTGGCGGGTACGGGCAATTGGCAATCGGGGTCGGCGGGATCCAGCAACCAGATCGCGCGCAGGGCCAACGGCGCATCGTGCGCGGGTTGCCGACCGGCAGGCGCGGGTTGCGCGGGTTGCGCGTCCTGCACGGGTTGCACTGGTTGCGCCGGCTGCCCAGCGTGCGACAGCGACGCCAGCGCCGCCACGGCCGGACAGGACGCCGCGTCCGCCACCAACAACACGCATCCGCTGTTGCCCAACATGTGCTGCAACTGCATGCCGCGCGACGCGGTGTTGATGGGCACCACCACCGCGCCCAGCCAGCCGCAACCCAACACTATCGACAGGAACTCATGACGGTTGCCGGCCATGAGGCCCACGCGATCGCCGCGCTTGACGCCCGCGGCAGCCAGCCGCGCGGCCCAGCTTGCCGCATGCGCCGGCGCATCGCCAAACCGCAACGCACCGCCCGGCGCCTGCACCCACAGGCGATCTCCCAAGCGGGCCGCCTGTTCCACCAACAGCGACGGTAATGTCAACGCATGCATGACGACGGTTCCCCTGTTGCACTCTTGTGTAGTTGCGGTCGCATCAGCGTGCAGGCACGTCGCGGCCGGTGTGTAGCGTGAAATTAGTCTAGGAATCAACTATTTATGTGTCAAATTTATGGGTATTATTTATCTTATAAATGCGATTGATATCAGGGGCATGCGTGGACTTCGACTTGAATCTCATGCGGGTTTTCCTGACCGTGCTGCACGAGCGCAGCGTGACGCGCGCGGCGCAACGGCTGAACCTGACTCAGCCGGCCGTCAGCTACGCGCTGGCCCGTTTGCGCGAACAGTTTGACGACCCGCTTTTCGTGCGCACCGCCACCGGCATGCAGCCCACGCCGGTGGCGTTTGCGTTGGCCGACCCCATCGAACGCGGCATGAACAGCTTTGCCGAGGCGGTCAGCCTGCGCCAACAGTTCACCCCCGCCACCAGTACCCGACGGTTTCGGCTGTCGATGTCGGACATCGGTGAAATGGTGTTTTTGCCGCCGTTGATGGAACGCGTGCACGCCTTGGCGCCGCGCCTGCGGGTCGAGGTGCTTGAGGTTCCGCTGGAGCAACTGCCGCAGGCTTTGAAGGACGGCCAGGTGGACTTGGCCATTGGCAACCTGGCCGGGCTGGCGCGCCATACGTGCCACGCCGACCTGTTCAGTGAACGCTATGCCTGCATGGGGCGGCGCGGCCATCCCGTGCTGTCGGCGGGCTTGACGCGCGGGCAGTTCAAGCGGCTGGATCACATCCTGGTGGCCTCGCGCGCCAGTGCCCACCGGCTGCTGGACGATGTGCTGGGCGAAGCGGGCTTGCAACGCCAGCCGTACCTGACGCTGCCGCATTTCTCGGCCGCCGCCGAGATCGTGCGGCGCACCGATCTGACCGTGACGCTGCCGCATCGCGCAGCGCTTTGGTTCAACCGCGACAAGGCGTTTGAGATCCGGCCGCTGCCGATTGCGCTGCCGCCCTTGTCGGTCACCGTGCACTGGCATGCGCGCTTCGAGAGCGACCCGGGCACGATGTGGCTGCGGCGGCAGGTCCAGGCCACGCTGGCCGACGCCGCGCCGGACGCCGCCTTGGCGGACCGCGCCTGATCTGCTCGAAGCGCGCAACAGACTCTGGCAAAGACAGGGATAGATCGACGGGATTCACGCCACTAGACTGGCCGCTTCCCTGATCCCACCCTGCGAGCCGCAATGACCCTCTTCCCTTTCGCACGCCGCCTGCTACAGACCGCCGCGCTGGCGCTGTTGATCGCCCCCGTGCTGAATGCCCCCGCCCGCGCCGCCGGCACGGACCTGACGCTGACCCATTTCAACCCGGGCAACGACGCCATCTTTCCGGTGTCTTCCGTCCTGGTCGCCGGCAAGCGCGATGCCATTTTGATTGATGCGCAATTTGGCAAGTCGCAGGCGGAAAAGGTGGTGGCGATGGTGCGTGACAGCGGCAAGACGCTGACCACCATCTACATCAGCCACGGCGATCCTGACTTCTACTTCGGCCTGGACACCGTGTTGGAAGCCTTCCCGGGCGTGCGCGTTGTTGCCACTGAGCCGACCGTGCGGCACATCAAGGAAACCGTTGATGGCAAATTGGCGTTCTGGGGTCCCAAGCTGGGTGCGGACGCGCCGGCCAAGGCCGTGATCCCGCAGGTCCTGGCTGGCAACTCACTCACGCTGGAAGGTCATCAGCTTGAAATCACCGGCCTGGACGGCGCGCAGCCTGATCGCAGCTATGTGTGGATTCCGTCGCTAAAGGCAGTGGTGGGCGGCGTTGTGGTGTTCGGCAATCTGCACGTGTGGATGGCGGACACGCAGACGCCGCAGTCGCATAAAGACTGGCTGGCCACGCTGCAACACATCGAAGCGCTCAAGCCGGTCACGGTCATTCCCGGCCACTACGCTCCCGGCGCGCCGCTGACGCTGGAATCGGTGCGCTACACGCAGGGATATATCCGCGCCTTTGACGCGCAAACCGCCAAGGCCGCCGACAGCGCGGCGCTGGTCGCGGCCATGAAGGCGCAGTACCCGCAAGCGGGCGGCGCCGCGTCGCTGGAACTGAGCGCCAAGGTCGCCAAGGGCGAAATGAAGTGGTAGGCAGGCGCGGGGCAAGCACGCCGCACTGACGACGCGACAGAAGCGTCGCCACCGCAACATTGCCCCAACCGCGTGGCCTTGGCGACGAAGCCCAGGCTACGCGGTCACTGAAAGTGGCTGCGCAGCCCGTGCCCCCATCCCGCGCAGCGGGCCTCAGCGCATCGCCGCCAGCATCAAGTCCAGGTTCTGCACCGCCGCGCCGGACGCGCCCTTGCCCAGGTTGTCAAACACGGCCGTCAACAACACCTGTCCATGCTGCGCGTTGCCATAGACGGCCAGCCGCAGGTCGTTGGTGCCGTTCAGCGCTTGCGGATCCAGATTCGTATGGGTGGCGGCGTCTTGCGGCGCCACCACTTGCACGTGCGTTGTGTCCGCATAGTGCTGTTGCAAGGCGTCATGCAGCTGCGCGATGGTGACGCTGGCGGGCAGCAACCGTAGTTGCAGCGGAATCGTCAGCACAATGCCCTGGCGGAACGCGCCATAAGCGGGCACGAACACGGGCCGCTGCGTCAGCCCGGCATGCGCTTCGATTTCGGGCGTGTGCTTGTGCGCCAGGCCCAGGCCGTACAGCTGGAATGCGGGCTGGGACGCCGCATCGGCGCCTTCGTACGCGTCCACACTGGCGCGCCCGCCGCCCGAATAGCCCGACACGGCATGCACCACCGCCGGATAGTCGGCGGGCACCAGCCCCGCCTGGATCAAGGGCCGCAGCAAGGCGATGGCGCCGGTGGGATAGCAACCCGGGTTGCTGACCCGCTTGGCCCGCGCGATGGCGTCGGCCTGGCCCGCCGCCATTTCCGGAAACCCATAGACCCAACCCGGCGTCGTGCGATGCGCCGAACTGGCGTCGATCACGCGCACGGCGGGGTTGACGACGGATGCGGCCGCCTGGCGCGCCGGCTCGTCGGGCAGGCACAGGATGGCCACATCGCTGGCGTTGATGGCTTCGGCGCGGCGAGCGGCGTCTTTGCGCTCGGCGGCCGGCAAGGTCAGCAGGCGCAGGTCGGTGCGGCCATTCAAACGTTCATGGATTTGCAGGCCGGTCGTGCCTTGGTCGCCGTCGATAAAGACTAGGGGTTGGGTCATGGCTGCTCCGTCAGGAAAAGGAATGGGGGCTGGGTGCAAGCCGTATCATCGACCCGCGCCATGCATAAGAAAAGTCGAATATCATGACCGTCAAATTCATCTTTTCTGAACGACGGAAGATCACCTCATGCGTGAAATAAGCCTAGACCGCTTGCGCACCCTGGTTGCCATTGCCGACCTGGGTTCCTTCGCCGAGGCGGCGCGGGCCTTGCACCTGGCGCCGCCCACCGTCAGCCTGCACGTGGCCGACCTGGAAGCCCGCGTGGGCGCGCCGCTGCTGACGCGCAAGCGTGGCCAGGTGCGCGCCACCGCCATCGGCGACACGCTGCTGGAACGCGCGCGCCGCTTGCTGGCCGAAGCCGATCAAGCGCTGGATGATGTGCAGCGCCAGGTGCAGGGCTTGTCCGGCCGCGTACGGCTGGGCGCATCCACCGGCGCCATCGCGCATCTGCTGCCGCGTGCGCTGGAAACCCTGGGCAAGCATCACCCCGGCATTGACGTGCAGGTGGCGGTACTGACGTCGCAGGAAACCTTGCAGCGCTTGAACGATGGCAGCTTGGACGTGGGCCTGGTGGCGTTGCCGCAACCGCCTATCGATGGCTTGGTGATCAAGCCGTGGCGGCGTGATCCGGTCATGGCGTTTTTGCCGGCCGGCTGGAGCGCGCCGGCACGCGTCACGCCCGCGTGGCTGGCCACCCGCCCGCTGATCCTGAATGACGCCACCACGCGGCTGTCGCGCCAGACGGGTGAATGGTTTGCCGCCGCCGGGCTGAACCCGCGCGCGCGCATCCAGCTCAACTACAACGATGCCATCAAGAGCCTGGTGGCGGCGGGTTACGGCGCGACCCTGCTGCCGCACGAAGCGACCGCGCCACAGGCGGACGCGCGCATCATCATGCGCGCGCTGCGCCCGGCATTGTGGCGGCCGCTGGGCATTGCGCATCGGGCCGAAAAAGTGGAACGGTCAACCCAGCATGTGCTGGACGTACTGTGGCAACTGCGGGCGGCAAGCGGCACGTAGCGACGTAGCGCGTCTGAAAGCGGGACGCGCGGGCAGCTGCGAAAGGGGCGTCTGAAAGCGGGATGCGCGCCCGCCTGCGATAGGCGCGTCTGAAAACAGGAAACGCGTCCGAAAGCGGGACGCGCGCGGCGGTCCAAAAGCACAGCAACGGTCAGCAAGCGCGGCGGAAATACGCCGTGCGCCGCGTTTCATCGCGCAGCCGTTGAGCCCGCGCGCGGAACAGGTCGCGCCGGCCCACCAGCCCCAGCAAGCGGTGGCTGGCGCGGTCCACAATTGGCACTCGCCCCACGCCAGACAACGCCATGCGGTCGGCGATGCGGCTGGCCAGTTCGTCCGGATACCCCAGCACCGGCTCGCGCCCGGCCAGCGCATCGGCCAGGGTGCGCGTGTCCTCGGCTTCATCCAACGCCCACGCCAGCGAATCCGCGCGGGTCGCCGTGCCTACCACCACGCCATCGTCGTCCACCACCGGGTAGCTGGTATGCACGTGGCCCAGCGTCGTGAAATGGGCAATGGCCTGCCCCACCGTCATGCTTGCCGCGAAGGTTTCAACGGGATGCGTCATCACCGCTTCGGCGCGCAGCAGTTCGAAGGGATCCACATGGTATTCACGGCTGACGTGATGCCCGCGCCGTGCGATTTTCTCGGTCAGGATGGACCGCTTCAACAGCAGCACCGTCATGCCGTAGGCGAACACGCAGGCCGCCAGCACGGGCAACAACGCGCTCAGGTTGCCGGTGAGTTCGACGGCGAACAGCGTTGCGGTCAGCGGCGCGCGCATGGTGCCGCCCATCATGGCTGCCATGCCCACCAGGGCCCAGAAACCGGGATCGGCCTGCGGCAGCCACGGCGTGGCCAGCGCGCCCAGCGCCCCACCAAAAATCAGCAAGGGCGCCAGCACCCCGCCCGAGGTGCCCGAGCCCAGCGCGATGGACCAGATCGCCACCTTGACCGCCAGCAACACCAGCACGGCTTGCAACGCCAGGTCGCCCGCCAGCAGGTGGCGGATGTTGTCATAGCCCACGCCCAGTGCCGCCGGGTCGATCAGGCCGCCGATGCCGATGGCCAGCCCGCCGAACGCGGGCCACCACATCCAATGCAAAGGGAGTTTTTCGAACAGGTCCTCGGCTGCGTACACCAAGGACGTCAGCACGCCCGACCCCAGGCCGGCCAGCACGCCGACCGCCGCGCACGCCAGCAGGTGGCCCGGCGTAAAGGACAAGGCCCCGGCATAGGCAAAGATCGGCCCGGCATCCAGCACGAAGGCGCGCGCGGCGGCGGCCACCAGCGCCGCGACCGCCACCGGCAGGAAGCTGCGCGGCTTCCACTCGAACAGCAGCAATTCCACCGCCAACAGAATGGCGGCCAGCGGCGTGGCGAAGATGGCCGTCATGCCGGCGGCGGCGCCCGCCACCAGCAAGGTCTTGCGCTCGCCGTCGTCCAGGTGGATGGTTTGCGCCAGCAGCGACCCGATGGCGCCGCCCGTCATGATGATGGGCCCTTCCGCGCCGAACGGCCCGCCGGTGCCGATCGACACGGCGGACGACACGGGTTTGAGCACCGCCACTTTGGGCTGGATGCGGCTCTTGCCGATCAATATGGCTTCCATCGCTTCCGGTATGCCGTGGCCGCGAATCTTCTCGGAGCCGTACCGCGCCATCAAACCGATGATCAGGCAGCCCACGACCGGAATGGCCACGGACGCCCAGCCCAGCGCACCGGTCGTGATGGGTTGGTCGACAAAGGAAAACTGGCCGTGGTAGGCCAGGTTGGTGCACAGGGCGATCAACCGCAGCAAGGCCCACGCGGCCAGCACGCTGGCCAGGCCCACCGGCACGGCCAGCGCCATCAGCATCACCACGCGGCGGTCAGTGGTGAAGTCGCCCAGGCGGTGGGCGCGGGTGGATGCGCCGGGTTCGGGGCGGCCAGACGTTGGGGACGATGGGGACGGCGGGGACGATTGGGACGATTGGGACGGTGGGGACGTTTCGGACGGTGGCGACGTTGGGGACGTTTGGGACGGCGGGGACAATGGAGACGTCGGGAAAGTCGTAGATGCCGCGACCGTCGGCAAGGTGGCAGACGCGCGCGATGTTGCGGGCACTGAAGGGGTGGACGATGAAGGCATGGGAGAGCAAGAACGGGTTCGGTTTCACTTATTTATATCGTATCACGACATATATTAGAATTGCGCTTGTGAAAACGTCTCCGTCCCCCACTCCGCTGTCCCCCGCCGACTACGAGCTGTTGGCCGACTTTCGCTACGCGCTGCGCACGTTCGCCGCGTTCAGCGAAGGCGCCGCCGCCGAATTGGCGCTGACGCCGCAGCAGCATCAAACCCTGCTGGCCATCAAGGGCACGCGCAAAAACGCGCCCGACCGGCGCGGCCTGTATGTCGGTGAAATTGCCGACCGACTGTTGATCCGGCCGCATACGGCGGCCGAGCTGGTCGGCCGTCTGGCGCGTCTGGACCTGGTCAGCCGCGAGGCGGATCCCGAAGATGGGCGCCGCGTAGAAGTCATTCTGACGCCCAAGGCCGAACGCTTGCTGGAAAGCCTGTCGGCCTCGCACCTGGAAGAACTGCGCGCCATGCGGCCCTTGCTGGGCCGCCTGCTGGCGCGCATCGGCGACGACACGGCTTAACGGGCGCCAGGGGCGAGCGCGCCTCCTGTGCCGCCCCTGCCGCCTGCCCCTGCCCATAAGTTCATAACCGGCCCACACCGCGCCGCGTGATAAATTGTCGTCCCGCGACATATTTCAAGCACGCGAGGAGATCGTTTTGGGTGTGGCATTAAAGCGCTGGCTGGGCGCATTCGCGCCAGCGCCGGTGGGCGTCAACGGGCGCGAAAAGCTGGTTGGCGTGCTGGGCGCGCTGGTCGGGCTGTTCTGCACGGAATGGGTGGGGCGACACGCGCTGGGCGCGGCCAGCCCCTGGTTTATCGCCCCCATGGGCGCATCGGCCGTGCTGCTGTTTGCCGCGCCGGCCAGCCCGCTGGCGCAGCCTTGGTCCATCATGGCGGGCAACCTGGTGTCGGCACTGATCGGCGTGTTTTGCGCGCAGATGATTCCCGTGCCAGGCGTGGCGGCCGCCGTGGCGGTGGCCTTGTCCATCGGCGCCATGTTCAGCCTGCGCTGCCTGCATCCGCCCAGCGGCGCGGTGGCGTTGACGGCCGTGCTGGGCGGGCCGCCGGTGGCCGCCCTGGGCTATGGCTTCGCCCTGTGGCCCGTGGGCTTGAATTCATTGATCCTGCTGTGCATTGCCGTGGCGTTCAACGGCGCCTTCAAGCGCAACTACCCGCGCCGCCACGCCGACCCCGCGCAAAGCCACCACACACGCGATGCCGCGCCCAGCACCCGCCTGGGCTTTTCCCGCGCCGACCTGGACGAAGCCCTGGCGCAGCGCGGCGAACTGCTGGACATCAGCAAGGAAGACCTGGAAGACATCGTGCTGGCCGCCGAGCTGCGCGCCAGCGTACGCCGCTTTGGCGACGTTTCGTGCGCGGACATCATGTCGCGCGACGTCGTCACCGTGCAGGAACACGCCCCGCTGGACCACGCCGTACGCCTGTTCGACAAGCACCGGCTGCAAGCCTTGCCGGTGCTGGACGCAGCCGGTCGTTACGCGGGCATGGTCGCGCAGGCGGACGTGCTGGCGCGCAAGACGCGTCCGCTGGTCGCCATGCCGGACGGCACCCCTGCCCAAGAACTGCTGGTGGCCGATTGCATGCGCAGCGAAGTGCCCTTCGCCACGCCCGGCCTACCCGTGATCGAACTGGCCCGCCCCATGTCGGACAGCGTGCATTGCGTGCCGGTGCTGGACGCTTCGCGCACCTTGCAGGGGCTGGTGACGCAGTCGGACCTGGTGGCGGCGCTGTATCAAATGGCGGTGTCGGCCAGCTCGCAGGCCGATACCGGCGACCATGCCCCCCAGCGCGCGGCCTGACGCCTGCGTAACCATCGCCTCCCTGACCATCGCCGCCGAAGCCGTCGCCGCCGTAGCCATCGCCCCCGAAGCCATTGCCTTCGTAACCCACGCCTCCGTAACCCTACGGATGTCGGGGCGCGCTTGCCGCAAGGCATAATTTCACGCGTGAATCCCCTATCGCGCTCCCGCGCCCTCCTCTGCTGGCTCGTTTTGTTCTTGCTGGGCGCCGCCTGGATCGCCCGCCAGGAATACCTGGACCAGCACGACCGCTTCTTTCAAAGCACCAGCATCGCCCAGCGCATGCTGAGCCAGAAGACCGTGCAGCACGAGGCCGTGCTGGCCACGCTGACGGCCCTGTCGCATCCGCCCACCCCCGAACGTCTTTACCCCAGCCTGCACCCGGCCATGCCGCAGCTGCTGGGCTTGGGCTATCTGGCCGATGGCGCGTGGGCCGGCAGCCTGCCGCCGCCGCCGGATCTGTCCGCCGCCGTGACGCGCGCCACGCAGTTGGGCCGGCCGGTGACATTGCCGCTGGACGCCGCCCGCTACTGGCTGATAGCGCCGTCCAGCTGGAGCCTGTTGATCGATGCCCGCCAACTGGTGCCGCCCGCCGACTTCCCGCCCAACCTCAGCAACCTGAGCCTGCTGGTGGATCAGCGCCCGCTAGCGCTGCTGGACAAGCAGCCCGAGGACGCGCGCGGCTTGCCCATGACGCTGCAAAAGCCGCTGGGCGCGGCCAGCCAACCGTTTCAGATGCGCAGCAGCCGCACCCTGACGCCGTCTTATTGGCCCTGGACGGCATGGACCGCGTGGGCGCTTGCCAGCGCGCTGCTGGTGGCCGGCGCCGCCGCATGGCAGCGTTCCCGCGCCGAGGCCCGCCGCCAGCAGGAACAGGCGCGGCTGGCCGCGATGGCGCGCCTGGGCACGCTGGGCGAAATGGCCGCCGGCATCGCGCATGAATTGAACCAGCCCCTGACCGCCATCCTGGCGCAGACGCGCGCCGCCCAACGCCTGCTGGACGACGAGGACGAGCGCCCCGCCGTGCGCCACGCCCTCTTGGCCAGCGCCGAGCAGGCCAAGCGCGCGGCCGACATCATCAGCCGCATGCGCGCGCTGGTCCAACCCCGCCCGCCCGCGCGGCGCGAAGCGCTGGATCCCGACGCGCTGGTGGCCGCGCTACGCTTTCTGCGGGAAAGCGAACTCGCCCGGCAGGGCATTCGCGTTGTCTGGCACAACGCCAGCCCCGGCGCGCGGCCGCTGGGCGACCGCGTAGCACTGGAACAGATTCTGCACAATCTGGTGCAAAACGCCGCCGACGCGCTGGCCGGCACTGACGGCCCCCGAGTGATCCAGCTGGAAGGCCGGCTGGACAGCCGCGCCTCGGGCGACGTCTACCGGTTCAGCATCAGCGACAACGGCCCCGGCATTGCCGCCGACGCACTGCCGCGGCTGTTCACTCCGTTCTACACCACGCGGGCACAAGGCATGGGCCTGGGGCTGGCCTTGTGCGAAACGCTGGCCGGGTCGATGGACGGCAGCGTGGCCGCGCACAACCTCAAACCCTCGGGCGCGTGTTTCACCGTCAGCCTGCCTTGCAACAAGAGCCCCGCATGAACCCCGCACCCGACCCTGCCCCCAACCGCACGCCCGAACTGTCACCCCGGGTCTACCTGGTGGACGACGACGACGCCGTGCGCGACGCGCTGGCGCTGCTGCTGCGCAGCGTGGGCCTGGCCAGCAGCGGCTTTGCCGACCCGCAGGCCTTTTTGTCGGCGCTGCCCGCCAGCGCTATCGGTTGCGTCGTGCTGGACATCCGCATGCCCGGCATCAGCGGCCTGGACGTGCTGAGCCGCCTGGCCGACCAGTCCGACCTGCCCGTCGTCATGTTGACCGGCCACGCGAATGTGGACCTGTGCCGCCGCGCCTTCAAGGGCGGCGCCATGGAGTTCCTGCAAAAGCCGGTGGACGACGATGTCTTCCTGGACGCGGTGCAGGCCGCCGTGCGCACGCATGTGGCCAGCCGGGAAAGGCTGGCCGTGACGCAGGCCGCCGCCGACCGGCTGGCGCGCCTGTCCGGCCGCGAACACGAGGTGCTGGAACGCATCGTGCGCGGCATGAGCAACAAGGAAATCGCACGGGAATTCGACTTGTCGCCCCGCACCGTCGAAACGTATCGCGCCAACGTCTTCGCCAAGCTGGAAGCCGACTCGCTGGCGCAACTGATCCGCCAATACGCCACCCTGCTCGACTAGCGCGCCAGGGCCTCCGTAACCCTACGGAGGCGCGCGCGTAGTCGGGCGTATACCGCGCAACGCCGGATTTGGCCACACTGACTGCTCCTACCGAACGCTCTGAAATCAAAGGATGCAGACCATGAACCGTGTCACCCTAGCCACCCTGTTGTCCACCCTGGCCTTTGCCGGCGCCGCCCACGCTGCCGTACTGACGGAAAGCAACCTGTCGATGGCCGATGCGCAGAAGCTGGCCACCGCCACCGTCGCCGCCTGCCAGGCCAAGGGCTATAACGTCAGCGCTTCGGTTGTGGACCGCGCCGGGCTGCTCAAGGCCTTTGCCCGCGCCGACAACGCCGGCCCGCACACGATCGAGGCCAGCCGCGCCAAGGCCTTCACGGCGGTGTCGGCCAAGACGCCCACGCTGACGATGATGGAAAACGCGCAAAAGAACCCCGGCGCCGCCAACCTGACCGACATCCCGGGCTTTCTGCTGCTGGGCGGCGGCGTGCCGGTCAAGGCAGGCAGCAACGTGATCGGCGCCATCGGCGTGGCCGGCGCGCCTGGCGGCAACCTGGATGCGCAATGCGCCGACACCGTGCTGGAAGAGAACGCCGCGCTGTTCAAGTGATCGACGGCGGGCGCGGTCAAGGCGATCCGCCCGCGTTTCGGGTTCCGGTTTCGGGTTTCCGGGTGGCGATTGGCGCGCGCGGCGTCAACAGGCTAGGCTTACGGGCGCCCCATCAGAAAAACGCCCCGATCGCCCTAGCCGCCCATGCCCTTGCCGCCGCGCCCCGCCTTGCTGGACGAAACGCTACGCATCGTCGCCCGACGTTATCGGGTCCCGGCCACCCTGGCCGGCGACACGGACCCAACCGTGTCGTCACAGCGCCATTGCGCGACCCGCCTGGCCGTGGCCATTGACCAAGCCCGCCAGGCCTTGGCCCGCGCCGACACCCCGCCGGCCTCGGTCAAGCAGTGCTTTATCGACGCGCTGGCGCAACTGATCCATGAAGCCATGCGCCCTGACCAGGGCGACCCCGCCATCCAGGCGATGGTGCTGCGCCACCAGGCGCCGCAGGTTCGCGAATACGCATCCCTGTCCGCTGGGGCCGAGGCCGACCGACGCGACGTAGTCGCCGCCGTCAACGCCATCGCCCACCCCGCCAAGCTGGAACGCATGCCCGCGGGCGCGCTGCGCACAGTGTTGGCCCGGCTTCAGGCGGCTGCCTCGGCCGCGTCCTGGCCCGCGCTGGCGGCTGCGGTGGCGCAACTGGAATCGCTGCAGGGCACAGCTAGCGACCCAGGCAAAGACCTTGCCGACGGCCCGGCCAATGCCCCCGACAACACCGCAGCTAACGACCCTGACAACGCCTCGGCCACCGCCCCTGACAACGCCTCGGCCAACGCCCCAGCCTCCGACCCAGCCACCGACCCCACCAACGACCCCGCCCTGGCGCGCAGCCTGTCCCGCTTGCGCGACGGCGCCGCATTGGAACGCTTGCAACGCCTGGACGAGCTGGCCCTGGATTCCTGGGTACGGCGCTACCAGGCGTTATGGAACCGCAACGGCCCCCGCTCGGGCAGCCCCGGGGCCGTGGCACAAGGCGTGGCCGCGCAGCAGCGCGGCGCGGCGGTCGAAGCGCGCGCCTCACAGGCGCTGCAAGCCCTGGCAGACCGACTCAACGCGGGGCCGGACGGCAACGCCGCCTACCGCGTCGTGACGTCAATGCGCGTGCCGCCCGCATTGCCCGGCGATGCCGACCGCGCCAAAAGCGAATGGGACGCCGCGCTGCTGCGCCGTGTGGATGCGCCAAACGTGCGGAACGCGCCCGCCGCCCAGCCCGCCGCCTGGGACGTCTGCCTGCTTGTCGAAGCCAAGGCTTCCGTGGACGCCGCCAGCACCGACTTCGCCCGGTTGTTGCGCGGCCTTGCGCGCCTGGCACAGGCCGAACCGGGCATGACGTATCCGTTTCACACCCACCAGGGCCCCGTGCCGATACGCGGCGCGTCCCTGGCCGCCTTGCCCACCGGCGACACCGACCTGTCCGGCGCCGTGCTGTATTGCAGCGACGCGCCGGCCGACCCCGCGCCGCGCCTGCTTAACGCCGCCTGCCGCATGCAACTGCTATCCGCGCCCGCAAGCGTCGCCTACGCCAGCGAGCTTGCCCAAGGGCGGCCGGCCGACACACGCGGGCTGCAAGCCGTCTGGCAGTCGTTGTTGACATCGCCCCAGTGGGCGGGCGTGTTGAATCAGTACCCGCAGCTGTACCTCGTGCGCGAGCTGATGGTGCATGCCGATGACCTGTTGGCGGCCGCGCAACAGGCTGTGATGTAACCGTCGGCGCTGCTTTTTTTCCCCGTAAAATCCCGCAGTCGGCAACACGTGTCGGCACTACGCTGATACCCGCCGGGATGCACGTCGATCTCTACACCCTTTATTTCCTAGTCATCGGAACGCTGCTTGCCAGCGCCGGCATGACCTATTGGGAACACCGGACCAACGCCAAGCGCGGCAAACAACTGCGGCGGCTGGCCACAGGCTTTGCCACCATCGCCGTCGGCTGTACCGGGGTGGTGCTGCGCGGGTATCTGCCCGCCTGGCTGGGCCCGGCCTTAAGCAACCTGGTCATCCTTGGCGGCTATCTGCTTGTGCTGCAAGGCGTGGCCGCCTTCAACGGCCGGCGCTATCGCGGCGGGTCGGTGGCATTGCTGGTCGTCATGGCGTTGATCTGGGCCATCGCCGGGACCCGTTGGCAAGGCCTCGTCTGGGCCTACGTCAGCGCGGCGCCCATCGCCATCGCGTCCGCGTTGACCGCCTGGGAAATGTGGCGCTGCACGCCCATGAAGGCGCTGACGCCGCGCCGCTTTGTCGTCGGCATCGCCGGCATCCATGCGTTGTTCTACGCCTTTCGGGCGCTGATCCTGCCCTGGCTCGTTGCCCGCCACGGGGCGTCCGTGCAGGGTGCGGCCAGCAGCATCACGATGTACGAAGGCGTGCTGTATTCCGTGTTGCTGCCCATGGCGTTGCTCAAGCTGGTGCGCGAAGAAGCGCATGGGCAACTGCTGCTCGAATCGCAGACCGACTACCTGACCCGCCTGGGCAACCGCCGCTGGTTCTTCGAGGAAGGCGCGCGGCTGCTGCGAACCAAGGGCGCACAGCAGCCGGCCGCGGTGCTGGCCTTCGACCTGGACCACTTCAAGTCCATCAACGACCGCCACGGCCATCAGGCCGGCGATCAGGTGCTGAAGACGTTTGCCGATATCGCCCAGGGCGAGGCCGGAGCGGGCGTACTGCTGGCCCGCATCGGTGGCGAGGAATTCGCCGCCTTGCTGCTGGGAGACGACGCGCGCCGCGCACAAGCGCTGGGTGAGACGGTCGCGCGGCGCTTCGCCGAATCCACGTCCGAACCCGGCGACCGCAGCGCAATCCGCGCCACGGTCAGCATCGGCCTGGCGTCTTACGAATGTGACGTGCCGCCGCTGGCCGACAGCCTGGCGGCGGCCGATCGCGCGCTGTACCGTGCCAAGGCAATGGGCGGCAACCGGCTGGAACTGGCGTAGCGCCCGCGCGCCGGTAAAGATAGCGGGCGTAGCGCTACCTCGCTTGCCCCCCTCCTTATCGCGCAGCGGGAATCAAGCGGATGTGTTCGCTGCCGTCGCGCTCCAGCTGCGCCACCAGCCCCAACTCCCAATCCAGGTACTCCCGAAATCCTTCGTCGCGCGCCGACAGGTCTTCAAAAAGATAGGGGCTGATGCTCTGATCGTCATCGCCGGTCAGCACACCCGCCGCGCCGGTGTCCAAGGCCAAACCCTGCGCCTTCCAGGCCCGGGTTCCGCCCAGCAGATACTGCACCGCGTGCTTGCCGCGCCACGCCAATTCGGCGGCCACCACGCTGGCCAACACGCCGTCGGACGACGTCAACACCACGGTGCGATGATCGTCGGGCGACAGGAACTGCGCCAATCTGTCCGGCGCCGCAAAGCGCGCGCCCGGCACATGGCCGCGCTCGTAGGCCACGCGCGATTCCACGTCAAACACAATCACTTCATCCGCATCCAGTGCCGCGCGCAGCGCCTGTGGCCGCACGCTGGCCGCCTCGGGCCGATGGCGCAACACACGGCGCGGCTCGGAACCGCTTTGCAGCGCGGCCCACGCCGGCGGCTGATACAGATAGACTTCCACCGCGCCCAGTTGCGCCAACCATGCGCCCGTCGTCAACGCCCGCACGCCATCCCAATCCGCCAGCACCACGCGCGCGCGGCGGGTCGCCAGATAGTCGTCGGTGGCCTGCACCAGTTGCCCGCCCGGCGCCCAGCGCCAGCCTTCCAGGTGCCCCGTTTCGTATTCCTCGCGCGTGCGCACATCAAACTTGTACAGCGTGCGCGTGTCCTGCTCGGCCTCAAAGGCATGCAGGGTCGCTGCATCCACATAGCCGATGCCGGCGCGCTGCGCGACGTCGCGCGCCTGCTGCCGCGCCGCATCCCGCGCGGCTTCGCCCGGCTCGGGCAAGGCCGCGTGGCGGCCATAGGCCAGCTCGCGCCCGGACAGCAGCCACTGCATCGTGCCATTGCGCAACGAGGCCACCCGGTTCGGAATGCCCGCGTCGATCAGCGTCTGCGCGCCCACGATACTGCGCGTGCGTCCCGCGCAATTGACGACCACGAACGTGTTCGGGTCCGGCGCCAGCTCGCGGATGCGATAGACCAGTTCAGCGCCCGGCAGGCTGTGCGAGAACGGCAGCGTGAAGTGATGGAATTCCTCGGGCGTGCGGCTATCGACCACGACGATATCGTCACCGCGCGAGATGCGTTCGTGCAGCTCGTCCACATCGATCCAGGGCGTTTGCTTTTCATGTTCGATGACTTCGCCGAACGCCTTGCTGGGCACGTTGGTTCCGGTAAACACCTCCAGCCCGGCACGCGCCCAGCCATCCGTGCCGCCGGCCAGCACGGACACGTCCGACCAACCCAAACGCGTCAGCTTGGCGGCGGCCAGGTGGGCCTGCGATTCGTCGTCGTCCACCAGCACGATGCGGGTGTCGCGCCGGGGCACCAGCCGGTCGGCCAACACTTCAAGCCGCCATAGCGGCGCGGGCACGGCGTACAGCAGATGGCGACGGGCATAGCGGCCCGCCTCGCGCACATCCAGCACGGCGATCTCGGCGTCACCGCGCAGCGCCTCTTGCAAGGCGTCGGGCGACACGCGCGCGTGGTAGATGGCGGCCGGCGGCGAGAACGTACGGTACGTGCCGCCGGCCGTGCTTTCAAACACCACCCGACCGTGCAGCCGGTCCAGCGCCAGGCCGTAGAAATGCAGGTGCGCGCCGGCCTCGTCGCCGATCAGTTCAATGGTGTGCACATCGTTCGGCCCCAGCACGATGGAACTGCCCGGCCCCACGTCCACGCGGCGCACATGGGTCAGCGCGTCACGCAAGGGGTCGGCCGTGGGCGCGCGGCGATAGACCTCGTTGCGCTCGTTGCCGTGCACGCCGGCAATGATGGCCCAGGTGGTGTGGTCGTGCGGCGGCTGGGCCTTGCCGGCCTCGCCCAGCGACAGGTAGAGCGCATAGCCGCCGTCCACGTCTTCCGCCAGGCGGTACAGCGTACCGGGACGGTCCGCTACCAGCGGAAATTCCTCTGCCGGAAACAAGTCGCGTCGGCTGCCCAATGCCTGCAACAAGGCGGCGGCCTCGGCCAGCTGCTGGGGCGAGGCGCGTGCCGCGTCGGGCACGCGCTTGCGCACGTCGGCGATGAATTCGCGCACGGCCTGCGCGCGCTCGGTGTGCTTGCCGGTGGCCGGGCTGGCGGCTCGGCTGGCCGTTTGGCTGGCAGTTTGGCTGGCCGTTTGGTAAGAGGTGCTCATGAGGTGACCCGCGGTGTCGGATAAGGGAATGGCTGAGGCTACGTGCCCCGTGCGCCGCCGACAACGTAGAAATGCGTCTATGGATATGCGAACCGTTGTCGCACGGGTTCCGGCGCGCCCTATCTGGAATCGCCCGGCCCGAAATATCAGAGAAGTTCTATAGACGGCCGGGTGGCGGCCTGCGCAAGATGATCAGTCAACCTGACTCGTCCGGAGGCGCCTGTGTCATCGCACGCGAACGATTTTCGTTTTAGTTTTACGCCCGCCAGTGGCGCGGCATTCGACGTCATTGAATTCACGCTGGACGAAGCGCTGTCCGAGACCTATCGGCTATGCGTGGAGTTGTCCAGCTTTGATCCCGCGGTGGATTTCGGCGCGTTGCTGGATCAGCCTGCGCTCTTCACGATATGGCGCGGGGCGGTGGCTGTGCGGCACGTGCACGGCGTCGTCACCGAATTTGTCCAGGGCGACACGGGCTTTCGGCGCACGCGGTATCGGCTGGTGCTGGAACCGTCATTGGCGCGCGCCGCGCTGTGTTCCGATTGGCGCATCTACCAGCATCTGTCCGCGCCCGAGATCCTGGCTGACGTCATCAAACGGCAGGGGATTACCGATTACGAACAGGTGACGACGCAGGAACACCTGCCGCGCGAATACTGTGTGCAGGCCGGCGACACCGACTTGGCGTTTCTGGACAGGCTGGCGGCAGAAGAAGGCTATTTCTACCGCTATGCGCATTCGGAGCATGGGCACCGTTTGATTCACGGTGACCGGGTTTATATCCACGGCGAGATCGCGGGCGGGCCGGTGGTTTACAACCCGATGCCGGGAGGCGATCAGGCAGAACCCGCGTTGCATCGGTTTTCTTATGCCGAGCGCGTGCGCACCGCCGTGCAGACGCAGCGCGACTACACCTACACGCATCCGCGCTACAGCCAGGAACATTCGCCGGTTGCATCGGATCTTTCTCATCAGGATGCCCGCTACGAACGCTACGACTACCCCGGCCGCTACAAACGCGACGAGGCGGGTCAGCCGTTTACCCTGGCCCGTTTGCTGGGACACCGCCGCGATGCGCGCGTTGCACTGGTCGAAGGGGATGACGCGCGCTTGATTCCTGGCGTGGCGTTCGATCTTGTCGGTCATCCTCGCGAAGATTGGAACCACGGTTGGCGACCGGTGCGGATGCAACATCGGGGCGTGCAGCCTGCCAGCCAGGAAGAAGACGGGTTCGGAGCCGAATACGGTCAGCAAGGCGGACTGGGCGAAGGCCTGATGCACCGCTCGGAATATCGCCCGGAGCACGGCACACAATACCGCTACACCGCTGAACTGGTTCCCGACAAGGTCGATTGGAAGCCCGAGCCCCTACCCAAACCCCGCATCGACGGCCACCAGATGGCGACGGTGGTTGGCCCGCCCAATGAAGAAATCTATTGCGACGACTGGGGCCGCGTCAAAGTCCAATTCCCGTGGGATCGCGTAGGCAAGCACAACGAACATAGCCCGTGCTGGATTCGCGTATCGCAGAACTGGGCCGGTGCGCAGTGGGGTCATATGGCGATACCTCGCATCGGACAAGAGGTCATCGTGCAATTCGCAAACGGCGACCCGGACCAGCCGCTGATAATCGGCAGAACTTTCCGGGCGACCAATCTGCCGCCCTATGAACTGCCGCGCCACAACGTCCTGAACACCATCAAGAGCAAGGAATTCCGGGGCAATCGCGCCAACGAATTGCGCTTGGATGACACGTCCGCGCAGATCAGCGCGGCGTTGATGAGCGAACACGGCGACACGCAGCTGCATCTGGGGTATCTGACCCATCCGCGTCCAAGCGGTGGGCAAGCTCGCGGTGAAGGGTTCGAACTGCGCACGGACGAACATGGAGCGCTGCGGGCGGCGAAGGGACTGTTGCTGACGGCCGAGACGCAACTACACGCCAAGGGCGGGCAGTTGGATAGATCCGATATCGTAGCGGCTTTGCAAGCGGCGCTGGAACTTGCCCGCAACCTGGGGGATTACGCCGAGAAGCATGAAGGCGTCGCCCACGACGCCCAGCCGCAGCAGTCACTATCGGATGCGGTGCGCGACCTGGGCCACGGCGCCAACAACCAGTCGGACGGTAACGGCCTAGGCGACGTTGGCGCCATCGCGCTAAGCGCGCCAGCCGGCATCGCCGCCGCCACGCCGGCCGGCATCGTGATGTCGGCCGGGGGCAATGTGGACAGCGTCGCGCAGCAGCATCAGCAGGTCAGCGCGGGCGACAAGATCGTGCTGAACGCGGGCGGCGATGTAGGCCTGTTCTCGCAAAGCGGCGCGCTGCGACAGATCGCGCATCAAGGCGAAATGCTGCTACAGGCGCAGCACAACGCCATTCGCATCCAGGCCGATCAAAGCGCGGAAATCACGTCCAGCCAACAACACGTGCTGATCGCCGCCGACAAACACATCACGCTGTTGTGCGGCGGGGCGACGATCAAGATTGCCGACGGCAACATCGAGCTGGGCATGCCGGGCACGTTTACGGTGAAGGCCGCCTCGCACAATTTCTCAGGCCCGGGCGGCCAAAGCGCCGCCCTGCCCGTCTTCAAATCCCCCGACGTCGCCGCCGGCGACTACGCCGGCCGGTTCCGCCTGCACAAGACCGACAACCGCCTGTTCGAACGTTATCGGTACCGCGTCATGACAGGCGCCACGCTGCTCCTGGAAGGCACCACCGACAACGACGGCGCGACGGATTTCCTGGACACCCCGCGCGCCCGCGACGTGCAGACCTACAAGACGATCATGCGCGAGGACCAGAAGATCCCAGACGACCCTGGGCAGCTCGCCGAGCGTGTCGACAACATCAATCCGCATCACGCCGAGCACGGACCGATGGACGAAGCCTTTCTGGATTCCCACGTTGAAGGAGACCTCTGATGGCCGCCCCCGCCGCCGCAGCCGCCCTCGTCTGGGGCTACCGAGCCTATCGCGCCTACGCCGCGCACGAAACGGCCCAAACCGCCATTGAAACCGCCCAAACCTTGGCGCAAATCAATGAACGCAAGAAGGAAGTCCAAGCCATCCTTAAAGACACGATTCAGAACATGAAGGAAGAAATCGACGTCAAAAGCTCCACGTTTGTGCGCACCGGCGGCAACAGCACCGTGTCGCGCGGACGCAGCGAACACGTGACCTACCGGCAATACATCGAACGCAGGATCCCCTTTCGGCCGGTGATCAGCACGGTATGCCAATGGGCGCTGAAGTCACCGTTGACGGTGCCCCGACGTCTGCGCAAGAAGATTCGGGGCGAATTCATCGACACCACGATAGATATCGCACTGAAACAAACCACCGCGTCGTTGGTGTTTGAAGTGGTTGATGACTTGTTGAAATGGGAAAGCCCGCTCAAGGCGGAGCCGGTCTACGACGGCACGTCTTACAAGGCGATGCTGGGAGAGCCTTCCACACGTCCGAAGCGCATCAGCGAGGTATTCCCCTTCTGGCCCCGCCCTAAGGGCAGCCTGGCCCCGGATCTTGTAATCGTTGAATACAGGCAGCAGCCGTTTGACGTGGGCAACGTGTTCGCGGCGGTGGAAATCAAGTTTCCGAAGGACTGGGTAAAGCGCGACCAAATGAAGGACTACGTCAGCCTGATGGGCGGCGACGTCCAAAAGGTTGTGCTGCTTCGAGTACCGGAAGACTGCACCGGAGCTTCCGGCTCGGCGCGCACATCCGGCGCAAAGCCAGGCCATTCAAGCCGGAGCGGAAAATGAGTACTACCCACCCATTGATCGACGATCAGGATCTGGCCGGCATGATCGAAGACCTGAAGAAATGGCCAAACACTGCCATTCACAACGGGTCTTTTGAACTGTCTGTCAGCCCGTTTCTCACCTTCTATTTCAACTACGACCGCGATCAATATCAGCGCACAACGCTGGACCTGATCGACGTGCACGAGTCGTTTGAAAGCCTGTTAGGCCATCCTTACACGGTCGCGACACACCCGCGTTCAGAAAGACCCCATCGGTACGGCTCGGAGCGCCTGGGCGAACTGCGAGACTGGGCCCGGAAAACTCCCGTAGACAAGAATTTCACCGTCAACTTTACGGACGAAGCCGAACACAAAAGCTCGCCCACCCATGGCGCATATCTATGGAGAGCTTCCGACTGGGGCGGTGGCGACCAAAACTATTCATCGCTTCAGCTCTATTTTCGATGGCGCTGGTGGTTGGCCAACAAAGGGGCGTGGCGGCAATTCGTCCTTGACGCCATCGCTCGGTTAAAGCCGGCTCAGGTCTACAGCGGCTTTGCGATGGCGAACCCGCTGGAGTTTGGCATGCGCTCGGAGGTGGCCGTGTGGGATCGGGCGCTGACGCCGCATTTCTATGGCTTGGACACGGATGACACGTTCGGCATGACGTTCATGCCACAGCTGCCTGCCGGCATACGCCCGCCCACCTGGGGCTTCTTTCTGTCCGACATTTGGCGCGAGAAGCTGGACATCTCGCGCGACGAGGTTGTTGCCCAGCTTTCCGATTCCCGCATCCGAATCGACACCCTCAGCTGCGGCCAATGGATAGAACTTGGCCCGCAACCGGAACTCTATCCCGTCGAAGACGGTGTGCCCGAGCTCCCCGTGTTGGCCAACCGTTTACTTCGCCGTATCCGCCATCCTTTGCTGGACCTGGTGGGCTCTGGCGAATGGGATGGCGACCCCAACGAGCGCTTCGATCGCCGCGACACGCAGCGTTGGCTGGCCCGGTTTGACGACGACAGTGATTGGCCAACTCCTGAAATCCGAGGCCGCACCCCGGGCCCGGCGCCTGCCGAACCCACCCCCACCCATGTCGTCGTCGGCGAAGACATCCCGTCGGACGGCTGGTGGTACACGCTGGCAAAGACAGGCTCGCGCCAGTACTTCAAGGCCGGCGAGCCGGCGCCGGCCATCCATCAAGGCCCATCGCGCGGCCGCGTCATCTGGCAACGCGACATCGATCAACGCCCACCCGAAGCCGAAGCGGCGCGCCAGGCCGAAACCGGTCAGTTGGCCCCACGGGGCGGTCAATGGCGTGGCGACGAAAAAGGCGAAGTCCTGTGCGTGGTCGCCAAGCATGAGGTGCTGCCCTCATATCAAGGCCGATCCCTTATCTGGCACTGGATGCACGACACCGCCCAACGCGCCGCCGCCCGCGTGCGCTCTGGGCAGCCATGCCCCTATCCCGGCACGTGGACCTGCGAAGAACACCCTACGGGTCCAAGAACTTTCGCTTATCAAACCCCCATGCCACAAGTGAACGGGCAGGACGTGACGTGGGCACTGGTTTCTTTCTTACGCTAGGAGACAAGCCATGGCCGCCCCCGCCGCCGCAGCCGCCCTCGTCTGGGGCTACCGAGCCTATCGCGCCTACGCCGCGCACGAAGCGGCGCAAACCACCATCGAAGCCGCCGAAACCTTGGCGCAGATCAATGACCGCAAGAAGGAAGTCCAAGCCATTCTTAAGGACGTGATCCAGAACATGAAGGAAGAAATCGACGTCAAAAGCTCCACGTTCGTGCGCACGGGCGGCAACATCACCGTGTCGCGCGGACGTAGCGAAAACGTGACGTACCGGCAGTACATCGAACGCAAGATTCCCTTTCGGCCAGTGATCAGCACGGTATGCCAATGGGCGCTGAAGTCCCCGTTGACGGTGCCCCGACGCATACGCAAGAAGATACCGGGCGATGCTATTGAAACCACGATAGATATCGCGCTGAAACAAACCACCGCGTCGTTAGTGTTTGAGGTGGTTGATGATTTGTTGGCGTGGCAAAGCCCGTTGAAGGCAGAGCCGAATTACGACGGCACGTCTTACAAGGCGATGCTGGGAGAGCCTTCCACACGTCCGAAGCGCATCAGCCAGTACTTCCCATTCTGGCCGCGCCCTAGAGGAAGCTTGGCGCCGGATCTGGTCATCGTGGAATACCGCCAGCAACCGTTTGACGTGGACAACGTGTTCGCGGCAGTTGAAATCAAGTTTCCTAACGATTGGGCCAAGCCCGCACAGATGAAAAGCTACGTCAGGCTGATGGATGGCGATACCCACAAGGTGGCGCTACTTCGCGTACCAGAGGACTGCACCGGGTATCGCCCAGACCGGGGCAGCACGCGCGGGAAGCACGGACATTCACCGAGGAGCGGAAAATGAGTACCACCCATCCTTTGATCAGCGACGAAGATCTGGCGGGCATGATCGAAGACCTGAAACACTGGCCCAATACCGCCATCGACAATGGGTCGTTCGAGCTGTCGATCAGTCCGTTTCTCACCTTTTATTTCCATTACGACCCCGCACAATATTTGCGCACGACGCTCGACATGGTGGACGTATACGAAACGTTCGAAAGACTGGTCGGCCGGCCTTTCACGATAGCCACCCACCCGAGTTCGGAAAGACCACATCGGTACGGCTCGGTTCGTTTGGGCGACCTGCGCGACTGGGCCAGAAAGACGCCGGTGGATAAGGCCTTCACAGTGAACTTTACCGACCAGGCGAACCACCAGAGCTCACCCACGCATTCGGCGTACCTGTGGAGGGAACCCACCATTGGTGACCAGTTGCAGTATTACTCGTCGATTCAGTTCTACTTCCGGTGGCGCTGGTGGCTGGACAACAAGGACGCCTGGCGAAAGTTCGTGCTCGACAGCATCGCTCGCTTGATGCCGGCGCAGGTCTATAGCGGCTTCGCTATGGCCAATCCTTTGGAATTTGGAATGCGTTCCGAAGTTGCGGTGTGGGACCGGGCCCTGGCGCCTAACTTTTTCGGATTGGACACCGATTATCCATTTGCCATGGATATCCCCGCGCAGTTGGGCTCCGGCATACGGCCGCCCACCTGGGGCTTCTTTCTGTCCGACATTTGGCGCGAGAAGCTGGACATCTCGCGCGACGAGGTTGTTGCCCAGCTTTCCGATTCCCGCATCCGAATCGACACCCTCAGCTGCGGCCAATGGATAGAGCTTGGCCCGCAGCCGGAACTGTATCCCGTCGAAGAAGGTGTGCCGGAACTACCCGTCATGCTTAACCACCTGCTGCGCCGCATCCGGCACCCGCAACTCGATCTCGTGGGCTCCGGCGAATGGGATGGCGACCCCAACGAGCGCTTCGATCGCCGCGACACGCAGCGTTGGCTGGCCCGGTTTGACGACGACAGTGATTGGCCAACTCCTGAAATCCGAGGCCGCACCCCTGGCCCGGCACCTGCCGAACCCACCCCCACCCACGTCGTCGTCGGCGAAGACATCCCGTCGGACGGCTGGTGGTACACGCTGGCAAAGACAGGCTCGCGCCAGTACTTCAAGGCGGGCGAGCCGGCGCCCGCCATCCATCAAGGCCCATCGCGCGGCCGCGTCATCTGGCAACGCGACATCGATCAACGCCCACCCGAAGCCGAAGCGGCACGCCAGGCCGAAACCGGTCAGCTGGCCCCACGGGGGGGGCTATGGCGTGGCGACGAAAAAGGCGAAGTCCTGTGCGTGGTCGCCAAGCATGAGGTGCTGCCCTCATATCAAGGCCGATCCCTTATCTGGCACTGGATGCACGACACCGCCCAACGCGCCGCCGCCCGCGTGCGCTCTGGGCGGCCATGCCCCTATCCCGGCACGTGGACCTGCAAAGAACACCCAACGGGTCCGCAAACGTTCGCTTATCAAGCCCACATGCCACAAGTGAACGGGCAGGACGTGACGTGGGCGCTGGTTTCTTTCTTACGCTAGGAGACAAGCCATGGCCGCATTCGCCGCCGCAGCCGCCTTCGTCTGGGGCTACCGCTGTATCCCGCCTATCCCGAATATCGCGCCTATCGCGCCTATCCCGGATATCCCGGATATCCAGCCTATATCGCCTACATCGCCTATATCGCCCATCTATCGACGCTACCGATAACTTGTTGTCGTGGAAGAGCCCATTGAAGTCGAAACCGAACCACAACGGAACCGCCGATCGAGCGATGCTTCGAGATCCGGCCGCACTCCGCAAACCCATCGGCGACTGCTTCCCATGTTGGCTGGGAACACGCCGACAGATTCCCGGCGTAGTCATCGACACGGGCCGGCGCACGCATCAAGCACCTAGGCCCAACATTCACGCAGGAGCGAAAAATGAATACACGCCCTCCTTTGCTCAACGATAACGATCTGACGTGCAGGGTTGATGCGTTGAAGCCGTGGCCTGGCATGGCCATTGATGACGGTTCATTTCCCCTTTGGCCTCGCTTCTTTCTCACCTTCTACCTTCATTACTTGCCCGACCAGAGCTTGCGGACCACCTTGGATATGCTCGACGTACAAGATGCGTTCGCGCGACTTCTAGGACACCCTTACACGACAGCTACCCATCCCCGTTCCGAGCGGCTGCTTAGATATGGCTCGATTCGCTTGGAGGAACTGCACGAGTGGGCACGCAGTTGCCCGGTTGACCAAGTGTTCACGGTGAACTTCACGGACCAGGACAACCACCAGATTTCACCCGGGCATTCTGCATATTTGCGCCGCGAACCCGCCATCGCGGGGAAAGCGCCGTATTACTCATCTCTACAGTTTTACTTTTGTTGGCAGTGGTGGCTGGACCACCAGCACGAGTGGCGGCAGTTTGTGCTGGAGAGCATCGCGTATCTGGCGCCCGCGCAGGTCTATAGCGGCTTTGCAGTCGCGAACCCTTTGGGACCTGGCATGCGCTCACAAGCGGCCATCCTGAATCGGGCGCTTGCACCGCATTTCTACGGCCTGGACATCGACCACCCGCCAGGCATGATGCGCGCAGCCGAACTGCCGTCCGGCATACGCCCGCCCACTTGGGGCTTCTTTCTGTCTGACATTTGGCGCGAGAAGCTCGGCGCCTCCCGCGACGAAGTGGCGGCCCAGCTTGCCGACCCGCTTATCCGTATCGAGCCCTTGGATTGCGGACTATGGATCGAACTGGGACCGCGGCCGGAGCTCTATCCCGTTCAACAGGGCATGCCCAGGCTGCCCGCTGTGCTCAACCGCCTGCTGCGCAAGATCCGCCATCCGCGACTGGATCTGCTCGGCTTCTGCCCTCGGGACGTAGAACCCGGCAAGCACTTCGATAGCCGCGACACCCGGCGTTGGCTAGCCCGGTTCGATGACGGCAGCGATTGGCCAACCCGCAACTCAATCATCGGGACACCCCCTGGGTATTGACCGCGTCCCCACATCAGGAGAACCCAACGGCCGCCCCTGTCGCCGCCGCTCTCATCTGGGGCTACCGCGCTTATCGCGCCTATGCCGCCTACGAGACCGCACAAACCGCTATTGAAGCCGCCGAGACCCTGGCGCAGATCGGTCAGCGGAAAAAGGAAGTGCAATCGATCTTGAAAGACGTGATTCAGGGGATGAAGGATGAAATCGACATCAAGAGTTCGACGTTCGTGCGCACGGGTGGCAACAGCACGGTATCGCGCGGACGCAGCGAGAACGTCACGTACCGACAATATATCGAGCGAAAAATTCCGTTTCGGCCGGTGATCAGCACGGTATGCCAGTGGGCGCTGAAATCTCCGCTGACCGTACCGCGACGAATACGCAAGAAAATTCCCGGAGAGATCATCGAAACCACGATTGATGTGGCGTTGAAGCAAACGACCGCGTCGCTGGTGTTTGAAGTCGTGGACGATTTGCTGGGATGGCAAAGCCCGTTGAAGGCGGAGCCGAACTATGACAGGAAGTCTCACGCCGCCATGCTGGGCAACCCGTCGACACGACCGAAACGCATCAGCGAGTTCTTCCCTTTTTGGCCTCGCCCTAAAGGAAGCTTGGCACCGGACCTTGTCATAGTGGAATACCGCCAGGAACCGTTTGTCGTCGGCAACGTGTTTGCCGCTGTGGAAATCAAGTTTCCGAATGATTGGGTTAACCCGGAATAGATGAAGAACTACGTCCATTTAATGGGCGATAAACCCCACAAGGTCGCGCTCCTTCGGGTACCTGAAGATTGCACGGGATATCGTCCCGCCGCAACAAACGATGGGGACAGCCGCAAGCAGCCGGCCAGGAGAGGAAAGTGAGTACCGCCCATCCATTGATCGAACATGACGACCTCGCGGGCATGATTGCCGACTTGAAGAAATGGCCTAACACTGCAATCGATAATGGCCAATTCGAGCTCTCGATCACGCCGTTTATTACCTTTTACTTTACGTACGATCCCGCAGTGGCCTCAAAGACCGCAACGGACATGATCGATATACACGAGGCTTTCGAACGGCTCTTGGACTTTCCCTATACCGTCGCAACCCATCCAGGCACGTCTCGACCCCATCGTTACGGGTCGCCGCGTCTTGGAGACCTACGCGATTGGGCGAGAAAGATCGCTGTAGACAAGGCGTTTACAGTCAATTTCACTGACGAAGCGAACCATGCGAGCTCGCCCACCCACGCTGCGTACCTATGGAGAACGTCAGACTGGGGGGACGACGACCGCGCCTACTCTTCGATCCAATTGTATTTTCGATGGCAGTGGTGGCTGGACAATAAGGACGCATGGCGAAAATTCGTTATTCAAACGATCACGCTCCTGTCGCCAGCTCAGGTCTACAGCGGCTTTGCGATAGCCAATCCCTTGGAGTTCGGCATGCGGTCCGAAGTTGCCGTGTGGGATCGCGCGCTGACGCCCCATTTCTATGGTTTGGACACCGACGACACGTTCGGCATGACTTTCACACCGGAACTACCCTCCGGCATCCGCCCCCCCACCTGGGGCTTTTTCCTGTCCGACATCTGGCGCGAAAAGCTTGGGATATCGCGCGACGACGTTGCCGCGCACCTTGCCGACCCCCGCATCCGCATCGACTCGTTGCACTGCGGCCAGTGGATCGAACTTGGCCCGCAACCGGAACTCTACCCCGTCGAAAACGGCGTGCCCGAGCTTCCCGTGTTGGCCAACCGTTTGCTTCGCCGTATCCGCCATCCCCTGCTGGACCTGGTGGGCTCGGGCGAATGGGATGGCGATCCGAATGAGCGTTTCAATCGCTCCGACACGCAGCGTTGGCTTGGCCGGTTCGATGACGACAGTGATTGGCCCACGCCTGAAATTCGAGGCCGGACGCCCGGGGCCGCGCCGAACGAACCCACGCCCACACACATCCTCGTCGGCGAAGATATCCCGTCGGACGGCTGGTGGTACACCCTTGCAAAAACCGGTTCGCGGCGCTATTTCAAGGCTGGGGAAGCGGCTCCGTCGATCTCACAAAGTCCATCGCACGGCCGCGTGATCTGGCAGCGGGACATAGATCAACGTGACCCGCTGCCCGAGCCCGCACGCCGCGCCCAAAGCGGTGAGTCAGCGCCTCGCGCCGGCCTATGGCAAGGCGACGACAAGGGCGAAATACTGTGCGTCGTTGGCAGGCACGGCGCGCTGCCCAGGTATCAAGGGCAATCCATCACCTGGCATTGGATGGACGACCCTGCCACAAGCCCGAAAACCCGCGTACGGTCCGGCCAGCCTTGCCCCTACCCGGGCACATGGACCTGCGAAGCCTTTCCCACGGGTCCCCGGACGTTCGCTTATCAGACGCCCATGCCACAAGTGAACGGCCAGGACGTCACCTGGGTGCTGGTATCGTTCCTGCGTTGACAACGCCCGCGCCGCATGGCGCTGCATCGACCCTGCACGCTCAGCCGCTTTCACCGAAACGTCAGCCGCACAGCCCCTCAGCCCTCTCCCTTCAGCTCCCGTTCCACCACTTCCCGCGTCAGGGTTGGGACGAACATCTCGATGAAGTGGAATGCGTAGCCGCGCAGCCAGGCGCCGCGGCGGATGGCCAGGCGGGTCAGGTTGATCTCGAACAGGTGGCGGGCGTCGATGGCGCATAGCCGCGTGTCGCGTTCGGGGTCCCAGGCCACGGCGGCCACGATGCCCACGCCCAGCTCCAGCTCTACATAGGTCTTGATCACGTCGGCGTCCATGGCCGTCATGACGATGTCCGGGGTCAGGCCGGCCCGGGCAAACGCTTCGTCGATGTGGGCGCGGCCGGTGTAGCCCTGGCCATAGGTGATGATGGGATAGCGGGACAACTGCGACAGGCTGATGCCGTCGTGCCGGCCTTCCAGCGGATGGCCGCGCGGCACGATGATGCTGTGGCTCCAGCGGTAGCACGGCAGGTTGACCAGCCCCGGATAGTTGGCGACGGCTTCGGTTGCCACGCCGATGTCGGCCTCGCCTTCCAGCAGCATTTCAGACACCTGCTTGGGCGAGCCTTGATGCAGGTGCAGCACCACGTCCGGATAGCGCTGGCGAAATTCCTTGATGACCGGCGGCAAGGCGTAGCGCGCCTGCGAATGCGTGGCCGCGATCGACAGCACGCCCTGCCGGCTATCGGCGTATTCGGCGCCTGCATGCCGGATGTTGTCCGCACATTGCAGGATTTGTTCGACCAAGGGCAAGATCAGCGCGCCGGGCGGCGTCAGGCCGATCAGCCGCTTGCCCGAGCGCACAAAAATGTCGACGCCCACTTCCTCTTCAATCTCGCGAATCTGCCGGCTGACACCGGGTTGCGAGGTATGCAGGCTTTCCGAGACGTCAGTCAGGTTGAAGTCCTGGCGCACGGCTTCGCGCACGGAACGTAGTTGCTGAAAGTTCATCGCGCGCCCTCAGCCCAGGAAGGCCAGTTGATTGCCGGACGGGTCTTTTACGTACATCACGCGCGGCGATGCGTCGGGCTTGGAACAGACCGGAAAGTGCCCGGCCTGACGCAGACGCGCCAGGATCTCGTCGTAGGCGCGCGTCTTCAGCGCCAGGTAGTCGGGCTTGACGCCGCTGCTCAGCTCCTGGACAGGAGATAGCGACAGCGTCGCGTCGCCCAAAGAGAAAAGCAGGCGCTGGCCATCCCGCGCGGGCATCTCGTCCAGGCCGATGACGCGGTGATAAAACTCGCGCACGGCGTGAAGCCGGCGCGACAGGAATGGAAGCTGTACCGAATCGATCGAAAGAAGTGAAGTCATGCCCTGCTGCCAGCCATGGAACAGGGCAAATCTTAGTACCCGAAGGCACAACCGGACAAAGAGGTTGTAATTGCTTCTACATAGCCAGAAACCTTAAAGCGCGCCGCTTATTAGCAAATACGCGCAGCTGTTTTTTTATCGTTGCGCTGATGTTTGCAGCCCGCCTCAGGCGCTGCGTCGCAACGCCTCGCGCGTGCTGCTGAACGCACGTTCCAGGTCGCCGATCAAATCTTGCGGATTCTCCAGACCGATGTGCAGCCGCACCACGGACTGCTGCCCAGGGACCTGCTTCCACAGGCTGTGTTCCGCCAGCCGTTGCGGCGCGGCTTCCAGCGCCAGGCTTTCATAACCGCCCCAGGACGCGCCGATCGAAAAGTACTGCAACGCGTCGATGAAGCGCGATGCCGCCGTCGGGTCCGGGTGATCGAAGGCAAAAGACACCAAGCCGCTTGCACCGCTGAAGTCTCGCCGCCACAACGCGTGGCCAGGGTCTTCGGGCAAGGCCGGATGAAACACGCGCGACACGTCCGGGTGCGTGGCCAGGTATTGCGCCACGGCCAGCGCGTTGACTTGATGGCGCGCCAGGCGCACGTCCAGCGTGCGCAGCCCACGCAGCGTCAGATAGGCGTCGTCCGCGCCCACCGACAAGCCCAGCGCGTCGTAAGTCGCGCCAATCCGTTGCGCCAGTTCGGCGCTGTCCACGGTGACCACGCCCATCATCACATCCGAATGGCCGGCCAGGTATTTGGTGGCGGCCTGGATGGAGATGTGCGCGCCCAGCGCCAACGGCTGGTAGTACAGGCCGCCGCTCCAGGTGTTGTCGGCCGCCACCCACAGGCCATGACGGCGCGCGGTGGCCGCCAGCGCGGGCAAGTCCAGCACCTCGAACAGCAGCGAGCTGGGCGACTCCAGATACAACAGCCGCGTGCTGGGCCGGATCAACGGTTCCAGCGCATCTTGCCCCGGTGAAAAATATTCCACTTCGATGCCATAGCGCGCAAGCAAGGACTTGTCGACCTTGCGCACCGGCGAATACACGCTATCGGCCACCAGCGCGTGATCGCCCGGCGCAAGCGTCGCCAGCAGCACCAACGTGATCGCGGCCAGGCCGGACGGCGCCAGCACCGTTCGATAGCCGCCTTCCAGCAAGGCCACCGCCTCTTCCAGCGCCTGGTGCGTGTCCAGGCCGTGGCGCCCGTAGGTGGCAACGCGGTCACCCGCCGCGCGTTGCTGGTTAAGCGCGGCCTGCGTGGCGGTGTCGGCAAAACGCACGGTGCTGGTGCGCACGACCGGCACGTTGACCGGGCCCGCTCCCTGCGTCAATGCGGGGGAGCCGGCGTGTACCAGCCGGGTTTGGACGTGGGCGTGATCCAGGCTCATGCGCGCACCTCTCGGTGGCCTGCCAACATGGCGGATGGGAAAGTCATGATCAGATTCCTTGTGGGTTACACCGCCAGGCGCAGCGGGTCGAAAGACAGCGCGTTCGCGATCGGATCCGACGTGGACCGGCGGGCGGGCGAGGCGCCCAGCGAACGCTGCAAGAAGGCGCGGGTACGGTCGCTGTCAGGCGCGCCGAAGAGGCGCGACGGCGGGCCGGATTCCACGATGCGGCCCGCTTCGGTGAAGTACACGGTGTCGCTCACCTCTTGCGCAAAGCGCATTTCATGGGTGACCAGCACGCAGGTCATGCCGTCCTGGACCAGATCGCGAATCACGGTCAGCACTTCGCCGACCATTTCGGGGTCCAGCGCCGAGGTCACCTCGTCGAACAAAATCAACTCAGGTTGCAGCGCCAGCGCGCGCGCGATGGCCACCCGCTGTTGCTGGCCGCCCGAGAGTTCGCCGGGATACGCGCCTTCCTTGTGTTCCATGCGCACCTTGGCCAGCAGTTCACGCGCGCGGGCCTCGGCCTGCACGCGCGGCAGCCCGGCCACCTTCACGGGTGAGATCACCAGGTTTTCCAGCACGCTAAGGTGCGGGAACAGGTTGTATTGCTGGAACACGAAGCCCACGCGCTTTCTCAAGGCGATGAAGTCGGATTCTGTTTTCAGCCCGTCCACGCGCACGCCACCCACCTGGATCGCGCCGCGTTGCGCACGCAACAGGCCGGTGATGCAACGCAGGATGGTGGACTTGCCCGACCCAGACGGGCCGATGATCGACACCGCCTGCCCTTGCTTGACTTCAAGGTCGATGCCGCGCAGCACTTCGGTATCGCCAAACGCCAGGTGCACGTCGCGCAGGCTGACCAGCGGATTCAGTTCAATGATGTTCATGGCGTCGTTCCAGGTACCGCGTCCAACGCGCGATGGGATAGCAATAGGCGAAAAACAGCGCCAATAGCGTGAAATAGACAAGAATGGTGAAGTCGCTGCGCGCCACCGTGTTGCTGGCGACGGTGGCGGTATCCACCAGGTCGTGCACGCCTACCAAGGACGCCAGCGAGGTGCTCATCGTGATGCTGGCCATCAGGTTCATCCACGACGGCAACATGCGCCGCACGCACTGCGGCAATACCACCATGCGAAAAATCTGCGTCCGCTTGAACGCCAGCGACTGCGCCGCTTCCCACTGCGCGCTGGGTATCGACTGGATGGCGCCCCGGAAGATCTCGGCCACATTGGCGCTGGCGGGCAGCCCCAGGCCGATCACCACCTTGATCCAATCGGGGAACGGCACATACCAGCCGCCCAGGTTCAGTTCGAACGGAAACACGTAGGTGGTGAAATACACCAGCACCAGAATCGGCGCGTTACGGAACAGCAGGACGTAGGCGCGCGTGAGCCTGCGCAACAGCCATGAGGGCGACAGCGACAGCGCGCCGATCACCAGCCCCACCAGCGTGCCCAGCGCCATCGCCAGCAGGCTGATCTGGATGTTCATCGCCAGCCCACGCAGCAAGGCGGGCGACCAGTGCCATAACGCCGCCACGGCTTCGGGCGTGGTGCCGGTGACGGCCCAGGTCAAGCCCAGCGCGACCAGGGCCACCAACAGCAAAAACCACGGGTCGCGCAACAACGCGGGCAACAATGCTGGCAACAACGCCGGCAAAAATCCGGCGGTGGCCCGACGGCGGCGTTGCTGTCCGTCGACGCCGGGCGCTTTGGCATCGGCGCCCTTGAACGCAAGATCATTGGCCATAGCCGGGCATCCTCAGGCGGTCTTCCAGGCGACGGCCCGCCACGCTGACCAGCCAGGTCAACAAGCCGAAGTACAGCAGGATCAGCAGCAGCAGTTCCAGCACGTTGTCTCGATGCGACCAGATCATGATCGATTCGTACGTGACGTCACCCACCGCAATGGCCGACGCGATGGCGGTCATTTTCACCAGGTCCACCAGGTTGTTGACCAGCGCCGGCAAGGCAAAGCGCACGGCCAGCGGCAGTTGCACCTGCGTCAGGATCTGGCGCCTTGTAAACGCCAGCGACCGCGCGGCCTCCATCGTCACCGACGGCACGGTCTGGATGCCGGCGCGCAGCGCTTCCGCATGGAACACGCCCTTGTGCAGCGCCACCACGATCACCACCCAGGCGAACGGCGTGATGGGATTGCCGCCGCCCAGCTTCTGCGTGATCAGCATGTTCAACACCAGGAACGCGCAATACAGCTGCACCAGCGTAGGGGTGTTGCGCGTAAGTTCAACAAAGGCCTGCAAGGGTGCCGCCAACCATCGGCGGCCGCTGGTCAGCCCCGCTGCGATCAGCACGCCGAACAACAGGCTGACGGGGATGGTCCATGCGCACAGTTGCAGCGTCACCAACAGGCCATGCCCGAACGCCGAGAGCTCGCCCGGGTCCTGCACAAAGCTGTAGTTCAGGCCCAGCGGCTTGAAGACATCAACCCACGCTTGCAACAGCTTTTCCATCATGCGGCGGCCTCCAGCGATGCCTGCGGCGCCAACGTCGCGACGGCCTGGCCGATACGTTCGATGGCCGCGTTGATATCGGCGTCGGACGCCGCGAATGACAGCCGCAAATACGGCGACAAGCCATAGGCGCTGCCCTGCACGACGGCCACGCCCGCCGACTCCAACAGCCAGTCGACCACGTCACCGTCGTGCTCGATGCGGCGCCCGTCCGGCCGCACCGCGCCAATCAGGCCCGCCACGCCGACCCATGCAAAGAACGAGCCGTGCGGCGCGTGCACCTGCAAGCCCGGCCCCGCACCCAGGCCATCCACCACGCGCTGCGCACGCGCGGCGTACGCGTGCCTGGCATTTATCACAAAGCCGTCCGCCGCCCCTTGCAACGCAGCCAGCGCCGCCGCCTGCCCCAACGAGCTGGGGCCGGACGACACCTGCGACTGCACGGCTTCCAGTGCATGAATCAACGGCGTGGGCCCCGTGCCCCAACCAATGCGCCAGCCTGTCATGGCATACGCCTTGGACACGCCGTTGACCACCAGCGTGCGGCCGGCAAGATCAGGCGCCACGCGCAGCAGGGACACGGGCGGCTGCAAGAACCAGATCGCTTCGTACATCTCGTCCCACAGCACCAGCACATGCGGCGCGTCGCGCAGCACGGCGGCCAGCGCGGCCAGCTCGTCAGCGGTATAGACCGCGCCCGAGGGGTTGCCGGGAGAATTCAGGACCAGCCATTTGGTGCGCGGCGTAATCGCTTGCCGCAAGCTCTGCGGCGTCAGCTTGAAACCCTGTTCGGCGCGCGTGGGCACCACCACCGGCTGGCCGCCGTTGATGCGCACCGCGTCCGGGAACGTGGGCCAGTATGGGGCCGGCACAATCACCTCGTCGCCCTCGTCCAGCGTGGCGTTCAGCGCCAGGTAGATCACCTGCTTGCCGCCGTTGGAAACGATGACGTTGGAGGCGTCCACGTCCACGTCGTCTCGCTGGCGGTAGCCTTGCGCCACGGCGCGGCGCAACGCCGCCGTGCCCGCGGTGGGTGTGTACTTGGTCTGGCCCTGTTCCATCGCGACGCGAGCCGCCTGCTTGATGGCGTCGGGCGTGTCGAAATCGGGTTCACCCGAGGTCAGCACGATGATGGAACGGCCCTCGGCCGCCAACCGCGCGGCGCGGGCGCCGGCGGCGGCAATGGGAGACAGCTGGGCGCCGCGGGCGCGGCGCGACAAGGCGTCGGGGAACAGGTTCGTGGTCATGTCACTTCCTTTGCGGTCGGAGGATCCGAAGGCGTCAAGCGTTGGGGGCACTGCTTACCGTCCTGGCAGAGCGTCACGGCTTGGCGTTGGCTTCGGGCGGCGCGCTGTCGAATTGGCCGGCATGCGCCCGGGCGGTGGCCTGCTTCAGGTAATCGGCCGGTACGCCATAGCGTTCGGCCGCTTGCACCAGCAAGCCCGTGGTCAACCAGTCGCGGATCACGCCGTCCACCAAGGCGCGCGTGTCGGCCTCGTTGCGGCGCGTCCAGATCACCGTGGGCGATGGAATCAATTGATCCTGCGTCGCCAGTTCAAAGTCGTTCCATTGCCCTGCGCTGGGTCCGTGCAGCGTTTCATAAAGCGCCGGTTGGATGTGCACCGACGCGTCGCAGCTGCCGCCCTTTAACGCCAGCAACGATTCCGGAATATTGCGCAGGCCCTTTACCACCGCGCCATAGGTGTCCTGCAAGGGCTTGGCGAAGTTGCTGCCTTGCGACACGCACGCCACCTTGCCCTTCAGGTCTTCCCAGCGCTTGATGCCGCTTTTCTTGGACACCATGGCCGCCCCGCCCACCAGGTTGTAGGGCGTGGGCGCGTAGCTCAGGATTTCGCTGCGTTCCTGGGTCCATTGGATGTTGGCGATCAGCAAATCCACCTTGCCGGCTTGCAGGAACTGCACGCGCGTGGACGCGGTGACCGGCACCGTCTCTAGTGTGACGCCCAGGCGCTTGGCGATGTCCGCGCCCAGGTCCGTCTGAAAGCCGCCGACCTTGCCGGTGGCCGGGTCCAGCAGGCCGAACGGCGGGCTGGCGCCGTCCACCCCCACCACGAGCTTGCCGCGCTGCTTGATCTTGTCCAGCGTGGCGTCGGCGTGCGCAATGCCGGCCGTGCCCAAGGTCGCCAAGCCCGCGACCAGCGCGACCGCCATGGCGGCGCGTGACGGCAGCGCGGGGCGTTTGCCGGCATCACCCTTGGTGCGAACACGGGGATACTTCGCCGAACCCGCGTTGTCCGAATTATTCTTGCCCCAGTTGTTCTTGCCCGAATTGCTCATGCCCAGATGCTTCATCTTCGTATGTCCGATCCGTATTCAGGCGCGCTCAGCCGCCCTGCTTGGCTTTGGCGTGCAGTTCCTGCAACAAGGGTTGGGCGGGCTCGATGCCAAGCCGCTTTTCGGTGGCAATCAGCCAACCCGAGCGGTGCCAGTCCTGCACCACCTTGTCGACGGCGGCAATCGTGTCGGCTTCGCCCTTGCGCGTCCACACCACGGAATTGGCGGGCAGCACCTCGGTCGCGATGGGCGCGTGGTAGTCGGCCCATTCCGGGTTGTTGCGTAGCAGCGGATGGATCAAGGTGGAGTCGTGGACGGCCGCCACGCACTGGCCGCCGCGCAGCGCCAGCAGCGAATCGGAAGAGCTCTTGTAGCCCTTGACCACCGCGCCATAGTCCGACGACAAGGGCTTGGCGAAGCTGCTGCCTTGCGACACGCACACCGGCTTGCCGCGCAGGTCTTCCCATTTGGCGATGCCGCTGGTCTTCAGCGTGGCCGCCGCGCCGCCCACGCGAAAGAACGGCGTAGGCGCATAGCCCAGGATTTCGGCGCGTTCCGGGTTCAGCTCCATCGAGGCGATCAGCAGATCCACCTTGCCCGAAATCAGGAATTGCGTGCGGGTCGCGGTTTGCACCTGCACCAGTTCGGCTTTCACGCCCAGGCCCTTGGCAAGCTCACGCGCCAGCTCGGGGTTCCAGCCCACCAGCTGCTGCGTGGCCGGGTCCAGCGAGCCGAACACGCCGCCGTTGGCCAGCACGCCGATGGTGACCGTGCCGCGCTGCTTGATCTTGTCCAGCGTGGCGTCGGCGTGGGCCGCACCGGCGGCAAGCGCCAGCGCCAGGGTAAGGGTGAGGCTGATGTAGCCGCCGGCGATGCCGACGGCCTGGTGGGAGGCTGCTTTGCGTATCGTCATGTTGTTGTCTTGTCGGTTGATGTGAACGTGCGTCCATGCTGCGGGCGCCAGGCCGGCAAGACAAAGAAGACTTTCAGATATCAATATGCGGAAGGTCCGGGCGGGGACGGCATCCGGGCGGCGGCGTCCGTGCGACGGCATCCGTGCGACGGCATCCGTGCGACGGCATCCGTGCGACGGCGTCCGTGCGGCGGCGTCCGTGCGGCGCGGCTGCGCGCTACTTCAGCTTCACGTCCGCCGACGCGATGATGCGGCGGTAAGTTGCGATGTCGTCGCGCACCGTCTGGTCCACCGCTTCGGGCGCCGTCGCGGCGATGGTGAAGCCCAGGTTTTCCAGCAACGCCGCCGTATCGGGCTCGCGCAGCACCGCCACGACGTCGCGGTTGATCCGGTCGACCACCGCGCGCGGCGTGGATGCCGGCACGGACAAGCCCTGCCAGCTTTCCACCGCGTAGTCGGGCAGCCCCGCCTCTTGCATGGTGGGCACGTCGGGCAACGCGCCAGAGCGCGTCGGCGTGGTCACGGCCAGCGCCACCAGCTTGCCGCTGCGCACGTTTTCCGTGGCGGCGGCCAAGGTGATCAACATCGCGTCCACGTGCCCGCCCAAGACGTCCAGCGTGGCCGGGCCGCCGCCTGGGTAAGGGATTTGATTCGTCTTCGCGCCCATGCGCTCGTTCAAGAGTTCCACCGCCAGGTGCTGCAAGCTGCCCGTGCCGCCAGGCAAGGCCAGCGAAATCTCGCCGGGCCGTTGCTTGACCAGCGCCACGAACTCCTGAAAGGTCTTCACGCCCAGGCCGGGGCGAACCACCAGCAGCTGCGGGTTCACCACGGCCTTGGTCACGCCCTGCAAGTCCTTGACCGGGTCGTACGGCACGCTGGCCTGCAAGGCATTGAGCGACAAGGCGTCGCCGGCCAATAGCAGCGTGTAGCCATCGCCGCGAGCATGCGCCACGGCCGCGTTGCCGATGGCGCTGCTGGCGCCCGGCTGGTTTTCGACGACGACGCTCTGGCGCCATTTCTCGCCCAGCTTTTGCGCCAGGGTGCGCGCCAGCTTGTCGGCGCTGCCGCCCGCCGCAACCGGCACCACAATCTTGACGGGTCGGTTCGGGTAGCGGTTGGCGTCTTCCGAGGCCACCGGCGCCGACCCGGCAAAATTGCTCAACAGGCCGGCGCCCACCACCACGCCCGCCGCCAGACCCAGCCCCAAGCGCCATGCGGATTTGCGTTTGCTGCTCATGCCGTGGCTCCCGAGTCCGCGCCGAACGCGCTGAACGGCTTGCCCAGCACCGCCGTTGAATGCCGGCCGTCCACCCCCACGGGCACGTCGCCCTCCAGCGTGATGCGGTACAGCACGCGCTCGGTGTCCAGATAAGCAAAGTCACCCGGCCCCTGGTGGGCCGTCGCACGGTTGTCCCAGAACGCAATGCTGCCGGGCTCCCAACGGAAGCGCGCGGTGTATTCGGGCCGAGTGATTTCTTCAAAGAACAGGTTCAGCAGATGGCGGCTTTCCTCTTCATTGACGTCCTTGATCCGCCGCGTGAAGCCGGGGTTCACGAACAGCGCGCGCTCGCCCGTCTCGGGCAACACGCGCACCACCGGGTGCTCGGACACCAGCGGGCTCGCCTGCACCCGTTGGGCATAGACGGTCTGGTTGTCGAAGTCGCCGTTGTAGCCGCCAAACTGGTGGCGCGCCCACAGGCCGTCTGCCAGCGCGCGCAACGCGGGCGATAAATGCTCGTAAGCCGCCACCAGATTGGTGAAGATCGTGTCGCCGCCATACGCAGGCACTTGCCGGCCCGCGCGCAGGATGGACCCGGCGGGCGGATTGACCACGCCCGTTACGTCGGTGTGCCAGCGTTCACCGCGCCGCCCGGTAGTGGACCGCGATGAAATCGTGCGGATCTGGGGATAGCCTTCGGGTGGATTCGCGTCGTACGGATGCGCCGACGTCGGGCGTCCAAAACGCTGCGCAAAAGCCAGGTGCTGGGCGTGGTCGATGTGTTGGTCGCGAAAGAAAACGACCTTCCAGCGCAGCAGCGCCGCGCGGATCTGCTCGACCTCGTCTTCGGTCAGCGCTTGCGTCAGGTCCACGCCGTGAATCTCGGCGCCCGTAAAAACCGACAGCGGCCGGATGTCCAGCCGCGTGTGTTCCAGTGTGCTCATTTGCCGCCCCTGTGTGTTTGCAAAAATTCAGGATAGGGGCGGCGCCGGCGCGCAACAAATACCGATACGCAATGTGAAAATAGCCCGGCTAGGCGCGCTTGTCCGTCAAGAACGCCAACATGCGCCGCGCCAATTCTCGCGGTTGTTCCTCGGGCAGATAGTGGCCGCAATCGGCCAACACGCCGCCCTGAAGATCGCGTGCCAGGGGCCGCAGCGCTCGGTGCAGGCCGGGCGCGCTGCCCTGTTCTCCGCCCAGCGCCAGCACCGGCACGGTCAACGGCGTATCGCGCAGCGCGCGGTTCTGCTCGCGGTCTTCCGGTTCAGCACGGTAGTAGCCCAGCATGCCGCGCAAGCCCCCCAAGGTCTGGTACACGCGTTCGTATTCATCGATGTCGGCACGGCTGAACACGCCCGGCTTGTTGGCCGTCTTGCGTGAGAAGAACCATTCGATCAGGATGCGCTCGCGCCCGGCCAGCAAGGCTTCGGGCAAGTCGGGAACGCTGTTGAACAGGAAGTGCCAGCTGCGCCAGTTATCCGCGCCAAGCTCGATGGCGGGCGGCAGAGTGACGCCAGGAATGTTCGCGTCCAGCAGCACCACGTGATCGACCTCGTGCGCATAGCGCGCGGCGTAGGGGTACGCGATCCACGCGCCGATATCGTGCCCCGCCAGCGCATAGCGCGTCAGGCCCATCGCGTGGAACAAGCCATGCAGGCGTTCGCCGGCGGTGCGCGTATCGTAGCCATCCAGCGGCTTGTCGGAGTCTCCCTGCCCAGGCAGGTCTACGGCGAACACGCGAAAGTGCGGCGCCAGCAGCGGCATCACGCGCCGCCACGCGTACCAGCTTTGCGGAAAGCCCGCCAACAAGATCAGCGCGGGCCCCGTGCCCCCTTCCACCACGTGGTATCCCAAGCCGTCCACCACCACGCGGCGATGATGGAACGGCGTGCCGTCCAGCGCAAAGGTGTCGGCGTTTGCCAATGTTGTGTTCATGTTGATGTCCGTCGGTTAGTGCAGCGCGCCCGCGCCCAGCTTGATGTCTTGCGACACCGCCAGCGTCGTGGCCACCATGATCTTGACCCCCTGCACCAGCACGTCCAGCGCCAGGCTGGGCGCGCCGGGATGGCGCGTGGCCATCTCGGGCAGGTAAGGCACGTGCACGAAGCCACCGCGCAACGCGGGCCGCTGCGTGGCGATCAGATGCGCCAGGCCGTAGAAGATGGTGTTGCAGTTGTAGGTGCCCGCCGTGGACGACACCGAAGCGGGAATGCCGGCCGCGCGCAGGTCGCGGACGATGGCCTTGATGGGCAAGGTGGAAAAATAGGCCGCCGGGCCGCCCGCCACGATGGGCTCGTCGACGGGCTGGCGGCCCTCGTTGTCGGGGATGCGCGCATCGATCACGTTGATCGCCACGCGCTCGACCGACACGTCCACGCGACCGCCCGCCTGCCCCAGGCAGATCACCACGTCCGGCTGCACGTCATCGATTGCCTGGCGCAAGCGATCCACCACCTTGCCGATGACGCAGGGCAGTTGGCGCGCAACCAAGTGCGCGCCCGCCACGGTCTGCCCGTCCAGGCGGCGCGCGGCCTCCCACGAGGGGTTAAGCGTTTCGCCATCGAACGGCTCAATGCCGGTAATCAATACGGTTGCCATGCCTGCTTCCCTTTTTTTGTGTCCATGCAGACCATGGTAGAAGCGACAGCACCCATTGTTGAAATCGATATCCGCTATACGTACTATTGACCGCATGAATCTATCTGCCGTGGACTTGAACCTGTTGGTGGCTTTCGAAGCCCTGTACGAAACCCGCAACGTGACGTTGGCCGGGCAGCGCATTCACCGGGCACAGCCTTCGGTAAGCAGCGCGCTGGGCCGGTTGCGTCGCCTGTTCAACGACGAACTGTTCCTGCGCACCGCCGACGGCATGCAGCCCACGGACCACGCTATCGCGCTGATGCCCGCCGTAAGCAGCGCGCTGGATCAGATCCGGCGCGCGCTGGCCCAAGGGGTGGGGTTTGACCCGGGTGCGGCGCACGGGCGGCGTTTTACGCTGGCCGCCAGCGACTATGCCGACGTGGTGCTCGTGCCGCACATCGTGGCGCGCCTGCGGCGTGAAGCGCCCGCGGTGGACTTGCGCGTCGCCCGCCTGGACCGCGCCGCCATTTACGAACAACTGGATAACGGCACCGTCGACATCGCCATCGGCGGGCACCTGAGCCCGCCCAAGCGCATGCGCGCCACGCGGCTATACGAAGAAACCTTCATCTGCATTGCCGATAAACAGCATGCCGGCCTGCGTGGCCGCAAGCTGACCCTGGAACGCTACGTCGCCTTGCCACACGCGCTGTTCGTGCCCAGCGACGATGGTTCCGCGCGCGGGGTGGTGGACGCCGGCCTGGCACGCCTGGGCCGCAAGCGCCGCGTCGCATGCACGTTTGCACACATCGTCGCCCTGCCCCACGCCGTGGCCGGTACGGACTTGATCGCCACATTGGCGCGCCGCGCGGCGCAGCGCCTGGCGGGGCAAAGCCTAAGCCTGCGGCCCTTGCCGCAGGAAGTGGACCCCGGCCCATTTGCCGTCGACATGATCAGCAGCCGGCGCGCGCCGACGGACGCGGCGCTGGCCTGGCTGCAAGGGTTGATCGAACGGGCGGTGAAAGACATGGGCGGCTGACCGCCCGGCCCGCATCAACGGACCAACATGGATTCCACGTCGGCGCCGAACGCGCAATAGCCCAGGTAGCCGGGCCGCGCGTCGCAGGCCATCAGGCAAGCGGGTTTGCCGTCGGGCAATCTGGCGGACACCGACATGCCGAAACCATAGGTGGGCGTGGTCACGTCGAACGCGTTGTCGCACACCGCCTTGGCGCTGTAGGCAAACGTCATGCCCTCTTGGCGGCCATTGATGGCGAAAGACACCTGGAAGCTGTTGTAGCTGTTCCAGCCGGCGCGGGGCAGCACGACAAAGCGGTACAGCGTGGCATTACGCCGTTCGCCGAAGATCTTTAATTTGGCCGACGTGGTGCGCGTGGCGGGCGACGGATACGGCAAGGCCAGCAAGGCGCGCGGGTCGCCCACCACGCCCAGGTCAAAGCCTATGCCCTTTTGATAGAACGGCACGTCCAGGCTGGGGCCGCCGGAATATTCCACGTGCGGCGGCGGCCCTGCCCGGGTATCTTGCTTCGGGTCGAAATCGGGCGCGCGCGCGAACGTCACGTCCAGCGTCAGGACGACATCCTTGGGGTTGGCGTCTTCGGTGCGCACATGCTCTTCGTAGAGGGCGGCACTGCCCGCGCATCCCGCCAACAGCAATACCGCAAGCAGGCCCACGCCTTGCAGCAGCAATCGCTTTGCAACGTGCGTCATGTCAATGCTCCCGCGCGGTCAGTGCGGGCAGGGGCGCGGACGTCAGGTCCAGCCCCGTGAACTGCCAGCCGTCCTTGCCCTGTCGCCATGCAAAATGTTGATTGATCCATGCCGCTTTCAGGTTGTTGTATAGCCGCCGTTGGTCGATGCGCTGGCCGGCGTCCAAGGCCTTTTTGGCCGCTTGCGAACTCTCTTCCCACAGACCGGCGAACGCTTTGGCCTGCCGGTCCTTGGTGAACGGCACGCTGGCATAGGGACCGTCGTCAAAGCGCGCCAGCCGGATCTGGTTATCCAACAGCAACGCGCCCTGCCTGTTGTCCGGCGACACCGACACCAACAACGGGATCGAATGGATGTACTCCTTCGGGCGCTTGTGCTCGAACCACAGCACCTGCCCGGTCGAGGTCACCAGCGCACGCGCGCCCGCCGTGAAAAGCAGCACGTCTTGCCGGCCGGGCTGCGCCAGGCCCATGTCCGGGTCGCGCAGGTCCACCGTGGGACTGAGCACGCGCGCCAGCGGCGTGCCGTTTTGCACCGCGATCAAGATCGTGCCCACGCCCATGAAGTCGTTGGACACCGCCAGCAGCATGGGCTGGCCGCCCTGGGTGGGCCCCAGCGGCTTGACGTGCACGAACTCATAGGCGTTCAAGGGCCGGTAGATCTTGCCGCGATACAGGATCGTTCGCAGGTGGGATTTTGGATAGCCTTGCAGCGCGAAATCGCCGCCGATGGGCTCAACGGCTTTCAGATGGTCGGCGTTGGAGGCCGGTTGCGCTTGCACGACGGCGGGCACGATGGCGGCCATCACGGCGGACATCGCCACAGAGCAGGCAAGCGCGCGGCGACGCCAGATTTTCAAACAAGGCCACGCCAGTACGCAGGAACAACGGAACACAGCGGCAGTGCGGACGAAGCCGCGCAAAGTCAGGGTGCCGGCATTCTAGGCTAAGTGCGCATGGCCCCGTCGCGGCGCTGCCCGCAATGACCGCACTGACCGCCCTGCCCGCACCGGCCGCCCTACCCGCCCTGCCCGCCGTCGCCGCCCGCGCCGTCTTGCCCCGGCGGCAAGCGCACGAGCGTGTCGCGCACCACGTCGCGCAACGCCACCACGCCCAGCATGCCCATGTTGCGCCTGACTTCTTCCACGATCAGATCGATGGCGTGCGCCACGCCCCGCTGCCCCGCCACGGTGGCCGCGTAGTTGAACGGCCGCCCCACGAACACGCAGCGCGCGCCCAGCGCGATGGCCTTGAGCACGTCGGACCCGCGCCGCACGCCGCTGTCCAGCATCACGTCCATGCCGCCCGCGGCGTCCACCACGGCGGGCAGCGCCAACAGCGGCGACACGCTGCCATCCAGCTGACGGCCGCCATGGTTGGACACGATCACGCCGTCCATGCCCTGCGCCTTCGCGGTGCCCGCGTCGTCGGGATGCAAGATGCCCTTGATGACCATCTGCCCTTTCCAACGGCGGCGGATGGCCGCCACGTGGCGCCAGTTCAGATGGCCTCGATCTGAAAAATCGCGCAGCACGTTGGCCGACAGAATCGGCGCGCCGCGCGTGGCGTAGTTGTTTTCAAAATGCGGCATGCCATGACGCCACAACGTGCGAAGAAACGTGCCGAACAGCCAGCGCGGATGCGTCAGCCCCTGCCACGCCAACCCCACGCTGGGCCGCAACGGCGTGGAGAAGCCGGCGCGTACGTTGTTCTCGCGATTGGCGGCAACGGGGGTGTCCACGGTCAGCACCAGCGTGGTGACGCCGGCGGCGGCAACGCGGTCGACCAAGGCGCTGATCTGCGCGTCATCGCCCGGCAGGTATGCCTGGAACCAGGTGCCCGGCGCGGCCTGCATCACTTCTTCCAAGCGGATCAGCGACGACCCGCTCATGATGCAGGGCACGTCGGCGGCAGCGGCGGCGCGCGCCAGCACGATGTCGCCGCGATAACTGGACAAGGCCGCGATGCCCATGGGCGCCACACCGACGGGCGCGGCGTAGTCGCGGCCCAGCACGGTGGCGCGTGTGGAGCGTTGCGAGACGTCCACCAGCACCTTGGGCCGGAAACCGTAGTGCGCAAAGGCCTGCCGGTTGCCGCGCTCGGACTGCCCGTCTTCCACCGCGCCCGACACATAGGCATAGATCGGTTCAGGCAGGCGCTTCTTTGCGGCTGCCTGGAAATCGTGCAGGCAGAGCAGATGGCGCAACGGGTCGGGCATGGCGGTCTCCTGGCGGCGGCGGGCCTCTTGCGGGAGCGGCCGTCGCGCGGTGGTTTGGGCAATGGCGCACGACTATAGGCGCAGCGCTTGTTTGAATAAAGTGACTTTATCGATATTGCTTATTACACTTTTCTTCGCCCTTAAGCCGACCCGATCCTGCCCCAGCCCCGCCATGACCCTCAAGCAACTCGAAGCCTTTTACTGGGCCGCCACCTGCAAGAACTTTGCAATCGCCGCCAACCGGCTCAATATCTCGGTGTCGTCTTTGTCCAAGCGCATCGGTGAACTGGAAGCGTCCATCGGCGCCGATCTGTTCAGCCGCAGCGCGCGCAGCGCCACCTTGACGGCCTTGGGCGAACAGCTGGTTCCCCATGCCAAGGACCTGCTACGCAACGCCGACCAGTTCATGCAGCAGGCCAGCAACAACCTGACCTATTCCGGCCGCTGCCGCTTTGGCGCGGGCGAGCTGACGTCGATGACGTGGATGCCCCGCTTGATCGACGACATCCAGCGCGCACATCCCAACCTGCTGGTCGAGCCCTATGTGGGCGTGGGTGAACTGGTTGAACGCGGCCTGGAAGAAGGCGACCTGGATTTCGCCGTGATCGCGGGGCCGTCTTCGCGCGCGGCGATTGCCTCGCACCTGATCGGCAGCGCGTCGTTCGAGTGGGTGGCCGCCCCGCGCGCGGTGCCGGACCCCACCGCGCTGACCGTGGCCGACCTGCCCGGGCTGACGCTGATTACGCAGCCGCAAAGCTCCGGCGTGATCCGCATGCTGGACGACTGGCTGACCGAGCAAGGCATCTCGCCCGGCCGCACCCAGTGCTGCAACAGCTGGGGCGCCATCGCGGGGATGCTGCGGCAGGGGCTGGGCCTGGGCTTTCTGCCCACGGCATGGGCGCGCATCATGATCCAACGCGGCGACCTGTACGCGCTGCCCGGCCTGCCGCCTCTACGCCCCCTGCCCTACACCTTCCAATGGCGGCGCGACGACACACGGCCCATGCTGGCCAACCTGCGTGCGCTGGCGCAGGACGCGCTGGACTTCGGCGCGCCCGCCGGGATGCTGTAGCGCGGCCCTGTGGCACAGCCACACCGCGACACCACTGTTTCGAAAAAGTCGCGCACGAATCAGAAAATTATTCGCTTTATCTCCGGTGTTCGCACGCGTAGAGTCGCCTCAAACGATGACCGCCCACCGGAGACTAGGTGCAATGCCGCATATCGGTACCCCCTCGCAAGACTTCCCCAAACGCCTGTGTCGCCTTGACCTGTGGCTGAACCCGATCTTCGACGAGATCGTCGGCGCCGAACCCGGCATAGCCTTATCGGTGCTGCCCGCGCACGGCGATGACGCCCGCACGCTGGCGAGCCTGCGCACGGCCCACGCCTACCATGTGTCGGCTGCCAAGGACGAACTGCCGCGCCAGTGGTTCGTCAACGCGGAGCTGATTGCGCAATGCCCTGATCTGGTTTGCGTGTCGTCCGGCGGCGCCGGCTACGACACCGTGGACGTGCCCGCCTGCACGGCAGCGGGCATTGCCGTGGTGAACCAGGCGGGCGGCAACGCCGCTTCGGTGGCCGAGCATACCTATGCGCTGCTGCTGGCCGTGCAGCGCCGCGTGGTCGAATCGCACCAACGCCTGCGCCACGACACCGGATTCTCACGCGAGGATCTGATGGGCCACGAAATTCACGGCACGGTGATCGGGCTGGTGGGTATCGGCCAGATCGGCTCGCGGGTGGCACGCATTGCGCAAGGATTCGGCATGCGCGTCATTGCGCATGATCCGCTGCTGGACGCCGACACCATCCGTGCACGCGGCGCGGAACCGGTGTCCTTGCCCGACCTGCTGGCCCAGGCCGACGTCGTGTCGCTGCACTGCCCGCTGGACGCGTCGACGCGCGGCATGATCGATGCCCGCGCCTTCGCCGCCATGAAGCCGGAGGCAGTGTTCGTATCCACCGCGCGTGGCGGCATCCACGACGAGGCCGCGCTGTGCGACGCGCTGCGTGGCGGCCACCTGCGCGGCGCGGGCCTGGACGTCTGGCAGCAAGAGCCGCCCCCGCGCGATGCGCCGCTGCTGGCGCTGCCGAACGTGGTTGCCACCTTTCATACCGCGGGCGTCACGCACGAGGCCCGTCGCAATGTGGCGCGGTCTTCCGCGCAGCAATTGACGGCCATGCTGCGCGGCGAGCGTCCGCCGCAACTGGTCAACCCCGAGGTGTGGCCGGTAGCGGCCGCGCGGATTGCCGCCTTGCAGTCGTAGCACCCCGCCGTGCGCGGCATATGAAAAAACACCGTGCGCGGCGTTGAAAAACACAGTGCGGCATCAAGCCGCCGACCCACCCCAAGAGGAGACACCATGCAATATCCCCACAACAAGCGCCGCACCTTGCGCGCGCTGGCGGCGTCCATCGCCCTGCTGTCCGGCGCCACCTTGTACTCGGCCGGCGCCCAAGCGGCCGGCTACCCCGAACACCCCATCAATCTGATCGTGTCGTACGGCCCCGGCGGCGGCACGGACCTGGTGGCGCGCATGATGGCGCCGTTCCTTCAAAAGTACCTGGGCAACGATGCGCGCATCGTGGTGCTGAACCGCCCCGGCGCGGGCGGCGCCATCGGCTTTACCGAACTGGCCCGCGCGCAACCGGACGGCTACACCATCGGCTTTATCAACACGCCGAACCTGCTGACCATCCCCATCGAACGCAAGTCCAGCTTCACGTGGCAAAGCTATGACCTGTTGGGCAATTTGATCGATGACCCGGGCGCCTTTACCGTGCGCAACGATAACGAGCTGAAAACGTTGGCGGACCTGTTGGCCTACGCCAAGAAAAACCCGGGCAAGGTCACCGTGGGCACGACGGGCACGGGGTCCGACGACCACCTGGCCATGCTGCGCTTTGAGCGAGCGTCGGGCACGAAGCTAAGCCACATTCCGTACAAGGGCGCGGGCGAAGTGCGTGGCGCGTTGGCCAGTGGCGAAATCACGATCGGCGCCATCAACGTGGGCGAGGCCTTGCAGTACCAGAAAGGCGGCACGCCGCTGCGGTTCCTGGGGCAGATGGGCAAGACGCGATCCGCCGCGCTGCCCGACGTGCCGACTTTCAAGGAACAGGGCTATGACTTTGAACTGGCGTCGCTGCGCGGCCTGGCGGCGCCGAAGGGCTTGCCGCCCGAGGTGCGCGAGAAGCTGACGGACGCCGTCAAGCGCACGGTCGATGATCCGGCGTTCCAGGCCAAGGCGAAAGAAATGTTCGCCCCCTTGCGCTACCTGCCGCCCGCCGACTATGCCGGCGAATTGACGAACGGCGAGGCGGAATTCCAGAAGCTGTGGAAGGAAGCGCCGTGGCTGGATAAGTAATATCTTGCTTCGGGCCGGCTGCTTACTTCGGCTTCACGTCTTCGCCCGGGTAGCCGTCGATGTAGGCGCGTCCCGAGCAGCGCAGCATTGCCACGCAGGCCGGCGCGCCCGTCTTGGCCGAGCACTCCTTGCGCGCTTGCTCGCGCGCGGCAACGGGGTCGGGGTTCAGCGCCGTGAAGCGCGTGCCGCGCCCTTCGCTGCCCTTCACCCAAGCCATGCCGACGCAGGTGTCCTTATAGGTCAGCACCTTGCGGCAGTCCTTGCATTCTTCCCACTTGAGCAGCGTCGAGACCGCGTCGTCTTCTTTCGGGTAGCCGTCCGAATAGACCAGGCCGCCGTCGGCGCCTTCGGCCACGGCGCCCCAGTATTGGCGGTCATTGACCTTGGCCGACAACGCTTCCACATCGGCGGGCTTGGCGCGCTTGGCGCCTTGCAGGTCGGCGGCGCTGTAGCCGGGGCCCACGCAATACGGCAGCGACACCAGGCGGCACTTGCCGTCGGGGCTGCCTGCCGTGCAGCGGCGCATGGCTTTCTTGGCGGCCAGTTCGGACGACACGCTGTTGCCCGGAAACAGGTCCTGGCGCGAGTTGCGCGCATAGGCCAGGCAGCTGTCCGAAAACCAGTTCAGCTTCTTGCAGTCCTTGCCGCCCTGGCGCCGGCACTCGGCCAGCGACGAGGCCTCGGCGTCTTTTTGCGACGCCTCGGGCAGGGTCCAGTACGTTTTGTCGTGATTGCCATCGGTGGCGACGCCGCCAAACTGCTTGTCGGCGTACGCGGGGCTTGCAGCCAAACCGGCCAGCAAGGCGATAGCGGCGAATGCAGCGCGGATCAGGGGGTGAAAGCGGGCAGGCATCATCGTCATGGTCAATGAAAGAGAGGAATGCGGAAGCGAAGCGGGGACGATGTTAGCAAGAAGCGCGCGGGCTCCGTCCCCCTGATTTGCCGCCTTCCAGGCATATTGAGTAACAAATTTCACATACCGTGATGAGATTGCTGGCCCCGTTTTCCGGTAAAAATGTCGGACTTTTCTTACGTGTATCGATGCTTGGCACGGCGTCGTCGGCTTGATGCCCTGCCCGCATCAACCGGCCGCCTGTCACGAAGAGAAACAATCAGACTGCGTTATCCCCCGACTCCCCGCCGGCATCACAGGCCGACCGGACCCTTTGCCACGGAACACCGACCGCCCACCATGACGTCGCCCTTGCATTGTTCGACCCGCCGCAAAACGCTGCTGTTGCCGGCCACCCTGATTGCCGCCGCCCTGGGCTTGTCGGGCTGCGCGCCCATGCCTGACGGCGGTAGCTCGGGCTTGCCGTCCCTGGGCAATGTGTTCAAGTCGGGCCTGTCGTTCTCGCCCAGCGTGAACGTGGCCAAGAACATGGAGGGCCGGTCCATCAATGACGCCATCGCTGCCCTGGGCGAGCCGTCTAAAAAGCGCGCTGTAGGCAACACGATGGAACTGGAATGGTCCGACTACCAGGCCGCGCCCTACACGGAGTGGGTCACCACGGGGACCAGCCAGCAAGTAGTAGGGATGATCCCGGCCACCAACACCTCCGCGGCCACGCCTGTTTTTCAAACCAACAGCACCGGCCACTATCAAAACCGCACCCGCGTGTATGAATGCACTGTGCTGATGCGCATGGAAAACAGCATCATTACCAGCACCAGCGTGGACGGCAACGTGTGCCCGGAATTCATCGCGGCGTTGCGCAAATGGTCGGGTGAAGCCGAAGCCAACAACTACGTGGTGAAGTAACCCACAAGCGTCGCACGCGCCTCGCGACGCCCGGCCGCCCGCGCCGACCGCCCCGCAACAACGCCCCCCCGCTGCCCCGCCCGCGCCATACCCAAATTTGAGTATGGCGCCTGTTTTTTCCCCCGATTAGATTGGCCCGATGTGCCCGCCGCCGCGTCCGTTGCAGCGCAGCGGGCCAGTATGCCCGCGTTTGTACGAAGCAAGATCATCGAGTGGCCCCTTCGAGGAGAAGACCATGGACTGGTTCGTTTCTACGCTTAAGGCTTATCCGGAAATCGCCATTTTCCTGGCACTGGGTATCGGTTACTGGATCGGGGGAAAGAGCTTCAAGGGATTCAGCCTTGGGGCAGTGACCGCGACCTTGCTTGTCGCCATCGTCATCGGCATCCTGGGTGTGAAGATCTCGCCCAACGTCAAATCCGTGTTCTTCCTGATGTTCCTGTTCGCGGTCGGCTACGGGGTTGGCCCGCAGTTTGTGCGGGGGATCGCCAAGGACGGGCTGCCGCAGGCGATCTTTGCCGTGGTCATGGCGCTGCTTTCCCTAGGCGCCGCGGCCGTCGCCGCGATCATTGCCGGGTATGACCTGGGCTCGGCGGCCGGCTTGCTGGCCGGCTCGCAAACCATCTCGGCATCGATGGGGCTGGCCACCGACGCAATCAACCGCCTGGGCCGGTCGCCGGAAGAAACCCAGGCCTTGCTGGACGCCATGCCCATCGCCTACGCGGTGACCTACATTTTCGGCACGGTGGGCTCGGCCATCATCCTGGCGCAGATCGGCCCGAAGCTGTTGGGCATCGATCTGGTGGCGGCCTGTAAGGAATACGAAAAAATGCTGGGCGCGGGCGAGGCCGCGCAAGGCGCCACCGAATGGCATGAATTCGAGATGCGGGCCTATTCCGTGGCGCCCGAAAGCCCATTCATCGGCAAATCAGTCGGCGAACTTGAAGCCGGCACCCGGGAAGGCGTGCGCGCGTTCATCGAACGCATACGGCGTGACGGCGACATCATGGAAGTGGACCAGGCCACGCTTATCCAGGCGGGCGACGTGGTGGTCATCGGCGGCAAGCGCGATCAGATGATTCTGCGGCTGGGGCCCAGCGGGCGCGAAGTCGAAGACCCCGAGCTGCTCAACATCAAGACCGAAGGCGTGGATATTTACGTCTCGAACAAAAAGGTGGACGGCAAACGGCTGGAGGAATTGGCCCGGTGGCCGGGCGCGCGCGGCGTGTTTCTTAAAAAGATCCGGCGCGGCCCCACCGAAACGCAAATTCCCGTGTTGCCCAAAACGCAGCTCTACCGGGGCGACGTCATTACCGTGGTCGGGCGCACGCAAGACATCAATATCACCGCGAAAGAATTGGGCTATGTGGATCGGCCCACAACAGTGACCGATGTGGCGTTCGTATCGCTGGCCATTACCGCCGGCGCGCTGATCGGCGCGATCGTGATCAATGTGGGCGGCATCCCGCTGACGCTGTCCACGGCGGGTGGCGCGTTGATCGCGGGCATTGTGTTCGGCTGGTTTCGCGCCATTCATCCCACCTTTGGACGCATCCCCGAGCCCACGCTGTGGTTCATGAATTCGGTGGGGCTGAACGTGTTTATTGCCGTGGTCGGCATATCCGCCGGGCCGGGTTTTGTGGCGGGCCTGCAGAAACTGGGCATCAGCCTGTTCCTGTGGGGCATTTTCGCCACGGCCGTACCGCTGGTCGTCGGCATGTTGTTGGCCAAATTTGTGTTTCGCTTTCATCCGGCGCTGATCCTGGGCATCTGCGCCGGCGCGCGCACCACCACCGCCGCGCTCGGCATGGTGTGCGAAGCCGCCAAAAGCCAAGTCCCGGGGCTGGGCTATACGGTCACCTACGCGGTCGGCAACACCTTGCTGACCATCTGGGGAATGATCGTGATCATGCTGCTTTCCTGAGAAAGCCGCCCATCCAGACGCCCGCCTCTATCTCCGTCTTCTTTCGTTTTCTCCGTATTTGCGGGGCGCTTTGCGCCTTGCAACGCCAGGGGTACACCATGATGAACCGTCAAACCAACGGCAGCGATCTGGACCATCTGTTTTCGAATTCGGCCGCGCGCATGGATCGGTGGCGCGACATGAACGCCAAGGCGCAGGCCTGGGCGGCGCAAGCGCGTGGCGGCAACGGGCGCAGCGCGGCCACCGCCGTGCAAGAGGCCCTGGCCGCGCTGCGCCCGATGGAAACCTATTTTGCCTATCCCGGCGCGCAGCTGCTGCGTGCACTGGACGAGCGCCTGGCCGAGGGCGACGCCATGGGCGCGGCGCGCCTCATACTGCGCATGAGCAATGCGATGCTGTCGGGCAGCTACCGCTACGACGCCGGCGAATGGAACGTGGCCGAGGACGCCTCGTACGACGCGCCCGACCGCCTGCCCGCGGGCTTGGGCGAGAACGGCGGGCGTCAACCCTATTTCGAAACCCTGTTCGTCACGCCGATGTCGGCATCGCGCACGGCAGCCATTTGCCAGGAGATCCGTCAGTTCCGTCGACCCGACGATGGCTTGATCTATGAGCCCGTTTTAGTCGGCAGCGTGGAAGACGCCCTGCTTGCCACGATCATGAACGGCAAGATCGAAGCCGTGGTGATCTACGAGGGCGTGCCTTTTGCATCCACCCACGAGGCCCCGCTGCTGCGCGATTTTCTGTCGGCCTACCAGCATCTGGATACGCAGCCGGACGACACGCGGCAAGCGGGCGTCAAGCTGGCCCGCTTCATCGCCAACATCCGGCCCGAGCTGGATATCTACCTGCTGACGGATCGCAAGGTCGAGCAACTGGCCGGCGACCCGGCCGCCGACTGCATACGCCGGGTGTTCTATGAGGCCGAAGAGCCCATGGAAGTGCACCTGAACATTCTGGAAGGCGTGCGAGACCGCCAGGCCACCCCGCATTTCGACAACCTGAAACGCTATGCGAACCGCCCCATCAGCACCTTCCACGCCCTGCCCATCGCGCGCGGCAAGTCCATCATCAAATCCAACTGGATCCGCGACTTTGGCGAGTTTTACGGGCTGAACCTGTTCCTGGCCGAAACCTCCGCGACCACCGGCGGGTTGGACAGCATGCTTGAGCCCACGGGCAACATCAAGGTGGCGCAGGAGAAGTTCGCGCGCGCCGTGGGCGCCGACCACGTCTACTTCGTGACCAACGGCACGTCGACCTCCAACAAGATGGTTTATCAGGCGGTGACCAAGCCGGGCGACATCGTCATCGTGGACCGCAACTGCCACAAGTCGCACCACTACGGCATGGTGCTGTCCGGCGCGCAACCGCTGTACGTCGAAGCCTTTCCCATGACGGAATATTCGATGTATGGGGCGGTGCCGCTACGCACCATCAAACAGGCCTTGCTGGACCTGAAGGCCGAAGGGCGGCTGGACAAAGTCGCCATGGTGACGCTGACCAATTGCACGTTCGACGGGCACATCTACAACACGCGCCGGGTCATGGCCGAATGCCTGGCCATCAAGCCGGACCTGATCTTTTTGTGGGACGAAGCCTGGTTCGGCTTTGCCCGGTGGTCGCCCTTTCTGCGCCCGCGCACGGCCATGGGCGCGGCGGCCGCCTTGCAACAATGGCGCGACGACCCGGCCGCCACGGCCGCCTGGCAGGCACAGGTGCGAGAGTTGGGCGACGAGCTGGACCCGAAGGATTCGCGCCTGCTGGAGCGTGAGCTGGTGCCTAACCCCGAAACCATGCGGATACGCGTGTACGAAACGGATTCGGTACACAAATCGATGTCCAGCCTGCGGCAAGGGTCCATCGTGGCGGTTCGCGACGAAGACTACGAACATCACATTTCCGCGTTTCACGAAGCCGTGTTCATCCATGCCTCGACGTCGCCGAATGCGCAGATCATTGCGTCGCTGGACGTGGCCCGCCGCCAGATGGAGCTGGAAGGCTATGAACTGGTGATGCGCGCGATCGAAGTCGCGTTGGCCATCCGCCGCGAAGTCGCGAGCCACCCGCTGATTTCCCGATACTTCAGCGTGCTGGGCGCCGACAAAATGATTCCGGACGGATTCCGCGCATCCGGCTTTGTCGACTACCTGCAACCCGGGGCCAACTGGCTGACCGCCGTGAAATCGCTGAAGGATGACGAGTTCTGCCTGGACCCGACCCGGCTCACGCTGGTGTGCGGCACGGCGGGGTTCGATGGCACGGCGTTCAAGAATCTGCTGGCGTCCAAATACAACATCCAATTGAACAAGACGTCGCGCAACAGCGTGCTGCTGCAAAGCAATATCAACAACACCCGCAGTGATGTCGCCGCGCTGATCAAGGTGCTGCTTGAAATTTCAGAGGCCGTCGACGCCCGCCTCAGCGCCGACAACGGTGCGGGCAGGCCGGAGTTCGACGCCAGGGTCAAAGCGCTGATGCATGATGTTCCCAGCTTGCCCAATTTCAGCCGCTTCCACGATGGCTATCGCGATAATCCCGCCAGCAGCACGGCGGAAGGCGACATGCGCACCGCGTTTTTTGCTGCGTACGACGAAGCGGAATGCGAGTACCTGCCCTTGACCAGCCCCACCCTGGACGACCGGCTGGCCAATGGCCCGGAGCTGGTATCCGCGAACTTCGTCATCCCGTATCCGCCCGGGTTTCCCATCATGGTGCCCGGCCAGGTCATTGATTCAGACACCATCGAATTCATGCGCAAGCTGGATGTGAAGGAGATCCACGGCTATCACGCGGCGCGGGGCATCAAACTGATCCGCCTGTCCGCCATCAAGCCGCGCACCGGCGGGGGCCAGCGTTAGGCCCGTGACCGCGGCAGTCGCAACCGGGCGCTGCCTTGCGCCCGCTTGCGGCTTGGCGAACGGCCTCAGTTCGCCAGCTTGATGGCTCCGCTGTCCAGCAGCTTCTGCCACTTGGCGCTGTCGGTTGCAATGAACTGCTGCAAGTCCGCGCGCGAGCCGCCCGCCGCAATCATGCCCGCGTTCTCGACCGCGCTCTTGAACGCCGCGGACTGCACGGTTTGCTGCAAGGCGGCGTTCAACTGGTCCAGCACCGCCTTGTCGATCCCGGGCGACGCGGCCACCGAAAACCACTGGCTGGCTTCGTATCCCGCAAAGCCGGATTCCGCCACAGTGGGCACGTCGGGCAAGGCGTCGAGCCGCGCGCGCGTGGTCACGGCATAGGCCTTGAGCGTGCCGGCCTTGATCTGCGGCAATACCGGCGACGACCCCAGGATGGCCAGCGGAATCTGGCCGCCCGCCACATCCGACACGGCCTGCCCGCCCCCCTTGTACGGCACATGCACGATGTGCGTGCCCGCGGTTTGATTCAGCAATTCGCCCGCCAGATGTTGCGAGGTGCCGTTGCCGGAACTGCCGTAGCTCCAGTTTTCAGGATGCCGACGCGCATCGGCCAGCACGTCGGCCAATCCGGGCAAGGCGTGCTGCGCCGGCCCGACGACCACCATCGGCCCCTGCGCCATCAACATCACGGGCGCCAGTTCCTTGCCGATGGCCGGCTGCGGCGTGGGATAGATCAGCGGGCCAGGCACGGTAATCAGATAGCCGTCCCCGGGCTTGCTTCGGGCCACCATCTGAAGCGCGATGGCGCCGGACGCGCCGGGTTTGTTCTCGACCACGACCGTCAGGCCCGTACGCTGCGCCAGGTCTTGCGCGGCCACCCGCGTCAGCACGTCGGCGGTGCCGCCGGGAACGAAGCCCACAATCCAGTTGATCTGTTTGCCCGGCCAGGGCAGCGTGGCTTGAGCGGAAGCGGCCCCGGACAAGGCCACGGCGCAGGCCAGGCCCGCCCCCGCGATGGCGCGACGAGTGTAGGCGCGACGAGTGAAGGCGCGACGACTGATGAATTTCATGAGTTCCCCTTGTGCTTGGCGCCGTCTATCGCGGGCCGTTCATTCCCCGTCAGGCCGACCGGGGGTGGTGTTGGGGTGCTGCGCGCAAGACGCGTTGAAGGCTTGCACCATCTTGAGCATCGGGCCCAGCACCCAGGTATTGAAAATCAAGATATCGCTTTCTTCCTTGGGGTCTTGTTTCAGGTTGAACAGATACGGAGATTCCAGCTTGCCCTTGCCTTCGTTGACCTCGGGCTCCCAATAAAAGTGCAGCTTCCAGTCGCGCCATTTCACCGCGCGCAATTCGTTCTTGATGTAGAACAGAAAGCCTTGCCGCGCCGAGTCCGGGCGCGCGCCGGTGAAAAAATCGGTCTGGTCGATGCCGTCGATGGGCCGGTCGGTGGGCACGGTGGCCCCGCCGATGTGCGACAAGGTCGTGTACAGGTCCGTCACGTGCACGATCTCGTTCGACACTTGCCCCGGCTTGACCTTGCCCGGCCAGCGGATGATGAACGGCACGCGCAGGCTGCCTTCCATGGCGGTGTGATAGGTGCCGCTCCAGGGGCCGGCCGTGCCGCGATAGGGCCGACGATATTCCGGGCCGTTGTCGCTGCAAAAAATGAACACGGTGTTCTCGGCCAGGCCAAGCTGGTCGACCTCGTCCACGACCTGGCCCACGCGATGATCCATTTCCACCATGGAATCGGCGAAGTCGCCCGCGCCGGTACGCCCCGCGAAGTCCGGGTGCGGCAGCGTGGGAAAGTGCAGGTGCACCAGCGGCAGATACAAGAAGAAGGGGCGGCCAGCGTGTGCGTTGTCGCGCATGAAGGTCTGGGCGTGTTGCACCAGGTCCGCATCGATGCCACGACGGCTGTCCAGGTCATACAGCTTCACATTGCTGGACGGCTGCCCGGCCCGGCCTTCCATGATGTAGGGCAGCTCGGCCACGCTGGGATCGAAGCCGATGGATGACGTGAACTGGCTTTCGTCGGTGGTGCGCGGAATGCCGTACCAATGGTCAAAGCCGCGATCCGACGGATAACGTCCCGGGATATCGCCCAAGTGCCATTTGCCGTAATGGGCGGTGGCGTAGCCTTGGCCGGACAGTTGTTGCGCCAGCGTGATTTCGTCGCGGGTCAGCCCTTGCGGCAGGCCGGGCGGCACCGATTGCAGGCAGCCGGTGCGGATGGGGTGGCGCCCGCTCATCAACGCCGAGCGCGTCGGCACGCAATCGCTTTCAACGTTGAAGTTGTGCAGCAGCAGCCCCTGGGTGGCCAGGCGGTCGATGTTGGGCGTGGGCGCGCCGCGCAATGCGCCGCCGCCGTAGCAACCCAGCTCGCCCCAGCCCAGGTTGTCGGCGACGATCAAAACGATGTTGGGGCGGTTCGGCATACGCGCGGCTCTCTATGGGTACGGGTCTGGGGTATGTCCGGATTCTAGGGTCGGGCGCCGCGCGTAATATTCCAAAAAGTGTGTTCTCGAATTCCTGGCGTTCATGAATCTATCCCTGCGCGACATCGAGTATTTCCTGGCTGCGGTCGAGCACGGCCACCTGGAACGCGCGGCGGCGGCGTGCGGCGTCAGCCAACCGGCGCTGTCCAAGTCGTTGCGGCGGCTGGAGGCCGACACCGGCCTGACCCTGATGCAGCGGCACGGCCGCGGCCTGGCGCTTAGCTCCGAAGGCACGGTTTTTTTGCAACACGCCAAGCGGCTGTGGGCCGAGTACCGCGACGCGGTGCGCCACGCCATGGAGCTGCGCGTGGGCGAAGCCGGCTTGCTGCGCATCGGCGCCACTGGCGCCACGGTGGACAGCGTGGTCATGCCTGTTCTCAAGCGCGTACTGCCGCGCCGGCCGGCGCTGCGCGTACAACTGGTGCAAGGCCTGTCGGACGATCTGAACGCGCAAGTGGAAAGCGGCAAGCTTGACCTTGCCGTGACCCCGATCTACGCCGACGGCCCGCCTACCCTGCACCACGAAATCATGGCTGAAGACCCGCTGTGCGTCGCGGCAGGCAGGCGCCATCCCCTGGCCGCGAAGGCCCGCGTCCCGCTGCGCGACCTGGCGGGCCAACGCTGGATCTTGCCGCGCCCGACGTCGGTCGCGCGGCAGATGCTGGACGCGCGTTTCGCGGAAGCCGGCTTGGCGTTGCCGGCAGCGGCGTTGGAAGTGGAACATTTCTCCGAAGGCTCGCTGAAGATATTGGCCGACGCCGAGCTGCTGGCCGTGCTGCCGCAAAGCGCGCTGGCCGCAAGCGCCGACGTGGTGGCGTTGCCGGTGTCGCTGGGGCCGCCGCTACGGCGCAGCATCGCCCTGATCTCCCGGCGCGGCACGACGTGGTCGCCGTTGATGGAAGAATTTCGCCAAACGGTGCTGGCCGGGGGGTGATGTGGCCGCCGCCAAGCGGATGGACGGCGATATCGCTACAATCGCCCCGCCCCTTCCTTCCTCGCCTTCGGCCGCCCCGGCCGCATCGCTTAGCTCCCCGCCTCGAGAATTTCATGTTTCGGCAGTTGTTGGCCCTAGTCCTTGGGCCGCTACTCGGTCTGTTCGTTGTCTGTATCGGCAACGCGTTCATTTCCTCCCTGACCTCCCTGCGCCTGGACGCGGCCGGTGAATCGGCCACCGTCATCGGTCTGGTCTCGTCGTCGTACTTTATCGGGCTGACCTTGGGCGCGATCTTCAACGACCGCCTGATCGTGCGTATCGGCCACATCCGCGCCTACAGCAGCTTTGCGTCGCTGATTGCCGTCACCGTGTTGTTGCAGGGCCTGGTCTACGGCCCCACCGCCTGGTTTGTGCTCCGCCTGATCAACGGCTGGGCCTGCGTGGGCGTGTTTTTGGTGGTGGAAAGCTGGTTGCTGCTGGCCGGCGACCCGAAGATGCGCGGCCGCCTGCTGGCGCTGTACATGATTGCGCTGTATGGCTCCGGCATGCTGGGGCAGGTGCAACTGGGCGCCATCACACAGCTGGGCGACATGGCGCCCTTCATGATCGCGGGCCTGCTGGCGTCCTTGTCCGTCATGCCGATGGTGATCATTCCGCGCATCTCGCCGTTGGTCGAACGCGTCGAACCGCTGATGCCGCAGCATCTGATCCGCATGACGCCCACCGGCGTGATGGGTTGCTTCGGCTCCGGCGTGGCGATTGCCGCCGTATACACGCTGCTGCCGCTGTACCTGCAACGCATCGGCCTGGACGTGGCCGATGTGGGCAAGATGATGGGCGCGGTGATCCTGGGCGCGATGGTGCTGCAATATCCCGTGGGCCGTTGGTCCGACCTGCGTGACCGCCAGGTGGTGCTGATCGCCCTGGCGGTGTTCTGCACCGTCCTGAGCCTGCTGATCCTGCTGCTACCCGCCGGCTCGCCGCTGTTGATGGTGCTGCTGTTCTTGCTGGGCGGCGGCGTGTTCGCGATTTATCCGGTAGCCGTCAGCCACGCCGCCGACCGCGCGCCCGCCGACGCGCTGGTGCGCATGATCCAGGGCCTGCTGCTGATCAATTCGCTGGGCTCGGCCCTCAGCCCGCTTGCGATCTCACAAGTGATGGACAAGTTCGGCGCCGCCGGCCTGTTCTGGTGCTTTACCGCCCTGAACCTGGGCCTGCTGGCCTTCTTCGTGTGGCGACGCGGCGAACGCCCCGCCCCCGCCCCCGTCGCCCCCTTCGCCGCCGCCGCGCAGATGTCCCCGGCCGGCGTGGAAATGCGCGTCACCGAAGACCTGGTGCAAGGCGCGCTGGACCACGAAATGACCGAAGACCTGACCAACGTCGTCCCAGGCACCGACGCCGCCGAACCGGTGCTGTCCGCCACCCCCGAGCCCTACGTCGCCCGATCCGGTGCGGATTAGCCGTCGCGCAGCCTGCCGCGACCCAAATGTAACGGTGTCGTAATACCTGAAATATCGTGAAGCCCAGGGGCAAACACGCGCCCTTATACTCGCCAGCGCACGCGGTGGGGCATGGTGGTTTTCCGGCTTGCCGCGTGGGCATGCCGTCTGCCCGACCCGCCTTTGCATTCCAAGAAAACAAAAAGGAAAGCGCGACCTTTATGACACCCTCTTCGAAGGCCAACCTGCCCGTTCGCAGCATCCTGGCGAGCTTGCTTGCCGCCGCCAGCGTGGCCTTGGCGGCGTCGCCCGCCGTTGCCGCGAGCGACGCGCCCGCCCCGATATCCCAAGCCGCCGCTGCCCGCGTAGCGCCGCCGGATGTGCCGTCCATGCTGTACGCCATCTACGACGTAGACGGCAAGGGCGAGACGACATACGAAGTGGCCAACGGCAGTGTCGCCACGTATTGGTTCGGGCACGCCTTCGAATCCGAGGGTACGCATTACTACACCGGCTTTGCGTGGGACACGGCGGACCGCTACGGCAAGCCGGGCGAAGACGATGTGGGCCCGGGCACCCGGGTCAACCTGACCGAAGCGACCTTCGTGCTGACGGACCCGGCTTCTGAACGGCCCTGGAAGTTTCGCGGCATGGAGCCCACCATCGGGGAATTCGGCGCGTACGAACGCGGCGAAGACGTGGACACGCGCCGCAAGCCGCTGGACTTTCGCACGCCCGCCGGCAAGCTGCTGCTGGCCGTGCCCACCACCAATTTCGACAATGGCATCACCAGCACCGGCTACGCGCTGCTGGTCTTCAACCCCGAGCGGCTCAAGGAAGAAGAGGACGGCCACGTCTGGACCTACGTGGGCAGCCTGCTGACCGGCGAGGACAACAGCGCGGCCTGCGCCGACGGCGACGTCATGCCGTGCACGTCCAGCAAGGGCGAGCTGGTGTTTTCCAACGATGGCAAGCAGGACATGCCCACCGTGACCGTCAAACCCAGCGGCACCACGATTTCAGGCCCCAACAAGACGCGTCAGCTGGGCGCGGCCGACATCACGGCCTATGTCTTCGACCCGGCCAGCAAGGGGTACGTCGCGAAGTAAGGCAATGCCGCTGCCCCCAGCGGCAATACCGCTTCAATACCGCTTCAATACCGCTTCAATACAGCTGCAATACAGCTTTCGTACAGGTGCTATTAAGCCCGCCTGCCTACAATTTCCGCATGGAATTTATTCCGCTTTTCGGGTTGGATGTTCATGCGGTTGTTGCAGCAGGCTTTGGTTTCCCAGCATCGGGGCGGGATACGCATTGAGTCCCCGGATTTTCACCACGCAGGCATCGCGCTGCACGAGTTGACGCAGTTCCTGGCGCAGGCCGGCCTGCGTCAGGCAGCGAACTGTTCGGGTTTGACGGGCGCTTCGCCCGGCGCCCATGCCTGGTTGCACCACGCCTTTGCGCGGGCCTACGCCCCGGACCATGACACCACGCAGTTTGCGCGGCAGCTGGGCTTGCGCACCGAGACCCATGACGGCGACCTGGACTGCGAAATCCTGCTGGCCATGCTGGCCAGCCCGGTGGCGTTCACCTTTCCCGATGTAGCCGAATTGCAGTCGGCGGTGCGCATCCGCCGCTACATCGTGCAGGCCGCGCGCAAGACCGCGCTGGCCTTCGACACCGAACACGCCGAGCGCCCGGACGATTACTGGACCTACGACGAAGCGCGCGGCTTTACCGTGCTGCCCGGGCGGTCCTTGATCCAGGGCCTGCAAAAGGCCACCCAGCCCGACGCGTCGGGCCAGCGGTACGCGTTTTCCTGCTATCGCGCCACCGAGTACGTGACGGTGCTGGGCATTGCGCAGGAACTTCAGCACGCCAACCCTGAACTTGGCCGCCGGCTTCAGCGCCAATGGGAAACGCGCGCCGTCATGTCGGGGCGCTTTCATGAGGCGTTCCTGCACGAGTACGGGTCGATGGACGCGCCGCTGCCGCAACGCTTCTATGTTCCCGGCGACCGCCTGTGGTTCCGCAACCCCGACGCGGCCTCGTCCGACGTGGAAGGCTTTGAAGGGTCCTGGGTGTTTTATCTGGGCAACGGGCTGTTCAACAATTTCTGGGAACGCGGCCGCCCCTACACCCTGACGTCCAAGTGCGTGGAGATTTTTCACTGGCGCCATGGCCTGTTCAGGGATGACGCCGGCACCCCGCGCATGGACGAAGCGATCGTGCAGGATCGGGTGCGGCAGACCCTGGCGGACCCCGCCGCCACCGCCGCCGTGTTGTCGCGCATGGCGCGCATCCGCGACCCGCAAGGGGTGTACGCCGAAGGCGGCTGCATTGATGCAACGCGTGAGCGAGTGCGGTGGGTGCGGCCGGGCCATAGCGACATCGCGCTGCCGGAATGCCCCGGCCCCGACACCTCCTGGGCCATCGCCGCCTGAAGCCCCTGGTCGGATGCAAACGGCGCGTGCAACAATCGCGCGATGAATGTATTCCTGCTCGGTTTTCCCGCCGTGATGACTGCGGCCATCCTCATTTATCGGGTCGCGCGCCCGCGCCCGGCCGAACCCTATCGCCTGCTGGAATTGCGCGTGGTGACCGGTGGGCTGCTGTATGCCGCCATCGGGCCCCTGATCGGTCTGGCTGTCGTGCCGCTGGTCGTGAAAATTCCGGACAGCCTGCAAAACCTGGAAGGCGTATGGGCGGCGTATCTATTGGGCGGCCTGCCCGCCCTGTGTTGCGGCATGACGGCGGGCGCGCTGAAGCGGTCCGCGCCCAGCTGGCCGGTGTTCGCGGCCGTATGCGGCGCCGGCGCGCTGTACGGCTTCGTGTTCATGTTGCAGCTTACCGGCGTGGACCGGCTGCGTTCGATCAGTGATTCCTTGCAGATTGGCGCCCTGCCCAGCCTGGTCGCGGCCATTGCGGGTTCCCTTCTGTTTCTTGGCGTACGCCCGAAAAAAGCAACGGCCACAAACTGAAAGTCTGGAAAAACCAAAGAGACTTCGTTATTCTGCATTCGCGGATTTCACCATTCCGCCCGCGCCGCCATTCACCGGAACGGCAACGCATCCGAATCCTGCGGCCGCAGACCAGGACTGTCCAACGACATGGCGACACAAAGGAAAGTGAGCTTGCTGGCGGTCCTGATTGCGCTGGCCGTACTCAGCGTAGCGGTGGGCTTTGCCAACGCGTTGGTCGCCGGTTACCAGGTCCAGAAGGCGCAAGCCGTGCGCAACGCGCTGGAATCGAACCGGGCGTACGCCCAGAAACTCTCCGAAGTCATCACCCTGTACCTTGCCGCCGTCCACCGTCAGCTGGACGTGGGCGCCGACGCGTTTACGGCCGGCCAACTGTCCGGGGCGCAGCGGCAAACCGAACTTGCCCGCCTGGCCTCAAGGATCGAGGGCGTTTCGGCCGTGCTGCTGACCGACGCGCAGGGCACGGTCACGGCGCGCGGCGCGAACAGCCCTGGCACGCTAGCCGCCATCAATAGCCTGAACGATTTGCGCGTTGCGGAACATCGCATCGGCGAATGGGTCCGCCCGTGCTGTCAACCAGACGGTCAGCCCGACGGCCAGCCCGACGGCCGACACGCGACGCTGACGCTGGTGAATCCCCTTCCCGATGGCGGCGCGCTTGCGGCCGTGGTGATCCTGGAACGCGGCAGCCAGATCGACAAGCTGATCGGCCAGCATCCCTATGCCGACGGCACCCAGGTATACCTGGTGAACAGCGCCGGCCAAGCGCTGTACAGCCGCGACGCCAACACGCCCTTGGCCATCGTGCCCGGCAACACCCCCGCCGGCACGCCGACCATGACCGCCCCCGGCTCGGCTCAGGTGACAGACGCCGACGGCCATGTCCTGTTGACCGGCTATGCGCCGTTGGGCAAGGGTAAATGGGCGGTGGTCGTGCAGCGGCCGTTGGACCATGCGCTGTCGCCGTTGAAGGCGCTGCTGTACGAGTCCCTGCGCCTGGCCATCCCCGCCGTGTTGCTGACCTTGATTGCGGTTAGTGCCCTGGCCTACGCCATCGCCCGCCCGCTGACGCGCCTGACCCGCGCGCTGGCCACCCCCGTCGCGGCCGACGCCCCGGGGCTGACCTCCAACGGCCCCCGCGCCTGGTACGCCGAGGCCGATGCCTTGCGCACCGCCCTGGCGGCCCGGCTGGCGCAGCACCGGCACGAAGTCGGCAGGCTGAATACGGAATCGCTGACGGACCCAATGACCGGCCTGATGAACCGACGCGCCATGCGCTTGCGGCTGGATGAACTGGTGGCCGCGGGCACCGCGTTCGCGATCATTGCGCTGGACGTCGACCATTTCAAGCAGATCAACGACACCCACGGCCACCCCACGGGTGATCAGGTCCTGATTGCACTGGCGCGCACGTTGAGCGCCAGCGTACGCCAGCAAGACCGGCCGTTTCGGGTGGGCGGCGAGGAGTTCGTGGTGATCGTTCCGGACGCCGCCGAAGCCGTGGCCATGGCCGCGGCCGAGCGCATCCGCGCGGGAGTCGCGCGCACCGACATGCCGCCCGGCGTGGGCCAGGTGACGGTGTCCGTGGGGCTGGCCTTGTGGCCACAAGACGCGGCATCGCCCCAAGCCGCCGTTACCTGCGCCGATCAGGCTTTGTACGCGTCCAAACAAAACGGGCGCAACCGCGTTACCCGATGGAATACCCGGCACGTCCATACAACCAACCCCGAAGGCAAGGTGGCAACGTGAGCTATTCATTGATCCTGGCATTGTGCGCAGCCGTATTCTTCTTTCTTCTGCTTGGCGCGATCCGCGTCGGCCGCTACCTGGGCCATCGGCACGACATGGACGAGAAAAGCCGCGCCGGTTCGGCGGCGATCGAAGCGTCGGTCTTCGCGTTGCTGGGCTTGCTGATCGCCTTCACCTTTTCGGGCGCGGCCCAGCGCATGGCCGACCGCCGCAACCTGCTGGTGCAAGAGGTCAACGCCATCGGCACCGCGTGGCTGCGCATCGATATGCTGAACGCGCCCGACCAGCCGCCGCTGCGCGACCAGTTTCGCCGCTACGTAGACGAACGCATCAACTACTACCGGCACGTGGCCGACCTGGATCAGCGCGACGCCATCGCGGCCAAGGCGTCGGCCTTGCAGAACGAAATATGGAAGACGTCCATGGCGGCTGCCAGGAACGCCGTGCCGCCGTTCGCGGCATCCTACATCGGCGCCGTCAACGACATGTTCGACGTGTCCTCGGCCCAAATCGTCGCGCAGAAGGTGCACCCGCCCGCGATGACGTATGTGTTCCTGGGATTCCTGGCGCTGGTGTGCGCCTGCCTGATCGGCCTGAACCTGGCCAGCGCGCATCGCGACACCCTGCTACACCAGATCATCTATGCGCTGGTCATGACGGCGGCGCTGTACATCATTGTCGACTTTGAATTTCCGCGCATCGGCGTGATACGCATCGACCAAAGCGACGTCCTGCTGATGGCGCAGCGCCAGGCCATGGGCGGCGAGCCATCCGGGGCGCGCCCGTGACACGCGCCCCCGCCCTGTCGGCGCGTGCGTCGGCGTGCGTGGTCGCGGCGGTGGCTTGCGTCGTGGGCGCGGGTGCAGGCGCGCAAACGCTGCGCCTGACGCAGGACGATCTGCAAAAGCGCGCCAACGGCGTGCTGGCCTTGATGTCGTATTCCATCGTGCCCGACATCACGACCAGTTCGCTGTCCATTGGCGGCGGCGGGTCCACGTCGGGGTCCAGCGAATTTTTCATGACGCAGCTGGGCGGCGGCGACACCATTTCAAAGTCGGTGCCGATCTACCTGGAAGGGGTGCTGGCCGGCAGCCGCTACGACCCCACCTTCGTGGCCACCCAGGGCACCGAGTCGCGCAACATCCCGACCAAATGGAACAGCCTGTCGGCCACCGGCGGCATCGGTTGGGACTTCAAGCTGACCGACGAGTTGAAGCTGCGACCCATCTTCAACGTTGCGCTGGGCAACGTCACCAGCGACCTGCGCGCGGCAAGCTGGTACGTGGGCCGCCAGACGGGCAAGGACGTCACCTTCCTGGACCGCGGATCGCTAAACGCCTATGGTCTGGGCGGGTCCTTGATGCTGGACTACGAGCATTACCGGCCGGGCTACGAGGTGGACGTAGAGCTGCGCTATTCGGACATCCGCCTGCAGAGCTTTTCCAGTTCGGCGGCCGTGCAGGGCAGCGCCATCGCGCAATCGGCCAACCTGTGGGCACGCTACCGGGCACCCACGGGCATCACCCTGCTGCAACGCCCCTTGCGCTATGTGCTGGAGCTGACGCATTCGGAATTCCTGGGCGACCAGCGCGGCGTGTTGGGGTTTGACAGGCTGACGTCGGTGGGCGCCGGGCTGGAGCTTGATTCCAGCGCGTATGACGTCATCATCACCCGCACGCGGTTGGTGGGCCGCTATGTGTTCGGCAACAACGTGTCGGGGTTTTCAGTGGGGCTGGCGGTCAGCTTCTGACGCGCGCAAAGCGGTCAGGCGTCCGCCGCGCCTTGCACGGCCAGCGACTGTGCAAGCCCAAGCGCATGCGCCAGGAATTCCGACCCGTCGTCCTTGCGATAGCTGGCGATAACCGGCGACACGAAGCCGTCCCCCTCGATGCGCACGTGCACCACGTCCTGCCGCTGCAAACGCTGCACGGACGCCGGCACCACGGACACGCCCAGACCCGCGGCCACCAGGCCGATTGCCGTCTGCAATTCGTTGGCCTCCTGCACGACTTGCAGCGCATGCCCGCCCGCGCGAAACAGCCCCAGCACGTGATCCGCGAAGTTCGGGCGAGGGCGCGCGGGATACAGCACGAAGGGTTCTTGCGCCAGGCGGTCAACGGACACGCTGGCCAGTCCCGCCAAGGGGTGATGCAAGGGCACGGCGGCCATCAGCGGTTCGGTCATCAGCACCCGGCGTTCGATGGCCGGGTCATCCAGCAGGATGCGGCCGATGCCCAGGTCGATGCGCCCGGCCTTCAACGCTTCGATCTGCGGCAGGCTGGTCATCTCGGTCAGGCCCACTTCCACTTGCGGGTCGGCGCTGCGCAGCTGGCGGATCAGTTCCGGCACAAAACCATACAGCGTCGACGGCACAAACCCGATGCCGAACCAGCGGCGCTGGGTCTGGCCCAGGCGGCGCGTGCCTTCCAGCACTTCTTCCAGGCGCGCGGTCAACAGCCGCGACTGTTCCAGCAGAAAGCGGCCGGCTTCGGTCAGCCGCAGCGCGCGCGTGGTGCGTTCGAACAGCACCACGCCCAGCTCGTCTTCAAACTGGCGGATCTGACGGCTAAGCGGCGGCTGGGCGATATGCAAACGCGCGGCGGCGCGGGTGAAGCTGCCCTCTTCCGCCACGGCCTGAAAGTAACGCAAGTGCCTCAGTTGCATGGGTCACCTAGACTGGAAAGGTATGAATGGAAACCCATATAGTCTTGGACGCCAAGGAAAAGCACAAGCCATACTGCGAAGATTGCTGGCCCTTCGGCTGGAAAAGTATGAATCCAGCAAGCGTGGGGCCGCCCACACAAAGACAAAGCCGCGCCGCCCGACAAGAGCGCGTCCTGAATAAACCAAGCACCTTGGAGACAACCATGCGCCTGCGCCATGTGACCAAACCCTTAGCCCGCGCCGTCGTGGCCCTGTCGCTGATAAGCGGCGCGTCGGCCGCGCTGGCCGACAGCTACCCCGACCATCCCATCAAGTGGGTCGTGCCGTTCCCGCCCGGCGGCGCCATGGACAGCATCGCGCGCACGTTGGGCGAATCGATGAGCAAGCAGCTCAATACCTCGGTCATCGTGGAAAACCGCGCGGGCGCGGGCGGCAACATCGGTGCGGCCAGCGTCGCGCGTGCCAAGCCGGACGGCTACACGATCCTGATCGTGGCCAACGGCATGGCGGTCAACCCCGCGCTGTACGCGGATTTGAACTACGACCCCATCAAGGACTTTGCGCCGATCTCGTTGCTGGCGGTCGTGCCCAACGTATTGGTGACCAACCCGGCACGCACGGGCGCGACCAGCGTGCAGGACGTCATCACCAAAGCCCGCGCGCAGCCCAACCACTACACCTACGCGTCGGCGGGGGTCGGCACATCGATTCATCTGGCGGGCGAACTGTTCGTGTCGATGACCGGGGTCGACATGCTGCACGTGCCGTACAAGGGCAGCGGCCCGGCCGTTGCCGACTTGCTGGGCGGCCAGGTGGACTACATGTTCGATAGCATCACGTCGGCCAAGCCGCACATCGCCACGGGCAAGCTGCGCGCGCTGGGCGTCACCACCGCCAAGCGTTCGGCCGCCCTGCCCGACGTGCCCACCATGCAGGAGGCCGGCGTGGCGGGCTATGAACTGATGCCGTGGTTTGCGGCCTTTGCGCCGGCCGGCACCAAGCCTGAGGTGGTGGCGAAATTGAACCAAGCCATGCGCAACGCGCTGGCCGAACCGAAGGTCAAGGCGACGCTGGATTCCATCGGCGCGGAATCGATCGGCAGCACCCCGGACGCGCTACGCGACCATCTGGCCAAGGAAACGGCGCAGTGGAAGACGCTGGTGAAGGAACGCAATATCAAGATCAACTGACCGGGGCCACGTCCCGCCCCAAGAAAAACGCCCACGCCGCTTTCGCGTCCGTGGGCGTTTTGCCATCCGTTGATACGGCTTATTCCACCGTCGCTCCAGATTTTTTCACCACTTCGGCCCAGCGCGGAATCTCGGTGGCCATCAAGGCGCGCAACTGGTCGGGCGTGCTGCCGACCAGTTCCATGCCCATGGTCTTTCCCAGCTTTTCCTGCACGTCGGGTTCTTTCAGGATGATGGCGATTTCGGCGGCCAGCTTGTCCAGGATCGGCTTGGGCGTGCCCTTGGGCGCGTACACCGCCTGCCAGGACGCCATCTGAAAGCCCGGCACGCCGGCTTCCTGCATCGTGGGCACGTTGGGCGCCAGCGAAATGCGGTCCTTGGTGGTCACGGCCAGCAGCTTGAGCTTGCCCGTTTGCAAGAGCGGCAGCGCGGCGGTCATCTGGTCAAACATGAAGGTGACCGCGCCCGAGGACACATCGACCATGGCGGGCGGCGTGCCCTTGTACGGCACGTGCGTGAGCGGCACCCCGATCATGCTGGAAAACAATTCGCCCGCCAGATGGGTGGACGTGCCCGCGCCGGACGAGGCAAACGTACGCTTGGCGGGGTCGCGCTTGAGCAGCGCGATCAGATCGGCCACCGAGTTCACGCCCAGGTTCGGGTCCACCAGCAACACGTTGGGCAGATACGCGATCAGCGAAACGGGTTCGAAATCCTTGACCGGGTCGTACTTCAGGTTCTTGTACAGGCTGGCGTTGATGGCGTGCGTGCTGATGGTGCCACCGAACAAGGTGTAGCCGTCGGGCGCCGCCTTGGCCACGTAAGTGGCGCCGATGCCGCCGGCCGCACCGGGCTTGTTTTCAACGATCACGTTCTGGTGCAGGCGGTCGCCCAGTTTCTGGGCCAGCACGCGGCCCACCACGTCGGTGGACCCGCCAACGGTAAAGGGCACCACATAGGAAATAGGCTTTTGCGCGGGCCAGTCGGCGGCGCTTGCCGCGGTGGCCAGCGTGCCCAGGACGGCGCCGGCCAGCAGCCCGGCCAACGCACTGCGTCGTTGCATGTTCATGGTTTGTCTCCTGCCTTGATTTATTGCTTATAGGTATGGGGTCGCCGGCCGCATGGCCGGCGGCAAGGCTCGGTGGCCTTGGCTTGAGGGTTTGGCCTGGTGTTTGGCCTGGTGTTTTGGCTTACCGCCCCTGCGCTTTGCGCCAGGCGGCGAATTTATCTTTGGTGCCCAGGTCGGTGGGCGGGTACAGGCCCAGGATGGACGCGCCCTGCTGCACCTGGCTGGTCACGAAGTCTTCGAACGCGGTCATTTCCACGGCTTCGACCGAGATTTCATCGGCCAGATGCGCGGGGATCACCACCACGCCTTCGCGGTCGCCCACGACGATGTCGCCCGGCCACACAGCCACGTCGCCGCAACCGATGGGCGCGTTGATGTCCAGCGCCTGGTGCAAGGTCAGGTTGGTAGGCGCCGAGGGGCGCTGGTGATACGCGGCAAAGCCCAGCTCGGCGATTTCAGGCGAATCCCGAAAGCCGCCGTCGGTCACCACGCCGGCCACGCCACGCTTCATCAGCCGCGTCACCAGGATGGAGCCGGCGGACGCGGCGCGCGCGTCCTTGCGGCTGTCCATGACCAGCACCGCGCCTTCCGGGCAGGTCTCAACCGCCACGCGCTGCGGGTGCGAGCGGTCTTCGAACACCTTGATGGTGTTCAGGTCTTCGCGGGCCGGGATGTAGCGCAGCGTGAACGCGGGGCCGACCATGTTGGGCAGGTTGGCGTTCAGCGGACGCACATCCTGGATGAACTGGTTGCGCAGGCCGCGCTTGAATAGCGCCGTGCACAGGGTGGCCGTGCTGATGCCGGACAGGCGGGCACGGGTTTCGGGATTCATTTGGGACACGATGGCTCCGGGCAAAATGCGGAAAACAAAATTGAAATCACAAAAATGAAATCACAAAGAATGAATTCGCAAAAATGAAAGGCGATAACTGATCGGCGCGGCGGGCAGTGGCCCGCCGTTGCGCTTAGAAGATTTCGGGCTCCGGCACGGGTGCGCCGAATTCGGTTTCCAGAAAGTCAAAATCGCAGCCGTCGTTGGCTTGCAGGATGTGTTTGGAATACATCCAGCCGTAGCCGCGCTCATAGCGCTTGGGCGGCGGCGTCCAGGCGGCGCGGCGCGCGGCCAGTTCTTCGTCGCTGATGTTCAGGTGGATGCTGCGCGCTGGCACGTCGACGGTGATCAGGTCGCCCGTCTTGACGAAGGCCAGCGGGCCGCCCACGTAGGACTCGGGCGCCGCGTGCAGGATGCAGGCGCCGTAGCTCGTGCCGCTCATGCGTGCATCAGACAGGCGCAGCATGTCGCGCACGCCCTGCTTGACCAGCTTGGTCGGGATCGGCAGCATGCCCCATTCCGGCATGCCCGGGCCGCCTTGGGGGCCGGCATTGCGCAGGATCATGATGTGTTCGGGCGTGACGTCCAGGTTCTCGTCATCGACCGCCGCCTTCATGCTGGGGTAGTCGTCGAACACCAGCGCGGGGCCGGTGTGCTGCAAGAACTGCGGGGCGCAGGCGCTGGGCTTGATGACGCAGCCGTCCGGCGCAATGTTGCCGCGCAAAACCGCCAGCGCGCCTTCGTCGTAGATGGCGGTGTCCAGCTTGCGGATCACGTCATCGTTATAGACCTCGGCGCCCGCGATGTTCTCGCCCAGCGTCTTGCCCGTCACCGTCATGGCCGACAGGTCCAGGTGCCCTTCCAGGCGCGTCATCAACGCGGGCAGGCCGCCAGCGTAATAGAAGTCTTCCATCAGGTAGGTGTCGCCGCTGGGCCGGATGTTCGCAATGACGGGCACCTTGCGGCTGGCGGCATCAAAGTCTTCCAGGCCGACGGCGTGGCCCGCGCGGCGCGACATGGCCACCAGGTGGATGATGGCATTGGTCGAGCAGCCCATGGCCATGGCCACGTTGATGGCGTTCTTGAACGACGCCATGTTCAGGATGCGCTGCGGGGTCAGATCGTCCCAGACCATTTCCACCACACGGCGGCCGCATTCGGCGGACATGCGCATGTGGTTCACGTCAGCCGCCGGAATCGACGACGCGCCGGGCAGCGTCATGCCGATGGCTTCGGCAATGGCCGTCATGGTGCTGGCCGTGCCCATCGTCATGCAGGTGCCGTAGCTGCGCGCGATGCCACCTTCCACTTCGGTCCATTGTTCTTGCGTGATCTTGCCGGCGCGGCGTTCGTCCCAGAGCTTCCAGGCGTCCGAGCCGGATCCCAGTATCTTGCCCTTCCAGTTGCCGCGCAGCATGGGGCCGGCGGGCACGTACACACACGGCAGCCCGGCGCTGATGGCGCCCATCAACAGGCCCGGGGTGGTCTTGTCGCACCCGCCCATCAGCACCGCGCCATCGACCGGGTGGCTGCGCAGCAGCTCTTCGGTTTCCATGGCCAGGAAGTTGCGATACAGCATGGTGGTGGGCTTGACGAACGATTCCGACACCGAGATCGCCGGCAGCTCCACCGGAAAGCCGCCCGCCTGGAACACGCCGCGCTTCACGTCTTCGACGCGCTGCTTGAAGTGGCTGTGACAGGGGTTCAGGTCCGACCAGGTGTTGATGATGGCGATGATGGGCCGGCCGACCCAGTCGTCCGGGCCGTAGCCCATCTGCATCATGCGTGAACGGTGGCCGAACGAACGCAGGTCATCCTTGGCCATCCAGGCGGCGCTGCGCAGACTTTCGTAGGTACGTTTCATGGGGAAATAAAGAAAGGCGTGGTGGGGATGGAGCCATTTAAACACTAATACATTAGTGCGTCAGCTAGGTGGAAACCCGCTACACTGCGGGCTTTACCCCGTACCCCGCCAGGCCAGCGATGCAAAGCCCCAAGCTAAGACTGGACCGTTCGCGCCACGCGGCGCCCCAGGTCTTCGAACATCTACGCGAACAGATCGTGTCGCTGGAGCTCGCCCCCGGCGCGCCCCTGTCCCGCGTGACGCTGGCCGAAACGTATGGCCTGAGCCAGACGCCGATTCGTGACGCGCTGATGCGGCTGGCCGAAGAGGCGCTGGTGGAGATTTATCCGCAGCACACCACGGTGGTCAGCCGCATCGACATCCCGGCGGCCCGCCAGGCGCATTTCCTGCGGCAATCGCTGGAGCTTGAAATCGTGCACATGCTGGCGCAACGGCCCGACCCCATCCTGCACCAGCGCCTGCAAGCCAGCATCGACTTGCAGCACGCCAGCCACGCCAGCGGGCAATACCAGCAGTTCATCAACGCCGATCAGGCGTTTCACCGCGACATGCACACGGCGGCGGGCGTGCACAGCCTGTGGGAACTGGAGCAGCGCTACAGCGGGCACCTGGATCGCCTGCGCCGCCTGCATCTGCCCGAGGCCGGCAAGGCGGAACGCATCATGGACGACCATCAACGCCTGCTGGACGCCATCGTGGCGCAAGACCCGGCCGGCGCGCAGCGCGTGCTGCGCGAGCATCTGTCGGGCACGCTGAGCCAGGTGGCCGAGATCTGCAAGCGGTATCCGGAATACGTGCTGGAGCAATAGCGGGATAGATCGGCGGGGATAGCGCGACGGCCAAACGCCTATCAGCCTGCCTGCCTGCCCTCCTGCCGGCCTGCGTGCCTGCCGGCCTTCCTGCCCGCCGGCCTGCCTTCGTGCCTGCCTGCCCGCCAGCCAGCCTTCCCGCCTGCCAGCGCGGCCCGGCCTGCGCCTAGTCCAGCGGATACCGCCGGATGACCGTCTTGCCGTCGCGCTCGGCCAGCGACAACAGGCCGTCGCCGGACAAGTCCAGCCCGATCAGGCCGGTTTCCACATCCTGCGGCATTTGAAACGGGCGCCAGGTCTTGCCGTGGTCGCGCGTATAGAAGTACGTCTTGGTGTATTCGTTGAACGACAACAAATGGTCCGCGTAGGTCTTGATGACCCACGCGTTGGGGCCAAACCAGGCGTCGCCGATCCAGCTTGGCGTGCCCTGCACGCTGGGCGATACCGCGCGGCGCCGCCATGAGCGATCCGCTTTGTCCAGTTCATAGATGGCGTCGCCCTGGGTCTGAAACACGGCCTGGTCGCGCGTGTACAGGTCGTCCGGCGCTGGCGCGGGCACGGGCGGCACGCCCTGCGTGATGCGAAAGCCGGGCGGTGCGCCGTCCTGGAATTCCACTTCGAAACGCCGCGTCTCCAGCACTTCGTTGCCGTGGGACGCATTCAGGCTGACCCGCGTGCGCCAGCTCCAGCCGACGGCGTGCGTGTCGTCCAGCGGATAAAGCGACCAGTCGTAGGCCAACTGGTCGTCGGCGCGCGGATTGCCGGGCCGTTCGGCGGCTTCGCGGAACGCGCGATCGAACGCGCTGGCGTCGGGCCAGACCTGATCGTCCAGCCGCGTGGCCGCCCAGTGGCGGGCGCCATCTTCGCTGACCAAAAGGCGCTGCCCGGATTCGTGGCGTTCCAGCGCGATGACGCGCTGCCCGGTCAGGAATACGGTGTACTGGCGCGAGCCGCCCAGCGTGACATCGGGCGCGTAGGTCCAGGTCTTGCCCAGGTCGTCCGACCGCAGGGTGTCCCAGCCGGAGGGCGACTCGCCCTGCCCGGCCGAAGGCGCAGCGGTCACCAGATACAGCGTGCCGCCGTCGGGCGCGCCGATCACGCTGACGCCGGTATCCCCGCGCACCGACCCCAGCAGCTCGAACACGCCGGTGCCCTGCCCGCCATAGATCAGGTTGCGCGTGTCGGCCAGTTGCCAGGGCGGGGGCTGGCGCGCGTCGTAGCCGGGCAGTTGCGCGTCCAGCAGCGGCGCGCGTTCCAGGTTGGCCAGGTCCTTGGCGCCGACCAGGCGCTGGCCAATCAACAGTTGTCGTTCACCGAACCGTTGCAGCGATACGCGCGAGGACGAGGCCAGCGGCAAGCCGTTAAGTTCGCCGATGACTTCGCTGCGGGTCAACGGCTGGCCCATCGGCACCAACTGGTAGATGCCATAGCCCAAGACCGCCGCGACGGCGATGGCGACGCCGCTGGCAAGCAGTCTAAGGTTCATGGCGACAACACATACTGGGGATGAAGACCGACCATTTGGCCGGTGGCGTTTGGAGAATGGGCGAAACTATAGCGCGTTGCGCAACGTTCTCTATACTGGCGTGACATACTCTTACGCCGCATCGGCCACACACGGAACCCGGACATGATTGCAAGGCTCGCCCCGCTTACCCTAGCCCTGCTCGTTTTCGGGGCAGCCGCCTGGGGGCAGCCCGCAAAAGCCGTCGCGCCGGATGTTTGCGCGGCGGTGACCGTACGCGAAGGCGATCCGATTCCCGCCGACGCGTGCGCCGTCAACATCGTGCCGCGCGACCTGGGCGTATCCGGCATGACCTTTGGCGGCGACCCGGTCTGGACGCCGCTGGACCCGCAAGCGATGCCCGGTGTGTTCTACGACAGCGCGTCCATCGCGCCCATGTCCGACCGTCCGGTGGTGATGGCGGTGACCGTGGCCTGGTTTTACGCGCAGCCGCGCGTGTCCGAGACCAACGGCCAGGCTTACGCGTCGGTGTCGCAGCCCATCATTTTGAATTGCAGCGCCAACACCTACACCGTCACGCAGACCCAGCACTACGCCGGCAACAACGCCACCGGCGCGCTGGTGGAATCGATACCCGTGGCGGGCATTCACAATGCGCCGGTCGCCCGGGACCCCGTGCAACGCAAGTTGCGCGGCGTGGTCTGCCCGGCGCCGGGCAAGAACGCGCGCAAGTGACAGGCGGCGGGCGCCGACCCCGCCGCGCAGTGGCATCGCTTGCTGCGCCCCTATCCGCGCCCTATCCACGCCCTGCTTGCGCCCTACCTGCGCCCTGCCTGCGCCCTGCCTGCGCCCTGCCTGCGCTCTATCCGCGCCAGTACCGATACAAGCCGCGCGCCGCCGCGTCCAGCAGAAAGCCCAGCACGCCGATCATCAACACCATGGCCATCAGTTCTGAATAGGCCAGCCGGTCACGCGTGTCCAGGATGAAATACCCCATCCCCGCCGACACGCCCAGCATCTCGCACGGCACCAGCACAATCCACAAAATGCCGATGGCCAGGCGCACGCCGGTCAGGATGTGGCCCAGCACGCCGGGCAGGATCACGCTGCGCAAGGTCTCCCAACGCGTGGCCGCCACACTTTGCGCCAGCTGTAACCAGCGCGGGTCCAGCTGCTGCACGCCGGCCGCCGTGTTCAGCACGATGGGCCAGACGGCGGCGAACGTCAGGAGGAAATAGACCGGATCGTCGCCCACGCCGAACACCATCACGGCTATCGGCATCCAGGACAGCGGCGAAATCATGCGCAGGAACTGCATGGCGGGCGACACCGTGGCTTCCAGGCGGCGCCAACTGCCGATGGCCAGGCCCAGCGGCACGCCGATGGCCAGCGCAAACCCCAGGCCCACGCCGATGCGCCGCAGGCTGACCAGGATGTGCATCGGCAGGTCGGACGCCGTCAGCAATTCGGCCAGGCTGATGAATGTGGCGCCCGGCGAAAAGCGCCGCGCCATGCCGCCGGCCGGCGACAGCACGTCCGTGCCCAGCCACCACAGCGCCAGCAGCGCAGCCAGGCCCCCCAGGCCCAGCGCGCATCGCGCGCCCAGGCCCAGGGATCCCGCCCCGGCGCGAACCGTCCGCCCGGCCCGCGTCGTGGATGCCACGGACGGCGATTGTGGCGATTGCCCGGCGTGCTCGGTTTGCCCGGTGCGCTCGGTGTGCTCGGTTTGCCCGGTGTGCCCGCTGTGCCCGGTGCGCTCGGTGCGCTCGGTGCGCTCGGTGTGCTCGGTGTGCTCGGTTTGTGCCGGTTGTGCCGGTTGTGCCGGTTGTGCCGGTTGTGCCGGTTGTGCCATACCGTCTACCGCCGCGCCGGCAAGCGATTCCCGTGCCGTCACGCCTGCACCATTTCAGTCCGGCTGTAGGCGTCGGGAAAGCCGAAGCGGCTCAGGCCGCCCACGGATTCGATGGCGCGCTTGACGTAGCGGTCGTCCACCAACTCGCGCGCCGCGCGGGCTGGGTCCAGGTCGGCAAGAAAGCCCCGGTCGGCCTCGATCACCGTGTCGCGCAGGCGGCGCACCAGCTCTTCGGTGTAGCTGGGAAAGGGATACGGCTGGAAGTCGATCCGGCGCTCATCCCAATCGGCATGGCGAATGGCACCGCTGGCCAGGTACTGCTCTCGGTCGGACGCGGGCGGCGCCAGCACCTTGGTCAGCGCCGGCAGGGCGTGCGGCGTGTAGCGGTTGATGCCTTCCTTGGACAGCAGTTGCGCCGTCTCGGCCCGATGGTCCCGAATCCACAGCTGCGCCTGCACGATGGCGTCCACCACCTTTTGCGACCACGCCGGCCGCTGTTCCAGGTCACGCTCGTGCATGAACACCACGCAGCACGCGTGGTTGCGCCAGACGTCGCCGGTAAAACGCAGCACCTTGCCCACGCCCAGCGTTTCGGCCAGCGCATTGAACGGCTCGGCCACGATGTAGCCGGCAATGCGGTTCTGCGCCAGCGCGGGCGGCATGTCGGCGGGCGCCATGACGACCAGGTTGACCTCATTGGCGCCCGCCGAACCGTCCTTGCGCGCTACCGGCGTCAAGCCGTTTTCGCGCAGCAGGTATTGCAGCATGACGTTGTGGATGGAATACCAGAACGGAATGGCGACCGTCTTGCCGCCTAGTTCCTTGACGCTGTTGACAGCAGGCGCCACGGTCAGGCCGGACCCGCCCACGTGGTTCCATGCCACCACCTTGGCCGGCACCTGGCTGCCAAAGCGCGCCCACACGGTCATGGGCGACAGCAGATGCACGACGTTGACCTGCCCGGAAATAAACGCTTCGATCACCTGCGCCCAACTGCGCAGCAGCGTGGGCTTTTCTGCCTTGACGCCGGCCTTCTCGAACAGGCCATTGTTATGCGCCACCAGTAGCGGCGCGGCGTCGGTAATGGGCAGATAGCCGATGCGCACGGGCGCGTCCGGCTCGGTTTGCGCGCGGGCGTTGAACGCCGACAGCAAGGACGCTGCGCCACCTGCCGTCAGCAGGGCCGATAGTTTCAACCAGTCGCGACGCGACATGTGTTCCAGGCACATCAAATACTCCTTGCTTGGGAATCGGAATCCGGTCAGGCCGGTACAGACGCAACATGACCCGCGCGCAGCGCACTGCGCAAGCGGGTCAGGATTTCAAGGCGCAGCGCGCCCATTTCAGGCAACAGGTCGGCGCGCGGCTGCGGCAGGTCAACCTGCCAGGTGCCCAGGATGCGGCCGGGCGCGCCGCCCAGCAGCACGATGCGGTCAGCCAGCACCAGCGCTTCGTCGATATCGTGGGTGATCAGCACGGCGGCGGTCTGGAAATCTGCCACCACCTTGCGCAGCAGCAGTTGCATGTCGCCGAGCGTGACTTCGTCAAGCGCGCCGAACGGCTCGTCCAGCAGCAACACCGACGGCTGGCGCGCCAGGCAACGCGCCAAGGCGGTGCGCTGCGCCATGCCACCGGACAATTGCGCGGGGCGCAGGTGCCGCGCATGCGACAGGCCGACTTCGTCAATGGCCTGGTCCACGCGCGCGCGGCGCTGCGCGTCCGTCAACGCCGGTTGATGCTTGAAGTCCAGCCCGAACGCCACATTGCGTTCCAGGGACAGCCACGGCAGCAGGCTGGGGTCTTGAAACGCCACCGCCACGCGCGGGTGCACGCCAGTCAGCGGCGCGCCTTCCATCAGCAGCGATCCGGCAGTGGCCTCTTGCAAGCCCGCCAGCACGCGCAGCAGACTGGATTTGCCCGCGCCGCTGGCGCCCAGCACCGCCACCACTTCGCCGCGCGCCAAGTCCAGGTCGACCGCTTCAAAGACCGGCGCCGGCGCGGCGGGGTAGCGCAGGGCCAGGCCGCGCGCCTGCAACACCGGCGGCGCGCCCGCCGTCAGGTGCAGCGGCGGCGCGCCCTTGGGGCTACGCACAGGCAGTTCGCCCGCCGTCGTGGGCCCCGGCCGCTCGCCCGTCGTCGTGCTCACCGGCGGCTCAGCCGCCGTCATACCGCGATCCCGGCCGCTTCGGCCGCCAGCTTGGCCTGGCGCTTGGCCAATTCGGTTTTCAACTGCACCAGGCTGGGCGTGACGATGGGCAGGAAAGCCGCCTCGCGCCACCGCCGGGCGAACCCCGCGCCGGCACTGGTCAGATACGCTGCGCCGCCGCTGGCTTGCAGTTCCAGTTGCACCGCCTGCTGCGCGGCCTCGGCCAGCGCGATGCGGATCTCGAACAACGCCCAGGGCTCGGTGACGAAACGCCCGCTGCGCACCCCATCGATCAGGCTTGCGCTTTGGGCTTGCACCTGCGCGCGCAACGCCGCCAGGGGTTCGCCGAGGATGCCCCGCGACGCCTGCCCCTGCCCGCTTTGCGCCGCCGCCTGCAAGGCACGCCGCGCCAGGCCGATGGACAAGCCGCATTGCAGCCCCGCAAAAGCCGGCCGGGCGCCGGGCAGATATTGGCGCGCGTCAGGGTGGATCAGCCACTCCGAAGCGATGCGCACGCCCTGCACCTCCAACGCCGCCGTGTTGCTGGACTGCAAGGCCATCAGGGAAAGGTCGGGGCTGCGCACCAGCCCCGCGATATCGTGCGGCAACGCCACCACGGCCGGCGTGCCGTCGGGTGCGCTGACGGCGGCCGCCACCAGAAAGCCCTGGGGCCGCAGATTCGTCACCCACGGCATGCGGCCGTCCAGCACCCAGGCGCCCTCGGATTCGCGCGCGCTGATTTGCAGCGATTCGATGCCCGACAAGAACTTCATCGCGTTCGACAGCGCGGTGGCGCCGGCTTGTTCGCCCGACAACAGCGCGGGCAACCAACGTTGCGCCAAGCCCGCGTTCGGACTGCGCAACAGGTATTCGATAAAGACACGCTGACCCCACGCCACGAAGGCGCTGGCGACCGAATACTCGGCCACTTGCGACACGGCTTCGATGGCGTCACCAATGTCCGTACCGGCCAGCCCGCCCTGCGCTTGCGGCACGCCGATACGAAAGATGCCGGCCCGCGCCAGCCTGGGCAGCACGGTGGCGGCGTCCTGGGTGCCGTCGTCCAGCGCGTCGGCATGGTCGGCCAGCCACGCTGCCAGATCGTCAGGCAGGCGCAGGCCTGCGTCGGGGTTCAAGGCTTGCGCCGCCATCACGCGCCGCTCCAGGCGTAGTCACGCAGCTGCTCGTTCAGCGGGGTCTGCGCCAGGTTATTGCCAAAGTTGCAGATGGTGGCCAGCCCCACGCCCACAATTACTTCCAGCGCGTTGCCGTCCGTATAGCCGGCATCGCGCAGCGCTTGCAGTGCGTCGTCGCTGACGCGCCCGCGGGTGTCGATCACCGCTTCGGTGAACGCCGCCAGCGCTTGCAGGCGTTGGTCGGGCAGCACGCCTTGCGCCCGCAGCGCATCGACAACCTCGGGCGACAAGCGCGCCTTGTTGCGCGCGATGGCGGTGTGGCCCGCCACGCAGAACGTGCAGCCGTGACGCGTGCCCGCCACCAGTTGCACCACCTCGCGTTCCTGCAAGCTAAGGCCGGCGCGCGCGTTCAATTGCGACAGGGTTTGATAGGCTTCCAGCGCCACCGGCGCATTGGCCAGCACGCCCAGCAGATTGGACAGGTATCCCGCGCCCTGCTCCGCGGCGGCCAGCGCGGCGCGCGTGGGTTCGGGAGCGCTTTGCGCGGTATGGACGGGCAAACGGGCCATGTGGATCTCCTGGGTGTCGTTCAAGACAAGGTTGAAAACAATATTGTGCGGGCGCCCGGCCACAAGCGACAATGCGCGAAGATCGCAACTTGATGCTAGATCTTATCGACTTTCAGCTATGCGCTTATAACCAGCCGAAACTGCGACGGTCACTGGACCAGATCAGTTGCGAGTTACCGTCACCAGCACCGCCCCCAAGCTCCGCCCCCACCTTCGCCACCGCCACGCCTGCCGACCTTGCCCAACGACGCCTCCCCTACCGATCAAGCCGCCGTCGACGCGCTGCTTCTGTCCAGCCTGGAAGTGCAATCCAGCTTGTATCACCTGGGCCAGTATTGCGGCAATTGGTCCGCCAGCACCAGCGGCCGCGCGCGCGCCAGCTTTCATCTGATTCTGCATGGCCAATGCCGCGTTGCACTGCATGACGGCCAGGGCGCCGAGCTGGACACGCTGACGCTTGCCGCCGGCGACGGCATATTTTTCCTGCGGGATATTCCGCATGCGCTGACGCCGCTTGATGCCGTGGCGCCCGGCACCGCGCTGTGCCGCGCCATGGAGCCGCTGCTGCCCCGGCAGGCCGATGGCACGGGCCTGGCCTGCGGCTTTTTCCAATTCCGGCCGGGGCTGGCCGACCTGTTGGCCGACACCCTGCCCGACTACCTGGTGCTGCGCGCCCAGGACGAGCGCTTTCGCACGGCGCGCGGCGTGTTCGACCTGATCCTGGCAGAAACCGCCGACACCGCGCCCACGCCGGGCGGCTCGCCCGTGGTGCTGGAACGGCTGACCGATCTGCTGATCTTCTTCATGCTGCGCCATCTGGCCGTGCATGATCGTCAGGCCTACGGGCTGTTCGTGCTGGCGCGCGACCCCGCCATGGCCAGCCTGCTGCAAGCCATCCTGGCGCAGCCCGCCGCGCCCTGGAGCATGCAGGACATGGCCGACCGCCTGCATATGTCCAAGGCCACGTTCCACCGACGCTTCACGCTGCAAAGCGGCACCACGCCCGCGCAGCTGCTGCAATTGCTGCGCATGCGCGTGGCGCGCCGGTATCTGAGCCAGCGCATGGGCATACAGGATGCAGCGGAGCGGGTGGGCTATCAATCTCAGGCGGCGTTCAGCCGGGTGTTTCAGCGCACCGAGGGCGTTGCGCCCTCGGCCCTGCGCAAGCGTCCGCCGGGCGGCGCTTAAACCTGCGCCAACGCTTGTTCCAGATCGGCGATCAGGTCGTCGATGTGTTCGATGCCGATGGACAAGCGCACCGTTTCTTCGCGCACGCCTGCCTTTTGCAGCTCTTCGGGATTCAGCTGGCGGTGCGTGGTGGATGCCGGGTGGGTCGCCAGCGACTTGGAATCACCGATGTTGACCAGGCGCGTGAACAGTTGCAGCGCGTCCTGGAAGCGCGCGCCCGCGTCGCGGCCGCCCTTCACGCCGAAGGTGAACAGGCCCGGCACCTTGCCGCCCAGGTACTTCTGCGCCAGCGCGTGGTCGGGGTGGTCCGGCAGGCCCGCGTAGTTCACCCATTCCACCTTCGGATGTTCACGCAGGAAGTTCGCCACCTTGACCGCGTTTTCAACGATACGGTCCACGCGCAGCGCCAGCGTTTCGATGCCTTGCAGAATCTGGAACGAGTTGAACGGCGAGATCGCCGCGCCCGTGTTGCGCAGCGGCACGACGCGCGCGCGGCCGATGTAGGCGGCCGGCCCGAATGCTTCGGTGTAGACCACGCCGTGGTAGCTCACGTCCGGTTCGTTCAGGCGCTTGAAGCGCGCCTTGTGCTCGGCCCACGGGAATTTGCCGGAATCAATGATGGCGCCGCCCAGGCTGGTGCCGTGGCCGCCCAGGTACTTGGTCAGCGATTGCACCACGATGTCGGCGCCGTGTTCGATGGGGCGCAGCAGGTATGGCGACGGCACGGTGTTGTCCACGATCAGCGGCAGGCCATGGCGGTGCGCGACGTCGGCCAGCGCGGCGATGTCGGTGATGTTGCCCAGCGGGTTGCCGACCGATTCCGCGAAGATGGCCTTGGTGCGGTCATCGATTTGCGCTTCGAAGGCGGCCAGGTCGCTGGGGTTGGCAAAGCGCGTGGTGATGCCGTATTGCGGCAGCGTGTGCGCGAACAGGTTGTAGGTGCCGCCATACAGCGTGCTGGACGAAATGATGTTGTCGCCCGCTTCCGCGATGGTCAGGATGGCATAGGTCACGGCCGACTGGCCCGAGGCCAGCGCCAGCGCGGCAATGCCGCCTTCCAGGGCCGCCACGCGCTGCTCCAGCACGTCGGTCGTGGGGTTCATGATGCGGGTATAGATGTTGCCCGGCACCTTCAGGTCGAACAGGTCGGCGCCATGCTGCGTGTCATCGAACGCGTAGGCAACGGTTTGATAGATGGGCACGGCGACGGCGCGCGTGGTCGGGTCGGGGCGGTAGCCGCCATGCACGGCCACGGTTTCCAGGCGCCAGTTGGGCTTCTTCGGTTCAGTCATGTGTCTCTCCAGGAATGTCGTTGATTCGAGTTTGCGGATCAGGCCGCCAAGGCGCGCGTGGCGCTCAGGATACGGTCGATGTCCGCGTGATTGTTATAGGCGCCGACGGACAAGCGCACGTAACCATACTCCACCACGCTGGCCACCACACCGGCGCGCGTCAAATGCGCCAGCGCGCCGGCCGGGTCGGCCACGCGCAACGCCGTTGTGGTGCTGCGCAATTCGGGGTCGGACGGCGATACCACGGCCACCCCCTGCGCCCGCAAGCCGTCGTGCAAGGCGTGCGACAGTTCCAGCACCCAGGGTTCGATGCGATCCGGGCCGGCGCCTTCGATCAGATCCAGCGCGCCCGCCCAACCCGCGATGCCCGGGTAGTTGAGGTTGCCCGTTTCCAGACGGCGCGCGTCGCCCGCGTCCGCCACGCCCACCTGCCATTGCAGGCCCGACTTGTCCAAGGTAGTGACGCCCGATGGCCCCACGTAAAGCGGGTCCAGCGCGTCCAGCAATTTTTCCGACACATGCAAGAGGCCCACGCCCAGCGGACCCAGCATGCCCTTGTGCGCGCCGCTGGCGAAGGCGTCCACCTGCCATTCGTCTACCCGCGCGCGCAGCAGCCCTGCCCCCTGGATGCCATCGACCACCAGCCAGATGCCGCGCTGCGCGCAGCGGCGGCCCAGCTCGGCAATGTCGGTACGCAGGCCGGTGCCGTACTGCACCCATGACACCGCGATCAGACGGGTGCGCGCATCCACGTGCTGCCATAAATCGTCCACCGTATAGCGATGCGACGTCGCCGCCGCCACGCGCACCTGCACGCCGTGGCGGCGCAGGTTCAACCACGGCAAGGCATTGGTGGGATGTTCCTGATCATCCACGACCAGGTTGTCGCCGGGTTGCCAGGCCAGGCCCTGCGCCACGGTGTTCAAGCCTTCGGTGGTGTTCTTGGTGAAGGCCAGCCGCCGGGCGTCGCCGCCGATCAGACGTGCCAGGCGCACGCGCAACGCATCGGCATCGCGCAGCCATTGCGGCTTGTCGCTGCGGGCATGGGTGATGCCCTCAAAAAACTGTGCCACCGCATCGGCCACCTTGGGCGACAGCGGGCTGGTGTAGGCAATGTTGGCGTAGGCCTTGTCACGCGTGATGGGAAATAACTGCCTGAATTCGTCCTGCCAGCTCATGCGCGGCCTTCCTGTGGATTGCAACTTGGTATGGCCGAATTCTAGGGACCCGATGCACATCTGGATAAGGCTTAGTTCTTATATTGATATGACGATACAGTCGCTCGGATATCGCGGGCGCGCCCCTAGAATTCATGCCTTTCTTGCATACATACGATACGGGAACGGCATGCGATTGATTCAATTCTGGAAGACGGCGGGCGTGGCGGTGGCGCTGGCCGCGGGCGTGGCGCAGGCAGGCACCGTCGATACCATCAAGAAGCGCGGCGAACTGGTTTGCGGCGTCAGCCAAGGGTCGGCGGGCTTGTCGATTGCGAACAAGGACGGCCGCTGGACCGGCCTGGACGCCGACCTGTGCCGCGCGCTGGCCGCCGCCGTGCTGGGCGACGCGAACAAAACCCGCTTCGTGCCGTTGAGTTCGCAGCAGCGCTTTCCCGCGCTACAGTCCGGCGAAATCGACGTACTGAACCGCAACACCACCATCACGTCCAGCCGTGACGCGGGCCTGGGCATTGCGTCGGCCGGCATCGTGTTCTACGACGGCCAGGGTTTTCTGGTGCCACGCAAGCTGGGCGTCAAAAGCGCCACCGAGCTTGAAGGCGCGCAGGTCTGCGTGCAGCCGGGCACCGTCAATGAACAGAACCTGGTCGACTACTTCAAGAAGAACAAGCTGACGTATCGGCCAGTGGTGATTGAAAACCTGGTCGAACTGGAACAGGCGTTCTACGCCGGCCGCTGCGACGTGTACCTGTCGGACGCGTCCACGCTGGCCGCCAGCCGCGCGGCGCGCGCCGCCAAGCCGGACGACTTCGTCATCCTGCCCGAACGCATCAACAAGTCGCCGCTTGGCCCCTTCGTTCGGCAGGACGATCCCAACTGGGCCGCCATTGTGCGGTGGACGGTCAACGCGCTGGTGGCCGCCGAAGAGCTGGGCGTGACGTCGGCCAATGCCGACGCCCAATCGCAAAGCACCGACGCACAGGTACGCCGCCTGCTGGGCGTGGACCCGGGCATCGGCAAAAGCTTCGGCCTGGACGAAAGCTGGGCCAAGAACGCCATCAAGGCCGTGGGCAATTACGGCGAAGTGTGGGACCGCAACCTGGGCGCCAACACCCCGCTGAAACTGGACCGTGGCCTGAATGCGCAATGGAACAAGGGCGGCCTGCTGTATTCGCCGCCATTCCAGTGAAGCGCTAAGGACTGAACGCGGCGGGCGGGCCACCGGCCCGCCTTTTGCATGGGCAAGACTTCAATGACTGCAACCACACTTCCCTTTGCGCCGCCCGGCTTCCTGCGCCGCTGGCTGCCCACGCTGGCATGGACGCTGGTGCTGGGCGGCATGGCCGCCGTGTTGCTGGCGCACATCGAAGGCGTACAGGCCGCGCGCGGGGTGCAAGGCGGATTCGGCTTCCTGCTTCAGCCGTCGGGCTTTCGCATTTCGGAAAGCCTGTTGAGCGTCACGCCTGACGATCCTTACTGGATGTCGATCGCGGCGGGCCTGGTCAACACGCTGACCGTGGCCGTCCTGGCGATTGCGCTGGCGACGTTGCTGGGCATCGCGCTGGGCTTGATGCGGCTATCGGCAAACGCCTTGGCGGCGCGCGCCGCAGCCGCCATCATCGCCCCGCTGCGCAACACGCCGGTGTTACTGCAATTGTTCGTCTGGTATGGGCTGCTGTTGCGGCTGCCGGATGCACGGCAAGCCTGGTCGCCGTTGCCGTCCGTATTGCTGTCCAATCGGGGCTTGGCCTTGCCTGCCTTGCATGGCTGCTTGCCGTATGCCGCCGTGGTGCTGGCCGCGTTGGCGCTAGCCGCCTGGGCGCGACGCCGCGCCTGCCCGCGCGCGGTGTATGCGGCGTTGGCCGCCGCCGTCCTGTTCGCTTGGGCGTTGCTGCCCGCCGTGCAGATAGACTTGCCGGTCAAGCGTGGCCTGGGGCTGCATGGCGGCTGGCAACCCAGCATCGAGTTCGTGGCGCTGCTGATCGGGCTGGTGGTCTTTCACGCCGCCTACATCGCCGACATCGTGCGCGCCGCCGTGCGCGCGGTGCCGCTGGGGCTGGTGGAAGCCGGCCAGGCCATGGGCTTGACGCCGCGCGCCGTGATGCAGCGGGTGATTGCGCCCTATGCCGTGCGGGTGGCGCTGCCGCCTTACGCCAACCAATGCCTGGCGCTGATCAAGAACAGCACCTTGGCCATTGCCATCGGCTACCAGGAATTGATGGCCGTCATCAACACAGTCATCACGCAGACGGGGCTGGCGTTGGAAGGCATTGCGCTGGCGCTGGCCATTTACCTGAGCTTGGCGCTGCTGGTGGGCGGCGGCCTGTCGGCCTGGAATGCGCGCCACGCACGGCATGGTCCGGGCGACACGCACGGGCCGCGCCTGGGTGACCGATCCCGCTGGAACCCCACGGACGGCCACCGACGCAGGCGTGGCAAGCTTGGCCAGGTCGCGCTGAACGGGCTGACGGCGCCAGCAACACGGCAAGCCTTGGCATCGGCAATCACCGCGCCATTGACCTTGGCAACAAGGGCGACGTACGCCTCGGCAATCACGGCGGCATTGGTCGCCGGATTCCGGCTTGCCATGACGGTGGCAATCACACTTGCGCTTGCGATGGCGGCGTGGGCGTTGCTGGACTGGGCCGTGCTGGGCGCGGTATGGCATGGCGAGCCCGAAGCCTGCGCGCGCGCCGCCGGCGCATGCTGGGCGGCCGTGGGCCAAAACCTGCCGCTGCTGGTCTTTGGCACGATGGCTCCGGGCGACCGGAGCGCCGCGCTGGTCGCCTGCGCGGCACTGGTCGCAGGCATCGCGCTGACGCTGGGCGCAGGCGGCCTGGCCGCGCGCCCGCGCCGGGTCGGGTCGGTGCCGGGGCACCCGCTGGGCTCGCTCGCCGCGTTGCAGCCAAGGTGGACGCCAGGTTCGCTGCCGGCGTTGCTGCCGAAGTGGCTGCCGAAGTGGCTGCCGAAGTTTCTGCCCAAGCTGCTACCCAAGCTGCCACCGAAGTTCCTGCCGGCACTGCTGCCTGGATTACTTCTGACGCTGCTGGCCATCGCCGTTTCCGCCTTGTCCGGGTGGCCCTGGGGCGGCACGCCAATCGGGCCGCAACGCTGGGGCGGCTTGCTGGTCACGTTGATCCTGGCCATTGCCGCGCTGGCCGCCGCCGTGCCGCTGGCCTTTGCGCTGGCGCTGCTGCGCCGGTCCGGCAGCCGGGCCGGGTCGATGGCGGCAGCCGGCCTGATCGAAGCGGTGCGCGGCGTGCCGCTGGTGACCCAACTATTGTTCGCCTCGTTCGTGTTGCCCATGCTGTTAGGCGGCAACGTGTCCAAGTTCAGCATGGCGTTGGCCGCGCTGACCCTGCATACGGCGTGTCTGTTGGCCGAGGTGCTGCGCGGCGCACTGCAAGCGATTCCGCCCGGCCAGATGATGGCGGCGCGCGCGCTGGGCATGCGGCCGTTCACGGCCTATGCCACGGTGATCTGGCCACAAGCCCGCCGCATCGCCGCGCCGGCCGCCTTGGGCGTGTTCGTGGGCGCGGTAAAAGACACCTCGCTGGTCAGCATCATCGGCGTCTTCGACGTATTGGGCGCGGCCAAGGCGGTGGTCGCGGGCACCGACTGGCGGCCCTATCACGTTGAGGTCTACCTGGCGGTGGCGCTGCTGTATTTCGGCGCCAGCCTGGCGCTGTCACGCGTGGCCCGGCGCATGGAAACGCGCGCGGGTTAGCGCCTTCGGTAGCCGCGCTTGGCAGGCGCGCCGCGGCCCGGCGCCATCACCCCGCGCGCGAATCCAGCGGGATGCGGTTCAGGAAACGGTCGAAGGCGCTCAGGTACGCGACTTCCACCGTGCTCAGCTTGCGTTGCTTGTGCCAGGTCAGGAACACATCGATCTCGGCCACCGACTCCGCGGGCGGCAGCCGGCGCAGGTCACCGCTCATCACATCCTGGCGTATCAAATGTTCCGGCAGGAAACTCAGGCCGATGCCGGCCACCACCATGCGGCGTATTTCTTCGATATTGGGCGAGGTGCCCACGATGCGACCGGTAAACCCCTGCTGATCGCGAAAGATCGTCAAGGGCGATAGCGTATCGCCGATCTGGTCGCTGGCGAAGCACACGAAGTTCTGGTCCATCAGGTCTTCAAGGCTGACGCGCGGCTTGGAGAACAGCGGATGATGACGGCCGCAGACGACCGCGTAATGGTGGCGCAGAAACAGCCGCCGCTCCAACGCGTCAACCGGTTTGCGGCACAGACAGATGCCCAGGGCCGGCACGCGCTTGGCCAGGGCGTCCAGGATGGCGGCGCTGGGCAGCACATCCACGTGGAATTCAATCTTGGGATAGCGCCGGTGAAACTGCGCCAGGAAATCGTCGTAGGCCGGGCTTTGCACCTTGCTCATGACCAGCAGCCGCAGCGTACCGGCAATTTCGGCGCGGTCCTGGGTGGTGGCGTTTTCAATGCGCGCCATCGTGCCGTACATGTCGCGGGCAATGGCGTAGATTTCATCGCCCAGGCCGGTCAGACGGAATTCGCCGTTGCGCCGGTGCAGCAGCAGCCCACCCACTGCATCTTCAAGCCGCTTCAGCGCCTGGCTGACGGCCGGCTGGCTCAGGTGCAGCGCCTGCGCCGCGCGACCCACGCCGCGCTCTTGCACGACAAACATGAAGGTACGCAGCAGGTTCCAGTCCATGCGTTCGGGGGCAAGCGGTTGTGACGGAACAGTGCGAACGGGCGGCTGGGGCATGGCGTGGGGTCAAGGGCGAAAAAAAGGCCGGGTGGAATCCACGCCGGCCCCGCCGATGCCCCGTGTTTCAGACGCCGGTCAGCCCCGCGAAGAAGCGCGACGCGTTGGATTCCAATCCGTCGATATAGTAGCCGCCTTCCTGCACGATCAGCGTGGGCAGGCGCAGCGCGCCGACCTCGCCGCCCAAGCGCTCGAAACCGTCTTCCGTGACGCTGACCATGGCCTGCGGGTCTTTCTCGAAAATGTCGAAACCCAGCGACAGCACCAGCGCGTCCGGCTGGAATAGCTCGATGGCGCGGCGCGCCTGCGCCAGCCGGTCAAAGAACACGGCTTCGCTGGAGCCGTGCGGCATGGGCAGGTTGATGTTGTAGCCGTAGCCCGCGCCCGCGCCACGCTCGTCTTCAAAGCCCGCGACCACCGGGTAGAAGTTTTCAGGATCGCCGTGAATCGACACGTACAACACGTCGTTGCGTTCGTAGAAGATCTCCTGGATGCCTTGCCCGTGATGCATGTCGGTGTCCAGGATGGCCACGCGGGGAAACTTCGACGTCAGCCGCTGCGCCGCGATGGCCGCGTTGTTCAGGTAGCAAAAGCCACCCGCCGCATCGCGCCGCGCATGGTGGCCCGGTGGGCGGCAGATGGCGTAGGCGTGCGGGTCGCCGGCCAGCAAGGCTTCGGCGCCGGCCACCGCGCACTGCGCCGCCCAGTAGGCCGACTGCCAGGTATGCGGGCCCACGGGGCAGCTGCCGTCCGCCAGGTAACGCCCGGCCTTGGCCAGCACGCCACGCAAGGCGTTGGGTTCGCGCACGAACACGTTCGAGACCACTTCGCCGCCCCAGTCGCCCGGCAGCTTCATCCAGTCGGCATGCGCGTCCTGCAGAAAACGCAGGTAGTCCAGCGAATGCACCGCCGCCAGCGCGCCCGCGCCATGATCGGCCGGCGCCTGCACGTCAAAGCCCAGCTTCTGCGCCGCCTGCACCAGGCCGTCCAGGCGGGCCGGCACTTCTTGCGGCGTGCGCATCTTGCCGCGTGAAAAATAGGTCTCGGGATGATGCAGCTTCTGGTCGTCGTGAAAAAATGCCTTCATGCTTGCTGATCCTTCAGTTGAAAATTCTGGGTGCGCTGGCCGACAGTGCCCAGCAGCAGGACGGAAACCAGGGAAAGCAACGAAATCGCCGAGAACAACAGCGCCAGCGGCCACCACTGGCCCTTGAAATTCTCGGCCAGCACCGTACCCAGCAGCGGCGTCAAGCCACCGAAGATGGCGCCCGACAACTGATATGCCATCGAAATACCGGTGTAGCGGATGCGGGTGGGAAAGCTGTCGCTGACGTAGCCGGCGATAACGGCGTAGTAGGCGCCCATGAAGAGTACCGCCACGCCGACCCCCAGCGTAATACTGGTAAGCGAGCCCTGGTCGACCAGGTTGAACATCGCGTAGGGCGTGAAGATCGATGCAAACGCCATGGCGCCCAGAAAGCGCAGGTTGCCCACGCGGCTGGCAATGTAGGCCGACAGCGGCGTGATGAAGAACTGCATGATCGACACCACCAGCAGGCAGTCCAGGATCACCGCTCGGTTCAGGCCCACGTACTGCGTGGTGTAGGCAATCATGAACGTGTTGGTGAAATAGAAGCCGGCAATGCCCAGCACATTCGCGCCCACGGCCAGCGCCAGCAGGCCCGGCGCGCCGCGCAGCACCTGTGCCAGCGGCGCCTGCGCGGGCTTGGCGCCGGCCAGCGCGGCGGACTTGGCGCGCGTGGCCTGTGCGGCCTGCTCGGCCACGAAGTCGGGCGATTCGTTCACGCTCAGGCGGATCACGAACCCCACCACCAGCAACACGGCCGAGAACAGGAACGGCACGCGCCAGCCCCAGCTGAGAAACGCCTCGTCATCCAGCCCGGTGACCAGCTTGAACATCAGCATCGACAAAATCAGCCCGGCCGGGCTGCCCAGCTGCGCAAACGATGCAAAGAACGTGCGCTTGCTTTTGTCCGGCGAATGTTCGCCCGCCATCAGCACCGCGCCGCCCCATTCACCGCCCACGGCAATGCCCTGCACGATGCGCAGCAGGATCAACAGCACGGGCGCCCAGACGCCGATGGACGCGTGTGTGGGCAACAGGCCGATCAGCACCGTGACCGAGCCCATCATCACCAAGGTGATCACCAGGGATTTCTTGCGGCCGATCTTGTCGCCGATGTGGCCAAAGATCGCGCCGCCCAACGGCCGCGCGAAAAAGCCCACGGCAAAAGTGCCGAACGCGGCCAAGGTGCCGTAAAAGCCCGACGCGGACGGAAAGAACAACTTGCCGAACACCAGCGCGGCAGCAGTGGCGTAGATGTAGAAGTCGTACCACTCGATCATGGTGCCGACAAAAGCGGCGGTCGACGCGCGCACCGGTTGGTGGCCCGTCACGGAATTTCCCCTCATGGCTTATCTCTCTTACGTAGGTTGAGGTCTATCAGCCAATCGTTATAGCCCCGGCCCCGCCATAAGAAAAATTCTTATTTCTTATCCTCTGAATTACTTTGCCTAATGAGTGGAAACCCCTAGTTTTAGCGGGTTTTCAGGCCCGCCCGAGACCTTATATTGCTGCCCGCATCCAGGCCGGGCGCGGCGCGGCGTCCAGCCAGTTCTTCACGATCAACCCTAGTTCGGTATCCCCGGATATCCGCAGGCGCCGTTGAAAGAACAGGGTATCGGCATCGGTGTCGCCGCGCGCCATGCCGATCAGGTCCGCCAAAACCGCGCCCAGCTCCAGGTCGGCCGGCGCGCGGGTCCAGGCCGGGCGGAATGCGCCGCCTTGCACCGAGAAGCCGGCACGCACGCCCAGGTCGTCGATGGTGATGGCAAAAGTACGGCCGTCCAGTTCGGCGGGTGGCGCCAGCCACTTGACGCGACGCGCCAGTTCCAGCCCCGCCGCCATGTGCAACGACGCCAGCGGCGCCGGCACGCGGCGCCCCAACGCCGCCAGAAAGGCCGGAATGTGCGCGGGCGCCGTCATGCCGTGGCCTCCAGCAGTTCGATGCCCGAGCGGCCGTGGTAATAGCCGTTGCATCGCCCCATGCCGGCCGGTGGCAGCACCGTGCCCGCGGGTTGGCCATGGCGTATGGCATCCAGCGCGGCAATGGCCTCGTGCGTGCCGGCCGACTGCGGATTGACGCGCAAGACGTCGACGCCCATCCGCGCCAGCTCGCTGGCCTGCGCCAGTAGATCCAGGCACGCGGCGGACTGCACCTGGATGCCGTTGATGCTGAGAAATTCACGCGATTCACGCGTGCGCATGTCCAGGCCATCGGGATGCTCAATGCAGCGAAAGCCACACTCGTCTTTCTTCAAGCGAAAATGCCGCGCGGTAAAGCAGCGCGCCGAGAACGCCAGCGCCATGCGACCCCACACCAGCGTTTCGGCGGCCAGCCCGACGGGCCGCTCTTGCAGCAGCCGCGCCAACGTTTCGCCGTCCATCTCCAGCGGCGCCACAAAACGCATGGCGCCCTGCTGCGCCAGCCATTGCAGCGTGCCGCCGTGATACGCGTTCACGTGCGGCCCCGCCACAAATGGCCGCCCGGCCAGATGCCGCACCGCGCCCAGCTCGCCCGCTTCGATCATGAAGTCGTCCTGCGCGCACAGCTTCTTCAAGGCGCTGGCTTCCGCCCCCGTCTCGATCAAGGTGCGGCCCGACAGCACCACCGTCTTGCCTGCGGCGCGCAGGTCGTGCGCCAGGTCGCGCCAGTCGTCCGCGCGCAATTCATGGCGGCGGCTACAGACGGTTTCGCCCACATAAAGAATGTCAGCCGGGCCGTCCGCCAAGGCGGCGTAGAAGTCCAGCGTGTCGCGCCGAGTCCAGTAGTACAGCAGCGGCCCGACCGATATTTGATATTGCTTGGGATTCATTTCCATGGCCGTTCAAATGCGCCTTGTGTGACTTGGGATCCTTCCGCGTGGCGCGCCAGCAAGGCGTTCCACTTGGCCAGCGGGGCAAAGCGCGCGGGGTCGGCCTGCGCGCTGTCCAGCGCGGCGCGCAGTGTGGCGACCACCTGCGCCACATAGGCCGGGCTGCGCTGGCGGCCCTCGATCTTGATGGCGCGCACGCCCATCTGCGCCAGGCGCGGCAACAGGCCGATGGCGTTCAGGCTGGTGGGTTCTTCCAGCGCATGATCGTCGCGGCCATCAACTTGAAACCGCCCCTTGCACAGCGTGGGGTACGCGGCCGGTTCGCCGGGTTCGTAGCGGTCGATCAAAATGCCCGACAAGCGTGCGTCCATGCGGCCGTTCGCTTCCACCCAGCGCACTGCATGGGCGGGCGAGCACACGCCCTTGTTGTTGGGGGAATCGCCCGTGGCGTACGACGACAGCAGGCAGCGGCCCTCGGCCATCACGCACAGGCTGCCAAAGCCGAACACTTCGACTTCGACGCTGACGTTGGCGCAGATGCGCGCCACTTCCGACAAGGTCAGCACGCGCGGCAACACCACGCGGCGGATGCCGAATTGTTCCTTCATCAGTTCGATGGCGTCGGCGTGCGTGGCCGACCCTTGCACTGACAGGTGCAGGCGCAGGTCGGGATAGCGATCACTGGCATAGGCCAACAGGCCTGGGTCGGCCATGATGACGGCGTCGGCGCCCAGGGCGTGCGCGGCATCCACCGCCGCGTGCCACTCGGCCGCCCTGCCCGCCTGCACAAAGGTGTTGATGGCGAACAGCACCTGGCGTCCGCGCCGATGCGCAAGCTCGACGCCGAGGCGTATGTCGTTTTCAGAGAAATTCAGCCCGGCGAAGTTGCGGGCGTTGGTGGCGTTGCGCAGGCCGAGATAGACGGTATCGGCGCCGGCATCCAATGCGGCGGTCAGCGCCGCAAGGCTACCGGCCGGCGCCACCAGTTCCAGGGGATGGGAAGAGGTTTCCATGCCCGGCAGTCTAGAGTCCGGCGCACACGCGGGCCTTGTCGCAAATCAAACTTGGCCCGGCTGGGCTGGCCCCGGGGCGCATCCCCGAGGCACCGCCCCGCGCGCGCCGCCGGCTTACATGGGCGCTTGCCCATCCGGTGCAATCTTGCGCACCACGTAGCCCATCGGTATCCAGCGGTTCTTGCCGGCCACCATCGATACGGTTTCGGTGGCGGGCATATTGAGGAACTTGGTGGAAAAAATCACGTTCACGTATTGCCCTTGCGGCAGGTCGGCCGGGTCGGACACGCGCACCACCTGTAGCCACTCGCGCTTCGTGTGGCGGCCGACTTCATTGCGCAACTGGCTCAGGTATTCGGACCAGCCCTGCTTGTCCACGCTCTTTTTCATGATGTCGCTGCTGGCGCTCCACATCTTGTCCGTGGCGCCGCTATCCGACATCGACGCCCATTGCTGGGCCGCCGTCACCGCGCTGTCCAGCGACGGATCGGCCGCTAGCGCCGGCGCCGCCAGCAACAGGGCGCCGCTGAAGAGGCCGACGCGCAAGGCGCGAGAAATCAGAGTTTGTTGTTGCATAAATCCTCACTGTGAAAAGATAAACACCGCATTGGCACAAGCACTGCACAAGCCCACCGGCTTGCCGGAAAATCGTTCCGGCAAGCCGACGTTCCCTTACCACTGATAGCCCGCTCCGATCACCGCGCCATACGTACCGCGCGTGTTGGTGGAACCGGACAGCTTGTAGACCCAATTGCCGCTGGCCGACACGGTGGACAAGCCCATCGCAAAGCCCTGCTGCCCGTCGTACGTGCTGCCGGCGATGGAGAACATGCCCCGGCCCGGCGCGTAGGCTTGCGCCAGACCCGCCACCGCCAACGCCGTGGCCGTGCCGCCCGCCGCATCGCGGCGATAGCGATCGACGTCGTTGCGCAGGTTCTGGAACTTGCCGTCGGTGTAGGCGTTGGACTGCTGCACCGCGCCGCCCAGCCCGGCGTTCAACTGCTGCACGTTGACGGCGTCGTTGTTGTCGACGCCATCGGCCACGTTGCTGAGCGTGACCGGTGCCCCGCCGTTGCCCAGCGTGACGCGCGAGTAGTCAACCGCGCCCGTGCCCGGCGTGGTGACGTACTGCACCGAGCCCTGCTTGGCCGCGTCCAACTGCTGCACGTTGACCGCGTCCGTCTGCGCCGTGCCGGCCGCCACGTTGGTCACCTGGCGTTCCTTGCCGGCCGCCCCGACGGACACGACGTTGGCACGTCCGCCGTCGGTACTGCCCGCCCCCAGCGCCACCGAGTTGGCGCCACGCGCTTCGGCGCCGTTGCCCAACGCGGTGCTACCGTCACCCGAGGCGACGGCGCCCGCGCCGGCCGCGGTGGCATCCGCGCCGGTGGCCGTGGGCGCCGGTGTGGCGCTGGCCTGGTTCACCTGGAACATGCCGCTGCCGCCTTGCGTCAAGCCGCTATTGACGGTGGCGATCTGCTGGTCGGTGTACAGGTTGGCTTGCGTCACCGCGCCATCCAGCTGCCGCAGGTTCACGGCGTCAGTAGCGTTTTGCGCGTCGGCCACGTTGCTGACGGTGCGTTCCGCGCCCGCCGTGCCCACGGACACCGTGCCAGCGATGGTGTTGGACACGCCCGAGTACTTGCCGGTGTAGGCCGGCGCCGCGCCCATGTCGGCCACCGCATCGGCGCCCAGCGCCACGTCGCCCGCTTGCAATGCCTGCGCACCAGTGCCCAGCGCCACGGTGTTATCCCCGGCGGCGCTGGCGGAGCCGCCCAGCGCCACGCTGCGATCACCCGCGGCGCTCGCCGAGGCGCCCAAGGCCAACGACTGCGAGCCCCCGGCCAGGGCCGACGAGCCCAAGGCCACGGCCGAGTCCAGCGCGGATCGCGCGGAGGACCCGATGGCAATGCCGTTGGTGGCAGTGCTGTCCACTTCCGCCGCCAGCCCAATGCCGATGCCCGAGTCCCCGTTGACCACCGCTTCGGGTCCGACGGCGATGGCGTCCGTGCCCACCGACAACGAATCCACCAACGTGCTGTTGGCGTGGAAGTACTGGGTGCCCGTTACTGCAACCGACGCGATGGCTCCTTGCAGTTGGCGCACCGTCACGGCGTCCTGCGCTTGTGTGCCATCGGCCACGTTGATGACCTGGCGCAGCATGCCTGGCGCGCCCACCGAGAACGCCCCCGGCGCCACGGCGCGTGTCGCGGCGCGCGTCACGGCGGCCCGATCCGAGATGGAGCCTTCGCCGATGGCGATACCGCCATCCACAGTGACTTGCGTGTTGGCGCCCAAGGCCAGGCTGCCCGCGCCGTCCGCCTGGGCGTTGTAGCCGATGGCGGTCGAGCCCTGTCCCCTTGCAAATGCGTTGCTCGGTGTCATCCCGGTGTCGTTGGTGCGCTCGTAACGAACGCCCTGACCGTTGGTGGTCGGGTCAACCGTGCCCGCAAAGTTGTTTACGGTCGTGGTCAACTCCGACATCGCTTCGTTGGTGGCGAACAGCTGCGCTCCGTTCACGGCATCCCAACTGGTTGCGCTGAGCACGCCCGGCGCCACGCTGGTGATGATGCTGGGTCCGCCGATGCTGCCGTGCGCGGCCGTGTAGGCGCCCACGCCACCGTTGGACGACGGGTCCCACATCAAGGCGTCGGTATTCACCTGCGCCAGACGCGTATTCACGGTTTGCAATTGGCGCACGTTGACCGCATCGGTCAGGTCGCTGCCCGGCGCCACGTTGGTCAGCTTGCGCAGGTTGCCCGGCGAGCCCACCGAGACTTCGCCCGCCGAGCTGATCGTGCCCGCCAGGCCAAAGGCCACATACGCGTTCTGCGCGCCCATCGACACCACCGACCCCTGGCCCAAGGCCACGTTGGCGCCGGTCAAGCCGGCATTGACGGTCGCCCCCTGGCCCAGCACCGTGGATTTGGCCACGCCGTTGTCGGTAGCCTGGTTGCCCAGCACGACCGATGCCGCACCCGTGGCCAGCGCGCCAAAGCCGCCCGCCGCGCTGTTGGCGCCTGCTGCCAATGGTTGCGCGGTGGTGACCGACGCGTCCGCCACAAACGGCCCCGACTTGCCGCTGCTGATGTTCGACACGGTGGCATCCAGCCCACCGATTGCGTTGCCCAACGTCGTGTAGGTATTGCCCTGCACGGTGTAGGTGGGCGCGCTGATCGAACCGGTGACCGGGTCATAGGCCGATCCGCCGCCCAGGCCGGTTGCCACGCTGGTGGCCAGCGTGTTCAAGCCCGCTGTCGCTGCGTTCGACACGCCCGTCAGTTGCCCGACGTTGACCGCATCGGTTGCCGCACTGCCCGCTGCAAGGTTGGTGATCTTGCGTTCGGCACCTGCGGAACCAAGGGACACTTCACCGCTGGAGCTTTGGGCTGCCGACAAGCCAATCGCGGTGTAGCCGATTTCAGCACCGATCGTTGCGGTTGAACCTTGACCCAGCGCCACGTTAGAGCCCGTCAGGCCCGCCGTGATCGACGCGCCTTGACCCAGGACGGTTGAACCGGCCACGGCATTATCCGTCGCAGAGTTACCCAAGACGGTCGACGCGGCGCCGCTTGCCGAAGCCCCGAAGCCACCCGCCGACGCATCAGCGCCGGAGGCCACGGCTTGCGCCGTCGTCACGCTGTTGTCCGACACAAAGGGGCCAACGTTGCCGCTGCTCAGGCCCGCAACTGCGGAGTCCAGGCCGGAGACAGTGGAGTCCAGGCCAGCCACTGCCGAGTCCAGGCCGGAAACGGCGGAGTCCAAACCGGTGACCGCGGAGTCCAGCCCGCCGATGGCGCTGCCCAAATTGGAGTACGTATTGCCTTGCACGCTGTAGGCCGGCGCGGTCACCGAGCCGGTCGTCGGATCGAATGCCGATCCGCCGCCCAGGTTGGATGCCACGCTAATGCCCAGCGTATTCAAACCAGACGTTGCCGCGTTCGACACGCCCGTCAGTTGACCGACGTTCACGGCATCGGTGGCTGCGCTGCCCGCTGCAAGATTCGTGATCTTGCGTTCGGCACCTGCCGAGCCAAGGGACACTTCACCGCTGGAGCTTTGGGGTGCCGTCAGTCCGATTGCGGTGTAGCCGGTTTCGGCACCGATCGTTGCCATCGAACCTTGACCCAGCGCCACGTTAGAACCCGTCAGCCCCGCCGTGATCGACGCGCCTTGACCCAGGACAGTCGAATCCGCCACCGCGTTATCCGTCGCGGAATTGCCCAGGACCGTCGACGCGGCGCCCGTTGCCGAAGCCCCGAAGCCACCCGCCGACGCGTCGGCGCCCGACGCGACGGCCTGCGTCGTCGTCACGCTGTTGTCCGACACAAAGGGGCCGATGTTGCCGCTGCTCAGGCCGGCAACTGCGGAGTCCAGGCCAGAAACCGCAGAGTCCAAGCCCGAAACCGCGGAGTCCAAACCGGAAACCGCAGAGTCCAGGCCAGCCACTGCCGAGTCCAGACCGGTGACTGCGGAGTCCAGCCCGCCAATGGCGCCGCCCAGGTTGGAGTACGAATTGCCTTGCACACCGTAGCTGGGAGCGGTAACCGTGCCGGTCGTCGGATCGAATGCCGATCCGCCACCCAGGTTGGATGCCACGCTCGTGCCCAGCGTATTCAAACCAGACGTCGCCGCGTTCGACACCCCCGTCAATTGCCCGACGTTCACGGCGTCGGTGGCTGCGCTGCCCGCTGCAAGGTTAGTGATCTTGCGTTCGGCGCCCACCGAGCCCAGCGACACTTCACCGCTGGAGCTTTGGGGTGCCGACAAGCCGATCGCGCTGTAGCCGGTTTCGGCACCGATCGCCGCAATCGAGCCTTGACCCAACGCCACGTTAGAACCCGTCAGCCCCGCCGTGATCGACGCGCCTTGGCCCAGGACAGTCGAATCCGCCACCGCGTTATCCGTCGCGGAATTGCCCAGAACCGTTGATGCCGCTCCGGTGGCCGAAGCCCCGAAGCCACCTGCCGACGCATCGGCGCCCGACGCCACGGCTTGGGTCGTCGTCACGCTGTTGTCCGACACAAAAGGCCCGATGTTGCCGCTGCTCAGGCCGGCAACTGCGGAGTCCAGGCCGGAGACAGTGGAGTCCAGGCCAGCCACTGCCGAGTCCAAACCGGTGACTGCCGAGTCCAGACCGGTGACTGCGGAGTCCAGCCCGCCAATAGCGCCGCCCAGGTTGGAGTACGTATCGCCTTGCACACCGTAGCTGGGCGCGGTAACCGTGCCGGTCGTCGGATCAAACGCCGATCCGCCACCCAAGTTGGACGCCACGCTCGTGCCCAGCGTATTCAAACCAGACTTCGCCGCGTTCGACACCCCCGTCAGTTGCCCGACGTTCACGGCGTCGGTTGCAGCGCTGCCCGCTGCAAGATTCGTGATCTTGCGTTCGGCACCTGCCGAGCCAAGGGACACTTCACCGCTGGAGCTTTGGGCTGCCGACAAGCCAATCGCGGTGTAGCCGGTTTCAGCACCAATCGTTGCCGTCGAACCTTGGCCCAGTGCCACGTTAGAACCCGTCAGCCCCGCCGTGATCGACGCGCCTTGGCCCAGGACAGTCGAATCCGCCACCGCGTTATCCGTCGCGGAATTGCCCAGAACCGTTGATGCCGCTCCGGTGGCCGAAGCCCCGAAGCCACCTGCCGACGCATCGGCGCCCGACGCCACGGCTTGCGTCGTCGTCACGCTGTTGTCCGACACAAACGGCCCGATGTTGCCGCTGCTCAGGCCGGCAACTGCGGAGTCCAGGCCGGAGACCGCTGAGTCCAAACCGGAAACCGCAGAGTCCAGGCCAGCCACTGCCGAGTCCAGACCGGTGACTGCCGAATCCAGCCCGCCGATGGCGCCGCCCAAATTGGAGTACGTATTGCCTTGCACACCGTAGCTGGGCGCGGTAACCGTGCCGGTCGTCGGATCGAATGCCGATCCACCGCCCAGGTTGGATGCCAAGCTCGTGCCCAGCGTATTCAGGCCCGATGTTGCCGCGTTCGACACACCCGTCAGTTGCCCGACGTTGACGGCGTCGGTGGCTGCGCTGCCCGCTGCAAGATTGGTGATCTTGCGTTCGGCGCCCGCCGAGCCCAGCGACACTTCACCGCTGGACCTTTGGGGTGCCGTCAGTCCGATTGCGGTGTAGCCGGTTTCGGCACCTATCGTTGCCGTTGAGCCTTGACCCAGCGCCACGTTAGAACCCGTCAGCCCCGCCGTGATCGACGCGCCTTGGCCCAGGACAGTCGAATCCGCCACCGCGTTATCCGTCGCGGAATTGCCCAGGACCGTCGACGCGGCGCCCGTTGCCGAAGCCCCGAAGCCACCCGCCGACGCATCGGCGCCCGACGCGACGGCTTGCGTCGTCGTCACGCTGTTGTCCGACACAAAAGGCCCGATGTTGCCGCTGCTCAGGCCGGCAACTGCGGAGTCCAGGCCGGAGACCGCTGAGTCCAAACCGGAAACCGCAGAGTCCAGGCCAGCCACTGCCGAGTCCAGGCCGGAGACTGCCGAGTCCAGACCGGTGACTGCCGAGTCCAGCCCGCCAATGGCGCCGCCCAGGTTGGAGTACGAATTGCCTTGCACACCGTAGCTGGGCGCGGTAACCGTGCCGGTCGTCGGATCAAATGCCGATCCGCCGCCCAGGTTGGATGCCACGCTTGTGCCCAGCGTATTCAAACCAGACGTCGCCGCGTTCGACACCCCCGTCAGTTGACCGACGTTCACGGCATCGGTTGCCGCGCTACCCGCTGCAACATTGGTGATCTTGCGTTCGGCACCCGCCGAACCCAGCGACACTTCACCGCTGGAGCTTTGTGCCGCCGTCAGCCCGATGGCGGTGTAGCCGGTTTCAGATCCAACCGCGGCCGTCGAGCCTTGACCCAACGCCACGTTAGAACCCGTCAGCCCCGCCGCAACCGACGCGCCTTGACCGAGCACAGTGGAATCCGCCACCGCGTTATCCGTCGCCGAGTTACCGACGACCGTCGACGCCGCGCCCGTTGCCGAAGCGCCGAAGCCGCCCGCCACTGCATCGGCACCGGAGGCGACCGGTTGCAATGCCGTCACGCTGTCGTCCGACACGAATGGCCCGGTGCTGCCGCTGCTGATGCCGCTTACCGCGGAATCCAGCTGGCTCAGCGCGTCGCCCACGTTGTTGTAGGTGCCGCCCTGGATGCCGAAGCTGGGCGGCGCGACCTGGCCGGTGGCCGGGTTATAGGCGGACCCCCCGCCCAGGCCCGTCGCCACGCTGGCGCCCAGGTTGGACGCCGCGCCGCTCAGTTGCGCCACGTTGACGGCGTCGGTCGGCGCCTTGCCGGCCGCCAGGTTGGTGACCTTGCGCTGGATGGTGCTGGATCCCACCGACACCTCGCCATCGGAATCTTGCGCGGTGGACAAGCCGAACGCCGTGTAGCCGGTCTGCGAACCGGTGGCCGCGCTGGAGTCCTGCCCCAGCGCCACGTTCGAACCCGACACGCCCGTGGCGATGTGCGCGCCCTGCCCCAGTACCGTCGAGCCGGCGACCGCATTGTCGGTGGCTTCGTTGCCGACCACCGTGGACGCCGCGCCGGTTGCCGATGCACCGAAGCCGCCGGCGCTGCTGTTCGCGCCCGACGCCACCGCCTGCGTGGTGGTGACGCTGTTGTCGGACACGAACGGCCCCGTATCGCCCGTCAGCAAACTGCTGATAGCCGCGTCCGTGCCCGCGAACGCCGCGCCCACATTGGCGTAGGACGTGCCCTGCACGGTGTAGCTGGGCGCACTGACCGTGCCGGCCGCGCTGCTGTAGGTCGCCCCCCCGCCCAGGCCCGTTGCCAGGCTCGTGCCCAGGTTGGACGCGGCGCCGCTCAGCTGCGCCACGTTGACGGCGTCATTCAGCGCGCTGCCGGCCGCCACGTTGCTGATCTTGCGGCGGTTGGCCGACGTGCCCACCGAGACTTCGCCGGCCGACGTCTGCGTGGCCGACAAGCCGAACGCGGTGTAGCCGGTTTGCGACCCTGTGCTGGCGTTGGCGTTCTGCCCCAGCGCCACGTTCGAGCCGGACAAGCCGGCCGTAACGCGCGCGCCTTGCCCGATCACCGTGGAATTGGCCACGGCGTTGTCGGTGGCCTGATTGCCCACCACGGTCGATGCTCCGCCCGTGGCCGATGACCCAAATCCCCCTGCGCTGCTGTTCGCCGCCGAGGCCACCGCCTGCGTCGCGGTCACGCTGTTGTCCGAAACGAACGGACCGGTTTTACCCGTCGCCAGATTGGTCAGGGCGGTGTTGGCACCCGTCAACGCCGCGCCCACGTTGGCGTAGGACGTGCCTTGAATCGTGTAGCCGGGCGCGCTGACCGTGCCGGCCGCGCTGCTGTAGGCGGCCCCGCCGCCCAGGCTCGTGGCCAGGCTGGTGCCCAGGTTGGATGCCGCGCCCGTCAACTGGCCGACGTTCACCGCGTCCGTCGCCGCGCTGCCTGCCGCTACGTTGGTGATTTTGCGACGGCTGGCGCCTGTGCCTACCGACATCTCACCACCCGAGGTCTGCGTCGCCGCCAAGCCAAAGGCGGTATAGCCGGTCTGCGAACCCACTGTGGCCGACGCCCCCTGGCCCACCGCCACGTTGGAACCCGACAGGCCCGAGGCGACCAACGCGCCTTGCCCGATCACGGTGGAATTGGCCACCGCGTTATCGGTGGCCAGATTGCCCACCACCGTCGATGCCGCACCGGTCGCCGACGAGCCAAAGCCGCCCGCGCTGCTGTTCGCGGCAGAGGCCACGGCTTGCGTCGTGGTCGCGCTGTTGTCTGAGACGAACGGTCCCGTGTCGCCCGACACCAGGTTGGAAATGGCCGTGTTGGCCCCCGTCAATGCCGCGCCCACGTTCGTGTATGCCGTCCCCTGCACCGTGTAGCTGGGCGCGCTGACCGTGCCCGCCGTGCTGTTGTAGGTAGCGCCACCGCCCAGGCCGGTGGCCAGGCTGCTGCCTACGTTGGACGCCGCGCCGCTCAGCTGACCCACGTTCACGGCGTCGGTCAGTGCGCTGCCGGCCGCCACGTTGGTGATTTTGCGACGGCTGCCGGCCGTGCCGACCGACACTTCACCGGCGGAGCTCTGCGCCGCCGCCAGGCCGAACGAGGAATAACCGGCTTGCGACCCGATCGTCGCCGTCGAACCTTGACCAAGCACCACGTTCTTGCCCGTCAAGCCTGCCGTGACCGACGCCCCCTGGCCCAGGACGGCGGAGTTGGCAACCGCGTTATCGCTCGATTGGTTGCCTACCACGGTGGATGCCGCGCCGGTAGCCGACGCGCCGAAACCGCCCGCGGCCGCGCCGGCGCCCGAGGACACCGCCTGCACCGTGGTCACGCTGCTGTCGGATACAAAGGGGCCGATCTTGCCCGTCGCCAGGTTCGTCACCGCCGTGTTAAGCCCGCCTATCGCGGTGCCCACGTTGGTGTAGGACGTGCCTTGCACGCTGTAGGTTGGCGTGCCGATGGTGCCGGTAGCCGCCGTGTAGGTCGCGCCGCCGCCCAGGTTGGTGGCAACGCTGGTGCCCACGTTGTTCATGCCCGAGTTGGCCGCGCTGGTCACCGCCGTCATCTGCCGCACGGTGACGGCGTCCGTCAGATCGGAGCCATCCGCCAGGTTCTTGATCTGGCGCTTGCCGGTGGCCGTGCCGACAGAAATGGCGCCCACGCCCATATTCGACGTGTTGTCGAAGGCGATACCCGCGATCGGCCCCGCCGTGCTGGGCGACACCACACCGCTGGTCTGTATGTTGGTCGAGCCCACCGCGTTCGTGCCCAGTGCAACGCCGCCCGGCACGGTCGATGTCGCGCCCGCGCCCAGCGCTATGGATGCGATGCCGGTCGCCTGCGCCCCGACACCGATGGCGATGGCGTTGCCCGCCCCCGCCGTGGCCGTCTTGCCGAACGCCATGTCGTTCAGCCCGGTGGCGGCGGCGCTGGCGCCGATCGCCACGGCGTCGGTTCCCGTTGCCCCGGAGTTGGCGCGGGTATTGCTGCCCGCCCCTGTAACCGTTGAGTTCGCGTTGAAATAGTTGGTGGGCGTGGACGCCCCGGCAGAGATCTGCTGCGCCACGGCGTACAGCTGCGAGCCGTTGACCGCATCGGTGCTGTTCGAACTGAGCAGGCCCGTCGCCACGCGCTGGATGCGGCGTACAGAACCCGCATCGCCCACGCTGACGACCCCGGTGGGCGTACCCTGGCCGCCACCAAAACTGTAGGTGTTGCCGCCGATCGTGCTGCTGCCGTACGACGTCACGCCGGCCGTGCTGGTGGACAGCGCCGCTGTCGTCGACGCATTGCTGCCCAGGGCCACGGAGTTTGCGATGTTGGTGTTGGCGAGATATCCCAGCGCCACCGTGCGGTCCACCGTGACGTTGCTGCCCGCGCCACGGCCTGCTGCCAGGTTGTCGTCGCCCGACACGCTCTGGCCCGCGTCCTGCCCGATGGCGGTGGTGCCCTCGCCCGTGGCCAGCGATCCCGCGTACGCGCCGATGGCGGTGTTCTGCCCACGGCTAGCCAAGGTGCCTGTGCCCGCGCCTACGCCGATGAAGGTGTCTTCCAGCCCTTGAGCGATGGCGCCCTGGCCGATCGCGACCGACGAGGTGCCCGTGGCGAAGGCATTGGCGCCCAACGCCACCGAGTTCGACCCGGCCGCACTGCTTTGATAACCGACCGTGACGCTATTGGTGCCCGCGGTCACGGTTTGATAGCCGATCGCGACGGCCTGGCCGGATGTCGCGGCGGCCTGATAGCCCAGCGCAATGGTGCTGGCCGAAGTGGCCAGCGAACCCGAGCCCATGGCGATGGATGCCAGCCCCGTTGCCGTATTCAAGTCGCCGATGGCGACCGCGCCTTGCCCCGTTGCCGGGTTGGTGTTGCCGATGGCCACCGCGCCGCGCCCCGAGGCATTGGACGAAAAGCCCGCGCCGAATGCGCCGTTACCGCCGTGCGCCTGCGATCCCGAACCCAGTGCCACAGCCCCCGGCGTGATAGCCGAGTTTGCGTTGCCTATCGCCAGCGCGCCGATTGCGGTCGCGTTATTTTCAGCGCCGACGGCCACCGCGCCCGTGCCGGTGGCCGTGTTCGGATCTCCGATTGCCACGGCGCCGTCGCCCGTCGCGCTTTGCTGACGTCCGATGGCCACCGCGCCCCCCGTCGCCGTGGCGGCGTTGGCCGCGGTGCCCGCCGAACCGATCGCCACGTTCTGGCCGGTGGCGTTGGACCTGGCTCCATCGCCTACGGCGATGCCGAAAGCGCCGATTGCGCGTGCATCACGGCCCACCGCGATGCCCGACGTTGCCACGGCGGTCACCGAAGACTGCCCGCCGATAGCGATGCCGTTGATGGCGGCTGAAGAAGCGCCGTTCGTGGCGTTGCCTCCCAGCGCGACCGCGCCCGCAGCGGTGGCACGCGCGCCATTGCCCGCGGCCAGGGAACTGCCGCCGCTGGCTTGCGCGTTGTTGCCGACTGCCGTGTCGTTGATCGGGCCACCAACGGTCGCACCTGCAACAGCGCTGGACCCGATCGCCAATGAGTTCTGATTCATCGCCTGCGCGTTGACGCCGGTGGCAATCGAGCCGATGCCGCTGGAGGCGGCGCCCGCACCCAACGCCACTGCGCCGGTCGCAGTCGCTGTCGACGAGACGCCTATGGACACGGCATTGCCCGCGCCGGTGCTGGCCAATTGGCCCAGGGCGACGGTGCTATTGCCACTTGCCGTTGTATTCAGCCCCATGGACACGGAGCCCGCGCCAAGCGCTGTCGATCCCGTGCCCACCGCCAAGGAACTGTTGCCCGACGCCGTCGAGCCTTGGCCCAAGGCCGTCGCGCCCGTATTGGAAGCGGTAGAGCCTGCGCCCACGGCCACGGTATTGTTTGCGCCTGCGTTCGCGCTGGACCCGAATGCCGTCGCGCCGATACCAGTGGCCGAGGACTGCGAGCCCACACCCGTCGCATTGTTGCCGGTTGTCGAGGAAAGGCGCCCTATCGCAATGGAGTTGGATCCCGTGGCAATCGACACGTCGCCAATGGCGATACTGACGTTCGTTGCGGTTGCCCCGGAACCGCCGCCGATGGCAATAGAGTTTGCGTCGACCGAGGCGGGCGTAAGCCCCCCGGTCGTGATGGGGTTGGTGATCAAACCTTGGATGGCGGTACCCGCCCAGACCGTCCCTCCCATTGCCGCCGCAAGTATCAATGGCGCCGCGATGCCGCCCGCCCTGCGCAACGCGGCTTGCCGCGCACCTCGATTGGACTTTCCACGGGATTTCGTCAATTCCGACACGACGACCCACGCACCGGTCACACGGTTCCAAACGAGGCTATAGATTTTATTCACGGCCAATCTCCATTGACGAATTTCGCGATTCGCCAGCAGTAAATGCGACGCTGATTCTTCTAGTAGGAATCAGAGGATTTTTCCCAGCAAATTCAGACATTTCTGTCACGAATCCTAGTGAAAGGAATTAATCCGACTTGTGTTTTGTCGCTAGCGCGTGAAACCTCTTATAAATTCCGTCTGAATAATCAGATGGCAAAAACGAATTGCTAAAAAAAAGCCGCGCGCAAATGATTCGCCGCACACCGATTCAACGGTGGGCGGCAAGGGAGACAACGTCGGGAGAGGGTTATGCCGCCTGACAATGCCAATGGGGTGGCATGGCGGAAAGATGAAAAAACGGACGCAGTATCCGGCGATACCAAAACGGATTCGGTATGCCAGATGCCTGAAATCTTATTTATATGAATTGACAGAAACCCGGATATTCCCGTCGTACTAATATTGAATTCGGTCTTAGATTCAATATTTCATGCCCGTCATTGTTTAATGACGCAGCCGTCATTCTTCTTCGGAATACAGGCCGTGTTCCACCGCATAGACGGCCACCTGCACCCGGCTGGTCAGGTTCAATTTCTTCAGCACGTTCTGCACATGGATCTTCACCGTGCTTTCGCTTACGTCCAGTTCGCGCGCGATGACTTTATTGCTGGCGCCGCGCGCCAGGCATTGCACGATCTGCGTCTCGCGGGCGGTCAGGCGGTGGCGTTCGGCCGCGCCCTTGCCTTGCGCCGCCTGGGCCGCCTGCGTGGCCTGGCCACGGAATTGGTCTACCAGCTTGGCCGTCATGCTTTCGGCTATCACCGATTCGCCCCTGGCTGCGCGCCGGATGGCCGATGTCAGCACGTCGGCGTCGATGTTCTTGACCAGATAGCCGCGCGCCCCGTCGCGCAAGGCCTGGCCCAGTTCATCGGCTTCTTCCGACACGGTCAGGATGATGACCGCGCAAGACGGCAGATCCTGCGTCAGCAGTTGCAGCGTTTCAAGGCCGGACAAGCCGGGCAGGTTCAAGTCTAGCAGTATCACATCGGGCTGCAATTCCTTGGCGCGCTTGATCCCCTCCACGCCGTCGCCCGCTTCGGCCACCACTTCAAAGTCGGGCTGGCGTTGCAGCAGCAGGCGCACGCCGGAACGGAACAGGGTGTGGTCATCGACAAGCAGGATACGGATGGGCATGGTCAATAAAGGTCAGGCGGCCTGGCGCTCGCTGCCAGGCAAAGTCAGCATGACGCGCGTACCGGCGCCGGGCTGCGATTCGAGTTTTATCAGGGCGCGCATGCGGGCCGCGCGCTCTTGCATGATGTGCAGGCCCACGTGCGCGTCGCCGCGCGCCGCCACATCGGCGGGATCAAAGCCCTGGCCGTTATCGACGATGTGCAGGCTGAAGTCGCGGTCGTTGCCCACCGTGACGTCTACGCGGCTGGCCTCGGAATGCTTGCGCACGTTGGACAGGGCTTCTTGCAGAATGAACAGGACTTGCAGTTGCTGGTCAGGCGGCAACGGCGCGCCTTCGCCCCGATCAAACCGCAGCGTGATGTCGATGGCCGTCTGGCGCCGAAAACGCTCCACGGTGCTTTCGATAGCGGCTTGCAAGTCGCCCTGGCCCAATTTGGTGCGGAAGTTGTTCAGCAATTCGCGCACGTCCTGATAGCTTTCGTCAACGCCGGTGCGCAGCAGCGGCAGAATTTCAGCCACCTCGTCTTCGTCGCCGCGCTTGACGGCCGCGTCCAGCATCTGCAATTGCAGGTTCAGGAAATTCAGCCCTTGCGCCAGGCTGTCGTGCAAGCCTTGCGCGACCAGCCCACGTTCCTGAACCACGGCCAGTTGCCGGGCCTGCGCGCTAAGGCGGCGGTTATCCAGCGCCACACCCAGATGCTGGCCCAGCGTTTCAAGCAGCTGCGAGTCGGACGGCGCCAGCCGGCGCTGTTGCCGAAAATGCAGCGAGTACGAACCCAGCACTTCATCGCGCGTCACGATGCGGAACACCGCCACGCTGGCAAAGCCGTCGCGCACGCAGTTCAAGTCCATGTCGGGCGGTGAATGCCGGAAATCCTGGATGACGACGACGCCCGCCTGGCGCGTGGCCACGCCGCAATAGCAGTCGTCCACCTTCATGCAATGTTCGGATTCCACCAGCGCGTCGGACAGGCCCACCGACACCACCAGGTTGAGCTTTTCGTTGTCGGGGTCCAGCGCGCGGATGCTGCCGCCGTCGGCGTCGAACTGCAACATGACGCGGCGCAGGAAGCCGTCGCACATGGCTTCGATGTCGTTGGGCTGATTCAGGAAGGCAGCCATGTCGTACAGCGCGCCGATGTCTCGGTTTTGCGCGGCCAGCTGCGCGGTCTTTTGTTCGACGCGCGTTTCCAGGCCGGTGTACAGGTCTTGCAGCTGGTCGGCCATGCGGTTGTAGCCGCGCGCCAGCACGCCGAATTCGTCTTCGCTTTCCACGGGCAGCCGCGTGCTGAAATCCCGCTCGGCCATGCGTTGCAGGCCGTCGCGCAGGCGCAGCACCGGGGCGATGATCCACAGGTACAGCAGATAGATCATCGCCAGCGTGCCGGCGCAGGCGATTGCGGCCAGCACGCCTTGCGACAGCCGCAACGCCGTGGTCTTGCCGGCGTTGTCTTGCTCGATCATGCGCACCAGCGTGTCCGCGCGGGTGACGAACTCGGGCAGCGTCTGCAAGTACACGGCCGCGTCAGGTTGCGTCAGCGCGCGCTGGGCAGCGGGCTTCATCACGTCGTGCCAGTAATTGGCCACGTCATGCCATTGCGTGCGGATCGCTTCGTTATTGGGGATGAAAAGCGGGCGTGCCGGGTTGCCGCGCGCCAGGCGGGAAATGGTTTCGTCCATTTCGGCCATCTGTTCCTGGCTGCGCGCCTCGCGGCCTGCTTGCGGCCGCATCAGCTCGACGGCAACGCGGTTGGCGCGCATGCGCAGGCTGCCGGTGTCATTGATGGCGGCGCCCGCGCCTTCCAGCTGCCACGACAGCCACAGCGTCCAGCTGATCATTGACAGCACCACCACCAACGCGGCCAGTGAGCTGGCGACGATGCGCGTGGACAGCCGATGCCGGGGCGACGGCAGGCCGTCGGAGCCGACATCCGGCGCAGCGGTGCGGGCGCCGGAGGCAGCGCTGGCGGTGGCGCCACGGTCGGTGGGGGTGGCGGTACCGGCGGTGGACGGAGAAATCGTCATGGTGATCGGATCAGGGCGATGCGGGACTTGCGGTGCGGGACTTGCGGTGCGGGACTTGCAATGCGGGACTCGCGATGCAGTGTTGGCGGTGGTTGCGATGCTTGCAATGCCCGCCGTGCGTCCCGCGCGGTGCCTAGTGTATTCGCCTTCAGGGCAGGCCCAGTTGGTCGCAGATGAATTGCACGACCCGCGCGGGGTCGTTCAGCGGCAGGCATGGCAAGGCGGTGTCCAGCGCGGTGTCAGTCACAACGGCCAGGAAACTGCCGTCCTCCGCATGCAGCGCAGGCTTGCCCAGGGCGGGTCGATAAACTTCTAGGCGGGCAATCGCGGCCTGTTTGAAACCTTCGACCAGCACCAGGTCGGCGGGCGACAGCCGCGCCAATTGCTCGTCCAGCGTGGGTTCGGGCGCGTCGCGCAATTCATGCACGATGGCGTAGCGGTACGGCGAGGCCACCATCACCTCCTGCGCGCCCGCCAGCCGAAAGCGCGCGCTGTCCTTGCCAGGCGGTTCCATCTGAAAGTCGTGATGGCTGTGCTTGATGACGTTCACGCGCAGGCCGCGCGCCGCCAATAGCGGCAGCATCGCTTCGATAAGCGTGGTCTTGCCGCTGCCGGACCGGCCGGCGATACCGAAAACTGGGCTCATGCATGCTCCGAAAACAAGGGACAGACAATGGGTAGAAACGCGTCTGCCCGGGGCGAGTATGCCAGCAATGCCCCGGCCACCAGATCGAAATACCAGCCGTGCAGCGTCAGGCTGCCCGCCGCCACGGCGCGCCGCACGAATGGCAGGTCGTCAAGGTTGCGCAGCGAAATCAGGATGGACGCCTGCTCGCACGCGCGCCGCCGTTCGGCGTCGGTCGCGGCCGGCATCTGGCGCAACACGCGGTCGCGGGCCGGTTCGGCGATGTCCATCCACCGTTCCAGGTAATCGGTTTCGCCATCGCTGCGGGTGCGCTGTTCCATCAGCGCGCGGATGCCGCCGCAATGCGCATGGCCCAGCACGATGATGCGGCTGACCCGCAGTTGCTCGACCGCGAATTGAATCGCCGCCAGCACGCCTTGCAGGCCACGATCCGCGCTGGCCGGCGGCACCAGGTTGGCCACGTTGCGCACGGCGAAGATGTCGCCGGGGTCGCAGCCCAGCAACATGGCCGGGTCCACGCGGGAATCGCAGCATCCGATCAGCAAGGTGCTGGGGTGCTGGCCATCGCGCAGGTGGCGGTACAGCGCGGGTGCCTCCTCGTAATACTGTTGTTGAAAACGTTGGAAGCCGTCGATGAATCGTTCGATGTCGCGCATGATTTTTCCTCGTCCTTCAGCCGCCCTTCAGCCGCCCGTCTGCGCCATGAAGCGCACGATGCGATCCGGCTGGGCCAGGAAGTCGTGGCGTTCCGGTTTGGCGGCGATGCCGGCCAGGATGGCGCGCGTCAGCTCGGCGTCGGTGGCCCCGGCGCGCAGCATGCGGCCCAGGGGCACCTGGTCTTCCTGGCCCAGGCACAGGTACAAGGTGCCGTCCACGCCCAGGCGGACACGGTTGCAGGCCGCGCAGAAATGGCGCGACATGGGGGTGATGACGCCCAGCACCGGCGCGCCATGGCCGGCGGTCCAGTACCGGGCGGGGCCGGAGCCGGCGCCGAAGCCCAAACCGAAACCCGACCCGAAACCCGAGCCCGCGTGCGTGCCTGTGCCTTGCCCCAACGGCCGGCCCGCTACCGGCATCGCCGGCACCAGCCCCGCCTCGGCGGCCAGCGTGGCGCCCAGCGCATTCAAGTCCGTATGCCGCATGCCTTGCCCGCACGTGCCCATCGGCATGGGTTCGATCAGGCGTAGCACGAAGCCCTGCGAGATGGCGTAGTCCAACAACCGCCGCACGTCCGCGTGCGGCGTTGCCGCGTGCACGACGCTATTGAGCTTGATGGGCGCAAAGCCCGCGCCGCGCGCAGCGGCAAGGCCGGCCAGCACGTCCGCCAGGCAGTCACGCCCCGTGATCTGGTTGAAGGCGTCTGCATCCAACGTATCCAGGCTGACGTTCAGCCGCGTCACGCCCACCGCGCGCAGCGCCCGCGCATGGCGCGCCAGCTGCGTGCCGTTGGTGGATACCGACAGGTCGGTCACGCCGGGCATGGCGGCGACCGCGCCGGCCAGATCCGCCACGCCCCGACGCAGCAGCGGCTCGCCGCCCGTCAGCCGCACCTTGCCTACGCCCAGCGCCACAAACAGGCCGATCACCCGCGCCATTTCGGCATGCGTCAGCCAGTTGGCGGGCGTTTCAAAGCCCTTGAAATCCTTGGGCAGGCAGTAGCTGCAACGCAGGTCGCAGCGATCCGTGACGGACACGCGCAGGTAATCGATGCGTCGGCCGTAGCCGTCAGTCAGCGTGCAAAAGTCGCGGGCGGCGGCGGGGCCGTCCATTACGGCGGGGTCGTCCATTACCGCAGGGTCGTCCATTACCGCAGGGTCGTCCATCAAGCGGCCCTCCCGCCGACCACGCGATCCGCCTCGCTGCCTTGCAGGTCTATGCCCTGCACGTCCGCCTGATCCACCAGCAGCTTGGTGTATTGCCGCCAGGCGGTGTCCTGGCTCATGGCCGACAGCGACGCCGCGATCTGCTGCGCGACGTGTTCGTAGGGCAGCATGCGCCCTTCGATGCGGCGCGTTACCCGCACGATGTGCAGCCCGTGCCGCGTTTGCAGCAGCTGCGGCAACAGCCCGCCGGACGGCAGCGCGAACACCGCGCGTTCAAACTCGGGCACGGTATCGCCCCGGCCCAATTGGCCCAGGCTGCCGCCCACGGCGGCCGACGGGCAGTTGGACTGCTCGCGCGCCACCTGGGCAAAGCTTGACGGATCGGCCAGCAAATCTTGCAGTACCACGTTGGCATGGGCGCGCAGCATGTCCAGGTTGACGTCGGGCGTCACCTGGAAAAGGATGTGGTCGGCTTCGACCAGCTCGCCCACCATGAAGCGCTGCGGATGGGCATGATAGAAGCGCCGGCAGGCGGCGTCGTCCGCCAACGGCGCGGCGGCCTGGCGGGCCAGCAAGGCGGTGATGATGGCGTCTTCGTTGTCACCGATGGCGCTGTCGTTGGCGCCGTTGTTGTCGGCGTCCTCGTTGCCGACGCTGCCCACGCCCAGGCGCAGCGCCTCGTCCAGCAACACCCGCCGCAAGACCAGCGCCGTGATGGCGTGGCGCATCGGGTTGCCGGCGTCGGCGTGCAAAGGCAGTTCACGTTCCAGATCGGCGTCGCTCAGTTCGACGCCGTTGACGATGACAGGCATGTTGGGCTCCTGGTTCAAACGGTTTCAACGTGGGCGCACCAGTTGCCAGGCGCGGCCCAGATAGCCCAGCGAGGCAAAGCCGCTCCAGACGTGGACCAAGCGGGTGAACGGAAAAATCACGAACAGCGTCAGCCCCATGAATAGATGCGCCTTGAACAGCAGCGGCACACCAGCGATATGGCTGGCGGCGTCGCCCTGGAACGTCACGATGTGCTGCGCCCACGTCATCAGCCGCACCATCATGTCGCCGTCCATGTGGCCGGCGGACAGCACGATGGTCGACAGCCCCAGCAGCAAGGTCACCAGTATCCAAAGCAGCAGCAGCTTGTCGCCCGGGCGCGTCGTGCGCGCGATGCGGGGATCGGTCAGGCGGCGATGGATCAGGATCAACAGGCCGATCAGGCACAGCCCGCCCATCACGCCGCCCGCCACCATGGCCACCGTCTGCTTGAGGGTGTGGCTTACGCCCAGCGTGTCCCACACCACCACCGGCGTCAGCAGGCCGGCCAGATGGCCGAAGAACAAGCCCAGGATGCCGACGTGGAAAAGGATATTGCCCAGCCGAAGCTGGCCGCGATGCAGCAGCTGCGAGCTGTCGGTCTTCCAGGTGTATTGCTCGCGCTCGAAACGGGCCAGGCTGCCCAGCAGGAAGACGGTCAGCGCAATGTAGGGATAAATACCGAAAAGGAATTGATTCAGGGAATTCATGATGCGTCGTCCTGAGCACGAATGGGGGGGTTGGCGCGGGGATAGAAGCGCACGGCTTGCGCGGCATCGCCCGCGAACGGCCGCAGCAGCGGTTCCACGCCGTCCGCGCTGACGCCGAACGTGTCCATGGCTTCGTCCATGTCGCGCACGGGCGCGTCGGTCTGCTCGCGCGGCACCACCCGGGCCGCCGCGCGCAGCACCTGGAAGATTCCCGCGTACGGGCTGTCGCCGCGCGCCAGTCGCGCACCGATGGCGGCCAGCACGTGGATGGCCTCGTCCAACAGGTCTTGCGCGTCGGCCGGGTCGATCACGCCCAGAAATTCCAGGAACAGCGGCACGTGGTCGGGCAGCTCGGACACGACCGGCTCAAAGCCGTGCTGCCGGTACGTATCCAGCAGGTCGACCATGGCCTGACCCCGGTCACGGCTTTCGCCATGTACGTGTTCGAACAGGTGCAGCGAATGCGAGCGGTTGCGGTCGAAGGTGGCAACGTAGTTTTCCTGCACGGTGATCAGGTCATTGGTTGCCAGATAGGCGACCAGCGGTTGCAAGGCTTCTTCGGCGTCCGGGTCGTCGGCCAACGCGGCCTCGACCTCGCCCAGCGCGTCCAGCAGATCGGGCTCGGGGTAGCTGAGCAAGGCGGAAAGCAAGCGGTAGTGCGTCATGGTGTTCTCTCCTGTCCTAGCGCGCCTGGGCGGCCTTCTTGCGGGATTTGGGCATCTCGATGAAGATTTCGCTGCCCTGCGGCTTGCGGCCGAACAAAGTGCCTTCGGACACGCCGCCCGAGCAGCCGTTGCCGAAGGTAAAGCCGCAGCTGCCTTTTTCGTTGAAGCTGTCTTCCACGATTTCCTTGTGGCTGCTGGGTACGACGAAGCGGTCTTCGTAGTTGGCAATCGCCATGATCTGGTACATGTCCTGCACCGTTTCCTCGGACAGCCCCACCTGTTCCAGCAGCGCCGTGTCGCGTTCGCCGTGCACGGTTTCCGAGCGCTTGTAGGCGCGCATCGCCAGCATGCGTTCCAGCGCCTGCAACACAGGCGCTTCCTTGCCGGCCGTGAGCAGGTTGGCCAGGTAGCGCACGGGAATGCGCAGGCTGGACACGTCCGGAATCATCGCGCTCTTGCCCACGGTGCGCTGCGGCATCTGGCCGGCTTCGGCCGCCGTCTGGATGGGGGACAGCGGCGGGATGTACCAGACCATCGGCAAGGTGCGGTATTCCGGATGCAGCGGAAACGCCACGCGCCATTGCACGGCCATCTTGTAGACGGGCGACTGCCGGGCCGCTTCCAGCCACGATTCGGGTATGCCCTGTTCGCGCGCGGCGGCGATCACCGCCGGGGAATGCGGGTCCAGGAACAGGTCCAGCTGCGATTCATAAAGGTCCTGTTCGTTGGCGGTGGCGGCCGCGCGTTCGATCTGGTCGGCGTCATACAGCATGACGCCCAGGTAACGGATGCGGCCCACGCAGGTTTCCGAGCACACGGTGGGCTGGCCGGCTTCAATGCGCGGATAGCAGAACGTGCACTTCTCGGCCTTGCCGCTGCTCCAGTTGTAGTAGATCTTCTTGTACGGGCAGCCCGAGATGCACATGCGCCAGCCGCGGCATTTGTCCTGATCCACCAGCACGATGCCGTCGTCTTCGCGCTTGTAGATCGAGCCCGACGGGCAGCTGGCCACGCAGGCGGGGTTCAGGCAGTGCTCGCACAGGCGCGGCAGGTACATCATGAACGTGTTCTCGAACGTCGAGTACATCTCTTTCTGCACGCCTTCGAACAACGCGTCGCGGCTGCGTGCGCTGAATTCACCGCCCAGGTCGTCTTCCCAGTTCGGGCCCCAATGGATCTTGTCCATCTTCTTGCCGGTCAGCACCGACACGGGGCGCGCGGTGGGCGGCGTTTGCGACAGCGGCGCGTTCTGCAGGTGTTCGTAATCGAAGGTGAAGGGTTCGTAGTAGTCGTCAATGGCCGGCAGGTTCGGGTTGGCGAACAGGTTGGCCAGGATGCGCAGCTTGCCGCCCTGGCGCGGTTCCAGCTTGCCGGCGGCGGTGCGCTTCCAGCCGCCCTTCCACTTGTCCTGGTTTTCCCATTCCTTTGGGTAGCCGATGCCGGGCTTGGTTTCCACGTTGTTGAACCAGGCGTATTCGACGCCGTCGCGGCTGGTCCAGACGTTCTTGCAGGTGACCGAACACGTGTGGCAGCCGATGCACTTGTCCAGGTTCAGCACCATGCCGATTTGGGCGCGTATCCTCATGATTGCTTCTCTTCTTGTTGCGTGGCTTGTTCAGCCGGGTCCTCGACCAGCGGGCCTTCCAGCCAGTCCACCTTCTTCATCTTGCGCAGCACCACGAATTCGTCGCGGTTGGCGCCCACGGTGCCGTAGTAGTTAAAGCCGTAGGCCTGCTGCGCGTAACCACCGATCATGTGCGTGGGCTTGAGCACCGTGCGCGTAACCGAGTTATGGATGCCGCCGCGCTTGCCGCTGGTTTCCGCGCCCGGCACGTTCACGATCTTTTCCTGCGCGTGGTACATCAGGCACATGCCCACCGGCACGCGCTGGCTGACCACGACGCGCGCGGTCAAGGTGCCGTTCACGTTGAAGACTTCAACCCAGTCGTTGTCCACCAGGCCGGCCTGTTTGGCCTCGGTTTCCGACACCCACACGTGGGGGCCGCCACGGCTTAAGGTCAACATGCGCAGGTTGTCGGAATAGGTGCTGTGGATGCCCCATTTCTGGTGCGGCGTCAGCCAGTTCAGTACCAGTTCCTTTTCGCCGTTGGGATACTTGCCCAGCATGGGCGCCACCGTCTTGGTGTCGATGGCGGGCTTGTACACGCACGAACCCTCGCCAAAATCCAGCATCCAGCGGTGGTCCTGGTAGAACTGCTGGCGGCCGGTCAGCGTGCGCCACGGGATCAGTTCGTGCACGTTGGTGTAGCCCGCGTTGTAGCTGACCTCTTCGCTTTCCAGCCCCGACCACGTCGGCGCCGAAATGATCTTGCGCGGTTGCGCCTGGATGTCCCGGAAACGGATCTTGTCGTGCTCGCGGCCCACGGCCAGGTGGGTGTGGTCGCGCCCGGTGATCTTGCCCAGCGCTTCCCATGCCTTGACCGACACATGGCCGTTGGTTTCGGGCGCAAAGGTCAGGATCATTTCCGCCGCGTCGATGGCGGTGTCCAGGCGCGGGCGGCCCTGGCTGACGCCGGCCTCGCCCACGCTGGCGTTGATGCCGGCCAGCTCGTGCACTTCGTGCTCGGTGTTCCAGTTGATGCCCTTGCCGCCGTTGCCCAGCTTGTCCAGCAAGGGGCCCACCGACGTGAACTTGCGATAGACGTCGTTGTAGTCGCGCTCAACCACCGTCATCGACGGCGCGGTCTTGCCCGGCACCAGATCGCATTCGCCCAGCTTCCAGTCGCGCGGTTCGAACGCCTGGCCCAGCTCTCCCGGCGTGTCGTGCATCAGCGGGGTCAGTACCAGGTCGCGGCGCTTGCCCAGGTAGGGGCCGCCGATCTCGCTGAACTTCCTGGCCAGCAGCTTGTAGATTTCCCAGTCGGTCTTGCTTTCCCACAGCGGCTGCACGGCTTCGCTCAAGGGGTGGATGAAGGGGTGCATGTCGGACGTGTTCAAGTCGTCCTTTTCGTACCAGGTGGCCGTGGGCAGCACGATGTCGCCGTACAGGCAGGTAGTGCTCATGCGGAAGTCCAGCACCGTCAGCAAGTCCAGCTTGCCCTCGGCGGCGTCTTCCTGATAAGTCACTTCGGTGGGCTTGATGGCGGCGGCTTCGTCGCCGAACACGGCGTTTTGCGTGCCCAGCAGGTACTTCAGAAAGTACTCGTGGCCCTTGCCGCTGGAACCCAGGATGTTGGAGCGCCATACGAACATGTTGCGCGGAAAGTTGGCCGGGTCGTCCGGGTCTTCGCAAGACATGCGCAGCGCGCCGGACTTCAGTTGTTCCACGGCGTGCGCCACAGGATCCTTGCCGGCGGCGTCGGCCTGGGCCACCAGGTCCAGCGGATTGGTGCGCAGTTGCGGGGCCGACGGCAGCCAGCCCATGCGTTCGGCGCGCGCGTTCAGGTCGATCATCGACAGGTCGCCGTACTTGGCGCGGTCGGCGGTGGGGCCAAGCACTTCCTGCACGTTCAACTTTTCATGGCGCCACTGGCTGGTGTGGGCGTAGAAGAACGACGTGCCGTTCATCTGGCGCGGCGGACGCACCCAATCCGACGCAAAGGCCAGCGGGGCCCAGCCGAACTGCGGGCGCAGCTTTTCCTGGCCCACGTAATGCGCCCAGCCACCGCCGCTCTTGCCCACGCAACCGCACATCATCAGCATGTTGATGATGCCGCGGTAGATCATGTCCATGTGGTACCAGTGGTTCAGGCCCGCGCCCACGATCACCATCGACTTGCCTTCGGTGTCGTGCGCGTTCTGCGCGAATTCGCGCGCCACCTGGATCACCTGCGCGCGCGGCACGCCGGTATGCTTTTCCTGCCAGGCGGGCGTGTAGGCCACGTCATCGTCGTAGGACGTGGCGACGTTGGCGCCGCCCAGGCCACGGTCCAGGCCGTAGTTGGCCATTTGCAGGTCGTACACCGTGGCGACCAGCGCGTCCGTGCCATCGGCCAGGCGGATGCGGCGGGCCGGCAGGTTGCGCACCAGCACGTCGTCGTGCTCGCCGCCAAAGTACGGGAAGCCCACGCCCACCGTTTCCGCGCCCTGGCCCAGCAGGCTCAGGGCGGGTTCGATGGCCTGGCCATTGCCGCCATTGCGCGATTCCAAATTCCAGCGGCCAACCTTTTCACCATCGTTGACCGCGCCCTCGCCCCAGCGAAAGCCGATGCTGCCGTTGGGCGCCACCAGGGCGCCGCTGTGCGCGTCCAGCACCAGCGTCTTCCAGTCGGGGTTGTTCTGTTCGCCCAGCGCGCCGTCAAGGTGCGAGGCGCGCAGGAAGTGGTCGGGTGCGTAGAAGCCATCGCGCGGCTTGAGCAACACCAGCATGGGCATGTCGGTGTAGCGGCGCACGTAGTCGCGGAAGTACGGCGACGGGTTGGCCGACAGGTGGAATTCTTTCAAGATGACGTGGCCCATCGCCATCGCCAGCGCGGCATCGGTACCTTGCTTGGGCGCCAGCCAGATGTCGCCGAACTTGACCATTTCACCAAAGTCGCTGGACACGGCCACCGTCTTGGTGCCCTTGTAGCGGACCTCGGTGTAGAAGTGCGCATCGGGCGTGCGGGTCTGCGGCACGTTCGATCCCCACACCATCAGGTAGGTGGAGTTGTACCAATCCGCCGATTCCGGCACGTCGGTCTGCTCGCCCCAGATCTGCGGGCTGGCCGGCGGCAGGTCGCAATACCAGTCGTAGAAGCTCAGGCACGCGCCGCCCAGCAGGCTGAGGTAACGCGCGCCGGCGGCGTAGCTGACCATGGACATGGCGGGAATCGGCGAAAAGCCGATCACGCGGTCGGGGCCGAATTTCTTGATGGTCAGCGCATTGGCGGCGGCAATGATTTCGGTGGCGGTGTCCCAATCGGCGCGAACAAAGCCGCCCAGGCCGCGGACTGACTTGTAGCGCTTGGCGCGGACGGGGTCCTGGCTGATCCATTCCCAGGCGGCAATGGGGTCCATCGTCTTGCGGGCTTCGCGCCACATCTGCATCAGGCGGCCGCGGATCATCGGGTACTTCACACGCTGTGCCGAATACACGTACCAGCTGTACGAGGCGCCACGCGGACAGCCGCGCGGTTCGTGGTTGGGCAGGTCGGGCCGCGTGCGCGGGTAGTCGGTCTGCTGCGTTTCCCAGGTGATCAGGCCGTTCTTGACGTACACCTTCCACGAGCACGAGCCCGTGCAGTTCACGCCGTGGGTAGACCGCACCACCTTGTCGTGCTGCCAACGGGCGCGGTAGGCGTTTTCCCAATTGCGGTCTTCATTGACCGTTTCGCCGTGGCCATCGGCAAAGGTGGATTTGACCCGGGACATGAACTTCAACCGGTCCAGGAAGTGACTCATTGTGTTTCTCCAAGAGCGCCGCGTCGGCGGCGCGTACTGCAATCGTTGCGCTGGTTTCACTGTAGGTCGGGGTCCGTTCCCCGACCATTCGCCTGAGGGCCAGGCCGGGCGCGGCAAAGTGACTAGTCACCCGCCGCGCGCTTTGTTCAGCAAGGCACCGGCGCGTTCCTGCGCGCATAGAACCACCACGTAATCACCATGCACGTGGCGTAAAAACCGATGAAGCAAAACAGAGCCGCCTGCACGCTGCCCGTCATTTCCAGCGACGTGCCGAAACTGCGCGGAATGAAAAAGCCGCCGTAGGCGCCGATGGCCCCGGAAAAGCCCAGCACCGCCGCCGATTCCTTGGCCGCTTCGCCTAGCGCACGCTTGTGCGCGTCGGGGCCTTTGCCCGCGGCCGCCTGGGTGCGCTCGCGCAGGAAGATCACCGGAATCATCCGAAACGTCGAGCCGTTGCCCACGCCCGTCAGCGCGAACAGCACAATGAACATCGCGAGGAAACCGTTGAAGTTGCCGCCCTGGCCGGCCCCGGGCAGGAACAGCATCACGCCCAGCACCGCCGCAATCATTCCGGCGAAGGTGACCAGCGTGACGCGCGCGCCGCCCAGCTTGTCCGACACCCAGCCGCCCACGGGCCGCGTCAACGAGCCCACCAGCGGCCCCAGGAACGCGTACGCCATGGGGTTGACGTCGGGGAACAGCGTCTTGGTCAGCATGGCGAAGCCCGCCGAAAACCCGATGAAGGAGCCGAACGTGCCCACGTACAGCCAGCACATCAACCAGTTGTGCTTGCGCTTGAAGATCACCGCCTGGTCCGCGAACGACGCACGCGCGTCGGCGATGTCGTTCATGCCGAACCACGCCGCGATGGCCGCAATGGCGATCGGTACCACCCAGATGAAACCGGCGTTTTGCAGCCACAGGTTCTGCGCCGCGCCATTGACCGTGATGTCCTGCGGCGCGCCGCCGGCCACGCCGAAGACGCCCACCGAAATCACCACGGGCACGGCAAACTGCGCCAGCGACACGCCCAGGTTCCCGATGCCGGCGTTAAGCCCCGTCGCCAGGCCCTTCTTTTCCTTCGGGAAAAAAAAGCTGATGTTGGCCATGCTGGAACTGAAGTTGCCGCCGCCCAGCCCGCACAGCAGCGCCAGGATCAGCAGCGTTGGGAACGACGTGGTGGGGTCGCGCAGCGCAAAACCCATGCCCAACGCGGGCACCAGCAAGGACGCCGTCGAGATCGCCGTCCACTTGCGTCCGCCGAACACGGGCACCAGGAACGAATAGAAGATGCGCAAGGTGGCGCCTGACAGCGCGGGCAGCGCCGTCAGCCAGAACAGCTGGTTCTTGGACAGCATGAAACCGGCGCGGTCCAGGTTGACGACGACCACGCTCCACAGCATCCAGATGCTGAACGCCAGCATCAGCGCGGGAATCGAGATCCAAAGATTGCGGTTGGCGACGCGGGCGCCGGTCTGCTTCCAGAAGCCGGGGTTCTCCGGCTCCCAACGCGTCAGGACTTGTGTGGACATAGGAGCCTCTATTTGGAGGAAATGGGTTGCGGGGTCGTAAGCGACGCCCGCCCCAGCGCCGCGCTTTCAGGGCGGAAGCTGAAGTGCATGAAGATCAGCGACACGCAGACGGTGCCGTACAGCAGCATGAAGGCGCTGGACCGTACGCCGGTCAGGTCCAGCAGCACGCCGAACAGGATGGGCAACACGAAGCCGCCCATGCCGCCCGCCAGGCCGACGATGCCGGACACCGCGCCGATGTTTTCGCCGAACTCGTCCGAGATGAACTTGAAGACCGACGCCTTGCCGATGGCCATGGCGATGCCGACCACGAACAGCAGCACAGTGAAGGTGACCGGGCCCAACGCAATGCCGAACTGCCGGGGGCCGCCAGTGGTCATCACGGTGAACTGGGTTTGCGGGTAGCTCAGCAGGAAGAACGCCACCCAGCACACCCACATCACCCACCACGTGGTCTTGTAGGCGCCGTAGCGGTCCGAGATCCACCCGCCCATGGCGCGCAAGACGCCGCCGGGCAACGAGAAGCAGGCGGCCAGCAGCGCGGCCAGCTTCATGTCGAAGCCGTATTCGCCGATGTAGTACTTGGTCATCCACAGCGCCAACGCCACATAGCCGCCGAACACCACCGAGTAGTACTGGCAGTAGCGCCAGACGCGCGGGTCGCGCAGCATGGCAAATTGTGCCGACAGCGTGGCGCGCTGGGTCACCCGGTGCGACGGGTCCGATGCCGAGAACATCCAGAACAGCACCGCCGTGACCAGCAGCGCCACCGCGTACACCTGGGGCACGATGACCCAGGCGCCGCCGGCCGCCGCGATCAACGCGGGCGCCACGAACTTGGTGATGGCCGACCCGGAGTTGCCCGCGCCGAACACGCCCATGGCCAGGCCCTGCTTGTTGCGCGGAAACCAGCGCGCCACATACGGCGTGCCGACCGAGAACGAGCCGCCCGTCAGGCCCACGAACAAGGCCAGCACCAGGAACTGCCAATACTCGGTGGCGTAGGACAGCAGCCAGATCGGCACCACCGCCAACAGCATCAGGATGAAGAACACGGGCCGGCCGCCGTAGCGGTCGGTCCAGATGCCCAGCGGCACGCGCACCAGCGAACCGGTCAATACCGGCATGGCGGCCAACAGGCCGAATTGCGTTTCGGACAAGCCCAGTTGCGCCTTGATGGGTATGCCCAGCACCGCGAAGATCATCCATACCGCAAAGCAGATGGTGAAGGCGAACGTGCTTGAAATCAGGACCCGCATCGGCCTGCCGGACGGGGATGTTGCTGCTGTCATGGTTACTCTCGCTTTACTCACGAAGACATGGCGCTAGCCTAGGCACGCGCCGCGCCGGCGACCATTCGCCGGCCGACCATTCGGGCCACGCCGATGTGCCTAGTCACCCGGTTTCCGTGCCCGCGTTTGCGCTGGATCAAGCGTTGGCCTATGCCCGGCGCAGGCCCAGGCTTAATATGTATTGCGAATACACCTTAACCAATACACCTTCAAAAAAAGCGCAGACCGCCATGCCCCCGTTGCTGACCATCGATGAACCCGCCGCGACGCCACACCGCCCTCGCCCGCAATGGCGCGCCTTTACCGAAATGGGGTTCCGGCCGCTGTATCTGGCCGGCTGCCTGTGGGCGTTGGTATCGGTGTGGTTGTGGGTGCATGCGCCGGGCCGCATCACCGGGCTGATGGCCGGCGTGTTCTGGCATGCGCACGAAATGCTGTGGGGGTTCGTCGCCACGATTGCCGTGGGCTTTCTGCTGACGGCCGGCGCCAACTGGACGGGCAAGAACCCCTTGCGCGGCAACGCGCTGGCGCTCTTGTGCCTGTTATGGGTGGTGGCGCGCGTGGGCTACCTGACGCCGGGCAGGCCCGCGTACGTGGTCGCCGTCGTGGCGGACCTGGGGTTTTTCGTGTGGGGCGCCGCCGCCCTGGGCCGCGCCGTCTGGGTCACGCGCAACCAGCGCAACGCGGGCGTGCCGGTCTTGATGCTGGGCTTGGCCGCCACCAACGCGCTGTATTTATGGGCCGCCGCGCAAGGCGACTATCTGGCGGTGATGCGCTACTTCAATGCCGGCCTGCTTTGCATGGCCGTGCTGACGCTGCTGATTGCGCGTCGCGTGATTCCGTTCTTTGCCAAGCGTGCCGTGACGGGCCTGGACATACCCGCCCAGACCCGCAGCGGTCATTGGCAATTGGGCACGGGCGTGGCGGCCATTGCTGGTTTGCTTGCCGGGCAGCCGCGTCTGGCCGCGGCGGCCTTGACGGCCACGGGCTTGATCGCGCTATGGCAATGGGTGTCGTGGAAGCCGTGGGCCGTGCGGCGCGTGCCGCTGCTGTGGATCTTGTATGCCGGCTATGTCGGCCTGGGCGCCGGGCTGCTGGTGGGCGCGGCGCAATTGGCGGGCGTGGTCGTCCGGCTGGCGTGGCCCGCGCACGTGATCGGCGTGGCGGGCTTTTCGGTGCTGATCGTGGGCATGGTGACCCGCACGGCACTAGGCCACCTGGGGCGGCCCTTGCAAACCGATCGCTGCATGGTGGCCAGTTTCGTGCTGGTAATCGTGGCGGCGCTGCTGCGGCTGGCAGCCCTGTGGCCCAGCGTGGCCAGCACGGGCCTGCTGCATGCCGCCACCAGCGCCTGGGGACTGGCGATGGCTCTGTACCTGTGGCGCTTTTTCCCGCTGATGATCCGCCCACGCGCCGACGCCGCCAAGCCGGCGGCGCCGATGATGCGCGTGATGCCGGTCGCCCGGCCGCGCGTCTGAGTGGGGCGGCGCGCCACGCCTGCCCGCCGGCCTGCCCGCCGGCCCGTTTAGCAGGCCGGTTCAGCCGTCTCGTTTAGCCGCGCCCTTCCCGGCGCTCGATCGCCTCGACTTCGCGGCGCATAGCCTTCAGCCACGCCTTCAGCAACGCCTGATCCGAGAACTGCATCACCTCGTGTTCCAGTTCGCCGATGTACTCCTGGATGTCGACGATGTCGTCATCCAGTTCTTCCAGCACCGTCTCGGGGTCGAACGAGGCGAACGGGTCCAGGTCGTAGCGCAGCTTGAAGCCTTCTTCGGCGTAGCTGGCCTGATGCAGCACTTCGTCCAGCTGCGCCTGCAAGGTGGCGTTGGCTTGCGGCAGGCCGTCGTCGGGCACATCGGCCAGCGGCGTCAAATCCGGCGTGCCCAGCTTGCGCCGCGCCGCTTCTTCGTCCTGCATCGTCTGCCACGCCACCGCGTTCGGCGTGGTGTTGCGCAAGGCGGCGCGGGCCAGGGCCAGCAGGTCTTCGGCTTCGTCGTCTTCGAACTGGTCCTGGATGATGCGCAGCAGTTGCGTCGGCGTGAAGGTCGACAGATCGGTGTCGGGGTCCAGCTCCAGCGCCTCGATCAGTTCCGCCTTGGCGTCTTCGGATTCGTCAGCGGCGGCCTCGTCGTAGTCCAGGCCACTGTGCTTCTTGTAAAGGGTCTTGAGCTTGTCGGCATCGCAACCGGCCGGCAGTTCGCCCTTGGCGTCCAGCAGCAGCAATTCCGCCGAAAACTCGGTCACCAGCTCGGACACGAATTCGCGTTCGGCCTTGGACAGCCCCATGTTCTTGTGCGCGTGGTCAAAGCACAGCACAAGCTTCATGCGCAGTTCGTGCAGCTTCTTTTCCAGCGGCGCCAGGCCTTCCGTGTACTTGCGCTGGTATTCGGCCTCGACCGCCTGCCATTGATCCAGGCGGCCGCGTTCCGTTTCCAGGCGTGCCTGTAGCCGCTCGAATAACTGACGCGGGGTTTCCAGTGAATGTTGGCCCATGACCTGCTCCTTGCAAACCGGGTAATGAAAGTAGCCGCCACTCTAAACGATTCGGGCAAAGCCCTCTTGGGTTTTTCAGTTAATAACGCTAATCATTATTATTAATATAGAATCTCGGCTGTCCGGCACACCCTGCCCGCAACCTCTTCGCCACGTCTTCGCCACGTCAGCACAACATCTCTCAGCACAACATCTATTTGGCAGTCCCGATGTCTTTGCCCCCCGCCGCGGGCCCTGCCGCTCACCGCGCCCCCGCCCACGCCCCTCCTCCACCCGTCGCCCGATCACGGCGCCGCGTGATCCTGACGGCGGCCGTGCTGGTACTTGCCTTGGTCGCGGCGCTGGCCATGTGGTGGAAAACCCAAAGCGGCCCCGCCGCCCCCCGCCCGCCCGAATACAACCAGATACCCGTTGCCGTCAGCGTCGCGGCCGCCCGCGTCGGGCCGCTGCAACGCGACCTGCATGCGCTGGGCACCATCACGCCCTTGACCCACGTTGTGCTGCGCAGTCAGGTTGAAGGCGAATTGTTGCGCCTGCATTACACCGAGGGCCAGGCCGTGGTGCGCGGCCAGCTCTTGGCCGAGATCGACCCGCGTCCCTATCAAACCGCGCTGGCGGCGGCCGAAGGTGAATTGGCGCGCACGCAGGCGCTGCTGGACAACGCCCAGGCCGATCTACAGCGCTACCGCACATTGGCGCGCCAGGAATCCGTGGCCGGGCAGCAGCTGGACACCGCCCAGGCGCAGGTGCGCGCCTACACCGCGCAGCGCGAACTGAACCGCGCACAGGTCGCCGATGCACAGCGACTGCTGGGGCTGACCCGCATCACTGCCCCGCACGATGGCCGCATCGGCCTGCGCCGCGTTGACGCCGGCAACCATGTGCGCGCCAACGATGCCGACGGGCTGACCACGCTGGTGCAGACCACGCCCATTTCGGCGCTGTTCAGCATTTCGGAAACGCGGCTGGACTTGCTGCGCCAGGCGCAGGCGGGAACGGACGTGTTGCGCGTGCAGGCCTGGGATGCCGACGACCGCCGCCTGCTGGCCGAAGGCACGCTGGAAGCCTTGGACAACCGCGTCCAGACCGGCAGCGGCACCGTGCGGCTGCGCGCCCGTTTCGACAACACTGACGAATCGCTGTTTCCCAATCAATTCGTGAACATCCGGCTGTCCCTGGTCCAGCAAGACAACGTGGTCACCATTCCGTCGGCCGCCGTGCAGTATGGGTCCGAAGGCGCGTTCGTTTTTGTGATCGGCGACGATGCGCGCGCCACGCGCCGCGTGTTGCAGCTGGGCCCCGCCAACGCGGGCCATATCGTCGTGCAAGCCGGATTGGCGCCGGCCGAGCGCGTGGTGGTCGAAGGCGTGGACCGCCTGCATGACGGCCGCAACGTCCAGATCGTAGACCCCCTGACTTGAACCGCGCATGAGCCTGTCACGCCCCTTCATCCTGCGTCCGGTGGCGACGTCTTTCCTGATGATCGCCCTGCTGCTGTCGGGCATCCTGGCCTGGCGCATGCTGCCCGTGGCCGCATTGCCGCAGGTCGATTACCCCATCATCCAGGTCACCACGCCGTACCCGGGCGCCAGCCCCAACGTGACGGCGCGCGCCGTGACCGCGCCGCTGGAACGCCGCTTTGGGCAGATACCGGGCTTAAAGCAGATGTCGTCCACCAGCGGCAGCGGCATTTCGGTCATCACGTTGCAGTTTTCGCTGGACGTGTCGCTGGGCGTGGCCGAACAAGAGGTGCAAGCGGCCATCAGCGCCAGCGGCTCGCTGCTGCCCGGTGACCTGCCCACGCCACCCGTTTACCGCAAGGTCAACCCCGCCGACGTGCCCATCCTGACGCTGGCGGTGACCTCGGATTCCCTGCCCTTGCCCACCGTATATGACCTGGTCGACACACGCATGACGCAGCGGCTGTCGCAGCTATCGGGCGTGGGCATGGTCAGCCTGGCCGGCGGCCAGCGCCCGGCCGTGCGCGTGCAGGTCAACCCGATGGCGCTAGCGGCGCGCGGGCTGCAACTGTCCGACGTGCAGGAAGCCATCGCCAAGGCAAATTCCAATCAACCCAAGGGCAGCTTCGACGGGCCGGTGCGCTCCGTCATCATGGACGCGAACGACCAGCTGCAAAGCGCCGCCGAATACCGCGAACTGATCGTGGCCTGGAAGAACGGCGCGCCGGTGCGGCTGGGCCAGGTCGCCACCATTGAAGACGGCGCCGAAGACCGCTACCTGGCCGCCTGGGTCGACAAGCAGCCGGCCGTGCTGGTCAATATCCAACGCCAGCCGGGCGCCAACGTCATCGCCGTGGCCGACCAGGTCAAGGCGCTGCTGCCGCAACTGACGGCCAGCCTGCCCGCCGCCGCGCACGTGCGCATCCTGACCGACCGTACCGAAAGCATCCGCGCGTCGGTGCGCGGCGTGCAATGGGAACTGGTGTTTGCCGTGGGGCTGGTGGTGCTGGTCACGTTCCTGTTCCTCTCCAACCTGCCCGCCACGCTGATCCCCAGCCTGGCCGTGCCGCTATCGCTGATCGGCACTTTCGGCTTCATGCACCTGGCGGGCTTTTCCACCAACAACCTGACGCTGATGGCGCTGACTATCGGCGCGGGCTTCGTGGTGGATGACGCCATCGTCATGCTGGAGAACATTGCACGGTATCGCGAACAGGGGCACAGCCCGATGTCGGCCGCGCTGAAAGGCGCCGGGCAGATCGGCTTCACGCTGGTGTCGCTGACGCTGTCGTTGATTGCCGTGCTGATCCCGCTGCTGTTCATGGAAGACGTGGTGGGCCGGCTGTTCCGTGAATTCGCCGTCACCTTGGCGGTGGCCATCCTGATATCGCTGGCCGTATCGCTGACGCTGACGCCCATGATGTGCGCGCGCCTGCTGCCCGCGCACGGGCAATCGCGCCCCGGCGTGCTGGACCGCATCCAGGCGCGCTACGCGGGATGGCTGGACATCACGCTGCGCCACCAGCGCCTGACGTTGATGGTGATGCTTGGTACCGTGGTCTTGACTGGCCTGCTGTACCTGGCGGTACCTAAAGGATTTTTCCCGGTGCAGGACGGCGGCGTGCTGCAAGGCGTGACGCAGTCCACGCAAAGCACCTCGTTTGACGCCATGTCGCGCAGGCAGCAAGCCGTGGCCCAGGCGCTGCTGGCGGATCCCGATGTGCAAAGCCTGTCGTCCTTCATCGGCATCGACAGCATGAACGCGACGTTGAACACCGGGCGGCTGCTGATCAACCTGAAGCCCTGGGCCGAACGCAGCGCGCCGCTAGCCGATGTCATGGCGCGCCTGGACGCGCGCGCCCGCGACGTCCACGGCATCTCGCTGTTTTTGCAGCCGGTGCAGGAATTGAATATCGAAGACCGCGTCAGCCGGGGCCAGTACCAATTCAGCCTGACGTCCCCCGATAGCGCGCTGCTGGCGCAATGGAGCCAGGCGCTGACGCAGCGGCTGGCGCAGTCGCCCGCGCTGGCCGAGGTGTCGTCCGACCTGCAAGGCAATGGCCGCCAGGCGTACCTGGAAGTGTCGCGCGATACGGCCGCGCGCCTGGGCGTCACGATGGACGACGTGGTGCAGGCGCTGTACAACGCGTTTGGCCAGCGCCAGGTGGCCACGCTGTTCACGCAGTCGAACCAGTACCGCGTGGTGCTGGAAGTGGACCGCAGCCTGGCGCTGGGGCCCGAGGCGCTGGAACGCATCCACCTGCAAACCGAGGACGGGCAGGCGATTCCGCTGTCGGCGCTGGCCACGGTCAGCGAACGCGCGGTGCCGCTGGCGATCAACCATCTGTCGCAATTTCCGGCCGTGAACCTATCGTTCAACCTGCCGCCGGGCGGGTCGTTGGGCGACGCCATTGCCGCCATTGAATCGGCCAAGACCGACATCGCCCTGCCGCCCAGCGTGGAACTGCGGCTGCAAGGCGCGGCCTCGGCATTCCAGGCGTCCTTGTCCAATACGCTGTGGCTGATGCTGGCGGCGGTGGTCACGATGTACCTGGTGCTGGGCATGCTGTATGAAAGCGCCATTCACCCCGTCACCATCCTGTCGACCCTGCCGTCGGCCACCGTGGGCGCGTTGCTGGCGCTGTTGATTACCGGCCGGCCGCTGGACCTGATTGCCGTCATCGGCATCATCCTGCTGATCGGGCTGGTCAAGAAGAACGGCATCATGATGGTGGACTTTGCGCTGGACGCCGAGCGCACGCGCGGGTTGGCGCCGCGGGATGCCATCCGCGAAGCCGCGCTGCTGCGCTTGCGGCCGATCTTGATGACGACGCTGGCCGCGCTGTTCGGCGCGCTGCCGCTAATGCTGGCCACCGGCTCGGGCGCCGAACTGCGCCAGCCGCTGGGCTGGGTCATGGTGGGCGGCCTCTTGGTCAGCCAGGTGCTGACGCTGTTCACCACGCCGGCGGTCTATCTGTTCTTTCACCGGCTGGGGCAGCGGCGCCCGGTCGGTGTGAGGCCCGACGGGCGCAACGCATGATCCGCGCGTTGCTGCACCGCCCGGTCGCCTGCCTGTTCCTGGCGCTGGCGTTGACGCTGCTGGGCGCGGTGGCGTGGCGGCTGTTGCCCGTTGCACCCTTGCCCCAGGTGGACTTCCCCACCATCGAGGTGCGCGCCGAATTGCCCGGCGCCAGCCCGGAAAGCATGGCCAGCAAGGTGGCCGCGCCGCTGGAGCGCGCGCTGGGCAGCATCGCGGGCGTCAGCGCCATGAGTTCGTCCAGCAACCAGGGCGCCACGCGCGTGCAGTTGCAATTCGAGCTGGACCGCGACATCAACGAAGCGGCCCGCGACGTGCAGGCCGCGCTGAATGCCGCGCGCGGCGAATTGCCCGCGGGCATGCCGCAAAGCCCCAGCTACCGCAAGGTCAACCCGTCGCAGGCGCCCATCATGGCGCTGGCCTTGAGTTCCGCCACGCGCCCGGCCGGCCAGCTGTATGACCTGGGATCGACGGTGCTGGCGCAAAAGCTGTCGCAGATCAATGGCGTGGGCGAAGTCACCCTGGGCGGCAGTTCGCTGCCCGCCGTGCGCGTGCAGGTCAACCCCAACGCGCTGGCCCATTACGGCGTGGCGCTGGACGACGTGCGCAACGCCATCGCGAATGCCGCGCCCCTGCGGCCGCTGGGCCAGCTGGACGCGGCCGGCCAGCGCTGGGAAGTCGGCACGCTGGACCAGCCGCGCGGCGCGGATGAATACGGCCGCCTGATCGTGCGCCACGACGACGGCGCGGTGATCCGGCTGGCGCAGGTGGCGCGCGTCAGCGATTCCGTCGAAAACCGCTACAGCAGCGGCTTTCACAACACGAATCCGGCTGTCGTGCTGACCATCAGCCGCCAGACCGGCGCGAACATCATCGAGACCATCGACGCCATCAACGCCGCCCTGCCCGGCCTGCGCGCGCTGATGCCGGCCGACGTGGACCTGACGGTGGCGCTGGACCGCTCGCCCGGCATCAACGCCACCTTGCGCGAGGCCCACATCACGCTGGGCCTGGCGACCGCGCTGGTCATCCTGGTGGTTTGGCTGTTCCTGGGCAACGCGCGCGCGGCCGCGATTCCCAGCGTGGCGATACCCGTGTGCCTGATCGCCACGTTCGCCGTCATGCACGCGTGGGGCTTTTCGCTGAACAACCTGTCGTTGATGGCGCTGATCGTCGCGGCCGGCCTGGTGGTGGATGACGCCATCGTCGTGCTGGAAAACATCTCGCGCCACCTTGAACGCGGCCTGTCGCCCCGCAAGGCGGCATTGCGCGGCGTACGCGAAGTGGGCTTCACGCTGGTTGCCATGACGGTGGCGTTAAGCGTGGTGTTCGTGTCGATCCTCTTCATGGGCGGGCTGGTCGAACGGCTGTTCCGGGAATTCTCGATCACGCTGGTGGCGGCCACGGTGATTTCGCTGGTGGTCTCCGTGGCGATCATCCCGGCCTTGTGCGCGCGTTGGCTGCGCGCGGATCAACCTTCGGCCCAATCGCCGCAATCGCCCCAATCGCCTCAATCGCGCCCGTCGCGCCTGCAATCGGCCTTCGCCCGCGCGCACGATGCCTACGGCCGGTCCCTTGCGCGCGTGCTGGGGCATGCGCGCTTGACCCTGTTGCTGCTGGCCGCCGTGGTGGGCTTGAACGTGTATCTGTACGTCGAAGCGCCCAAGGGCTTTCTGCCCGTGCAAGACACCGGCCAACTGGTGGGATTCGTGCGCGGCGACGACGGGTTTTCGTTCCAGGTCATGCAACCCAAGATCGACCAATACCGCCAGCTGGTGCTCAAGCATCCGGCCGTGCAGGACGTCATCGGCTACAACGGCGGCAGCCTGGGCATCAGCAATTCGCTATTCCTGATCCGCCTGAAACCCGCCGCCGAACGCGGCGAGTCCTCTACCGAAGTCATCAACTGGCTGCGCACCCACGCACCGCCCGTGCCCGGCGGCATGTTCTTCCTGAACGTCGACCAGGACCTGCGCATGCCCGGCGGCTTCGGCAATTCCGGCGACCACGAATTGGCCATCATGGCCAGCGACGTGCCCGCGCTGCGCGACTGGGCGCGCAAGATATCCAAAGCCATGCAAGACATCCCCGAACTGCGCGACGTGGACGCCCAAGGCGACGGCGCCACGCAGCAGGTCGTCATCAACATCGACCGCGCGGCCGCGCAACGGCTGGGCGTGGACATGGACACGATCAGCAGTGTGCTCAGCAATTCGTTCAGCCAACGCCAGGTCGCCACCCTGTACGACGCCATGAACCAATACCGCGTGGTACTGGAGCTGGACCCGCGCTACACCGAAGACCCCGACGTGCTGGAGCAAGTGCAGGTGGTGGCGGCCGACGGCACGCGCGTCCCCCTGACCGCCTTCGCCACCTACGAGAACGGGCTGGTCAACGACCGCGTCTACCACGACGGCCTGTTCGCGGCCGTCGGCGTCGGCTTTTCGCTGACGCCCGGCGTATCGCTGGAACAAGGCCTGGCCGCCATCGACGCCGCCATGGCCAAGCTGATGGTGCCGTCCACCATCCAGACGCGCCTGGGCGGCGACGCGCGCAACTTCCAGCAAAGCCTGCAAGACCAGCCCTGGCTGATCCTGGCCGTGCTGGTCGCCATCTACCTGGTGCTGGGCATCCTGTACGAAAGCCCCCTGCACCCGCTGACCATCCTGTCCACCCTGCCGTCCGCCGGCGTGGGCGCGCTGCTGGCGCTGCGCATCGCCAACATCGAATTCACCCTGATCGCATTGCTGGGGCTGTTCCTGCTGGTCGGCATCGTCATGAAGAACGCCATCCTGATGATCGACTTCGCCCTCAGCCTGGAACGCCGCGAAGGCCTGACTCCCCGCGCAGCCATCCACCGCGCCGCCATGCTGCGCCTGCGCCCTATCGTAATGACCAACCTGGCCGGCCTGCTGGGCGCCCTGCCCCTGGTGCTGGGCATGGGCGACGGCGCCGAACTGCGCCGCCCCCTGGGCATCGCCATCGTCGGCGGCTTGATGATCAGCCAGTTCCTGACGCTGTATACGACGCCTATTGTGTATCTGGCATTGGAACGGCTGCGGGTGAAGCTGGGGGGTGCGGGGCGAGCTACTCCGGCCACCGGGGCGCGGCGGTCAGGCGGTCGGACATGAACGCCAGGAATTCGCGGGCTAGCTGCGGTAGCGTTCTGCCTTGCAGGGTCAGCACCTGGATGCTGCGTTGGCGCATTTCGGGGTTGGTGAATGGCACGGCGACCAGGCCGCCTTCGCCCAGTTGGCCCATCAGCGTCAGGTAGCCGGACAAGGCGACGATCTGGCTGCCGGGCAGCATCGGCAGGAAGGCCGCGGAATGGTTCGAGACGTAGGCGGGTTCGATGTGCAGGCCCGCGTTGGCGCAGGCGGCGTCGAACAGTTGGCGCACGGTGGTGCCGTGGTCGCCCAGGGATAGCGGATAGTGGACCAGGTCGCGCATGCCGATGCTGCGGCGGCCGGCCAGCGGGTGCTGGCGGCACATTACGGCGTAGACGGGTGCACGGGTCAGCAGCTCGGTTTTCAGGCGGTCGTCTTGGGCCGTGGTGTAGCGCAGCGCCATCTGGGCCAAGCCTTCAAGGATGTGGCGGCTGACCTCTTCGGGGCGTTCCACGTACAGATGAAAGCGCGCCTCGGGCCGCTCGCGGTTGAACTGCGCCATGCACATGGGCAGAAAATGATGGGCGAAGCCTTCGGTGCAGGCCAGGCGGATCGTGACATCGCCCACATGACCGCGCTGGCGAATTTCGGACGTGACGCGTTCTGCTTCCAGCGCCGCCGCATTGGCGTACGCGGCCAGTTGCCGGCCGGCCTCACTCAGTTCCATGCCGCGCGCCTGGCGCTCGAACAGCGCAACGCCCAAGGCGTCTTCCAGCTTGGCAATCTGACGGCTGACCGCCGAGGCGGCCACGTGCTGCGACGCCGCCGCGCCGGCGATCGAGCCGCTGCGCGCGACCTCAAGAAAATACCGCAGTCCCAACGAGATCATCCCGCCTCCGTGTCACACATGCCAAAAAGGCAATGCAAAGATGCTAATTATCTGATTGTGGCATGTAGCGATGCGTAATAACTTTGTGCCTCCCTCGTCCCGAGTGCCGCCGTGAACCGCGAACAAGCCGTCCTGCAAGCCGTTGAAGCCTTTGACAATGGCACCCTTGAAGCCGCCCTGGCGCGTCGCGTCGCGTATGCCACGGAAAGCGAAGTGCCCGAGCAGGCGCCGATGCAGCACGCCTATCTGAACCAGGACCTGATCCCGGTCCTGAGCCGGATGGGCTTTTCCTGTGATGTGCATCCCAACCCCGACGGCGTGGACCTGCCTATCCTGGTGGCGCGGCGCATTGAAGCGCCCGGCTTGCCCACCGTGCTGATGTACGGCCATGGCGACGTGGTGCGCGGCAATGCGGCCAAGTGGGAAGCGGGCCGCGACCCCTGGCAGCTGCAAGTGGACGGCGACCGCTGGTATGGCCGGGGCACGGCCGACAACAAAGGCCAGCACAGCATCAACCTGGAAGCGCTGCGGCAGGTGATTGCCGCGCGCGGCGGCAAGCTGGGGTTCAACGCCACCTGGCTGATCGAGACCGGCGAAGAAGCCGGTTCACCTGGCCTGGCCGCGTTCTGCGACGCGCAGCGCGACACGTTGGCGGCGGACGTGTTCATCGCCAGCGACGGCCCGCGTCTGCATGCAGCGCGCCCCACGCTGTTCATGGGCTCGCGCGGGGCGGTCAATTTTGAATTGAAGCTGCGCGCGCGTGAACGTGGCTACCACTCCGGCAATTGGGGCGGCCTGCTGGCCAACCCCGCCATCGTGCTGATGCACGCCATCGGCACCCTGGTGGACGCGCGTGGCCGCATAACGGTGCCGGCGCTGCGCCCCCCCGCCATCCCCGACGCCGTGCGCGAGGCGCTGGCGGATCTTGAGGTAGGCGGCGGCGAGGACGACCCCGACATCAACGCATGGTGGGGCGAGCCAGGGCTGACGGCGCCTGAAAAAGTATTCGGCTGGAACAGCCTGGACGTGCTGACCTTTGGCGCGGGCGATCCGGCCAAACCCGTGAACGCGATTCCGCCCGAGGCCGTGGCCTGGTGCCAGTTGCGCTTCGTGGTGGGCACCGATTGGCGCGCGCTGGAAACGCATGTGCGCGAGCACCTGCGCCAAGGCGGTTTTGAAGACGTGCAAGTCCGCGTCGGCATGCAAGGCGGCGCCACGCGCTTGTCGCCCGATAACGCCTGGGTGCGCTGGGCGGCGGCATCGCTGGAACGCACGACCGGCAAGCGCCCCGCACTGCTGCCGAACCTGGGCGGCTCGCTGCCAAACGAAATTTTTGCCGACCTGCTGGGCCTGCCCACCTTGTGGGTGCCGCATTCGTACCCCGCCTGCGCGCAGCATGCGCCCAATGAGCATCTGCTGGGCAGCGTGGCGCGCGAAGGGCTGGCCATCATGGCCGGCCTGTTCTGGGACCTGGGCGAAGCCGTTCCCGCCTGACCGACCGTTTCACTACCGAGAGCGTTGCCATGACTGCTAGATTCTGTGCCGCCGTGATGGCGTTCAACCTTGCCGTCGCCGCTTATGCGGGCGACGCCCATGCCGCCTACCCGGAGCAGCCGATCAAGATCGTTGTGCCCTTCACGCCGGGCGGCGCGACCGATACGGTGGCGCGGCTGCTGGCCAACAAGCTGTCGGGCCGCCTGGGCCAGTCGGTCATCGTCGAGAACCGCCCCGGCGCGTCCACGGTGATCGGGGCGGACGTCGTGGCGCGCGCCCAGCCCGATGGCTACACGTTGCTGCTGTCGGGCAGCACCACGTACACCGTCTTGCCCGCGTTGAATCCGTCTCTGCCCTACGACCCCGTGCGCAGCTTCGAACATGTGGCCATCGTCGCCCTGGCGCCCGTGGTGCTGCTGGCGCAGAACGGCCTGGCGGCCACCACCGTGCAGGAAGCGGCGGCGCTGGCCAAGCAACAAAGCAGCAAGGGCGGGCTGATGTACGGCACGTTCGGGCCGGGCTCGGCGCCGCATCTGGCGGGCGAAATGTTTGCCGAGGCCGCCGGCGCGAAGATGGTGCCGGTGCCGTACAAAGGCAGCGCGCAGCTGATCACCGCGATGATCGGCGGCGAGGTGTCGCTGGGCGTGGACACGGTGTCATCCGCCGCGCCGCAAGTGCGCGCGGGCAAGGTGCGGGCACTGGCCGTCACGGGCGAACACCGCGTGCCGCAGATGCCGGACGTGCCGACTTTCGAGGAAGCCGGGATTCCCCAGGTGTCGTTTGTGGGCTGGTACGCCCTGGCCGCGCCGGCCCATACGCCCGCGCCGGTGATCGACACGTTGAACCGCGCGGTCGCGCAGATCATGCAGGACCCGCAGGTGAAAAAGGCGGTGTCGGACCTGGCGTTGGAACCTGTGTTCTTGCCGGGCCAGGCGTTCAAGGACCGGATTCAAAAAGAAGTGCAGACGTTCAGCGCCGTGGCCGAGCGCGCCGAGATCAAGCTGGAATAGACGACAAGGCAGGCACGGGCGCAAGGCGCCAAGGCGGCTAGGCGGCTAGGCAGCTAGGCAGCTAGGCAGCAGCATCAGAGCCGCACCGCACCGCCACGCCACCGCCACGGGCTGACACCATCAGCCACGACCGCAAAAAAAACGCCTGGTCATGCACGCCGCGAAGCGTGCACCACCAGGCGCCGGTGCAGGCCGCAAGCGCGGCCTGCAAAACCGTCGGCGTCAGACCATCGGCGGCATCGTTTCCCGTTCGGGGTGCCGATGCTTGGCCAGGGCCTTGATGAACGCCGTTGCGCTTTTCGCGGGTGCGCCGCCGCCCATCAACAACCCTTCGTCGGCTTCGTCTGGCGCGATGCCCGCCGAGCCGATCAGTTGCCCGCCCCGGCCCAGCCCCATCAACGTCTTGCCATGCCGGAAGGCGTCGCGCAGGAATTCCAGCGCGCGGCCGTCCGTCTGCAAGCGCGCCACGGCGGCGTCGCCCCCGGGCACCACCGCGCCGTCAAACAGCGTCGACGGGTGGTTGTCCAGCGACGCGTCGGCATCCAGCATGCCGCCGCCTTCGGTCTGCACGGGGCCGATGCGCTGGCCTACCAAGCGCACCACCACGCCGGCCTGGATCAACGCGTCGGCCACGGCCGACACGGCGCCTTCATCCACGCCCTCGGCCACCAGAATCGCTACCTTGCGCGTGGCCACATTGCCGTCACCCGGCCTTGCGGCCAGCGACAGTGCGGGCGACACCTCGATCTCCGGCTTGGGCGGCTGCGCAATGGCACGGGGCAGCGGGTCGGGCAAGACCATGCCCAGCAGATCCGCCACGCCCTGAGCCAATTCGTCGGACACGTTGCGCAACGAGGCCACCATGCGCTGGCGAATGGCGGGCACCGTCACCTTGCTCAGTTCAAACGAGAACGCGTGCACGATGTGGCGCTTTTCCCATTCGGTCTGGCTGTTGTAGAACAGCGTGGCCTGGTTGTAGTGCTCGGCAAACTTTTCGGGATGGCCGCGCAATTCGTCGCCCGCGATGGGCTCGGGAAACGGCACATAGCCTTCCATGCCGGCCTGAAACGGGCATCCGCCCGCCAGCGAGTTCGGCTCGTACGCGACGCGACCACGATGAATCGCCTGGCGGTGCATGCCGTCGCGCTGGTTGTTGTGCACCGGCGCCACGGGCGCATTGATGGGGATTTCGTGGAAGTTCGGACCGCCCAGCCGCGAGATCTGCGTGTCCACGTAGGAATGGATGCGGCCGGCCAGCAGCGGATCGTTGGTGAAGTCCACGCCCGGCACCACGTGCGCCGTGCAGAACGCCACCTGCTCGGTCTCGGCAAAGAAGTTGTCCGGGTTACGGTCCAGCACCATGCGGCCGATCGGCACGATAGGGACCAATTCTTCCGGCACGATCTTGGTGGCGTCCAACACATCGAAGCTGAAGCTGTCGGCTTCTTCTTCCGTGAAGATCTGCACGCCCAGTTCCCACTCGGGGCCCTTGCCCGCGTCGATGGCTTCCCACAGGTCGCGGCGGTGAAAGTCCGGGTCGGCGCCGGACACTTTGACCGCCTCGTCCCACACCTGCGAATGCGTACCCAGGATCGGCGTCCAGTGAAATTTCACCAGGCGCGATTCGCCACGCGCGTTCACAAAGCGGAACGTGTGCACGCCAAAGCCCTGCATCATCCGGTAGCTGCGCGGGATGGCGCGGTCGGACATCAGCCACATCAGCATGTGGGTGGATTCCGGCATCAGCGACACAAAGTCCCAGAACGTATCGTGGGCCGACGCGGCCTGCGGCATGCCGTGATGCGGCTCGGGCTTGACCGCGTGCACCAGATCCGGGAACTTCATCGCGTCCTGGATGAAGAACACCGGCATGTTGTTGCCCACCAGGTCCCAGTTGCCTTCGTCGGTATAGAACTTGACGGCAAAGCCGCGCACGTCGCGCGCCGTGTCCTTGGAACCGCGTTCGCCGGCCACCGTGGAAAAGCGCACGAACACCGGCGTGCGCTTGCCCTTTTCGGCGAACAGCGACGCGGCGGTCAAGTCGGTCAACGGCCGATAGCATTCGAAGTAACCGTGCGCCGCCGAACCGCGCGCGTGCACGATGCGTTCGGGGATGCGCTCGTGGTCGAAGTGCGTGATCTTTTCGCGCAGGATGAAGTCTTTCAGCAAGGCGGGGCCGCGCAGGCCGGCCTTCAGCGAATGCTGGTTGTCGGCGATTGGCACGCCCTGATTCGTCGTCAGCACCTGCCCGCTGCCGTCGGCGCGCACACGGCCCAAGCGGCCATCCACCGCGTTCACGCCGGGTTCGGCGGCATCGCCCGTCTTGGCGTTGGCTTCCGATTCCGACAGGGAACTGGCGCCCACGGACGGGTCCGGCGGTGTCGTGTGCGCGCCGGCGTAGGGGCAGCGCGCGCCATCCTCGCCGTACTCGGCGGCCTTGTTGGCGTTGTGCGGCAGGGACGCAACCGTGGCGCCCACGGCCGCGGCCCGCTTGAGCGCCGGGTGCACCGGTTTGCCCGCGGGGCCGGCGGCCGGGCCGCTGTCGGTATTCATATAGGCGGTGTCGACGGCGCCGGCCGCGCCCTTGCTTACGGGTTTCTTGCTTGCCATCAAGGCTCTCCTAGTGTTTGAGCATTTCGCCGCGAGCCTGCTCGGCGCGCGAGGCGCCAATGGCGGATTTCACTTGTTTGACCTCTTCAGGCGGCGGCAGCACGGCGGGCAGGCCCAACGATTCCACCCACAGTTCGCGCGACCAGCCCTGCGTGTGATACAGGTGATGCTCTTCGTCCAGCGCCACCGCGTCGTAGGCCTGCTTCAAGATGGCGGCTTCCTTGCCGGAATGCTGGTCGGCCAGCAGCCCGATCAGCGACCAGTTGGAATGGTCCTTGGTTTCGGCCAGCACCACGCATTCGGTCGCCACCAGCTGCGCGGCGTCGGGGTCACCCGCGTTGATGGCCATCTTCATGGCCTTGACCAGCGATTCCCCCAGGTGGCGCACCACCTCGCGGCCCGGCGTCTGCTGCGCCGGGTCAAGTCCCAGTTGTTCAAACACGGTCAAAAGCACACGTTGGTGCGTCCGCGTTTCTTCCAGGTATTCCTTCCACTCTTTTTTCAGGTCTTCATTCACGGCACAGGACACGGCGGTTTCATACACCGTCAAGCCGCCGATCTCGGTTTCCAGGGCCTGGTAAAGCAATTCGTTGATTTGTTTGGCGTTTGCCGCTTTGCGTTTCATCAGGGGCTCCTTGTGTCCATGGGGATTCATGCCGGCCCCGGCCCGCGAGCGCGCACCTGCCAGCATGAAACGGTCCTTCAGCAAGCGCCGTGCCCATCCGACGCCATAACGCGCCACAACAGCGTCCCCGATTCGCTTAGAATTGGAACCATTCTCAATACAAGATCCTTGCCGGCCGGCTCGCGGCGGCAATCAACGATAAGAGGCTCCCTCTGAAATCCGGTTTTCGCCTGTCAATGGCCTGGCTGCACACCTGGGTCGGCCTATGGTTTTCATGGCTGCTGTACACGGTGTTCCTGACCGGTTCGCTAGCCCTTTTCGCCGAACCCATCAGCCACTGGATGACGCCCGAGCACCACGCCGCCGAAGCGGCGTCGGCGGCCCAAGCCAGCGCGCCGGTGGACCGCGCGCGCCGGCTGGATCTGGCGGTGGACTACATGGCCAAGCATCACGCGGGCGCGGGCATGTGGGAGTTCTGGCCCGTTAACCGGGGCCATGACAACGGCTTGTCCGTCTACTGGTTCGACAAGAACGGCCTGTACGCCGAGGCCGAGCTGGACCCCGAGACGGGCGCCGAGCTTGCCGACCACCACGACGACGAAGGCCGCGCCACGCTGGGCGGCACGCACTTCGTGAACTTCCACTACATGCTGCATGAAAGCCGCTTCGGCGTGTGGGTGGTGGCCTTTGCGACGATGGCGATGCTGGTGGCGCTGGTGTCGGGCGTGGTCACGCACAAGCGCATCTTCAAGGACTTTTTCACCTTCCGCGCCAAGAAGGGCCAGCGCTCGTGGCTGGACGCACACAACGCGGTGGCGGTATTGACGCTGCCCTTTCAATTCATGATTGCCTACACCGGCATCGTGATATCCAGCGCGCAACTGATGCCCGCGCCGGTCGCCGCCCATTACGGCGCCGGCATGGATGCCATGCGCCTGTATCTGGCCGAAATGCAGGGCGAGGAAAAACCGGTGCGCACGGGCCAGGCCATGTCCATGCCGCCGCTGGAACCGATGGTGGCGCGCGCCGAAGCCATGATCGGCCAAAGCGCACGCGCCGTCGTCATCCAGAACCCCGAAGACACCTCGATGCGCATCGCCGTGTACGGCTGGAACGAAGCCGGCGACGCGCAGCGCAACATCAGCGCCACCACGGGCATGGTTGAATTCCAGGGCGCGACCGGGCAGGTGCTGCGCATGCGCCCGGCGGGCGGCGTCAACGGCGGCGCGCCCGCCATGGTGCGCCAGGTGATGAACGACCTGCACATGGCGCCGTTCGGCGGGTGGGGCATGAAGTGGCTGTACTTCGTGTGCGGGCTGGCCGGTGCCGCAATGATGGGCACGGGCGCCGTGCTGTTCATGGTGAAACGGCGCGCCAAGGCAGGCAATGAATTCGGCGCCGCCACGGCGCGCGTGTACCGGTTGTTTGAAGGCATGAACGTGGCCGCGTTGGCCGGGCTGGCGGTGGCGTGCATCGGCTTCTTCTGGGCCAATCGGCTATTGCCCGTTGCACTGGAAAACCGCGCGCTGTGGGAACTGCGCTGCTTTTTCGGCTTGTGGGCGTTGATGTTGGCGCACGCGTGGCTGACTCGCCCGCGCGCCGCGTGGATCGCGCAGCTTGGCTTGCTGTCCGCCTTGTGCCTGTTGCTGCCGATGGTGTCGCTTGCCACGCTGGGCGACCACCCCGTGGCGCAGATCGGCCGTGGCGATTGGGAAAGCGCGGGCGTTGAACTGACCGCCGTCGCCATTGGCGTACTATCCGCGTGGGCGGCGATCCGGTTGTGGAAAAAGCCGCAATCCGCGCCTGCCCAGCGCACCCCTCGCGCGAATCACAAGGCCGCGGCATGAACACGAACGACCTATTTGGCATTGCGATGGCATTGCTGTTGACCTATTCCGGCATGGCGTGCCTGAGCCTGGCCATGCCGCGCCACTATGACCAGGTGTGGGGACGCGACCCCTCGGCCGGCCACACCCGCGTGCTGCGCGGCGCCGGCGCGCTGTTGCTGGCGCTGGCGCTTCTGCCCTGCGTGGGTCTGTGGGGCAACACGGTCGGCGTGGTGGCGTGGCTGGGTTGGTTGTCCGCCGGCGCGTTGCTATGGGTGGGCATGCTGTCTTGGGCGCCCCGCCCCGCCGCCCGCACCGCCGCCCTGGCGATGGCCATTTCCCTGGCGGGCATCGGCATCGGCTTCTAAGGCCAGGCGCCCGCCGGGTGATATTGCGATTTGTCCGTTGTCGCTTAGACATTTGACCCGTATCAATCCCGCCTGACATCGCGCCGCCTTGCAGCGCAAAAAACCGCTTGCTCCACCATATGTGGTGATAGAGTTTTGACACCCTACTACATATGGTGTCAGCGATGCTTCTTCAGCCCCCTCTCCCCCGCGACGTTCCGCCCGTGGCTTTCGACCGCGCCAAGCTGGTGGACGTGGAAAGCGCCATGGAGGAATACCTGGAACGGCGCGACTGGCGCGTCAACGCCAACGCCAACCAGGGGTACAGCCTGGGCGGTCTGATCTTGAACGTGGCCGGCAAGGTCACGGCCAACTACTGGCTGTCGCACGTCTTCACGCCCGAGGCCGGACAGGCGCATCGCGACGGCGACATCCACATCCACGACCTGGACATGCTTAGCGGCTATTGCGCCGGCTGGTCGTTGCGCCAGTTGCTGACCGAAGGCTTCAACGGCGTACCCGGCAAGGTGGAATCCACGCCGCCCAAGCATATGTCGGCGGCCATCGGCCAGATCGTCAACTTTCTGGGCACGCTGCAAAACGAATGGGCGGGCGCGCAGGCGTTCAGTTCGTTCGACACCTACATGGCGCCCTTCATCCGCCGCGACGCGATGACCTACGCCGACGTCAAGCAGGCCATGCAGGAACTGATTTTCAACCTGAACGTGCCCAGCCGCTGGGGCACACAAACGCCCTTCACCAACCTGACCTTCGACTGGACTTGCCCGGCCGACCTGCAACAGCAAGTGCCCTACGTGGGCGGCGAGGAAATGCCGTTTTCCTACGGCGACCTGCAACACGAAATGGACATGATCAACCGCGCCTACATCGAAGTGATGATGGCCGGCGACGCCAAGGGGCGCGTGTTCACCTTCCCGATTCCCACCTACAACATCACCCCGGATTTCGACTGGGACCATCCCAACACCGACCGCCTGTTCGAGATGACGGCGCGCTACGGCCTGCCCTACTTCCAGAACTTCCTGAACTCCGACCTGGAACCGCATATGGTCCGGTCCATGTGCTGCCGCCTGCAACTGGATTTGCGCGAATTGCTCAAGCGCGGCAACGGCTTGTTTGGGTCCGCCGAGCAGACCGGTTCAGTCGGCGTGGTGACGGTCAATTGCGCGCGGCTGGGCTACACCAGCCAGGGCGATGAAGCCCGCTTGATGCAGCGCCTGGACACCCTGCTGGACCTGGGCCGCGACGTGCTGGAAACCAAGCGCGCCGTGGTGCAACGCTATATCGACGAAGGCCTGTATCCGTATACGCGCCGCTACCTGGGCACGCTGCGCAACCACTTCAGCACCTTGGGCGTGAACGGCATCAACGAGATGATCCGCAACTTCACCAACGACGCGGACGACGTCACCACACCGGCCGGCCACGCGCTGGCCGTGCGATTGCTGGATCGCGTGCGCGCCCGCATGACCGAATTCCAGGAACAGACGGGGCACCTGTACAACCTGGAGGCCACGCCCGCGGAAGGCACCACTTACCGATTCGCGCGCGAAGACCGCAAGCGCTTTGCAGGCATCTTGCAGGCAGGCACCGATGCGCAGCCGTACTACACCAACTCCAGCCAGCTGCCCGTGGGCCATACCGACGACCCGTTTCATGCGCTGCAATTGCAAGAAACGCTGCAAGGCAAATACACCGGCGGCACCGTGCTGCATCTGTACATGAACGAGGCCGTCTCGTCGGCGCAGGCATGCAAGCAGCTGGTGCGCCGCGCGCTGTCGAATTTCCGGCTGCCGTACATCACCGTCACGCCCACGTTTTCCATCTGCCCCAACCACGGTTATCTGGCCGGGCACCACGAGTTTTGCCCCAAGTGCGACGCCGAACTGCTGGCCAGACAGGCCGCGTGCTGCGCGGCGGCTTGATGCTTGGTGCCTGATGCGCGATGTGTGATGCGCGATCCGTGATGCGTGATGCGTGATCGCCAGCTTTGATTGTCAACCTTTCCCCGATGCAAGGAGTTTCCCGATGCAAACCTTGACCCTGCCCGCCCGCGCCGCTGTTGTCACCGCCGCCAAGGCCGACGATCGCCCCGCCCTGTCGCTGGACGACAGCCAGCGCGTGCGCTGCGAAGTCTGGACCCGCGTAATGGGGTATCACCGCCCCGTTGCTTCCTTCAACACCGGCAAACAAGGCGAATTCAATGAACGCCGCTTCTTCGTCGAGCAACGCGCCTGAGGGCGCAGCGGAGCACACCCAGCCCGGCACGCGCAGGCTGGCCGTCAGGCCGGCCTACTGCGCGCCGCCGCAACCGGTTGCCGAAGCCCTGCCCCGGCATGCGCCGGCCATCGGCGGCCTGGTGCCTTTTTCCAGCGTGGATTGGCCGGGGCAATTGGCGGCGGTGGTGTTCATTTCCGGTTGCCCGTGGCGCTGCCATTACTGCCACAACACCGAACTGCAAACCCGCACCGCTCGCTACGACTGGCGCGATGCGCGGTCGTTCCTGCAGAGCCGTGCGGGTCTGTTGGATGCGGTGGTGTTCTCGGGTGGCGAACCGCTATCGGAACCGCGCCTGCCATCATTGATCCGCGATGTGCGGCGCATGGGTTACCGCGTTGGCTTGCATACGGCCGGGATATATCCACTGCGGCTGGCCGACGTGTTGCGCCATCTGGATTGGGTGGGTCTGGACATCAAGGCCGATGCGCAAGGCTACGACGACATCACCGGCCGGCGCGATTCGCAACGCCCGGCGATGGCGTGCCTGACGCAGTTGCTGTCGGCCGGCAAAAGCTTTGAATGCCGCATCACCTGGCATCCCGATTGGCTGGACGAAACGCGGCTGCTGGCGCTGGCCGATGCGTTGGCCCGCCGTGGCGTGCGGCGCTTTGCCGTGCAGGCCGCGCGCAGTTCGCCGGGCACGCCGCCCGCGCGGGCGTTGACGACGCGGGCGCAGGCGCGCATGAGGCAGCTGTTTGAGGACTTTGCGTATCGATGACGCCACCTCGCCGCCACCTCGCCGCAACCTCATCGCAACATCATCGCCACCTCATCGCCGCGCCAACGCCGCGCCAACGCCGCCTCCAACGTCGCGTGAAAGCGCGGTGACCCGATCGCGCCCACATTGCACCGCGACCAGGGCGACACGGCCGTCGGGTCCACGCTGAACACGCGGCCCGGCGCCATGATGACTTTCTCGGGCATCAGCTCGGCGGCCAGCGTCAGCGTATCGTCCACGCCTGGAAACGCCGCCCACAAATACATCGATCGCGACGGCCGCGCGAACACCTGCGCGCCCAGCGAATCCAGCACCTGCAAGGCGTTGCCCGTGGCCGCTTCCAGCCGCTGGCGCAAGCGCGCAAGATGGCGTTCGTAATGCCCGTCGCGCAGCATCACGTCCACCATGCGCTCGCAATATTCCGAACTGCTGACGTGCACCAAGGCCTTCAGGTCGGCCAGGTCGCTGGCCAAGGCCGCGTTGCAGCCGATGAAGCCCACCCGCAACGCTGCGGAAAACGACTTTGAAAAGCTGCCGATGTAGATCGTGCGTTCCAACTGGTCCAGCGCCGACAGCCGCACGGCCGACGTCGGCTTGAAGTCCGCCAGCGCGTCGTTCTCGACGATTGTCAGGTTGTGGCGCTCGGCCAGTTGCAGCACCTTGTACGCCTTGGCCAAAGAAATATCGGAACCGGTCGGATTGTGCGCCAGCGACTGCGTAAAAAACAGGCGCGGCTTCTCGCGCTGCAACAAGGCTTCCAGGGCGGCCACATCGGGGCCGTCCGCCAGGCGCGGCACGCCCAACATGCGCACGCCCGCCAGCTTCAGCTTGCCGAACAAGGGGTAATAGCCCGGGTTGTCGACCAGCACCGTACCGCCCGGCGGCACGAAGTAGCGGATCACCAGGTCCATGGCCTCGTTCGCGCCATGCGTCAGCACCAGCTGCGACGGCGCCACGTTCACCCCGACGTCGCCCAGCTTGCGCACCAGGCTTTCGCGCAGGGGCGCATAGCCAAACCGGCTGCCATAGCGGAACAAGGCGCCCAGCCCCGTGCGCACCACCTTCTGGTGATAGCGGTCCATGCGCATGTCGGCCAGCCATTCCACGGGCGGAAAGCCGTCGCCCGCCTGCACCGCATCGGGCTGCGTCTTGAGTTGTTCGCGCATCAGCCAGACGATGTCCATGGCGCGGCTCAACTGGCCCGGTTCTTCATCCGCCGCCTTGCGCGTGTAGCCGCCGTCCAGCACGAAAAAGCCGGAGCCCCGGCGCGGTTCCACCAGCCCCTGCGCCACCAGCATTTCAAACGCCACCACCACCGTGTTCTTGGCGTAGCGATGCAACTGCGATAGCTCGCGCAGCGACGGCAGCTTGTCGCCAGGGCGGTACACGCCATCCGCGATCTGCTGGCCGATCAGCTTGGCCAAACTTTCGGCGATGGGGGCCGCGCGCGGCCGTCTTCCAGTCATGGCTGAGTCTTCCATAGGTGCATTCTTGCGCCGGGCGCTACGCAAAATTGGTGCAGTGCGATGGTACTGTTTGGCAAAACTGTACCTCTCAATAGAGGTACAGTTTACCTAGAATCAGGCCACCTAATACCGATACGGAGACCTGCCATCGTGGCCGATTCACGCCTACCCAACTTCCGCGCACTGACCCCCGCCGACCGCCTTGGCGTCATTGCCAAAGCCGCTTCGTTGACGCCCGAAGAACAGCAACTGCTGGCCCGGCCCGGCGCGCTGGCGCTGGACCGCGCCGACGGCATGATCGAAAACGTCATCGGCACGTTCGAACTGCCGATGGGTGTGGCCGGCAACTTCCAGGTCAACGGCCGCGACGTGCTGGTGCCCATGGCGGTGGAAGAACCGTCGGTGGTGGCCGCGGCGTCGTACATGGCCAAGCTGGCGCGCGAGTGCGGCGGCTTTGAAACGTCCAGCACCCGCCCCTTGATGCGCGCCCAGGTCCAGGTGCTGGGCCTGACCGACCCGCACGGCGCGCGCCTGGCGCTGCTGCGCGAACGCGAGCGCATCCTGACGCTGGCCAACAGCCGCGACAAGGTGCTGATCGAGTTGGGCGGCGGCTGCCAGGACATAGACGTGCATGTGTTCGCCGACACACCGCGTGGCCCGATGATCGTGCTGCACCTGATCGTGGACGTGCGCGACGCCATGGGGGCCAACACCGTCAACACCATGGCCGAAGCCGTTGCCCCGCTGGTCGAAGCAATCACCGGCGGCTCGGTGCGCCTGCGCATCCTGTCCAACCTGGCCGACCTGCGGCTGGCGCGCGCCCGCGTGCGCCTGACGCCCCAGGTGCTGGACACCAAGGAACGCAGCGGCGCCGAGATCATCGAAGGGGTGCTGGACGCCTACACGTTCGCCGCGGTGGACCCGTACCGGGCCGCGACGCACAACAAGGGAATCATGAACGGCATCGACCCGGTCATCGTCGCCACCGGCAACGACTGGCGCGCGGTGGAAGCCGGTGCGCACGCCTACGCCGCGCGTTCGGGCCGCTATACGTCGTTGACGCAATGGGAAAAAGACACGTCCGGCGCCTTGGTCGGCACCATCGAAATGCCCATGCCCGTGGGCCTGGTGGGCGGCGCGACCAAGACGCATCCGCTGGCGCGCCTGGCGTTGAAGATCATGGACGTGCGCTCGGCGGATGAGCTGGGCCAGGTGGCGGTGGCCGTTGGCTTGGCGCAGAATCTGGGCGCGCTGCGGGCCTTGGCCACCGAAGGCATTCAGCGCGGCCACATGGCGCTGCACGCGCGCAACATCGCGCTGGTGGCAGGCGCGGTGGGCGCCGAGATCGACACCGTGGCCAAGCGCATGGCGGCGGAAAAAGACGTGCGCACCGACCGCGCGCTGGCCCTGCTGGAGGAATTGCGCAAGCAGTAAGCGGCAGGCAGGAAGCCCTGAGCAATAAGCGATGAGCGATGAGCGATGAGCGATGAGCGATGAGCGATGAGCAATAAGCACTGAGCAGCACACAGTCATAAGAACAGAGGCGTGCGCGGCCCCGACCGCGCCGCCCGCCCCCCCCCCAACGGAGAGAGACATGGAACCACAATCGCCCGCGCCATCCTGGCGCCTGGCAGAGGTATGGAGCGACACCGTCGACCTGCGCCAATTGGCCTGGGCCATCGGCATTGGCATCGCCATCAGCGTGACCGGATTTTTTGCCGCCAGCCGCTGGCTGCGCGGCATGGTGGCGTCGCCCGAACTGGCGCACGCCTACGCCATGCTGGCCGGCCTGGCCGGCTGCGTGATCGCGGGCGTGATCTGCGCCCGCCTGTTCCCGCCCAAGCGTGAAGTCATCGAACACACCTCGACGCACGACCCTGCCTGGCGCGCCGAAGTGCTGGCCGAACTGGCGGACCAGCCGGGCGGCCTGGGCTCGCTGGCCGACCTGCCCGAACCCGTCGTGCGCGAACTGAAAGAGCTGGGCCTGTACGACCTGTTCACCGAACCGCCGCCCCCGCCCACCACGACCGCCACGGTCTCCACCGCCGCTTCTCCCACCGCCTCGCCGCAAGGCTCGTCCAAGGAGGCGCTGGCATGAGCGACCCGATCCTGCTTGAACAAATCATGGTGGCTGCCGCCATGGGCCTCTTGGGCGCAGTGGTGTTCGCGGCCATCGGCCTGGTGTCCGGCACCGACGAAACCACCACGCTTGCCCCGCTGACCTTGCTGGTGGTGCTGCTGGGCGTGCCGCCCGCCGGCGTGTTCACCTTCTTTCTGGCCGGCGCCGTGGCCAAGCACATGACGCATGCCGTGCCCACCGCGCTGCTGGGCATCCCCGGCGACACGCTGGCAACACCTTTGCTGCAAGACGCGAACATGTTGCGCAAGCTGGGCGTGCCGCACATCGCGCTGCGCAAGATGGTGTCCGGCGCCATCGTGGCCGCCTTTGTGGCCGTGCCGCTGGCCGTGTTGTTCGCCGTGTTGCTGGCGCCGTTTGGCGCGGCCATCACCAAGTCGGCGCCGTGGATCTTCCTGGCCGCCGCCGTGCTGATCGCGTATTTCTCGGCAGGCCGCTGGGCGGCGGTCGCGCTGCTGGTGCCGTTCGTGGTGGTGATCATTGCCTTGCAAAGCCTGACGGCAAAGTACGGCGTCAAGCTCAGCATCAGCTACTTCCTGGGCATCGCCATCGGCCCGCTGATTGCCGACCTGTTCACCGTGATTTCGCCGATGGGCCGCGCGAAGATGATGCGCGAGAAGGTGCGCACGTTTTCGCTGGCGCCCGACGTCAAGGGCTGGTCGGGCTATTTCCCCAACCCGCTCAAGGTCATGGACCGCACGCAGACCCGCTGGACGCTGGCCACTGCCGCCATCTCCAGCGCCACGTTCGTGTTCAGCCCCGTGGCCATGACGGTGGTGCTGGGCGAGCTGGTGGGCTCGCGTATCAAGCACGCGTACCACCGGCTGACCACCGTGCTGTCCGCGCGCAATGGCGTCACCGAAGCCACCTACATCGCCGAAGCGCTGATTCCGCTGATCGCCTTCGGCCTGCCGCTGAGCCCCGTGGCGGCTGGGCCGGCCGCGCCGCTGTTCAACGCCCCGCCCCGCTTCACGGTGGACGCGGCCACCGGCCAGACGCACAACCTGCACAACCTGCTGAATCACTGGGAATTCCTGGGCTACGGCATGCTGGCCGTGCTGCTGGCGGCCGTGGTGTCATACCCGTTTGCCATGAACTTCGCGCGCCGCGCCGCGCTGTTCGTGTCGCGCCGCGTCAGCCACGAAGCCATCATCGCCACATTCGTGGGCTTGATCATCGTGATCAGCATCTGGGAAGGCCAGTTCCTGGGCCTGCTGGTGATCCTGACGATGGGCCTGTTCGGCGGCTTGCTGTCGCGCCTGTTCGGCTTTAACACCGGCGTGCAATTCATGGGTTACTACACGGCGGTGCTGTCGGTGCCGGCCATCGTGAAGTTGATGGCGTGATCTGCGGGGTCGGGAGATCGAGGGATCGGCTAAGCGGCTGATCCCCCGAATCCCGAAATCGCTTCCCAGTCCGTCCCGCGTCCCAGCCTGCCCCGCGTCGCTGCCCGTACCCTTACGCCGGCAACGGCGCTTCAAGAATCGCCCCGGTCGCGGATTCCGTCATGACGACGGCGCCGCCATCGGGGCGTATTGCGACATTGGTCACCGTGCTGCCGGCAATCGGGCTTTTCAAGAAGTGGGTGACTTCGCCCCCCGCGTTCAGCACGAAGACGCCGCCCAGGCTGGCATGCGCCACCAGCAAGCCACCCGCTGGCGTGCTGGCCAACCCGTCAGGCCCGCTGGTGCCGAAGAAGGTGCGAAACGCCCCCATCTTCGATAACGAGCCGTCGCGCATCAACGGGCCGCGCCACGCCTGGTTGGCACGGGTTACGGCCACGAACAGCACCTGTTCATTCGCGTCCAGCGCAATCCCGTTCGGGCTGGGCGCATTGGCCAGCAGCAGGTCCAGGCGGCCGCTGGCCGGGTCATAGCGATACACGCGGCCATGCGGATCGTGCAACCCCGTCTGCCCCTGGTCGGTAAAGTACAACCGGCCGGCGCGGTCAAACACCAGATCGTTCACGCCCTTGAAGGATTCGCTGTTGCGCTCGCCCAGCACCGTGTCGACCTGACCCGTGGCCGGATCGCATCGCAAAATGCCAAGCCGGTAATCGGCCACCCACAGGCTGCCGTCGCGATGGCGCGCCAGGCCGTTGGGCCAGCCGCCCGTTTCGGCCACCACGCACCAGTCGTTGTCGCCATCCACGCGCAGGATGCGGCCATGTGGAATATCCGTTACGTACAACGCGCCGTCGGCGCCGAACACCGGCCCCTCAAGAAAGCAATCCACGATATGCCCCGCCTTGTTGGCGTCGGCCCACGCGCTGCGCCGAGGCAGCCGTAACGCGGCGGGCATGGCGGCGATAACGCGCGCTTCGATCACCACCGGCGGCGCGAAGTTCAGATTCCACATGCTGTCTTCCCCCTTGTCCGCATTATTCGGGCTTGATGCCCACGCGTTTGCCCACGTCGGCCCACAAGCGCACCTGGTCCTGCACATAGGCGCCAAATTGCGCCACGGGCAGGGACCGATGCCGGGCGCCCTGCCGCGCCATGTTTTCCTGCATGGCCGGCTCGCTCATCACCTGAGTCACCAGCAGGTTCATCTTGTTGACGATGGCCGGCGGCGTGCCTTTAGGCGCGGCCAGGCCAAACCAGTTCAGCACTTGATACGACGGCAGCCCCGCCTGCGCGAAGGTCGGCACGTCCGGCAACGCCGCCAGCCGCGTGGCGCCCGTGACGGCCAACGCGCGCACCCGGCCGCCCTGCACCGGCGGGATGGCCGTGGGCGCGGCCGTGATCAACAGGTCGATCTGCCCGGCCATCAGGTCGGACAACGCCGCGCCCGCGCCGCGATACGGAATGTGGGTCAGCGACACCTGCGCTTCGCTCTTGAACATCTCGGCGGCCAGGTGGGTAGAGCTGGCCTGCCCGCCCGACCCGTAGTTCAGCGTGCCGGGCGCCTTGCGGGCCTGCGCGATCAACGCGTCCATCGTTTTGTACGGGGACTTCTCGGGAACCAGCAGCACCAAGGGCGTTTCGATGATTTCACTAACGTGGACCAGGTCGTTCTGATAATCCCAAGGCAGCTTGGAAAACAGCAGCGGCAGCATCGTGTACGTGGTGTCGGTGACCAGGAACGTGCTGCCGTCGGGCGCGGACCGCGCCACTTCCTGCGTAGCGATAGTTCCCGACGCCCCAGTCTTGTTGTCCACGATGAAGGTCTTGCCGGTGGCCTCGGACAGCTTCTGCGCCACCTGCCGCGCGGCGTAGTCCGTCGTGCCGCCCGGGGAATAAGGAACGACCAGGCGCACGGGCTTGTCGGGCCAGTTGGCGGCGTCGTCGGCCGCGTGGGCCGGCACCCAGGCCAGCGCCGCCGCAACGGCGAGCAGCGCGCGGCGCACGGCGGCGCTGCGCGTGAAAAGCGTAGTCATAATGTTGTCTCCTGTTGGCTTCTGTGGCCCCGCGTCCGCATCACGCCGCGGTCTGGATGTTGGCTTCGCGGATCAAGCGCGCCCACTTCTGTTGTTCGTCCAGAATGTATTGCTGCGCGGACTGGGGTGACCCGCCCATCGGCTTGCTGCCTTCCGCCGTGAACATGGCGATGGTGGCAGGGTCGGCCAGCACCTTTTCCACGACGCCATTGACCTGGGCAATGATCTCGGGCGGCGTGCCGGCCGGGGCCACCAGCGCCTTCCAGTCCACGGCCTCGAAACCGTCGAAGCCGGATTCCGCCACGGTCGGCACGTCGGGCAGGATGGACAGGCGTTCGCGCGACGTAACCGCCAAGGGGCGCAGCACCTTGCCTTTCAGCATTTCCTGCGCGGCTTGCGGCGTGGCGAACATGTAGTCGGTGTTCTCGCCCAGCAAGTCGTTCAGGGCCGGCGCCGCGCCTCGGTACGGCACGTTCAGCACCTGGAATTTGGCCTGATACGCCAACAGCTCGCCCGCCAGGTGGCCCACGGTGCCCGAACCGGCCAGCGCCTGCTTGATGTTGCCGGGCTGCGCGCGCGCTTCCTTGACCAGATCGGCCAGCGTGTTCCAGCGCGCGTTGGCCTTCACGACCAGCACCACCGGCAAGGACGCCACCATGGCGACCGCCGCGAAATCCTTGGCGGCATCGAAGGGCATCTTGGCCATCAGCGCCGGGTTGATCGCCAGGTTGGCGGTTTGGCCCAGGCCCAGCATGAAGCCGTCCGGGCGCGTCTTGGCCACGTAGTCCATGCCGATATTGCCGCCCGCGCCCGGCCGGTTTTCCACCACCACGGACCAGCCGGCGGCCCCCGTGATCTTGGCCGCGATGGCGCGCGCCACGGAATCGGTGCCGCCACCCGGCGTGTACGGAACAATCAGCCGGATGGGCCGGCCGTCGGGATAGGCGGACGCGGCATGCAGCCGCAGCGGCAACGCGGCCGCGCAAAGCGTTGCGCCCAAAAACGAGCGTCGGGTCAGCGTGATCATGATGGTTGGTCTCCTTCTGTTATGCGCCTTGCCTTCAAGGCCGCGATCTCGTCGTCGCGATAGCCCACCGCCCGCAACAGCGCGTCGGTGTGTTCGCCCACAGCCGGCGGCTGCAAGCGGATGGGGGGTTGCCGCCCGTCCAGCGTCAAAGGGGCCAGCGGCACGAAGCTCTCGCGCCCGTCGGGCAGCGTGATGGGCGCCAGCCCGCCGGTGGCGTTCAGGTGCGGGTCGTCAAACAGCTGCTCGGGCCGCGTAATGGGCGCAAAGGGCAAGCCTTCTGCTTCAAAGCGCGCGGCCAGCGCCGCCGCGCTATGGCCGGCCAGATGCGAACGCAGCAGGGGCATGAGCCATTCGCGGGCGCGTACCCGGTCGTTATTGCTGACCAGGCGCGGGTCCGACAGCCATTCCTCCAGGCCAAAGGCGCGGCAGAAAATGTCCCACTGCTTGTCGCTGACCACGGCCAGGAAAATCTGCTCGCCGTCCTTTACGGTGAACACGTCGTAGACCGCCCACGCGGAAATGCGGGTGGGCATCGGCGCGGGCGCGCGGCCCGTCATGGCGTACTGCATCATGTGCTGGCCAACCAGGAACACGTTGTTCTCGAACAGCGAGGCCTGCACTTCGGTGCCCACGCCCGTGTGCTCGCGCTGGGCCAGCGCCGCCATGGCGCCCATCGCGCCGAACATGCCGCCCATGATGTCGTTCACGCTGGAACCCGCGCGCAGCGGGTCGCCGGCGCGGCCGGTCATGTAGGCCAGCCCGCCCATCATCTGCACCACTTCGTCCAACGCCGTGCGGTTGTCGTAAGGGCCGGGCAAAAAGCCCTTGTGGCTGACGTAGATCAGCCGGGGGTTGCGCGCTTTCAGCGTGGCGTAGTCCAGGCCCAGCTTTTGCATCACGCCCGCCTTGAAGTTCTCGCCGACGATGTCGGCGGTGTCGATCAGGCGTAACGCGGCTTCTACGCCTTCGGGCTGTTTCAGATCCAGCGCGATGCTTTTCTTGTTGCGGTTGAACATGGGAAAGAAGCCCGCGCCCGATCCCAGCAGGCGGCGCGTAGTGTCGCCGCCTATCGGTTCGACCTTGATGACTTCCGCGCCCAGGTCCGCCAGCAGCATGCCGCAGGTCGGCCCCATCACCATGTGGGTGAATTCGACGACGCGGATGCCTTCGTACGGAAGGCGGGACGTTGCACGGCTAGTCATGGGTGATGCACCTTGATTGCGAAAAGGGATGAACGGATGGCCTCAGCGAGCCTGAATAAAGCCCAGGGGCAAGCCCGCGTCGGGCGTCATGCCGTAGAGCGGTTCGCCGGGCAGGCCGGCGGCCAGCGGCTGGCGCGCCGCGATGATTTTTTCCAGGTCGATGCCGGTGCGCACGCCCATGGCCTCGAACATGAAGACGAGGTCTTCCGTGACGACATTGCCCGACGCGCCGGGCGCGTAGGGGCAGCCGCCCAAGCCACCCAGCGAACTGTCGAACGTGCGCACGCCTTCGTCCCACGCCGCCAGGCAATTGGCCAGGCCCAGGCCCCGCGTGTTGTGCATGTGCGCGGCGCCGGCCTTGGCGCCAAGTTCCGCGCGCAAGCGGCGGAACAAGCGGCGCACCTGCGCCGGGTTGGCGTGGCCGACGGTGTCCGACAAGCCCGATTCATCGGCGCCCGCCGCCACGCACATCGCGGCCAGGCGGATGACCTCGTCTTCCGGCACCAGGCCTTGCAGGGTGCAACCGAACGCGGTAGAGATGCCGGCCTCAAGCTTGACCGCGGGCGCGAGTTCGTCGCGCAGCGCGGCAATGGCGCGCACTTGCTCGACCATTTCTTCGGGGGTCTTGCGCACGTTGGCCAGAGAATGCGCGCGGCTGGCCGATACCGGCATGGTCAGCTTGTGCACGCCGGCCCGCAACGCGGCCTCGGCGCCGCGCAGGTTAGGCACCAAGGCCATCACCGTCAGGCCGGGGATACGCGCGGCGTACGCCACGACTTCGGCGGCGTCCGCCATTTGCGGCAGCAAGCGCGCGGGCACGAACGAAGCCACTTCGATTTCACGCACGCCGGCGGCAACCAGCGCGTCGATCCAGCGGAATTTGTCCTCCGTCGCCATGGTGGTCGACACGGACTGCAAGCCGTCTCGCGGGCCTACCTCGCTGATCAGCACGTGCCCGTCGTGGGGGCTGGAATCCGACATGACGATGTCTCCTTGTGGTTTTATATGTTCTATCTTATAGAATGCTGTTCTTTCCTGTGGAATTAAAGACGATGCGAAAAACCCTGTCAAGCGGGTTGCCGGGTAGAAATCACGACGGGCCGGGGACGCGGCACGTTGCCGCACCGCGCTGTGCCTACAATGGCGGCGCCTGTCGTTCTAAAGGATGGAATATGCCGATCGCCCTTCCCTCTGCCGTGCCGCATAGCCCGGCCAACACCTCGCAGGTTCGCCATGCCGCGTAAAGCCGCAACCGAATCCGTTGCCGATGCCGACGCCGCTGCCGGTGGCGTGGCGGCGGTAGATCGCGCGCTGAGCCTGATGGCCGTGTTCACGCCCAGCGATCGCACGCTGTCCTTGGGCGAGCTGGCCGAACGCACCCGCCTGTACAAAAGCACGGTCTTGCGCCTGCTGGCCTCGCTGGAACACGCGCAATGGATACAGCGCCTGGACGATGGCCGCTATGCGCTGGGACCCGAAGTGGCGCGTTTGCATGGGATCTATTCGGCGTCGTTTTCCCTTGAACATGTGGTGGTGCCGGTGTTGCGCGACCTGGTGGCCGCAACCGGCGAAAGCGCGGCGTATCACGTACGCCAAGGCGATGCGCGCCTGTGCCTGTATCGCGTGGACTCGCCTCACCCGGTGCGCGACCACATCCGCGCGGGCGATTTGCTGCCGCTGGAACGGGGCAGCGGCGGGCGCGTGTTGACGGCGTTCGACGACATCCTGGGCAACGCGCCAGGCCCCGAACAAACGCTGTACGTGCGCATCCGCAAGGACGGTTATTTCGCCGCAACGGGCGACCGCCTGAACGAAGTGGCGGGCATCTCGGCGCCCGTGTTCCTGCTGTCGGGCGGCATCGCGGCGGCCGTCACGCTGACCGCGCCCGCGCACCGCTACAACCCCGATCACCTTAGCCATGTGCTGAACGCCGCGCGCCGCCTGACGGGCCGCGTGGGCTGAAGGCCAAAGCGCCCGCCACGCGCCATTGCCCGCCGCTTGATCCTGCGCAAGGCGACCCGTCATGCCTTGCTCTAGCCTCTGTCCACTTGACCAGAGGAAAGGCTTTACACATGACGTGGTTCAAATCACTCAAACTCGCCGGCCGCGAACTGCTGCCCATCGTGCAGGGCGGCATGGGCGTCGGCGTGTCCGCGCATCGGCTGGCGGGAGCCGTCGCCGCCCAGAATGCGGTGGGCACGATCGCCAGCATCGATTTGCGCCACCACCATCCCGATCTGCTTGAGCAGACAGACAAGTGCAATGACCGCGACTTGATCGACCGCGTCAACCTGCTGGCGCTGGACCGGGAAGTGCGCGCCGCGCTGGACACGGCCCAGGGCCGGGGCGTGGTGGCGGTGAACGTCATGAAGGCCGTGCGCGGCCACCCGGCGCTAGTGCGGCAGGCTTGCGAAAGCGGCGCGCAGGCCATCGTGATGGGCGCGGGCTTGCCCATGGACCTGCCGGAAATGACGGCCGACTTCCCAAACGTGGCCTTGGTTCCGATTCTGTCGGAGTCACGTGGCGTGGCCGTCGTGCTGAAAAAATGGATGAAGAAAGGCCGCATGGCCGACGCCGTGGTGATCGAGCATCCCGGCTACGCGGGCGGCCATCTGGGCGCGGCGCGGCTGGACGATATCCACGACGAACGCTTTGATTTCCAGCGCGTGCTGGCCGAATGCCACACGCTTTTCGACGAACTGCAACTGGGCCAAGACGCGCCCAAGCTGATCGTGGCCGGCGGCGTGGGCAGCCACGACCAGGTGCGGCATTGGCTGGCGCACGGGGCCGACGGCGTGCAGGTGGGCACCGCGTTTGCCGTCACGCACGAGGGCGATGCGCACGAGAATTTCAAACGCGTACTGATTGATGCCGACCCCACCCAGCTGGCCGAATTCACCAGCGTGGCCGGCCTGCCCGCGCGCGCCGTGGCCACGCCGTGGTTGACACGCTATCTGCGGCAAGAAAAAACGCTGCAAGCCGGCACGCGCTGCGATCCACGCCGTTGCAGCCAGCGCATGGACTGCCTGACGCAATGCGGCCTGCGCGATGGCCTGTCCCGCTTTGGGCAATTCTGCATCGACCTGAAGCTGGCCGCCGCGCTACGCGGCGAAGTCAGCCGTGGGTTGTTCTTCAGGGGTGCGTCCAAGCTGCCCTTCGGCAGCGCGATGCGTTCGGTGCGCGAGCTGATGGACTATCTGCTGCACGGGCAGATGCCGGCAGCGGCGTAGGCCGCTGATTCAATGGCGCGCGTCTAGGGGCATCGGGGCCCGCCCCTATCGCGCCGCCGACAGATCAAACTGAAACACCGCGCCCGGCTCCGGGCGTTCCACCAGCCGGATCTCGCTTTGGTGCAGTTGCAGGATGCGCTGCACGATTACCAGCCCCAAGCCGCCGCCATCGCGCGGCCCGCGGTTCAGCGCCGAGGCGCGCGTAAACAAGCCCGTGCGCAGTTCTTCCGGTATGCCCTGGCCCGTATCGCTGACCTGCACCTGCACCCGGTTCTGCGCCACGCCCAGCTGCAAATCGATGCGGCTGCCCGGCGGGCTGTGCCGGATGGCGTTGTCCAGCAGGTTGGTCAGCACGCGTTCGATCAGCCCCAGGTCTGCCCGCACCAGCGGCAGTGCCTGCGGAATGTCGGTGCTTAGCTGTTGCTGGCGCGCCTCGGCGGCAAGCTCGAACTTTTGCATGACGTCCTGCACCAGTTCCGGCAAGGAAAACGTTTCTGGCTCCAGCCGCACCAGCCCGGACTCCAGCCGCGCCAGTTCGAAGAGCTCTTGCGCCAGACGCCCCACCTTGCGGCTTTGCCCCAGCGCGATGTCCAGATAGCGGCGCCGTTCGCCGGGGTTCAGGGTGTCTTCTTTCAGGCGCAGCGTTTCCAGATAGCCATGCAACGACGTCAGCGGCGTGCGCAGGTCATGCGAGATATTGGCCACCAGATCGCGCCGCTGCTGGTCCTGCCGCGTCAGTTCGCGCCATTGGTCGGAAATGCGTCGACCCATCTGCACAAAGCTGCGGCGCAACACCGAGATCTCGTCCTGGCTGGTGTCGGTGTCATCGCCCGGGCGGCCCAGGGCGGCCAGCGCCTTGCCGTCATCGCCCTCGAATGCGCGTACCGCTCGCGTCAACTCGCGCAGTGGCCGCGTGATCAGCGCAAACGCCGTCAAGCCCGCCACCAGCCCCAACAAGGCCACCAGCGCAATCGACCACAACGTGGTGCGCAACACGGAACTACGCGACACCGCCATCGCCAGCGCGTCGTGCGCCTGCCCTTGCAGCACCACGTAGACATAACCTTTTTCCTGCCCGCCCACGCGCACCGGCGCAGCGCTGAACACCTTTTGGCCGTCCTGGCTGCGCGGGTCGTCGCCCACGATCGGCAGCATGCCGCCCGCCAGCAGATGCTTGACCGGGGCCAGGTCCACCTGCGCGCGCTTGATCTGGCCGGCCGGCGCGGCATCGCCCACGATGCGCCCGTCGTTGGACAGCAGATAGACCTCCACGGCCGGGTTCACCGCCATCAGCATGTCGAACAGCGAACGCACGGCGTCGGGCTTCCAGCCGTTGGCATCCATCAATTCCGTGGTGCCCGCGATGTGTTGTGCCAGCCCGCTGGACAGGCGCTGCACCACCTCTTGTTCATAGCGGGAGTTGGCGGCGATCTGCAACCACGCCGATGCGCCGCAGCACGCCAGCAGCAGCATCGCGAACACGGCGGACAGGCGTTGGGTCAAGGTAAATCGTTTCATGTCGGGCCTCCGGCAGCGCCCGGTTCGGCGGCGAATTTATAGCCCCGGCCCCACACCGTCAGGATGCGGCGGGGGTCGGACGGGTCGGCTTCGATTTTCGTGCGCAGCCGGTTGATATGCGTGTTGACCGTGTGTTCGTAGCCTTCGTGCTGATAGCCCCACACGTGATTCAGCAAGTCCATCCTGGAAAACACCTTGTCGGGATGGCGCGCAAAGAAATGCAGCAGGTCGAATTCGCGCGGCGTCAGGTCCAGCCGGCGGTCGTCCACGTCCACCGTGCGCGCAATCGGGTCAATGGACACCCCGTGCACCGCCAGGCTGCCGGCGTCGATGCGCGCATTGCGTTCGATGGCGCTGCTTCGGCGCAGCAAGGCCCGCACGCGCGCCACCAGTTCCAGCATTGAAAACGGCTTGGCCAGATAGTCGTCGGCGCCCAGTTCCAGGCCCAGGATGCGATGCACCTCGGACGACCGGGCGCTGGTGATGATGATGGGGGTGTAGCGCGCCATGGCCCGCGCGCGCTTGCAGATTTCCAGACCGTCGATGCCGGGCAGCATCAGGTCCAGCACCAGCGCGTCCCAGTTGCCCTCTTCCAGGCGACGCATGCCGTCGTTGCCGTCGGCGGCGTGTTCCACCTCGTAGCCTTCGTCGCGCAGGTGCAGGCGCAGCAATTCGGCAATGTGGGCGTCGTCTTCAACAATCAACACGCGGCGGGGGGTGTCCATGGGCGGCTCGGGGGTAGGAATACCGCCATTGTCGCCAATCCACGGGCGGCCAGTTATCACAATTTTTTTAAGTTTGCGTGAGGACTTCGATATCGGCCTGGGACAAGAATGGCTCCAACGACAGCACCCCGCCCCCGGAGACCCGCCATGATGGCAAGCCCCGCCCCCCACATTTCCCCCGCCGCCCGGCCTCGCGGCGTCATCCACCCCGGCTGGCTGCGCATCATGCACTGGCTCAATGCCCTGGCGGTGGTGTTGATGGTCATGAGCGGATGGCGCATTTATAACGCCGCCCCGTTCTTTGACTTTGCCTTTCCCAACAACATCACCCTGGGCGGCTGGCTGGGCGGCGCGCTGCAATGGCACTTTGCCGGCATGTGGCTGCTGTTTTTCAACGGCCTGCTGTACCTGACGCTGAACCTGGCCACCGGCCGGTTGCGGCGCAAATTCTTCCCCGTCAGCCCGCGCGGCGTCGCCACGGACCTGAACGCGGCCTTGCACGGCAAGCTGTCCCACGGCGACCTGCGCCACTACAACCAGGTGCAAAAGCTGGCCTACCTGTTCGTCATGGTCGATATCGCCGTGCTGGTCTTGTCCGGCCTGGTGCTGTGGAAGTCCGTGCAGTTCAGCATGCTGCGCGACTTGATGGGCGGCTATGAATTCGCGCGCCGCATCCACTTTGTCGCCATGGCCCTGCTGGTGGCGTTCGTGGCGGTGCATCTGGTGATGGTGGCGCTGGTGCCCCGTAGCCTGATCGCCATGATCCGCGGCAAATAAGGAGCCCGACATGAGCCAAAAGAAACGCTTGTCGCTGCTGGGCCTGGACGGCGCGGCCATTCTGAAAGAAGCCAGGAACCTGCTTGCCCGGCGCGTCGAGCAGCCGTCGCGCCGCGCCTTCCTGCGCAACAGCCTGACGCTGGGTGGCGTGGCGATGCTGTCCGGGTGTTCGCTGTCGGACGACGAAAACGTGGAAAAGGCGCTGACATCGGTGTCGCGCTTCAACGACCGCGTACAGGGCTGGCTGTTCGACCCGAACAAGCTGGCGCCCACCTATCCGGAATCCATGATTACCCGGCCGTTTCCCTTCAACGCGTACTACGGCATCGACGAAGTGCGCCACGTGCAAGAGGAATCGTACCGCCTGGAAGTGACCGGCATGGTGGCCGACAAGCGCCAATGGCGCCTGGAAGAACTGCGCGCCATGGCGCAGGTGGACCAGGTAACGCGCCACATTTGCGTGGAAGGCTGGAGCGCCATCGGCAAATGGGGCGGCGTGCCCTTCTCAACCTTTCTGAAACGTGTCGGCGCGGACCTGACGGCCAAGTACGTCGGCTTCAAATGCGCGGACGACTACTACACCAGCATCGACATGCCCACGGCGCTGCACCCGCAGACCATCCTGGCGCTGACCTATGACGGCAAGACGTTGCCCCCCGAGTACGGCTTCCCCATGAAGCTGCGCATGCCTACCAAGCTTGGCTACAAGAACCCCAAGCATATACAGGCCATTTTCGTCACCAACACCTACCCAGGCGGTTACTGGGAGGACCAGGGCTACAACTGGTTCGGCGGAAGCTAGGTGAAATTCCTGTCTTACCCCCTCCATCAAAGGAACGCATCATGAAGAAAATCACCACCGCCGCTTTCTCCCTGTGCCTGGCATTTGGCGCCGTCGCCGCGCACGCCGCCGACACCATGGGCAAGGACAGCATGAGCAAAGACGGCATGAGCAAAAGCTCGATGTCCAAGGACGGCATGGCCAAGGATGGGATGTCGAAGGATGGCATGGCGAAGGACGGCATGGCCAAGGATGGCATGGCGAAAGACGGCATGGCCAAGGACGGCATGGCGAAAGACGGGATGTCCAAGGATGGGATGTCGAAAGACGGCATGGCGAAAGACGGCATGTCGCACGACGGCATGAAGAAGGATTCGATGTCCAAGGACGGAATGAGCAAGTAAGCGCAGCAAGCCGCACGCGCGCGGGCCGCCCGATTGGCCCGCGCCCGGCATGCCGCATTGTTGACGGAGCCACGCCATGACTTTGAACCGCAGACACTTCCTGACGCTGGGCGGCGCCGCCGCGCTTGCCGCGGGTCTGGCCCCCTGGCTGACCCCGCGTAACGCCTCGGCCGGCACCGCCGCCGCTGCCTCCTTTCCCTACGCGTTGACCGACGAGCAATGGCGCGCCCGGTTGACGCCCGCGCAATACCAGGTGTTGCGCCGCGAGGGCACCGAACGCCCCTACACCAGCCCGTTGAACGACGAACACCGCACCGGCACGTTTTCGTGCGCCGGCTGCGAGCAGCACCTGTTCTCGTCCAGCACCAAATTCGACAGCCGCACCGGCTGGCCCAGCTTCTGGCAGCCACTGCCCAACGCCGTGGGCGAAACGCGCGACACCGGCTTCGGCATGGTCCGCACCGCCGTGCACTGCGCCAACTGCGGTGGGCACCTGGGCCACGTCTTTGATGACGGCCCCCGCCCCACCGGCCTGCGGTACTGCATGAACGGGGTCGCCATGACCTTTGCCGCACAGGGCTGAGGCGCCAAGCCGCTACCCCTTTCTTTCAGGAATCCTCTGACCATGAACTTCCAAGCCAAAAAATTCTGCGCCGCGCTTGCCGCCGCGTGCGGCCTGCTGGCAGCGGGCGCGGGTGCTTCCCGCGCCGCTGAAACCGCGTTCATTATCCCCGCCCCGTCTGTCGACGACGCCCAGGCCGCCGCCGCGCAAGAAAAGGCCGTCATCGCCGGCGGCTGCTTCTGGGGCGTGCAGGCCGTGTTCCAGCATGTCAAAGGCGTCAGCAACGCCGTCTCGGGCTACGCCGGCGGCAAGGCTGACACGGCCAACTACGACACCGTCAGCGGCGGCCGCTCGGGCCACGCCGAAGCCGTCGAGATCACCTACGACCCCAAGCAGGTCAGCTACGGGCAGCTGCTGCAAATCTACTTTTCCGTCGCCCACGACCCCACGCAACTGAACCGCCAGGGCCCCGACCGTGGCACGCAATATCGATCCACGGTGTTCCCGGCGAATGACGGGCAGCGCAAAGTGGCCGAAGCCTATATCGCGCAGCTGAACAAGACCGGCGTGTATTCCAAGCCATTGGCCACCACTGTGGAACCGCTGCAAGCGTTCTACCCTGCCGAGGGCTATCACCAGGATTACCTGGTGCGTAATCCGAACAGCATGTACATCGTGATCAACGACGTGCCCAAGGTGGAAAATCTGGCGAAGACGTTCCCGGATAAATATCGCGACAAGCCGGTGCTGGTGGGCGCGAACGGCAAGTAAGCCTGGCCGAAGATCTGAGCGCGGGCGCGCTGCCATGGGTCGGTGGTGGCGTGCGGGCCCGCGTGCATTCTGCGTGCGTCACTCGAAGCCGATTCGCCTGGCGGCATTCTTGAACAGGGCTTGCGTGTCGGGCGTCAGGCGGAACGCGTCCAGGAAATTTGAGATGCCATAGGCGGGATTCGACTGATGAATGAGCGCCACAAACGCCAGCGCCTCGTCCTGCCTGTCGGCCAGCGCCAGGCAGTGCGCGGCGATTGCCAGGATGTGCACGTGAGCGTTGGGACGCATGGCCGCCTTGACTGCCCAGTCGGCGGCCTCGGCGACCCGGCCCAACCGCACCAAAGCCAGCGCGCGAACCGCCAGCATGCCGAACATCAAGGGATCGAAGGGGCTCAGATGGCGCGAATGATCGGCAGAGCCAATCGCCGCCTGCGCGTCGCCGGATTGGCAATGGACAAAACCCAAGGTGTAGTGGCCCAACGCAAAGTTCGGGCTCAGGTCCACGGCGCGCTGCAATTCCGACAATGACGGCTCCTGGCTGCCGCGCAGCCACAGCGCCCGACCCATGGCCCAATGCGCAGCGGGGTCCCGGTCGTCGGCGATCAGGCTCTGGCCGGCCGCTTTGTACGCGAGATCGACCGACGAATTTTGCTCGCCCCAACGTTGGAATGCGTCCTGCCAATGCGTGAACGACAGCCCGGCGTACGCCCGCGAATACGTGGGATCCAGCCGCAGCGCCAACTCGAAGAAATGCCTTGCCCGCGCGTTATCCGCCCGGTTGAACCGGTACATGTGCCACAGGCCGCGATGATGGGCCGACCAGGCGTCCAGCGAATTCGGCGGCGTAAGGATAGCGCGCTCGCGCTCGGCGGATTCAATTTCGATGTCGACCGAGGCGACGATCCGGTTGCCGATGTCGTCCAGCGCCACAAAGGCGTCGTCCATCGGGTGATCGAACGTTTCCGCCCACACGATGCGCGCGGTGCGCGCCTCGACCAGCGCCACGTCAACGACGATCCGCTTGGCGTGCCGTCGCAGCAAGCCGCTGACCACGAAGTCCACACTCAGCGTCCGCCCGGCCTCTTCAGGCCCCACGCTGCGCTGATCCAGGGCAAACACGGTGCCCTGCGCAATGACGAACAGGCTACGCAGCTTTGCCAATCGCGTGATGATGTCGTAAGCCAGGCCATCGCCCAGGCCGCCCCGCACCCCGCCAGGTGCTGACGCGTCCGCGAACGGCATCACGGCAATCGAGGCGCGACCGGTGTGATCCTTGCTGCCTTCTGCCTGCGCGGCAAGCACCGCCCTGCCCAAGCCAGCCGGCGGTTCAGGCGGGTCGGATGGCGCCCGCCCCAATTGCCGCCTCAATTGGCTCCACGCATCGCGCAACGGTCGCCAGTCCAGCCCTTCGTCTTCAAACGCGCGAATCGCGGCGGCCACGTGTTCTTCGCCTTCGCGAAGCTGCTTTCGCGCACTGAGCGATTGCAGCATCAGCATGTGCGCGTGGCGATCGAACGGCGCCAGGCGCAACCATTTGTCCAGGCAGTCGTAGCGCTCTTCAGAGCCGTCCGGCAGCAGCGCCGCCAAATGTTCCAACACCGCGGCCTGGCATGCCCTGAACCGCCGCCGCTGCGCCACCAGCCAGCTATCGAACATCGGGCAGGACCGGATGTGCAGCCCCTCCAGGAATTCTCCGACGAACAGCGCCGCCATCGCGCGCAACGGTTCCACACCCACGTTGCCGATACCCTGCCGCATCGCCTCTTCAATGTCGACCCCATCCACGTGGCAGTCGTGCAGGTCCAGCGTCACGCTGTCTTGCGCGGCCTGCACGCGGCGTTGGTCCGCGTCGTCCAGCAACGGGCGCGCCTTGCTGAGGCACCAACGAAGCTCGCCGCGCGGATCGTTCGGCAGGTCCCAGAGCAGTTCGCACAGATATGCCCGGGACACCGGGTGCGTGGCCAGCGCCAGGTATGCCACCAGCGCGCGCAGCTTGCGCGATGGCGGCAGCGGCAGGGCCACGCCCGCGCGGCGGATCGCCATCGGCCCCAGCAGCTGGATATGAATGGCGCCGCTCTGGGGAATACCCTTCCCCCCGGTCGACGCGAATTCCACGCCGGCTACCACGTTGGCCTCCACGCGCCCGCTCTACGGTTGAGTCCCGATCGCGCGCTACCCGAATAGCCTTTCGTCCGCGCATCGGCACCGCGTCGGCGATATCCGCCCACGCCTTCACCTTGTGTCAATGGAGTCCAGCTATGTCCCCAACCGATATTGCCGCCGTTCCTCTTGCGCCGGTTGCCGCGCCGCCCGATCTGGCCGCCGTAAAAACCCGCCAGCAAGCCACCTGGTCTTGCGGTGACTACGCCGTGGTCGGCACCACGCTTCAGATCGTCGGCGAACAACTGTGCGAGGCGATGGATGTGCGCGCCGGGCAAAAGGTGCTTGATGTGGCGGCCGGTAACGGCAATGCGTCGCTGGCAGCGGCGCGGCGTTGGTGCGAGGTCGTCGCCACCGACTATGTGCCCGCGCTGTTGAGCCGAGCCCGCGAACGCGCCGCCGCCGAACGGCTGAAGATCGAGTTTCAGGAAGCCGACGCCGAAGCCCTGCCTTTCGCGCCCGGCAGCTTCGACGCCGTCATGTCCACCTTCGGCGTGATGTTCACGGCCGACCAGGACAAGGCCGCCGCCGAATTGGTGCGTGTCTGCCGTGCAGGCGGCAAAATCGGCATGGCCAACTGGACGCCGGAGGGCTTCGTGGGCCAGATTTTCAAGACGATCGGCAAGCACGTCCCCCCGCCGGCCGGCGTCAAATCGCCCGCGCTGTGGGGCACCCGCGCGCGTATCGACGAGATGTTCGGCGCACATGCCAAGGCGATCCAAGCGGAACCGCGACATTTCGTTTTCCGGTATCGCTCGCCGGCGCACTGGCTGCAAGTCTTCAAAAGCTATTACGGCCCGGTCCTCAAGGCGTTTTCCATACTGGAGCCCGCCGCGCAAGCCGCCCTGGAAAGCGACCTGATAGCGCAAATAGACCGGTTCAATCGCTCTGGCGATGCCGGGGTGGTGGTGCCCAGTGAATACCTGGAAATCGTGATCACCCGTCAGTGACGGGGACGCTGCCCGGAGCCCCGTGGCGCAGGTGCTACCCGGGCGGACAGCAAGCAGATGGTCCATGGCGCGACGCCTTCCTTCCCATCCGCGTGGCGGGCAGACGGGGCGATGCGAAGCATGTGGCATGCAAAGCTGGCGCGCGGGCTTGCGGCCCGCCGCCAGGCCGGTGCTGGTCCTTCGCCTGAAATCATACGCCTGCCCGCGCGCCTGCTGGTTCTATGTGCCCGCTGTTATCCGGCACAGAGTGCCGCTGCGATCACTCGCGCTTGCGCTGCTTTGCGCTGGCCTCGAACTCGGCCGACAAGCGCAGCTGCTCTTGCTTGTAGTCGTCCAGGCTGCCGCGGTAGCCGTCCAGATACAGATCCTGCCGGGCCTTGTCCATCGCCGTTGACGTCGCGGCCTGCCTGACGAAGTTTGCAAGCTGCGTACGCACGGGTTCGGGAATACCGCTGCGCACCGCCACGCTGTAGCTGCTGTGAAACACCATGTCGGGCACGCCAAGCTCGGCAAACGTCTTCACGCCCGGCAGATGGCTTACGCTGCCCGGCCGCCCGGTGTAGGCCAGCACCTTGACGTGCGGATTGTCCTTGACGCTTTGCGTGGTGCCGATCGTGGTGAAGTAGCCGTCGATCTGGCCCCCGAGGATGGCCGTCAGCCCTTCGGCCCCGCCCTTGAAGGGAATCGGGCGGTATTGCGTGCCCAGGCTTGCTGCCAGCCTGGCCGCCAAGGTGGAATAGGTGCCGATGCCCAGGTCCGCAATGCCGATGTCCATTTCGCGCTTCACGCCTTTCAGGTCCTGAAGCGAGTTCCAGCCGCGGTCGGCCGGCACGATGAAGGCGTAGCTGCTTTGGGCCAGCGGGGCCAGGATGTCGAAGTCCGAAAATTCGTATCCCGCGCCGGGCGTCGTCAGCTTCGCGCTGTAGAAACCTTCGGCATGCACCAGCAAGGTGTAGCCGTCGGCGGGCCGGTTCTTGACGGCCATGATGCCGATGGCCGAGCCGGCGCCCGGCCGGTTTTCCACCACCACAGTCTGCCCCATGATTGCCCCGAGTTGCTGGGCGAACGCGCGCGAGATGGCGTCCGTAGCGGCCCCCGGCGGATACGGGACCACAAGCCGCACGGGCTTGTCCGGATACGCCGTTTGCGCGGCGGCCGAAAAGGAAAACAGTGCGCTGAACACCGCGCCTGTCAGCAGCAGACGGCGGCGAATGGTGAAAGGCATGGCTTGCTCTTTTTCAGTTGTCCCCGCGAAAGTGTATCGAGCCGCCGCGCGATCCATTCCGCCGAATTCTGAAGATGTCTTCTGCAAAAAATGCAGCACGCCGGCACCGCGCGCCGCCATCGGCCATGCCCATGACTCCTTCGATTCATGCAGTTCTGATCTGCGCCCCGAGCTATAGCCAAGCCGGTTCAGCTACCTAGAATTTAGAGCTCCAGATAACTCAAAAGTGAATTGAAAAATCAATTCAAACATTCCGGAGACAAGCCATGACCCATCCCCTTCCCGCCCGACGGGCCATCCTGCTGGGCGGCGTGCTGTTGGGCCTGGGCGTCAACGCCCTGGCCGCCCCCAGCGCTTGGCCCGACCGCCCCATTCGCCTGGTCGTCGCCGGTTCGCCCGGCGCGGGTGGCGACATTTTTGCCCGCCTGATCGCCGCCCCCTTGTCCAAGACGCTTGGGCAGCCCATCGTCGTGGAATCCAAGCCCGGCGCCAACGGCATGATTGCGTGCGACGCGGTGGCCAAGGCGGCGCCCGACGGCTACACCTTGCTGCTGGCGCCCTCGTCCGCCATCTTGCTGAACCCGGTGGTGCTGCCCTCGCTGCCTTACGACCCGGACAAAGACCTGCTGCCCATTGCGCAGGTCGGCGCCGCGGGCATCCTGCTGGTCGCCAACCCCAGCATGGGGTTCAAGAACCTGGCGGACATGGTCGCCTATGCCAAGGCCAACCCCGGCAAGTTGGCGTACGGTTCGTGGGGAACGGGCTCATCCGGCAACCTGGCCATGGAAGGCATCAAGGCGCACTACGGTCTGGACATGCCGCACATTCCGTACAAGCAGCTGGTCACGGAAAGCACCGACCTGATCGCCAACACCATCAGCGTCGGCTTCATGGACATCGCCTCGCCGATTCCATTCATGCGTAGCGGCAAATTGGTCGCGCTGGGCCAGACGGGTTCGCGGCGCTGGCCCGCCACGATGGATGTGCCGACGCTGGCCGAACAAGGCTACAACTTCGAAGCCGATGGCTGGTATGGCGTTTTTGCGCCGGCGGGCACGCCGCCCCAGATCATCGACCGGCTCAACACCGAGATCTATCGCGCGCAGCACGCCCCCGATGTCCGCGAAAAAATCGAAGGCCAGAACATGATCATCCCCGCGGATATCTCCGCCAAGGAATTCGCGGCATCGATCAAGCGCGACGCGGTCATCTGGCAAGGCCTGGCGCAAGTGGCCGACTTGAAAAACAAATAGGCGGCACGCATGGATACCTCTTTCAACACGCCTTTTGCGGTAAACGCCTTGCAAGGCCGCGTGGCCGTGGTCACCGGCGCCAGCGGCGGCATCGGCCTGGCCATCTGCCGGCAACTTCAATCGATGGGCGCGGCCGTCGTGCAGGTGGACGTCAACGCGGGCGACGCCGGCGTCCAGGCGGATAGCCCGCTGAACCTGTGCTGCGATATCGCAGAGCCGGACGCGGTGGCGGATATGGCCGCGCAAGTGGCGCAGCGCTTCGGCCGCTGCGACATACTGGTCAACAACGCGGCCATCAGCGCCGCGCCGGTGGGCCTGGAGGCGTTCCCGATCGACTTATGGGACCGCATCTTTCGCGTCAATCTGCGCGGCGCGTTGCTGTGCGCTCAGAAGCTGTTTCCGCTGATGCGCGAACAACAGGCGGGCAGCATCATCAATGTGGCGTCGATCTCTGCCCACACGCCCACGCGTGTGGGCGCCTACGGTTCGACCAAGTCTGCCCTACTGGCGCTGACCCGCCAGATGGCGGTGGAATGGGGCCCCCTGGGCATACACACCAACGCCATCAGCCCGGGGATGATCCGCACGCCGCTGTCGGAACCCCATTACCGCGACGACGCCGTGCTGCAAAAACGCGTCGCCCACATCCCGGCGCGACGCATCGGCCTTCCCTCGGACATCGCGGGCGCCGTGGCCTTTCTGGCCAGCGACGCGTCGCACTATGTGAATGGGCAGGACATCGTGGTGGATGGCGGCTTCCTGAAAGCATCACTGACGAATCTGTATGCAAGCTGAAACCGAACGCTGAAGGGGGTAGACAGCAGCGCTTTGCTCCACGCGGCGCATGCCTGCGCACCCCTGATTTCCGGTGGCGGCGAGGGCCGCTAAAATACAGCGATCCACGGTTTGCGGACCTGTCATGCCTTTCTTGGTCCGACGCGAACGAAGATCCAACAATGGCACGACGCCCCGCCCCTCGCCCAACCCAGTCGCCCCCTGCCGACTCGCGTCAGCCTGCACCGGAACATCTGGCGGAAATGCTGGACAGCCTAAGCGACGGGTTCATGTCGATCGACAAGTCGTGGCGGTTTACGTACCTGAACGACACCGCCGAACGCTACTTGCAGCAGGACCGGCAAAACCTGCTTGGGCGCGACATCTGGCAGTGTTACCCGGACCTGGTGGGCTCGGGCTATTACCGGATTTACCAGCAGACGGCGGCCACGGGCGTCCCCGGTCGCCACACCGCTTATTACTCCCCGCTGCGCACCTGGTTTGAAGCGCGATCGTTTCGCCACGATGAAGGCATCACGGTGCTGTTTCGCGACGTCACGGGCGAACACGAGCACGCGGCACAACTGGAATTCGAAGCCACCCACGACTATCTGACCGGCTTGCCGAATCGCCGCAAGTGCATGGAAACGCTAGCGGGCGCGGTCGCGGATGCGGGCTTGAGTAGCGCCGGCAAGGGCGCCTGTGTAGCGGTGCTGTTTATCGATCTGGACCAGCTGAAAGACGTCAACGACGCATTCGGCCATGCCGTCGGCGATGCGTTGCTGCGCGGGTTTGCCAACAGGCTGAACACCCTGGTCGAACCCACGTGTTTTGCCGCGCGGGTGGGCGGTGACGAGTTTGTTCTGGTGTTGCGCAACACCTCGGAAAGCGCCGCGCAAGCGTGCGCGCGCGCCGTGCTGGATACGCTTGCAGCGCCGTTTGAAACAGGCGATCGATCGCTATTGCTTTCTGCCAGCATTGGTATCGCGCTGCTTGGAGAAAAACCCGAATCCGCCGAGGCGTTGCTGAGTCAGGCCGACACCGCCATGTACGCCGCAAAGTCCTCGGGAGATCTTCATATCCGCGTGTATGACGCGGCGCTGGACCGGGGCATGCGCGACCGCTTGGCACTGCGCTCTGAGCTTGGTGCCGCGTTTTCGACCCACCAGTTCGAACTGCATTTTCAGCCGCAGATTGCCTTGGCCGACAGTTCCCTGGCCGGCGTCGAGGCGCTGCTTCGTTGGCGTCATCCCCAACGCGGCTTGCTGACGCCGGACGCGTTTCTGGCATTGCTGCTTGATTCTTCCTACGAGGGCCATCTGGCCGATTGGCTGTTCGATGCCGTCTGCCGCCAAATCGCCGTATGGCAACAGCTGGGCGTCACCGTACCCCGGACCAGCCTGAACCTGTCGCCTCGGCAACTGCTGGACAAGGGCCTGGCAGACCGCATTCTTGATGCCGCGCGGCGGCACCGCGTCTGCCCCACCCTGCTGGATATCGAAATCACGGAAGACGGCTTGCTGGGCGATATCGACATGGCCACATCGGTGCTGGCCGCGTTGAAAGGCGCCGGCATATCCACATCGCTGGATGACTTTGGCGCCGGTTACTCCAGCCTTAGCTACCTGGTCCGCCTTCCCGTGGACACGCTCAAGATCGACCGGTCGTTCGTCCGGGAATTGCTGGCGTCAGAGAAGGCGTCGGCGGTCATCCGAAGCATTGTCGGCCTTGCCCGCGCGCTGGGCATGAAGACCATCGCCGAAGGCGTGGAACACCAACACCAGGCCGATGCGCTGAAAGACGCGGGCTGTGACTGCATTCAAGGCTATCTGATCAGCCGACCGCTGACCGCCGAGGCTTTCCTGGAATTCATGCGGCGCGCGTAATGCCGCCGACCCGCCGCCGTCCCCCCTTCCCCTATCGCACCGCGACCACCCCATGTTCCAACTACGACAGCTGAAGATTTTCATTGCCGCAGCAGAGACGTTGAACTTCACGCAAGCCGCCAAACGCGTGCACCTGTCGCAGCCCAGCGTGACGGAACAGGTGCGAGCGCTGGAAGACAGCGTGGGTCATGCGCTGTTCATTCGCCAGAACAACCGCTTGCAACTGACGGCGGCGGGGGAACGGCTGGCCACGCGCGCCCGCGAGCTGCTTGCGTTGGCCGATGAAGCGTTCCGGCAGGTTCGCGACAACGTCGATGATCCGGGAGGCACTATCCGCGTGGCCGCGCCGCAAACCTTGTGCACCAGCGTGCTGGTTCCGCAACTGCTGGCGCTTGCCGAGCGGTATCCCGCCACCCAGGTTGCGGTCCAGGAAAGAAATTCCTCGGCCACCGCGCAGGCGGTGCTGGACGCAACGGCCGACCTGGGGCTGGTGCACGGCTGGCCGGCCGACAACGCCAGGCTCCGCGTGGAGACCATAGCCCGGGACAGGCCGGGCGTCGTGCTGCCGCCCGGCCATCCGTTGGCGCACGCAACCGAAATCCACCCGCACGCGCTTGCCGACTACCCGCTGATCGTTACGATGCAGGGCTGCCGGTATCGGGAACACCTTGAGGCCCTGTTGCAGGACGCCCCCGTCCGGCCCCACGTTCGCGGCGTGGCCGACAGCGTGCCGGCCTTGATGCAGATGGTGTCCGCCGGCTTGGGAATATCGATCCTTCCCAGGATGGCCATGGGCCCGGCCGTCACGGCGGCGCAGCCCGTATGGCGGCCGTTGGCCACACAGGGAGTAGGCCTGCCCATCTGCCTTCTTACGCTGCATCGCGAACCCACGCGCCAGGTTGCCGCGTTCATTCAGATGATCCGGCTTGCGACCCCGGGCTCAGACCAGGCGATGCCCGCCATCGACGTGCAGCACGGTGCCGGTCGTGTAGCCGTTGCCAAGTAGAAAGAGGATGGCATCGGCGATATCGTCGCCGGTGCCCACCCGCCCCACCGGCAGCCGCTCGGCCATCGACGCCAGCAACGCGTCACTGTCGGCGCCCGCCACATCGTTCCAGATCGGCGTGCGCACCCATCCCGGCGATACCGCGTTGATGCGCAACGGCGCCAGCTCGACCGCCATCGCGCGCACCGCCCCTTCCAACGCGGCATTGATCGCGGCCACCGCCACGCCCTTGGGCCGGGGTCGATAGGCGGCAATGCCCGAGGTCAGCGTGATTGAACCGTGCGCCGGCATCCGTGCGGCGCCATGCTTGGCCAGCAAGATGGGCGCGACAACTTTCGAGCGGATCGCCCGGTCCAGCGCGTCCAGAGCCAGGTCGGGCAGCAGCTCGTAGGCGCCCCGGATGTCGGCGGCGGTGCAAACCAGATGGTCCACGTGGCCGATGTCTTCGAAAAGCCGCTGCACCTGCGCTTCGCTGGTCACGTCCGCCTGACACACGCGCGGCTCGCCAAACGCTTGCAGCTGCGTGGCCGCAGCGTCCAGTTTGTCGCGCGATCGGCCCACGACCACGACGTCGCAATGCATGCTCAGCAACCGGGCGCTTAGCGCCAGGCCCATGCCCGAGCCGCCGCCGACGACCACGATGCGTTGTCCTGCAAGAGGGTTGGTCATGCTCATTTCCTTTGAATGGATGTTTGGAAATGAACGATGTTCTCGTCATGCCGCGCGGCGGGCCAGCAGGAATGTCCGATGGGGGTATCGGATGTTCTATGTGGACGCGGCACACGCTTTAATCCATGCCGTCTGCGAGTGCGTTGACGGCGTCGTCATTACTCGACATCGAGTACGTGCGGTCTTCCGCCGAATACCCGTCTAAAGCAGCACTGTCCATTCTGTTCCAGTATGCTCGACCCCACCTAACCCAGCGCTTTCAAGGACACACCTCATGAAGTTTGGATACACCATCATCTATGTGCCTGACGTGGCGGCATCCCTGTCGTTCTTTGAAGGCGCGTTCGGTTTTCCGGTGCGGTTCCTGCACGAGTCAAAAACCTACGGTGAGCTTGATACGGGTGCCACCACGCTGGCGTTCGCGGCGCATGAATTGGGGGCAATGAACTTCGCCACCGGGCACGTCGAAGCGTCGGCGTCGGCCAAGCCGCTGGGCATGGAGGTGGCGTTTGTGACGGATGACGTGGCCGCCGCCCATGCCCGGGCCTTGTCGCGGGGCGCAACCGAGCTAAGCGCCCCGACCGCCAAACCTTGGGGTCAGGTGGTGTCGTACCTGCGCTGCCCCGACGGCACGCTGGTCGAGTTGTGTACGCCTGTGCAAGGCTGAGACCGCCAGTTCAATGCCATCGCCATGCACGACGTCGCCGACAACGTCGCGTTGTCGAAAACCAAGCAGGCCATGCCGGTACTGGCCATCGGCGGAGAAAAATCCTGCGGCGACAACATGGCGGTCGTCATGCGCAATGCGGCGACCAACGTGCGCGGGGAAGTTGACGATGCGCCCGCCGTCCGCCGGCAGCGGCAGCAAGGCCTGGGTAAGAAAGAACACGCCCTTGACGTGCACCGCAAAAAGCGCGTCGAACTGCGCTTCGGTGGTGGACGCAAAGTCCGCCACGCCGTCAACAAGCGCGATGCCTGTCCGCGCCCCCTACTCTGCCTTGATCCCGCCCCGCTGGATCACCGCCGTCCACTTGGCCACATCGTCGCGGATTCGCTGCGCGAATTCGGCCGGCGTGCTGCCCACCGGCTGAAAGCCCAGCCCGGCCAGTTTGTCGCCCAGTGCGCCTTTGCGCACGGATTCAGCCAGCGTTGCCGACAGCTTCTGAATGATGGGTTCCGGCACGCCGGCCGGCGCCACCAGGCCAAACAGTGGCGAAATGTCCACGCCCCGCAGGCCTGCCTCGGTGAACGTGGGCACGTCGGGCAGCTGGCTGGCGCGTTGCGGGCTGGTGACGGCCAAGGCTTTCAGGCGCCCGCCTTTGATGTGTTCCAGCAGCGTGGGAACGGTGGCGAAGGCGAACTGCACCTGCCCGCCCAGCAGGTCCGTGATGACGGTGCCGCCGCCACGGTACGGCACGTGCAACACGTCCACGCCGGCCTGTTGGCGCAGTTGCTCGCCCGCCAGATGCGGACCGCTGCCCACCCCCGCCGACCCGAACGACAGCGTGCCCGGCTGCGCCTTGGCCAGCGCGACAAAGGACGCGACGTCGCTTGCCTTGACCGACGGATGCACCACCATGACGAACGGCGCGGTCGCCATCAGCGAGACCGGTGCAAAATCCTTGATGGCGTCGTAGGGCTGGCGGTCGCCCAGTAGCCCGGGGTTGATGGTGAACGTGGAGTCGACCATGCCGATGGTGTAGCCGTCCGGCGCGGACACCGCCACCGCGCGCGTGCCGATCGTAGTGCCGCCGCCGCCCCGGTTTTCCACGACGAAGGGTTGGCCCAGTGCGTCCGCGAATACCTGCCCCGCCATGCGGCCCAGCGTGTCGGTGGCGGCGCCCGGCGGGTACGGGATGATCAGGCGGGCCGGCTTATCGGGATACTGCGCGGCGCGCGCCGCAAAAGTCCACGGCAGGATGGCCGCGCCCGTTGCCATGGTCAGGCCGTTGATCAGGAACGCTCTGCGCGAGGGGTGCATGGGGATTGTCTCCAGGAATATGTTCGAGGCGGCCTCTTTGGGCCCGCCTTATCGTCGTATCAGGGGATGCGTATCAGGGGATGCGTATCAGGGGATTCGTGTCAGGGGCTTTGTATCGCGCACGTCCTGTCAGGCGCTGTATCGTCCTTCAACGAGCGCCGCTTCCGGGTCCCCGCCCAGCCCCGGCCCGTCCGGCACGTGGACCCAACCATCGGCAATGGGCACGCTGTGCGCATAGGGCACGTGGGCAAGTTCCACGTACAGCCGTTCCAGCGATACCTCGGTCTGCTGCGCGGCGATCAAGTGCAGGCTGGCCAGAAAGCCCGGACCAAAGAACGCCACCTGCGGTGCGCAGACGACGCTTGTTTGCGCGCACTTCTGCGCGATGCGCCACGCGGCGGTCAGGCCCAGCTTGATGACGCTGGGCTGCACATACTGCGCGGCTTCGTTGTCCACGACGCGTTCCAGGTCCATGGCGCTGGCGGCGTTCTCGCCCACGGCCAGCGGCACATTGCAGGCGCGCTTCAAGCGAGCCAGCGCACGGTCATCTTCCGGCGGCCAAAGCGGCTCTTCGATCCAGAACGGATCATGCGGCAGCATGGCGGCAATGGCGGACTCGGCCTCGTCCGGCAGCCAGGCGCAGTTGGTGTCCACCATGATCGGCACGGCCGGCCCCGCGCTGCGGCGCACGGCAGCCAGCGCATCGGCGGTGCGCTCATGCAACTTGATCTCGGTATAGCCCTCGTTCAAGGCGCGCGTCGTGACGGCATCCAGCCGTTCAGCATTGCCGTAGTACTGAAGCAATGACGCATAGACGCGCACGCGTTCGCGGCGCTTGCCGCCCAGTAATTGGTGCAGCGGCACGCCGGCGCGCTTGGCACGCAGGTCCCACAGCGCAATGTCCAGGCCGGCCAGCGCGTGCACCACGGGGCCGGACCGACCCAGGTTGTGCAGCGTGCGTTGCATGCCGGGCAGCAAGGCGTCGTCATCCGCATCGCGCCCGCAGGCCAGCGGGGCGATCAGCGTCTGGAAAATCGCCGTCAAGGCGCGCGGTTCCACGCAATACGATTCGCCCCAGGCCACCGTGCCGTCCTCGGTCTGCACGCGCACCAGCGCGCTGTCCAGTTTGTCGCGCGGACGGCCGGCGAACAACGGCGACGGGCTCCAGTGATGAAACGGCAGGCGTAGCGGGATGCAGTCGACAGAGACAATGGTGTTGGCGGGCATGGTCGGCGTAGTGATGAATGAACCGCAATGGGTACACGGCGGGAGACGATGCGGCTATTCTGGCGGCGGCTTCTTCATATGGTCAAATAGATGAATTGACTATTTCCATATGAAATTCATATGTTCCACCGACGAGAATTGCTGCTGCTGCGCGCCATGTATCGGCACGACACCGTCACCGCCGCGGCCGCCTCGGTCAACATGACGCAGCCGGCCGCCAGCGCGCTGTTGCGCGACATGGAAACACGGCTGGGCTTTGCACTGTTCAGCCGCGAGAACCGCCGCTTGCACCTCACCAGCCAGGGGCGCGCACTGATTCCCGAAGTGCTCAACGCCCTGGCCGGCATCGAGGCCGTCGACCGCTTGGCCGTGGACATTCGGCAAGGCGCGCTGGCGCGGCTGGACGTGGGCGCGGTGGCCATTGCCGCGTCCAGCCTGCTGCCTGCGGCCATGGCAGGCATGCGCCGCGCACATCCCGCCGTGGCGGTGACCGTTCGCGCGGGCACCGCCCTGGAGATCATCGAAATGGCCGTGGACCACCGCATCGATCTGGGCATCATCATCGGCGCGCCGTCAGACATCGCCCGCGTCAGCAGCCTGCGGCTGGCGCCCTTGGCCTTGCATGCGGTCATGCCCAAGAATCATGCTTGGGCGCGCCAGCCCGTGTTGGCGCTGGAAGACGTGGCCGCCGCCGGCCCCATTGTGCTGGCGCCCGCCCTGCCCGCCGGCCGCGCCACGCGCCATGCGCTGGAGTCGCGCGGACTTCCCTATCGGCCGATTATCGAGGTGGCGCAATCGTCGGCCGCCTGCGCTTTGGCGGCAGAAGGCCTGGGCGTGGCCATCGTTGAAAGCCTGGGCGCGCACTACGCTGAACGCCAGGGCCTGGTCACACGCCGGTTGCTGTCACTGGAAGATCCGGTGCTTGCCGTGGTGTGGTCGCGCGACCGCGACATGAGCGGGCCGGCGCAGGTGCTGCGAGACGGTTTGGCGCAACAGGCCCAAAGCCGTTTGGCCGGTAGCGGGGCCTGGTGACGGCAGCCGCAATAAACAGCTTGCGATAGACTTCCGGGCTTGAAGTGTCGAACACATCAGTTCGATCCCAGCACAGGAATTCATTTAATGAGCAGCATTTTTCCAGGCGATCAGTGGGCAGTGGGTGAATCCCGCATCAATGGTTTGTCAATCGTCGTGCGATTCCGTACGGGCCTGCCGCCGGCGCCCGATCGCCAAGTCAACGACAACCTGATCATTATCTCCTGGCCGTATACGGGCATTGAATCCGGCATGCCCAATGACGAAGACAAGAAGTCGACCAGTAATTTTGAAGAAGCCGTCGAAAACGGATTCGAGAATTCCAGCGTCGGTGTGCCGGTGGCGTGCCTGACCGGCAATCACGCGAAAGAGTGGCGTTACTACACGAATGACGTCGACGCGTTTATGCAGGCGTTCAATGAATGCCTGGCCGGGCATCCGGCCTATCCCATCAATCTGCGCGTGTTCAAGGATCCTGATTGGAAGGGGCTGTCGCAATTGCAGCCGCAAGGCTCGGATCAGATTCACTGATCGTCCGGCCGCCTGGGCAGCATATGCCCTTGCGTTTGTCTGTTTTACGGCAAGGCGGCAAGCTTTCTGATAAATTGACGCGCGAATTCAATATCACGTCGAAGCTGTAGAGCCATCAACGTCAATAACCGAACTGTGGGGTAACGGTCAAAATGAAAAAACTTGCATTGCTTGTTGTTCTGCCCGCGCTGCTTGCCGGATGTACGACTTCACAAATGAGCATGCTGACGGGCAAACGCGCCAAGACCTACAACGACGTCAATGCAAGCTGGGTTGGCAGCACGGAAGAAGCGTTGATATCGAAGTGGGGTCCTCCCAAAAAGAGCTACACGCTTCAAACCGGCGCAAAGATCGTGTCGTACGAAGAGATTTGGGGCCCCATGTCCGCCTATCACGTATGCGTGGAAAAATTCATGATTGAAAACGGCATGGTGACCAAATGGGGGATTTCGGACTGCCCGGCGCGGATTTCCGGCTCGGTCCCGAACGACACCCCCGTTCCGCAGCCCACCTTGTAAGGCGATGGCTGACAGGCAAGGCGTGGATGGACAACAGCAACCGCTTTGTCGTCCGCGTCATGCTTCAGGTTTCGGGTTTCAGGTTTCATAATCCAGGCCGTAGCGTCCGCGGCTTTGCCGTATGCGCGCAAAGCCCAATTCCCCCAAGTGCATCCCGGCGATCAACAGTTCTTCTGAGCTGACCATGTCCAGCAGCCGCGAGCGCGTGGCGGCGGCCAGCGAAGGATCCTGATCGAACGCAATCGACACATCCGGCCGTTCAATCTGGATATGAGGGAAATGGACGATGTCTCCCCAAACCAGCAGGCTTTGGTTCGCGGATTCAAACAGATATCCGGTATGCCCATCCGTGTGTCCCGGTAACGGCATCGCGCGAATACCAGGCAGCACCTGCCCGTCTGTGAACGTGCTTAGCGTCTCGCGATAGCCGTCGAACACCTGACGTGCAATCAGAAAGTTGCCGCGCGCGCGCTCGGTGGCCCGACTTAGATTTGCGTCGTCCTGCCAGAATGCAAGCTCTTGCTGATGGAGCAGCACTTGCGCATTGGGAAATGCAATTTGCCCTTCGGCGTCTACCAAGCCGCCCACATGATCGGGATGGGCGTGGGTAAGCAGAATGGTGTCGACGCTGCCCGGTTCAACGCCCGCCAGCCGCAAATTAGCGTGCAGCCGGCCGCCCCATTGTTTAATGCCCCCCGCGCCGCCGTCGATAAGAATGGTGCGGCCGGCGCCGCGTACCAGATAGCAGTTGATATGCACGGCGGCAGGGTCCGTGGCGCCAGCATCGTGCTGCATTTTGTCGGCTTCGTCGGCGTCGATATTGGACAGCAGGCTCAGGCTGGCGCTCAGGTAGCCGTCGCTGATTGCGGTGACCGTGTACGCCCCGGCTTGCTGGCTTGGAAAGGGGCAAACGGGCCGCGAACCGGTCAGTTGTTCTGTGATCGGCGAGTACAGGTAAACCCCTTCAGCCAGACGCTCGACGGGCGGCGCCTTTCGCGCAGGCATCGTGGCCATCCAACGGTGCTGTGGAAACTTCTCCAGCGCCACTGCGTGCATGGCCGACGGGGTCAGGCCCATCTGTATCAAGGGCTCGGCGCCGGTTGCACACAGCACAAGCAGTTCGTCTTTATTGACGGCCGGTGCAATGCCGATACCGTCGTACAGATTGCGGTGCCAATCGGTGATGTGCTGCTGCCACTTCGCGAAATTGCCACCGCCCTTCTGGCGATACTCGTCCCCCGTCAGCACCTCCAGCCCGTCGATCGTGTGCAAGGCCAGATAGACGGGGCACCCCGCGCTTATTGCCTTGAAGCGCTGCGACGTGTGAAAGCCGGCTACCGAAATAAGCGCGGGCAATTTATCGACGCTGTAGAAGCGGTTCCATTCGGCTTCGCTGTGGGGATCGGCGAAGCTGCACTCCACGGTATAGATCATCAGAATGTCCTTCATGACAGACGGGGCCGCTGCGGCAAGCCGGCCGATTCATTGCATGGACGTAATGCTAAGCTGCCATTTACCGCGCATATAGCGATATAAAGTCAGTCTTCATTGACTTTTCATCAAGCTGATTGCAGCGCCTGGAACGACAGCCCCCAGCAAGACACATTCATGCGACGCAAGATTCCAAGCAACTCCGCGCTACTCGCTTTCGAAGCAGCCGCCCGCCATGGCAGCTTTGCCCGGGCGGCCCAGGAATTAGCGCTGACCGAAGGCGCAATCAGCCGGCAGATCGCCCGGCTGGAAGCGTTTTTAAACGTCCCCCTGTTTGAGCGCGTGGGAAACCGGGTTCGGCTTGCGCCCAATGGCGTGCGATACGCCGTGCAAGTTCGTCAGACGCTGGATCGGCTGGAACGGGACAGCCTTTATGTGATGGGGCAGCCCGTGCAGGGTGGGACGATTGATATTGCGGCCAGCCCCACATTCGCCACGCGCTGGCTTATTCCTCGGCTAAAGCGTTTCCAAAACCGCCATCCCGACATAACCGTGCATATTGCCGAACGGTTGGAACCCTTTATTCTTGCCGGCAGCGGTTTTGACGCCGCTATCCATTTCGAGCATCCCGCCTGGGCCGGTATGCATTTGCATCCCCTGCTGGAGGAAGTGCTGGTGCCCGTGTGCAGCCCGGCACTGCTCGCGGATGCGGGTATGGACGCCAGTATGAACACCGGCGCCCACTTGCCATTGAATGATCTGCCACGCCTGCATCGACGACAAAATCCGGACGCCTGGCAGCGATATGCCCAAGAGGCCGGCATCGAGCTGACCAATTCCGCAGTGGGCGCGCGCTACGACCTGCATGCCATGCTGATCGCCGCGGCCATCGCCGGTCTGGGCGTTGCGCTGGTGCCGCGCCTATACATCGAGGCAGAACTGGAACAAGGCCAACTGGTTGCGCCTTGGCCCAAGAGCAAAGCGGTCGCCAAGACCTTCTGCCTGGTACTGCCCGAGCCGGTCGAATTAAGCGCAGGGCCGGTCCAAGCATTCGCGACATGGCTGCTTCAGGAAGCGCAGGGCCTGGCATCGTAATGGCAGCGCGTCATCCCGCTGCTGTCCCTTGTCCTACCGGAACAACACCGATTCAATTCGATTGCGCCCGCGTTGCTTGGCGTAATACAGCGCGCGGTCGCTGCGGCTGAGCGCCAGCTCGGCATCGTCGTCCTTCGTATGCAGCGCGGATATGCCGATGCTGACTGTCAGCGGTATATCGCGTCCGCCTGTCGAGTATGGCGTGTCGGCAATCTGGCGTTGCACGCCTTGCGCAAAGCGATGTGCGCTGTCGATGTCGGTATCGGGCAGCACCACGGCGAATTCCTCGCCGCCGATGCGCCCCACCAGATCGGTTTCGCGCAACTGGCCGCGCAGCATATTCGCAAAATGCTGAAGCACACCATCGCCGATGGCGTGGCCCCAGGTGTCGTTGATGTGTTTGAAGTGATCAAGGTCGCACATCAGGACCGCCGACCCTTGGCCGCCGTGACCTTTGATACGCGTCAGTTCGGCGGCGATACGCGACATGAAATGGCGGCGGTTGGGCAAGGTTGTCAGCGCGTCCGTGGCGGCAAGTTCGCGCAGCTCGAGTTCGGCGCGCTTGCGGTCGGTAATGTCCGTGACAAAGCCGTGCCACACCACGCCGTTGTCGACGTCCGGGCGCGGGCTGGCGTCGCCCTGCCGCCACCGCTCGCCTTGCAGAGGCAGGCAAACGCGAAACTCCAGATGCCACGGCGTCAGCGCGGCGGCGGCGTTCTGCAACGACGCGCGATAGGCGGCCAGGTCATCGGGATGGATGCGCTGTTCGATGGCGGTGGAGCTGGCATGGACATCATCGGCGGTCAACTCGAACATGTCCCAGATGCCCGCGCTGACATAGGAAAACCATGCGCCGCCCTCGGGCGCCGGACGGCACTGGAAAACCAGGCCGGGCACCGCATCGGTAAGGTTGACGACCAGGTCCGCCGTGCGCTTGAGCCGGTCCGACATGGCGCGCACCGCGCTGATGTCCGTAGTCGTGCCCATCATACGCAGCGCCCTGCCGGTCTCGTCGCGGCTGATGACTTTGCCGCGGCTACAGATCCACTTGTAGCTGCCATCCTTGCAGCGGATGCGGTGCTCGACTTCGTAGCTGTCGGTCTTGCCGTCGAAATGGTCCTGCATGGCGGCGCGCACGTAGTCCAGGTCGTCGGGATGCAGGCGGGTGTAGGCGTCTTCGATGCGCGTGGAAAGCTCCGATTCGCTATAGCCCAGCAACGCCTTCCAACCCGGCGAATAGGTGATGTCGCCGGTGACGACGTTGCGGTCCCAGACGCCCGTGCCGCTGCCCGCGATGGCCAGCGACAGCTTGCGGGCTTCTTCGCGCCAAGTGTCTTCGTCGGCGCGCTGGCCAAACAACGCGTCGCGCTGTTCAATCGCCGTGGCCGCCAGACCGGCCAAGTCCATCAAGGCCCGCCGGTCTTCGTCGGTAAAGTCACGCGCCTGTCCGTGCACCAGCCGCAACACGCCCAGCAGGCGCCCGTCGGCGGCGTGCACTGGGCATTCGACCGACCAGGGTTGGGAACCAGCGGGAGGCGTGCCATCCACCGCTTGCCTGGAGACATCGGCATTGGCATCGGCATTGGCATCGGTACAGGCCAGCACGACCATATCGACCCTGAACAAGCGTCGGGTCAGGCGCGCCAGCCGGTCCAGTGAACGGCCGGGTTCGCAGTGGGTTCGGCTCGCGCCATCGCCAGGGGGTCGGGTTGCATACGGATCGCCGATAACTGGCATTTCAGGGCCTGGTCAGGATGGGATACACCGGTACGCCCGGCTCCACATGCCTGACATTTTGTCACGATCTCCACCAAATTTGCATTTTGGCGCGGCCCGTCCGGCGCATTTTCTCTGCCCGTCCCCTCGCCCGCCCCCTCGCCCGTCTCCGTTACGGCCGGTCTACCCGCATGACCTGCGGAAGTTTGTAGCTACCGTTCAAGATTTGCTCGGCCGGCTCGTAAAGACGCATCTGCAAGAAAAAGTCGCCGTCGGGCGCGGGCAGCCAGTTCGATTCCTTGTCCGGTCCGGGCGACGTGGCCTGGATGTACAGCGTCAGGCTTCCATCGGCGCCGGTTTTAAGGCCGCTGGTCCGGTCGCCAATCGAGTAGCGCTTGATGGGATTCTCGACCATGAAAAGGTCATTGGCGTCATACATCGTCAACGACCAGAAGGCCTTGACGGGCACGTTGCCGTCAAATCGAATCGTGTACGACGACTGCCCATTCAACGGCTTGCCGTCACTGTCCGTATACCGGTTCGGATACAGGGCCCGCAGCGCTTTATTCAAGCCAAGTTGCTTATAAGCGATTGCCGAGCGAAGCAGGTAATCGGTCCCGTACTCGCCGCCTTTGAACTCCATATTCCAACCGTTGACGCGCGATCCGGAATCCATGGCTACGCGCTTCACCGCGGCCATTCCATCCTGTAGCGCCCGATTCAACCCGCGCTTGGTGGGCTCGGACAATGTCGCCGCGTCAAAGGGCTTATCCAGGCCCACGCCGACTCGTTTGAATTGGTCGGTAATCGGTGCATCTTCCGCCAACGGGTTCAGGCGGATCGCGCTGTCAAGAACCCCGAAGAAATTCAGGCCTTCGGGAAAGCCCATTTTGGCGCTGGCGGCTTTGTGGCCCAGCTCAAGCTTTTTGAACGGTTTTTCATAATTGCTCAGCAGCGTCAGCCGGTATTGGTCTTGCAGGGCTCGCGCGGCCGGCAGATCTTGCTCGCCGTCGACACCGGTTCTGCCGATGACGTAGACCTGCGGGGTGGGCGATTTGATCAGCACCATCTCCGCCGGCAAGGTTCCCTTCCAGTCGGGGCCGACGATGGCGAACGTGCCGCCCTTGGCGCCTAGCGTGCCGATACCGATGTCTTCGATCGACCGCGAATAGGCGTCAAGCAGCTGCATGATGTAGTAACGGCCGTTGGTATCCGGGACCGTCAACACCACCGGTTCTTTCGACAGGTCCAGGCCGGCAAAGGAATAAAGCGTGTCGTTGTTGGCCGTCACCACAAACTTATCGTTGGGACCGTAAAGGCGCCGCGCATGCCCCATCTGATTGGTGGGCGCCTGCCCATTGTCATAAGGCTTGTCGGCATCGGTCTGGCTGTTCAGGCCCAGCTGCATCATCACCGGAGCAAAGCCGTAGAACACGGCCTCCATGCCCGTTGCATAGGCAATGTTCTCGTCGGTTTGCTCGGTGGTTGGGGGCTGCTGCGCGAACGCCGTCGTGATAGCGCCGGCAGAAAAAAGCACCGCGACAAACGCCCGGGACGCCGTTTGAAAAATGAAGTTCTTCATATTGTTTTCCGTTGATCGTCGGGCGCGCGAAAGTCGCCACGCCCGACATCGTCACAAGAGTTCCACGGCCCGCGTTCGCCTTGGCCGATGGCACCGTTCCATGCCCTTACGGCACCTTGTTCAACTGGGGCATCTGCCACTTGTTATCCAGCACTTCCTGTTTGGGCTGATACAAGCGAAGAATGACGTAAAAGCCGCCTTTGGGCGCCGGCAGCCAGTTGGCGGCGTTCTCGCCCTGGGGCTTGTCAGCCTGGATCGGGATCGTGATGGAACCGTCCGGCGCCACTTTCAGCCCTTGCGTGTCGGAACCGACCTTGTAGCGGTTCAGTTCGTTGGGAACCAGCATCTTGTCGTCGGCGTTGTACATCGTCAGCGACCAGAAGGCGTCTACCGGCGGCGCCGAATCCAGTTTGACCACATAGCGGTTGGCGCCGCTTAGCGGCTTGCCCTCGCTGTCGGTGTATCGAAGCGGGTACATGGCTTCGCGCTCGCCCTGGCCGCCCAGGTACGGGCCCGCGACGAGCGCTCGCAAGGGATAGTCGTAGCCAAAACTGTCAAGGCCGGTCACCCAGTTCCACCCATTGCGCACGCTGGACGAGCCCACCATGGACGCCGCCGCAACGGCTGGGCCATCCTTCAACCCGCGTGCCATCCCCTTGCGGGTGGCGTCGCTGAGCTTGCTGGGATCAAACCCTTTCCTGGTCAGACCGATGCGCTCGTATTGCGCGAACAGCGCTTCGTCTGCCGGCTTCACGCTGGTTGATTGCAGGGCAAAGGCAAGGTGCTTGAAGAAACCAAATTCATCGTCGGCGATATCGGGCATCGGCGGCAACGACGTGATATCGCTGGCCTTGCCGCTCAAGGGTTTCACCGAGAACTGCTTCTGCAAAGCCAGCACCGGCGCGGGGTCTTCTCCCTGTTTGACTTGCAGTCGTCCCCATAGCCAGACTTTGTCGGTGCTGACATCAAGCCGCTTCATCCCCGCAGGGACCTTGCCTTTCCAGCCGGGCGGAGCAATCAGGAACCTGCCGGCTTTGGTGCCGGTCACGCGGCGGCCCACGTAGTGCTCCAGTTCCTGCCACGTGCTGAACAGGTCAACAACGTAGTAGCGATCATGGGTATCCGGCACGGTCAACACATAAGGCTCGGTCAGCTTTAAAACCGTGCTCATGTAGTAAGTGTCGTTGTTGGCCGTAGGCATATCCTTGGCGTCGGGATTGGCCAACATCGTCGCCCAGCCCATCTTGTTAAGCGGCGCGCGGTAGCTGGTGGGCGGCTTCGGTGAGGGCACGTCGATGTACTCGCGCATGACGCGTTCCATGCGGACCAGCGGGTAGCCCCAGGTATACGCCGACACGGCCAAGGCATAGCCGTCCGCTTCCTGACCCCGCGCGATAACTTCGGGTGTGCCCGCCGTCGTCAACAGTTCATCGGGAAAGTCGCGCGTGGCGGCCGTGGAAAGCATCGGCGCCAGTGCCGCGGAACTTGTTATGGCTGCGATGCATAGGAGGTTTGCGATTCTTCCATTCATGCGGTTTCTCCTTGGGAAGCCTGGATTGGCGATCGGTAGCGCGAGAGCCGTGGGGCAGCCCCGCGTTGCGCCCTTGCCCGCGGTCCGAACGCGCCGGTCGCAAGCACGGGGTCGAATTTATTTGGGGAAAAGCAGCGTGACCGTGAAGCGTCCGCCCCACCCTCTGGGCCCGTTGTCGGCGGACTCTGCCCAATAACGCAAACCGACCTGAAAGCTGATGGGCTGATCGCCCACTTTGGTCACTTTGGATACCTGGAGGTTGATCGGCACCGCCCATTCGGACTTCTTCCAGTCATAGGTCGACTCGGTGTTGAGCGCGTACGTGATGGCGTCCGGCGTGGTGTATGCCAGGAACGGCTGTAGGAACGTGGACGACACGCCGGGGCGGGAAGACTGCCCCGCATACGACCAGATGTGATTGCCCAGCCCGCCATAGGTCCACGGGCCGTCCTGCTGCAACACCACGCCGGTTGGCCCGGCGCCCCATTTCTTGCTGCCCAGTAGTTTGTCGCTGGCCGTGGGCAACAATAACGCGGGTCCCACACCCCAGATGGTGCCCGAGGCCGTCGGCTTGGAGGGAGACAGGAAGAAGCTCTGAACGGTATCGCCCAGGCCGCTCTGGCTGGACCCATCGCCGGCCACGTCGCTCTGCCAAACCACCGGCAGAATCGTTCGCGAAATCAGGTTCCAATCTTCGTTCAGCGTGATCGGAACCACCGGCTGAATATTCACGGTATTGCGGTGGCCGTTACCGCCAGGCCCCATGCCGCGATCGTAGTTGTATTGGAACGGAACGCTGATCAACGCGGCGACGGGATTGCTAAGCTGCTTGGCAAGCTCCTGGCTATCAGCGGCAAGTGCCGTGCCCGTGCCCGTGCCCAACGTCAACGCCGCCGCAAGTATTGCCCGACGCTTAAACGAAACGTGCGCGCGCTGCCGTCGGGCATGAATAACTGTCCAACAAAACATGAAAACTCCCCGAGGTCCGGCCCGATTCAGGCATAGGTTCTATGGAATTAATTCGTGCAAAGCGTCTTCAACTCTAAAGGGATCGGGCGGCGACGTAAACGGAATTTGGCCGATGCGTTGTCGCTCGGCTGACAGGATCGGGGAGGTCCTGGCGGCAAATTCCTCGCAGCCGCACACGCCACGCACAGGCTCAAGGCTTTTCGAATTCGTATATCCGCTTCCACTCCGTCTTCATGTCAACCACCGTCCATCCGCTGCGCTGGGCTTCGTCCAGCGCGCGGTCCAGGCGCCCGATGCTGGAGTCCCTGTCGTAGGCCCATTCGCGTTGCGCGTCGGTATGGTGGACGATGCCGGCAAAGCGTTTGCCCGCGCCGGCGGTGGTCCACTGCAACATCTGCAGGTCGCCATCGGAGTTACCGAAGGCCAGTAGCGGGCGGCGGCCGATGTAGCGTTGGATGGCTACCGGCTTGCCCGGGCCGTCGTCGTTGAACTCAAGCTTGCCCTGACGCCACAGCACGGGCTTATCGCCGCGCATCTCGAAGGTGGTGGCAAAGCCGCTGCCGATGACTTGCTCTGGCGGCACGCCGTAGGCGGCCTGCGCCCAAGGACGCATGAACTCGGTTTCGCCGCCCGACACGATGTAAGTCTTGAAGCCGTTTGCGCGCAGATATGCCAGCAGTTCGCGCATCGGCAGGAACGTCATCGAGGTATAGGGCTGGTCAAAGCGTGGATGCCGCGCCGTTGCCGTCCACTGCGTTACGCTTTTCGTGAAGTCATCCACCGACATGCTGGTGTGCGTCGCCCCCACGATCTTCAACAGCCCCGCCTGCCCCGCTTTGGCCAAGGCGGCTTTGTCGCCGTCAATCGCCGCCTTGAACGGCTGGCGCTTCGCCCACTCGGGGTGCGCGGGCGCCATTTCCTTGACGCGATCCAGCGCGAACAGCACCTCGAAATACAGCGGCTGCTCGGACCACAGCGTGCCATCGTTGTCGAACACCGCGATGCGTTCCTCGGCCGCGACAAAGTCCGGGCTGCCCGGTTGCGTCACGGCCTGCACGAAGTCCACGATAGCGGTGCGCGACGCCCCGTCGTTCCATGAAGGCAGATCGGCTTGCGGTGGCGACGCTTTCTGAGGCGATGCACATGCCGTCAACAGGGCGATGGTCGCCACCGCCAGCCATGTCGCCCAGCCCCGCCGTTTTTCAGTTGATTGCTTCATCGTTCGCGTCCTCGCGCATCTGGCGCAGTGGCTATTCGCCCTGCCTGGGCGGGTTCAATGCTTCGGGCACGCCATGCCAGGGCTTCGGCCGAAACCGGCCGCGCCCTTCAGAAGTGCCCCGGCAAAGGTTCAACGGCTGGCGACGCGACCGGGTTGCTGTTGCGCCTGCTTCCACTGATCGGCGGACATCACCGTCCGAAAGCCCAGGTGCGACATCCCGTTCATGGGGTCGTTGCCGCGGCGCGCGCTGGCGCGGTAGCTGATGCAGTAGGTATCGCTGCACAGAAAAGAGCCGCCGCGCGTGACACGCTTGGGCGCGGAGGCCGGGACGTTGCCGTCGTCGGGGTCGAAGCTGTCGGCGGGTCCGGCGGGATCTTGCGGTGGCTGCCGGTATTGCGCCTGGATGCGGAATGCGTCGGCCCGATACCAGTCGGCCGTCCACTGCCAGACGTTCCCCGCCATGTCATAAAGGCCGTATGCGTTGGGCGGGAACGAGCCCACCGGCGTCGTGCCAACCTGGATCTTTTCATCCTTGACGACCGGGAATGGCTGCTGTTGCTGCGTGTCCCAGATGTTGGCCATGGGTTTGCCGTTGGGACTTAGTTCGTCGCCCCAGGCATAGGTGGCCTGCTCCAGGCCACCGCGCGCGGCGAACTCCCATTCCGCCTCGGTGGGCAGGCGCTTGCCGGCCCACTTGGCATACGCCAGCGCATCCTCGTACGACACCTGGACCACCGGGTGGTCGTCCTTGCCGTCGATGTTGCTGCCCGGGCCTTGCGGTTGGCGCCAGCTGGCGCCGGGCACGAAGCGCCACCAGCGGCTGTAGTCGCGCAACGACACTTCGGCTTCGGTTCCCACAAACACCATGGCGCCCGCCACAAGCTGGCTGTCGTCGGGACGCGGCGTGCCCGGGGGCAACTGGACTTTCAGGTCTTCCCATTTGGGCTTTTGCTCGGCCGTCGTCACGTAGCCGGTGGCCCGGACGAATCGGCGAAATTCCGCATTGGTGACGTCATGCGTGTCCATCCAGAAGCCGCTTACCCGAACGCTATGCGGGGGCAGTTCGTTCGGTTGCGACAGCTTGTGGTTGTTGCCCATGAGAAATTGGGCAGGCGGAATCCAGGCCATGCCGGCCGGCCCCTGCTTGCCGTCGCCCAGCGTGGCAACCACGGCCGCCGGCTTCGGTGTGAAGTCTACGCCCGCGATATAGGCGCCCAGCGCACTGGCGCCCAGGAGGACGCCGGCTATCGTCAATCCGACTTTCAGTTGCGGCTTCACGTGTCCTCCGTACTGCTATGGATACGAAACACTGGCGCGGAATTGTTCAATATTCCATTATCTTTTGCCGGATGTCGAGAATTTCACCAAAGGGAAAACACCAGACGAGTGATACAAAAAGTGAGCGCTGCCCTCTATAAACCAGAATGACTACAACAGAGTGAATAGCAGTTTTGACAGTGTGCTTTTCAGCGGCCATTGCATCGAGATCAGCAGCAACATCGGCAATGCCGCGGGCGCCAGAATCTTTATCAAGACGGACTTATTAACGATTGCCCCCCGCATTGCCGCAACCGCCTGGTAAATGGCCTGCACGTCAGCCACCGGCCCAAGCTCAGGCGCATTCAGCATGGGATAGTCGGGCACGTCTTTCTTCTCGATCCATTTTTCGTGAACCGCCCGCCCGTGCTGGGTCACAAACGCGCCGTAGTCCAGAAGCGCCCGTCTTTTGACGCGCAGCAACAAGGGCGTGAACACCAGCAGCGGCGCAAGGCCGATAAGGGTCAGCACCACCAGCAACGCTGCAATCTGGCCGTAAAGCGAGGGAACCGTCACGCCGTGATAAAGGACTTCGTGCGCCCAGACTCCCCCAACGACCGCTGAGACGGACAGCAGAAAGGGGCCATAGACCACCGGTAGCCGAGTCAGGAACCCCAGGCCGCCCAAGCGATCGGGGTGGCTGGGAACCAATTTCAATGGCAGGGCCGCGATCCTGTACAGAAGCAAGCCCAGCAGCATCAGCCGCCAGACCCAGGCAAGCAACAAGATCGAGAAAATAGGCCGCGTCACCAGCAACAGCCACCAGACGCCAAAATTCAGGCTTGGACTGCCCGAGTCCGCCCAGCGGATTTCGTCGCCGTTGGGCGCGACAAACAGCACGGCCACCCAGGTTGCGACAAACACCGCGATGACGATCCAGGGCGAAATTCGGTTGCGCAAATTCAGCACGCTGAGAAGGACGCGATCAAATCGAGCGGCCAGTTCACCATCCACAAGTCCGGACTGTTTAAATTCGCGCAAACCCACAGGAATAAGTTTTTGGGCGATCCCTTCGGACAGCACCAGCAAAGGGATGGCGACCAGGCAGCGCACGTGGATGCCGATGTGGCCAAGCAAGGGCTCGTTATTGCCCAGCGGCTCGATGGCGGTGCCCGCAAGCCAGGCCGCGATCACCAGCGGAAGCCACGCGATCAGCGCATAGGCCACGGCGCGCCGCATGAAGCCATCGCCGCTGGCGGGGATCAAGCCCAATCTGCGCTGAAGGCGATAGAAAACGTCGTCACGCACGAGCGAAAACCGATCCACTGCGCCGGCCGCCTCCCGCTGATCCACTTGCTGCCGATCCATTCCGACTCCCGTAAAACACTGACTGCGGCGTCGACCCGTAAAACGCGTCGTTGATTACCGCAACGTTCGGCCCTGCGAGGAAAAATGAATCGCCCAAATTCTGACCCTGGCGTCGCACGAATATCGCACGCGCGCCGTCGGCTTTGCAAGGCGCGGATACACACGCCCGCGTCTCGTCGCATATAAAAATTTTGTTTTTTTTGGGGATTTTTTTGTGTAGGCTAGGCCGCTGAATTCCGAAGTTGCGTGACTTTGCTGCCCGACAGAACCCCGTGTTGTACGCCGGTTCGCCCATTTGAACGCATGGAGAAGTCGTCATCATGAAGCTCACTAGCACCGCGAATGCCCCCTCGTTGATCCATTACCCCCCCAAGAAGCAAATAAAGGGCAGTCGCCTGGCTTCAGCCGCGTTGGCGACATTATTTCTTGCCACCTCTACCTCTGCCTGGACGCAACAGGCGCCAAAGCCAGCCGAAGACGCAACCAAACAAGCCAATGCCGCGCTTCTGAAAGCGCTGCCATTTTCGGACAAGACGTCTTTTGAATTGGCGCACAAAGGCTTCATCGCCCCGCTGCCCGAGGCCATCATCAAAGGCGCCCAGGGCAATGTGGTGTGGGACCCCACCAAGTACAACTTCATCAAGGAAGGCTCGGACGCGCCCGATACCGTCAACCCCAGCCTGTGGAGGCAGTCGCAGCTGCTGAATATTTCGGGCCTGTTCCAGGTGACGGACGGCATCTACCAGGTGCGCAACCTGGACCTGTCCAACATGACGATCGTGGAAGGCAAGGACGGGCTGACGATCATGGACCCGTTGATTTCCACCGAGACGGCCAAGGCGGCGTTGGACCTGTACTACCAGCATCGCCCGAAAAAGCCCGTGGTCGCGGTGATCTACACCCACAGCCACGTCGACCACTATGGCGGCGTGCGCGGCGTTGTGGACGAAGCCGACGTGAAGTCGGGCAAGGTCAAGATCTATGCCCCGCTGGGCTTTCTGGAACATGCCGTGGCCGAGAACGTGATGGCCGGCACCGCCATGAGCCGGCGCGCCAGCTATATGTATGGCAACCTGCTGCCGCCCAGCGCAACGGGGCAAGTGGGCGCGGGCCTGGGCACCACCACGTCGGCGGGTACGGTGACCTTGATTCCGCCCACGGACATCATCGAAAAAACGGGCGAAACGCGCACCATCGACGGCCTGACGTATCAGTTTCTGTACGCCCCGGGCAGCGAGGCGCCCGCCGAAATGCTGTATTACATCAAGGAAAAAAAGGCGCTGAATACGGCCGAGGATTCCACCCACACTTTGCACAACACCTATTCGCTGCGCGGCGCCAAGATTCGTGACCCGCTGGCGTGGTCCAAGTACCTGAACGAAGCCTTGGCCATGTGGGGGGACGACGTCGAAGTCATGTACGCCATGCACCACTGGCCGGTGTGGGGCAAGAAAGACGTGCAGGAACAGTTGGCCACGCAGCGCGACATGTACCGGTACATCAACGATGAAACCTTGCGGCTGGCCAACATGGGCTACAACAAGGAAGAAATCGCCGAGCAGGTCAAGCTGCCCAAGGCTATCGCCGAGAAGTTCTCCAACCGGGGTTATTACGGCTCGTTGAACCACAACGTGCGCGCGACTTACGTGCTGTACCTGGGCTGGTTCAACGGCAACCCTGCCACGTTGCATACCCTGCCCATCGAAGAAGGCGCAAAGCGCTATGTCGACATGATGGGCGGCACGGACGCGCTGCTGAAGAAGGCCCGCGAGTATTACGCCAAGGGCGACTACCGCTGGGTGGCCGAGGTGGTGAACTACGCAGTGTTTGCCGACCCGAAAAACCAGGCGGCGCGCGACCTGCAAGCCGACGCCCTGGAGCAAATGGGATATCAGGCAGAAAGCGGCCCGTGGCGCAACTTCTATCTGACCGGCGCCAAGGAGTTGCGCGAAGGCGTAAAGAAGCTGCCTGTGCCTGACACCGCCAGCCCCGATACCGTGCGCGCCATGACGCTGGACATGCTGTTCGACTATTTCGCGGTCCGCTTGAACCGTGACAAGGCCGCCGGCAAACACGTTGTGCTGAACGTGGACTTCACCGACACCAAGCAGCAGTACACGCTTGAGATGGTGAACAGCGTGCTCAACCACACGGAAGGCAAACTGGCCAAGGAACCCAGCGCCAGCGTGTCGCTGACCCGGAACACGCTGAACGACATCATGCTCAAGCAGACCACGCTGAAGGACGCACTTGCCAAGGGTGACGTCAAGATCACGGGCGATCAGACGAAGCTGGACGATGTCTTCGGGTCGTTGGACGACTTCGAATTCTGGTTCAACATTGTGACGCCGTAAGTTCTGCCGCCACCGCGCTAAAGAGGCCGACGCGAATGCGTCGGCCTCTTTTGTTTTTGCCGCCCCTTTCGCACCCGCATCGCGCCCCGCCACGCATTGACAATGCTTGACTGTTGAACGCTGGCGACACAATGCGACACACTGTAATCTTTTCAAACACGTACGCGGTACGAGAGACCGGAACGCGATAGCCGGACCGGCCCGGCGCCTGCGCACGCCCCTATTCCACGGTCTTATCTTTCTATGCCTGCAACTCTGCTCGAATGGTCCGTGCCCGCGGCGATCCTGTTGTGCGCCATCGGACTGTGCGCCGCGCGCTTCGTAGGCTTGAACACCCTGCGATGGGGTTATGCGCTTGCCTGCCTGGGTACCGGTTACGCCGTCATGCTCGTGCAGGCCAATGCGCTTTCTCCTTATAAACAAGTCGTCGAGGACGCTTTCATTCTGGGAGGCGTCATATTGGCCTGCCGCGCACTGCAAGCCCGCCATCGCACGCAAACCCCTTGCTACTTTGATATTGCAGTCCTGGCCGCTTCGACGGCAATGGTGCTGGTGTCGGTGGTGTTGTTTGCCAGTGCGAAGCTGGAGACGTTTTTTGTCCAGGCCTGTTGCGCCCTTGTGATCTGGCGGACCGCGCTGTCTTTTGCCCGGCAGGTTGCAAGCACGTCGGACAAGGTCCTGGTCGCAGCGTTTCTGTTTATCGCGCTGGTGTTAACGGGACAGTGCATCTTGTACCTGGCCGCCACAACGCCGCTTCTGGCAGCGGGAGAATGGAGAACGTCCGTCTGGGGGACGTTGATTCAATACACCGGGCTACTTGGAAGCATCGTCCTGACCTTCGCGGTGTTTATCGCAACCAGTCGCGACGCCATAGACAAATATCGCCGCCAGGCACACACCGACGCGTTGACCGGGCTGCTGAACCGACAGGGACTCGGCAGCTTTCTTGCCCCCGATTCCGGCCGCCGCTGCCCGGACGGCGCAACGCCGACCGCGCTGATCATGGCCGACATCGATAATTTCAAACGCATCAACGATGTGTTCGGCCATCCATTTGGCGACATGGTACTGGCGCGCTTTGGCGCCCTGCTGCGCCGCGCGGAAAACGCCCGCACGTGCGCGGCTCGCTTGGGAGGCGAAGAATTCCTGTTGATGCTGCCGGCCGAAAATCTGGAAAGCGCGACGGCAATCGCCGAGCGAATCCGCGCGGATTTCGTCGCGCAGCGTTGGGCGCCGCACGCCCCTGACTCGCGCTTTACGGCCAGCATGGGAGTGACCCTGTTGCAAGCGGAAGAACCGTTTTCCAGCGCGTTGAAGCGCGCGGACGACTTGCTCTACGCGGCCAAACGACGAGGACGAAACTGCACGATTTCAAGTGATGCACCGGGCGCGACCGTATATGCCCGATCCCCGTTCGGCAACAGGGTTCGCAGGAAAAGTCCCGCGCGAGAACATGAGTCTCGCAGCGCCCGCCGTGGGTAATCACCTATTAAGAAAGACGGCCCGCGTGCCGTATTGCCAGTGTGTCTTTGCCATCCACCTTGGGGAGAAGTTATCTTGGTCGACAAGAATTGCAATGTCGCGGGGCGGTACATCGTCACCGCGACCGCGGGTTTCAGAATGACGTTTTAGCCGTTTCGACGCCCTGCCTGGCCATGCGCCGAAGCGCCTGCGGCGGTTGGCCGTAGACGCGCAGGAACGTGCGCCGCATGCGTTCCGTGTCGGTAAAACCCGCCCGCCGCGCCACGCTGTCGATGCTGTCGGCCCCCGCCTCAAGATGCGCGCGCGCCGCCTCGGCCCGGATGCGCTCGACCGCCTTGGCGGGCGTCTCGCCCGTCTCTGCCTTAAAGCTGCGCAGGAACTGGCGCGGGCTGACGCAAGCCACCTCGGCCAGACGCTCCACGCTTAGCGCCGCGCCCAGGTTGTTGCGGATGTGCTCCAGCACCGCGCGCATGCGTTCGCTGTCGGGCGCCAGGTCCTGCAGCGCCGAGAACTGCGACTGTCCGCCCGAACGGCGGTGATAGACCACCATCTCGCGAGCCGTGGCGCCCGCCACGTCGGCACCCAGATCAGCTTCGACCATCGCCAATGCAAGGTCTATGCCGGCAGTGATGCCCGCCGAGGTCCAGGTGTCGCCGTCGCGCACGTAGATGCGGTCGGCGTCGACTCGCACGCCGGGATAGTCACGCGCCAGCGCGGCGGCGTAGCGCCAGTGGGTCGTGGCGCGCAGCCCGTCGAGCAGGCCCGCGGCCGCCAGCACAAGCGCCCCCGTGCAGACGCTGGCCAGGCGCCTGCCGGCCTGCCGCTGTTCGTGCAGATACCTGTGCAAGCCCGGGGTCACGGCCGCCGCGCGCGCGCCCTCACCGCCCGGCACCAGCAGCGTGCCGGCAGGCGCGTCGCGCCACGATTGCGTCATGACTTGCACGCCACAAGAACTGCGCACGGGTCCGCCGCGCTCGGACACGACGTGGACTGCATAGGCGGGACCCGCGGCGGTCCCGGCCTGCTTGCCAGCAGTCTGGAACACGGCGGCGGGGCCGGACATATCCAGCAATTGAAAGTCGGGCACCAACAGAAAGACGACGTCGTGAGGCATGGCGTTTTTTGCGGGAATTATGTCATTTGCGCCAAAGTGTGCGCCGATAAAGTGACGCCTGTCAAACCTCAACCGCTCCGTCCGATCCGCCGTTCTTTGCTCGGCACCCAGCCTCCTCATCATTGCCCTTCAATCCCGTCGATCCCCCCATGCCCGCCTCCCCCTCGCTCACGATTGGCCGTCGCAACGCTCGCATTCTGGCCGTGTGCCAGGGCCTGTTCGTCGCGGCCATTTCCATTGACCTGACGCTGACCGCGCTGACCGGCCACATGCTGGCTCCCAACAAAGCGTTGTCGACCCTGCCGTTTGCGCTGATCACGGTAGCCGGGGCCTTGGTCACCTGGTTTGCATCACTGCTGATGCAGCGCATCGGCCGGCGCAACGGCTTCGCGTTGGGCGCCCTGGCCGGTGCGGCGGGCGGCGCGCTATCGGTGTGGGCGGTATTTCATGCCGACTTCTGGGTCTTTTGCGCCGGTACCGCGCTGGTCGGCGTGTTCCAGGCTTTTGCCCAGTATTACCGCCTGGCGGCGGCGGACGCGGTCGAGCCCGCCGCCAAGAGCCGCGCAATCTCGGTGGTGATGGCCGGCGGCGTCATCGCCGCCATTGCCGGCCCCGCACTGGCCGCCTGGAGCCGCGACCTGTTCGCGCCGGTCACCTTCGCCGGCGCCTACCTGATGGTGACCCTGTTGGCGCTGCTGTCCGCCGCGCTGCTGTGGGGCGGCTATCGGGACGCCGAAGCGCCCGCCGCTGCCGGCCAGACGCAGGCCGGCCTGCCGGCACGCCCGCTGCGCGAGGTGGCGCGCCAGCCCGTGTTCATCGCCGCGCTGGCCAACAACGTGGTCGGGTCCGTTTCGATGATGTTCATCATGACCGCCGCACCGCTGGCCGCCGTGGCATGCAGCCACAGCATCGGCGACGGCGCCAACATCATGCAATGGCACCTGGTCGGCATGTACGCGCCCGCCTTCTTTGCCGGCACGCTTATCCAACGCTTCGGCCTGCCCCGGGTGCTGGGCGCGGGCATGCTGCTGAACGTCGCGTGTTCCTTGATCGCAATGGCGTCTCCGGCGCTGCCCGCGTTCTATGCAGCGCTGTTCTGCCTGGGGGTGGGATGGAACTTCATGTTCGTCGGCGGCACCACGCTGCTGGCGCAATCCTACCGCCCGTCGGAACGCGCCCGCGCGCAAGGGGCCGCCGAGATGCTGCGCTATGCCGCGACCGCGTTGGCGACGTTGGCGGCCGGTCCGGCGCTGGACGCCTTCGGCTGGGAAGCGCTTAACGCGGCCATGCTGCCGGTGGTTCTGGCGGCGGGCGTGATGACGTGGTGGTGGGCGCGCGGGCAGGCGATGCCCCAAGCATCAAGATGCGGGTGAACTGATCGCGCGCCCGACAGTTTCCACGTCTTTCCCATGCAGAACGCGTGTCAGCATTTCCATTGAGTACGGCTTTTGCATGACCGGAAACGGGGCGACTGCTTGCCCACTGATGGCCTCGCTGTATCCGCTGGCAAGCACGATCCGTATATCGGGCCATTGCGCCCGGATACGGCGCCCCAGCTCAACGCCGTTCATGCCGGGAAGGACCACGTCCAGAATCGCGATGTCACAGGAACCGCTTTGCGCGGTCAGGTGCGACAGCGCGGCTTCCGCATCAAGGACCCAGGTCGCGTCCTGGCCCATGTCCTTCAACATCGTGTGCACCACATCGCCCACCATGCGATTGTCTTCAACCAGCAAGACGCGATTCCGAACCTGGGGATCGCGACACTGCTGATCGCTCTCATCGTGGGTTTTTGTCGTTGCCTCGAAGGCGGGCAGATAGAGCGTAAACGTGGTCCCCTGACCCACCTGGCTGTGGACGTCGACATCGCCGCCGGACTGCTGGACAAACCCTTGCACCTGGCTCAGGCCAAGACCCGAATTTTCGTGCTGGCCTTTGGTCGAGAAAAACGGTTCGAATATATGTTTGGCAACCTCGTCATCGATCCCGATGCCGGTGTCCTTGACCGCCACCGCGACCTGCGGCGCGTGCGCACTGGGACTGCGGCCCGGCGTCGGCGCACGATCCGCCTGGCGCGCGGAAATGGTCAGGCGACCGCCCGCGGGCATCGCGTCCCGCGCGTTGATGACCAGATTCAACAGCGCCGATTCAAACTGTGCCGGGTCTGCATAGACGGTCGTGTTCCCCGGGCCCACCTCGTAGGACAAGGCGATGGACGACCCTACCGAGGCTTCAACCAGCTGTCGAAGCGACGACAGGCTGTCGCGCACGTCGAACACGTGCGGTTTAAGGGGCTGCTTTTTTCCATATGCCAAGAGCTGGCGCGTAAGTTGCGCCGCCTTCTCCGTCGTGTCGGAAATGATGCCGACATAACGCATCAAAGACGCCGGCATATCGCGTGATCTTTTCAGGAATTCGGCCGAGAACCGTATCGCCGTCAAAAAATTATTGAAGTCATGGGCAACGCCGCCGGTCAGGCGTCCAATTGCTTCCATGCGATGCGCGTGATGCATGGCATCGCGCGCGGCCTGGAGTTCTTCGCGGTGCCTCTTCTGCTCGGTCACGTCGCGCGTGATCTTCGCGAAGCCCACGTGGCGCCCCTTGTCATCATGGACCGGATCGATGACGACGCTACACCAGAAGCGCGTCCCGTCTTTTCGCATCCGCCAGCCTTCCGCCTCGAAGCGCCCTTCCTTTCTGGCCGTCTCCAACGCACGTTCTGGCACCCCCGCAGCGCGGTCTTGCTCGGTATAAAACACCGAGAAGTGCTGACCGAGTATTTCGCCTTCTTTGTATCCCTTGAATCGCTCGGCGCCAGGGTTCCAACTGCTGACCCGCCCCTCTGCGTCAAGGAGATATATCGCGTAGTCCATCACGGCATCTACCAGAAGCCGATACCGGTCTTGTTCCGGAAAGTCTGCGGGTGACTGTTTCATGCTGATTCAAAATGGTCGTAAATTTGACGGCATTCCCGCGCGGGGCTGCCGTCTTGGCGCTGTAGTTTCGTGATCGTACGCGCTGACCGCCCGATCGAAAACGGGGACAACCCCGACGCCCATTTCAAAGCAATTCAAAGCCGCCTTATGACTTAGCCCTGTCGACCTGATACCCGCCTTCAGCCCCGTGCCTGGGTATGTCGATGATCTTTTATTACTGCCCGCCCTCATTGGCTTGAGCATCAAGCTCTTGCCGGCCGACGCGCGCGGTTCCCAGCGGCCGGAGCCGCGCGTATCGCGCTACGCCGTGGCGACGATGCCCGCATCGTGCAGGCGGCCGATGGCGCCACTGTCCAGGCCCAGCAGTTCGTGCAGCACCACATCGGTATGCGCTCCCAGGCACGGAGCGGGCGGGGTCGGGGTGCGGTCAAGGCCTGCCACGCGGGCGGCGGCGCCGGCGCTCCAGTATTCTCCGATGCCCTCCGTGGACATGCGCTCAAAGACGGGATTGGCCGCGCCGATGCGCGGGTCGCGCTCCAGCAACTCGCCCACGGTGCTGTAGCGGCCCCAGCACACCTTGTGCTGTGTCAACGCGGCCTCGGCCTGCGCTGCGGTGCGTACCGCAAACCAAGGCTCCACCAGGCCGGCGATTGCGTCGCGGCCTTCGAAGCGCTGCGCCTCATCGCGAAAATCCAGACCCAGGCGGCTTTCGGCTGCGCTGATCGCGTCGGCGATATCGCAGCATTGAACCAGCGCATTCCACTGACCGGCCGAAATGGCGGCCACCATGATGCGCACGCCATCCGCCGTCGAAAAATCACGTCCGAAGGCGCCGTACAGGTGATTGCCGATGGACGGGCGTTCCTGTTTCAGCAGTTCTGCCTCGGCCAGCACGCCCAGGTGCGACAACATCGAGAACGCGACGTCTGACAGCGCCAGCTTGATCTCGGCGCCGCTGCCCGTGGCCGTGCGACGGTTCAGCGCAGCCGTAATGGCGAATGCGGCCTGGTAGGCGCAGGCAATGTCCCAGGCGGGCAGCACGTGGTTGACCGGCCGGTCGATGGACCCGCCGCCCGTGACGGCGGGATAGCCGGTGGCGCAATTGACGGTGTAGTCCACGGCGGTGCTGCCATCTGCATTGCCCTGGATGGTGCAGCTGATCAGGTCCGCGCGCCGGGCCGCAAGCACGTCATGAGCCAGCCAGGGCGCGGCCACGTTCGTCAGCAATACGCCGGCTTGCGGGCCGGGCGCGGTGGCCAATGCCTGGATCAGTTCACGGCCTTCGGGCTTGCGCAGATTGATGGCGATGGATCGCTTGCCTTTGTTCAGCGCGGTCCAGTACAGGCTGCGGCCATTGCCGTCGGCCTGCGGCATGCGCGGCATTCGGCCGTAGTCGATGCCGCCGCCGATCATGTCCACGCGTATGACGTCGGCGCCGAATTGCGCCAGGGTCAGGCCGGCCAGCGGCGCGGCGATGAAGGCCGAGCTTTCGATGACGCGGACCCCGCCAAGAAAGGAATAGGTCATCGGGTCAGGCCCTCTCGAACACGGCCGCCATGCCCTGGCCGCCGCCTATGCACATGGTTTCGAGCCCATAGCGTTCGCCACGGCGCGACAACTCGTGCAACAACGACGTCATGATGCGCACGCCGGTCGCGCCCACGGGGTGGCCCAGCGAAATGCCGGAGCCGTTCACATTGAAGCGGTCGGGGTCATTCCAGCCCCAGCCCTTGGCGCAGGCCAGCGCCTGGCAGGCAAAGGCTTCGTTCAGTTCCACCAGGGCCATGTCGTCAAAGCCCAGGCCGTTGCGGGAAAACAGTTTCTGCACGGCAGGCACGGGCCCGATACCCATGTGCGAGGGCTCGCAACCGGCGGCCGCCCAGCTGTGCAAATAGCCGATGGGTTCAAGTCCCAGCGCTTCAAGCTTGTCTTCGGCCACGATCAGGCAGGCCGCCGCCGCGTCGTTCTGCTGGCAGGCGTTGCCGGCCGTCACGATGCCGTCTTTCATGATGGGCTTAAGGCGTGCCAGCTGTTCCAGCGTCAAGTCGCCGCGGATGCCTTCATCGCGCGATACCACGATGGGCTCGCCCTTGCGTTGTGGCACGCACACCGGCACCAATTCGTTTTCGAATTTGCCGGACTCCCAGGCGGCCAAGGCGCGCTGGTGGCTGCGCAGCGCAAAGGCGTCGGCCTCTTCGCGCGTGATGGCGTAGTCGCGCGCCAGGTTCTCGGCGGTTTCTATCATGCCGCTGATCGTGCCGAAGCGCGACACAGGCTGCGAGCGTTCGCGGCCGCGTTCCAGCCGATCGTGAAAGCGGACTGTGCCCGCGCGCTTGCCCCAACGCATATCGGTGGTGTAGTACTCGACGTTGCTCATGCTTTCCACGCCGCCGGCCATGACCACGTCGGCCACACCGGTTTGCACCATCATCGCGGCGGTGGCGATGGCTTGCAGGCCGCTGCCGCAACGCCGGTCCAGCTGCATGCCCGCAACCTCGACGGGAAAGCCCGCTTGCAAGGCGACCCAGCGGCCCGTGCAGGGCACTTCGCCGTTGGCGTATGAATGCGCGAACACCACATCTTCAATGCGGGCCGGGTCCAGCCCGGTGCGTTCGATGATGGCGCGGGCAACGGTGGCGCCCAGCTCTTCCACGGGTACGGGGCGCAACGCGCCTCCGAATGCGCCGATGGGCGTGCGTAGGGGGGATACGATAGCGGCGCGTTTCATGCGGCCTCCTGGAGATGAGATCGAATCGGATCGAAGCAATGTCTGCGCGGTGCGATTGCCGCGCGCAAGTCCGGCGAAGCGTGGGCGTCAGCCATGTTCATGTCCCTGCCGCGCATCATGCAGCGCGTCCGGGAACCGGGGCGTTTCCTTGGCCAGAAAGGCGCGCACACCCTCGCGGGCTTCCGCCGAGGTAAATGCGCGCTCGGATAACGGCAGGGCGCGCGCAATCGCGCCGGCTTCCGTGTCGTCCCAGCTGTAGCCGATGGCGGTCTTGCACAAAGACATTGCCAGCGGCGGCCGTGCGCCCAAGGCGCCCGCCAAGGCCAGGGCCTGGGCCTGCGCCTGGCCCGCCTGCGAAACCCGGTTGACCAGGCCCCACGCCAGCGCCGTCGCGGCATCAATGGGCTCGCCCAGCAGCATCATTTCCTTGGCGCGCGTCACACCGATACGGCGGGTGACCCGTACCGGCCCACCACTGCCCGGAAACACGCCCAGCTTGATTTCAGGCAGCGCAAAACGCGCCGCCGGGTCCGCCACGATGAAATCGCAGCACACGGCAATTTCCAGGCCGCCGCCGAACGCCACGCCATGCACCGCGGCCACCGTGGGCTTGGGAAAGTCAGCCAGCCGCGCGAACACCCGGTGCTGAAGCTCCAGCTTCTCGGGGCCGATGCGTCCGGGCTGCATCAGGGGTTGGAATTCGGCAATGTCCGATCCCGCGCAAAACGCCCTGCCCGCGCCGGTGAGCACCACGGCGCGCACGCGGGGCTCCACGGCCAACGCGTCCAGCGCCTGGCCCAGCGCCACCGTCAAGCCTCGGAACACCACGTTCAGCGGCGGGTTGTCCAGCGTCAGCACCGCGACGCCGTCGTCGCGGATGTCGCAGCGGATGGGCATGTAATCAGCCATAGCGACCACCCGTGACGTGCAGCACCTCGCCCGTGATGAAGCTGGCCGGCTCCGACACCAGGAATGCCACGGCGTTGGCAATGTCCTCGGGCTTGCCCACGCGTTTGATCGGCTGCATCTGCACCGCGCGCTCCTTGATGGTGTCGTAGGTGGGCAGCGCCTGCACCATCTCGGTTTCCATGAAGCCCGGCGCCACGCAATTCACCGTGATTCCATAGCGCCCTTCTTCGATGGCCAGCGCCTTGGCCATGCCGATCAGGCCTGCCTTGGCGGCCGAGTAATTCGCCTGCGTCGGGTTACCGAAATGCGCGCGCGAACTGATATTGACGACGCGGCCCCAGCCTTGGTCAATGAAGTGCGGCATGACCGTCTTGCACGCCAAAAAGGCACCTTTCAGCATGACTTCCATGACCAGGTCCCAATCCTGCTCGCTCATCTTGACCAGGTATTTGTCGCGCGGAAAGCCCGCGTTGTTCACCAGGATGTGGACGCCGCCAAAGGTGGCGATGGTCTCGTCGACCAGGCGCTGCACGTCAGCCGCCTTGGTGATGTCGGCCACGATGCAATGCGCCTGCAAGCCGTCGGCGCGCAGCGCGGCGGCGGTGGCTTCGGCCTGCTCGGCCAGGACGTCGGTGATCACCACACGCGCGCCTTCAGCGGCCAGCTTGCGGGCGGTGGCCGCGCCCAGGCCCCGGGCGGAACCCGTGACGATGGCCACTTTGTCGTTGATCTGCAGATCCATAACGGTCTCTCTTTATGCAAGGTAAGGCGCGCGCGGCATCGCGTGCGCGCGGATTCAGTCGGACAAGTCGATGCGGCCGGAACCCAGCACGACGACGCGGCGTTCCATGGCGGTGGTGCGCAGCGAGACGACGCCACCGTCGCGCCACATCTCGGTGCGTAAGGTGTCGCCCGGCAACACCGGCGCGGTAAAGCGCACCCGCATGCCGCGCACGGCACCGGCGTCATAGCCCAGCAGCGCGCGCAGCACGGCGTGCATGGCCACGCCCATCGTGGCCAGCCCATGCAGGATGGGCCGCTCAAACCCCGCCGCGCGTGCCGTGGCCGGGTCCGCGTGCAAAGGGTTGGCGTCACCGTTCAGGCGATACAGCAGCGCGGCCTGCGGCAAGGTGGCCAGGTCGCAAACCGCATCCGCGGCCCGGTCGGGCAATACATGCGCGGGCAGCGGCGCGCGGCCATGGGTTGCCCCCTGGGTTGCGCCGAACCCGCCGTCGCCGCGCAGCATCGTGGTTTGCGTCACCGTGGCCAGCAGCTCGCCGCTGGCGCCGTCGACGATGCGCCGGTCTTGCAGCATCAGCGCTCCTTTTTCGGCGCCCTTGTCGTGCAGGCCCACGATGCGGTTTTCGCCGACGATGTGGCCGCTGGCGCGCAAGGGGCGTTGGAGTTCGATGTGCTGTTCGGCGTGCACCAGCTTGCGCCAGGTAATTCCGGTGTCGGGCTGGTCTGCCCAGAATCCGAAGTAGCCCAGGATGTTCGCCAGCGTCGGCAAGGCGCAAAGCCCGCCTGGCGCGTGTTCGTACACATAGCGAAGCTGGCCGGCATCCAGCGGATCGGCGCCCAGGCCGCAACCCAGCGCATACAGCACGGTGTCGCATTCACGGTAGCGATGCGAACGCGGTTCGAACGGCCGGTTCAACAAGAGGTCGGGATTGATCGGCATGATGGCCACCTGATCAGAGCGTGCCCGGGCCGGGGCCACGGGCAACATCCGCGCGCGCATCCCCGTCGGCGGCCAGTTCGATTACCGCGTCCACGGCATAGGCCCCCTGCCCTGCGGGCAAGGCGATCACCGGGTTGAGGTCTATCGATTGCAGGCGCGGCCCGGCCTCGTGTGCGAAGTGCGACAAGCGCGACAGCATGATGGCCAGTGCCTTCACATCAGCAGGCGGCTTGCCGCGCGCGCCTTGCAGCAGCGGCGCCCCTTTGATGGACAGGATCATCTGTTCAGCGGTGTCGATGTCGAACGGGCAGCGACGCAGGACGACGTCCTTCATGATCTCGACGAAGATGCCGCCCAGTCCGAACATGGCCACCGGGCCAAAAACCGGATCGCGCTGGGTGCCCAGGATGCACTCGACGCCCCCCGACAATTGGCGCGCGACCAGCACGCCTTCAATGCGTGCATCAGGTGCCGCCGTTGCTGCACGCTCCAGCAACCGGGCATGGCCCGCTTGCACCGCTTGCGCGTTTGCAACGTCCAACAGCACGCCGCCGATTTCCGACTTGTGCAGAATGTCTGGCGACAGGATCTTCATGACGACGGGGTAGCCGATTTGTTCCGCCGCCGCGACCGCCGCTCGGGCATCGGCGCACACGCGCTCTTCGGCCACGGCGATGCCGGCCTGCGCCAGGATTTGCTTGGCCGTGGCTTCGCTGGGCGTGGCGTCGGGCAGCGGGATCGACACGGGCGTGGATGGCGTCTTCTGCCCAGCCGGCCGCGCAAACGCAGCGCCGAATCGTCCCATGGCTTCAATGGCAGCCACGGCGCGGGCGGGGTCTTCGTAGACCGAGAACCCGTCGTCTTCATACTGTTGCACCCGTTCGCGCGAGGCCAGAATGCACAGCACGAACAAGCGGTCCGGATGCCGCTCACGCACAGCGTTCAGCTGCGCGCGCAGGCCGTCGGCAATCGATGCCGCCCCAACGGTGTAGGTGAAGAATCCAAGAATGGATTGATAGCCGCCCTCTTCGACCACGGCATCCGCGAAGCGGCCCGCAATGGACAGATCGTTCATGAACTGTGCAGTGCAATCCACAGGATTGCGCGGCGCGCAGAACGGAATCAGCTCCTTCAAATGCCGTTGCGCGGCGGCAGGCATTTGTGGCATGGGCAAACCACACAGCTCGGCCGCGTCCGACACGATCACGCCGGCCCCGCCACTTACCGTGATGACGCCCAGGGAATTATGCACGGGGTAAATGCGGCGGGTAGCCAGCCGCGCCACGTCCAGCATGTGTTCGGTGGACCGGGCGCGCACCACGCCGTGTTCAGCCAACACGGCGTCCGTCACGGCGTCGTTGCCGGCGATGGACGCGGTATGCGATTGGGCGGCCGCGCTGCCCACTTCACTGGTGCCCACCTTCATCATGACCACGGGCTTGCGGGCCAGCCGCGCGGCTTCCAATGCGGCCAACAAGCGCTGCCCGTCGCGGATGCCCTCGGAGTACACGGCGATGACGTCGGTGTCGGGATCATCGACAAATGCCTGCACCATGTCGCCCAGGCTGATGTCGCTTTCATTGCCGCTCATGACGCAGGCGGACACGCCGATGCCGTAGTCGTGCGCAAGGCCCAGGATGTGGCTGCCATAGGCCCCGGACTGGCTGGCGATTCCGACGCGGCCTGCTTTGGGAAAACCGCTTTCCACCACCGACGTAAAGCTGCCGTAGAACCCGATGCGAGGATTCAACACCCCCAAAGAGTTGGGCCCAAGCAAGCGCAGCCCGTAGCGGCGCGCGGCGGCGATCATGCGGTCTTGCAGCGCCGCGCCCTGCGCGTCGGCCTCGGCAAAACCGGCCGAAAACACGATGGCGACACGCGTGCCGCGCTTGCCCAGTTCCTCGACCACATCGGGCGCCAGCCTGGCGGCCACGGCCACGATGGCCAGGTCGGGCGTTTCCGGCAGGTCGGCCACGCTGGCATAGGCGGGGACGCCTTGAATAGTGGAACGCTTGGGGTTCACGGGCATCAGCCGGCCCTGGTAGCCCTGCTGGCGCATGTAGGCAATGGGGCGGCCGCCGATACGCAACGCGTCGTCGGAAGCACCAATGATGGCGATGGATCGTGGATGGATCAAAGACGCCAGGGCGTGACGGTCAGACATGAAGGAACGACTCCGGATTGAATGGCGGGTCAGGCGGCCGCAATGATGGCGACCGCCCGGCATGGCTTACTGGACGGTGGCGCCCGACGCTTGGACAACCGGCGCCCAGCGCTTGATCTCGGATGCGATCTGCTTGTCGAACTCAGCCGGCGTCGACCAGCTGGCGGGGAAGCCCTGCGCGTCCAGGCGGGTCTTGATGTCGGGGTCGGCCAGTACCTTCTTCAGTTCCGCGTTCAAGCGGTCGACGATCGGTTGCGGGGTGTTCGCGGGCAGCATCAGGCCATTCCAGACCTCCGCGTCGAACCCGGCCACGCCGGATTCCGCCACAGTGGGCACGTCGGGCAACAGAGGTGACCGCGCCGTTCCCGTGATCGCAATGGCCTTCAGGCGGCCGGACTGCACCTGCGGCAATGCCGAGAACATCAAGTCCAGTACGACTTGCGTATTGCCGGCCATCACGTCCGACATGGCTGGCGCGCTCCCGTTGAACGGCACATGGGTCAGCTTGATGCCGGCCTTGCTGGCCAGTAGTTCGGTCGTCAGGTGGGTGGACGAACCATTGCCCGCGCTGGAAAAGAACATTGCGCCTGGCTCGGCTTTCGCGCGGGCGATCAGGTCCTGGATATTGTTGATGCCCAGCTTGGGGTTGACCATCACCAGCATGGGGCCGCTGGACAAGCGGCTTACGCCCATCAGGTCCTTCGTGATGTCGTAGCGCAGGTTCTTGTATAGCGACGGATGAATGGCGTGCCCGGTCGTAACCAGCAGCAGCGTGTAGCCGTCGGCCGGCGCCCTGGCCACGCTTTCGGCGCCGATGTTGCCCGACGCGCCTGCCTTGTTTTCGACGATGACCGGTTGCCCCAGTTGTTCGCCCAGCTTCTTGCCGACCAAGCGCACGACGATGTCGTTGGTGCCGCCGGGCGGATAGGGAACGATGATCTTGATGGGCTTGTCGGGGTAGTCCGCGGCCTGTGCGGCGGCATGTGCGGGGGCAAGCGGCAAGGCGGTGGCGGATAGCGCGGCAAAGCCAAATGCAATGGCGGCCGACACGCGGCGGGCGAGTTTCATAGGGTTGTCTCCAGGTGTTATGACCGCGCCGTCATGGACTGCGCAAGTGCTGTTTTAGGTGCCCATCCTAGAGATGCCACCCATACTTGATCAAATACTTTGCATGTACACTTCTATTCATTCTGTGTATACCTGGCCGCCGGCTGGGTCCGCGTCGCCCCCGCCCTGCCCCGCCTCACAAGGTCGATCACGATGGAACTGCGTCAACTCAAACAATTCGTGGCGGTTGCCCAGACGCAAAGCTTCAGCCGCGCCGCTGAACGCCTGTTCATGGCGCAGCCGCCGCTGTCGGTCGCCATCCGCAAGCTGGAAGACGAAATCGGCGTGGCTCTGCTCGAGCGCGGATCGCGCGGCGTCAAGCTGACACCGGCCGGGCATGCGGCGCTGGCCGCGGCGACCAAATGCCTGGATAGCGCGGCCGATGTCATCACCGCTGCGCGCCAGGCGGCCAACGGTGAAAGCGGCGGCTTGCGCATCGGCTTTATCGGGTCCCTGACCTTCAGCCTGCTGCCGCGCCTGATCCAGCATTTCAGCCGGCGCTATCCCCACATCAAGCTGGACCTCAGCGAATCGACCAACCTGGGCCTGTTGTCGATGATCGACGCGGAAACCGTGGACGTCGCCTTTGTGCGCGAACCGACCACGCATCCCAGCAACATGGTCTTCGAACCCATTTCGCGCGACGTGTTCTGCGTGGCCATGCCCGCGGATCATCCGCTGGCGCGCAAGCAGTCGCTGTCGCTACAAGAGTTGCGCGATCAGGATTTCATCGGCTATACGCCGTCTCGCGTAGGCGGCCTGAACGCCGCCGTTATGCATTTGCTGCGCGAAGCCGGCGTGTCGCCGCGAGTGACGCAGGAAGCCGTCCAGGTGCAAACCGTGGTGGGACTGGTGCGCAGCGGCTTGGGCATCGCGCTGGTGCCCTCGATCAACGCGGAGTTCATGCCGGCCGACGTCGAATTCCGGCCCCTGAACGACTTGCCCGAATCGTCCAACATCGGCATCGCGCTGGTTTATCGCGAGCGCGACACCAATCCCGTCATCGCAAGGTTTGTCGCCAGCATTCAGCAAAGCATCGCGGACCATGGAGCGAGTTTGCAGCGCTAAGCCGCGATGCGTTCCCGACCCATCCCGTTGCGGTCGGCGCTTCCCAGCGTTGGAAGGCCCGCCGCCCCCACCGGGTGCGCCGGCGGCATGCCCACGGCAGGTAAACTCCCGCCTTCCATTTCATGGGACCTTTCTATGCCCCCAACACAGCGTGTTGCTCTTGTCACCGGCTCAACGTCAGGCATCGGCGCCGCCATTGCGCGCCGGCTGTCCAAAGACGGCTACGCAGTCGTTCTGCACTCGCGCAGCTCGGTGGACGTGGGCATCTCCATGGCGCGCGAACTGGGTCTGGCGGCTTATGTGCAAGCCGACCTTGCCCAAGACGCAGACCGGGTCCGCCTGGTGCACGAAGCCGTGGCGCAATGGGGCCGCTTGGATGTCGTCGTGAACAACGCGGGCATCAGCCGCGTGGTGCCGCATGCGGATATGGCAGCAGCCACCCCCGACATCTGGCGCGAGTTGCACGAGGTCAATGTCATCGCGCCGTTCCGTATCATCGCGCTGGCCGAGGCCGCACTGCGCGCGTCCGCCGCAACCGGCACACCGGCCTGCGTGGTCAACGTCAGCTCGCATGCAGGCGTTCGTCCCAAAGGCGCGTCGATTCCCTACGCCGCAACGAAAGCGGCGCTAAACCACGTCACGCGCTTGCTGGCGGTCTCGCTCGCCCCGGATATACGCGTGAACGCCATCGCGCCAGGCTTGGTCGATACGCCCTTGACCGCCGACTGGACCGCAGCCCAGCAGTTATGGCGCGAACGCGCACCGATGCGGCGCGCCGCGAAGCCGGAGGATATTGCGCAGGCGGTGTCGATGCTGGTTGAGTCGAACTATCTGACTGGGGAAATTCTGCTGTCGGATGGTGGGTTGAATCTGACGTGATCTGGGCAACGCCGTCTTGACGATCAACCCTCTGTACCCCGTTCCAGCGCCTCTGCGAACTTGCGCATCAGACGTACCAAGTCCGTGATGTCTTCGGCGGCCCAGTCCTGAAAGATGCCTTTTGCCAGGCGCTCGCGCGCCTGATCAAGCTTGTCGGTCACGGCCTTGCCCTCGGATGACACTACCGTTTCGCGCATTCGGCGGTCGTCCGGATTTTCGTGCCGCATCACCATCCCCATGCGTTCCAGCTTGGCGACCTGGCGGCTAATGGTGGTGTAGTCCCTGCCAAGGCGATCCGCCAGATCGACCACGCCGATCGGCCCCACCCGTTCAATCACCACCAAGAGGCGAAACAGCGCCTGGTCCAGTTGCACGCCCGCTTCCGCGATCAGGCGTTCGTCGTTCCTGGGGCGGTTCATCACGCTCACGATCGTGATCAAGGACCGATGAAGGTCCTTCAGCTGCGCAGAGATATGTGTATCTTGCACTTTCTTTTTGGTGACCATAGACTCCCCTTTTAATGTGTGCATATTACACATACTTGGAGAGCGACATGCGTGACCCCGTTGACGTCCTGATCTGCGGTGCCGGCGCTGCCGGCCTGACCCTGGCAATAGAACTGGCGCGGCGCGGCGTGCGCTTTGCCCTGATCGAAAAACTCCCTTCCCCCTTTGCGGGCTCGCGCGGCAAAGGGATTCAACCGCGCACCCAAGAAGTATTTGAAGACCTGGGGATCCTTGACCGGGCCATGGCCGCCGGTGGCATCTACCCCACGATTCGCAAATACTCGGCCGACGGCAGTCATGAGGATCAGGAAGTCACGACGGTTGCCGAACCTACGCCAGCCGAGCCCTATCCGCTTCCGTTGATGGTTCCGCAGTTCAAGACCGAAGCGATCATGCGAGAGCGGCTGTTGGAACTGGGCCGTGCGCCGGAGTTTGGTGTCGAGCTGATCGGGATGGAGATCAACGCCGACGGGATTGAAGCCGTGCTGGCCACCCCGGACGGGAAGCAGAGGGTCCACGCCCGCTATCTGGTGGGCGCCGACGGCGGGCGCAGTCTGGTGCGCCGCACGCTGGGCATCGGCTTTCCGGGCAAGACGTTAGGGGTGCGCGCCATCGTGGCCGATGTCGTGCTGGAAGGCTTGTCGCGTGATAGGTGGCACCAGTTCAACGGTCATGGCGCGGGCCCCCTGGCCATCTGCCCGCTTGCAGGCACCGACCTGTTCCAGATCCAGGCGCCGGTCTCTCTTGAGGGCGACGTCGACCTGTCCGCTGCCGCGCTGACGAAACGCGTTGCCCTGCACACCGCGCGCACGGACATCACGGTCCACTGCGTTGCCTGGTCTTCGACCTACAACATGAATGCCAGGCTGGCCGATCATTACCGGGATGGCCCCGTGTTCCTGGTCGGCGATGCGGCGCATGTCCATCCGCCCACCGGCGGGCAAGGCTTGAACACCAGCGTGCAGGACGCCTACAACCTGGGCTGGAAACTGGCCGCCGTACTCGCTGGCGCGCCCGAGGCGCTGCTGGAGACCTACGAAGCCGAACGCCGGCCCGTGGCCGCGAACGTGCTCGGCCTGTCCACCCGACTGCTTGCGGGTTTCAAGACCGGGGACAACAGGCGGACCCGTGAAGTCCAGCAACTGGACATCGGGTACCCGACGTCGCCGCTATCGCTTCCGTTGCAAGCTGACAGCCGACTTGAGCCGGGCAGTCGCGCGCCCGATGCCGTTGTGCGCGGCGCGGGCGGCAGCCCAACGCGGTTGTTTAACCTGCTCAACGGCACGCACTGGACCTTGCTGGTCAACGGCGCATCAACCTTTGCGCCGCGCGCAGGCTTGCACATCCACTGCATTGGAGACGGCCTGGAGATCGAAGACCCTCTGGACCAGTTCGCCAGCTTCTACGGGTTGGCCAAGGGGGCCGCCGCGCTGATCAGGCCCGACGGGTATCTGGCGGGCGTCTTTGCCCGGGATAGCGCCGCCGTGCTGCAAGCGCACCTGGATCGGTACTGCAAGATTCTGTGAAAAGACGCTGGCGTCGTGCCGGCAAGGTGGACAGGCTGCCGGGCCGCGCCAAGCACAACGCCGCGCGACCGCCTCGATATGAACGTTCATGGAAGTTCAGCGCGCGTCTCGGCTGGCGCCTGGGGGCAGACCGGTAACGCGCTTGAACGCACGGCTGAATGCTGCTTGCGACGTATAGCCCAAGCGCTCGGCTACCGTGTCGATCGGCAGCCTGTCGTGCGTCAGCCATTGCCTGGCAAGACGCATCTTCAACTCGTTGGCGTAGCGCAGCGGTGGTGTTCCCACCGTTGCATGAAACCGCTCGGCAAAAACAGAGCGAGAAATATTGCACTCGCCCGCCAATTCGGCCAGTTTCCAATCTCGGGCGGGTTGGCGGTGCAAGGCGAGGATGGCGCGCGCAAGCCGTGGATCCCGCAGCGCTGCGGCCAGGCCGGAGGCATTGTCGCAACCGCACTCGATCCATCCCCGGACAATCATCGCGGCGACCACTTCGGCCAGTCGCGCCAGAATGTCCGCGAACCCCACGCGTCTGGAACAGATCTCGCCTTTCATCGCGGACAGAATCGAGACCATGCCAGGAAAGCGGTCGCTGTCGGCGTTCACGCACATGACATCCGGCATCAATTGCCCCAAGGCCCGCATGCCGCCAAGGTCGAATTCCATGCAACCGTAAAAGAAGATTGCGCTGGGGACGCTGCTGGTACTTGGACACGCATCCACGTCGGTGACGGAATTGCCGATCAAGGCGGCTTCAAGCGTATCGATATCCTGCAAGTCCGCGTCCTCGGCGGAAAGCCATTGATGAGCTTGCCCATGGGGCAGAAACACCGCATTGCCGGCACTCAATTCGTGCAAGCCGCCCTCAGCGGTGCGTAGTACGGCCGAGCCCACCGCCAAGTAGTAGAAGAAACCGTGGCCGGCCTTCGCGTCAATGCTTAGTCCAAAACTAGGCCCGGTCTGCACCCGCCGGTACTGCACCCCGCGCAGACGCATTCCGGCAAGCAGCTCACTAATCAAGTGCGGAGGAAGCGCGTAATTCTGTGAGGCCAGCATCGGATTTTCTATCAAAAACTTAGTACGCCGCATCATAGATCATCCCAAGCACACGTCCTAGACTGCACTCACTGATTTTTTAGGATGAGTGCAATGCGTAGTGTTGTTGATGTTTCAAACCCCGAAGGTTCAGCCAGCCCGGGGGACATTGAGCCGGTGTCAGCGGCATGGACCGCAGTGTTCTCGCTGGCGATGGGTGTATTCGGCCTGTTGACCGCGGAGTATCTGCCGGCAAGCCTACTGACGCCCATGGCAGAAGCTCTGCACGTATCAGAGGCCATGGCGGGACAGGCTGTGACGGTGACTGCGGTGGTGGCGTTATTTGCAGGCTTGCTGGTGCCCGGTCTTACCCGCAGCCTCGATCGCCGTACGGTGCTGCTGGGCTTTTCCACTTTAATGATTGTGTCCAACCTGCTGGTTGCGGCGTCGTCGCAGATGTGGGTGCTGCTTTTGATGCGCGTTCTACTTGGAATCGCCCTGGGCGGGTTCTGGAGCATGGCGGCGGCTGTCGCCATGCGACTGGTGCCGACGGCGCTCTTGCCACGCGCGTTATCGATCATCTTCAGCGGCATTGCCGTGGGCACAGTGGTCGCCGTGCCGTTGGGTAGCTATCTTGGTGGCCAGTTTGGATGGCGCAGCGCCTTTGTCGCCGCTGCGGCGGTGGGTGTATTGACCCTGGCATTCCAATGGTTCACGTTACCGAAGATGGCGCCGCGCCGGCCCGCGCGCCTCCGAACGATCTTGGACGTTCTCTTGCGGCCCGGCATCGCGCTTGGCATGTTGGGCTGCATTCTGGCGCATACGGGCCATTTCGCTCTCTTCACCTATATTCGGCCGTTTCTGGAAAGCACCGCCGGCGTGGGAACGAACGGGCTGGCGCTGATGCTGCTTGGCTTCGGCGTGGCGAATTTCGCGGGCACCATGCTCGCAGGCTGGCTGATGCAGCGCAGCTTATCTGTGACCTTGGCCCTCATGCCGGCCCTGGTCGGTGGCAGTGCCTTGGCGATGGCGCTTTTCCCCGCGTCCCTACCGGGTCAGGCAACGTTGGTTGCGGCATGGGGCCTCGCGTTCGGTGGCGTGCCGGTTGCATGGTCAAACTGGGTCGCGCGCGCCGTGCCGGATCAGGCTGAAAGTGCCGGCGGAATGGTCGTAGCGTCGGTGCAGTCCTCAATCGCCATGGGCGCCGCGGCCGGCGGTGCCATGTTCAGCCTGACAGGCATTGAGGGCGTTTTTGTTGCGGGAGGCAGTGTCATGCTGCTTGCCGGCTTGTTCATCTGGATGCGGGTAAAAGTACCCGCGCCTTCGATCAGAGCAGCCGCAACACCCGCCATTCATCTGTGACCCTGCCGCCATAAAGAGCATCCCTCGTTGCCCAAGGCAGCTTGTGTAGCTTGTGTAGCTGCCTTCGTCTCGGTTCGGATCATCTTGGCGACTCGACACTTGTCGACGTTATGATGCGTCCGACCGATCGAATGGAAAGTCCAGTTGCCCACCGCCAACACAACAATGTCCAACCAAACACATGCCCGTTTTTCTCAAGCACAACCCAGTCGCGGTACGTAAAGGCAAGGTCATCGTGGTGGGCGGCGGCATCATGGGCGCGTCGGCAGCTTGGCATCTGTCCAAAGCGGGCGCATCCGTCACGTTGATCGAACGTGCGCCCGATTGCCTCATCAGTGCAACCGCCTGTTCTTTCGGCTGGGTCGGTGCCAGCGCCAGCACGCCTTCTGACAACCAAGCAGCGTTCGCTGAAAGATTGAAGGCGCTGGAGGAGTTCGCGTATATCGAGCACGAGCTCAGCCCGCTGCCCATCGCAGCGCGCGGCGCGCTTCTCTGGCGGTCCACCGAGGACGAAACGGCAGCCATGATTGCAGAGCATCGGGCCGCCGGCACCCGAATCGAGCGGCTCACTCGGTCCCAAATTGCCGAGAAGGAACCGACGATTTCGAATCCACCATCGCTCGCCGCCTGGGCACCAAGCGACTTCGCACTGGAAGCGGGCGTATTGGCACGCCAGCTGCGGGCAGGAGCGCAGGCCGCCGGGGCTTGTGTCCGCCGGGGAACGGTTCAAGCCGTCAATGCCGCGGGAAATCGGATCACGGGAATCGTTGTGGACGGAGAGGAATTTCCGGCCGACATTGTCGTGCTCGCCAATGGCTATCGCTCGCGCGCCCTTGCTCTGACGGTCGGCGTGGACCTTCCGATCTATGAGTCGCCGGCAGTGTTGCTTCGATTCGGTACTGAAGTTGCCGGCCTTCGTCACCTGGTTTGCGCGGAAGAAATGGAGCTGCGCCCATCCTTGGGAGGCGGCCTAGTTTCTGCCGCTGACTATCCAGATTGCGGCGAAACCGGCCTTCCCGCACTAGCCGCGCAAACCGGAAACGCGATTTCCCGACTGTTTGGGACCGCGGCGGCGCCTTTCCTGCTTTCCATAACCGCTGCGATGCGTCCTATGACGACCGACAGCAAACCGCTTTGCGGCCAGGTGGGAAGAATCGAGGGCCTATTTGCATTGGTCGGACATCCCGGCGTAATCCTTGCGCCCCTGCTTGCTCGCCGTTGCGCCGAAGCGGTTCTGCGTTCTTGATTCGGAATTGATCGACATCGACGCGGAATAGTCACGCACTACCGGCGTGCCGGTCGCGAAATTCGATTGATTCCACGCACTGCCCGGCAGCACGCCAAGCCTGTATCCCGCCAATTAAATATCTGGCGTCGATGCCCATCGCCTGAAGGGTGGCCGCCAGCCCTTGGCTAAGTTCGTGGCCTTCGGCGCAATAGACGACCACGGCCTGCGTGTTTGCTATCGTGTCTTTCCAGTCCAGCCACAAAGCGGGGTCAAGCCATTGGCCTTCAGGGATTGACACCCCATCCTCCATGCGCCTGAGCTTGCGTCGCACGTCTATCAACGTATGGGGAAACCCGGCGCTGCGCCAAAGCGCAAGTTCCGGAATGGATATGCTTTGCATGATGGACTCCTTGAGCGGGCTTAATGCATCAGCGGGTAAATCGCCAGGCCGATCAGCGCCGCGCCCGTCACGATCATCGGTTCGGGCAGTTTTTTAAACCGTAACAACAGCAGCACCGCGGCCATCGCCAACATCAGTGTCGGCATATCGACGATTGTGCGTCGGGCGATAACGATGACTGCGCCCGCGATAGCGCCGATTGCCGCGGCCGTCACGCCGTCAACGAATGCGAGGACACCGGGCAGTTTTCCGTACTTTTTAAAATAGGGTGCTGGGACGATGGTGAACAGATAACAAGGCAGAAAGGTGGCCAGCGCCGCCACACAGGCCCCGGGAAAACCGGCCACCAGGTAGCCGATGAAACCCACCGTGATAACGACGGGTCCCGGCGTGATCATGGCCACCGCTACGGCATCCACGAACTGCTTGTCATTGAGCCAGTGAAAGTCGGTCACCACGCCGCCATAGAGAAACGGCACGATGGCAAGGCCGGAACCAAAAACGAAAGCGCCCGCCTTGGCGAAGAACAGTCCGATCTGCCAGAGCAGCGGCCCATCCAGCGTAGTTAGCGCCGTGCCCGCTGGCGCGAACATCGCGGCCGCTGCCGGCAGATGGCCGGACTTCAGCCACTGGGGCGGCGCGCGCCAAAACCAGACGAGCAGGCCGGCCGCCAGAAACAGCCAGGCTATTTCAGACTCGGTGATAACGGTTACGACAGCCAGCACCAGATAGATGGCCCACAACAGCTTGTCGCGGCCCACGCTCTTGGTAGTGAGCTTGTAGCCGCTGATGGCAATGATGCCGATCACGGCGGCGCTCACGCCGTAGAACACCGCTTGCATCCAGGCCAGGCCGCCGAAACGCACGTATGCCCAGCCCAGCGCAACAACCATGAAGAACGATGGTAGGACGAAGGCGATGCCCACCAGCGTGGCGCCAAGAATGCGGTAGTGCACGTAGCCGAGGTAGATGGCAAGCTGCGCGGCCAGAGGGCCTGGCGCCAGTTGGGCCAGCGCTAAACCTTCCTTGTAATCGCCGTCCGTGATCCAGCCCCTGCCCTCGACTAGATCGCGGTGCATGTAGCCGGCCAAGGCAACAGGCCCGCCGAAACCGATGGCCCCCAGCCGGACGAAATACCAGGCTAATTGCCAAAGGGTATAGCCAGGCGGCGAGACAAACGTCGCGGCGTGGTCGCGGGCGGATTCTTCAGCGGGATTCACGGTCGCGCTCTTGGCAAGGAAGGGTCATGTCTGACGCCCACCGGAGAAATGGGCGTACAGAGAATCCAGCACGGCGCCGACCTCGGCTAACAGGGCATCGTCGTCGGGCAGGCGCTTGCGCGCGCCGGCCAGCATGGCCTCGAAACCGGCAGCTTCCGGCGCGGCGGCGCCGCCGACGTCAAGCCCATGCACCAAGGCGCCCAGACGTGCAAGGCCCCGGTTGTCTTCCAGTCCGAAGCTGGCAAGCAGCACCTCGAACGACACCCTGTCGCCCACGTGTGTGAAAGTGGCACCGTCGAAGTCAAATCCCAGGGCATCAGGCGGGCAGTCGACCGGGTTCTCGATCCAAAGGAAGCGCGCGGACGGGTCGATGAAGCGCTGGATCAGCCAGGCACTAGCGACCCGGTCTACCCAGACATGGCGCCGGGTCGCCCAGAGCCGGCCCCGGTAATGCATGGGATCGCGGCGCGCGATGCTTCCCTCCTGGGCGACATGAGGTTCGCCGGGCGACAGAAGGGATTCGATGGCATTGGCGAAATCGCGCTGCTGGGCTTGAGCGCGCAGCGAGGCTTCGCCCGGGAAGAAATCGATCCGCTGCAACGCCAGGTAGCTGCGTTCGTGACGGCGCAACAGGCGGTTCAGTTCCGGCCCATTCAAACCGGCCAGCGTCTGGCGCGCCTGGGCCAGTTCCGCCAGCCAGGCTTCGTAGTCGGCCGAGCGGTCGAACAGCTGCTGGAACGAGGCGGACTCGTCGTTGTCGCGGGGCTGGACCCGCAGCAACCAGGCCTGGCCGCCTTCTTCAGTTGTTTCGGTGGCCAGATCGGCCAATTGTGCGGCTTGCTCGGCATGAGCCGGCAGCAGATAGGCGCCGTCGCGCAAGGCGGTGCAGCCCAGGGCCTTCAGCTTGCGCCAGATGCGCATGCGCGCGGTGGCACCGCCGGTGGGCAGGCTGACGATAAGCAGAAGCCACGAGGATGCGAGCGAGGTGTCCATGGGAAGCAGAATAAGAAGAGGTTGCGATCTCTGCAATCATGTAGAGATCGCTACAACGCTTTTTTCGCTTGCCCTGATTGGCGGCATGGTTTTCATGCCTGGATATCCTCCCGGGGGGGATATGATTTCCGCATGGAAAAACCTGATCCCCACCATCATCACGACGCCGTCGCCAAACGTCTCAAGCGGGCGGAAGGCCATTTGCGCAGCATTCTGGCAATGATGGAAGAACACCGTCCCTGCCTTGAGCTTGCCCAGCAGCTACACGCGGTTGAGCGTGCCATTTCCCAGGCCAAGAAAGTCCTGATTCAGGACCACATCGACCACTGCCTGCAGGACGCGGTGGGCGAGCTGGACGCGGACCGGCAGCGCGCGATCGACGAATTCAAAGAAATCACCAAGTACCTCTAAGGACGGATCCATGCTGTCGTTTTCCGATCTGATCGCCCAGGGTGCATCGCACGCCTGGCTGTTCATTCCCAGCGCCATCCTGCTGGGCGCCCTGCACGGGCTGGAGCCCGGCCATTCCAAGACGATGATGGCGGCGTTCATCGTCGCGATCCGGGGTTCGGTGGCGCAGGCGGTGTTGCTCGGCATCACCGCGACTATTTCGCACACGGCGATCGTGTGGGGGATCGGCCTGGGCGGCATGTATCTGTGGCGTGGCGTCGCGGCGGAGGAGTTGGAGCCGTATTTCCAGCTGGCGTCCGGGGTGATCATCGTGCTGATCGCGGCGTGGATGTTCTGGCGGACCTGGCGCGAGCAGCATGGTGCGGGCCATGGCCATCATCACCATGTCCATGGACATGACCATGAAAATGGACATGGACACCACCATCGCCATGAGCATCAGCAGCACCACCGCCAAGAAGCGCCGCGAGGACTGGACGTAGGGGCCGAGGGATACCAGGATGCTCACCAGCTTGCGCACGCCAATGACATCCGGCGGCGTTTCACGAACCGCAACGTGACCAACTGGCAGATCGCCTTGTTCGGCCTGACCGGTGGCCTGATCCCCTGCCCCGCGGCGATCACCGTGCTGTTGTTGTGCCTTCAACTCAAGGAGTTCACGCTGGGCGCCGTGCTGGTGCTGTGCTTCTCGATCGGGCTGGCCATCACGCTGGTGACGGTCGGCGCCGTGGCGGCGCTAAGCGTCCGCCACGTCAACAAACGTGTGCCTTGGTTTAACGCGGTTGCCCAGCAAGCGCCGTATCTCTCCAGCTTGCTGATCATTGCCGTGGGCGTCTATGTGGGGATGAATGGATGGGTTGGCCTGCATCCCGCTTAGGACCGGTATGCAGAAGCGCTGAGGATTATCGAGGCCCACCCTGGCCCACGCCCGAGCCTTGTGCAAGCGAGCGGTGACGTCATTGCCCAGGAACATGTGACGCGACAAACTCATGGCGCCTTTCTGCCCATTCGATAAGCGCCTGCATCGAGGGCCCGAGCGCGTATCCCGCCTCTGTCAGCTGATATTCCACTTTGGGAGGGACCTGAGGAAAAACCGTTCTATGCACGATTCCGTCCGCTTCAAGCTGCTTCAGTTGCTGAATCAACATCTTCTGGTTCACGCCATCGATAAGCCGTTCCAGCTCTGAAAAACGGATCGCTTTTTTAGCGGCAAACAGCTGGCACAGAATGATGATCTTCCACTTCCCCTCAAGGACTCGCAAGGTTTCAGTAGTCGCCGCCGCCCACTCGCGTCGACGATTGGGGTCTTCACAGTTCCATTCCCGATCCCCGGTCATAAGGCCTCCTTGGTGGGTTACTGAGGTTTTAGTGGGTACTTCCAATTTCGAAAGCGGAATTCTACAGTGGACCCTTCATACGCAGGAGTTCATATGAATATCGGAATCATCGGGACAGGAAACATCGGCGGCACCCTCGCTCGCAAACTGACGGCGGCCGGGCATCAAGTGCGCGTAGCCAATTCCAAGGGCAGAGAAGGCGTATCCACGCTTGCAAAGCAGATGGGCGCGACGGCAGCAGACGTCTGGGACGCAGTGGACAATGTGGACGCCATCATCCTCGCCATTCCCCTGCCGGCGATGCAGCAGCTTCCGGCCGGCTTGTTCAATTCGGTCGCGACCGTTGTGCCTATCATCGATACCAGCAACTACTACCCCGGCATGCGAGACGCGCGCATCGCAGAAATTGACGACGGAATGCCTGAGAGCGTATGGGTGTCTCAGCAGGTTGGCCGCCCGGTGACCAAGGCATTCAACAATGCGTTGGCTTACACCCTGGCGAACCTGGGAACGCCTAGGGGCGCCCAAGGCCGCTTGGCCATCGCGGTTGCGGGTGACGACGAGGGATGTAAGCAGGTCGCGATGAACCTGGTTGACCAAGTCGGTTTTGATCCAGTCGACGCCGGCTCTTTGAGCGAGTCCTGGCGACAGCAGCCCTGCACGCCCGCCTATTGCTGCGACTGGGACGCCGACGAAACGCGCGCAGCCCTGGCATCGGCGGTAAAGGGCGATGCCGAGCGAAAACGCGACCAGATGGCGGAGGCTTTTGCCAAACTGGGGCCGAGCCCGACACACGAAGAAGTTGTGGCGATGAACCGCAGGATCAATGCGCCGCAGCATGGCCACCGCTGACCAACTATCACGGCTCCGGAATATTTTCCCGGAAGATGACCTGAAGCCGCGGCAGGTAGCTGGGTTCGGGCGCGCCCTTCACGGCCGCCACCAGCAGCTTGACGATTTCGCGTGCCTCGACGCGCGGGTTCTGGTCGATCACGGCGTCCATGGTGCGATCGAGCAACAGTCGGCGCGTGGCTTCGGTGAGGTCGTGACCCACGAAGACAATGCGATGGGCCGAGGCGGCCTGGTTTGAGCGAGCCTCGTTGGGCCATGCCTCGGTAAGCCGCGCCTCGGCCGGCCGCGCCTGAGCCGGCCGCGCCTCAGCCGGCCGCGCCTCTTTCAGCGCCCGCGCGATGCCTTGATTGCCGGCGCCGATGTTGTAAATCGCGTGCGGCGGCTCGTTGCGCAGCAGCTCCTGCGTGACGGCAAAGGCGCGGTCGCGGTCGTCGCCGATCTCAAGAATGTGTGCGATGCGCAGGTGCGGAAACTCTTCGCTCAGCAGCGAGCGAAAGCCCATCTCGCGCTCTTCATGGCCGCGATACGCCAGTGACCCCACGAACACCGCGACCTTGCGCTCGGTATGCTGTGGCAGAAACCGGCCGAGCAACAGCGCGGCCAGGCGGCCCGCGGCGCGGTTGTCGATGCCCACGTAACCCAGGCGCGCCGAGATCGGAATGTCCGACACCAGGGTGCTCACATGCACGCCGCTGTCGCGCAGCGCCATGATGGCGTCGCGCACCTGTGGATGGTCCAGCCCGACCAGGCCAACGGCCTGGGTCTGGCCGCGCAGCTCGTAGAGCTTTTGCGCGAGCTTATTGGCGTCGAATCCCTCGATCAGATGCAGGCGTGCGCGCACATCGGGGCGGGTGGCGGCTTCTTCAAGCAGGTGCTGACCCAACGCGGTCATGAAGCTGTTGGTGCCGGCGGGTAAAACGAAATCGACCCGCACGTCCTGGCTTGCGGCATCGGCGCCCTGGACGAAGTAGCCAAGGCGATTGGCAATTGCCAGCACGCGGTCGCGTGTCTTGCCGCGCACGCCGTCGCGGTCGTTCAGCACGCGGTCCACGGTGGCGGTGGACATGCCGGCTTCACGGGCAATGAGGGAAATGGTGGGGCGCATGCGGGACCGGGCTCTCAAGACACCATCAGGACGATGGCAGCGAGGCGATCATAACCCATCATTTGCAATCATTCTGGATCAAAAAGGTAACGTTGCTGCCCTATGGGCGCCAGCCACCTTTACCCCTGATTGTTTTGATGTGATTATCGCGGCTCAATAACATCAAACACCGCACGGCAGGATGCCAGGCAGTCGACAGTGCATACCAAGCCGGCAGGAGGAGCACATGTCGCACCCTACCCTGGTGCCCGACCCGCCCATTCGGGAACGGCGCTTTCGCATCGGCTGCATCGGCGCCGGCATGATCATGGCCGAATGCCATCTGGCGGCCTATCAGCAGGCCGGCTTCACGGTGGCGGCGATCGCGTCGCGTACTCGCAGCAAAGCGGCCAAGGTCGCCGAACGCTACGGCATCCCGCTAGTGCATGAGAATCCCCTGGCCCTGATCGCCGATCCGCGGATCGAAATCGTGGACATCGCGTATCCGCCCGATATGCAGCCCGAGCTGATACGCGCCGCCTTGCGCGCCCCGCACGTGCGCGGCGTGCTGGCGCAGAAGCCGCTTGCCCTCTCGCTGGACGAAGCCCGCGCCCTGCGCGACGAGGCTCGTGCCGCCGGCAAGATCCTGTCGGTCAACCAGAACATGCGCTACGACCAATCGATGCGCACGCTTAAGCAGCTGCTGGACCAGGGCGTGCTGGGCACGCCGGTGTTCGCGCAGATCGACATGCACGCGATCCCGCACTGGCAGGACTTTTTGCGCGGCTATGACCGGCTGACGCTCTCGAACATGAGCGTGCATCACCTTGATGCCCTGCGTTATCTGTTTGGCGAGCCCACCGAGATCACCAGCATCACCCGCCCCGATCCGCGCACCCAGTTCGCGCATCAGGATGGGCTGGTAAGCACCACGCTGCGCTTTGGCAACGGCCTGCTCGCGCTGTCGCTTGAAGATGTGTGGTCGGGCCCGCGCGCCGAGGGATACCCCGACGACCAGCACATTCGCTGGCGCGTGGAAGGCACCGAGGGCGTCGCGCGCGGCACCATCGGCTGGCCCACCGGCGAGCCGTCGACCCTGAGCTACGCCTCGCGCGCGGCCCAGGGCCATACCGACGGGCGCTGGGTAACCCCCACGTGGGACACGATGTGGTTTCCGCATGCCTTCATCGGCGTGATGGAGCAGTTGCAGTACGCGCTGGCCAGCGGCACCGAGCCTGCGTTGAGCGTGACCGACAACGTACGCACCATGGCGCTGGTCGAGGCCGCGTATACGTCCATCGCCGAAGGCCGCACAGTACGGCTGCCGGCTGTTGAATAACCAGACAAAAAACAGACGGAGACAAGCATCATGATCCAGACCGGAATCTTCTCGGGCTACTTTCCCTATGAGCTGGAGCGCACCGCCAAGGTGATCCGCTCGCACGGCTTCAACACCGTGCAGCTGGACCTGCATTTCAAGGACATGGAACTCGGCCCGGGGCAGTTGACCGCGCAGAAATGCACGCAGATCCGCGACACCTTCCGCCACTACAACCTGCCGGTGTCCTGCATCTCGGCCTATACCAATATCGTTCACCCGGATCCCGCCGAGCGCCAACGCCGCAACGGCTATCTCAAAGAGATCCTCACGCACGCACGCCAGTTGGGTTCGCCTTACGTGATCTCGGAAACCGGCACGTTTGCCACCGACAGCGACTGGGTGCATCACCCCAAAAACAAGACCGAGGAAGGCTGGGACCAGTGCCGCACGGTGATCGCCGAGCTATCCCAACATGCCTATGACCATGGCGCGGTGTTCCTGCTTGAGACCTACGTGAACAACGTGGTGGGATCCGTCGAGGAAACGTTGCGCATGTTCGCCGAGGTGGATCACCCTGGCCTGGGCCTCTTGATGGACCCGACGAACTACTTCGAAGCGCACAACATCGACCAGATGGACCGCACGCTGAATCAGGTGTTCGACGCCCTCTCCGACAAGATCTGCATCGCGCATGCCAAGGACGTGAAGCGTTCGGGCGATGACAAGTCGGAAAAGCACAGCGACATTGGTGACGAGGGCGCGGCCGAGAGCCACACCTTCCGTGGCGTGGGCGAGATCGAACTGCCGGCGCCGGGCCTGGGCGCGCTCAATTACGACCTTTACCTGCAACGCCTGGCCAAGAAGCACCCCAACATTCCCATCATCATCGAACACCTGACCGAAGACGACGTGCCGCGCGCCAAGACCTTCCTGGACGAGCGGCTGCGCGCGAACGGCCTGTAGGCCGCCTGCCGCAACACAGGCGCGCCGCGAGGCACCTTTGCATAAGGCCCCCGGCGCGCCTGGGAACACGACTACCAACACGATTCTGAACACCGACACCGGCAAGCGCGCACCCGCGCCTTTGCCAGGGAGAACTCATGCCTGACATTTACGGAACCTGGATGACGCGCCGCGACGTGGAGGCGCGCACCGGGCAGCTTGCGCAGTTTGCCGGCGTACGCCTGATGACGCTGGACGACGGGCTGGAGCGCGGTATCCGCATGCTGGAGTTCCGCAGCGGTACGGGCCTGCGTTTCACGGTGCTGGTGGATCGCGCGATGGACATCGCCGATTGCGACTACCGAGGCTTTGCCATGGGATGGCAGTCGCCGTCGGGCTATCGCCATCCCGGCCTGCATGACTACGAAGGCGAAGGCGGACTGGGCTGGATGCGCTCGTTCTCGGGCCTCATGATTACTTGCGGACTGGACCACATTCTGTTCATGTACGACGCGCCGGCCGACAATTACGTCTACGGCCCGCGCAAGACCGCCAAGCAGTCCATCCACGGCCGCGTGGGCACCATTCCGGCGCGCCTGACCGGCTACGGCGAACGTTGGGAAGGCGATCGCTGCGTGCTGTGGGCAGAGGGAATCGTCAGCCAGGGCACCGTGTTCGGCGAGCACCTGGAGCTGCACCGCCGCATCGAGATCGAGGTAGGCACCAACGACATCAAACTGTCGGATCGCGTGGTGAATCGCGGCTTCTACCGCACGCCGCACATGCTCTGCTATCACATCAACCTGGGCTATCCGGTGCTGGACGCCGACTCGCGCTATCTGGCGCCGATCCGCGATGTGGTGTGGGCCGCGCACGAGCAAACCTACCGCAAGCAAGGCGTGGGCTACCGCCGCATGCCGGCGCCGCAGTTGGGCTTTCATGAGCAAGTGTGGCAGCAGGAGATGGCCGCCGCCGACGACGGCAGCGTCCCGGTGGCCCTGGTCAACGACAAGCTGGGCCTGGGCATGCAGGTCAGCACCTTCAAGCATCAATTCCCTTGCCAGTATCAATGGCAGAACCTGCAATCGGGCCAGTATGCGATGGGCATCGAGCCGTCGACCAACCATGTGCTGGGCCAGGGCGCGGCGCGTGAACGCAACGAGCTCATCTGGCTTGAGCATGGGGAAGAGCGCCGCTACGACACCACGTTCAGCGTGCTGGGCTCGCCCGCCGATATCGCGGCATGCGAAGCCCGCATCCGCGCGATCGCGGTGCAGCCCGAGGCCGATTATCCGCCGTTGTCGGGGCGCTTTGCGCCCATCGCGGGGCGCACATGAGCGCGCGCTTCTCATTGCAAGGCCGCCGTGTTTTGGTCACGGGCGCGGCGGGCGGCTTCGGTGTGGACACCACGATTGCGCTGCTGGAAGCGGGCGCCCGCGTGATCGCGCTCGACAACCACGCGGGGCATATCGATCGCCTGCGCAGCACCGTGCCCGCGCGGTTTTCCGACCAGCTTCACATCGTGCAGGTCGATCTGGCCGACGCCCACGCGCTGCAATCGCAGCTTGAGCAGCTGACGGCCCAGGGCCCGATTGATGTGGTCATCAACAACGCGGCCATCTACCCCTCGCGCCCATTCGAGGAATACAGCGACGCAGAGCTGGCGCGCGTGCACCGCGTGAACGTGGAGGCGGCGATTCAGATCATCCGCGCGGCGCTGCCCGGCATGCGCGAGCAGCAATGGGGCCGCGTGATCAACATCTCGTCGATCACGCTGTCGGGCGGCTGGGAAAACCTGCTGCCCTATGTGCAATCCAAGGGCGCGATGGTGGGAGCCACGCGCGCCTTCGCCCGCGAGTTCGGCAAGTGGGGCATCACGGTCAACGCCATTTCGCCGGGCGCGTTTCCCACCGACGCCGAGAAGATTCATCCCGATCCCGAGGGCTACAACCGCATGGTGCTGGAACGCCAGTCGGTAAAGCGCCGTGGGCACGCGGGCGACATCGCCGCGGCCATCGTTTTCCTTGCCTCGGACGAGGCGGGTTTCATTTCCGGACAGACGCTGGCGGTTGACGGCGGCTGGGTCATGCATTGAAGCGCATCGGCGCACGCAGAGGGTAGAAGCATGAGTATTCTTTCTGGCTACAAGGTTCTGGACTGCTCCATCGCCATGGCGGGGCCGTTCGCGGCGCAGCGCCTGGGCGACCTGGGCGCCGACGTGATCAAGATCGAGCCGCCCACCGGCGAATGGCAGCGGCACGCGCCGGCCGGCGGCATCACGGGCAACAAGATCAACGTGTCCTTTCTTTCGCTGAACCGCAACAAGCGCTCGCTGGCGATCGATCTGAAGAGTGCCGGCGGCAAGGAGATCATCCAGAAACTCGCGGCGCAGGCCGATGTGTTTATCCAGAACTACCGTCCGGGTGTCGCCGGCCGTCTGGGTGTGGACTACGAGACCCTGTCGGCGCTGAACCCGCGCCTGATCTATGTATCGATGTCGGGCTTCGGCGAAGACGGCCCCTATGCCACGCGCCCCGGTCAGGACCTGCTGTTGCAGGCGATGTCGGGCGCCATGCTGTCGTCGGGCCGTGCGGGCGAAGCGCCACGCGCGGCAGGCCAGTATGTGGTCGACGCCGTCACCGCGTACTGCGCCTTCGAAGGCGTGCTAGCCGCGCTGCTGCACCGCGAGCGTACCGGCGAAGGCCAGAAGGTCGAAGTCAACATGCTGGATGCGATCACCACGATCCAGATGCAGGAGCTCTCGGTCTACACCGTGGGGCACAAGCCGCAGGTGCGCAGCGCCGAGCCGCATGCCCACGTGTACATCCGCGCCCCCTATGGCACCTTCGCGACGAACGACGGCTATCTGGCGCTGGCCATGCCCGACATGAACGTGCTGGCGCGCGTGACCGAAGAGCCGCGCCTGGGCCAGTACACCGACGAGCGCGACGGCTGGGAAAAGCGCGACGAAATCTATGCGCTGGTGCGCGACACGCTTGCCAAGGCCTCGACGGCCGACTGGTTCGCCAAGCTTGATGCCGCCGGCATCTGGTGCAGCCCCGTCTATGGATACGCCGATCTGGTCGACGACCCGCAGATCGCGCACAACGGCACCTTCGTCGAATATGAGCATCCGACTGAAGGCAAGATCAAGACACCGGGCTTTCCGATCCGCTTTTCCAAGACGCCAAGCCAGGTGGTGCGCGGGGCACCGCTGACCGGCCAGCACACCGACGAAGTCCTGCGCGATTTCGGCTTCAGCGCCGACGAGATCGCCGCGCATGCCGCCTCGGGCGCGGTGCTGCGTGGAGCCTCTGAATGAGCGAGCGCGCCCTGCCCTACCGCGGCTTGACCTGGGATCACCCGCGCGGCTTCAATGCGCTGCACGCTGCCACCGCGCACGCGCCACTTGTGCACTGGGACAAGCAGTCGCTTGAAGGCTTCGAATCGGCGCCCATCGCCGAACTCTGCGCCCGCTATGACCTCGTGGTGCTGGATCATCCGCATCTGGGCGAGGCCCTGGCGCACGATTGCGTGCAAGCGCTAGACACCGTGTTCGCGCCTGACGAGCTGGCGCGGATTGCGCGCGACAGCATCGGGCTGTCGTACGACAGCTATCGCATGGACGATCGCCAATGGGCGCTGCCGCTGGACGCCGCCACGCAGGTCATGGCCACGCGCGCCGATCGGCTCGACGGCCCCGTGCCGCGCACCTGGCGCGAGGTGCTGACGCTGTCGCAACGCAGCGGCGCGGTCGCGCTCAGTTGGGGCGGCCCGCACCCGTTGTTGTCGCTGTTGTCGATTGCGGCCGCCATCGCGCCCGATACCGACCTGCGCCCGCACGGCGCGTGGCACGACGAGGCGACGCTTGCCGAGGCTTGCGAGGTGCTCAGCGAATTGGCGCGGCTCACGCCCGCGCACGCCCTGGCGTACAACCCGATTGCGTTGCTTGGCCACATGAGCTCGCGCGATGACATCGCGCTCTGTCCGCTGGTCTATGGCTATGTGAACTACGCCACCTTGGCGGTCGCGAAACCGCTGACGTTCCGCGACGCGCCCGAGGCTGACGCGGGCAGGCCCGGCTCGATCCTCGGCGGCACCGGCATTGCGATATCACGGCGCTGCATCGTGGGGCCGGAATTGCGCGCGCATCTGTTGTGGTTGCTCGCGGCCGATACCCAAAGCGGCTTCATCCCGCAGCACGAAGGGCAGCCCAGCCATCGCGACAGTTGGGGGGATGCGAACGTCAATGCGGCCAGCGGCAACTTCTATGTCAACACGGCTCGCACGCTTGAGGCTGCCTCGATCCGCCCCCGGCACGATGGCTACATCGCCTTCCAGGCCGAGGCCTCGCAATTCCTGCGTGACGGCGTCGCCGCACGCGCATCCTCCCACTTATTGGCGCGCGGCCTGACTCAGCGCTTCCAGGCCAGCCTGGCCCGCGCCCCCAAGCACACCGCAACCTAAGGATGTCGACGTGAACGCACTCGTTAACCTCAGTATCGATGGCCATGTCGCCATCATCGAACTCAATCGCCCCGAGAAGCTGAACGCGATGACGCCCGAGATGGCCGACCTGCTGATCGCGGCGGTGCAGCAATGCAACACCGACTCGCAGGTGCGCGCGGTGATCCTGACCGGCGCGGGCCCCAAGGCCTTCTGCGCCGGCTCGGACATTACCGAGCTTGATCGCTACGCCACCCCGTGGGATTTCCGCAATCGGCTTGACTACTGCGACTGCGTGCGCATGTTGAAAAAGCCCACGGTGGCGGCGATCAATGGCTATACCTTCGGCGGCGGCCTGGAGATGGCGTTGGCCTGCGATATCCGCATCGCCTCCGACAACGCCCGCCTGGGCGCGCCCGAGATCAAGCTAGGCTGGATCGGCGGCGGCGGCATGACGGCCCAGCTTGTCCATGCGGTAGGCCCGAGCAACGCGGCGCTGATGGTGCTGACCGGCGACCCCATCCGCGCCGAACAGGCGCTGGCCTGGGGCCTGGTAAGCGAGGTGGTGCCGCAAGAGCAGCTGCGCGAGCGCGCGCAAGCGCTTGCCGCCACCATTGCCTCGCGCGCGCCGATCGCGGCCGAGACGGCACGCGTCAATCTGCGCGCCGCGCTGTCGATGCCGCTTGAGAAGGCAGTGGAATACGAGCGCGATCTGCAAGCGATCTGCTTTGCCACCGCCGACGCCAAGGAAGGCCGGCGGGCATTCGAAGAAAAACGCGCGCCGACGTTCGAGCGGCGCTGACCAGGGCGTTCAGGCGGTCAGGAAGCGCAAGACTTCGGCCCAGTCGTTCGTCGACAGGGCCACGTCCTCGAAGTCGCCCTCTTCCTCGTCGTAGCGGGACACACAGAAGCGCTGGCTCCTGCCGGACGGACGGTCGGCATAGTTGGCGTAGTCGATAAACACCTTCAAGCCGCGCTCTTTGTTCTCAAATGATGGCGCTGCATCGATATAGCTGGACGCGTCGAAATACCCTTCGGGAAGGGTCGGCAGGGTTGTGATGTCGTAGTCGGGAAATTCGCGACGGAGTCGTTCAAGGTTCATGTGGGAAGCACGTAGAGGGTGGAAGCCTGACATTTTACGTTGCTCGGCGCCGGCCATGGGCTCGGCACGCCACTTGCTACGCCTTCCGCATGCGCTGGGAGTGTGGAAATGGCTATCAAAGGGTTCTATGCGTTAGTTAAGCAAACGGTGACGAACTGGCTGGACGACTATGCGCCCAGCATGGGCGCCGCCATCGCGTTCTACACGGTGTTCTCGCTGGCGCCACTTCTTATTATCGTGATCGGTATCGCCGGCTTCTTTTGGGGCCACGAAGCCGCGCAGGGGCAGTTGTTGGAGCAGGTCAGCGCCTTGGTCGGCGCTGAGGGCGGGAAGGCGGTGGAAAGTGTCGTATTGGGCGCGCAAGAACCCGCGCAGGGCATCGCGGCCACGGTCATCAGCGTCGTGGTGCTGGTGGTCGGGGCGACGACAGTATTTTCGGAACTACAAAGCGCGCTGGACCGGATCTGGAAGGTCAACGCCAAGAAGCAGTCCGGCATCTGGGCCGTCATCCGCGCGCGTCTGCTTTCGTTTGGCCTGATTTTGACCTTGGCGTTTTTATTGCTGGTCTCGCTGGTCGTCAGCACCGTGCTGGCGGCATTGGGCAGTTGGCTGGGCAGCGGGATACCCGGCTGGGGAGTGCTTCTGCAAGTGCTCAACGAGGCAATTACGTTGGGCATACTCACCCTGCTCTTTGGGATGATCTACCGGTTTATGCCCCAGGTCTCGGTCGCGTGGCGAGACGTCTGGGCAGGGGCGTTCGTCACCGCCGTGATGTTCGAAATCGGAAAGTTCCTGATCGGCCTGTACATGGCCAAGGCATCCGTCGCCTCGTCGTATGCGGCGGCGGGGTCGCTGGTAATCGTGCTGATCTGGGTTTATTACGCGGCCCAGGTATTTCTGCTGGGCGCGGAATTCACCCGCGTTTATGCCCAAGCGCATGGATCCCGCAGAGAACGCAGCTAAAGATCCAAAAACCCGCCGTAGGGTCGGGTCGCCACGCGCACGAAGAACGAATCGGCTAGGATATGCGGCCCTACTGCTGCGCAAACCTGCCACTCATCATGGGCCGTGTCATACCCGGGTGCCGAGGGCTGGGCGTATACACCAAGAATCCACATGCATCGACGTTTTCCAAATGCCCTGTTGGTCGCCCTTATTATCAGCTTCGGCACTGTTAGCGCTCCGACGTACGCTCAGGCCCCCTCCTCGCCCAGGATGCAAACTGGAAACGGGCACCCCTACGAGATCCCCGATAGCGAGGTATGGGACGTGCCCGATCCCATTTCCAAACGCGGCTACCAGGTCTTCGTCGCATTGCCGCCGTCCTATGCCGCGCAACCGCAGCGGCGCTACCCCGTGCTGTATGCGACCGACGCCGACTACGCTTTTCCGATCATCCGCCAGCTAGCGCGCCGCCTGAATGTTGAAGGCCCCCAGGTCGAGGAGTTCATTCTGATCGGCCTGTCCTATGGCAAAGGCGAGAACGGGGGTGTCAGCCGCCAGCGCGACTACACGCCGACACCAAACGGCCCGAGCACGGCATCGCCCAACGCCGTCCACGGTCAGGCGCAGGCTTATCAACAGTATCTGCGCGACCAGGTAAAGCCCTTTGTCAACGCTCAGTACCGGGCGGACCCTGCCAAAGCAATATTTCTGGGCCACTCCTACGGCGCACTGCTTGGGACGCAAATCCTTTTCACCGAACCTGGCCTGTTCAGCAGTTATATCCTTGGCAGTCCATCGCTTTGGTACGACAAGCGACATGCGTTGAAGCTGGAAGCGAGCTATGCCAAGAAAAATCAGGATCTGAATGCGAAGGTCTATCTTTATGTCGGCGAGTATGAGGCCTTGCGCAAGGGTGATCGACGCTATAACCAGACCGTGGACATGGTTGCCGACAACCGGGCGTTGGAAGCGGCGCTGCAAAGCAGGAAGTACCCGAGCTTGACATTGAAATCAGCGGTCTTGAACGACGAGGATCATCTCACCGTCGCACCACGAGGCTTCATGCAGGCGATGAAATATCTACTGCCGGCGCGCTGAACCATCACATAGAGACCAGCCCAACCGCCCCCCGACCGGACCCTGAAAATGCCCCTGGATTTTGCACTGATTGAAGACGGATTCATGGACGTCTTGCGCCCTCACCCCGCGTTCGCCGGTTGGCGCAAAAAGCGTAAGCGTTGCCTGTGGCGCATGGTTGGCGAGGTGGAACAGGGGCTGGTGCTGAACCGCTACAAGGATTCCTTCGAGAATCGGCAGTTGGTCTCGATCGGCGTTTACGTTTCCGTGCCGCATGAAGGTGGCTGGCCGGTCTATGTACCCCCCGAAGTCTGGGACAAGGGCCGCCTCTATCGCCGCGCCTACCTGGTGCCCGGAAAGGGCCTGGTCCCGGAAGACACGCTTGCCAGCGGCGCGCCGGTGGCGCTGTGCGAACCCGAAGATTTACGCGCATGGCTGGCAACGCTGCCGCAGGATATCGAGCAGTACATGGCGCCTTGGTTCGCCCGGTACCAAACGCTGGAAGCCGCCGGCTACGAATATCAGATCCCGAAGTGGCGGCTACAGCAAGCCGGGCACGCGCCGGTAGTGCATGGCGACGGCGCCGCCTCGTAGCGGCTTGGCGGAAATCAGCTCAAGCCGTCGCGAGCCGGGTAGCCCGCCCTCGAACAGGGTGGGACCGTGCCCGGCGATTATCGGGTGCACCAGGAATTGGTATTCGTCGATCAGGTTCAGCCGGTCCAACTCGGTGGCAAGCCGGCCGCTGCCCAGCAGTACGCCGTCCGGCGTGGCGTTCTTCAGCTTCTGTACGCTGGCGCGCAGCTCGTCCGCCAGGTGGTGGCTGTTGGTCCACGGGTAGTCTTTTCGCGTCGAGGACGCCACGTATTTCGGCTTGGCCTGTAGCTTGATGGCCCACTCGCACATGGCCGGTGATGCGTCCACGTCGCCCCGGGCGACCGCCGGCCAGTAGGCTTCCATCATCTCGTAGGTGACGCGGCCCCACAGCATCGCCCCGCACTCGTCCATCAGCCGGGTGAAGAAGGCATGCGTTTCCTCGTTAACGATGCCTTCTCGGTGGTCTACGCAGCCGTCAAGAGTGACGTTGAAAGCGAAAGTCAGCATTCCCATGATGTCGGTTTCCCAAAATATGCACCTGGGCGATGACGTCGCCCGCCTTTAGAACTGCCAGCGCACATTCGCGTTGATGGAATGGTCGCGACTGTCGCCGGCATACTGGCCCGCATACCCAAGCCTTACTGACGCTGCGCGTGCAATCGCCACCTCGGCTCCCAATTCCACCAGCGCTGCATCGCGGCCGATGGGCGCGCCCGCGACGGTAAACGGCTGACCGGCGTCGAACGCCAATACGGATTCCGGTTTTACGTCACCGAACACGTGGCGCCAACCCACGGTGCCAAACACCCTGCCCTGACGGCCGCCGACATCGAATTCCTGGGCGGCGCGCAGACCCAGCGTTGTAGACGTTTGCTGCATGCTGCCTGATTGGCCCGACAGCGCGGCGTCGCCGCCGCTTTCCGCAAAGCCGCGCGTGCGCAAATTGCTCCAGGCCAGACCCACGAACGGCTCCAGCGTGGTGCGTTCCCCGATTGGCCGGGCATAGGACAGTTCGGTGAACACCTGGCTGGTGCTGGCGCCATAGTCCGCCGTCAAGGCAGCGGTCTGGCTGTTGGCGTAGCGCCGCGTCGAGATATCGTGCCACGTGTAGCCCGCGCCCGCCATAAATTGCCACGCGCCGGGTCCGACCGCGAAGGACTTTCCGCCATAGATCAACGCGCTGTAGCTGGACACATCCGCCTGCGACGAGCGCTGGTCGACACGCGCGTTGCTGTCGGTGTAGCCCAGTGCGCCGCCGACGCGCCAGCCCGCACCGACCGGACGGTCGGCGCCCACGAACAAGCCGCCAACATGCTGGCGGACTTGAGCGGCATTGCCGTCGGCATCGATCGTCTGCCAGTTGCCCACGACTTCGGCCCAGGCGGGCAAAGCGCCAGACGCGGGCATCTGTCCGGGTGCGACCGGGGCATCGGACGCGCCTCCTGCGGCGAGGGGACTGCCGGGGCGCGCGGTCGCCTGAAGGTTGGCTCGCAGCTTGGCCAAGGGCGTCTGGCGCACCAGCGCCGCGCCCTGAAGCAGCGTGCTGGACACGCTGGCGTGTATTTCACCGGACAGGCTGTCGAACGCGTCTTCGGTCTGGCCCATCGCCAGCGTTGCCGCATATTGGCGCAACGCGCTGTCCGCGTTCATGTTTTGCAAGGCGCCCGCCACGGCGCGCTGGTTGGGCGTCGTGGCGCCGGTGGGAAAGGTGCGCGTTTGCAGCAAGCCCAGCGTCACGTCCGTGGCGCTGTAGGAAAGCTGGGGATCCAGGAATGCGTAGTTCGACGACACGCTGTCGAACCGGCCTTGCAACGACTGGGCGCTAAGAATGGTGTAGCGCTGGTTGGGCGTGAAGTTGCCGTCCGGCCCCACGTGCAGCACGGAGCCCGCCAGGCGCGCAATACCATTCACCACGACCCGATCGCTGGCGGCCGATGTGGGCGCCGCTTCGACGCGGTAGGTAGACCCCGGCGCAAAGGTCAGGTCGCCGTTGACGGTCAGGGTGCCGATCGAATTGCCGGGGCTGAGAATCGACCCGGCGACCAACGTGGTCGGCCCCACCGAACCCGAACCGGCCAGGGTGGCACCCGCCCCCACGCTGACCGGTCCGGCCAAAGCGCCATTGACCGTAAGCGTGCTTGCCGATACGGTGGTCAGGCCGGTGTTGCTGCTGATGCCGGTAAGTATCACGTCGCCGGACAGGATGTTGACCCGGCCATTGCCTTGTATGCTGCCGCCGTAGGTTAGGGCCGGGCCGACAAAGTTGAACAGCAGTTCACCGTCGCCCGCGCCAAAGCGCAATACGGGCGCGTTCAACAAGCCGACTGGCGCGGCGCCAAAATCCGCGGGCGTGCCCATCACTAGCGTGCCCTTGGAACCCGCCGCGTTCGCGATGACGACTTCACTTGCGTTCAGTGCCCCGCCGAACATCAGCAGCAGCCTTCCTTCGCCGGCATCGCCCACGGTCACCGGGCCGGTAGACGTCCAGTTCGATCCGTCGCCCGAAATCGTCACGTTGCCATAAGACCCCGCCCGCCTGCCCAGCGTACCGTTCCAGCTGAGCAGTTGCCCGCCGTCGGAAACGCCCAAGCCGCCGCGCGCGCCGTTGGCCTCGCCGACGACAAAGATCCCACTGTTGATCCAGGAAGATCCCGCGCCGCCAATCGAGGCAGTGCTGAGGCTGCCCGCCCCGCCACCAACGAAGCCGGACGTTCCGCTGAGCGTCGCGCCGTCGGCCACCAAAAGCGTGCCGCTGCCCTCGTTGCCGATTTCCACAGGCCCCGAACTGGTCCAGGACGAACCCGCGCCTATTAGCGAGACGCTGCCGGTCGAGCCCGCCCTGTCCGCCGCGATCAAGCCACCGCTCTGCACGCGCCCCCCATGGCTGACCTCGAACGCGCCGTTGCCAAGATGCCCCACTCTGAGCGGCAATGCGGAATCCGCCGACGATCCCGCTCCGCTTACCTGGACAAAGCCTGTGGAAAGCGCCGAGTCGGCGACGTTGATTGCGGTGGCGATAAGCGACGCGCCCGCCAGCACGCGCACCGTGCCGCGAGCGCTGGTGCTGGCCGGCCCGAACTCATCGCCGCCCACCCGCAGGGTCCCGACGTGCAAGCTGGAGCCTGCGTCGGTCACCTGTATTTCTCCCCACGCGTCGCCACCCCGGCCGGCTGTCAGATCGCCCGCCCACAACTCGCCGGCATTGATGATGCCCAGCGCGGCCGTTCCGCGTTCGCCCACATACAACACGGACGACACTTCGACCCGACTGCCGGCGCCCATCACGGTCAAGAACCCGGTGCTGTTGACGCCTTTGGCGATCGTGCCGTTCACAGAGTTCCAGACGGTGCCGACGCCCGCGCCGCCCAGCAAGGCCGCGCCGTTTGATCCACCGCCGTTGCCCAGCACGAAGCTGCCCGTGTTCAAACTGCCGCCCGTTCGAAACACCAATGTGCCCGCCGCCGTGTCTCCCACCAGCAATGTGCCGGCTTCGCTGGCCCCGTCCAGCTGAACAACGCCGGCGCCTACATAGGCGTCGTCTGCAATGCTGGGCAGGGCACCGCCCCAGTTCGCGGGGACGCCCCAAAAGGCTCCGCCCGCACCGCCGATCCAGGTTAGGGGCGCCGCAACGGCGCTGGGCGTGCCAAGCACGGCGGCGGCCATGGCAATGGCCGCTGAAAGCGGACGCAGAGTCAAAGGGGAATTTACGGGTGACAGGCGCATCAGCTTCATTCTTGGCTTCCAGGTGTTGGGGCTGCCGGGCGTTTGCATCCCGGCGCGTCGACGCGGAGTATAGGAATTTGCGCGCGTCTGAAGCTGAGCAAATCTGAGCGGCAATGCTGAGGAAAGCTAAGCGCACACGCTGGATTACCTGCCGGGCGGCATGCAAAGAAAGCGCTGCGCTCGGCGGGCAAGACTGGTTACACTGTGCGCCGCGCGATTCCGTTCCGGTACAGGTACACCGGTGCCCCGATACTCACCCCCCACAAACTCTGATGTCCGCCACGCCGCCTGCCGACCTGATGCCCATGCTCCTGGACGCCGTATGTGTCGTGAGCGAGTCGGGCGTGTTCCTCAGCGTGACCGGCGCGTGCGAACAGATCTTCGGCTACACGCCCCAAGAGATGGTGGGCCGCCCGATGATGGACCTGATCTGCGAAGCCGACCGGCCCGCGACACTGGCGGCCGTCGACCAGCTGATGGGCGGCAAGCTGCAATACGATTTTGAGAACCGATACGTGCGCAAGGACGGCCGGCTGGTGCACATCATGTGGTCGGCGCGATGGTATCCGGACAAACAGATTCGCGTCGCGGTGGCACGTGACGTATCCGAACGGTATGTGGAGCGCGCTGCCTTGGAAGATAAGCTGGCGCCGGCGCAACCGCAGCCATGGCAACTTTGCGATTCGCCGCCCTGCCTGGTGCCTCCGGGGGCTTCGCCCATTCCTTTGTCGCACCAGGACTACACGGTCCTGGCGACGCTTGCCGCCCATCACCAGGGCGCCAGCCGTCGGGCCATCGTGGAAGCGCTTGGGAAGGACTACTGGACCTATGACCGGCGCAGTCTGGATACGCAGATGCGCCGGCTGCGCAGAAAAGTCGAACAGGCCTGCGACCGAGAACTACCGGTTGCGACGCTGCGGGGGATGGGGTATCGGTTTTATGACCCGATAGAAAGCCGGCGGCGGGGCGAGGTGGCGCGGCCGGTCTAAGCGCAAACGCGCCACGGCGGCGGCGCCTTGATAGGCGCGGGCCAGCGGCCATGAATGAATCAAGAAAGCGGAATCAGGAAGCGCCGACCGGAAAGTTCGGAAGAATCGTTGCCAGCACGTGATGCGTCTGCGTGGCCTTGGCGCGCAGGTAGCCGACGTTATGCGGGTTGGCGTGTACGCCCGTCAGCCGGCTTGCCACCTGGATGCCGTGCTGCTCCAGCTGCGACGACTTGTCGGGATTGTTGCTAAGCAGCTCGATACGCTGGAGCCCCAAGGCGCGCAGCATCTGCGCGGCCGCCGTGTAGTCGCGGGCATCCGTGCCGTGGCCCAGCTCGCGGTCGGCGGCGTAGGTATCGCGCCCCTGCTCTTGCAGGCGATACGCATCAAGCTTGGAATACAGGCCGATGCCGCGCCCTTCCTGGCGCAGGTACAGCAGGTAACCGCCTTCGTTGTTCAGCAGGCGCAGCGCTTCGTGCAGTTGCGGGCCGCAATCACAGCGCAGGGAACCGAACACGTCGCCGGTCAGGCACTCGGAATGCAGGCGCACCAGGGGCGCCGCGCCCGGCTTGCCGAACTTCAGGGCGATGTGCTCTTTGCCGTCGGCAAGACCATGAAAGGTGTAAACCTGCGCCTCGACGTCCCGCCCGTCCAGCAGCCGCATCGGCAAGCACACCTCCGTCCGCACTGTGGCCCCATCCAGCAAGGCAGCGGTGGGGGTATTTGATGTGTCGCTCACTACGGGGAACTCGCGTGTTAAAGGGTTGCCGACGATTGTATACCCGACGTCATCCCCCGGAAGGTGGCGCGCAAAGCCGGGCGGCGGGGCGATCGGGGGATTTTTATTCACGTTCAAGGCGGGATCGGCGTAGATTCCTAGCGTAACTCCGACGGGGATGTCGACCCCGGAACCGAACCCGGACCCGAACCCCGACACGAACCGACCCCAGGCCCAAAGCTGGAGCTTCCATGAACGTGTTGCTTCGCTACCCTCTCGCGCTGATCGTCGTCGCCGAACTATGCGGTACATCGTTGTGGTTCAGCCCGAATAGCGCGGCGGACAGCCTTTCGGCCGAATGGGCGCTTAGCACTGCCCAGTTCGGCCAACTGACGGGCGCAACGCAGATCGGTTTCATTCTGGGCACATTGGTCCTGGCCGCCAGCGGCGTGGCGGACCGCTACCCGGCCAGCAGACTGTTCGCCGGCGCCTGTTATCTGGGCGCCATATTGAACGCCTGCTTCGCCTGGTTCGCGTCGGATTTCACCGAAGGGCTGGCGCTACGCTTTGCCGTCGGTATCTGCCTGGCGGGAATCTACCCCCTGGGCATGAAAATGGTGATCGGCTGGACCCAGACCGCCGCCGGATCCACATTGGGTTTACTGGTGGGCATGCTGACGCTGGGCACCGCCCTGCCCCACGCCGTGCGGGCCGGCGGCGGCGCCCTGTCCTGGCACGAGGTGGTGCTGGCTTCCAGTCTGTTGGCCATTGCCGGCGGCGCGTTGGTTCAAGCCTTGGGGGACGGGCCGTATCTGCCCCGCGCGCAAGCGTCGCGGGTGGGATGGGGCATGGCGCTCACCGCTTTCAAGGGCAGGCAGTTTCGTGCGTCGGCGCTGGGCTACTTCGGGCACATGTGGGAGCTGTACGCGTTTTGGACCTTGGTTCCCTTTTTCGTGCACGACTTGATAAGCACGCCGGGGGTCGCCGCCGATGCAAGCCCTGCACTGGCACCGGCCTTGTCGTTTTCCATTATCGGCATCGGCGCATTGGGCAGCATCATCGGCGGCAGATTAAGCCAACGCGTGGGCAGCCCAATCGTGGCGGCGGCATCGTTGGGCGTATCCGGCTTGATGTGTCTTGCCTATCCGTTTGCCAGGCCCTTCGGCATGGGGCTCTGTATTCCGATACTGCTGTTGTGGGGCCTGACGGTCGTGTCTGACTCGCCGCAGTTCTCCGCGATATCCGCGCGCGCCTGCCCGCCGGCACTGGTGGGCGGGGCGCTGGCAATACAGAACAGCATCGGGTTTTTGATTACCGTATTTTCAATCACCTTGGTGACGCATGGTTTTCCGATGCTGGGCGCGAGCGTGGCCTGGTATCTGCTGCCTGGCCCGCTATTGGGTCTGGCGTGCTTCATACCGGTCATGCTGCGGCGCAAACCCGCTGCCCTACCCTAAATGCCCGCCCGCCACGTACATCACCTGCCCCGTGATGTACGACGCTTCCGGCGCCGCCATGAAGCAGATGGCGGCGGCGACCTCTTCCATGCTGCCCATGCGGTGCATCGGTGTGGTCGCCAGGCAATCCGTGTACATCTCGCGTTGCCAGGCCTGGTCTTGTTCCGACGGCGGCTCGGTGTTGCGCGGGATGGCGCGCACGCCGTTGTCCAGCGCGCCGGGCGACACGCAATTGACGCGGACGCCGCTTTCGGCAAGCTCCAGCGCCATGCAAATGGTGGCGGTGTGCACGCCGCCCTTGGACGCCGAGTACGGCACGCGGTAGATGCCGCGCGTGGCGTTCGAGCCCACGTTGACGATGGCGCCGCGGCCTTGCTTGCGCATCACCGGAATCACTTCGCGGCAAGACCATAGCGTCGGCCACAACGAGCGGTTGACCTCGCGCTGCATCTCGTCCGGGGTGTATTCCCAGAAGGGCTTCATCCAGATGGTGCCGCCCACGTTGTGCACCGACACGTCGATGCGGCCGTGGGTGTCCAGCGTGTACTCGACCATCGCCTGCGCACCGGCATGGGTCTCCAGGTCGGCGCTGATGAAGGACGCGCGGCCGCCCGCCTCGCGGATCTCGCGGGCCACGGCCGCGCCCAGGTCGGCGGCACGGTCAACAAGGACCACGCTGGCGCCCTCGGCGGCGAGCCGCCGCGCCGTCGCGCGCCCCACCCCCTGGGCGGCGCCCGTCACCAATGCAATCTGATCTTCAAAACGGTTCATGGAACGCCTTTCTATTTAGTGGGCGCGCGACAGTTCGCCCGGCACGGGCCGCGACGTTTTCGTGTCGACAAGCAGCACGGCCAGCAAGGCGCCCGCCAGCGGAACGGCCAGCGCCAGGAAGAAGCCCGACGGGCCGAACCAGCCCAGGAAGCTGCCGCCGATGGCCGAGCCGATGATGGCGCCGGCACGGCCTACGCCGATGGACCAGCCCGTGGCCGTGGCGCGCAGCGCGGTGGGATAAGCGCCAATCACCAGGTAGTTCAGCGCCAGTTGCTGGCCGCCGATGCCCAGGCCGGCTGCCCCCACCAGAATGAAGACCATCGTCCAGTCGGTGCCCGCGTAGCCCAGGCCCAACGACACCGCGATACCCAGTGCGAACATGGCGATGAGCAACGAACGCGTCGGCACGCGCGGCATCAGGTAAGACAGGGGGATCGCGCAGACGATGAAGACCAGGTTCACGGTGAACGTGCCCATGGGCGCCTGGTCGGCGGGCAGTCCGGCGGCCTTGAGCACCGTGGGCAACCACGACAGCAGCATGAACCACGCCACCCAATTAAGCAGATAGATGGACCAGATTGCGATGGTCTTGCGCGCATAGCCATCGGCGAACAACGCCTTGACGCTGGCGCGGATCGTGGCGTCTTCCGGCACGGTAAAGCGCGTGCCGGCAGGCAGCGGCTGGCCCGAGATCCTGGCAAGGATGCGGGCCACATAGCTTTGGCCGGCGGCATCGCCGCGCATGGCCTTGAATTGCAGCGATTCGGGCAGCAGCACGAACAACGCAAGCAGCAACAACAACGGCGCAACGCCGCCCACGATGAAGATGCCTTGCCAGCCAATCACGGGCAGCATGCGCGCGGCCAGCAGGCCGCCCAGCATGGCGCCGGCGGGCAGGCCCAGCAGCACGCCGGTGATGACGGTGCCGCGCAAGCGCGCGGGGGCATACTCGGCAGCCAACGCCAGGACGATAGGCGTGCAGCCGCCCATGCCCAGGCCGGCAATGAAGCGCAGCGCCAGGATCTGCCAGGTCTCGGTGGCACCGGCCGTCATCAGCGTCGCCACACCAAACACGGCAACACCCATCAAGGCGGCGGGCCGTCGGCCGATGCGGTCGCCCACCAGGCCCAACAGCATGGCGCCCACGGTCATGCCCACGATGCCGGCAGTAAGAATGGGCGCCAGTTCGCCCGACTGAAGCTTGAAGGCCACCAGAATCGCAGGGCCGGTAAAGGCCATGGCCTGCGTGTCGAAGCCGTCGAACAGGGCAATCAAAAAACACAGAATCAAGACGCGCCATTGGAAGGCGCTCATTCGATTCTTATCGATCAGGCTGGGTATGGATAGCGTTGCTGACATGAAAGTCCCCTCGTGATTTCGCTTGGTGCGTTATGCGTTATTGGTATGTGGTCAAGACTGCACTGCAATGCGGTAATAAAGGCCCCGCGCATCGCCGCGCGAGGCCGTGGGCGATTACGCCTGGGCGCTGGCGCGCAGGCGGTTGACGATCTGGTTGTCCTTGCCTTGCAACAGGCTGGTCAACGCAAAGTTGAATTCGATTTCCTTGTAGGTATCGGCCTTCAAACCCAGCTTGTCGCCGCCGGTTTTTTCAACCACCGGCGGAATCAGGCCTTCACGCGTGGCATAGGCAAAGTCGTCCCAGATGAGCGGGTCGCCTTCGATGTTGAATTGCGTGGTCAGCTTGCGGTGCTGGTCGGCGCTGACGAAGAAGTGCACGTGCGCGGGGCGGTTGCCGTGGCGGCCCAGCGAGTCCAGCAGTTGCTGGGTGGCGCCCTGCGGCGGACAGCCGTAGCCGACGGGCATCAGCGTGCGGAATTCGTATTCGCCATTGGGGCCGGTCTTGACGGCGCCGCGCAGGTTGAAATCGGTTTGCGCGCCGGTGGGGTCGAAGTGCGAGTAAAAGCCGTTGGAGTTGGCGTGCCAGCATTCGACGACCGCATTGGCCAGCGGCGCGCCATTGGTATCGGTGACCACGCCGCGAATCACCAGCGGGCCGGCGGCGTCGTCCGGGTCCAGATCTATGCGCGACACACCGTCGCGCAGCGGCGCACCCGCCACATACAACGGGCCTTCAATGGTGCGCGGCGTGCCGCCGTCCAGGCCCGCCCGCTTGTCCTCTTCGTCCATGCGGATGTCCAGGTACTTTTCCAGGCCCAAGCCGGCGGCCAGCAACGCGGCTTCGCCGTCGCTGCCCAGCTTGTTCAGATAGTTCACGCCCGCCCAGACCTCGTCCGGCGTGATGTCCAGGTCGTCAATGGCCTTGAAAAGATCGCTTAACAGGCGGTGCACGATCTGCTTGAAGCGCGGCGTGCCCTCGCCGCCGTCCACGTTCGAGGCGGCGGTCAGCAGGTCCTGCACTTCTTTGCTGTTAAAAATGTTGAGGCTCATGATTTTGTCTCCGTTTGGGTATCGCTGGGGTATCGCTAGCGTTTCGCTGCACGCGGGGCACAACGCCCGCGATCAATGCCGTTTGGCCGTCACCTTGATCAGCCCATCACGCGTAAAGCGCTTGATGCGGGCTTCGTCCAGTTCAATGCCCAGGCCGGGGCCCTTGGGCACGGTCAGTTCGAAGTCGCTGTAATCGAGCGGCTGCGTCAGGATCTCTTCGGTGATGAGCAAGGGGCCGAACAATTCCGTGCCCCATTGCAGTTGCGCAAAAGTGGCGAACAGATGCGCGGCGGCAATGGTGCTGACGGCGCCTTCCAGCATCGTGCCGCCGTACAGTTCTATACCCGCCGCATCGGCAATCGCGGCCACGCGCTGGGCGGCAAACAGACCTCCGTTCTGTTCGATCTTGATAGCGAACACATCCGCGCCGTGCCCCCGCGCGATCTCGAAAGCGCTTTCGGGGCCTTGCAGCACTTCGTCGGCCATCAAGGCGACGGGAAAGCGGCGCATCAATCGCGCCAGCGACACGGCGCTGGCCACGGGCTGCTCGACCAGTTCACAGCCCACTTGCGCAAGCGCCGGGATGGCCCAGGCGGCCTGCGTCTCGCTCCACGCCATGTTGACGTCCACCCGCACCGACGCCCGGTCGCCCAGCGCGCTTTTGATATCGGCCACATGCTGGATGTCGACGCGGGGGTCCCTGCTGCCAATCTTCAACTTGAAAATCCGATGTCGCCGCGTATCCAGCATTTGCTCGGCTTCGGCGATGTCGCGGGCGGTATCGCCCGAGGCCAGCGTCCAGGCCACCGGCAGGCGGTCACGGCGGCGCCCGCCCAGCAGTTCGCTGACGGGCACACCCAGGCGCTTGCCTTGCGCATCCAGCAACGCCGTTTCCAGCGCGCTCTTGGCAAAGTGGTTCACCTTGACCAGCTTGCCCACGTGCGCCATCAGCGCCTGAATGCGGGTGGCGTCCTGGCCAATCATGGCGGGCGCGAAATAGGCGTCGATGGCCAGCTTCATGGCCTCGGGGCTTTCCGGCCCGTACGCCATGCCGGCAATGGTGGTGCCTTCACCGATACCCACGACGCCATCGCTGCACACCACGCGAACAAGCATCAGCGTCTGCCCGTGCATCGTGGCCACGGACAGCTTGTGAGGCCGAATGGTCGGGAGGTCGACAAGAGACGTTTCGATGCGTTCGATAGTTGCTACGGGCATGTTCGGCACAGGAATGGTTAAGGGTGGGATGTGGATTTATAGGTCCGACGCACTTTTATCGTCCAATACTTTGAATGTCCAAATTGATACCTTGACGGTATATATGGCGGAATTTCCTGGGTGAGCCGGCTGCTTCACAGCTACGGAATTCTGGGATCCATACGGGTTTACGATCAGTGAAAAACAATGACTCAGACGCGAAACGCACGCGCGCCCCACCCAGGCGTTCCATACCTTTCTGATATGCGCGCCCACACCGCAGCCCTTTGAAAGGAAAAAACGGTGACGCCGATCCAGTTAATAATGCGGGTCCTCGAAACCAAGACAGAGAGACCCTGCGATATGAGTCAGAACACCCCCGGCCTTTGGCATCGACTGCGCCGCCCAATCTTCGCGCTGATTCTGGGCATGCTGCCTTTCTGGCTATTCATGGGTACGACCCAGCAGGCTTCGGTGAACGGCATGGTGGTGCAGGACACCCGTTTCAATATCCTGGGCCTGATCCTGGCTATTGCCGGTTTGGTGATGGCGGCAAAGATGCTCAAGAACGACGGCTCGTACGGCGAGCCCGCGCGCGGGTGGCCGCGCACGGTGCTGTGCGTGGCGGCGGGTCTGCTGTGCATTTTCCAGATCGGCCAAAGCGCCGGCCTGTACAACGTCAACGTCGGCCAGTCGATTGACAACCTGCAAAGCCGGCTGTTCGGCCCCAGCGAGCCGCGTCCGAAATCCCTGGCAAGCGAGCTGGACAAGGACGTGCGCGCACGCACCGAGCAACGCTCGGCCACGGTCAGCCAGGTGCTGCTGCGTGATGACATCGCCACGTCGCTGGCGCGTATCCACGCCAACGCCACGCTTTACAACCTGTATGCCGAAAAGTGCAACAACCCCGGCAAACGTTTCGTGCTGGACGAGATCCCCGCGCTGCTGACCGATAAAGACAACGCCTACGTCGAAAAAGCGCAGCAACTGGCGGCGCGCAACGCGTCGGACCGCTTTGACTGCCAAGGCGAGCCGATGCGTGACTTCATGAGCAACTGGCTGGCCGGCGACGTTCTGCGCGACCGCGCCAACCTGGCCGTGCAAACCGCCGCCTATCGCGAACGCTTTGGCGACAAACCGGCAGGCGCGGGCGACGACACGCTGGTGACGACTGGCCTGGGCGTGTGGCTGGGCGATTCGATCAGCCAGGTGCAAACGGCCTTTGGCACCACGGCCATGCCGGTGCCCGCGGGCAAGTCCGGCAAAACCAAGCTGGACTTTCCGGATCGGGGCATGGAGCTGGTGTTCGACTTTGCCGGCAAGGTGGACACCATCACCGTGCGCGCGCCGTTCACGGGCAGCATCGTCGGCCTGAAAATCGGCGATAGCCGTCGCACGGTCAATCGTCTGCTGGGCGAAAGCTGGATCGACGTGCGCCTGCCTTACGACAACGCCGCCGCCGATTACGACATCCAGTTCCGCAAAAAGACGCCGGGGACCCAATCGCAGTGGATCGACCGGCGCCAGGGCAACCCGCAAACGGTGCTGCTGCTGCAAGGCGCCAGCTATGCCAGCCAGATCGACGAGATCAAGCTGGTAACGCCGCGCCCGCCGGGCTAGCACCGGAACGGCTGGGGGGTTGGCTTACTTGGCCAGCGCCCCCATCGCCTGCCGCATGAACGCCAGCGTCGCGTCGTCGGCCCAGGTGCCGGCGGTCAACTCGGGCTCGGTCATCAACGCCTGCCGGAACTTGGCGTGTGTGGCCGGGTCCTTGCCCGCGTACGAACTGAACAGTTCCAGCCACTGCCGCGCCAGGGCCTGGCCGGTTTCCGAATCGGGCGCCACGCCCGCATCAATGGCGTTTCGGACCTCCGCAATCAGCGACGGCCATTCCGAGATCCGGTCGCCGTAATGTTCGCGCATGAACCGGGCTTCGTCCGGCGTCAGGTGCTTTTCGTAGATCAGCAGTTTGCTTTCCGAGAAGGCGCGCAGCACATAGTCGCGCATGGCTTTGGAAATACCGACGTGCGTCTGCATGCCAGGTTCCTGCTCGTGCATGCGATTGAGCTTCACCAACAAGCGCGGATCGCCGTTGGTATCGCGCAGCAGCAGTTCCATCCAGCGCCGGGCAAGCTCGCGTGGCTTGGCTTCCTCGGGCGCCACGCCCTGCTCCATCTGCTGACGCACTTGCTGAACCAACGCAAGCCAGTCCGGGTCGCCGTCCGGCCCATGCGTATACAGGGGCAGGCGCGCCAGTTCTTCGGGCGAAAAATAGTTATCGTACATAGTCATCATTTCCAGAGTATTTAGCCAATCGGCCAGCTCGGGCTCCGTGCCGTCCGTCAACTGCCCGTGCAGTTGCGCCAAGCGCTCGCGCAAGCGCGCGGCCTGCTGCATCTGACGGTCCAGCATGGCAATCTGCCTAGAGATCACGTCCGCCAAGGGAACGCCGGGCTGGTCGAGGTAGGCGCCGATTTCCGCCAAGGCCAATCCGAAGCGACGCAATGCCTGAATCTGATGCAGACGGGCAATTTCGTCGCGACCGTACAGGCGATAGCCGTTGTCGGCGCGCGCTGAAGGCGTCAGCAAACCAATCGCGTGATAGTGGTGAAGCGTGCGCACGGTCAGCCCGCTACGCTTTGCCAGTTCTCCTACGGTCAGCTGCATGTTTCCTCCTTCGAATGCGCAGGCCAAACTCTGGGCCATCACGTTACGTGAGGGTCAAGCAGCGCCGCAAGTCCTGTTGCGACACGGGTGCTGTATGTGCTGCCGGCCGCCTAAACGTGCCGGAAACGTCACACGCGGGCTGACCGCGCAACGCCGCCGGGCGATATCATGGCGGCCCAACGAATCGAGACACAAGGAGAGACGATGGAAGATAAATCGTACCGAGCGCGCCTGGTCCCGGAGCTGATGGTTCGAGACATAGCGCAAAGCCGGCGCTTCTGGATCGACCTGTGTGGATTCGAGGTCGTCTACCAGCGCGAGGAAGAGGGTTTTGTGTTTCTGGATCGGGACGGCGCGCAATTCATGCTGGACGAGATCCGGGGAGACGATGGATGGATCACCGCCCCGCTGCAAGCGCCTTTGGGGCGGGGTGTGAATTTTGAGATCAAGGTGAAGTCCGTCGGGCCGTTATACGAACGGCTGCTGGCGGCGGACTGGCCGATGTACCGGGCGATGCAGCAACGTTGGTATCGAAACGGGCAGATCGAGATCGGGGTCCAGCAATTTCTGGTGCAGGACCCCGACGGCTATCTGCTGCGTTTTTCCGAATGGATAGGCGACCGGCCCGTGGCGAGCGTTGCGCTATCTGTTGCAGCGGCGGCTTGAGCTGAAGTTGATCCTATTGCGGCGCGGCGGCGGGTTGCTGGGGGGAGCCTTGGCTGGGGGCTGGGCCGGAGCTTGGGCTGGCGGCTTGGCCGGAGCTTGGGGCTGAGCTTGGGGTTGGGGCTGCGCTTGGGCTGGAACCGGGACCTGTGCCTGTGCCTGTGCCTGTGCCCGGGCCTTTGCCCGCCCCCGCTTCCGACGTCGGCGTAATACGCCAGATCATATTTGCCAGGTCGTCCGCCACGATCAGCGCGCCCTTCGGGTCCACCGTCACGCCTACCGGGCGGCCGCGCGTGGTGCCGTCGCTATCCCGAAAGCCTGCCACAAAGTCCTGCGGCGGACCGGACGGGCGCCCGTCGCGGAACGGCACAAAGACGACCTTGTAGCCCACCGGGTCGCTGCGGTTCCAGCTGCCGTGCTCGCCGACGAACACGCCATTGGCGAATTTTGCGCCCATCGCCTCGGACGAAAAATCAACGCCCAGGGCCGCCACGTGCGCCCCCAGGCTGTAGTCCGGTTTGATGGCGGCCGCCACCTTGTCCGGGTTCTGCGGGCGCACGCGGTCATCGATATTCTGCCCCCAGTAGCTATACGGCCAGCCATAGAAGGCACCCGCCTGCACGGCGGTCAAATAGTCGGGAACCAGGTTCGGACCCAGCTCGTCGCGCTCGTTCACCACGGCCCACAGCTGCCCGGAGCCCGGTTCAATCGTCAACGCGGTGGGATTGCGCAGCCCCGTGGCGTAGACCTTGTGTTCGCCCGTGCGGGCGTTGATCTGCCAGATTCGCGCGCGGTCCGCCTCCACGTCCATGCCGCGTTCCGTGATGTTGCTGTTAGAGCCGATGCCCACATACAGATGCTCACCGTCCGCGCTGGCGGCCAGCGCTTTGGTCCAGTGGTGATTGATCTCGGACGGCAACTCGGTCACGGTTTCAGGCGGGCCGCTGGCCCGTGTCTGGCCCGGTTGGTAGTCGAAGCGAACCAAGGCGCCCTGGTTGGCGACATAGAGCTTGTTGTCGATCAATGCCAGGCCATAGGGCGCATCCAGATTTTCCGCGAAGGTCGAGGCCGAGTACGTGCCGTCACCATCGGCATCGCGCAGCAAGGTCAGGCGGTTGCCGCCTTTTACCGAACTGGTGCCGCGCGCCTTGATGATGCCGGCAATGACGTCCTTGGGCTTGAGCTTGGGCGCATTGCCGCCCCTGCCCTCTGCCACGAGGATGTCGCCATTGGGCAATACCAGCGTCTGGCGCGGTATTTTCAGGTCCTTGGCGATGGCGGTGATCTTGTAGCCCTCAGGCACCGTGGGCATCTTGTCGCCCCAGTCCGCGGGTTTGGCGATGACCATGTCAGGCAGCAGCCCCTGCTCGGGCTTGGGCAGTTCCGGCGTGGGTCCGACCTGAGACGGCTGGCCCTGGGCCAGGCAAATTCCGGCTGCGGCGGCAAACGGGATAACGGCAAGCAAGCTGGCGTGTTTCATTTGGCCCCTCTGATGTGCGGCGTGCGAAAGCCCAGCCAGATCGCGGCGCACGCAAGCACCGCCACGATCACCGACAGGATCAAGCCCAGCGGCATGCTCGCCCAGGCATCGCGCGCGTGGATCAAGGCGTTGATAATGCCCAACACCCAGGTGGCCAACAGCACCACCGTGTACGGAACGATGCCGCGTGCGCGCTGATAGGCCCGGAAAAGATCCACGATGGCGAACAGCAGCGCGATGCCGCCGAACACCAGGCCGCCGATGATCAGCCACGACGCGAAATTATTCCACTGGATGTGAAAAGACTGCGCATAGGCCGCATCGGCCAGCGCGGCGCCTAGAAACCACGGGAACATCCCGGCCAGGAAGACTGCCGGCACGGGGTGCACGGTCAGGGCATATCTGTTTTCGATAAGTTGGGTCACGTCTGATCGCCTCTTAAAGTAGCGGACTCGCGCGCGGAAACATCGACGTCGGCAGCAATTGCCGTTCCCAGCCCCACAACAAAAAAGCCCAGCATCGGCTGGGCGTTTTCAGAAATCGGTGTGCGGCGCCGCGTGTCGTGGCGGCGCTGGGTCGATCAGTTGCTGTTGACCCAGTCCTGCGTATCCTGGATGAACCAAGGCAGATTCAACCTTTCGCCTTCGCCGGACTGTATGGTCAGGCGCTGGCCTGATGAACCCGGGTTACCGGTTGCGGACTGCGTCGTGGAAGACGGCCGGCTGTGATAGTCCATATCGGTTTGCCGCGCGGGCTGACTTGTGCAAGCGGCCATTGCCGCGAAACAAAGCGGGGCAATGACGCACCGTACTGCTGAACGAAGAATCTTCATGATGATCGGTTTCCTGCTGGCGGCACAGGCCGATGTGCCGGGCAATCAGGCCTCAAGCGTGTAAACCGCTACCTTACTCGCAATGCCGGGCTGCGTCAGCGCGCAGAGGCCGCCAACGGCCGCCCGCAACGCGCAATCATCCAGCGATAATGTTCCACCGTTGCCTCCAACCGCCCAAAGAAAAAGCCATGCAGCCCTTCGTTTTCCAAGGCCTATTGTTCCGTGAATTCCGCGATACCGACGCCCAAGATTTCGCGAATGCCGCACGGGAATCCGTCGATACCGTCGGCCGCTGGATGCCGTGGTGCACGGCTTCGTTTTCCGAGCAAAACGCGCTGGACTGGTTTGCGATGTGCCGCGCCAGCCGCGATGCGCAGACGGGCCATGAGTTCGGCGTGTTCTCGGAAGACGCTGGCCGGCTGCTGGGTGGCGTGGGGCTGAACGCGATCAATCAGCAGAACCTGTTTTGCAATCTGGGCTACTGGGTAAGGCAGTCGGCCCAACGGCAAGGCGTCGCGCATCGCACGGTGCGGGCGATGCTGCCCTACGCCTTTAACACCCTGGGCATGCACCGCGTCGAGATCGTGATTGCCCAGGGCAACGTGGCAAGCGAGGCGGTGGCGCGCAAGGCAGGCGCGCAATTTGAATGCACCGCGCGCAATCGGCTGCAACTGCACGGAGGCCCGGTGCCGGCGTCCATCTACTCGGTCATCCCCTAGCCCGCGCGTTGCGATCCGGGGCGGCGAGCCGCATGGGTCTCCAACAGATGCGCCTGGAAAGCCGCCACGCTGCGGTTGCGCGGTTCGGTACGGCTGACCAGGCCCAACGGCGGCAAGGTGTCGGCCAGCGTGCAATCCAGCCGCGCCAGCGCGCCGGAATCCAAGCCTTCGCGCACGAAGCTCAAGGGGCCCATCATCAGGGCCTGGCTGGCGCGCAGGTAATGCACCATGGTGGCAAATGAGCGCGTGCTGAGCGGTTGCTGGGGCGGCAGTTCCCCGCATTCGGCAAACAGCGCCTCGAACGCGCGATAGGTCTGGCTATCCAGCGGTGGGCTGGCCCAGGGGTAGGCCAGCAAATCGGCGGGTTGCAGATTGCGGCGGCCCAGCAGCGGGTGCCCGGGCCCCGAGGCCACCACGCAGATATCGGCCAGCAATGCCTGGAACTGGGAATCGGGCGCCAGCTGCGCGGGTTCGCGCGCAACCAGAAAATCCAGTTCGCCATCGGCATAACGACCCAGCAATACCGGCAACGCGTCTTCGAACAATTCCAGACGAACCTGCGGCTGGCGGGCAAAGAACTCGGGCAGCGCGGGGTTGATGACGCCGCTGACGCCAGCCGTGATCGCGCCCACGCGCACCGTGCCTTCAAAGCCCGCGCCCGCCGCCGCCAAGGACTCGGCGCAACCGGTCAGGCTGTTCATCACATTGCGCAGCAACGGCAGCAAATCCCGGCAGGCAAAGGTGGGCCGCATGCCACGCGCGTGTCGTTCGAACAAGCGCGCTTCCAGCACGCGCTCGACTTCCAGCACCATCTTGGTGGCCGCCGACTGGGTCAGGCCGATCTGCGCGGCGGCGTGCTGCACGCTGCCCAATTCGGCCACCAGCACGATCAGCTGCAAATGCCGCAGCCGGGTACGCGCGATCAGGCGGTTAAAGAGCGTGGCGGCAGAAGACGGGCTGCCGGGGGTGGCGGTGGCGGTGGCGGTACGCATGGATTCAGCTATTCCGAAACGGCATATCTTTTATTGATATTTCACTTTTCAAGTATAGCTATTCAAGGCGCAATAGCGGCCTGACACCAACAAAACAAGGGGTTTGAAATGCTGCACTTTTTTCGTCGCGCGCGGGTTCGCGCCGCGCTGTCCGCGGCGCTGATCGCGGGGGCCTGGTTGGCGCCCGTGCAAGCGCAAACCTGGCCAGACAAGCCGGTCACCATCATCATCCCCTTCCCCGCCGGCGGCTCGATCGACGCCGTGATGCGGGCGATTTCCCCGCAACTGAGCGAACGCCTGGGCCAAACCGTAGTCATCGAGAATGTGGGCGGCGCCAGCGGCGCTATCGGCGCGGGCCGCGTGGCGCAGGCCAAGCCCGACGGCACGACGCTGCTGGCCGGCAGCATCAACGACGTGGTCTTGCAGCCGCTGGTCAATCGCAACCTGCGGTATGCCACGGACAGTTTCGACCCGGTGTCGCTGGTATTCACGTCGCCGCTCATTCTGGTGGCCCGCAAGGATCTTCCCCAATCGAATATCGATCAGGTCGTGCAGGCGCTGCGCGCCGCCCCGGAAAGCCTGAGCTATGGCAGCCCGGGCCAAGGCACGTTTCAGCAGGTGGTGGTTGAAGACCTGCAACGCCGCACCGACACCAAGATGCTGCACGTGCCGTACAAGGGCGCATCGCCGCTGGTCAATGACCTGCTGGGCGGGCAGATCGACATGGCCGTCATGGCGCCGCCCACCGCGCTGCCGCATCTGCAACAAGGCCGCATCAAATCGCTGGGCGTGATCAGCCGCCAGCGCCTGGCGGCCTACCCCGACCTGGCCACCATCAACGAAAGCCAGACGGTCAAAGGCATGGAGATGGTCGGCTGGGTGGGCGTGCTGGCCCCCAAGGGCGTGCCGCCCGAGCGCCTGCAACGCGTGCGCGACGCGCTTGCCGCCGTGATGGACAAGCCCGAGGTGCGCGAACGCGTACTGGCCATGGGCATGGAATCGGCAACCGCCTACGACAAAGCCAGCTTCGATGCCCGCATCCGTGACGACGTCACCGCGTTGCGCGCCTTGAACCTTCCGACGCAGCCTTGAGGAACCGCATGACGACCCACCAAGACCCCGACGCCGGCCGCGACAACATCGGCATTGCCCCCGCCGACGCCGCTCTCACCGCCGACGCCGCCGACGCCGCCGACATACTTGCCACCATCAGCGCCAACCCGGCGTTTCGCGCCATCCGCCGCGATGTGCACGCGCATCCGGAAATCGGCTTTGAAGAACACCGCACCGCATCGCTCGTCGCCCGCGAACTGGCCGCCTGGGGCTGGCAAGTATCGACCGGCATCGGGGGCACCGGCGTGGTCGGCACGCTGACGCGCGGCACGGGCGCGCGCCGCATCGGCCTGCGCGCCGACATGGACGCCCTGGCGATGCCCGAAGCCAACGCCTTCGCGCACAAGTCGCAACACGAGAACCGCATGCACGCCTGCGGCCACGACGGCCATACCGCCATCCTGCTGGCCACGGCCTGGTACCTGGCGCGGCACGCGCAGTTCGACGGCACCATCCACTGCATCTTCCAGCCCGCCGAAGAAGGCGGCCAGGCCGGCGCGCGCGCCATGATCGAAGACGGCTTGTTCGACCGCTTCCCCTGCGATGCGGTGTTCGCGCTGCATAACTGGCCGGACCTGCCCGTGGGCAGCTTCGGCGTGCGGGCCGGGCCTTTCATGGGGTCCAGCAACCGCTTTCGCATCGACATCACGGGCAAGGGCGCGCACGCCTCGCAGCCGGAACTGGGCGTCGACCCGTTGGTCTGCGCCGGCCACATCCTGCTGGCGCTGCAAACCGTGATCTCGCGCAACCGCGCGCCCGACGAACCGGCGGTGCTGTCCGTCACGCAGATCCACGGCGGCGACGCGGTCAACGTCATCCCGCAAGCGGCGTGGCTGGGCGGCACGGTGCGCACGCACCGCGACGACACGCTGGACATGATCCAGCGGCGCATCGAAGAAATCACCAACGGTGCCGCCACCACGTTCGGCTGCACGGCCACGCTGACCTTCGAACGCTGCTATCCGTCGCTGGTGAACGACCCGGAACAGACGCGCTTTGCGGTCGAGGTCATGCGTGAAGTCGCGGGCCAAGAGCGCGTGTCGGATGACCTTGCCCGGCTGATGGGGTCCGAGGACTTCTCTTTCATGCTGGCCGAACGACCGGGCTGCTACGTGCTGCTGGGCAACGGCGCGGGCGCGCATCGGGACGCGGGGCACGGGCCCGGGCCTTGCCGCTTGCACAACCCGTCGTATGACTTCAACGATGAAGCGATCCCGCTGGGGGCCGCGTATTTCGTGCGCCTGGCGCAGCGGTTCCTGGCGCGGGACACGGGCTAGAAGCCGGCCGGGGGCTTGGGCACGTTGCGCGTGCCCGGCTCTCTTGTCATTCCCGCCGGGCAAGGTGAAAATCGCCCCAGGGCGCGCGGCGCAGCCAGCGCGAGGACAGGTGATCCGGCCGCCGGGGGAACTGCGTGTGAAAGATGCTGGTCAGTACGCAACGCACAATGCTACGTATCTCGACGGCAATCCGCCCTCGGACTGGTTGTACCAATGCGCGATGGGCCTGCTTAAGCGCCCCGTCAATGACGCCATCGCGGATCTGCTGGCCTTCATGGGCGAGACCTCGGACGCAGACCGCGCCTGGATGATCGAATACCGCCCCGACCTGCTACGCCTGCGCAACACGCACGAATGGTGCCGGGGCCAGACTCAACCCTTCGTTGAGCAATTGCAGGATGTGCCGACGACCCTGATCGCCTGGTTGCACCGGTTCATGGTGAAAGGCTTGGCCGTGGCCATTCATGACATCAACGACCTGCCGCGTACCGCGCGGCCGATCCAGATGGAATTCCAGCGTCAGGGTAATAAAAGCGTGCTCAGCGTGCCGGTCTTTCATGACGGAAAGCTCTACGGCATCATCGGTTTCGACACCACCGCGCAGTACAGGACGTGGTCCCCGCAAGAAGTTCGGGCCGTATATCAATGCGCCAACCTGATCGGGCAAGCCAAGTACGCCAACCGCCTCGATGACCGGCGCGCCGTCTACGACGGCACGACCGCCGTCATCTATCTGACCATGCGCGGCGTGGTCCGGGGCGTACAGCCCGAAGCCATCGTGGGCGTGCGCTCGGCCGGCAATTACAGCGAGATCTGGCTGGACGACGGCTCGATGGTGCTGGATTCCCGCGCGCTGGGCATGTGGTGCACCCTGCTGCCGGACAAGACCTTCTTTCGTGTACACCGCACCGCCATTGCCAACGCGCTGCATGTCATGGACGTGGACCGCAGAAGCGTCGACAAGTGGCTGATCCGAATGCGGTCGGTGAACAGCCACTGGCCGGTATCGCGGTCGTACCGCAAGCTGCTGCGCGAGCGCATGGGGATCTGAAAGCCCACCCCTGCCGTGCACCGGCGGATGTCATTCGTCATGCCGGCATGTTGTTTCGTCCTGACGCAGAAGACCGTTCGCCAAGTTCTTGGGATTATCTCGGCATGCGGAGGAACCCCCGTTCCCCCGGCGCTTTTTCTTCAGGATCGGCATGCTGGCGTCCCGCTTTGCTTCGCGCTTCACCTCCCTGGCGTTTTCCGTCGCGTGCGCGCTGGGCACCGCCCCAGCCAACGCCGCCGACCCCGCGCTACAGGACGCCGTGTCGATGGCCGGCATGCAGCTCTATCTGAATTCGGGCGCCCCCGCCGTCATCATCGCGGTGGTACGCGGCGACGAGGTCGTGATCCAGGGCTATGGCGAGACGGCGCCGGGCAACGGGGTCGAACCCGACGAACATTCCGTCTTCCGGATCGCGTCCGTCTCGAAGGTTTTCGCCACCGATGTGCTGGCGTCCTTGGCCGCCAAGGGCAAACTCAAACTGACGGACCCGCTGGCCAAGTACGCACCGGACGGCACCCAGCTTCAATCCCACGGCCGTCCGATCACCCTGTTGGATCTGGCCACGCATTCTGGCGGGCTGCCGCGCGAACTGCCCAACCCGGACGCCAAGCCGTCAGACAACCCCTACGCCGCCTTTGACCGCGCCTATTACTGGAAATGGATGAGCGCCAACAAGCCGGCCTATGTACCCGGCACCACCACGCTGTATTCCAACCTGGGCTTCGGCTTGCTGGGCGACGCGTTGGCCAAGGCGGCGGGCACGGACTATTCAACGGTGCTGACCAACGAAGTAACTCGACCGGCGGGCCTGGTGGATACCACCAACGTGCTTAACGATGCGCAAAAGAAGCGGTTAATGACGGGGTTGGACCCGTTCGGCAAGCCGGACGCGAACGCGACGGTGCCCGACGTGATGTATGCCAGCGCCGGCATTTATTCGTCGGCCAGCGATATGGCGCGATGGATGCGCTGGCACCTGGACGGCGCCAGGCAGGCCAAAGAAGCGTTCGCGCTGGACCACCTGATGTGGCTGCCGTATGACGGGCTGAAGTCAGTGGTGGGCACCGAAGTGACCGACGCCGACGGCATGGGTTTGGGCTGGGTGGCCACGTTGCCGCGCAATGGCGCGCCGTTGCTGCTGGGCAAAAGCGGCGGGCTGGGGGGCTTCATGAGCTATGCGGTGCTGTCGCCGAACCGTGATCTGGGCATTTTTGTGGTGGCCAGCCGCGTCAACTTCGCCATGTTCGAGAACATCCATTCGCAAGTACGCACATTGGCGGCCGAGTTGGCGCGGTGATCGGGTTGAAGTCGGTGCCGCGCGCCGTGTCGCCAATCCACGCCGCGGTGTCTGGGTTGTCTGGGTTGTCTGGGTTGTCTGGGTTGTCTGGGTTGTCTGGGTTGTCTGGGTTGTTTGGGTTATTCGGGATGCTTGCCATGCTGATCGCGCACACGGCGTCGGCGCAAGAAGCCAGAGACATCTTCAAGACCGAGATCTTCTTGACGCCTTATAGCGAACTGGGCGATGACGACAGTCAGTACCCGCAGCTGAACGGCCGCTTTCTACTGATGACCGGCTACACCGGCTTTTTCGGCATCAAGGACGACAACGGCCAGATCCCGCGATCCCATTGGAGCAGCGTGCAGCCCACCGCCGAGGCTGCCCTGGTCTTGCAACTGACGCGGGAATTTTCCATCCGAACCAAGGCCACGTTCAACTCGGCCAACAACGAAACAAAGGACAACGCGTTTTCCGACCTGGGCGTCGATATGAACAACCTGTTCGCGGCCTATACGGCCGATCACTATGCGCTGTATGGCGGCAAGATGGACCTGGGCTTCGGGGATGCCTGGCATGTCATCGACGGCGTGTACACCGGCTTTAACGAAAACTCGGAGTTTCGCGGATCGATCGGCTTGGGCGGACGCTACACGTTGGACACGCCCGGCCAAGGCGCGCATTCCGTGGCGGCGGTGCTGTTCAAGCGTGACGACACGGCGCTGAACCGCCGCCTGAGCCTGGACGATGGCTTCATCCGCACGGACGCACCACCCGCCTTCAGCGACCAGATGAAGTCCTTCATCGTGTCCTATGACTTCCGCGACCTGCCGAGTTTGGAGCGCCTGTCGGGCGGCGTGGATGCGGGCAGGCTGTACGTGGACCCGTCCCACGGAAAAAGCGCCAACACCGTGTCGGCCCGCCTGCGCTATGACGCGCCGCTGGGCAACGCGTGGAGCCTGGGCTGGTTCAACGAGGCCACCTACGCCACCGCCTTTCGAGGCGCGCCGGTGGCAAACGGCAACAGCGTGACGTCGGTGTCGCTGTCGCGCGACCGCTGGCAACTGACCGCCACAGCCGCCGTGCGCAGGCTATCGGGCAGCGAACAAAAGCTAGCGCGCTACGGACTCAAGGACGACGTCGATTGGGCGCTATCGGGCGCCCTGACCTACGTGACGCCCTTGGGCTTCATTGTGCAGGCGGGGTTGACGCACCAGCGCGACCAGGCCATTCGTATCAACCAAGGCGTTTTTCGCATCGCTTACCAGGCGGGATTCTGAGGGCACCATGACAAGCAAAACACTATTTCCGGCCTGGGCATGCGCCTTGGCGCTTGGCGGTTCCGGGGCGTGGGCGCAGACCGTGGCGATCGACAGCGCGGCCAGCCCGCCGGCGGACGTCGTGGCCATTCCCTCAGGCAGCGCGCAACACGCCGTCCAGGCGCTTCCGGGCATCGTGCAAGACATCATGACGCGCAGCGGGGTGCCGGGCATGGCCGTGGCCGTGGTGGTGGACGGCAAGACGGTGCTGGTACGCGGCTGGGGCACGCGCGAGGTCGGCAGGAATGCGCCCGTGGACGCAAGCACGGTGTTCCAGATCGCATCCATCTCCAAGTCACTGTCGGCAACGGTGGCCGCGATCGAGGTGTCCCAAGGCACCGTGGCCTGGGATGACCCCGTGGCCCGATACCTGCCGGACTTCCGCCTGCAAGACGCCTATGTGTCCCGGCACGCCACCATCGGCGACTTCTTTGCGCATCGGTCGGGGCTGCCTGGCACTGCGGGTGACGACCTGGAAGACCTGGGGTACAAGCAGGCCGACGTCATCACGCGCTTGCGGCAATTGCCGCTGGATGCCTTTCGCACGTCCTATCACTACGCCAACTTCAGCACGACTATCGGCGCCAACGCCGTGGCCAGGGCAGCGGGCCGCCCATGGGACAAGCTGGCTGACGAACGGCTGTTCAAGCCCTTGGGCATGCAGGCCACCAGTTATCGCTTCGACGACTTCATGGCGCACGCCAATCACGCCGTTCTGCATGGCTACCAACAAGGCAAGTTCGTGTCGCTGGGCCAGCGCAATGCGGACCAGCAGGCGCCCGCCGGCGGCGCGTCGTCCACCGTCATCGACATGGCCGAGTGGCTGAAGCTGCTGCTGGCCGACGGCCAATATCAGGGCAAGAGGCTTATCGCCCCCGGCGCGCTGCTGCCCGCCCTGACCGCCCAGGCGTTTTCCGCGCGTGCCCACGATCTGAATTCGCGTTCAGGCTTCTATGGCTATGGCTTCAACGTCAACACCGAACTGGGCGGCCGGCCGTCGATGGGGCATTCGGGCGCCTTCCTGATGGGCACGGGCACCACCTTCAAGATCGTGCCGTCGGCGGGCATCGGCATTGTGGTGCTGACCAATGGCGCGCCCATCGGCGCGGCCGAATCCGTGGCGGCGGCGTTTACCGATACGGCGCTTTACGGCAAGCCGACCCGGGACTGGTACGCGGCCTATCACGGGGCGATGAAGGGCTTTTTTGAACCGCAGGCGGACCTTTCCGGCAAGGTTAAACCGGCCAAGCCGACACCCGCACAAGCCGTGGCCGCCTACGCCGGCGGCTTTGACAATCCGTACTACGGCGCGGCGCGGATCGAACAGGCCGACGATGGCCTGACGCTGGTTCTAGGCCCGCGCGCAATGCGCTTTCCGCTCACGCACTGGGATGGCGACACTTACGCTTTTTCGCCCGTGGGCGAAGCCGAACTGGTCGCTTCGCGGGCGTCGCTGGTGTTCGAGATGAACCAGGGCCGTGCCGCCGGCTTCGCCATCAAGTTCTATGACGATGCCGGCTTGGGCCGCTGGACCCGTCAATAGCGCGCGGGCTGGGTGCCTGGGCCTGGCATATTGCCCCGCATCCGCCTATCAGCGCGGTTCCGGCGCGATGGCATCCAGCGCCTGGATGTCATCGTCGCTCAAGCGCAACGCGGCGGCATCGACGTTTTCGCGCAGGTGCTTCACCGACGACGTACCCGGAATCAACAGGATGTTGGGCGAACGCTGTAGCAACCAGGCCAGCGCCACCTGCATCGGCGTGGCTTGCACCTTGTTCGCCACGTCCGACAACACCGCCGACTGTAGCGGCGAGAAACCACCCAGCGGGAAGAACGGCACGTAGGCAATGCCGTCGCGGGCCAGTGCATCGATCAGCGGGCCGTCGCCGCGATGGGCCAGGTTGTATTGGTTCTGCACGCAAACGATGTCGGCAATGCCGCGCGCCTGCTCCACTTGCCGCGCGGTGGCGTTGCTAAGGCCGATGTGACGCACCAGGCCCTTGCGTTGCAGTTCGGCCATCGTGGTCATGGATGCTTCGATGTCGCCTTCCGCCGGGCCGGCCACGTCGAACATCAAGCGCAGGTTGACGACGTCCATCACGTCGCGCCCCAGATTACGCAGGTTGTCGTGCACGGCCGATTCCAGTTCAGCGGCAGAGAAGGCGGGTATCCAGGACGCATCGGCGCCGCGTCGCGCCCCCACTTTCGTCACGATGACCAGGTCGTCGCGATACGGATGCAGTGCTTCGCGGATCAGTTGGTTGGTGATGTGCGGCCCGTAGAAATCGCTGGTGTCCAGGTGGTTGATGCCCAGTTCCACGGTCTCCTTCAGCACGGCGATAGCCTGCTGTTTGTCCTTGGGCGGACCGTACACGTGTGGGCCGGCCAGTTGCATGGCGCCGTAGCCTAGGCGGTTGACGTTGAATTGGGCCAGGCGGTAGGTGCCGGCTTGTTGGGCTTGGGTCATGGGGTATTCCTTGAACGGGGGTGAATGCCTGGCAGTCTAGGCCTGGATTGGCCGTGCGACAATCGGGCACAATCGCACAGCTTGTGCGGAAATCCGAACAATCGAGAAACGCCGTGGTCGACCTTCAAGACATCAGCGCCTTTGTTGCCGTTGCCACGCATGGCGGCTTTCGTGGCGCTGCGCGCATGACCGGGGCCAGCGCATCGCAATTGAGCGAAGCGGTGCGCCGGCTGGAAACGCGGCTGGGTTTGCGGCTGCTTAACCGAACGACGCGCAGCGTGGCGCTGACGGTTGCCGGACAGCGCTTGCTGGAACAGCTGACGCCCGCGCTCAACGCGGTGGAATCGGCGCTGGACGTGGCCAACCACTTTCGTGATCGGCCGGCTGGCAGGTTGCGGCTGAATGTGCCGCTGGCGGCATCCAAGCTGGTGCTGCCGCGCATCGTCCCCCCGTTTCTGGCCGCCTACCCGGAGATCTGCCTTGAGGTCGTTGTCGAGGACCGCTTTGTGGACCTGCTGCAATCGGATTGCGATGCGGGCATTCGCTACGAAGAAAGCATGGACCAGGACATGGTGGCGATTCCGATCGGCCCCAAGCGCCAGCGCATGGCCGTCGCGGCGTCGCCCGCGTATCTGGCCAAGCATGGGCGCCCGCGTCGCCCTGAAGATCTGCGCAAGCACATCTGCCTGCGCGGCCGCTTTTCCAGTGGCGCCATGCCCTCGTGGGACTTCGAGCAACAGGGAAAAACCGTCACGGTGGACGTGACGGGCCCCTTGATCGTGGGCCTGGGCGCAGCAGCCGACCTTGCCGTGGATGCGGCCGTTGCGGGCACCGGCGTGGTTTACCTTTTTGAGGAATGGCTGCAACCCTACATCGATCGTGGGGAGCTCGCGCCCGTGCTGGAACGCTGGTGGCCCAGCTTCAACGGCCCGTCGCTCTACTTCCCGGGGCGCCGCTATCTGCCGGCGCCGCTGCGCGCTTTCGTCGACTTCGTCCAAACCGTGCGCTGGTAGCGCAAACCTGCAATGAGCACCCCTCACGAACTTGGATAGGGAGCCGCGCCCCCGGACGCGTCGTCGGTACTGTGGCGCGGTTTTGCGGCGGTACCGACCGGCCCGACCATTAACAGCGGCATGCCCGCTGCCACGGTAAAAGGCGGCGGCAGCACGGCCGCCACGCCAGCGGAAAATCGATAGGCCTGGTACGGCAGCAGGCCTTGGATCGTGCTCAGGTCATGCGCCGCGTCGGCCCGCGCTTGCAAGGCGGTTTGCTCGTCGCGCAGCTGGCGATTGGCCGCGACGGAACGCGCATCCAGCCGGGCTTGCTGATCGTGGTAGGCCTGGATGGCGTTTTTAAGGCAATGGGCCGTGTATTGATCCCGCATCGCGTCGACGGACGCGGGGGGCTGAGCAGCATCAACGCCGGCGGGTCGATGGGCGGCGGGCGCGAAGGGCGCCCCAGCCGCCATCGCGACCGATCCCTGCGCGGCTTGAATCCGCGCGTAGGAGCTCGGGCGCAGTTGCGTCGAAGGCGCGGCACGCGTTGGCGCCCGCAGGCGTTCGCTACGGTAAGGGTCATGAATGTAGCGGTCTTGAACGTATGGACGCTGAATATCGGCGATACGGACCTGGCCGGTCGGATCAATAGCGCGGGCAGTCATGGCGGCCTCCTTGGTGATGCGTGGGCGACGGGTCGTGCCCCGGAAATGTCGGCTTCGGTTGCACCGCTACGGTCGCCCGGCGGCTTTGGCGGGCATGCGGCGTTGGGCTGCCATCCACAACAACTGCGCCGTCGACCCCACCACGAAAATCGCCAACCACACCCCTAGCGCACCGCGCACCAGGGGCGATTGCGGGCCGTCGGCAAGCGGATGGGAAACGGGCAGGCGCGTCAGCGTTTCGGCAATGCCGGGCACCCACATCAAGAAAAAGCTGAACGAAAACCCCAGCTGCGACAGATAGGGACGCGACCGCGACAGCCAGGACAGGCGCGGCGCCAACAACGCCCCCGACACTGCCAGCAACGCCAGGATTCCCAACGCATGCCCGGCATTGAAGCCACCAGAGCTGGACAGCCCGAACGACGTCAGCACCGCCAATAGCAGCCCGCCCAGATAAAGCTTGCCCGTGCGCGTTGTGGGGTCGATGCCTCGATACCGCGCAAAGCTGTACAGGCCGACAACGGCAGGGACAAGGCTGATGAGGGTGTGGGCGGCGCCCAAGGCGGAAATAGGATGTGGCATGGCAAGAACTCCAGACAGGGAACAAACCGACTAGTTGGTCGGCCATCAGGGCAAAAAAAGCGGAATAAAGCGGCACTGCAAATGCGGGGGTGTTAACGGTCAACGGCGCGCACCCCGAGGTGCGCGTATCCCACTGTCAGCCCGCGGCGCTCAACTGCTTGATGGCGGCGCGTGAAATCGATTCGAATACCTTGGGGTCGCCAAACGCGCGCGCGGTCAACATCGCGCCGTGCACCATCGACATGAACGCCTGCGCTTCGGCCTCGACCTTGTCGCGCAATTGGAATTGGCCCTTGGCCGCCCCGCTGGCCAGCACGGAACCGATCCAGGCTGCCAGCTCGGCAAAATAGGCGCGGACCTCAGCGGCGACGGCGCTGGGAATCAGGGGCGCCTCGGCAGCCAGCATGGCGCATATGCACATGGGCATGGTGCCCTCGCGGATGCACTTGGCCCAGTATTCCGTGTAGGCGGTCAAGCGGGCTTGCGGATCTTCAACGTGCTGGTCAAGCTTGGCCAGCCCCTGGCGCGCTTGTTCACGGTGCACGGTCACCACACTCAGGACCAGGTCTTCCTTGGTGGGGAAATGATGGTGGATGCTGGGTTTGCCGATGTGCACCTTTTCCGACACATCGGCATAGCTGAACCCGTGATAGCCGCCGGCGGCAAGCAGCAATCGCGTCTGCTCGACAATTTCAAGGGCTCTGGGCGAGAGTTCCAAACTCATGGATTTCCAGTTCGGTTTACGAGTTGGCCCCTACTGGAATATTGGCAGGGCCGCGCATGGAAGCCAATCTACTAGTTGGTCGGTTGCGAGTCAACAATTTCATGCCGATGGATTCATGTCAGCAAGCGATTGGGCACCGCGCGCCTTCCTTGCCCGGGGTGCTTCAAACATCCCACCCGGCAGGACCGCGCGGGTTCGTTAGGCTACAGTGCCGGGGGGCCGACAAAATTTTGGACGTCGAGCCCCGAAATCCTGGAGAAACACCGCAGTGAACGACACCCGCCTACCCGATCCTGACAGCCCCGAAGACCGCAAGGAACAGGAGCCCAGGCTTTGGCGCGATGACGGCTGGACCGCCCGGATCATCAAGAACGAGGAAGACGACGGCTGGGCCGTCGAAATGACGATGGACGGGCAATCCGAGCCGGCCTTGGTCGGGCCATGGACCATGGGCCGCGACAAGAAAAACCCCAAGCCGCTTGATTCGCCCGCCTTCATCACCCTGGTCAAGACCGCCAACGAAGTGCTGCGCCGCCACGAACAGCAGCTGCATGCCACGCTGCACAAAAGCGTGAAGATCGACGCCGAGGCGGGCCGCTTGACGGTCAAGCTGGACATCGTGCCCGACGAAGACGAGCCTTACGCCGTGCTAAGCGCGTACGATGAATCCGGCGAACAACTGGCCCAGGTCAACGTGCCGCCGACGTACAAGCTGACCGTGCAGCGCGCATCGGAATGGGCCAGCGGCGGTTTCGGCAAACAGGGCTGAAGGGTCGTACCGGCGTTCCGGCGTTCCGGCGGTCCGGCGATCCGGCGTTCCGGCGATCCGGCGGTCCGGCGATCCGGCGTACCGGCGTACCCGCGCTTCGGCGATTAGCGGTTCGGCGTCTCATCCCCCCTCTGCAAAGGACTTCTCATGCCTAAATTCGTGACGATAGGATATGGCGACCAGGCAGGTTACGACCGCACCCCGGTCGCCCTGCGAGACGCCGCGCACGCGCACGACGCGCAATTGCAGAAAGAAGGTGTGCTGATGGGCATTGCGGGCACGCCGGTGCAGGTGCGCAACACCGGCGCGGCCGGGGTGGAAACCACGGACGGCCCCTACTTGCAGTCGCCCTTGCCCGTGGCCGGCTTTGCCATCATCGAAGCCACGGACCTGGCCCAGGCCATCGCCATCGTCTCGCAAACGCCATGCGCGGTGGCGCACGGCGTGGTCGAAGTCTGGCCGCTGGAACAAGCCTAGCGCATCGCCCGCCCGGCGGGGCTTGTTCACGGCAACGGCCTCTTGCCGGCAGCCACGCACCGGATCGGATGCCATCAAGCCTTGCGGCCTGGCGCTGCGTTCACGCCCAAGGCGATCGTTTCGGCCAGGGCCGCCACCGCCCCAATCGCCCAGATGGCGCCGGCGCCCAACACCGCCGCGCCCAAAGCGCTGCCCACCGAAAACCCGAAGTACATGGTCGAAGTGTTAAGCGCCAACGCGACAGGCGCTTGCGACGGCGTGCCCGCCCCGATCAGCCTTGCCATCTGCGCCGGAAAGAACGACCACACGGTGAAGCCCCACAAAGCGACGGCAAGCAGCACCAGGCCCAGCAAGACGCCCCTGGACAGCGCCGTCGCCATCGGCAACGCCACCATCGCCAGCACCACAAACGCCAGCCCCAGCAACATCAGCGATGCGCGCACCACGCGGCCAGGTCCGAAGCGGTCGTTCAGGATCCCGCCCGTCATGACACCGGCCGCCGCCGACAGCCCCCACAACGACACCGACGCGGTGATCTCCAACGGCCCGAAGCCCAACACGGCGTTCAAGTATTCGGCGAGGTACGGATAGGCGGTAAACGCGCCGATGGACCAGAACAAGCTCACCGCCAGCAAACGCAGCACGGCGGGTTGGCGCACCACGGACACGCGCTGACGCAGGCTTGCCACCGCGATGCCCTGCCCCGCGTCGCGCTCGATGCCGGTCAGGATGCCCGCGATTGCCACGACGCTCATCGCGCCCACCAGCAGGAAGGTGGCGCGCCACCCGAACGCATGCCCGATCAGCCCACCCAGAGGCAGACCCAGCGCAATGGCCAGCGTCTGCCCTGCACTGACGATGGCAAGGGCGCGCCCGCGCATCGCCACCGGCACGATGACGCCGGCCAGCCCGTTGGCGGCCGGCACATACAGCCCCGCCGCAATCGCCATCAGCACGCGCGCCAGCATCAGCACGGCGAACGACGACGACAGCGCGGCCACAACGTTGCCGATGGCGAACAAGCTCATGGCGGCCAGCAGCACCTGCTTGCGCGCCATACGCCCGGTTGCCACCGTGGCCACGGGCGATGACAAGGCCAGCACCAATGTGAAGATGATGACCAGCAAGGCGACGGTGGGCACGGGCAGCGCGAAGTCCTGCGCCATGACCGGCAGCAGCGGCGCAATCATGAAGCCTTCGGTGCCGATGGCAAATGTGCCCAGGGCCAGGAAGCCGGCGGGCAGCAAGACGGCGCGCGAGTCTTGCGCAAGTGACGCGGACATAACGCGGTGCTCCTGACAGGCGCTGCCGCCGGCGTCGCGCAAACGCGGCCCCGGCAGCAGACATGCCTTGCCTTAGACGGGAATGGGATTGGCGGCGATTTCGGCGTTGAAGCCGTGCACCAACGCGTGTTCGCCCAGGCCGGGGTTGTCGCGCAAGGCGCGGATTGCCTCGACGAACACTTCCGGCGCATCCGTTGCCAGCCCGGTCATCGTTTCGGCGATGAAGGCGTCCAGCGGCATGGCGCGCGGGTCGCCGCTCTTTTTGATCAGGTCGGTATCGACCCACGGCGGCGCAATTTCCTGCACGGTGACGCTGGTGTCGCGCAGCATGAAGCGTTGCGACAGCGCGTAGGAATGCAACGCCGCCTTGGACGCCGAGTAGACCGCGTTGGTGGCGATGGGCACGTAGGCCAGCACCGAGGTGTTGTGGATGATGGTGGCGCGCGGCTGGGCCTTCAGATGCTCGACCAGTGCCGAGGTCAGTCGGATTGGCCCAAGCAGGTTCGTGTCCAGGATCTGGCGCGAGACGGCGTCGTCGATCCGGCCCGAGGGATCGTCAAACGGCATGATGCCCGCGTTGTTGATCACGACGTTCAGCGTGGGATAGTCGCGGATCAGCTGCGCGGCCACGCGTTCGATATCGGCAGCGTCTGAAATGTCCAGCGCCACGCCATCGATCCCGGGGTTGGCGGCGGCCACTTCGTCAAGCAGCGCCTGGCGCCGCCCGGCGACGATGACCTTATTGCCCAGCGAATGAAACTGTTCCGCCAGCGCGCGGCCAATGCCCGAGGTGCCGCCGGTGATGAAGATCGTATTGCCCGTCATTTGCATGATGTGTCCTTGAGCGGCACCTGGATGGCGCCTTCCATGGACGAACTATGCGCGGTTCGGGCGTAGTCTCAAATGTCGTAGATCCGGCATTTACGGACATGGCGACCGTGGCCCGCCCCCACGCGCTGATGCGCTCGGGCGGTCAGGCGGCATCCTGCATCAGCGCCAGGCCGCGCTTGACGCTGGCCGGCGGCTGGCCCAGGTTGCGCAGGAACGCGCGCCGCATCCGGTCGCGGTCAGCAAACCCGGTGTCGCGCGCGACGACTTCCAGCGGGTACCGCCCGTCTTCCAGCATGACGCGCGCGGCCTCCAGCCGCAGCATCTCCACCGCTTTGGCCGGCGACCGCCCCGTCTCTTCCCTAAATACGCGGCTGAACTGACGCGGCGACAAGCTGGCCGCTTCGGCCAATTCCTCGACGGACAGGGCGTTGCGCAGGTTTTCGCGGGCATAGGCCAGCGCGCGCTTGACCCGATCAGAGCGAGGCTCCAGCGCCAACAGCGCCGAAAATTGCGACTGACCGCCGTGGCGGCGGTGGTACACGACCAGCTTGCGAGCCAGCAGGCGGGACAGGGTCGACCCGTGGTCTTCCTCGATCAACGCCAGCGTCAGGTCGACGGCCGACGACATGCCCGCCGATGTCCAGACGTTGCCATCACGAACGAAGATGCGATCTTCGTCCACCCGCACCTTTGGAAAGCGCACCTGTAGCGTGCGCGCGTGAGCCCAATGGGTGGTGGCGGCGCGGCCATCCAGCAAGCCGGCTTGCGCCAGCACAAACGCGCCCGTGCAGACGCCGGCAACCCGCCGGGCGTCTATGCCCGCCCGCGCCACATACGCCCGCACGCCGGGCGAAATTTCCTGAGGCACCAGTTGCCCCGCCACCATCAGCGTGTCCGGTATGACCCCGAACGGCGTCGTTTCAATGCCCGCATTCATCGACGACCGAATGGTGCCGCCCTGCTCGGACAACACCGTCAACCGGTATCCGTCATCGCCCAACTCGGCATTGGCCAGTTCAAACGCCGACAGCGCCGCCAGGCCCATCAGCTGGAAGCCGTCTTCAAGGATCAAACCCACCTGCCGCATGATGCTTCCCTTCAAAAAAACGCGTCGCGTATCCGCCTGTAGCGCCGCGATCGGACACATTCCGAAAGGAGTATCCTACGCCGCTTCTCCCCGCCAGATTCACCCATCGCTATGCGCGGCAATCCCGACGCCAGACAAGGCGCCATCGCGTTGCACGGATTCTATTTCCTGTATTACGGCTTGCAGGGCGTCAGCATCCCCTTTCTTCCTCTTTGGCTGGCCAGCCGTGGCCTGGACCCGGCCATGATCGGCCTGATCGTCGCCACGTCGTTCTTGCCGAAGATCCTGTCCACACCGGTTGTCGCGCACGTGGCCGACCAGACCGGCCGCGCGCACGCCTTGATTGCGTCCGCGCTGGCGGCCTCGCTGGTGTTGTTCATCTGCTATCCATTCATGCACGCGCCGGGCTGGTTGCTGGGCGTCACCTTGGTCTTGAACGCGGTGTTTCCCGCGGTGCTGCCGTTAATGGACCGCATGGCCATTGCCAGCGGCCGCGCGCAAGGCAATTCGTACACCATCATGCGGGCGTGCGGATCGCTGGGTTTTGCGACGGTGACGGTGGCAGGCGGCTATCTGATCAAGACTTTCGATGCCAACTGGGTGATGTGGCTGTCGATGCTGCTGATCGTGGCGTGCCTGGCGTGTGTTCGGCTGCTGCCCCAAGCGGCGCAGCCCGGGTCCGGGACGCCGACGCAGGCCATGGCCGCACCCCGCGCGCGCCTGCCCATGCTGGAGGTCGTGCGTGATCGGCCGTTGCTGATGTGTATCGGCGCTGCCTCGCTGGTGCAGGCCAGCAATGGTTTCCTGTATTCCTATTCCACGCTCTACTGGACGGCCAGCGGCCTGTCGACCACATTGATCTCATTGCTTTGGGTCGTTGGCGTGAGCAGCGAAGTGCTGTTCTTCTTCCTGGCGCCCAAGATCCTGGCGCGCAGCGGCGCCCAGTGGCTGATCCTGGCGTCGGCGTTCATGTCGGCCATCCGCTGGGCGGGCTTGTCCGTCACCACGGACCCGACGCTGATCGGCGTCTTGCAGCTGTTGCAGTGCTTCACGCTGGCCGGCAACAACGCAGCCATCATGTGGTACATCACGCGACACGTGCCCGCCGCGCACAAGACGTCGGCAATCGCCCTGTACGCGCTGTTGTCCGGCGGAGTGTTCATGTTTGCCAGCATCCAATTGGGCGGCGCGCTGTATCGCAGTTATGCGCCGGGCGGCTTCATGGTCATGGCGGCCTGCGCGGCCTGCGCAATTCCGCTGGTCGTGTATGCGGAGCGCTTGCGGCGAAACCTGCAACCGGGCCAGATCTGACCCGATCGGGCCAAATCTGGCCCGCTATAAGTCGTTGATAAAACGCAGGTTATTTTTAATCGAGTCATATCTGGCTCGATTTCTCGTGAAAAACGGGCGTTTTCCGGGCATGGCACCGACCGCATGCCACTACAAGTCCGCCAATTTCGCCGCAAGCCATTGATATCGCGCGTCTATTTTTAAGATTCGGTTTCATGGCACGGTTATTGCATTACCCCGAGATATTGACCGAGCCCGGCGCATGGCTTCATGAACAATCGCCGGCAGCCGGTGCGGGCGTTTGACGGCAGCACCGACCGACGCCCCGGTATTCGCGTTAGGCCAACCAGGGGAGTTGCATCATGGGTTCGCATGCGGGTTCGTTCGCCTATCAGGCTCGGCTGGCGGTATTGGAAACCATGGCGGTGCCGGTCGGTACTTGCCGCGCGTGCGAGCGCAGCGGGATGCCGATCCTGTTGCTGCGCGATGCGGCATTGCCGCCGGGGCCATCCCCCTTCGATCCCGAACAAGACCGCGTACGCATCGATATGCAGCCGGGCAACTATCGCGTACTGCGCGAAGGGTTTGTGTATGTGCTGCTGGATCAGGAAATCTGGCACGCGTACCAAGTCACCGCCGACGGGCACATGCGCCAATATGATCCGTACCGAATGCCCGAGGGCACGCCCCGCCCCTTGTCCAAGGCTTGCACGGGTGTAGGGCACGACGTGCGCGCTTCGTTCATACACGTCGACACGAAGGTCTACAAGGAAGCGTGGATCGCGTTCTCGCAAGATCGGTGGCCTGAGCCGGTGTTGGATGCCTACAAGGCGCAGACGGCGCCATCCGCGCGGTTCTTGAAAGTGGACCTGGCAACGTTGCGAGAAACGCCCCAAACGGTATTGCACGGGTTGAAATTCGCCGATGGGTTTCTGACCGATCACGTGTGGGAATACCGTTACGACGGGGAAGATTTCGGCAGCCGGCATGCGGTGCGTACACGTACCCCCAGGTTTGTGCCGATAAATGATTACGTCGACGACATCGCAAAGACGCAAGGCCTGCCGCAAGGTGTGCCGGTATTGGCGTTGCCCGATCCGGTGGGCGCGGTGTTGGAATTCAATCAACAACGCCATTTGTTGATTAATGACCGGCTCGCATGGGCGGGCAATGCCGAACGGCAGTATCTGCTGTTTACATCGGCGGCGCTGGTGCAGATCAGAGAGTTGGAGAAGACCTGGGCACACACCCAAGCGGTACAGGAAGTCGAAAAACAGATCGAATACCGCCGACAACATAATGACCATCCGGTGCTTGGCACGCGTTCCCATTTGCCGCCAGTGGATGTCCCACGAGAAACGGAGATCGCAGCCAGGCGCATCACGGCTGAGTATCACGAACGCCTGGAACAACGCTACAGCGAGCCGCGTCGCCAGCAGTTTCAGGACATGCACGATAAGGAATGGCAGCGCAGGCAAGGACTGATAGATACGATGGCGGCCCGCTATGTCGCATGGTTGCAATCCCTGGCTTGGTTGCGCATCGCGCGATACGACTACTCGGCTACCGATCCGCACTCGGCAGCGGCGTACACCAAGATGGTGGCAGCCTGCCTGGACGGCGGCCCCAGCGAAGCGCCCCCGGTTGGTGGCGCGGATCTTGGTCCCACGCAGCAGCTGTGGAAGGCCTTGCTGGAAAACCCCGACAGCATTCTGTACCAGGCGCTACTGGCCAAGAACGCCCGCCTGCTTGAAGGCCTGCGTCCCACTTTTACGGAAGGCTTCAAGGCCAATGATTCCGGCAAGCTGTATGCCGCGATCAAAGACGTGATGGCCTCGCAAGAAGGCGATATGTACCTACGCAGCAGCGTGAGAGACGCGGTGGGCCAACTGCAAGGCGCGATGATCAACGCGATGTTGACGATGGACGCACGGGCGCAAGAACAGCTTCTACCCGTGGCCGCCACGGTGCATCAAGCCGCCCTGCTGCTATGCGAGCGCGTCCAAATGCTGCGCGTTCAGCTTGAACTGACATTGGGCGAGTATCAGGAATTACTTACCCAGCAGATGCGCCAGCAGTACGACAAGGCCGCGAAGGATGCCGGCAAGAAGGCCCGCGCGCTGATCTTCAGCGGCATGTTGACATTGCCCGGTCCGGCGCAGAACCAGGTATTCAAAGCCACGTTTTGGATTGCGGACACAGCGGAAGGGCTAAAAGAGAAATTGACCGCGGTTTCCGAAGCCGGTGCGAACGCCATGGAAGCCGGCTGGCGCAGCGTGCTGGTAAGCGCGGGCGGACTGGAACCGAAGGCGCAGGCGATTGCCGGGCAGCTGCGCACCACGGCAGCCGATGCAAAGCTCCGAGCACATGGGGCCTTCGTGGGTATGCGCGGGATGGCGAACCTGGACGTGGCGTTGTCCATGGGCGCATTGTTCTTCCAGCAGGATGGGCTGAAAAGCAGCCTGCAAGAGCTGGAACGCGTAACGGGTGACCAATACCCGGAAGCCGTCGGGGGCGTTGCGGCAAGCGCGATGGGCACCATGGGTGTGGCCATTGAGGCGACGGGCGTGGGAATACGAAGCGTGGTGCAGGCGATGAAAAGGGCCTCTATCGCCGAAACGCGCGCTACGAACGCGTTGATGCTGGGCAAGGGCATGATTCGCTTTGGCGGCGTGACGAGTGCCCTATCGGGCGTCGTGGAAGGGTTGCAGTTCGGTTCTGCCGCTCTACGAGCGGGGCGATCCGGCGATGTCGTCGCACGCAACCGTTACTTCTTTGCCAGTGGGCTCGCCATACTTTCCGGATGGGTCGCAGCGTACGCAGCACTCGCCGGGGCGTCATCGCTTCTTGGTCCGTTGGGATGGGCGATTGTCTTGGGTCTGCTCGCCTACGCCGCTTCGGCAAATGCAAAAAGAAATAGATCCACTTCCCTCGAACAATGGGCACGCCGTTGCTATTTTGGCAACCATGACGAAAACCCGGCCGTATGGTGGAACGCTGCGAGAACCGGCGTTTCCGTTCCAGCCTACTCTGATCCACAGATTGAAATCGACAAAGGCGTGCTGGCAAACGTAGACAAAGATACTGCAATCGGCGCTCTAAACGCGGCTTTGCTGGGACTGGAAACGAGCTTTGGATTTCATCTCAAGCCAAGGCTGTCGACCGCGCTGGTGATCGGTAGCGGAATGCACTGGGGAACGACGCTTGAATACAGCATCACCCTACCTGTCTGGTCCGCAGAACGGTCTGGATATGCCATGTCGATGGCATTGAAAAGGCACACCCCTGAACAAGTCGTTATTGCAGAGCAGCACAGGGCTTCACCACTTGGAGAAGTATCACCTGTCCCCAAGCGACCGGGATACCACGTCGACGAGGCCGCCACACACCGCCCCACCGCGACGCTGCCGCTGATTGCCGGGACAATCCTACTAGACCTGGACGATGCAGACATTGAATCCGCGACGCTCAAAATCAGGTACTGGCCGGACACAGCCGATGCCAGCCTCTACGGCGAAATCACGGCCAGAGCGCAGCGCTAACGGCAAATGAATGCCCAACAAAGAAACGTTCATTTCTCGCCGGAGTCGGTATTGCTAAAAAAAAACGGGATTCGTGGTGCAAACAGGCCCGCTCTTGCCCCCGCGCATCGCGGATGGGTCCATGACTTGCCCGGGCCTGATGAAGACTCATCAACACCGATCCGCGACTATGAAATTCCCGCCATTAATTCGATGGACGCCACTTGCCTTGAGTTAAGCCGCAAGACGCACAAAATGCGGGGGCTGCTGTTGGCCTTGGCCCCACTGGGTATCACGTGGCTGGCCTTCTCGATATACATCCTGGCGACGTCAGAAACGATGTTTCCGCTGGAAGTCGCGGTAGGCGCCATCGCGATGCTGTGGTGGACCGTCACCATGATCCGGGTTGATATTTCCATTCCCCGTGACGAGCCCATCCGCTTCAATCGGCTGCGCCGCAAAATATACGTATACCGGTTCCATTACATCTGGTGGAACCCTTTCGCCCGCTGGTACGTCACCACAAACGCGTATCACTGGACCGACCTGCGCGCCGAAGTCTGGCGGCAACGTGGAGCCACCGGCCAAGGCGGCCTGATCATTACGTGGGGCGTGTCGATCGCGGTCGTCAAGCCGGGCACTAACCAGGTGATTGATCGGTTTCCGTTAAGCGTTGGCCAGGACGAAGGCAGTTCGTGGGATTATGTCCGCGCCTATATGCGGCACGGACCCGGCGCCCTGCCCGCTGTCGAAACATTCAACGACCCGAACAAAGTGCCGCCGTGCAATCTGGCCCTGCGCTTGGCGCCAAGAGTGCAATGGCCGGCCGACATGGACGCGGAATCTCGGACCTGAAAACGGACGTGCCGCCGCCAGCCCTAACCCCCCACCCTTCCCCCGCAATGCCGGCACACCCTTGCGTCGCGAAGAATGCGCCCCGCGCAGCGCGGGCAATCGACGTGCGTTGGCGCAACCGGTACACGCGCACGGGGTGAGCGGTCCGGCAGCGTCAGCAGAAAAGCACCCGCCAGCGGCGGGCTGATCAGGACGGCCAGCACCGTCCAGCCGATGCCGCGACGGCCACGGCCGGCGGCCATGACGCCCACCACCACCGCCAGCACGACCCAAAGAAGAATAAGCAGGAACATATCGCGATGTTAAACCGCGCCTAACGAGAGTAATCTGCTGCCAGGGAGACATCCCGATGTGAGTGGTCAGAAGTTCGTCAGGAACCTTGCAGCGCGTTGGCAAACGCGTCCGCAAACCCGTATGCAACCTAAAAAGGAAGCGCAAATGAACAAGATCTCTTCAACATGGCGTAGGACCACGCTGGCGGCGGTAACGTTGGGCGTGGCAAGCGTGCTGTTCGCGGGGTGCACGACGAATGGCCCCAAGGCGACCCCGACCTCCGCCGAAAAACGGCAGGAACTCAATACCGCCGCCAACGCCACGCTGACCCAGCTGTACGCAGCGTCCCCGCAGTCCAAGCAGTTGGTACAGCGCGCCCGTGGCGTGCTGGTGTTTCCCGCCGTGCTCAGCGCCAGCTTCATCGTGGGCGCGGAACATGGCTCGGGCGTGCTGCGCATGAATGGCCAGGACACCAACTACTACAGCATCACGGGGGGGTCGATCGGCTTTCAGGCGGGCGCGCAGTCCAAGGCCATGGTGCTGCTTTTCATGACGGATGACGCCTTGGCCAAGTTCCGCGCCAGTAGCGGCTGGACGATCGGGGCGGACGCCACCGTTGCCGTCGCGAAGCTGGCCGCCAACGGGGCGCTTGATTCGTACACCGCCCAGCAGCCCATCGTCGGCTTTGTGCTGAACAATGGCGGTCTGATGGCGGGCGTGTCTATCGACGGCAGCAAGATATCGCCGTTGACGCTGTAATTGCATGACTGGCCGCCTGCCGCTGTGTTGAACGGCATCGGCGGCCAGGGTTCACTCATCTGCTGACCTGCGATGGCGCGGCGCCTGGCTTACGCGCCCGTCGCCATCGCCTTTCCCTTTTCAGGCCAACATCGGCTCCATGTCGGGATCGCCTTTCTTCATGGCGTGGCGATACGCGTCGCGCGCGCCGATGCGCTGAAGGTACGCCAGGATGTTCGGATACGGCGACAAGTCGTAGGGATAGAACAGCCGCATCGTCGTCAGTGAAAACACCGCGACAATGTCGGCCGCCGTCAGCACATTACCGGCCAGGTAATGCGTGTTGCCCAATTGCTTGTCGACCAGCGCCAGCGCCTGCTGGCGGCGCGCGTCGGCAAACTGCGCCACGGGTTTGTCGGCGGGCACCTCGGCGCGGGCCAGCACCATGTTGCGCATCAGCGCCGGTTGCAGCGAGCCGTTGGCGAAGTGGAACCAATACAGGTAGTCGGCATAGGCGGGGTCGCTGGGTGGCACGCTCAGTTGGCCATCGCCATACCGGGCCAGGATGTATTCGACGATAGCCGTGGATTCGGCCAGCACGGTGTCGCCGTCGGTGATGATCGGGGCGGTGCCCAGCGGGTGCAGGGCCTTGTATTCCGGCGGCGCCAGACGCGTGTTGGCATCCCGGTCGTAGACCTTCAGGTTGTACGGGATGGCAAGTTCTTCGCACAGCCAGACAATACGTTCGGACTGCGATTTACCCAGATGGTGCACGGTCAGCATGAAAGTCCTTTAGAAAGGGGTAGCGCCGGGAAAGCAACGTTGCCACTCTACGCCGCTTTGCCCACATCGGCATCGCCGCCGTCCACGCGCCGAGCCCGCGCCAAAACCCCGCGCGGCGCCGGTTCGCTACACCTTTCGCGCAGCTTGTTAACGGATAGATACATAACGCACAAGGTCAGCAATTACCAGATGCAATCAGCGTGCTAATTTAGGCGCCCGTAACCGCCCACGTCCGGGGCGGCCGTCCAAAGGCCCCTACTTTTCATGAACATGCATAAGACGCCTGCTCGCGATATGAACCCCGCCAAGCGCAATCAACGCCTATCCCGCATCCTGCCGCTGGCGTTCGGCCTGGCCCTGGCCGCGGCGTCGCCGATGATCGCGGCGCAAGGCGACCCCGTGCGCGCCCATTCGCCGGCGCAGCAAAACGGTGCGGCGGCCCAGCCCCAGACACAGATCCAGACCCCGGCGCGGGCACCGGCGCCCACGCAGCAAAACAGCGCGACGGCCCTGGCGCCGGTCACCAAGACGGACATACGCAACCAGGCCGCCTACGAGCGCCTGATGAACAATAGCGGCGTCACCGTGCAGTGGCTGTGGTCGGCCGATCGGGGCCAGCTCAGCGCCAAGGACGTCAATGACGTCGTGCGCATCGACGGCACGCAGGCCAACTTCGAAGGCACCCTGAAGATCAACGGCGAGATCGTGTCCATCGACAGCGACCGCTTTGTCTTTCGCGGCACCATCCTGATTCTGGACGCGCCCGAGAAAGGCCGCCGCTGCGAACGCACGGGCGACTATGAATTCCGCGCCACCGGCAAGCGCAAGTACTGGCGCTTGCAGCAGATGGAAAGCTGCGGCCGCCTGACCGATTACGTCGATATCTACTATTGACGCGATTGACGCGAGTGACGCGACAGGGCTATTGACGCTTCAGCGTGCCCCGACATTCCGGCATCTGCCGCCCCCCGGCTCCGCATACCAACGAGGTTTCGCATGATCGATGAACACGACAAGCAGCATCTGGCGCGTTGCGTGGCCCTGGCCCGGCAGGCGCTGGAATCTGGCGACGAGCCCTTTGGCTCGGTGCTGGTGTCCGCCCAAGGCGAGGTGCTGTTTGAAGACCACAACCACGTTGCGGGCGGCGACCACACGCAGCATCCCGAGTTCGAGATTGCGCGCTGGGCGGCCAACAACGTGCCGCCTGCCGAACGCGCCTCCTGCACCGTCTACACGTCGGGCGAACATTGCCCGATGTGTTCCGCCGCGCATGGCTGGGTGGGGCTGGGCCGCATCGTCTATGCCAGCTCGTCGCAGCAATATCGGCAATGGATGCAGGAATGGGGCGTGGCGCCGTCGCGTGTGAAACCCTTGGCCATTCAGGACGTTATTGACGGCGTGGCCGTCGATGGCCCGGTGGCCGAATTCGCAGAACAGGTCAGGCAGCTGCATCAGGAAAAGCTGCGCCGCCGCGCGTAGTAGCGCGGCACCCTGCACTGCGTAGCGGGCACAAGCACACCCGCCCCACACCGAAACCGAAGGAATCCCGCATGCCCTCTAACAGCGTCAAATGGATCGTCAGCATTGTGTTGGGGCTGCTTATCGGCAAGGTCAGCTATGGCGTGCTGCTTCCGCTTTTGCTGGCCGGCTTGCCCGATCCTGACGCGGCGGACGGCGACACAATGATGTACGTCGGCACCGCGGTCTGGCTGCTGATCACCGTGGTGGCCGCGGTATTGCTGGCCCGCATTGCCGACCTGCGCCGCCTGATTGGCTGGGGTTTCGTGGTGCTGGGCGTGGCGTTGATGCTGACCATCCCCGCTACGATGTTGACCATGGATTTCAGTGCGCACCAGGCAGCCACGGCGGGCGCGCAAGCGGCCAACGACGCCAACACCGCGCTGTTTTTCTGGGCCCTGATATTCGGGCTGCCCTACGTCGGCGGCGGCCTGGCGTTGACCATCCTGGGCGCGGTGCTGATCCGCAAAAGCCGCGAGCCCGCCGCGTCCGCCACCCCCACCATTTAACTATCCGGCCAAGCTGCCGTTGTTAAAGACAGCGGCCCCGAAGCGCCATGCCCTCCGCGCGGCCGCGCCGGGTTCGCCGTTCCCTGAACCCACCTTGCCGTAGCGAATGACCCCATCCAACGACACGATCGACACCCTGCTCGCGCGCCGCGCGCAACTGCGCGAATGGCTTGACGCCGGCCAATACGACGACCTGGACGCCCTATTGGAAGCGGCCGCCTTGCGCTGGCTGGACAGCGACGGAGAAAGCTATGGGTATCGGTGGATGCTGGACGTCATCAGCGATCCGCAACGTGCGCCGGCCGACAACCTGGCCCGCGTGCGCGCCCGGCGCGATGCGCGCCCGGCGTCGTATCACGCCCACCTGGCCTACGGCAACCAATGGGAAAGCATCGCCGGCCTCATACGCAGCAGCAACACTGCCGACTACGTAAACGATGCCCAGTGGGCCGGCGCGATGATGGCCCGCGACCACGCCGTGGCGGCATTCCTGCACGCCATGGCCTTGCACGAACGCCCCGTGGTGGCCGTGCAGCGCACCATGCGCGTATGCGCGTACCTGGACGAGCCCGACTGGCTGGCCGACTTGCTGGAACATGGCGTGGCCGCGTCGCACGACGGCTTGCAGGCAAGCTGGTCGCCCGACGTCTGGGAACAGGCGCTGCGCCTGCTGGACGAACGCAGCGGCATGGGGCTGGCCGAACTACCGGCCTCGCGGCCCGACGGCCTGCCCACGCGCACGCCCCAGGACAAGGACGACCCCAAGACCTATTGGCTGCGCACGTCGCTGGCGCTGCGCCCGAACGACCTGAGCGCGCTGATCAGCTACCTGTACTTCCTGTACCCGCGATGGAACGGCAGCCATGCCGACATGCAGGCTTTCATCGACGGCCCGGTCTGCGCCGGGCTGACCGACGCACAGCGCGAAGAGCTGCGGTTTTACAAAGAGCTGGATTATCTGGGCTACCCCGCCTTCTACCCGGAAGTGGACGACGACGAACGTAACGCGGCGTTTTGCGACGCCTTCGAGCAATGGCTGACGCTGGATGTGTCCGCCGAATTGCAATGCCGCGCGCTGTGCCACTACGCCAACTTCCAGACAGCGCGCGCCCGCCGTGAAGACGACGACGGCGACGTGCACTGGAACGCCGGGCTGTTGCAGCACGCCTACGCGTTGTTGACGCGCGCATGCGCCGTGGCGCCCACCAACATCGACCTGGCGGACGACGCTTACCCCGGCGTGCTGTTCACCTTGCAGGCCTGCGTGTGGTTTCAGGGCATGCCGGACGCACAGCGCCTGTTCCCGCTGGTTTTGACGCGCGGCGCGCACTGGGGCGACGATGTGGAAGCCGTCTTGCTGGCAGCGGTGGGCAGCAAGTTCGGCCTGTTCGGCTTGCAGGTGGACGAGCTGGACACCCAGGCCTTGCTTGAACGCGGCTTTGCGCTGGACGGCAAGGACCGCTCTTTCAACCTGGCGCAGCTGGGCCGCAACCTGTGGGGCGACGTGTCGCCCGAGGCCGCGCTGTTCCTGTGGCAGGAAGGCGCCCGGCGCCAGCGCGCCGACGCGCTGATGTCGCTTAGCGAGCTGTATGCCGGCAAGATCGACGCCAACTATCCGGGCATCGACAAGGCCGCCGCAAGAAATTTCCTGACGCAGGCCGCCGAAGCGGGCGACCTGATTGCGCGCAACAACCTGGCCTACGCCGCCATCGACGAAGGCCGCGACATTGCGGCGCATGAATACCAGACGTACCGAGGGTGGCTGGAAAACAATTGGCGCGTGGCCGACCGGGGCTCGCGCATGGAAGCCATGGCGGCGCGCAACCTGAGCTGGCTGATGCTGATGCACAGCGGGTCGGAAGAAGACCAGCGCGCCGCGCTGGACAGCGTGCTGCCCTGGCTGTGGAACCAGGACCACGACGGCGACCGCGAAACTGCCGCCCGCAGCTACGCCATCGCCTTCATGGAAGGCCGTGGCTGCGAGGCCAACGCCTATCTGGCCCACGTATGGGTCGCCCGCGCGCTGGCCTTGTCGCCCGATAACGAATACCTGCAACGCCTTAGCGCCGAGATCAACGACGCCAGCGGCTGGTTTGGCGGATGGCGCTTGCGCCGCCGCCTGGCGCGCGACCGCGCCGGCATGGACGAACGCGCCCGCGAACTGACGTTTGCGGGCGATGACGGCGAGGGTGACGGCAAAAGCGGCAGCGCTGCCAACGCCGGCTAGGCGACGGGTGCGACGGTCAGCGATGGGGGCATCGTCTTACGTCCGGGTGGCTTGAGGTCGCTTCAGGTCCCTTCAGGGCGCTTCGGACCGATTCAGCTCGCCTCAGACCGCTTCCCTCGGCTCAGCCCGCCTGCGCACGCGCCACGTCCCACTGGCGCATCAGCTGCGTGATGGCGGCGTCGAATACCGCGTGGCGCACGCCGTCGCGCGCCGCGATGGACACGCCCAACAGAAAGCTGTTGAACACCGTGGCCAGCGCCTTGGCATCCGTGGCGGGGTCCAGCTCGCCGCTGGCGATGCCGCGTTCCACGCAGCGGATAAAACCCGCATACGTGCGCTGGCGCGACTGCGTCAAGGGCTGCGTCACGGCGGTGTGCTCGGGGGTGGGCGCACTCATGACGCCCAGTGCCACCATGCACCCTTTGGGATGGTGGCGTTCGCACTGCATTTTGGTCGAGCGGCGCAACGCCAGCTCAATGGCCTGTGCCGGAGGCAGGGCGTCGTCCCACAGGCTCTCCGTGACGCGCGCGTACGTGTCCAGGTAGCGCTGAACGGCCTCTTGGTACAGCGCCTCTTTCGAGCCGAACGCCGCATAGAAGCTGGGCGCGGAAATGCCGCCGCCGATGCCCGCTTTCAGCTGGCTCAGCGACGTTGATTCATAGCCTTGTTCCCAAAATAAATGCAGCGCCTGATCCACCGCCTGTTCGCGGTCGAACGCGCGTGGCCTGCCCATTTGCGCCATGCCGGTGCCTCCGTTGAAATCAGCGACTCGAAATTCGCGACATCAATACTAATCGATACAAAAGTCGTTGACAACGCGAAAGCCCCACCTCTACATTTATATCAATCGGTACACATGTATCGTCGAATTCGGAAACACCGTCGCCCTGACGGCCCCCAAAACAATCACCGCCCGAGCACCGCAACAGCTTGCCTGCCCGGGCAAGAAAAGGATTTCGTGTGACATCCCCTACCCTGACCCCCGCGCCAACCGCGCCCGACCGCCTGCCCGTCGCGGGGCTGCTGGCGCTGGCCATGACCGGCTTTATCTGCATCGTCACCGAAACCCTGCCCGCCGGGCTGCTGCCCCAGGTCAGTGCCGGGCTGGGCGTAAGCCAGGCATGGGCCGGGCAGATGGTGACCGCCTACGCATTGGGATCATTGCTGGCCGCCATCCCGTTGACGATCGCCACGCGCGGCTGGCGCCGCCGCACCGTGCTGCTGATGACCATCATCGGCTTCCTGGTCTTCAACTCCGCCACCGCGCTGTCGACGAATTATTGGCTGACGCTGGTCGCACGGTTCTTCGCCGGCGTGGCGGCCGGGCTGGCATGGAGCCTGATCGCAGGCTATGCGCGGCGCATGGTGGCGCCGTGGCAACAGGGGCGCGCATTGGCGTTGGCGATGGTGGGCACGCCCATCGCGCTGTCGCTCGGGGTACCGCTGGGCACCTTGTTGGGGGCCACGGTGGGTTGGCGCATGGCATTCTGGATCATGTCCGCGCTGACCTTGGTGCTGATTGCCTGGGTGCTGGCCAAGGTGCCCGACTACCCGGGCCAGTCGTCGCACGAACGCATGCCGCTGCGCCGCGTGTTCCTGACGCCGGGCGTGCGCCCGGTGTTGGCCGTGGTCATCGCATGGATGCTGGCGCACAACATCCTCTATACCTACATCGCGCCGTTTGTGGCGCCGGCCGGGTTGGGCAAGCGCGTGGACCTGGTGTTGCTGGTGTTCGGCACGGCCGCCCTGGCGGGCATCTGGGTGACCGGCAAACTGGTGGACCGCCATTTGCGCGCCACCGTGTTGGCCAGCCTGGGCGCGTTCGGCGTGACCGCGCTGGTGTTTGGCGTGGCGCCCATTACCCCCGCCATTGTTTACCTGGGCGTGGCGGTGTGGGGCATAAGCTTCGGCGGCGCCGCCACCCTGTTGCAAACCGCGCTGGCCGACGCGGCGGGCAAGGGCGCCGATGTGGCGCTGTCCATGAACGTGGTGGCCTGGAACGGGGCAATCGCCTCGGCCGGCGTGGTGGGCGGCATGCTGCTTGGGGGCTGGGGCGTTGCCGCGTTCCCCTGGGTGCTGCTGGCCTTGGTCGGCGTCGCCTTCCTGATTGCATGGGGCGCGCACGCGCATGCGTTCCGGCCCGGATTACGCACGTCCGGCGCGCTGGTGGCGGGCCATTAGCATCGCCGCGTACCTCACCGTGTTCCCCTCCGTGTTCCCCGCCGTATGCCCCGCCGTATGCCCCGCCGTATGCCCCGCCCTGTGCCCCGCCGTGTCGATTGCAGTTTGATACGTTTGTTCACCCGGCGGGCGGGCCCACCTCGGGGCGTACCAGTACAATTCCCGCCACTTCTTGCTTCAGGTCCGCGCTTCGGCCGCCCTTTCCCCATGTCCAACCTTATCGTCCACGGCGGCACGCCCCTGCGCGGCCGCGTCATTCCTTCGGCCAACAAGAACGCGGTGCTGCCAATTCTGTGCGCCACGTTGTTGACCGACCAGCCGCTGACCCTGCATGGCGTGCCGGACATTACCGACGTGCGCAAGATCCTGGACATCTTTCGCACCTTGGGCAGCGAGGTAAAGCTGGATGAAGCCACGCGCACGCTGGCGCTGCATCATCGGCACACCGCGTTCGACGCCACCGCGCACCGCCTGCCCGAAGAGATGCGCTCGTCGATCATGCTGGTGCCGCCGCTGCTGGCGCGCTTCGGGGTGGCGCGGCTGGAAGACAACGTCAAGGGGTGCACGCTGGGCGTGCGCGAAATCGATCCGCACGTGGACATTTTCCGTTCGTTCGGCGGGCAGGTGGAACGCGCCAGCGGGTCGTTGCTGGTGCGCAGCAGCGGACCGTTGACGGCCACGCATCACTGGCTGGATTACGCGTCGGTCACCACCACCGAAAACTTCGTGCTGTGCGCGGCCGCCGCGCAAGGCGAATCCACGCTGACCAACGCCGCGTCCGAGCCGCACGTGCAGGAGTTCTGCCGCTTCATGGTGATGATGGGCGCGGACATCGACGGCATCGGCACGTCGCGCCTGACCGTGCGCGGTGGCGCAACGCTGGGCGGCGGCGAGTTCACCTTTGAAGAAGATTTCCACGAAATCACTACGTTCCTCGCGCTGGGTGCGATTACCGGCGGCGATGTCGTGGTGCGCAACCGCACGCCGGGCAACTTCCCGCTGATCGACCGCACCTTCGCCAAGTTCGGCGTCACGATCGAGCACAAGGACGGCTGGTCGCGCGCGCTGCGCACCGGCCCGCTCAAGGTGCAAACGCCCTTCACCAGCAACGTGCTGACCAAGGTGGAAGCCGCGCCGTGGCCATACTTTCCGGTGGACCTGCTGCCCATCTTCATCGCGTTGGGCGTGTGCGCCGAAGGCAACGCCATGTTCTGGAACAAGGTCTATGACGGCGCGCTGGGCTGGACGGGCGAGCTGTCCAAATTCGGGGCGCACGTGTTTTCTTCGGACCCGCACCGCGTGGTGACGTTCGGCGGCATGCCGCTGACGCCGGCCGTGGTGGAAAGCCCCTACATCATCCGCGTGGCGATCGCGCTGTTCATGGTCGCCAGCAGCATCAAGGGGCGTTCCGAAATCCGCAACGCAACGCCGATTCGCCGCGCGCATCCGCAGTTCGTGGAAAACCTGCGCAGCCTGGGCGTGCAGGTGGAATGGGCTACCGAGGAATAGTGGCCCCGGCTCCCATGGCTCACAAGCCGTCAGCCGGCGTGCCCGCTGCCCGGTTCAAGAATTCCAGCACCGCCAGGTAAGACCCCTCGTTGCCCGCCGCATTCGCGGCTGGCGACCCCCCCGCGTCCAGCAGCAGGCCCGACATTGCGTGCGGCTTGCTGATCAGCGTGGCCGGCAGGTACGGGTAGTGCACGTGATGCCCCGCCCCCATGCACACGTGGTGGAACGTGGCCAGCCCATGCGCCTGGCGCTGGCGCATCACCATTTCGGAATATGCGGTGCTGGGCCAGAAGCCGTCATCGGACGCGCTGATCAGCATGACCGGGCCGGGGTAGTTCTCGACCGGAATGCGAGCGCGCTCGACCGCCGCCGCATCGCGCGTGGCGCTTAGAAAGGCGTGGGTTTGCCGATACGGCGGCTCGGACGCGTAGGCCGCTTCCCAATCGGCACTGGCGTTGTTCTGCCACAGATGCGGTAGCGGCTCGCCGTTTTTCGTCCACACCTGCGCATCGCGGCCCGTGCCGGGCGAGCCCGCGCTGACCACGCCGTGCATGACGGGCGACGGCACGTAGGCGGCCACCGCGCTGACCAAATCGGGATAGTGCGAGGCCACCAACAGCGAGGTCTCGCCGCCCCGGCTGATGCCCGACAGTGCCACGAAGCCGTCGCGCGGCGCCAGCTCGGCATGCGCCCAGCGCAGCGCGTGTTCAAAATACTCCAGCGGCATGTCGTTCAGGTACTTCGGGCGGCCGTCGTAGTTGAAGATGGCCAGCGCCAGGCACTGGAAACCGCGCGCGGCAAACAGCGCGGCGCGCGGCGCGTTGACGCCGCCCGACGAGCCGTTCATGTAGATGACCAGCGGATGCGGCCCCGGCCCCGCCGGCGTATACAGTTCGCCCGAAATGGTCATGCCGCCGACTTGTTCGCGCACCGCGCGATGCGTGACGCCCTCTTCCAGAAAATCCTGCACCAGTTGCGCCGACGCGTGCTGCGTCCCGTCCGTCGCGTCAATCTGGACCACCAGCGGCTCGGTGCGATCGGGCGGAAACACCACGCGGCTCATGTCTTCGCACACCATGGACCACACCAGGCCCATGGCGGACGGCTCGGCGTAGCTGCCGGACACGGGGCTGTCGCGCCCCAGGTCCAGGCTGCCGTCGTGGCCCGCCACGAACACGGCTTGCGAGCGCCACGGCGCGCCGCACATCTGCATGCTGGCCCGGACAGTGATGAAGGCATAGGCCGGAAAGCCTTCGATGCGGATGTCGCGGGCGACGTCGATCAGGGCGATTTCGGGGCTGACGGTAATGCGGGCTTGGTCGGTCACGGTGCGTCCTTACGCTTTCAGATCGGTCTTGGGCACGCCGTTGGCCTTGATGACCTCGGCCCACATGGCGGATTCGTCGGCAATGACCTTGTCCAGGTCCGCCGACGACGTGAACTCAACGGCCACGCCCTGCTCGGCGAATTGCTGGATCAGGCCAGGGTCGCGCGTGCCTTCGCGCACGGCGTTCTCAAGCACCTTCACCACGTCCGCCGGCATGGCGGCGGGGCCGGAAATCATCATGCGCGTGTACAGCTCGAAGCCATCCACGCCCGCCTCTTTCATGGTGGGCACATCGGGCAGGCTGGACAGGCGCTTGTCGGCGGTCACGGCCAGCACCTTCAGCTTGCCCGACTTGATGTTGGCCAAGGCCGACGTGGGAAAGTCGAACGTGCTTTGCACCGTGCCGGCCATCAGGTCCAGCAGCGCGGGGCCGCTGCCCTTGTACGGCACGTCTTGAAACTGCGTGCCGGTCTTGGATTGGAAATGCAGCAACGCCAGGTGGTTGATAACGCCTCGCCCGGCATGGGCGCAGGTGATGTCGCCGGGCTTTTTCTTGGCCAGCGCAATGAATTCCTGCACGGTATTCACGCCCAGGTCGGGGTGCACGATCAACAGCATGGGCGACTTGCCCATTGACCCCAGCTGCTTGAAGTCCGACTGCTGGTACGGCAGGTTGTTGTACAGCAAGGGGTTCAGGATCATGCCGTTGGTGCCGGCAAAGCCCAGCGTGTAGCCGTCGGGTTCGGCGCGCGCCACCGCCACGGTGGCGATGATGGCCTGGCCGCCCGGCCGGTTTTCCACCACCACGTTCTGCTTCAGGGTTTTGCCCATGCGCTCGGCCAGCGCGCGGGCCGCAATGTCGGTCAGGCCGCCGGGCGCAAAGCCCACCAGCAGGCGCACGGGGCGCGTCGGAAATGCGGGCTGCGCCCACGCAAGGCGCGAGGTGAGCGGCATCAGGGGCAGCGCGGCAAGCGCGGCCAGGGCATGGCGGCGGGACACATTCATACGACTCTCCAGCGGGGCAAGGGCAAAGACAAGGCAATGCGGCACCGTCCGCGCGTGCCATGACAAGACGCCGCGTGGCCGGACACAGGAAATGGGGAAAGACGCACAGGCCGCACGCCGAACAGCGGCGGTCACAATGACGGTATCTTGTATGCAATACCTTTGGACCGCCATTTAGGGATATCCCCAAAAGAAAAATGCCGGCATCGCTGCCGGCATTCTGGTCCGCTACTTGAAGTCCGCCCCCGGATCGTCACCGCCATAGGTGCTGGTGCCGTAGGACGTATCGACCTCGATCTTCACCTTGCTGGAATCCACCTGCGCCTCGTCGCTCTTGTAGTGCATGACCAGGCCGGGAAACGCCATCACCGCCGCCACCATCGCCAGCTGAATCACGATGAACGGGATGGAACCGCGATAGATCTGGCCCGTGGTGACGGGTTCGATCATCCTGCCCGTGACCTTGTCCTTGTACCTATCCTTAGGCGCCACCGATCTCAGGTAGAACAGCGCAAACCCAAACGGCGGGTGCATGAACGAGGTTTGCATGTTGACCGCCAGCAGCACGCCGAACCAGATCAGGTCGATGCCCAGCTTGTCGGCCACCGGCCCCAGCAACGGCACGATGATGAAGGCCAATTCGAAGAAGTCCAGGAAGAAGGCCAGCACGAAGGTCAGCACGCTGACGGCAATCAAGAAGCCCAGCTCGCCGCCCGGCAGGCTGATCAGCAGGTGTTCCACCCACAAGTCGCCGTTGACGCCCCGGAAGGTCAGGCCGAACACCGTCGAGCCCACCAGGATGAACACCACGAAGGTGGACAGCTTGGTGGTGGTGTCCATGGCCTGCTTCATCAGGTTCAGCGTCAGGCGGCCACGGATCAGCGCCATGATGATGGCGCCCACCGCGCCCATGGCGCCGCCTTCGGTCGGCGTCGCCACGCCGATGAAGATGGTGCCCAGCACCAGGAAGATCAGGAACAGCGGCGGGATCATCACGAAGGTGACCCGTTCGGCAAGAGCCGACAGCAGGCCGATCTTGAAGACCTTGTTGACGCCGGCAATGATGAAGGCGGTCAGCCCCCAGATCAGCAGCGACAGCACAATCTGCTCGTCCACCGGCGCCGTATCGGCTTCGATGTATTGGCCGACAAAGTACGCGGACAACGCCGAGATCACCATCAGCACCAGCAGCGAACGACCGCCGCGCGTGCCGTTGGCTTCGTGAAACGACCGTGCTTCTTCGGGCAGCGCCGGCGCTGAATCGGGCTTCAGGTACGACTTGATGATGACGAACAACACGTAGGTGCCGGCCAACATGAAGCCGGGCACGATGGCGCCACGGTACATGTCGCCGATCGAACGGCCCAGCTGGTCGGCCAGGATGATCAGCACCAGCGACGGCGGGATGATCTGCGACAGCGTGCCCGACGCGGCGATGATGCCGCTGGCCAGCCTGCGGTCGTAGCCATAGCGCAGCATGATCGGCAGCGAGATCAGGCCCATCGAGATGACCGAGGCCGACACCACGCCGGTGGTGGCGGCCAGCATCGCGCCCACGAACACCACTGCGATGGCCAGGCCGCCGCGCACGGTGCCGAACAACTGGCCGATGGTTTCCAGCAGGTCCTCGGCCATGCCTGATCGTTCAAGCACCAACCCCATCAAGGTAAAGAATGGCACCGCCAGCAACGTGTCGTTGGAGATGATGCCGAAGATGCGTTGCGGCAAGGCCTGGAACAACGCCGCGTTCAAAAGGCCCAGTTCAATGCCGATCAACGCAAAAAGAATGCCGTTGGCCGCCAGCGCGAAGGCCACGGGAAAGCCCATCAGCAAGAACACCACCAAGGTGGCGAACATGATGGGAGCCATGTTTGCAGTCAAGAATTCCATGGTCAGCGTCCGTCCTGTCCGTGTTGATCGCCGGCGCCGCCGGGCGGCTTCCCACCTTGCGCCGCCAACGCGCGTTCTTCACGCACGCGCGCTTCTTCGGCGATTTCCAGCGCCAGGGCTTCCTCGGCGGAAATCTCGGTGGCGCGCGCGCCGGGGTCCGGGCACTTGCCCATCAGGAAGCCCACGCACTTGATCAAGTGCGACAGGCCCGCCAACACCAGCAAGGCAAAGCCAACAGGAATCAGCAGCTTGACCGGCCAGCGCACCAGGCCGCCGGTATTGGACGACTGTTCATTCGTCACGAACGAATCCATGAACACCGGCCAGGACAGGTAGGTGATGAGCAGGCAGGCGGGCATCAAGAAGAAGATGACGCCGAAGATGTCGATGTAGATCTGCTTGCGCCGCGACAGGCGCGAGGACAGCACGTCCACGCGCACGTGTTCGTTGCGCAGCAGCGTGTACCCGGCGGCCAACAGAAAGATGGCGCCGAACAGGTACCACTGCATTTCAAGCCAGGCGTTGGAGCTGATCTGGAAGACCTTGCGCACGACGGCGTTGCCGGCGCTGACCAGGACGACGACCAGCGTCAACCACGTCACGCACCGGCCGACCACCGTGTTGATCGCATCGATCAAACGGGATAGGGCTAAGAGGGCATTCATGTTGGATATCCGGACCGGCGCGGGACTTACGCGCGGTCAATGTGCAACTTGAGGAGAGACAGACAGGACAGAGGCGAAAAAACAGCGGCAAAAATCCAGCAGGCGCGCGGGGATGCGGCACATCCCCGCGCGCCTTGGGCACTGGCCGGGGCTTACTTGCCGCGGTTGATCGTGCCCATGTAGCTGTCATAGCTGCCTTCGGCAACACGGAACCAGGGCAGTTCGTTGTCGCGGAAGTTCTTCATGCTTTCGTAGACCTTCTTGAACACCGGATTCTTGGCGCTCATTTCGTCGTACAGCTTGACCGATTCCGCAAAGCACGCGTCCATGACGGGCTTGGGGAACGATTGCAGCTTGGCGCCCTGGGCGATCAGGCGGCGCAGCGCGGCGGGGTTCTCGGCGTCGTACTTGGCGATCATGTCGTTGGTCGCCGCGGCCGATGCCTGCGCCAGGATGGCCTGGTAGTGCTTGGGCAGCTTGTTGTAGGCGTCCTGGTTGACGTACAGCGACACTTGCAGCGTGCCTTCCCACCAGCCCGGGTAGTAGTAGTGCGGGGCCACCTTGTTGAAGCCCAGCTTTTCATCGTCGTAGGGGCCGATCCATTCGGCCGCGTCGATGGTGCCCTTTTCCAGCGCCGGGTAGATGTCGCCGCCGGCGATCTGCTGCGGCACCACGCCCAGGCGCGACAGCACCGCGCCCGCGAACGCGCTGACGCGGAACTTCAGGCCCTTCAGGTCGTCCACCGTTTTGATTTCCTTGCGGAACCAGCCGCCCATCTGCGTGCCGGTATAGCCGCAGGGGAAGTTGACGATGTTGTAGGTCTTGAAGACGTCGCGCAGCAGCGACAGGCCGTCGCCGTGGCGCATCCACGAATTCATCTGGCGGGTGTTCAGGCCGAACGGCACGGCGGCGTCAAAGCTCAGGACCGGGTCCTTGCCGTAGTAGTAGTACGAGGCGCTGTGGCCGCATTCGATCGTGCCGTTTTGCACGCCGTCCAGCACTTGCAGCGCCGGAACGATTTCACCGGCCGGGAACACGCGGATGGAAAACTTGCCGCCCGTGGCTTCCGACACGTACTTGGCGACGCTTTCGCCGCCCGAGAAAATGGCGTCGGCACTGCGGGGGAAGCTGGAGGCCAGGCGCCAGTTCAGCGTGGGGGCTTCCTGCGCGATGGCGGGCACCGCCAGGGTGGCGCCGCCGGCAGCGGCTCCCAAAGTGGCTTTCTTCAAAAACGAACGGCGTTGCATGCAAGTCTCCCAACTTGGATAAAGTTCTTTTCCGGGTCCTGGGGCGAATTGGTGGAGCCCCGTGGGCGCGATCCCATGGGTAACAAATGGTCGCGCTTTTGATTTTGGGTGCGATGCTATGGGAAAAATAAACGCCGTACGTAGCGGGAAAACCCTTGCCGTAAGTTTCGTGAAATTTTTGTGCGTCACGGCACTGGTATGACCAGCCCCGCTTTCAGGGCCGCGTCATTGCCTTCTGCACGGGTATGGGGACCGGATCAGATGGCGCGATGCCGGATTCGACCGGCAAATAAAAACGCCGGTTTATATAACCAAAAAATATTTAGCTCGCGGCGCATTCCGACGCCCTGCCCTGGCCCTTGCCCTGCCCCCTAACCCCTAGCCCTTGCCCGCTTCAGGGTAGGTGCGCGGGTCCGGCCCTTGTTCGGGCCACTGCTGCGGCACGCGGCGCAGCAATGCCGGGTCGTAGCCCAGCTCGCGCACCTTGTCGACCAGGCGCGCATAGTCGGCATCCGGCAAGGTGGGCGTGCGCGCCATGATCCAGACGTAGTCGCGCTTGCTGCGGCCGATGATCGTCTGCTGATAGGCGTCGTCCACATAGGCAATGACGTATTCCGCCTGGATCGGCCAGATGAACTGCATGCCCCACACCGCGTTGCCGGTGCCGGGTTGCACCGTGCCTTCGGGCCGCATCGTTTTCACCTTGGCGTCAAAGCCGCCGTGGCGATAGCGGAACGTGGTCTGAATGCCCCCGTCGGGCAGCAAGGCGTAGGTTTCCACCGCGTTGAACGACGCGCGCTCGGGCCAGGTCGGAATGCCGGCGATGACGTACCAATCGCCCATGAAGCGCGGGATGTCCACCTGCGCCACGGGCGGCATGGGCGTGGGGCCGCCGCAGCCCGTCAAGGCGGCAAGCAACGCCAAGCCGGCAACGCGTAAGGTCTTGCGCATGGGCAGTGCCCTCCTTCAGTCTGGCCGCGCAAAGCGGTAGTGGGCCACCATCCAGGCCTGCCCGTTCTGGTAGCCGAACAACTCGGCGCACGCCATCCAGAACATGCGCCAGCGGTTGAACCACAGGCGGGCCAGCGGCGCGCCGTAGGCCTTTTCCAGCACTGTCAGCACCTGGGCGCGATGGGCGTCCTGGTTGGCCAGCCAGTGGTTCGCGGTGCGTTGGTAGTGGCTGCCGTCAACCAGCCAGCGCGCTTCGATGCGCAGGTCGCCCTGAAACCACAGCAAGGTGTCTGCCGACGGCATGAGGCCGCCCGTGAAGAAATGCCGGCCCATCCAGTTGTCGTCGCCCTCGGTCTCGAAGGGGTACATCAGGCTGCGGTGCGCAAACAGGTGCACGAACAGCTTGCCGCCCGGACGCAGCCATGACCCGATCCGCGCCAGCAGCGCCTGGTAATTGCGCATGTGCTCGAACATTTCCACGGACACGCAGCGGTCGAAGGTCTGCGGATGCAGTTGCAGCGTGTTGACGTCGCAGGTGATGACCTCGACGTTGTCCAGCCCGCGCGCGCGGCATTGCGCCTGGATGTGCTGGCGCTGCGAGGCGGAGTTCGACACGGCGGTGATGCGCGCCGTCGGATAGCGTTCGGCCATCCACAGGGTCAACGAGCCCCAGCCGCAACCCAGTTCCAGAATGCGCTGGCCGTCCGCCAGTTCGGCGCGCACGCCATAAAGCTCCAGCATGGCGGCTTCGGCCTGGTCCAGCGTTTCCCGCCCCGTGGCGTAATAGCAGCCGGAATACTTCAATTGACGGCCCAGGCACAGCGTGAAGAATTCAGCGGGCAGTTCGTAGTGCTGGGCGTTGGCGTCGTCGGTGTGTATGGCCACGGGGCTGGCGCGCAGTTCATCGATCAGATGTTGGTAGCGCCGCGCCTGGGCGGCGGGACCCCCGGCGCTTTCGTCGCGCAGGCGTTGTGCGCACAGGCGCCGGATGCCCAGGCGCAAAAGCGCGTCGGGCACCAGGCCGCGTTCAGCCAGCCCCAGCAGGCCGGGCGCGGCCCGGTCGGAAGCCAGGCGCGATTCAGTCAACGTGGCAGCGTTCATGATTATTCCTCTGGCGTCGGGGTGCGGTGATGCGGTGATCCGGCGCAATCGCGCTTCGGAAACCACGGAAACAGCATCGGCGTGGTGCGTTGATACTGGCGATAGTCTTCGCCCCGGCTGCGCAGGGCTTGCGCCTCGGTGTAGGGAATGCCGCTGATCCAGCGCAGGAAGAGGTACATGGCGATGGGGCCCACCCACGCCAGCCAGGCCAAGCCGCTGCCCGCCGCCAGCGCCACGTAGCTGAACCAGTGCAACCATTCGAAGAAATAATTGGGATGCCGCGATACGCGCCACAGGCCGGCACGGCAGGTGCGACCACGGTTGGCGGGGTCGGCGCGAAAGGCGTCCAATTGCCGGTCAGCCACGGTTTCGCCCGCCACCGACACCGCCCACACCAGCACGCCCAGCCAGGCCCAAGGCGTCATGCCGGGCACGGGGTTGGCGGCCACGGCAATGAACGGCAAGGACATGAAGACGACCAGCCCCGCCTGCGCCAGGAAGAACAGCGCGAACTTGCCCTGGCTGCCGTTCCAGTGCGCGCGCAGGGCACGGTAGCGGCCGTCTTCTTCGCCGTGGCGCACGCGCTTCCAGATGTGCAGCGCCAGCCGTCCCGCCCAGACGCCGCCCAACACGGCCAGCAGCACACGCGGGGTGGCCGCGCCCGGGCCGGTCCAGGCCAGCAGGACGGCGGCCACGGCCATGCCGGATGCCCACATCGCGTCGACGATGCCCGCGTTGTGATGGCGCCGCTGCCACAGCCAGCCGCCGGCCATCAGCAACGCGGCCACGGCGGCCACCATCAGGGCTTGCATGATGGGCGTCATGTCGGGCGTCATGTCGGGCGTCATGTCGGGCGTCATGGCGCCGCCCACCGCGCCGCTGCCGGCGTGGCCCCGGGCCGCGCCAACAACAGATGCGACACGCCGATGGCGCGTTCGCGAAAGCCGCCTTCGCAGTAGGCCAGGTAAAACTCCCACAGGCGGATGAAGCGGTCGTCAAAGCCCTGCCCGCGCACCGCGTCCAGGTTCGCCATGAAGCGCTCGCGCCACGCTGCCAGCGTGCGCGCGTAAGACAGGCCAAAGTCCTCCAGATGCACCAGGCTCAGGTCGCTGGCGCGCGTCTTGGCTTGCAGCATCGCCTGGATCGACGGCATGAAGCTGCCGGGAAAGATATGCCGCTTGATGTAGTCCACCGCCTTGAGCGCCTGCGCATAACGATGGTCTTCGATGGTGATGGCCTGGATCAGCGCCATCCCATCGGGCTTGAGCAGCTGGCCCACCTTGCCGAAATACGTGGGCAGGTAGTCGGCCCCGATCGCCTCGATCATTTCTATGGACACGAGCTTGTCGAACTGCCCGTGCAGGTCGCGATAGTCTTGCAGCAGCACGTCCACGCGGTATTGCAGGCCGGCGCGGCGGATGCGTTCTGTGGCCAGCGCGTGCTGCTCGCGCGAAATCGTCGTGGTGGTAACACGGCAGCCGTAGTGGCGCGCCGCGTGCAGCGCAAAACCGCCCCACCCCGTGCCGATCTCGACCACATGCTGGCCGGGTTGCAGGTCCAGCTTGCGGCAGATCACATCCAGCTTGCGGGTGGACGCCTGCTCCAGCGTGTCGTCCTCGCCCGCCCACATGGCGGACGAATACATCATGTCTTGCGACAGGAACAGGCCGAAAAAGTCGTTACCCAGATCGTAGTGGGCGGCAATGTTGCGGCGGCTGCCGGCGCGCGTGTTGCGGCGGCACGCATGCAAGGCGCGCATCGCCACGCCGCCCAACCGCGCCACGCCACGCTCCATGCCGTCAAGCAGATCGCGGTTGCGCACCAGCAGCCGGATCAGGCCGGTCAGATCGTCGCAGTGCCAATGGCCGTCGCCATAGGATTCGCCCCCGCCCACGCTGCCGTTGGCGGCGATGGCGCGGTAGAAGGCCGGATCGCGCACCCGCAGGCGCAACGGCCGGCCCGCCGTGGCGTCCTGCCCGCCCAGTTCAACGCTGCCCATTGCGTCGTCAATCACCAACCGTCCGCCTTGCAATTGCGCCAGTTGTCCCAGCAAGCGCCGACGCAACAGGCGCTCGGTCAGCGACAGGGGCTGCGCGGCCTGAGGCGCGCAAGCCTTGTCCAGCGCCAGGCGTTCGGAGTCAGAGGGAGATCTCATCGGTCTTCTCCTGGTTCGGAGGGTTAAGCGCAGGGGTTTCGGTGGGCGTCGGAATTCCCGGCTGCGCGTGTGGATGCCGTATATACGTACGCCCGGATGCATTGGATTCATCGGGGAAAACCCGTAGCACCGGGCCGATATGCGACCCATGCGCTACTTGAACGCGCTATGGGTCGGCCCGCAGCGGCCCGCCCGACGCATCCAAGACAAAACCCGCCAAGTCGTCCAGCACCGGCGCCCGCCAGCGCAAGGGACGCGCCAGCGCGCCGGCCAGCAGCGCATGCCCCAGGCCGTCGTAACGCACCAGCGTCACGGGCACATGGGCGGCCTGCAAGGCGGCGGCCAGGCCTTCGGTGTTGCGATGCGGGTCGACCGTGGTGTCCGCCATGCCGGCCATCAGCAAGGTGGGCGGCGCGTTGGCCGTGACGTGGGTAATCGGCTGGGAGTCGGGCGGCGTGCCCGGGAAGCGGAAGACCGGCTTCAGGCTGGCCGCCACGATCGGCAGGAAGTCATAGGGGCCGGCCATGCCGATCCACCCGCGCAGCATCGACGGTGAGGCGCCCTGGCGCTGTAGCCAGCGCGGGTCCAGCGCGATCATGGCGGCGTTGTAGCCCCCCGCGCTGTGGCCCGCCACGAAGACGCGCGCGGGGTCGCCGCCGTAGTCGGCCACGTGGCGCAGCGTCCACGCGACGGCGCGCGCGCAATCGTCCAGGAAGTCGGGATAGGCGGCGTCGGGGTATAGGCGGTAATCGGCGATCACGGCCAGGATGCCGCGCGAGGCCAGCGCGTCGCCCACGAATTTGTAGTCGGCGCGCGAGCCATTGCGCCAACTGCCGCCATAGAAGAAAACCACCACGGGCGGGTTCCGCACCCCGGGTGGCGCGTAGATATCGACGCGTTGGCGCGGGTCGTCGCCATAGGCCACATCGGTGACGATGCGGCTGGCGTTGTCGGGCACCGCGCCGTTAAGCACCGTCAGCGGCGAGCAGGCCGTCAAGCCCAGGATCAGCAAGCCGGCCAGCAGCAACGCCAGCAAAGACGCCACGGGCACGCTACGCATCGCCGCGCGCCCGCGCGATCAGTGAAAAGTGTGGCACCGCCGTCTCCTGTCGCGTCGTGGGAAGGGTCTACCCGGCGGGGGCAGCCCGCGGGGTGTCATCCCATATACGAAGCAAACGGCGAAATGGATGCCTAGGGCCGGGTCATCAGTTTTTTCCAGCCTTCCAGGCCCAGCTTTTTCATCGTGTCGATGTTCTTTTCATAGATGTCCGAGGCGTCCGGAAACGACTCCACCGCGCGGTCGATGCTGTCTTCCCGCAGCAAGTGCAGGATTGGGTACGGCGCGCGGTTGGTGTAGTTCTCGATGTCGTCCGGCTGCGTGTCGGCAAACTGGAATTGCGGGTGGAACGTGGCCACCTGCAATTCGCCCACCAACCGCATGCGCTTGAGCAGGCGGTCGGACAGGTCCTCGAAATCGTTGAAATCCAGGAAGTCGTCCAGCGCGTCGGGAATGATCAACAAGGTGGTGTCGATCTTCTCGGGGTCGGTCTCGGCCAGCAGGGCAAGCTCGTCCTGCAAGTCGGTCAGCACCCCTTCGGCGTCGGTGGCGTCGCTGACGGCAAAGCGGATCTGGTCCTTGACCTGAACCGCCTTGGCGAACGGGCAAAGGTTCAGGCCGATCACGGCCTGATTCAGCCAGTGGCGGGTTTCAGCCACCACGTTGGCATAAGCGTCGGAAGTCGAAATCATGCCGGCATGGCCGCCATGGTTTGCGCAACGGCGGCCGTCAGCTTCTTGCCATAAGGCACGTGCAGGAATTCATTGGGGCCGTGCGCGTTCGACTTGGGACCCAACACGCCGCACACCATGAACTGCGCCTTCGGAAAGCCCTTTTGCAGGATGCTCATCAGCGGAATCGTGCCGCCCTGGCCGATATAGCCGCAAGGCTGGCCGTAGTACTGCTGGGACGCTGCGTCCAGCGCCTGCGTCAGCCAGGGCACGGAAGCCGGTGCGTTCCAGCCGGTGGCGGCGCCTTCGTTGGCCTTGAAGATGACCTTGGCGTTGTAGGGGGCGTCGGCTTCCAGCAGTTCCTTGATTTCCTGCGAGGCGGCCACGGCGTCGATCAGCGGCGGCAGGCGCAGCGACAGCTTGAATGCGGTGCGCGGACGCAGCACGTTGCCGGCGCTGGACAGCGGCGGCAGGCCTTCGGCCCCGGTCACCGACAAGGTCGGGCGCCACGTGCGGTTCAGCAGCGCTTGTTCGGGCTCGGTCGTCATCGGCAGCACAAAGCCGCCTTCGGCGCCGCAGCTCCAGGGGAAACGGCGCCACACTTCGTCGCCCAGAATGCGCGCGGTGGCGGCCACTTGTTCAACGCGTTCGGCGGGAATTTCGCAATGCAGGCTTTGCGGCAGCAGGCGGCCGGTGGCGCTGTCTTCCAGGCGGTCCAGCAGATGGCGCAGGATGCGAAACGACGACGGCACCACGCCGCTGGAATCGCCCGAATGCACGCCTTCGTCCAGCACCTGCACTTCCAGCGTGCCCGACACCATGCCGCGCAGCGAGGTCGTCATCCAGAGCTGGTCGTAGTTGCCCGCGCCCGAATCCAGGCACACCACCAGGGCGACGTTGCCCAGGCGGTCGCGCAGCGCGTCCACGTACGGCAGCAAGTCGTAGCTGCCCGATTCCTCACAGGTTTCCACGATGCCCACGCAGCGCGGGCGCGGAATGCCCTGCTTGTCCAGCGCCATGATTGCCGTCAGCGAGGCGTACACGGCATAGCCGTCGTCCGCGCCGCCACGACCATAGAGCTTGCCGTCTTCATACTTGGGGGTCCACGGGCCCAGGCCCGCGCGCCAGCCCGAAAATTCCGGCTGCTTGTCCAGGTGGCCATACAGCAGCACGGTGTCGCCGTTGTCGCTACGCGTGGCGGGCGCGTCAAAGAAGATGACGGGCGTGCGGCCCGGCAGGCGCACCACTTCCAGCTTCAGGCCCGAGACCTTTTGCGCTTCGACCCAGGCGGCGGCATCGCGCACCACGCGTTCGATGAACGCGTTCTTTTCCCAGTCGGCGTCAAACGCCGGGCTCTTGGCCGGGATGGCGATGTAGTCGGTCAGCGCGGGGATGATTTCGTTGTCCCACTTGTCGTCGACAAACGCCTGGAGGGCGTCGGGATCAAGGGTGGGCGGCAGGGCGTCGTCGGGGATACGGGCGTTCATGGCGCGGAATCCTGTAGGGTGCGTGGGGGGCGGGATTGGGGTAATCCGGTATTTTATGCCCGCGGCCGGCATCGCGGGGAGCGGGCGCGGCGTCGGCGGCTTCGGCTCGCCGTCATTTATGGCCGCCCCCAGTCCGCGTCGCCCCACGCAAGTGCGTCATCGAGCCGCGTACGCTTCGATACGCCCCCACACATCGCGCGCCAGGGGTTTGGCGTTGTCTACCGATTGATAAATCCGGATTTCCATATGGATGTCATTGCGGGCGCTGTCGGCGCGCACCAGGGTGCCTGCGCGCAGATCCGATTCGATCAATGTGTGCGGCAGCCAGGCCAGCCCGAACCCTTGGCGCGCCATGGCGTGTAGCGCGTCGGCCAGGTCCGACTCGTACATCGTCTGCAACTGCCCGATCAGGCACAAGCCCCGCAACCGATCGTCCAGGATGCGCCCCAGCGACATGCTGTCGGCATAGGCCAAAAAAGGCACGGGCGGATCGGACGGCAGCTTGGGCACGGCGTAGCGCGGATGCCGCCCGCCCGCCGCCACCGGCGCGCTGACAGCCACCAGCTTGTCGGCGCCCACGCGGCGCCAGCGGTAGCCGGGGTTGTCGATCTTTGCGTACAGCGGCTCGTGCGCGTGGCACAGCAGAAAGTCCACTTCGCCATCGGCCAGCATGTCCACGCCGTAGTTCAGCGTGGTGGTGACCACCTTGAGCTGAAACGGCGCCATGCCCTGCTGCACGCGCGCCATCACGCCGGGCAGCACCGAATGCGCCAGCGTCTTGCCCGACGCGATGGTGATTTTTCGATTGCGTTCCTGCTCGGGCTTTTGCAGGGCCTGGCGCGTGTCGCGCAGGATATCCAGCACATCGATCGCCGCCGCCAGCATGCTGCGCCCGGCCGCGTTCAGCGTCGACACCTGATGGCCGCGTTCCACCAGCGGCACGCCCGCCCATTCCTCCAGCGCCTTGATGCGGCGCCCGAACGCCGGGTGCGTCACGCTGCGCGCCTCGGCCGCCTGGAACATATTGCGCGACTTCGACAGCGCGACGAAGTCCTCCAGCCATTTCGTGTCCATCGGTATTGCTCCGTCCCAGCCCTGTTTCATCTGTGCCGATTCGGCACAGGCATTGCGCATTTTGCACAAGCCAGAAACATCTGGCAACTAACATCCCGACATCGACTTCTGGAAAACCCTGATGCCCGACTCCCCCGTGTTGCTCAAGTCCATCCGCAGCCATTTCGTGGGCGGTGCCGAGGCCGTGGCCGGCGGCGTGCCCATGCAGCAAATGCAGGTCGTTGACAACGCGCCCCGCCTGATCGACATGAACGGCGGCTACCCCGTCGGGCAGTTGTACGTGCAGGAATACCGGCTGGCACAACCGCGCCACCCCTACCCCGTGCTGCTTTGGCACGGCGGCGGCATGACGGGCGCGCAATGGGAAAGCACGCCGGACGGACGCCAGGGCTGGCTGTGGCGGCTGCTGCAATCGGGCTATGACGTTTTCGTATCCGACGCGCCCGAACGGGGCCGCGCGTCCTGGGCCATGTACCCGCAGGTGTACGACAGCGCGCCCATCTTTCGCTCCAAGGAAGAGGCGTGGCGCCTGTTTCGCATCGGCTCGGAAGCCGGCTATGCACCGGCCGGCCAGCCGCGCCGCGCCTATCCCGCGCAGCAATTCCCGGTAGAGGCCTTCGACACGTTCGCCAAGCAGTTCGTGCCGCGCTGGCTGACGCATGGCGAGATGGCGCTGGACGCCTACCGCGCCCTGCTCGACCTTACCGGCCCGTGCATCGTGGTCGGACACAGCCAGGGCGGCGGCTACGCCACGCTGTTGGCCCAGGAATACGCCAGCACGGTACGCGCCGTGGTGGCGCTGGAACCCACCGGCACGCCCGCCGCCGCCGCCCCCGGCCTGCCCCCGCAATTGCTGGTATGGGGCGACCACTTTGGCGCCGACGACACCTGGCAGCGCTACCGCGCGCAAACCGACGCGTACTGGGCGGCGCTGCGCGCGGCCGGCCAGCGCGCCGACGTGCTGGACCTGCCCGCCACCGGCATCGCCGGCAATTCCCATTTCTGCATGCTGGACCGCAATAGCGACCAGATCGCCGAATTGATCGTCGATTGGCTCGCCCGCAGCCTCGACTAACCTTCGCCTGGAGACACTGATGACTTTCAAGAAAACCACCATCGCGCTGGCACTGCTGACCGGCGCCACGCTGGCCGCCGGCGCCGCGTCGGCCCAGCAAGCCGCCTACCCCGCCAAGCCTGTGCGCCTGATCGTGCCGTTTGCACCGGGCGGCACCGCCGACATCATCGGCCGCGTGTTCGCCGCGCAGCTGGGCACCGAGCTGGGCGCCACCGTGGTCGTTGAAAACAAGGCCGGCGCGGGCGGTTCGATCGGCACGCGCTTCGTGGCGGACTCCGCGCCCGACGGCTACATCCTGCTGCTGGCTTCGTCCAGCACGCACGGCACCAACCCGGCCGTGTACAAGTCGCTGACGTATGACCCCGTGCAGGACTTCACCGCCATCACGCAGCTGGTGACGGTGCCGGGCGTGCTGAGCGTGACCAAGGACTTTCCCGCCACCGACCTGAACGCGCTGATCGCCGCGTCCAAGGCCAACCCGGACAAGTACACCTACGCCTCGTCCGGCGCGGGCGGGCTGGGCAACCTGGCCATGGAGCTGATGAAGTCGATGACGGGCGCCAAGCTGATGCACATCGCCTACCGTGGCGCGGGCCCGGCGTTCACCGACGTGATCAGCGGCCAGGTGTCGATGATCTGGGAACCGGTGCCGGCGTCGCTGCCGTACATCAAGGGCGGCCAGATCCGGCCCATCGCCATCGCGGCCGACGCGCGTTCGCCCGAACTGCCCGACACGCCCACCTTCAAGGAAGCCGGCCTGCCGCGCTACGAAGCCAACGCCTGGAACGGTTTGCTGGCGCCCAAGGGGTTGCCGGATGACGTGAAGAAGGCGCTGCACGACGCGTCGGTCAAGGCCCTGAACACGCCGGAAGTGAAGGCCAAGCTGGCCAGCCTGGGCGGCACGGTGGTGGCTGGTTCGTCGGACGCATTCCAGCAAGTGATCGCCAGCGACGTGAAGAAGTGGAAGAACGTCGCCGCCGACGCCAATATTCAGCTGGACCAGTAAGACGGAAATGAGAAAAGCGCCCCGAGGGGCGCTTTTCTTATTGGCCGACGGCGGTGTCGCGGTCGGCCGTGGGCAGGCTGGGAAAGGCTGGGTTGCGGCTCCCCGGTCGGGGACCCGGCTAAGACGCCCCGGCTCAGGCGCCCAGCAGCGCCGGTTCGCCATTGCGGCCCAAGGCAGCGGCGTCGGCATCGATCACCTGTCCGCCGGCTTGCAGCTTGAACACCGCCACCGCTTCACGCAGGCGTTGCGCCTGGGCTTCCAGCGACGCGGCGGACGCGGCCGCCTGCTCGACCAGCGCGGCGTTTTGCTGCGTCACGCTGTCCATCTGCGACACCGCCTGGTTCACCTGCTGAATGCCTTGCGACTGCTCTTCCGACGCGCTGGAGATTTCGTTGATGATGTCCGTCACGCGGCGCACCGACGTCACGATCTCCTGCATGGTGGCGCCCGCGGCTTCCACCTGGTCCGAACCGATCGACACCTTCTGCACCGACTCGTCGATCAAGCCCTTGATTTCCTTGGCAGCCTGGCCGCTGCGCTGCGCCAAGGCGCGCACTTCGCTGGCCACCACCGCAAAGCCCTTGCCCTGCTCGCCCGCGCGCGCCGCTTCCACCGCCGCGTTCAGCGCCAGGATGTTGGTCTGGAAGGCGATGCCGTCGATCACGCCCACGATATCGGCGATGCGCTTGGAACTATCCGCAATGCCGCGCATCGTGCCCACCACGTCGCCCACGGCCTTGCCGCCGCGCGTGGCCACTTCCGAAGCCGCCGACGCCAATTGCGAAGCGCTGCGCGAGCTGTCGGCATTGTTCTTCACCGTGGATGACAGCTCGTCCATGCTGGCGGCCGTTTCTTCCAGCGACGCGGCCTGCTGCTCGGTGCGGGACGACAGGTCGATGTTGCCCGCCGCGATCTCGCGCGAGCCGGTGTGGATTTCTTCCACGCCCAGGCGCACGGCCGACACGGTGCGCGACAAGCTGTCCTGCATCCGCTTGACGGCGGCATACAGCACGCCGATTTCGTTATTGCCACGCTGCTCGATGCGGTTGCTGAGATCGCCGCCGGCAATGCGGTCAAACAAGCGGCCGGCCTCGTGCAGCGGACGGAACACCGAACGCGCAAAGATCGCGTACAGGCTGACCACCAACACCGCCACCACCACCAACAAACAGATCAGCACGACGATCGCGCCATTGATGCGCGTGGACGCCTCGCGCGCCACACGCTGGCCCACGTCGTCGGCGTAATCCACGTACTTCTGGATGGCCTGCGTGAACAGGATGCCCAGCGGCGTGACCTTTTCCAGGTTCAGGCGGCTGGCGTCCTGCGGCTTGCCCGCGCGAATGGCCGCCACCATCGGCGCAATGGCGTCGCGCACATAGACGTCGTAGGCGGCCAGCGCGCCGTCGAACAACGGCTTACCCACTTCCGTAGTTTCTGGAAGCTTGCGAGCGGCGTCGATCAAATCAGACGCCTTCTTGGTATAGCCATCCAGGCGCTGCATGCTGGCCATGTTGTCGATGGACTTGCCTTCCAGCAGCGCGCTCTGCGCAGCCAGCAGCACGAGGCGGGCGCGCAGCAGTTCAGCGCCCGCGCCATCCACCGCGTTGGCGCGGACCAGGTTGGTGTCCAGCAGCACTTCGATCGAGGTGCGGTTGGAGGTCAATTGTTGATAGACGGCCACGCCGGTCAATAGGAAAAGCGCGAAAAAGACGCCCAAGGCGGTCGTCAGGATTGCGCGAATACTTAGGTTCTTGAACATGAAAAGCCACTCCGGGTTGCATTACGCTCTACGGGTTTACGGCAGGTTGCAACGAAAAGTTAAATATCTCATTACGTTACAAAAGATTGTCAGCGGGCGATGCCTCGCAAGCCCCAATCGGCCCGCAAGCCGCGCCAGTGTTGAATCCGCATGCGCTGGACACGGCTGCGGCGCCCTGCTCTTGCTTGCTACCTTGACAGCTAATGAACTACGGTCGGTCAGCACTTTGGATGAGTAGCCGGGGACCTTTCAGCAAGCTCGACTGAGCAATAGGGGGCATCAACATGAAGTTGCAGCAGGTATTCGATTTTCTTGCCGTCACGCAACATGGCAGCGTGCACGCGGCAGCCCGCGCCACCGGACAAACCCAACCGGCAATGACCAAGTCCCTGCGGCGTCTTGAACGCACGCTGGGCTTGTCGTTATTCGACCGGCACGCCAAGGGGATGCGGCCCAACGACTACGGCAAGCGCTTCTTGCCGCACGCGCAATACCTGGTTCACGAAACCAAGCGCGCCCGCGACACCATGGCGCAAATGCGGGGCGAACGGCTGGGTACCGTTCAATACGGCATTTCGGCGGCGGCCTCGGTGCTGCTGGCACCCACGGCGATTCAGCGCTTTCGGCAGCGCTACCCCGAGGTTGAACTGCACTGCCGCAGCGGCCTTTACCATTCCCTGATGCCGCTGCTGCGCGATGGGCAACTGGATTTCGCCATCTGCCCCGTCAACACGGACCAAGCCGACCCGAACCTGACCGCACGCGCCTTGCTGACCTGCCCCTTGGTGGTCGCGGCGCGCCGCAACCACCCTTTGCGGCAAGCCCAGGCGTTGCAGGAACTGCGCGACGTGGTGTTCGCGGTGGCGGGGCCGCCCGGCCAGCCCGGCGCGTCGGTGTACGACGTGTTCTTGCAGGCCGGCCTGGGCACGCCGCGCGTGGACATGCACACGGACGGGGTGATCGACACGGCGGCGCTGGTGGCCAACAGCGACCGCATGGCGTTGCTGCCGACCACGTTGATCGCCACCGGGATGCTGCGCGAACAGCTCGACATCGTGCCCATCACCGACCCGCTGCCCGACTACGTGATCGGGCTGCTGCAACGCACATCGCAGCCGTTGACACCCGCGGCGGAAGAGCTGGCCAGCCAGTTTGAACGCGAAGCGGGAACGCTGCGGGCGGCTGCCAGTTAAGCGTCACAGCGGACGCAGTGACAACAAAAAGGACGGGCAACGCCCGTCCGGCAACAACAAAAAAAGGACGGGCCCCTGGCCCGTCCTTCTTGTCATACGGCGGCGGCATTGCCGCCCCCGGGCTTACTTCAGCCAGACGCGCGCATTGCGGAAGATGCGCATCCACGGGCTGTACGTGCCACCCTGGTCGGCGATGCCCCATTTCTCGGGCGCCCACGACATCATGACGTTGCGGGTCACGCGTTCCGGGTGCGGCATCATCACCGTGAAGCGGCCATCGGCGGTGGTGACGGAAGTCAGGCCGCCCGGGCTGCCGTTCGGGTTGAACGGGTAGGCTTCGGTGGCCAGTCCACGGTTGTCGATGTAGCGCGCGGCGGTCAGCACGCGGCCGGCATCGCCCTGCTGGGAAAAGTCGGCAAAGCCTTCGCCGTGCGCAACCGCGACCGGGATGCGGGCGCCTTCCATGCCGGCAAAGAAGATGGACGGCGACTTGGCCAGTTCCACCATCGACAGGCGTGCTTCGTACTTTTCCGACTGGTTGCGCGTGAAGCGCGGCCAGTGCTCGGCGCCCGGAATCATCGGAGCCAACGCCGCCATCATCTGGCAGCCGTTGCACACGCCCAGCGCAAACGTATCCGGACGCGCGAAGTACGCGGCGAACTGATCCGACAACTGGCTGTTGAAGCGGATGGTGCGCGCCCAGCCTTCGCCGGCGCCCAGCACGTCGCCGTAGCTGAAACCGCCCACGGCCACCAGGCCCTGCATCTGCGCCAGGTCCACGCGACCGGCCAAGAGGTCGGTCATGTGGACGTCGATGGCTTCGAAGCCCGAGGTGTCGAACGCCCAGGCCATTTCCACCTGGCTGTTGCAACCCTGCTCGCGCAGGATGGCCACGCGCGGACGCTTGCCGGTGTTGATGAACGGCGCGGCAATGTCTTCTTGCGGGTCGAACGACACGTTCGGGCTCATGCCCGGGTCGGTCGTATCGTTCCAGACGTCCAGTTCGGCTTGCGCGCAAGCCGGGTTGTCGCGGCGGGCCATGATGCGGTAGGACACTTCGCTCCAGGCGCGGCCGAGTTCAGCGCGCGGCTGGCCCCAGACCTTCTTGCCGTCGCGGTAGAACTCGACTTCGTCGGCGCCGTTCAGGCCGCCAATGACGTGCGAGTGAGCCGACAGGCCCGCGCCGCGCAGCACTTGCATGACCGCGTCGCGTTGCGCGGCGGGCACCTGGATGACGGCGCCGGCTTCTTCCGAGAACAGCGCCTTGAGCGTCAGTTCTTCGCGCTGCACCTTCACCTGGTCCGGGCGGATCTTGTAGTCGCCCCAGTCCGCCGATTGCGGATCGAACGTCAGCATGTCCAGGTTCACGGAAATACCGGTGCGGCCGGCGAAGGCCATTTCGGTCAACGTGGCGAACAGGCCGCCGTCGGAACGGTCGTGGTAGGCCAGGATGGTGCCGGCTTCGGCCAGCGTGCGGATGGTGATGAAGAACGCGCGCAGGTCTTGCGGCGCGTCGATGTCCGGCACGGTTTCGCCGATCTGGTTGTACGTCTGCGCCAGGATCGAGCCCCCCATGCGGTGACGGCCACGGCCCAGGTCGATCAGGATCAGCACGCTGTCGCCGGCATCGGTACGCAGTTGCGGGGTCAGGCTGGCGCGCACGTCGGCCACCGGCGCAAACGCCGTCACCACCAACGACACCGGCGCGACCACCTGGCGCTGCTCGCCGTCCTGTTCCCAGGACGTTTTCATGGACAGCGAATCCTTGCCCACGGGGATGGACAGGCCGGTGGCCTGGCACAGTTCGCTGACGGCGGACACGGTGTCATACAGCGCGGCGTCCTGGCCATCGACGCCGCAAGCGGCCATCCAGTTGGCGGACAGCTTGATGTCTTCCAGGCGCGCCACGTCGGCGGCAGCCAGGTTGGTCAACGCTTCGGCCACGGCCATGCGGCCGGACGCCGGGGCGTCGAGCATGGCGATGGGGGTACGTTCACCCATCGACATGGCTTCGCCACGGAAACCTTCGTAGTCGGCCAGCGTCACGGCGCAGTCCGCCACCGGCACTTGCCACGGGCCGACCATCTGGTCGCGGCTGGACAGCCCGCCCACGGTACGGTCACCGATGGTGATCAGGAAGGACTTGTTGGCAACGGTGGGGTGACGCAGCACGCGGTAGGCGGCTTCGGTCAGGTCGATGCCTGCCAGATCCAGCGGCGCGGACACGCCCGGCAGGCGGCGCACGTCGCGCGTCATGCGCGGCGGCTTGCCCAGGATGACGTCGATCGGCACGTCCACGGGGCGCACTTCGGCCTCGCCTTGCGGGCGGATCGTGTCCAGGCCGGGCAGGCCCTCGCCGTCCACCACGCGCAGCTGGCGTTCTTCAGTGGCCACGCCCACCACCGCATACGGGCAACGTTCGCGGCGGGCGATGGCGTCAAAGCGTTCCAGGTCTTTCGGCAGAATCGACAGGACATAGCGTTCCTGCGATTCGTTGCTCCAGACTTCAGCGGGCGACAAGCCCGACTCTTCCAGCGGCACGCGCTTCAAGTCGAAGATGGCGCCACGGCCGGCGTCGTTGACCAATTCCGGGAAGGCATTGGACAAGCCGCCCGCGCCCACGTCGTGGATGGCGATGATGGGGTTGTTCTCGGCCTGCTGCCAGCAGCGGTCGATGACTTCTTGCGCGCGGCGTTCGATTTCCGGGTTGCCGCGCTGGACGGAATCAAAGTCCAGTTCGGCGGAGTTGCTGCCCATGCTGATGCTGGAGGCGGCGCCGCCGCCCATGCCGATACGGAAGCCCGGGCCGCCCAGCTGGATCAGCAGCGCGCCGGGGGGAATCACGTCTTTGTGGGTCAGGCCGGCGTCGATGCTGCCCAGGCCGCCCGCGATCATGATGGGCTTGTGATAGCCCCAGCGCGTGCCGCCTGCCGTCTGCTCGAACGAGCGGAAGTAGCCCAAGAGGTTGGGACGGCCGAATTCGTTGTTGAACGCCGCGCCGCCGATGGGGCCGTCGATCATGATGGACAGCGGCGAGGCGATGCGCTCGGGCAGGCCGTGGTGGTCGGCTTCCCAGGGTTGCAGCGCGTCGTCGAAACGCAGGTGCGACACGGTAAAACCGGTCAGGCCGGCCTTGGGCTTGGAGCCCCTACCGGTGGCGCCTTCGTCGCGGATTTCGCCGCCCGCGCCGGTGGATGCGCCCGGGAACGGGGCAATCGCGGTCGGGTGGTTGTGCGTTTCCACCTTCATCAAGGTGTGCACGGTGGTGTCGCGGCGGATGTACCTAGCGCCGTCAGCGCCCTGCCCCGTGACGCCGGGCACGCCGGCCTGGAAGCGCTGCGCGGGGCCGCCTTCCATGATGGCGGCGTTGTCCGAATACGCCACGACCGTGCCTTCCGGCTGCGCCTTGTGCGTGGCGCGAATCATGCCGAACAGCGTGTTCGGTTGCGATTGGCCGTCGATGACCCATTCGGCGTTGAAGATCTTGTGGCGGCAGTGTTCGCTGTTGGCCTGCGCGAACATCATCAGTTCCACGTCGGTGGGGTCGCGCCCCAGGTCGGTGAAGGACTTGGCCAGATATTCGATTTCGTCTTCTGACAGGGCCAGGCCCAAGGACACGTTGGCTTCGGCCAGCGCCTTGACGCCATCTGCCTGCACGCCGACCGTGCGCATCGGCTTGCCGGCCAGCGTCTGGAACAGCGCCTGGCCGTCGAAGTTGGCGTCGACCACGGTTTCGGTCATGCGGTCGTGCAGGCAGTCGGCCGCGCGCGCCAGCATGGCGTCGTCAAACGACTTGGTGCCAAGCAGGCCACGTTCGGGGGTGATGACATAGCGCACGCCGCGCTCGATGCGGTGCACCGACGACAGGCCGCAATTGTGGGCGATGTCGGTGGCCTTGCTGGCCCACGGGGAAATGGTGCCCAGGCGCGGAATGACCAGCAGCGACAGGCTCTTGGCCGGGGCGTCGGCTGTGCTGGGAGTGCCGTAATCCAGCAGTTGGGTCAGGTGTTGCTGCTGTTCGGCCGTCAAGGCGGCGTCGGTGCTGACGAAGTGCTCGTAGCGAGCGGAGATGTCGGCCACCGGCAGGCCGGCTTCCTTCAATTGCGCCAACAGGCGATCGCGACGAAAGGAGGACAGGACGGAGGAACCAGGCAGATGCTGAACTAGGGACACGATGCGGGCGCCGTATAAGGATGGGTGCAAAAAGTGATTTTACCTGTTTAGGGGGTTTTCCCGGAGCTGTTGTTCAAGAAGCTTGCCAAGCGGCCATTTCGGCCGATGTTACAAAAGAATTCCAACGCCGCCGCACAAAAATGGTGCACGGCAATATCGCGGTAAAGCCTTGGTGTCATCGCGCCCTGTCGCTGGCGACAGGCGCCGCGCGGCCCGGAAGGCACGGCCGACTCTGACGCAACGCAGCATGTTGTTGCCGCCCCGCACCACGGGAAAACACGAAGACCGGCGCCTGCGGGCCGACGGTAGGATGCAGCGACCCCATGACTAGAACGCGCCAAGCGCCCTGCCGTCGCCGCACCCATGTCCCGCCCTGAAGCCCCCGCCGAACCCGTCGAACCGATCATCCCCGTTGAATCCGAACCCGCCGTCAAGGTGCCGCTTGCCATCGAAGACTGGCTGGCCGTCATCCTGCTGGCCACGCTGGCGCTGATCACCTTCGCCAACGTACTGGTGCGCTACTTCACCGACCAGTCATTCGCCTGGACCGAAGAAATCTCGGTGTTCCTGTTGATCGTGCTGACCATGGCGGGCGGCAGCGTGGCGTTCGTGCGCAACCACCACATCCGCATCGAAATCCTGGCGGACAGCGGCTCGCCCCGCCGCCAGCGCATCCTGGCCTTGATCTCCAACGGCTGCGTGCTGGCCTTTTTCGTGCTGCTGACCGTGCTGTCGGTCAAGCTGGTGTCCGACGAATTCATCTACGAAGAAACGTCGCCGGCCATTGGCGTGCCTACCTGGTGGTATTCGATCTGGCTGCCCGTGATGGCCGCGGCGATCTCGCTGCGCACGCTGGGCACCATCCGCCGCATCGCCCGGGGCGCCGACACGAAATGATCGCCACCCTGCTCTTCGTTGTCTTCATCGTGCTGATGCTGATCGGCGTGCCCGTGGGCGTGGCGCTGGGCATCGGCGGCACCGTCGCCATCGTGCTGTCCAACCTGGACACGCCCTGGTATGGCCTGCTGACCGTGCCGCAGAACTTCTACGCAGGGCTGGCCAAGTACCCGCTGCTGGCCATCCCCATGTTCGTGCTTGTCGGGTCCATCTTTGACCGTTCGGGCGTGGCCAAGCGGCTGGTGGACTTTGCGATTGCCATCGTGGGCCGGGGCCCGGGCATGCTGCCGCTGGTGTCGATTGCAGTGGCCATGTTCCTGGGCGGCATTTCGGGTTCGGGCCCGGCATGCGCGGCGGCGGTGGGCGCGGTGATGATTGCCGCCATGTCGCGCGCCGGCTACCCGGGTTCGTTCTCGGCGGCCGTCGTTGCAGCCGGCGCCGCCACCGACATCCTGATTCCGCCGTCCGTCGCCTTCATCATCTATTCCGTGCTGGTGCCCGGCGCGTCGGTGCCGGCGCTGTTCGCAGCGGGCATGATCCCCGGCATCCTGGCCGGTTTCGCGCTGATCATTCCGGCCGTCTGGCTGTCGCGCAAATACAAGATGGGCGCGCTGGAGGCGCACTTGCCGCGCCCGCCCTTCTGGGCAAGCCTGCGCGAAGCGTCATGGGGCCTGGCCGCGCCGGTGCTGATTTTGGGCGGCATGCGCCTGGGCTGGTTCACGCCCACCGAGGCGGCGGTCGTGGCGGTGTTCTACGGCTTGTTCGTGGGCGGCTTCATCCACCGCACCATCAAGCTGCGCGACCTGTACACCATCTTGCGCGAGGCGGCCGAACTGTCCGCCGTGATCATGCTGGTGGTGACGCTGGCGGGCATCTTCGCGTGGGCCTTGTCCACGCTTAGCGTGATTGACCCGATCACCAACGCCATCGTCAATTCCGGCCTGGGCGAATGGGGCGTGCTGTCGCTGCTGATTCTGCTGCTGATGACGGTGGGCATGTTCCTGGACGGCATTTCGATCTTCCTGATCTTCGTGCCGTTGCTGATGCCCATTGCCAATGCCTACGGCTGGGACCCGGTGTGGTTCGGCGTGATCCTGACCTTGAAGGTGGCGCTGGGCCAGTTCACCCCCCCGCTTGCCGTGAACCTGATGGTGTCGTGCCGCATTGCGCGCGTGCCGATGGAATCCACGGTGCGCTGGGTGGTGTGGCTATTGGGCGCCATGTTCCTGGTGCTGGTGGCGGTGCTGGTGTTTCCGCAGCTGGCGCTGTGGTTGCCGAAAAAGCTGGGCTATTGAAAGAGCAGGTTGCAGCACAACCATCAACGACCGACAACAAACAACCGACAACAACAACAGACACACTCAGAGAGAGGAGACACCCCATGAAATTCCGCAACCTGATCGGCGCCGCGCTGTGCGCCGCCGCCGTGGTCGGCATGACGCCGGCGCACGCGCAGAACTACAAACCCGAATACAAGCTGTCCATCGTGGTGGGCACGACCTTCCCGTGGGGCCAGGGCGCCGAGATCTGGTCCAAGCTGGTGCGCGAACGCACCGATGGCCGCATCAACATCAAGGTGTACCCGGGCACGTCGCTGGTGCAGGGCGACCAGACGCGCGAATTCACCGCCATCCGCCAGGGCGTGATCGACATGGCCGTGGGGTCCACCATCAACTGGTCGCCGCAGGTCAAGCAGCTGAACCTGTTCTCGCTGCCCTTCCTGATGCCCGACTACGCCGCCATCGACGCGCTGGTGCAAGGCGACGTGGGCCGCGAAATGTTCAAGCTGATTGAAAAGGCTGGCGTCGTGCCGCTGGCATGGGGCGAAAACGGCTATCGCCAGCTCAGCAATTCCAAGCGCGACATCAAAAAGCCCGAAGACATGAAGGGCATGAAGCTGCGCGTGGTGGGATCGCCCCTGTACATCGACACGTTCACCGCGCTGGGCGCCAACCCCACGCAGATGAGCTGGGCCGATGCGCAACCGGCGCTGGCCAGCGGCGCAGTCGACGGGCAGGAAAATCCGCTGTCGATCTACACGGGTTCCAAGCTGTATACGGTGGGCCAAAAACACCTGACGCTGTGGAACTACGTGGCGGATCCGCTGATTTTCGTGGTGAACCGCGAAGTGTGGAATTCGTGGTCGGAAAAGGATCGCGACATCGTGCGCCAGGCCGCGCTGGATGCCGGCAAGCAGCAGATCGTGATTGCGCGCAAGGGCGTCACGCCCGAAGACCCGTCGCTGCTGAAGGAAATTGAAGGCCACGGCGTGACCGTGACGTCCTTGTCCAAGGCCGAACACGACGCCTTCGCCAAGGTCACGCAACCCGTGTATGACAAGTGGAAGAAGCAGATCGGCGAAGACCTGGTCAACATGGCCGAAAAGTCCATCGCCGCGCGCAAGAAGTAAGGCCGGCTCGTTGAACGTCAACGCCAACGCCAACGCCAACGCCGACACCGACACCTACGCATCGATTTAAGCAGCAAGCCCCAGGGGAACGACGGCGCAAGCCGCCAAACCGAGGCAGGGACGTCAGAGCCCTCCCAACCAAACAGGCGCCAGTCAAAAGCTGGCGCCTGTTTCCTTTTTGGGTGGCGGGCAATGTTCCGGTTTGCGCGCGGACACTGTTGCGCTTTTGCCCTTCTGCCCTTTTTCCCGCTTTTGCCCTTTTGCCCCTGTTGCCGCTTTTGCCTTTTTCCCCGTCGCGCCTACGGGTAGCGCACTTCCAGAATATCCAGCTCTTCGATGCCACCCGGCGTGCGCAACACCACCGTGTCCCCTTCCCTGGCCTTGATCAGCGCGCGCGCCACCGGAGAAATCCAGCTGATCTTGCCGGCCAGCGGCTCGGCCTCGTCCACGCCCACAATGGTGACGGTGTGGTCTTCGCCGGCCTTGTCGCTATACAGCACCGTGGCGCCGAAAAAGACCTGGTCGCGGTTGGGCTGCAAGGCCGGGTCCACCACTTCGGCGATGTCCAGCCGCTTGGTCAAAAAGCGCATGCGGCGGTCGATTTCCCGCAGGCGTTTCTTGCCGTAGAGGTAGTCGCCGTTTTCCGAGCGGTCGCCGTTGGACGCCGCCCACGACACCACTTGCACCACCGACGGACGCTCGACGTTCATCAGATGCGTCAGTTCGGCGCGCAGGCGTTCGTAGCCCTCGGGGGTCATGTAGTTCTTGGTGCCCACGGGCAAAGCCTGGGCTTGCGGCAGGTCGTCGTCGTCCTCGTTGTCGGACTCTTTAACAAAGGCTTTATTCATGGCGATGCTCAAGCACTGGCGCCGTGACGGCGCAATCACATTAGTCTGGGCTGGCAGGCGGGGCGGCGCGGGCCGCCCGCGTCAGAACCAATCGTGCCAGACCGGCTTCAGGTCGGACGGCAGCGACGGCAGGCGGCCAAGGTCGATCCGGCTTTCCTTGGGGCTGTGAAAGTCAGACCCGCGCGATGCCAGGAAGCCGTAGCGGCGCGCGACCTCGGCATACTGGCGCGCTTCTTCGACGGTGTGGCTGCCGGTGGTGACTTCGATGCCCTCGCCGCCCAATTGCAGGAATTCGTCGAACAGCGCGGCGAATTGCAGCGGCGTGTACTTATAGCGGCCCGGGTGCGCGATGACCGCCCGTCCGCCCGCGCCGCGGATCCAGCCCACGGCTTCGGCCAGCGTGGCCCATTGCATGGGCACATGGCCGGGGCGGTCGTCGCCCAGGTGCTTGGTGAATACGGTTTGCACGTCGGGGCAGTAGCCCGCTTCGACCAGGTAGCGCGCAAAGTGCGTGCGGCTGATCAGTTCGGGGTTGCCGGCAAACGGCAGCGCGCCTTCGTAGGCGCCCGGCATGCCCATGTCGGCCAGCCGGTCGCCGATGCGCTTGGCGCGTTCGGCGCGGCCCGAGCGGGTCTGGCGCAGGCCGGCCACCAAGTCGGCGTTGTTCGGGTCGAACTGCAAGCCCACAATGTGCACCGTCAAGCCCGCCCACGTGACCGAAATTTCAACACCGGTGGAAAACCGCATGCCCAGGTCCTGGGCCGCGCTGGCCGCTTCGGCCAGCCCGCCTACCTCGTCGTGATCCGTCAATGCCCAGACGTCGACGCCGTTGGCGTGCGCGCGCTGCGCCACGTCGCGAGGCGCCAGCGCGCCGTCGGACACAGTGGAATGGCAATGCAGATCGATGTTCAGGGTGGGCGATGTCATCGGGCTATTGTAGAGAAGGCCCGACGCGCTGAATAGCGCCATGCCGTCCCCGTAATCGCACGGCGGACATTCAAGCCAACAGGAACGCCGCCACGGGTTCCACCTGGCTATCGGCGATCAGGGTGGGCGCGTGCCCCACGCCCGGCACTTCCAGCGCCTGCGCGCGCGGATTGCGTTTCAGCATTTCGTCAACCGTGGCGCGGGTCAGCAGATCGGACTTTTCGCCCCGCACGATCAGGATCGGGCACGGCGTGGCGTCATACGAGCGCCACAGGATCTGTTCGCCGGCGGCCAGTTCGTCCGGCGTTTGCGCGGCCAATGCCTGGGCCAGCGCCAGGTCGTAATGCTTGACCCATTTGCCACCGAACTCCGGGTAAAGGAACCGGGCCAGCTCGGTCCATTGCGCGTCGGTGTGCGGGCCGAAGGTTTCGGAATTGGCGCGCATCGTAGCCACCGCCTCTTCAAACGTGGCGAATTCGCCCGGCTGACCGACGTATTGGCCGATGCGCGACAAGGCGCCCGTTTCCAGGCGCGGGCCCACGTCGTTCAATACCAGCTTGTCCAGCTGGATGCCCTGACCGGGCGGCAGCATGCCCGCGTGGGGCCGCATCGCCTGCATGGCGCCGGCGAATACCGCGGCGCCCGACAGCGCCAGCCCGATCAAGCCGCCCATCGACGTGCCCACCCAGGCCAGCCGGGCCGGGGCCAGCCGCGCAAGCAGCGTGACCATGTCGGACACGTACTGCGGCACGGTGTAGAACGCGGGGTTGGCCAGCCAGTCCGACCGGCCACGGCCCACCACGTCGGGGCACACGACGCGGTAGCGCGACGCCAGGCGGCGGGCCAGCACGTCGAAATCCCGGCCGCTACGCGTCAGGCCGTGCACGCAGAGCAGCACCTGGTCATTGGCCGGGTCGCCCCATTCCCAATACGCCATCCGGTGCAAGCCCGCCGGGCTGGCGCAGGTGACGAATTCCAAACGGGGTTGCAGGCTGGCGTCCACCATGTAAAGGCTCCACGTATCGAACGGATCGGCGCGCGCCGAAACGGCGGTTCACCAAGGCGGACTAGTGTAATCGCGCCAGCCGGACAAACGCACGACAGTTGCGCGGCCGCCCACTCTGAATTCGCCCGCGTGCCGCAGGCTGGACACTGCGCCCGCGCCTCGCTACGATCACCCCATTCTCACTGGCGCCCCCGGTTTGCACGGCAGGTAAATTGCCGTTGGCTATCAAGCCGATCCATTCATTAAATTGGAATCGGCCGTTCGTTGGGGCCAGAGTTATGAGCTTCAGGCATTGCCAGATCAGTCATCCCAAAATTGATATGGAGTCCGTATGCAGCAAAGCAGTCCTGTCTCTCCGCTGACCGCCGACCATTCTTCACCCGACGTCAGCCCCCCGCCCCCCGAACCGCCAAAAGTGCTTCAAGACGTGTTGTCTCGCGCCGACGTGCAGATCAACGGCACGCGCCCGTGGGACATCCAGGTACATGACAAACATATGTACGAACGCGTCTTCGCCAGCTGGTCGCTGGGGCTGGGCGAATCCTATATGGACGGCGAATGGGACTGCGAACGGCTCGACGAGCTGTTCACCCGACTGCTGCGCGCCGACATGGGCTCGGCCGCGCTAGGGGTCGCGCGCATCAAGCTGATTGCCGAACACCTGCGGCACAAGCTGTTCAACCTGCAATCGAAGCATCGCGCCTTTGAAGTGGGCGAACAGCATTACGACGCCGGCAACGACGTGTTCGAAGCCATGCTGGACAGTCGCATGATCTATTCCTGCGCCTACTGGGAAAACGCCCAGACGCTGGAAGAAGCGCAGTTGGCCAAGCTGGACATGATCTGCCGCAAGCTGCAACTCAAGCCCGGTGAAACGCTGCTGGATATCGGCTGCGGCTGGGGCGGGCTGGCCAAGTTCGCGGCTGAAAACTACGGCGTGTCGGTCACCGGCGTGACGGTATCGAAAGAGCAGTTGGCGCTGGCGCAGGATCGCGTCAAGGGCCTGCCGGTGCAACTGCTGCTGCAAGACTACCGCGACCTGCAAGGCAACTTCGACAAGGTCGTGTCGGTGGGCATGTTTGAACATGTGGGGCCGAAGAACTACGACACGTACTTCAGCAACGTGCAGCGTTTGATGTCGCCGGACGGCATCTTTCTGCTGCACACCATCGGCATCGCGGCCACCAGCCAAAGCACCGACCCGTGGATCGACCGCTATGTGTTCCCGAACGGCAAGCTGCCGTCCGCGCGCGAAATCGCCGGCGCCGTGGAACACCGCTTCATCATCGAAGACTGGCACAACTTCGGCGCCGACTACGACCGCACGCTGATGGCCTGGTGGGACCGCTTTGAACGCGCCTGGCCGTCGCTGCAAGCGCGTTACGGCACGCGCTTCTACCGCATGTGGAAATACTATTTGATGTGTTGCGCCGGGTTCTTCCGGTCACGCGAAGGACAGCTGTGGCAAGTCATCCTGACGCACCCGCAGCGCCAGGACGTGTACCGCTCGCTGCGCTGACGCGGCGCCATTCGCCCACCTAACGCCGCATGTCGGCGTCCTCGCGGATCATGTCGGCGGCGCGCTCCGCGATCATGATGGTGGGCGAATTGGTGTTGCCCGACGTGATAAGCGGCATCACCGACGCGTCGGCGATGCGCAACCCCTCCAGCCCGAACACGCGCAGGCGCGCATCCACCACCGCGCCGCTGTCCGCGCTCTTGCCCATCGCGCACGTGCCCACCGGGTGAAAGATCGTGGTGCCGATTTTGCCGGCGGCCTCGCGCAGTTGCGCGTCCGTCTGGTAGTCCGGCCCCGGCAACCATTCCTCTGGGCGATAGCGCTGCAACGCCGGCGCGGCGGCAATGCGGCGGACCAATCGGATGGAATCGGCCGCCACCTGGATGTCGGCCTCAGTGCTGAGGTAATTGGCGGCAATGACCGGCGCCGCGCCAGCGGGCGTGCCCGCCGCGCCCTGCGCATGCACGCTGCCGCGCGACGTCGGCCGCAGGTTGCACACGCTGGCCGTGAAGGCGTCGAAGGCGTGCAGCGGTTCGCCAAACGCGCCCAGCGACAAGGGCTGCACATGAAACTCTACATTCGCGCGCGCCTGGCCCGGGTCGGACTTGGCAAACGCCCCCAGCTGCGACGGCGCCATGCTCATCGGGCCGCTACGGCGCAGCAGGTATTCCAGCCCGATGCCCGCCTTGCCCAACCAAGATCCCGCGATCCGGTTCAGCGTCTTGACGCCATTGACCTTCAGGATCACGCGCAATTGCAGATGGTCTTGCAGGTTTTCGCCCACGCCCGGCAAGGCATGGCGCAGCGCGATGCCGCTTTCGCGCAAACGCGCGGGTTCGCCGATGCCAGACTGTTCAAGCAGATGCGGCGTGTTGACCGCGCCGGCCGCCATCACCACCTCGCGTCGCGCGCGCACGGTGACAAGGCGCGGCTCGCCCTTGCCCTGCCCTTTGCCCTGCCCCTGGCTTTGAACGCGCACCTGCACGCCCACGCAGCGCTTGCCTTCAAACACCAGCTGCTCGGCCTGCGCCCCCGTCATCACATGCAGGTTGGGCCGCTTTCGAATCGGGCGCAAAAACGCCTTGGCCGTATTCCAGCGCCAGCCGCTGCGCTGGTTCACTTCAAAATAGCCGCTGCCGAAGTTGTCGCCCCGGTTGAAGTCCTGCACGCGCGGGATGCCTTCCTGTTCGGCCGCTTGCGCGAAGGCTTCCAGGATGTCCCACCGCAAGCGCTGCGCCTCGACCCGCCATTCGCCCCCGGCGCCGTGAAATTCGTTGGCGCCCCGGTGGTGGTCTTCGCTGCGCTTGAACACCGGCAGCACCTGGTCCCAGCCCCAGGCCGGGTCCCCCGACAGCGCGGCCCAGTCTTCATAGTCTTCACGCTGGCCGCGCATGTAGATCATGCCGTTGATGGACGAACACCCGCCCAGCACCCGGCCGCGCGGGTAGATCAGGGAGCGGCCGCCCAGCCCCGGCTCTTTCACGGTGCGGTACATCCAGTCGGTGCGCGGGTTGCCGATGCAATACAGATAGCCCACCGGGATATGGATCCAGTGGTAGTTGTCGCGGCCGCCTGCCTCCAGCAGCAGCACCCGGATACCGGGGTCCTGGCTGAGCCGGTTGGCCAGCACGCAGCCGGCCGAGCCCGCGCCCACGATGACGAAGTCGTATGTCTCCATAAGCTCTTCTTATCTGCTTGGCGGGATTTACACCTGCCGCCACATTGAGCCGACCCGGCTTCGGCGTTGCCACGCACGCCGGGCATCTGGCGTGACTCTGGCGCAGCACGCCGCCGCTGTCCAATGAAATGTTGAAAATCCGTTTATAAGCATCTTTAATAATGCTCACCCCATTTCGGACGGCGCCATGGACCTCAAGCATCTACGCACCTTTGCCGCCGTGGCGCGCGAAGGCAACCTGACCCGCGCGGCCGAACACCTGCACCTGACGCAACCGGCGTTAAGCCTGCAACTGAAGAACTTTCAGGAATCGCTGGACCTGACGCTGTTCGCACGCAGCGCCCAGGGCTTGGCGCCCAATGCCGACGGACGCGCGCTGCTGCCCGCCGCGCTGCGCGTGCTGGACGCCATGGAAGACTTCCAGCGCGCCATCAGCGCCTTGCGCGACACCGTGCAGGGCGAACTGCGCATGGGCACGATCCTGGACCCGGAGTTCCTGCGGCTGGGGGCCACGCTGCAACACCTGATGGAGCACTATCCGAAAATCCGCCCCACGCTGCGCCACGGCATGTCCGGGTCGGTCGGCCGCCAGGTGCGGGCGGGCGAGCTGGATGTGGGGTTCTTCCTGGGTCCGGCCGGGGGCACGGGCGGCCCACCGCTGCTGGACGTGTTGCCGCTGGCCACGTTCACGTACTACGTGGTGGCGCCCAAGGGATGGGGCGCGCAGGTAGCCGGGCGTGGATGGCAGGACATTGCCGCGCTGCCATGGATCTGGACGCCGCCGGATTCCGTGCACCATCGGCTGCTGGCCACCCGGTTCGATGCGCTGGGCGTCACGCCGAACGCGGTGGCGCAGGTGGATCAGGAAGCCTCGATGCTGGACTTGGTGCGGTCGGGCGTGGGGCTGTCGCTGGTGCGCGATTCCATTGCGCTGCGTGAGTCTCAGGCGAACGGGCTGCTGTTGCTGCCCGGGCTGGCGATCCAAGCGGAACTGTCGTTTATCACGCAAGCCACCCGCCGCGCCGATCCTCTGGTGGCGGCGGCCTTCACGGCAGTCAGGGCCGCGTTCGGGTAGTCGGCAGCAAAGTAGCTGCCCAGCCAACGCCGGCCGCAAGTCCCGCCGCAAGTCCCGCCGCAAGTCCCGGCCGCACCCCGACCGCGCCCCGGCCGCACCCCAGCCGCCGGCCGTCCACGCTAGCGCAGCCGGCCCGGTGCCATCAGAGACGGCGCAACGCCCTCGTCCACCAGCCACGTTGGCAACGGCTGTTGCGCCAGCAACGCCGCCGCCATCGCCGACACGCCCGCCGCCGACTGGATGCCGTAGCCGCCTTGCGCCGCCAGCCAGAAAAACCCGGGCTGGGCCACGTCATAGCCCACCACCATGTCGCCGTCCGGCACGAACGAACGCAGCCCGGCCCACACGTGGGACGGCCGCCGGATGGTCAGCGTGGTGGCGGATTCGATGTGATAGATGCCGGTGGCCACGTCCAGTTCTTCGGCCACCACATCGTGCGGGGCAACCGGGTCCGCGTTGGCGGGCGAGCCCAGCAACTGACCCGCGTCCGGCTTGAAGTAGAAGCTTTCGTCGATGCCGACCACCGCCGGCCACGCGCTGCAATCCACGCCGTCCGGCGGCGCAAAAATGAAGGCGCTGCGCCGGCAGGGCTGCAAGCCCACGGGCGCCACGCCGCAGCGCCCGGCCAGGTCGTCGGCCCACGCGCCCGCCGCGTTGACCACCACGCCTGCGTGCAGTGTGGCGCCGTCCGTCAACCGCAACGTCCACACGCCGTCGTCCGACCGTTGGCCGGATTCCACCTCGGCATTGCAATGCACGACCGCCCCCTGCCGCCGCGCTGCCGCCAGAAAGCCCTGGTGCAACGCATGCACGTCCAGGTCGCGCGCGTCTGCTTCAAACAAGGCGCCGCCCGCCACCGCTTCGGGGCGGATACACGGCACGCGTGCCATGGCCTGGGCGGCGTCCAGCAATTGGACGTTGCCCGCCTGCGCCGTCGCCGCCTCATAGCCTTGCATCAGCTGGTCGCGCTGCTCGGCACTGGCGATATACAGGCAGCCGCGTTCCTGCAGCAAAGGGTGTTCGGTGAAACCGGCGGGCGGGTTCTCATAGAAAGCGCGGCTGGCGCGCGTCAGCGCCTGGATCTGCGCCGTGCCATAGGTTTCCATGAACATCGCGGCCGAGCGGCCGGTGGAGTGGTAGCCAGGCTGCGACTCGCGTTCCAGCAAGATGACCCGCGTCTGTCCCGGTTTTTCGGCGGTCAGGCGATACGCCAACGACGCGCCAGCAATGCCCGCGCCTACAATCACCACGTCAAATTGCTGCGCTTTCGATGCGTGTTCCACTTGCAGTCCCAACGTACGTGTGAATGTACGAGCCAGATATTTCTCGGATTTGAGAATTCTCGGATATGACAAAATATCCGTCAACGAAAAAAACCGGCCAGCCTAGCGCTTGCCCCTGACGCCTAGGGAAAGCACCGACATGCCCATCATCCGACCGCCCGCCTCTACGCCCCCCGCCGCCTCGCCCGCCAGCAACATCCTGGCCGACCGGACCAGCCTGGGCGTCCGATTGCGGGGCCTGCGCCGGGCGCGCTCAATGACGTTAAAGGAACTGTCGGCCTTGACCGGCGTGGCGCTGTCCACGCTATCGAAGATGGAACTGGGCCAGGTGTCGATCAGCTACGCCAAGTTCGCCGCCGTGGCGCGTGCGCTTGACGTCGATATTGCCCACCTGTTCGGCCCCGTCACCCCCGCGGAAAACGGCCGCCCTGCCCCGGCCGCCCTGCGCTGCACCCTGGCCGAATCGCCCGGCTACATGACCGGCGCCTACGACTACAAACTGTTGGCCGGCCAGTATCCCCAGCGCAGCATGACGCCCATGTACGGCCGCATCCTGGCGCGCGACGCGTCGGAATTCGATGACTACATGCGCCACGCCGGCCAGGAATTCCTGGTGGTGCTGGAAGGCGAAATCGAAATTCGCTTCGAAAACGGGGAATCGCTGGTGCTGGCCAAGCACGAGACGGCCTATTTCGACAGCGGCGTGGGGCACATCTATTTAACGCGCAGCGCCCGGCCAGCCGAGATCATGGTGGTGATGACGGGCGGCAACTGACGGGCACGCGGCTTGCTGCTTGCGATGCGTCACTGTTCGCAGGCAGAGCTTCATGACCGCACCCAAGCCCGATGTGCGCACCGGCCAATATTCCGGACCACTTTCGCGCGACACCTTCCGGCTGCGCTTCATGCGCCGCTTCTATGACCCCGCCTTCCAGGCCGAACAAGCCGCGCTGGACCGGCTGGAAGCCATTGCGTGGGACGCCTACCAGGGCGGCCGCAAAGCGCCCATCACCGTCAAGGCCGGCGCGGCCTACGCCGATCCCGACTACGACTTGTCGGTGGAATGGAAAGACGCCCACGACCGCCTGGCGCAAGCCGCACAGAAGCAGCGCCGCCCGGATACGCCGTCGCGCGTGCTGGTCGTGGTGGGCGCATCGCGCAACGACGGCACCTGTCCGGGCGAGGTATCCAAAACGTGGCGTCTGGCGCAGATCGTGTGCGCCGAGCTGGAAGCCGCCCACGTCCAGGCCGACCTGCTGGACTTAAGCCGGCTCACGTCCGAATACCAATATCAGATCCATCCGTGCAAAGGCTGCGTGTCCACCGCCATGCCGCTTTGCCACTGGCCGTGCAGCTGCTATCCCAACCATTCGCTAGGCCAGGACAACGACGCCATGAACGACATCTACGAGCAGTGGGTGGCGGCGCACGGCGTGATCCTGCTGGCGCCCACCTATTGGTATCAGTCGCCCAGCCCGCTCAAGCTGATGATCGACCGGCTGGTGTGCGCCGACGGCGGCAACCCGGACCCGACCACCACGTCCGGCAAGGACGCGGCCAAGGCCAAGGCCATTGAACTAGACGGCTGGCCCTATCCGAAACACCTGGCGGGCCGGGCTTACGGCCTGGTGGTGCACGGCGACGTGGCCGGTATCGAGGGCCAGCGGCGCGCGCTGAGCGATTGGCTGGACTGGATGGGCCTGATTGATGCCGGGTCGATGGCCCGGCTGGAGCGGTACATCGGCTACTACAAGCCCTACGCCACCAGCCACGCCGACCTGGACCTGGACACGGCGGTGCAGGAAGAGGTGCGCAACGTTGCGCGCGCCATGGCGAACTGCCTGCCACGCCTGCGCGCCGGTGAATTGACCGCGCCCGATGCGGGGCTGCACGACCCGCGGCCCAAGTAGCCGGGACGGTAGCTTTGTAGATGCAATGCAATCAGAGGATGAGGATTAGCAGGTGATGCTCATGAAGAACGATGTGGAAGCGAAGAAGACGGCGCAACAGCACGGCGACAAGCCGGGCGATAAGCAAAACGACAAGCCGGGCGACACGCCGGCCGACAAGCAAGGCAAGCAGCCGCAACCCGTGCCGAAGTCGAATGCCTTCACAAAATTCTTCGACCATTTTGCCGCGCGCGTCACGCATTGGGCGGGCTCGCCCATCGCGTTCGGCTCGGCCTTGTGCGCCGTGATCGTGTGGGCCGTCACCGGCCCCTTCTTCGGTTATTCGGAAACCTGGCAGCTGGTCATCAACACCGGCACCACCATCGTCACGTTCCTGATGGTGTTCTTGATTCAGCAAAGTCAGAACAAGGACGGCCGCGCGCTGCACCTGAAGCTGGACGAACTGCTGATCGCCTTGAAAGGCGCGGACGAACAACTGGTGGACGCCGAACAACTGGACGAAGACAAACTGCTGGCGCTAGCCGCGGCGTGCACGGCACGCGCTCGCGCCAAGGCACGCAGCGACCGCTCCAAGGGGACCAAGTCACGCCGATCGAAGTCGGTCAGGGGCAGCAAGACCACCGTCCGTAGCAGCCTGCGGGTACGACGCGGCGCGTTCCGCGCGGGCAAAGGCGCCCACCCCTGACGGCAACCCTGCCGCGCCGCGCCAAAGCAGTGCGCGGCGCACAACAACTTGCACCGCTTTGACGCACTGCGCGGCCCGCCTGGAGACCGCGCGTGTCGCCTGATGTCCCCACGCTTTCCGCCCTTTTCCCTATGACGCCGCGCGCAACCCCGCCCCGCGCGGCCGTCCTTTTCCAACCTGGCATGGTCTTTGCTTAAGTGTTCATGCAGGCCCCAACAGGCCCGCGGCACAATTTAAGCAGTACCGGCAAAGGCGCCCCGACCGACAGGTCCAGGGCGCTTTTTGTCTTTTGAAACCCAAACCACAAGCCTGGGGAAATTCATGAAAGCAACGGCCACTCCCGCCTCCTTGCAGACCTTGGTTGTCATCGGCAACGGCATGGTGGGCCACCATTGCGTCGAACAGTTGATTGCACGCGGCGCGCTGGAGCGCTATCGCATCCACGTCTATGGCGAGGAAACGCGCCGCGCTTACGACCGCGTGCATCTGTCCGAATACCTGAATGGCCGCGACGCCGAATCGATGTCGATGAGCGAGGCCGCCTTTTATGACCGCGACGGCCTGACCCTGCATCTTGGCGAACCGGTGCTGGACATCGACCGCCAGGCGCGCGAAGTGGTCACGGCCAACGGCCGCCTCGGCTACGACAAGCTGGTGCTGGCCACGGGCTCTTACCCGTTCGTGCCGCCCATCGCCGGCGCCGAGGGCGCGTCGCGCCTGGTGTATCGCAGCATCGACGACCTGGACCTGATCCGCGCGGCCGCGCAAGGCGCGCGCCGTGGCGTCGTGGTGGGCGGCGGCCTGCTGGGGCTGGAGGCGGCCAACGCCTTGAAGTCGCTGAACCTGGAAGCGCACGTGGTGGAATTCGCGCCGCGCCTGATGCCGGTGCAGTTGGACGAGGAAGGCGGCGCCGCGCTCAAGGCGCGCATCGAGGCGCTGGGCGTGGGCGTGCACCTGTCGCGCGCCACGCAAGACATCAAGCCCGGCACGCAGTACCGCTATCGCATGCGCTTTGCCGAAGGCGCGCCGCTGGAAACCGACCTGATCGTGTTTTCGGCCGGCATCCGCCCCCAGGTGTCGCTGGCACGCCGCGCCGGGCTGGCGCTGGCCGAACGCGGCGGCGTGGCCATCGACGACCATTGCCGCAGCAGCGATGAGAACATCTACGCCATTGGCGAATGCGCTGCCTGGAACGGCAGCGTGTTCGGCCTGGTGGCGCCGGGCTACCAGATGGCGCGCATCGCCGCCGCCGAGCTGTGCGGCGCGCCGGAACAGCCCTTTACCGGCGCCGACATGTCCACCAAGCTCAAGCTGCTGGGCGTGGATGTGGGTTCCATCGGCGACGCCCACGGCACGACGCCCGGCGCGCGCAGCTACCGCTACATCGACGAAGCCGGCGCCAGCTATCGCCGCCTGGTCGTGTCGGCAGACGGCAAGCGCGTGTTGGGCGCGGTGCTGGTGGGCGACAACCGCTACTACGACACCTTGCTGCAATACGCGCAGAACGGCATCGCGCCGCCTGCCGACCCCGCCAGCCTGATCCTGCCCGCCAGCAGCGCCGCGCCCGCGCTGGGCGTCGATGCCTTGCCCGCCACTGCCACGATCTGCTCCTGTCACAACGTCAGCAAAGGCGCCGTCAGCGCCGCCATCGACGGCGGCTGCACCGACCTGGCCGGCGTAAAAAGCTGCACCAAGGCGGCCTCGGGCTGCGGCGGTTGCGCCGCGCTGCTCAAGCAGGTGGTGGAACACCAACTGGCCAGTCGCGGCGTCGCCGTCGACAAAAGCCTGTGCGAACACTTTGCCTATACCCGCCAGGAGCTCTACGCCATCGTGCGCGTCGGCGGCATCGAAACGTTTGAAGAACTGTTGGCCAGCCATGGCAAGGGCCACGTCGGGTGCGACATCTGCAAGCCCGCCGTGGGGTCGATTCTGGCGTCGTGCTGGAACCGCCCCATTCAGGAACCGCGCCTGGTGCCGCTGCAAGACACCAACGACACCTTCATGGCGAACATGCAAAAGAACGGCACCTATTCGGTGGTGCCGCGCATACCGGCCGGCGAGATCACGCCCGACGGCCTGATCGCCATCGGCGCCGTCGCCAAGAAATACAAGCTGTACACCAAGATCACGGGCGGCCAGCGCATCGACCTGTTCGGCGCGCAGCTGCACGAACTGCCCGACATCTGGAGCGAGCTGATCGCCGCCGGCTTTGAAACCGGCCATGCCTACGGCAAGTCCACCCGCACGGTGAAGTCCTGCGTGGGCAGCACGTGGTGCCGCTACGGCGTGCAGGACAGCGTGCGCATGGCGCTGGACATCGAACACCGCTACAAGGGCCTGCGGTCGCCGCACAAACTGAAGTTCGCGGTGTCCGGCTGCACCCGTGAATGCGCCGAGGCGCAAAGCAAGGACATCGGCGTCATCGCCACCGAAAACGGCTGGAACCTGTACGTGTGCGGCAACGGCGGCATGCGCCCGCGCCACGCCGAACTGTTCGCCACCGACCTGGACGACGCCACGCTGATCCGCATGATCGACCGCGTGTTGATGTTCTACATCCGCACCGCCGACAAGCTGCAACGCACGTCCGTCTGGCGCGAGTCACTGGAAGGCGGGCTGGACTATCTGAAGGACGTGGTGCTGAACGACAGCCTGGGCCTGGGCGCCGAGCTGGAAGCGCAAATGCAGTTGGTGGTGGACCGCTATGAATGCGAATGGGCCAACACCGTCAGCAGCCCGGAAAAGCTCAAGCGCTTCCGCACTTTCGTCAACGAGCGTGGCGGCGACCCGGACATTCAGTTCGTTCAAGAACGCGGCCAACCCCGGCCCGCCCCGGCCCCCTCGCCTGCACGCCCGGCGGCGCGCGTCATCCCCATCGCCGAGGAGATCGTCTGATGAACGCCCTAGCCCCCGTCTCCACTGGCGCCCGCACTGCCGCCCCCGCCTCCCGCGCATCGACCTGGCGCGCGGTCTGCACGCGCGATGACCTCGTTGCCGACTCCGGCGTGGTCGTCTTGCTGGATGGCCAGCAGATTGCCTTGTTCTACCTGCCCGACGCCGACGGCCCGGACTTATACGCGATTGAAAACCGCGATCCCAAATCCGGCGCCAACGTTATCGGGCGCGGCCTGCTTGCCCATCTGGGCGGCGATCTGGTCGTGGCCTCGCCGCTTTACAAGCAGCACTTCCGTCTGGCCGACGGCAGCTGCGTGCAGTACCCCGAACAGCAATTGCGCACCTGGCAGGCCCGCTTCAACGGCGACACCGTTGAAATTGCCTGACGCCCGCTCCCCTTATCACTGTCACCAACGCAAAAGGTAAATCATGTCCTACCTGGTCCCTTCCGAATTCGTCACCAAGATGGTGGACGCCGGCGAATCCAAAATCTACATGGCGACGCGCGACGTTCTGATCCGCGCCTTCATGGCGGGCGCCATCCTGGCCATTGCCGCCGTGTTCGCGGTGACCGTCACGGTGCAGACCGGCTCGCCCATCCTGGGCGCGGCGCTGTTCCCCGTGGGTTTTTGCATCCTGTACCTGATGGGCTTTGACCTGTTGACCGGCGTGTTCGTGCTGACGCCGCTGGCCCTCTTCGACAAGCGCCCGGGCGTGACCGCGAAGGCCATCCTCAAGCACTGGGGCGTTGTCTTCGTGGGCAATTTCCTGGGTGCGTTGACGGTGGCCGTGTTGATGTCGATTGTGTTTACCTACGGCTTTTCCGTACCACCCAACAAGGTCGGTGAAGTCATTGCGCACATCGGTGAAAACCGCACGCTGGGCTACAAGGAATACGGCGCGGGCGGCATGCTGACGATCTTCATCCGAGGCGTGTTGTGCAACTGGATGGTGTCGCTGGGCGTGGTCGGCGCCATGATTTCGACGTCGGTCAGCGGCAAGGTCATCGCCATGTGGATGCCCGTGATGCTGTTCTTCGCGATGGGCTTTGAGCATTCCATCGTCAACATGTTCCTGTTCCCGTCGGCGATGATCATGGGCGGCAAGTTCTCGATCATGGACTACATGATCTGGAACGAGATCCCCGTGGTGCTGGGCAACCTGATCGGCGGCATCTCGCTGACCGGCCTGACGCTGTACACCACGCACATGAAGACCGCGCCCAAGCGCCGCTTCAACTGATTGCGCATCGGGACGCCCACCGCAATGGACCGCCGCGAACCCGGCCCCAGCACCGCCGCTACGTTGCGGGTGGCGGTGGGCCAGCACACCGAGCCGGGCGTCAAACCCGTCAACCAGGATTTTCACGGCCTGTGCGTGCCCGGCGAGCCCTTGCTGCACACCAAGGGCATCGCAATTGCGCTGGCCGATGGCATCAGCAGCAGCCAGGTCAGCCACATCGCCAGCGAAACGGCGGTGGCAAGCTTTCTGGAAGACTATTACTGCACGCCCGAAACCTGGTCGGTGAAAAAGTCGGCGCACAAGGTATTAAGCGCGGCCAACAGCTGGCTGCACGGGCAAACGCGCCAACGCCATCACGCCGACCAGCCGCGCGATGCGGATCGGGGTTACGTCTGCACCATGACGGTGATGGTGCTGAAAGCCACTACCGCGCACATCCTGCACATTGGCGACGCGCGCATCTACCGTTTGCGCGCGGGCGTGATGGAGCAGCTGACCGACGACCATCGCGTCTGGATATCGCAAGACAAAAGCTATCTGGGCCGCGCGCTGGGCCTGGCGCCGCACCTGGAAGTGGACTACCACACGCAGCCGCTGGAAGCCGGCGACGTCTTCTTGCTGGCTACCGATGGCGTCTACGAACATATCAATGCGGACGACGTCGCCCAGGCCATCGCGGCGCATCCCGACGCACTGGACGCGGCAGCGCGCCGCCTGGCGCAGCGGGCGCTGGAACGCGGCAGCACCGACAACCTGACCGCGCAAATCGTCCGCATCGACGCCCTGCCTGCGCGCCGCGCCTTTGAACTGGCCCAATACAGCCTGAACCTGCCCTGCCCGCCGCTGCTGGCGGCCGGCATGGAATTCGAGGGCTTTCGCATCCAGGACGAGTTGCACGCCAGCCACCGCAGCCACGTCTATCTGGCGCATGACATCGACAGCGGCGACGCGGTGGTCATCAAGATTCCGTCGCTGGACCTGCGGCATGACCCGGCGTATCTGGAACGCCTGCTGACCGAGGAATGGATCGCCCGCCGGATCGACAGCCGCCACGTCGTGCGCGCCTGGCCCATGCCGCGCGAGCGCCGCACGCTGTACACCGTCAGCGAATACCTGCCCGGGCGCACGCTGACGCGCTGGATGGCGCAAAACCCCCGCCCCACGCTGGCGCAGGCGGTGACGCTGATTGAACAGGTTGCCCGTGGCCTGCAAGCGTTTCATCGCCTGGACATCGTGCACCAGGACCTGCGGCCCGACAACGTGCTGATCGGTGACGACGGCGTGGCGCGCATCATCGACCTGGGCTCGACCCAGGCGGCCGGGCTGTGGGACGCCGCCGCGCGGGGCGACGAGCCGCCCGCCATGCTGGGCACCGCCCAATACGCCGCGCCCGAATACTTTTTGGGGGAAGCCGGCACGCCGCGATCCGACCTGTATTCCCTGGCCGCCATGCTTTACCAGATGCTGTCCGGCCGGCTGCCCTATGGCGCCGACGTGGCGCGCGCGCGCAGCCGCGCCGCGCAGATGCGGCTGACCTATGTGTCGGTGCTGGACCGCGAGCGCGAGCTGCCCGCCTGGGTTGACGGAGTCCTGAGCCGCGCGCTGCACCCCGACCCCGCGCTGCGCACCGCCGAGCTATCGGAATTCACGCACGCGCTGCGCCATCCGCCCGAGGCCACGCGCCGGGGCGAACGGCTGCCGCTGCTGGAACGCAACCCTTTGGCGTTCTGGAAAGGCCTGTGCCTGGTCCAGTTCGTGGTGGTAGTTTTTCTTTTGCTTGATCGCTGATCCCCTGCATCCCCTGGAGCCCATCATGAACCCTTCCGTCTGGCTGATCGGCGCCGGCCCCGGCGACCCCGAACTGCTCACGATCAAAGCCGTGCGGGCGTTGGGACAAGCCGACGTCGTCCTGGTCGATGACCTGGTCAACCCGCAAGTGCTGGACTACTGCCCGCGGGCGCGGCTGGTCTATGTGGGCAAGCGCGGTGGCTGCCGTTCAACCCCGCAGGAATTCATCCAGCGGCTGATGCTGCGCTATGCCCGCCAAGGGCTGCGCGTGGCGCGGCTAAAGGGCGGCGACCCCTGCATCTTCGGACGCGGTGGCGAAGAAGCCCAATGGCTGAGCGACCACGGGGTGGCCTGTGAAATCGTCAACGGCATCACGGCCGGGCTGGCAGCCGCCACCGCTTGCGGCATCCCATTGACCCAACGCGGCATGGCCCAGGGCGTTACACTGATCACCGCCCATTCCCAGGACGGCGCCACGCCCGACTGGACGGGGCTGGCGCAAAGCGGCACGACGCTGGTGGTCTACATGGGGGTAGCCAAATTGCACGACATGAGCAGCCAGTTGCTGGCGGCCGGCATGGCGCCCGACACGCCCGTGGCGATGATCGAACGCGCTTCGCTGGCGGATCAACGTGAATGCCGCTCGACGCTGTCCGGCATGACGTCCGACGCCGCCGCCTTTCAGCTGCGCAGCCCCGCCGTGCTGGTCATCGGCGACGTCGCGGCATGCCACGTGCTTGACAGGGTTGATACCCCCCGGCCGCAAGCCGCCGAACCGCTGATGCGCCGCAGCGCCTGATCCTCCCTTTGCCCTTATGGTCGAACGCCACATCCCACCCCCGCTGCGTTTCCTGCTTGCCGCGCGGCGCAGTGAACTGCACGGCCTGGAAAGCCTGGCTGTCACGTGCGAGCTGGCCGTGCACGTCAGCGCGCTGGTGCACGCGCTGCAAAAAGAACGCGGCTATTCCAATCTGACACTGTGCAGCGCACAGAACGGCGTGCCGCAAGACGGCAAGGCCCGGACGCTGAGCGGGCTGGCTCAAGAATCCGCCCGCGTCGAGGCCGACGTCCGCCGTTTTCTTGACGGGCTGGCGGCCACCGCCCCCCACGCCGGCGACAAGGCGCGCCTGCTTAACTGCATTGCCTTCGCGCTGTTTCGGCTGGACGAATTGCCGGCGCTGCGCCGCCAGGTGCGTGATGTGTCCGTGCCCGCCGAAGACGCCGATGCCCGCTACACGCAAATCATCAGCAGCCTGCTGGCCGTGGTGTTCGAAGCCGCCGATTCCGCGCTGGACCCCGGCGTGACGCGCCTGCTGGTCGCGCTGCTGAACTTCATGCAGGGCAAGGAACTCAGCGGCCAGGAACGCGCCACCGGCGTCATCGGCTTCACCAACGGTTTCTTCACCGACCCGCAGAAGGCCCGCATGCTGGGCCTGGCCGCGCACCAGGCCCGCAGCTTCGACATCTACGCGCAATATGCCGAAGACGCCGCGCTGCAACGCTGGGAAAGCATCCAGCAACAAGGCCAGCCGGTCGAACGGCTACGCGACATGGCGCAACGCACGTCCGCCGACCAGCGTGTGGACGGCACGCTGGCCGAGTTGTGGTTCGAGCTGTGCACGGCCCGCATCGACGCCATGCGCGACGTTGAAAGCCTGTTGGCGCAGGCGCTGGCGCGGCAATGCGAACGCCGCATCGTCGAGACCCGCCAGGAACTGGACGACCGACAACTGCTGCTGTCGCGCTACGCCGACCATGCCAGCGGCCGCGCGCCCAGCATGGTGTTCAGCGTGCAAAGCCGGCCCCTGGACACGCCGCCCGCCGATGGCGTGGGCAGCGTGCTGGAGCGGTCCATTCTTGAAATGATGCGCGAGCAGACGTTGCACATGCAGCGCACCGACGACGCCTTGAACACCGTGCGCGTCGCGCTGGAAGAAAGAAAGCGCATCGACCGCGCCAAGCGGCTGCTGATCAACCAATACGGCCTGACCGAGCAGGCCGCCCATGAACGCCTGCAACGCGCGGCCATGGACGGCGGCCTGTCCCTGGCCGATGTGGCGCGGCAGGTGATCGGGCAGCTGGGGCCAAACTGAGCGGCAGTGTCGGCGCGGCTGCGGGTTCGGGCGGGTGCGGGTTCGGGTGGCTGCGGGTTCGGGTGGCTGCGGGTTCGAAACAGGCGCGGTACCGGAACATGCGGTACCGGAACCTGCGCGGTATCGGAACATGCGCGCTATCGGCACGGGCACGCTACCGGAACACCCGCTGCGTCCAGCTGATCAGCACGCCGACAACCGCCAACACAGCCAGCGCGCGAAAGTGATCCAGATTGGCCAGCAGCGCCGACTGCTGATCCACCAGCTGCGCGATGCGCGCCAGCGCCATGCGCTGCGCCTGCACCGGATCGGCCACCGCGGCATACACGCCGCTTAGCGCGGCCTTCGCGGCTTCCACATTGATGTTGCCCTGCGTCACGCCCGCTTGCAGCACGTTGTAGTGCTTGGAGGTCAACCACTGCTGCCCCACGGTGGCCGCCATGATGCCCAGCGCCTGCCCCACCTGCGCCAGCATGTTCTTGACCTGCTGCGCATGCGCAAACACCGCCGGGTCATGCGTCAGCCCGGTGAACGTGTTCATGGCGGTGGCCGGCATCAAGATCATGATGAAGACGCCATAGCAAGCCAACGCGGGCAGCACATCGGCCCACGGATCGGCCATTGGCGTCAGCCGAGCCATCAGTACACTGAACGCCGCCAGCGCCACAAACCCGGCCACGAAGAACTTGCGTGGCGACGGCCAACGCGGCAGCAGCTGGGCCATGACCGCAAAAGTCAGCACGCCCGCCCCCAGCCCCATCGCGAAGAACATCCCCGTGTTGGCCCACGACAGGCCCAGCGCGCGTTGCAGCATCTGCGGCACCAGGTAGCCGTTGGCGCCCAACATCAAATAACAAAACATGAATAACGCCAGGCCGCACAGAAAGCGCACCTCGTTCATGCCGCCCAGCTTGAGCAGCGGCGCGCCGTTGCGCGTCTCGGCGCGGATGAAATACGCCAGCGCCAGCAGGCCGGCCAGGGCGAACAGCACCAGCCGATGGCGGTCGCTGAAAAAATCGTAGTAGGACCGCTGCAACGCATGCAGCAGCAAAAAGCTGCCCACGCCCAACGCCGCAATCGGCGCCAGGCGTGCCTGCCCGGCCACCGTGGCGCCCGCCTGCTTGCCCGGCATGGCGCGCGCCACCGGCCACATCGCCAGCAGCGACAGCCCGGCCACCAACCAGAACATCAGCGGCCAGCCATCGTGGTCCACCGCCGCCGATGCCAACAACGGCCCCAGCGCCGTGCCGGTGCACAGGCCCGTGGCAAGCGCCTTGATGCCATGAAAGCGCGCCGGCCCCGGCGCGATCAGGTTTACCGTCAAACGGGACGACGTCAGCATGGCCGCGCACCCCATCGCCATCATCACCCGGCCCGTCAGAAAGCCGGCCTCGCCCCGAGACATCGCGCACACTGCCGCGCCCGCTGCCGCCGCGCCCAGCGACGCCAGCAGATAACGGCGCAGGCCCAGGTGATGCACCAGCCAGCCTTGCAACGCAATCATCACCACGGCGACGCAGGCGTAGATGACGGCAACGGACGTGTATTCCTCGGGGCTGGCGCCGATTTCTCCCATGATGGGCGTGGCGGCAAACGTGACCATGCCGTTTTGCAGGAAGTCGATGAACGTCAGCGCGCCGATGGTGGCGAGCAAGGCGGGAGGGATTCGGGGTGTGGCTGGGGCGTCGCTGGAAAAGGCTTGCATGGCTTTGGCTTATTTTTATGCCCAGGCTGTATATGCCTAGGCAGATAAATGGATAAAAAAAATGCTGGGGAAAAGGGCCTGCGGGTCGCTGTGTACGGGTCGCTGTGTACGGGTCGCTGTGTACGGGTCGCTGCGTACGGGTCGCTGTGTACGGGTCGCTGCGTACGGGTCGCTACGTACGGGTCGCTGCGTACGGGCTGCCTACGCCTCGTCCGCCTGCGCATTCATCAACACGCGCGACAACAACTTGTGCAGCGTCTCAGCGTCCGCTTCAGAAAAGCCGGCCAGCAGCCCGCGCATGGCGACTTCCGTGGCGGCCAGCGCCTGCGGCAATGCAGCCTGCCCCTGTTCGGTCAATTCGATCAGGTAGCTGCGCCGATCCGCTTCGTTTTCCACGCGGCGGATATAGCCCTTGGCCACAATGCGATCCAGCAGCCGCGTCATCGCGCCCGAGTCATACGCCAGCACCCGGCAAAAATCGCTAAGCGTGCGGCCCCACCCCTTGGCCAGGCAGTTCAGCACCACGTACTGCGGGGTCGTCAGGTCAAACGGCGCCAGTTCGCGCTCCAGCGCATCGTGAATGCTGCCGCGCACGGACGTGATCATGAAACCGAGCTCACCGGTGTAGAAGCGGTCCAGCACGGCGGGTTTGGCGGTGGCCATGGTTGTCTCGTGGGGTGGATGGCGATGGCGATTGCGATGGCGATTGCGATGGCGATTGCGATGGCGATTGCGATTGCCGATAGCGGATTTTATCTGCCTAGGCAGTTAAATAGCAAGCATGTTGAAGCAAACTTCCCTCAGGGCAGGTTTTCGCGAAAAATCACCTGGCTGCGCGCCAGTTCCACGCCGTTCATCGGGCTGCGCTTGTCGCGCAGATTGCTGAAGATGCGCACACAGCTCATCAGCGCCTCCATCGGGCTTTGCGTAATCACGGCGTCCATGGTGCCGTCGATCAACAGCGAGCGCGTGTCCGGCGTCAGCCCGTGGCCGATGAACACCACGCGATGTTGCAAGCCGGCCTCTTTCAACGCGCGCGCCACGCCGTCCGACGCCCCCCCGATGTTGTAGATGCCCGCCAGATTGGGATATTGCTCAAGCAACTGCCGCGTCTGCTCGTAGTTGCGCTGCGCATCGTCATAGCCTTCACGCAGATCCACCACCTGCATCGCCTGGAACTGTTCGGCATACAACTGCAAGAAGCCGCTTTCGCGTTCCTCGTGCGCGCGGTAATGGCGCGAGCCCGCAATCAGCGCCACGTGCGCCGCGCGCGGGCCGACAAAGCGCGCGATCAGGTAACCCGCCGTGCGCCCGGCGGCGCGATTGTCCAGCCCCACGTAAGCCGTGCGCGCGCTGTTGGCCAGGTCCGAAATCAGCGTCACCGTGGGCACGCCCTGCTGCGCCAGCGTGTTGACGGCTTCGCGCACCACCGGATGTTCCAGCGCCATGAAGGCAATGCCGTCGGCGCGCTTGCCGTGCTTGACCAGCGCCTGGGCCAGCGCGTCGGGGTTGAAGCTTTCAACGTATTCGATCTGGCACTTGGCGTTCAGCGGGCCGAAGTGTTCATGCGCATAGCTGACGGTGTCGCCCAGCATGCGCAAGTACCGGTTGCTGCCACGCGGCAGCAAGAACACCAGCCGCATTGGCTCGGCCGGCAAGGCGGCGGCCAGTTCCTGTTCGGGCAGATAGTCCAGTTCCATGGCGGCCTTCAACACCTTCTGGGCGGTGTTGGCGCGCACGCCGGGCCGGCGATTCAACACACGATCGGCGGTAGCGGTAGACACGCCGGCGCGTGCGGCCACATCGGCCAAACGGGCTAGCTTGCGGTCGGGCGACGTTCTATTCACATCAAAAACCATCATGAATAAGGTTTGACGATGATAGCGTCAATTCACTATTGTCCAGTCTGCCGCATGGTTATGGCGCTTTTGTGGCACATCAAAAAACATCATAAAACCGATTTTGGAGACAACCATGAAGCTGCTGACACGCCGTAGTGTTCTGCGCCGCCTTTGCGCGGTGCCCGCCGTTGCCCTGACCGGCGGATTCCCACTGATCGCCCGCGCGGCCGACTACACGCTCAAGTACGGCAACAACCTGCCGGTGACGCACCCGCTGAACATCCGCGCGCAAGAAGCCGCCGACCGCATCCTGAAAGAAAGCAACGGCCGCGTCGACATCAAGATTTTCCCGAACAACCAACTGGGCGGCGATACCGACATGCTGGCGCAAGTGCGCTCGGGCGGCATCGACTTCTTCACCCCGTCGGCGCTGGTTATCGCCACCCTGGTGCCGGTGGCCGCCATCAACGCCGTGGGCTTCGCGTTCAAGGACTACAGCCAGGTCTGGGGCGCCATGGACGGCGCGCTGGGTGCGCACGTGCGCGCCGCCATCGCGCAGCGCAAGCTCTACGCGTTTGAAAAGATGTGGGACAACGGTTTCCGCCAAACCACCAGCAGCAAGGCGCCCGTGACCACGGCCGCCGACATGGACGGCTTGAAGATTCGCGTGCCGGTCAGCTCGCTGCCCATCTCGATGTTCAAGGGCTTGGGCGCCGCGCCCGCCAGCTTGCAGTTCAGCGAGGTGTATTCGTCGTTGCAGACCAAAGTGGTCGACGCCCAGGAAAACCCCCTGCCCATCATCCAGGTGGCCAAGCTGTACGAAGTGCAGAAGTATTGTTCGCTGACCAACCACATCTGGGACGGCTACTGGTTCATCGCCAACGGCCGCATGTGGGAAGGCCTGCCGCAAGACCTGAAGACCATCGTTGCGCGCGGCATCAACGAAGCCGGCCTGGCGCAGCGTGAAGACATCAAGAAGCTGAACGCGTCGGTGCAGTCCGACCTGGAAGCCAAGGGCCTGAAATTCAACCAGCCGGCCCCGGACACCTTCCGCCAGGCGCTGCGCACCGCCGGCTTCTACAAGGAATGGCAGGGCCGCTTCGGCAACGAAGCCTGGTCGCTGCTGGAACAAAGCGTCGGCAAGCTGGCCTGAGGTCGCGCCATGTCTTCCTTGTCCGCCCCCCACGCCGCCGCCCCGGTGCTGCCGGCCAACCCCTTGCGGCGCGCCGCCAACGCGCTGGACAGCGTGCTGGGCGGCGTGGTCGAGCACGTTGCGGCCGCCATCGTGCTGGTCGAGATCTGCGTGCTGTTCGCGGGTGTCGTCGCGCGCTACGCCTTCCACAGCCCCCTGGTCTGGTCCGACGAACTGGCTTCCATCCTGTTCCTGTGGCTGTCGATGCTGGGCGCCGTGGTTGCGCTGCGGCGCGGTGAACACATGCGCATGACGGCCCTGGTCAACAACGTCAGCCCGGCCCGGCGCGCGCAGCTGGAAACGGCGGCGCTGGCCGCGTCACTGGCGTTCCTGGTGCTGATCCTGTCGCCTGCGATCGAATACGCGCACGAAGAACACTTCATCATCACGCCCGCACTGGAACTGTCCAACGCCTGGCGCGCCGCCGCCATTCCCGTGGGCATGGCGCTGATGGGCGTGGTGGCCTTGCTGCGCCTGTTGCGCACGCAACCCCTGCGCCATGTGCTCGTGGCGTTGGCCGGCGTGGCCGTGGTGGTTGCCCTGTTCTGGTTGGCGCAGCCCATGTTCAAGGGGCTGGGCAAGCTGAACCTGGTGATCTTCTTCGTGGGCATCGTCGCGGCCACCGTGTTCTCGGGCGTGCCGATTGCGTTCTCGTTCGCGCTGGCCACGTTTTCGTACCTGGCGTTGACGACCAACACGCCCATGGAAGTCATGGTGGGCCGGCTGGACGAAGGCATGTCGCACCTGATGCTGCTGGCCGTGCCGCTGTTCATCTTCCTGGGGTCCTTGATCGAGATGACCGGCATGGCGCGCGCCATGATCCAGTTCCTGGCCAGCCTGTTGGGACACGTGCGCGGCGGCTTGTCGTACGTGCTGATCGGCGCGATGTATCTGGTGTCGGGCATCTCGGGCTCGAAGATCGCCGACATGGCGGCCATCGCCCCCGTGCTGTTCCCGGAAATGCGCAAGCGCGGCGCCAAGCCGGGCGACCTGGTGGCGCTGCTGTCGGCCACCGGCGCGCAGACCGAGACCATACCGCCGTCGATTGTGCTGATCACCATCGGCTCGGTTACCGGCGTGTCGATTGCCGCGCTGTTCACGGGCGGCCTGCTGCCCGCTGTGGTGCTGGGCCTGGCGCTGTGCTCGGTGGTGTGGTGGCGCTATCGCCGTGAAGACCTGAGCCTGGTGCAACGTTTCAGCTTCAAAGAGATCGGCCGCTTTTTCGTGATCGCCCTGCCCGCCGTGGCTCTGCCGTTTGTCATCCGCGCGGCAGTGGTCGAAGGCGTGGCCACCGCCACCGAAGTGTCCACCATCGGCATCGTGTATTCCGCGCTGATCGGCATCCTGATCTACCGCCGCTTCGACTGGGCGCGCCTGCGCCCCATGCTGATCGAAACCGCCTCGCTGTCCGGCGCCATCATGCTGATCGTGGGTTGCGCCACGGCCATGGCGTGGGCGTTGACGCAGTCCGGCTTCTCGGGCGATCTGGCCAAGTTGATGGCCGGCATGCCCGGCGGCAGCTACGGCTTTTTGGCCGTGTCCATCGTGGCGTTCATCATCCTGGGCAGCGTGCTGGAAGGCATACCCGCCATCGTGCTGTTCGGCCCCTTGCTGTTCCCGATCGCGGTGCAGGCCGGCGTGCACGAAGTGCATTACGCGATGGTCGTCATCTTCGCCATGGGCATCGGCCTGTTCGCGCCGCCCTTCGGCGTGGGCTATTACGGCGCCTGCGCCATCAGCCGCGTCGACCCCAACGAGGGCATCGGCCCCATCTGGGGTTACGTTGCGGCGCTGTTGATCGGCCTGATCATCGTGGCGGCCTTTCCCTGGTTCTCCATCGGCTTCCTGTGACCCGACGCGGCCCGCGCAGATCCGCGTCGGGCCGCCTCCCCCCCTCTTCGTCTTCCTTTTATAAAGATCCATCATGAGTCGTTTCCTGGGCGAAATCCGCCAACTCGGTTATGTGGTGCACGACATCGAAGCCGCCATGGAGTACTGGAGCACCACGCTGGGCGTAGGCCCGTGGTACTACAACCCGCGCGTGCCAATCGTCAATTACCAGTACGGCGGCGAAAGCCACCAGCCGCACAATTCCGTGGCGCTGGCCAACTCCGGCTTCGTGCAGGTTGAACTGATCCAGACGCGCAACGACGTGCCGTCGATGTACCGCGACTTCCTGCAAGCCGGCCGCACCGGCCTGCAACACGTGGCCTACTGGACCGAAAGCTACGACGCCGATCTGGAACGCCTGCTGGCCCAGGGCTTCAAGCCCAAGATGAGCGGCGAAGTCGGCGAGAAAGGCCGCTTCATTTATTTCGACACCGAGTACCACCCGGGCACCGTCATCGAACTGTCGGAAGTGGCCGGCCCCAAGGGCCGATTGTTCGACCTGATCCGAGAAAGCGCCAACGGCTGGGACGGCAAGGACCCGGTCCGCCCGTTCCCGGATTTGTCGCGCCTTTGATCTGCTGACGCCTGCTGGTGCCTGCTGGTGCCTGCTTAGTGCGTGCTTAGTGCCCGCTGATGCCTCTGTCGCATGCTGATCGCTACTGCCGCCCGCTGTCCCTTGCTGACCCAATATTGCCGCCCGCCGCCCCCTTTGAATTCCCAAGCCTATGAATTCCCAGTCCTTTAGCGCGACCTACCTGATCGAAACCCCGATGGACCCCGCGCGGGTCGCCGAAGTGATGGCGGGCGAGCAGTCCTGCGGCACCTTCACCCGCGTGCAAGGCGAAACCGACGAGCTGCGCGCCCGGGCCCGCGCGCGCATTGAATCCATCGACCTGCTGGACACCACCGACACACCCAGCCTGCCCAACGCCTGGCTGGCGCGCCAAGCGGGCGGCATGCCGGGCGAGTACCAGCGCGCTCGCGTCCGCATCGCCTTTCCCGTGGCCAACGTGGGCGCTAACCTGCCCACGCTGGCAGCCACCGTCGGCGGCAACCTGTACGACCTGGGCGAAGTCACCGGCCTGCGCCTGGAAAGCATGGAGCTGCCCGCCAACTACCGCGCCCAGTTCGACATGCCGCAAGTGGGCATCGCCGGCACGCGGCAATTGACGGGCGTGGCAACGGGGCCGCTGGTAGGCACCATCATCAAGCCCAATGTGGGCCTGTCGCCCGAGCAAACCGCGCATCTGGTCGCCCAGCTGTGCGCGGCCGGCGTGGACTTCATCAAGGACGACGAGGTGTGCGCCAACCCCGCGCACGCGCCGCTGGCGCAACGCGTCGCCGCCGTCATGGCGGTGGTGCGCGCCCACCGCGAACGCACCGGCCGCCAGGTGATGGTGGCGTTCAACATCAGCGACGAAACCGACGCCATGCGCCGCCACGCCGACCTGATCGAACGCGAAGGCGGCACCTGCGTCATGGCCAGCCTGAACTGGTGCGGCTTTTCCGCCATCCAGACCCTGCGCCGCAGCACGCCGCTGGCCTTGCACGGCCATCGCAACGGCTTCGGCGCCCTGTCCCGCGCGCCCTTGCTGGGCATCGGCTTTCAGGCGTATCAAACGCTGTGGCGTCTGGCCGGCGTGGACCATATGCACGTGCACGGCCTGCAAGGCAAGTTCGCACAGGAAGACAGCGAAGTCGTCGAATCGGCGCGCGACTGCCTGGCCTCGCTCACGCCCGGCATCGACGACCCGGTCATGCCCGCGTTCTCGTCCGGCCAATGGGCCGGCACCGTGCCCGCCACGTGGGCAGCTGTGCGTACTGACGATCTGATGTTCATGTCCGGCGGCGGGATTTTGGCGCATCCGGATGGGCCAGCCGCGGGCGTGCAGAGCATTCGGCAGGCGTGGCAGGCGGTGCGGGACGGACAGGCGCTGGAAGACTTTGCGCGGAACGCGCCCGAGTTGCAGCGGGCATTGGAATTTTTTGGTGGGCGGGCATGACTGCGGGGGTCGGTAGCGCTGGCGGTGAGGCGGGCAGCGCCAAAGATCACGACGGCCCAGGCCATGCCGATGACGCGAGCAGCGCAAAGGCCGCAGGCAGCCTGACCGCACCAAGCATCTGCTGGTACGGCGACGATTTCACCGGCGCCACCGACACGCTGGCCGAAGTCGCGCGCGCCGGCCTGCGCGGCTTGCTGTTCCTTGGCGTGCCCACGCCCGAACAACTGCGCCGCGCCGGCCCGCTGGACGCCATCGGCATCGCGGGCGCCGCGCGCGCCATGCCCCCCACCGATATGGAAACGGAACTACGTTCTGTCGGCCGCTTCATGGCCGGCACCGGCGCACGCGTGCTGCATTACAAGTGCTGTTCCACCTTCGACAGCGCGCCGCACGTCGGCAGCATCGGCGTCGCCATCCGCGAACTGCGGCGCCACATGCCGAACCGGCTGGTACCGATTGTGGGCGGGCAACCCAGCATCGGACGCTATTGCAGCTTTGCCCAATTGTTCGCCCGCGCCGGGGCCGCGCCGGAGGTGTATCGCATCGACCGGCATCCGGTGATGAGCCAGCACCCGGTCACGCCGATGCATGAGGCAGATTTGCGACGGCATCTGGCCGCGCAGGGGCTGGAGGGGATTCGGTCGGTGCCGCATATTGCGTATCCGCGTTTGCGGGGTGCTGGGGATGCCGGTGCGTCGGGTGCGATGGGTGCGTCGGGTGCGACGGGTGCGTCGGGTGCGATGGGCGCGGTGGGTGCGAACGACGTCGCCCAACTGGATGCCTGGATCGACGACCTGATCAACACCAGTGACGGCCCGGTCCTGTTCGACGTGACGGGCGACGAGCAACTCGCCGTGATTGGCCGCCTGATCTGGCGCGCGGCGGCAAGTGCGCCGTTGTTGGCGGTTGGCCCAAGCAGCGTACAGCAGGCGCTGGCGCGCGCGGCGGCGTTCGAGCGCGACGCAAGCGTGTTTCAGCGTGACAAAGCGGTGGCTGGCCCGGACGGGCACGCGGCCGCGCACGGCGGCAAGATGGCTGCGCGTGATGCCACTACCTCTTTACTCAGTGGCGTAGTCCCGCTTGCCCCGGCCTCTGGCCCCGTGCTGGTCATGGCCGGCAGCCTGTCACCCGTCACCGCTCGGCAAATCTCTGCCAGCACCCGCTACAAGCATCAGCCCCTGCAAGTACAGGCGCTGTTGGCGTCACCCGCCTACGTAGCCGAACAAATTCAATCGGCGGTCGCCGCCTTGGCGCAAGGCCACAACGTGCTCGTCCACACCGACCGCCCCGAACAGGCCGTCACCTCGGACGAAGCGGCCTCCACCGCCCGCGCCACCGCACAGCTTGCCGCCGCCATCATCACCGCCAGTGCGCAAGCGGGAACCCGGCTTGCACGGGTCGGCATCGCCGGCGGCGACACTTCAAGCCAAGCCACGCTGGCGCTGGGTTTGTGGGGTTTGCAGTTCCGATGTGTGTTGGCGCCGGGCGTCACCGTCAGCGTTGCCCGCAGCGACAACCCGGTGGTTGATGGTGTGGAGTTGATGCTTAAGGGCGGACAGATGGGCGGGGACGATTTGTTCGATCGGTTGGTGGTGGGTGTGGGCTAGCACAGCGGCGGCTAGACTGGCTGCGGTCCGCGTCTAGCCTTCCCCACGCGCTTGCCTATCGCGCCTTAGCCGACAGTCATCGCCCATGCCAGTAGCGCGCACCGTCATCACGCTGCGACCAAACCGACAGACCGTTTGCAGTGGATAGCGCCATCACCGCGCCGTCCCGGTCACTACGCCAGAACACCGCCCCCGCCGCTAGCCAACGCCGCTCCACCGCCGGGGCGGGATGGCGGAAACGGTTTAGATGGCCCGCTTGCGCAATGGCATGAGTGGCTTGCACGGCGCGTACCCAGTCGCGCCCGGATGACGATGCTGAGCCGTGGTGCGGGGCCAGCACCACATCGGTTTTAGGCACCCCGCGTGCGACGAGTTCGCGCTCCTGCGCCACGCCGATGTCGCCCGTCAGCAATAGGGAATGGCTGGCTCCTTCTACGAAAAGCACACAGCTGTCCGCGTTACGGTCAACCGGTTCGGCGCCGCCGCCGTCGCCAGGATGCAGAAAGGTGAACCGCACGCCGTCCGCCTCCCAGGAGTCGTCGCGACGGCAGCGCAACATACGATCGGGCAGCGTGGACGGCGTGCCGGGCGCCGCTTGGCTCGACGCCGCACCTGACGTCGGCCCACCCACCGGCCCACCCACCGTCCTTCCCGCCGGCCCACCCGCCGTCCCGCCTACCGTCCCTCCCGCCGTCCCTCCCGCCATCCCGCCTGCCGTCCAACCCCGCGTCCCGCCCACCGTCCCACCCACCGGCCACACACTCGCATCCCGCCGTACAAACGCCTCCACATCAAATGACGCATAACTACGCCGCACCGGTACCGCCGCCATCACCGCGCGCGCGCCGCCGACGTGGTCTTGGTCGGCGTGGGACAGCACCAGCACATCCAGCACATCGATACCGCGCGCCTGCATGAACGGCGCCACGACTCGATCGCCCGCGTCGCTGCCGCCGTAATGGCGCGGGCCGGCATCGAACAGCAGGGTCTGCGTTGCCGTTTCGACCAGGATGGCGCTGCCCTGCCCCACGTCCAGGGCCGTCATGCGCCAATGGCCGGGCTCGGGCTTGTCCGGCCGCCAGCACAGCAGGGGCAGCATGCAGACCCAGCCAAGGTGTCGCGCTGGCCAGCCGCGCACCTGCAAGGCCCAGACCATGCCGGATACCGCGACCAGCAGCCAAGGCCAAGGCGCCGCCGCCACGGCAAAGCTGGCCCAATCAGCATTACCTACCCACGCCACCGGGGCCATCGTGTAATCAAACGCCGCCAACCCCACCTGGCCGACCCACGCGGCCACCGCCTGCGCACCGGGGACCACGGACAGCGCCGCGCACAGCAACGCCAAGGGCGTGACGATGAACGTCACCGACGGAATTGCCACGGCGTTGGCCAGGGGCGATCCGACCGATACCTGATACACCAGAAACGCCAGCAGCGGCGTCAGGCCCAGTGTGACCAGCAGCTGTAAACGCGTCGCTTGCGCCAACCGGCTTGCCCAACGGCGGCGCCAGCCCGCCTCGGCATCAAACGGCAGCTCGGCAATGCGCAGCAATATCGCCACCGCGCCGAAAGACAGCCAGAACCCTGCCGACAACGGCGCCCACGGGTCCAACGCAACCACGACCGCCCCAGCGCACGCCAACACCCTGCCCGCCGTGAGCGGCAGCCGCGACATCACCGCCGCCAGCACCACCGACAACATGAAGAACGTGCGCCGGGCCGGCACGCCCCAGCCCGCCAGCAGGCAATACAGCAGCGCCACCACGGCCGCCGCCGCGCCGCCCGCCACGCGCGACGGCACGAATTCCGGCAAGCCCGTCCCACGCCATCGCGCCCGCCGCCACCCCGCCGCCACCAGCACGCCCGCGATACCCGCGATAGACGTCACGTGCATGCCACTGATCGACACCAAATGCGTAATGCCGCTGCGGTTGAAGATGCGCCAGTCATCGCGCGCCACGCCCGCTTGGTCGCCAATGGCCAAAGCAATCAGCACCGGCGCATAACGGTGTTCGCCCAAGGCTTGCCGCAAACCCACGCGCACGTGGTGTCGCGCCCGTTCGATGGCCGCCCCTGCCGACGCCCAAGGCTTGTCATCCAACAACTGCGGCCGCCCACGCACCGTGCCCACCGCCCGCAAGCCCCGCGCGAACATGCGCCCTTCCGCGTCCGGCCCTGCCGGGTTCAGTACGCCATGCGGCCGCCGCAACACAAGCGCCATGCGCCAGATCTGGCCCGGCAGCAGTGCGGGCAGTGGCACGGTCGCACCGGGCGGCGCTTGCCATGTGACCTGGATGCGTGACGGAATGCCCGGGCGCGCGGGCTCGGCTCGTTCGGCAATGAAGCGATGATGCCGGCCATCGCCATCCGGCAGCTCGGCTACGCGCAAGGTCAGGCGGGAGACTTGGTCCTGATGCAAGTCCGCCAGTGAATCGTCAAGGCGCAGGTGCGCCTGAAGGCACGCGTTAAGCGTGCCGGCGCAAAGGCCCAGCACAAGAGCACAGACAACGCGCAAAGAACCGGCGCGGCATCGCAGGCGATCCGCAGCCGCAACGCCGGCCGAAACGACGGCCAAAACGCCGGCCGAAACGACGGCCGCAACGACGACCACAACGACGGCAGCAACGCCCCCCGCAATGCCTATCAGCGACAGAACGAAGGCGCCGGGCAATACCGGGAAGCACTGCACCCACGCCGCGCCGCCCACGAACGCCAGGCAAAAAGAACGACCGGTGATGTCCGCCTCCTGAAACCAGAAGCGTAGGACAAGCCGGCCGTAGGGCAATCACCGAATGAACGTTTTTATCCACCTCGGTTTGCCGCAAGCGGGCGCCTTGCCACGCAAGCCGCTCACAAACTTGACCCCCCATCCACCACCATCAAACACCCCGTGACATAAGCGGACTCGTCAGACGCCAGAAACAGCGCCGCGTTCGCAATATCCCACGGGCTGCCCTGGCGCCCCATCGGGCACCTGGCGTCCCGAGCCTTATGCCCTTCTTGCGCCGCCTCACTGCTTGCATACAGCGCGTCCGCATGCGGCGTGCGGATCATGCCGGGGATGATGCAGTTGCACCGCACCTGGTCCGCCGCGTACTGACGGGCGATGACCCGCGTCATGTGGTTGACCGCCGCTTTTGCCGTGCTGTACGACAGGAATTGCATCGGGCTCCATTTCAGGCTCGCGGTTGACGAGACGTTGATGATGGCCCCGCCGCCGCGCGCCTTCATTTGCGGCAGAAAGGCGCGCGCCATCGCCATGGAGCCGCGCACGTTGACCGTCATGACGCGGTCCCACTCGTCGTCCTGCACGGCGAGCAGGTCGCCCTGGATTTCGATGCCGACATTGTTGTGCAGGATATCGATGCCGCCAAAGCGCGATGCCACGTCTTGCGCCACCCGCGCGATTTGCGCCGAGTCGGTAACGTCGAGCTCGATAGCCTCCGCCACGCCGCCTTCCGACCGGATCTGCCGGGCGGTCTCTTGCGCGGCGGCCAAGGACCGGTCGGTGCAGATGACCGCCGCCCCCTCTCGGGCGAAGCGAATCGCACAGGCTGCGCCATTGCCGACCTGGTCGGCGGCGGAAAACGAATTTCTTAACGTTCCGGCGCCCGCTACCAGCGCCACTTTCGATGCCAGACGCATGATCCGACTCCTGCGCTCAGTCGCGCGTGAACTCGGCGCCGCCCTTGGGGCGGATATAGCGAGGGATGGGCAAGCCGGCCTTCTTGGCCGCGTCGATAATCGAGTCCTCGATGGCGCCGGCATCGCGGATGTTGGCGAACTGGCCGTCGATGAAGTTGATGTTGGCGCCGAAAACGACCATGAATCCTTCGGCCGACTCCTTGGCGTCCTCGGGTACTGAAAAGGTGTGAACGGACCCGCCCGGCTCGTACAGATAGCTGCCGGCCGTCTGCACGTCGTTGGGATACTCCAGGTAGTTCCACTGCCCCTTGGTGGTGTAGAAGTGGACGACGCCCGTATGAAAGTGCGTGGGCAGGCGGGTGCCCGGCGCGAACTTGCCGTACAGCACCCACACGCCGTTTTCCCGATCCAGGAACAACGGAATGATCGACGAGCCCGGGGCGGCGCCTGGCAGCTGGACGCCGTCTTCGATGTTGACGGTCAGCAGGCGATCTTGATGGGTGACGGTGTACGGTAGTGTCATGAGCGTTCCTGATTAGGGTGTAGGGTCAAGACGGCGCTGCGGGCGCGCACGATTCGCGCAATATCAGCTGCGTCTTGATAACGATGCGATCGCCTTGCGCGGGCGCGCTCTGGCGATCAAGTTGCTTTAGGACCAGTTGGGCCGCGCAAGTGCCCACCGCCTCAAGGTCCCAACTAAGCGAGGTGATGGCCGGGCTGAACAGCTGAGACAGATCGGTGTCGCCAATACTGATCACGCTGATATCGTTGGGCACCGCGTCTCCGGTATGACGCAGGGCTTGCAGCACGCCGGACAAAATTCTGGTCCCCAGGCACACAAACGCGGTGGGTCGATTCGCGTGCGACAGCAGCGACATCGCCTCCGAAAACGCAAACTGCATGGCGGACTGTTCCGCCCGGATCAGCGCCGGGTCAGGAACCATGCCGCGCTCTTTGAACGCCTGGCGAAAGCCCGCGATACGCTCTTTGCCGGTGCGCAAATCCGTACCCGGCGTCAACAGCGCAATCCGTGTGTGGCCAAGGTTCAGCAGATACTGGGTCGCCTGGAACGCCCCCGTTGCATGATCCACATGGATGCCGACGGACACGTCGCCAAACTCCCGGTCCAGCGCCACAACGGGAACTTCTTGAGACAGCTTGTCGATCAGGTCAGCGGATTCTTTTTCGCACGGGCCCAGAATCAATGCGTCAACGCGGCGGCCGCGAAAGATGTCGATCAGCGACGCTTCGCGACGCCTTTCGTTATGCGTGCTGGCCACCAGCAACGAATAGCCTTCGGCCTGTAGCGCGGTCTCGGTGGCCGTGATGATGCGGGCGTACAGCGGGTTGGCCAGGTCGGACACCAGCAGCCCGATCACGCCCGAGGACTTCGTGCGCAGGCTTCTGGCCACGGCATCCGGGCGATAGTCCAGGCTGCGTACCGCCTGCTCGACCGCCGCAATGGCGGCTTCGCTGACACGGCCGGTGCGGTTCAGGGCGCGCGACGCCGTGCCCAGGGATACCCCCGCTTTCTTGGCGACGTCGCGTATGGTGATTCGGGTGCTTCGGTCTTTCATGATGTTGGTTTTGTCTGTGCCGGAAGTGGCTAACATACACCGTCTTCGGCACCGGGCCGGCTAGGTGCGCGGGCGTATCGGCGCGGACCCATCCCAGGTTTCAGCCGCCCTTCTGATCTCGTCGAAATATTCGCCCTTGCCGCCTTTCATTTCAGACACTTCGATCATGCCGCTGGGCAAATCAGGATGCACGAAGTACGCGAAGCGGCCGCGCAGGCCCATCCTTCCGCCGTGCCCTTCTTCGTAGCCACTGCCACGCAGCCGGTCGCAAAACTCGTCGAAGTTGTCCAGCGTCCAGAACGCCACGTGCTGCGCGCATTCCCCGCTTGCACGCAGGGAATCCAGATAAAGCGATGGCGCCTCGTCTCGTTGCTGGATCAGCTCGATTTGCAGGTCGCCGGAATTGGCCAATGCAATCGACAAGCGCGGTGGTTGCGAGACCTGGCCGCGATATCGGAATTCAGTGGTCCCGACCTCTTCCTTGTAGAACCAGGGTCCGACGCCTAGCACCTCGGACCAGTGGCGCATGGCCTTTTCAATGTCGCGGACTACATAGCCCACTTGCCGGACGCCGCCAAAATTCTTGCTCATTGATGTTCCTTAATTCATGTGGGCGCCGCCGTTGATATCCAACGTCGTGCCGGTGATGTAGCTGGAAAGGTCGCTGGCCAGGAACAGGCAGCCGCCCGCGATTTCATGCGGGCGTCCGGCGCGACGCAGCGGCCAGACTTGCGCGGCGTCGTCCTTGCTTTCATCCGAGCGTCCGGTGCGCGAAAAGTCCGTTGTGATCAGGCCTGGCGCAATCGCGTTGGCGCGGATCTTGTGTTCGCCGAATTCCTTGGCCATGGCGCGGGTAATGCCCTGCACGCCCGCCTTGGCGGCGCAGTAATGGGCGCCGCCGAAGATGCCGCCGCCGTTTTGCGCCGACAGCGACGAAATGGAAATGATGCTTCCCCCGGCGCGCTGAACCATGAAGGGGATGACCGCTTGGCTCAGGTTGAACACGCCGGTCAGGTTGACCCGCAGGATGCGTTCGAAGTCGGCGGGGGTGATGTCCCGGAACGTGGCTTTCTGCGTGATCGCCGCGTTGTTCACCAGCACGTCGACGACGCCGCCGGACCAGGCGGCCACCTTGTCGATGGCAGCGCGACATTGCTCGTCGCTGCCCACGTCGCAAGCCAGCGCAAGCAGCTGAGCCGCTGGGGCGCCCAGGTCCGCCGCGCTTTCCTGTATGCGTGCCTCGTCAACGTCCAGGATCGCCACGCGCGCGCCATGCTCAAGAAAGAGCTTTGCGGTGGCTTTACCGATGCCTTTGGGGTGCGCGGCCCCCGAGATGACGGCCACGCGGTCTTGAAGCAGTTTCATAGTGTCTCGTGCAGGTAAGGGGGCAACGCGACGGTTCGTTGCCACAGCCAAGGAACCGTCTATTGCGGCGTAATGCCGGCTTCTTTCGCCACCACGCGCCAGGCTTCGATGTCGGCCATGTTTGCCTTTTGGTGCGCGGGCCCGGCAACGTACCGAGCCGAAATGCCAAGGCCAAGCAATTTGTCGATCACTTCCTGTTCTTTCAGCACCTTTTCCAAGGTGCCGGACAGGCGATCGACGATGGGCTGGGGCGTGCCGGCGGGCACGTACATCGCCCAATTCAGGTCGCGGTCAAAGTCGATGCCCTGTTCCTTGTAGCTGCGAACTTCCGGCACGCTGGGCGACCGCTTGGTACAGACGGCCAGCCCCTTCACCTTGTGCTGCGTGACCATCGGCGTGGCGGTGGCCATGTCGACAAAACCCAGGTCGATATGACCGCCCATGATGTCCGTCATGATCTGCGTGGTGCCCTTGTAGGGCACGTGCTGCATCTTCAGGTTGCCCTTCTGCACCATGACTTCGCCGCAGAAGTGCCCCGTTGAGCCGATGCCCCAGCTTGCGTACTGGATAGGGTCCTTGCGGGATTCCGCCAGTTTCTTCAGCCCTTCAATATCGTTGGCCGGGAAGTTGTTGTTCGCGACCACCATGATGGCCGAATTGCCGATGGCGCCCAGCGACGTAAAGCTCTTGATCGGGTCATACGGCAGGTCCTTGTAGACCGACGGAGACAGGATGTGCGTGGTCATCCCCCCGATGGTGATCGTGTAGCCATCCGGCGCCGAGCGGGCCACGGCGGCGATGCCGATCGTGCCGCCTGCGCCGGGCTTGTTCTCGACGATGACGGGCTGCTTCAGTTCGGCTGAAAATCGCTCTGCCAGGATCCGGCCCAAGGTGTCGCCACCGCCGCCGGCCGAGAACGGCAACAGCATGCGAATCGGGCGATTCGGGTAGTCGTCGGCATGGGCCGCGCCCATGCCCAGCAAGGTCAGCAGCGCGGCTGCAACGGACAGCTTCTTCATTGTTGTCTCCTCGGATTTATCTCCGGGTGCAGCGCCTGACCGGCCTGCCCGGTTTTTTCTGTAGAACGCATTGGCCCAACCAGGTTGCCCGCCTCCTGAACGGAACAACCGCTACCGCTACCGCTATCCCTACAGCAACCCGAGCGAACGCAGCTTGGCGTTCTGACAGGTGTACGGACGCTCGCAGATCACCTTGGCCGAGTTCGGCGCGAATTCGAACGTGGCCGCCATGCGAACGCGAAACTGGCGTCCCGTCGGCTCGTACGTCTTGCCGTCAACAGTGAACGGGCCGGCATGCGTGCCTGAAAGCCAGAACTCCACCAGGACGATGTCCGTGCCCTCGGCGGCGGCCACCGCGATGATCTCGTTCTTCAAGTCGGGAAACGAGGCCCGCGACGACTCGAAATACCCCATGACTTCGCTCTCGCCGTCAAAGACCGCACCACTGGAGTGCATCTCGTATCGGGGATGTTCGAAGGTGTCGATGACCTTGTCCCACTCCTGAACGCATTCCAGCGCCATGTGGTCAACGACGGTTTTGACGCGTGCAGCCTGCAACTCGGTACTCATGGGAATCCCTTTTTGTGGAAACGTTTCCGCAAATTATGGACGCGCTGTAGGTCCATAAAAAGCTAGGGATTACGATAATTAGTGGAAACGATAACGCAGCCCGGTCCGACGAGGCGGCGCTCGGGACCGGGCTGCGCGTGAGGGCGGGCTTGAACGGTTGGGGCGGTAAGGGGAATCGTTGTTACGGCTGCTGCGCACCGTCAGGCAGAAGTTCGCGATGCAGCATCACCACGTGCGCTGACTCCTGCCACTTTGGATACCGATCCAGCACCAACGGATCATGCCCCGGCACGACATGCTGCTCGGACTGCGCCGCGCCAAACAGCTTGGCGTATCCCGACAGCATCTGGGCCGTGTTGTAGACGATGGGAAACGGCCTGCCCTGCCCCATGTTTTCGTAGTAGTGGCTGGCGTCGGACGCCAGCACTACCCAGCCGCGTTCGGTATGCACGCGCACCGCTTGCAGGCCTTTCGTGTGGCCGCCGATATGCAGCAGTTCCAGGCCCGGCAACAACGTGCCGTCGCCGTCATGAAACTGCACCCGGCCGTCGTACACGCGCCGCACCAGCGTGACCACGTCTTCCACCGCGTAGGCATGCCGCAGCGGTTCAAAGCACATGCAACGGCCGGTAGCGTAGTCAAGCTCATCGTCTTGCACGTGAAAGCGCGCCTGCGGCAACAAGTCCAGGTTACCCGCATGGTCGTAATGCAGATGGGTCAGCACCACGTGCTGCACGTCTTCTGGCTGCACGCCCAGTTGGGCCAGGGCCGAGATCGGGCACTGGATCAGCTCACGCCGCCGCACCCGCGCCATGTCCGCATTGAACCCCGTGTCGACCAGAACAACGCGGCCCGCGCCGCGTATCAGCCACACGTAGAAGTCCATGGGCATGTCGCCATTATGCGGATCGCCGCCCAAGAAGTTGTCGCGTCGCTGGCGCGGCATGCGGGCGTAGCGGATGGCGTAGATTTCGTATTCGGGAAGAACGTTCTGCATCGCCAAGGCTCTCTTCATATGCCCAGATAGGCTTTCTGCACGAAGGGGTCGGCCAGCAGGTCGGCGCCCTTGCCGCTGCGGACCACCTCGCCATGTTCGAACGCATAGGCATGATGCGCCAGGCGCAGCGCCAGCCGCGCGTTTTGCTCCACCAGCACAATGGCGATGCCGCTGTCGCGGTTGATGCGCTGAATGGCGTCCGCGATTTCGGCCACGACCTTGGGCGCGATGCCCAACGACGGTTCATCCAGCATCAACAAGCGGGGTTGCGCCATCAGCGCGCGGCCGATGGCCACCATCTGCTGCTCGCCACCGGACAACGAGCCCGCCAACTGCGCACGCCGTTCCTGCACACGCGGAAACAGCGTGTAGACCTCGTCCAGCCGCGCGCGAACGCGGCTGCGCGACCTCACCCCATGCGCGCCGGCCATCAGGTTATCCAGCACGGTCATGCGGCCGAACAAGCGCCGCCCCTCCGGCGACAAGGACAAGCCGGCCGATACGCGCGCCGCCGAACCCAGTCGCGCGATGTCTTTCCCGTCGAACACAATGCGGCCGCCCGCGGCCGGCGCCAGGCCGATCAGCGCTTTCAAGGTAGAGCTTTTGCCGGCGCCGTTCGAGCCGACCAGCGCAACGATCTGGCCTTGTTCAACCGTAAAGCTGATGCCGCGCACCGCCTCCAGCGGCCCGTAGCGAACCTTCAGGTCCTGGACGTCAAGCATGGGCATAGTCGGGCGCTCCCAGATAGGCTTCGATCACGGCGGGGTTGTCGCGGATGGCTTGCGGCGTGCCCTCGGCGATTTTTTCTCCCTGCACCAGCACCACGATGCGATGGCAAAGTTCCATGACCAGCGCCATGTGATGTTCCACCAGCAGCATCGTCAGCCCTTCCTCGGATTGCAGGCGGCGCAGCAACCGCCCCAGCTCGTTGCATTCTTCATGGTTCAGCCCCGCCGCCGGCTCGTCCAACAACAACATGCGCGGCCGGCAGGCCAGCGCAACGGCGATGCCCAGCTTTTTCTGCAAGCCGTAGGCGAGCGATCCGGCCGCCGCGTCGCGCCAGCCTTGCAGGTCTAGCAGGACCAGCAGCCGGTCGACCTCCCGCGTCACTTCCGACGCCGGCAACAGATCCTGGTTACGCCCGGCCAGACGACGCAGCCACGAATGCTGAATGCGCGACAGCATGCCGCGCCGGATGTTCTCGGCCACGGTGGCCTCGGGATAGGTCGAGGTGGATTGAAACGTACGAGCCAGCCCTCGCACCACGACACGGCTGGGCGGGCCGCCGGAAATATCACCGCCATCGAAATGCACGGAGCCCGACGACGGCGGCATCGTGCCGCTGATGACGTTGAAGGCCGTTGTCTTGCCCGCGCCGTTGGGGCCGATCAAACCCACGATTTCGCCCGACGCGATGGCGAAGCTGACGTTGCGCAAGGCTGCCAAGCCGCCGAAGCTGCGCGACAGGCCCTGCACCTGCAATAAAGGTGGATTCATGGGGACTCCTTGTGCCGACGCGATTGCCACGGCCCCGGCAAGCCGGCCAGGCCCGCCGGCAGAAAACGCAGGATCAGGATCAGCGCCGCGCCGTAAAAGATGTGCTGCGTTTGCACCGCGCCGCGAAACAGCTCGGGCAGCGGCGTCAGCACCATAGCGCCGATCAGCCCGCCCCATACTGAGCGACGGCCGCCGATGACCAGCATGATGATGAAGCCGATGGATATGCTGGCGTTGAATGACTCGGGCGACACGTACCCCACGTAGCGCGCCTGCAAGGCGCCGCCCACTGCCGCCAGCGCGCAACCGGCCACAAAGGCGCACAGCTGGATCCGGTGCACGCTAAGGCCGGTGGATTCGGCCAGGGCCGGGTTCGCGGCCACGGCGTCGATGGCGTGGCCGAATGGCTGCCTTGCCACCGCGCTCAACAGCGCGACGGAGCCCAGGGCCACGCACAGCGCCAGACCGTAAAAGCTGGCCCGCGTATCGAACACGATACCGGCCAGCGCGGCCGGCGGGATGCTGGCGACTCCGTTCGCGCCACCCGACCAGGACGACCCGTCCAGCAAAATCAGCCGCACCAGTTCCCCGAACGCAAACGTCACCAGCACGAAATAAACGCCTTTCAAGCGCAGGATGATCGCGCCCAATATCAGCGCCACACCCGCCGTCAACGCCACCCCCACCAAGGTGGACGGCAAAAAGCCCCAGCCCAGGTAGCGGGCGCCCAGCACCGAGCCGTAGGCGCCCAGCGCGACGAAGGCCGCGTGTCCCAACGACAATTGCCCGCAGCGTGCAATCAGCGCCAAGCCGTTGACGATCAGCACGTTCAGGCAGGTCAGCACCGCCAGATGTTGCGCGAACGGCCCGGCAAACCACGGCGTGCACGCGGCCACGGCCAACGCCGCCCACAACAGCCAGCGTAATGGCGCGGGCCGCGTCACGGCTGCATCAAGTGAAAGGTCCGTCATGGTTTATGCCTCCCCCCGGCCCAGCAAGCCCTTGGGCCGCACGACCAACATCACGATCACGACGGCGAAAATCAGCATGTCCGCCGTGCTGCTGTCGAACAGCAGGCTGCCATAGCTTTCCGCCAGGCCCAGCGCCATGCCCGCGAAAGCCGCGCCCGGGATGCTGCCCAGCCCACCCAGGATCACGACGATGAACGCCTTGAGCAGCGGCGTGGCGCCCACGAATGGCGACACCGAGAACAGCGGCGCCATCAGCGCGCCGGCCACCGCTGCCAGCCCTACCCCCAGGCCAAAACCCAGCGGGTAATAGATGCGCGAGCGGATACCCTGGATGCCGGCAATCTCAAAGTCCTCGACCACGGCGCGCAGCGCGCGGCCCGGCCGCGAGTGACGCAGGAAGCCATACAGCAAGGCCAGCGCCAGCAAGGCGAACACCACCACGTACACGCGCGACAACGGCACAACGAGCTTGCCCATGCGGGCGGTGCCCTGCGCCACGGCGGGCATGGACAAGGGGTCGGGGCCGAAGAACATCAAGGCCAGGTTTTGCAGGATCATCGCCAGGCCGATGGTGGCGATCATGCCGTTCAGTTCGTCCCGGCGAAACGGCTTGAGCACGCCCCATTCCAGCACGGCGCCGCCGACCACCGACAACGCAAAGGTCAGCGCCACGGCAGGCAGAAACGAGAAGCCCGCCTGGGTCGTCAGGTAATAGGCGCCAAAAGCGCCCAGCATGTAGAACTCGCCGTGGGCAAAGTTCACCATCCGCATCACGCCGAACACCAGCGTGAAGCCCACCGCCATCAACAGATACAGCAACCCCACGATCAAGCCGTTGATCGTGGCCTGCGTCAGCAAAATGCTCCAATCCACGTGGCATCCCCCGCCGCGCTAGCGGCATCCCTCGACGGTGCAGCGCGCGCGGATCACCTCGCGGCCATCCTTGACCTCGGCCACGTAGAACGGCGCGTTCAACTGATGATTGATGCCGTACATGGCCTTGCCCGTCCAGCTGAGCTTGCCCAGTGATCCGTCAAAGCCTTCCAGCTTTTCCAGTTCGACGCGCACGCGGTCCGTGTCTTCCACCGTGCCGGCGCGGCGCATGGCTTCGAACAGCATGTTGGTGCCGTCATAAAACGCGGGGCTGAAGCCGTTCATCGCGTGCTTGTACTTGGCGGCATACCGCTGGGCGTAGGCCTTGGTAGCGGGCAGCTCGGGATCGATCGGCGTATGGACGAACATGCCCTCGGTAGCCGCCTTGCCGGCCACGTTGACGATTTCCTGCGTGGCCGGGCCGCCAGTACGCACGATGCGTCCTTCAAAGCCCAGTTCGCGCGCCTGCTTCACGATCAAGCCGGCGGTAGTCGGCGAATTGCCGTCCAGTTCGATGGCGTCGATGCCGCGCGCCATCATGCGCGTCAGCACGGGCACGAAGTCGACCCGGTCGCGTTCGAAGAATTCCTTGACGGACAAGGCCGCGCCCGCCTTCTTGTAGGCAGCTTCCAGGTCCAGCGCGATCTGTTGGCCCGTTTCGTCGTTGGGGAACAGCGCCCCCACCTTGCGCAGGCCTTGCGACTTGACCAGCCAGTCGATCTGCGGCTGCGACACCTCGGCCGTGGTGACGTTGGGACGGAACGTAAAGGGCTTGTCCGCGGCCAGCGCCTTGGCGGTAAAGCCCAGCGTCATGACGATCACTTTGTTCTTTTCCGTCATGGGCTGGATGGCCAGCACCGGCGCCGATCCCACCGGGCCGATCACATAGCGCACCTTATCCTCGAACACCAGGCGGTTGGCCACGGTGACGGCTTCGTTGGCCTGGTACTTGTCGTCATAGGCCACCACCTGCACGCGATACTTCTTGCCGCCCACCTCCAGTCCGCCCGCCTCGTTCACCTGGTCCGCCGCAATCTCGGCGGCATTTTTCATGCCCTGCCCCCAGGCGGCGCCGGCGCCGGACAGCGTGACCAAGGCGCCAAGCTTGAGTGTGCCTTGTGCCTCTTGCGCCTTGACGGCGGGAACCGCGGCCAGCGCAAAGATGCCGGCCAGAATGATCGGATAACGCATGATGCCTCCTGTGAGTCGCGGGCAATGCCGCCCGTCGTTGTTGCCGCGCTATAGGCGGGCGATGGCGTCCAGCACCGGCAATATGTAGCCGCGAAACTGCTGTGGGTTCTCGCTCATGGGGAAATGCCCCAATTCGCGCATGATGGTGACCTGCGCACCGGGAATACCGGCGGCGGTGCGCAAGGTGTCTTCGGGCGTGCACGAAAAGTCGTACTCCCCCGTCAACAGAAATAGCGGACAACGCTCGGTGCGGATGCCGTCCAGCCGGCCCCGCAAATCGCCGTCGACACGGTAGAAATACAGGTCGCCGCGAAACACGCCGGGGCCGCCCTGCATGTATTGCCACAAGGTTTCGTGGCGATAGACGTCCGGCGACTGCGGCGCCACCAAGCCCGATACCAAGGCCGCGCAGACCTCGCCGCCATGGACGTCGCCGCGATGCAGCCACGAGGTGTCGTACCAGGGCTGCTGGAAATCAGCCGCTTCGACTCCGATCAACGCGCGAAAACGTTCGGTGTGCTGATGCGCCAGCTGCAACACGATGCGTCCGCCGATCGAGCAGCCGATCAGCGCGGGGCGATCCAGCGCCAACGCCTGGCAGAACGCCATGACCGTTTCCACATAACGTTCGGTGGACAAGCGATATTCCTCGTCCTGCCAGCCGGCCGGCGGGTAGGACTTGCCGTGCCATGGCATGTCGAAAGCAATGACGCGATAGCGCGACGTGATGTCCGCATCACACAGCATGTGGCGGTACTGGCGGCTGTCGGCGCCGGCGGTGTGCAGGCAGACCAGCGGGATGCCCTCGCCCGCTTCTTCGAAGTAAACACGGCAAGGCTTGCCGCCGATGTCGATGTGCACATAACGGCCAACGATGGGTTCCAGGGCGGCGTTCATGCGTGCGCCTCGCGGCCCCTGGCCAGCAGATCCTTGACGAACTGCAAGTGCGCCATCAAGGGTTGCAAGTTGCCTTCGATAGCCAGTTCGCCGCGCTTGCTCAGCGCAAAGATGTCATGCCAGCCCGCATCCGGCACGGCTTGCCAGAAGCGCGACCAGGCGGCGGCAGAGGCGCGCAGCGATACGTCGCAGGAAGGCAGCGGCGCAGCGGGCGCGTCGGCGCTGGTGACCCGGCCGTCGCGAATGCGTACAAGCAGCGGCGCATCGCCGACCCGCACCAGCAGGTCCATATCGACCTGGCGCGGCCGCGAGAACGACAGCGCGCGGCTACGGAATCGATGCGCAAGCTGCGCGTCCGACGCGTGTTGCGCTGGCGTGGCGTGGTTTTCCATTGTCTCTTCCCGCTTATGTTGTTCTTATGTGCAGAACGTATATTCTTTCTATAAGAACATTCTAAGTATCGAAAACTTCCCCTGTCAACACGGGGAAGTACGAGCCGAAGGCTATTCAGGCGACAACACCCGCCAATCGCCCGCCAGCGTCAGCGGGCAATCCGTCAGGTCCTGCAAGGCGTCAAACCGCAGCCCCGCCACCATCGCGATCACTCGCATGCCATCCGGCAGCACATCGATGATGGCCAGATCAGAATAGATGCGGTCGACCACGCCCGCGCCAGTCAGTGGATAAGTGCATTCGCGCACGATCTTGGGCCGCCCATCCTTGGTCACGTGGTCCATCGTGATGTAGACCTGGCGCGCGCCGGCCACCAGGTCCATCGCGCCGCCCACGGCCGGAATCGTGCCCGGCGCACCGGTGTCCCAGTTGGCCAGGTCGCCGCGCGCGGACACCTGGAATGCGCCCAGCACCGTCAGGTCCAGATGGCCGCCGCGCATCATGGCGAACGACACCACGTGGTCGGTAATGGATGCACCCGGCAACAAGGTGACCGCTTCTTTGCTGGCGTTGATCAGGTCCAGGTCCAGCGGCGCGTCGGGATCGCCCGGCCCCATGCCGACGATGCCGTTTTCGGTGTGCAGGATGACATCGCGGTCGGCCGGTAAAAAGGCCGATACCAGCGTCGGTATGCCGATGCCCAGGTTCACATAGGCGCCATCCGGAATGTCCTGGGCCACCAGGCGTGCAATCTGGCGTCGATTCAGCTTTTCATATTCCATGATCGCGCTCCACTTGCACCACTCGTTTAACGAAAATTCCCGGCGTCATGACGTGTTCGGGCGGGATGGCGCCCAGGTCCACGATGCTGTCCACCTGCGCCACCGTGGTGGTGGCCGCCATGCACATGACCGGCGCGAAATTGCGCCCGGCATAGCGGTACACCAAATTGCCCCAGCGGTCTGCCGTGCGAGCTTTGACGAAAGCAAAGTCGCCCTTCAACGGGGCTTCCAGCACGTACCCAACGCCGTCTATCACGCGCGTCTCCTTGCCTTTCGCCAAGGGCGTGCCAAAGGCGGTCGGCGTGAAAAACGGCCCCAGCCCCGCGCCCGCCGCGCGCATGCGCTCGGCCATCGTGCCCTGCGGCACGCATTCCAGCTCGATTTTTCCCGCGTGATAGGCCTCGGCGAAGGCGGCGGCGTTTGGGTTCTTGCGATCCGACGAACGCGCAAACGAGCAGACCATCTTGCGCACCCGGCCGGCTCGCACCAATTGGCTCAGGCCACGTTCGCCATTGCCGGCGTTGTTATTGACGATGGTCAGGTCGCGCGCGCCTTGGTCAAGCAGCGCGCAAACCAGTTCGGTCGGTACGCCCGAGGCGCCAAAGCCGCCGATCAGAATCACCGCGCCGTCTTGCACGCCGGCCACCGCGGCGGCCAGCGTATCGACTGTTTTTTCCAGCATGAAAATCCCTTTTCTAAGGAAGGCGCAAGGCCGGCGTCAGCGCGCGGACGGGCCGCCCAGGATGGCGGTGGACTGGCTGGACAAGGTGCCGCCGTTGCCGTGTACCAGCGCAATATCCGCGCCCGCCACCTGTCGTTCGCCCGCCTGAGCCCGCAGCTGACGCACGGCTTCTATCACCAGGAAAATGCCGTACATGCCGGGATGCACGCACGACAAGCCGCCGCCGTTCGTGTTCACCGGCAGACGCCCACCGGGCGCAATGCCGCCGCCCTGAACAAAGGCGCCGCCTTCGCCCTTTTTGCAAAAGCCCAGGTCTTCCAGGAACAGCAGCGTGTTGATCGTGAAGGCGTCATAAAGCTCGGCCACGTCCACGTCCGCCACGTTCAAACCAGCCATGGCCAGCGCGCGCTTGCCGGATTCCGCCGCCGCCGTCACGGTCAGGTCTTCCATGGACGATATCTGGCGGTTCCACACCGCCGTGGCGCTGCCCAGCACGTACACGGGAGGCTGCCGCAGCTGGCGGGCTCGGTCGGCGCGCACCATCACGTAGGCGCCGCCACCGTCGCTGACCAGGCAGCAGTCGCGCACCGTCAATGGATCCGAGACCGGGCGCGAACGCAGCACGTCCTCGATCGATAAGGGGTCGCGCATCGCGGCCTCGGGGTTCAGCGCCGCCCAAGCGCGCGCCGCGACGGCCACTTCGGCCAGCTGTTCGCGGGTTGTGCCGTATTGATGCATGTGGCGGGCGGCGGCCAACGCGTAGGACGTCACGGGCTGTAGCGGCGAATACGGATGTTCGAATGGTTGGGGGTCCAGCAACGTACGCGCCTTGATGCCTTCCTTGCGGCCGAACGTGGCGGTCTTTTGCGTGCTGCCATAGCAGACCAGCACCGCATTGCATTGCCCCGACGCCAATGCCATCACCGAGGGCAGCAGGTGCGAGACAAAGCTGGACCCGCCCAGCATCGTCGCTTCGATATACCGAGGACGCAGGCCCAGGTATTCGGCAACGGGCATGCTCCACATCGTGGCCGATGAACTGCATGTGGCCAGCCCGTCGATATCCTTCATGGTCAGCCCGGCATCGGCCACTGCCCGCGACGCGGCTTGGGCCAGCACTTCCATTTCGGTGTGGCCGTGCACTTCGCCCAGGCCCGCGTGCCCGACCCCGGCAATGGCGACCCGGCCGCGCAGTGATTCCAGCGTCATCATGCGGCCTCCACGGGCTCGAACACCACCAGCGGCTGGGCCGCATCCAACAACACCCGCGCCTTGACCGGCATGCCGATCCGCAGCCGTTCCAACGGCACGCCGTCCACCCGGCTCATCATGCGCGCGCCCTCGTCCAGATCGATCAGCGCCACGTTGTAGTCGCCGCCCGCTTCCGGCTTGCGCCGCACGATGCTGAACGAATAGACCGTGCCGGTGCCTGCGGGCTCGATCCACGCCAGGTCGGTCGCGCCGCACTGCACGCAAAGCGTGCGGGGAAAGAACTGATGCCGTTCGCATGCCGCGCAGCGCTGAATTTGAAAACGGCCTTTGGCCAACGCGGCAAAGTACTGTTCCTGTGGCCCCCGCGACAAGGCCTCGGCTTGTTCCGTATGCATTGCTGTCTCCTTCTATTTGTTCTGAGTCGCCGCGCCCGATGTCACGGCGCGGCGGGCCAACGATTTACAAGTCCGCAAAGCGCTTGCCCTGCGCCACCAGGCGTTCCAATAACGGGGCGGGCTGCCAAAGTTCGCCGTGTTGATCTTGAAAGCGCCGAATCGTGGCCAGCACATTCGGCAAGCCTTGCTGGTCGGCATAAAACAGCGGGCCGCCCCGATGCCCCGGAAAGCCGTAGCCGTTGACGTAGATGACGTCGATATCCGACGCGCGGCGGGCGATGCCCTCTTCCAGGATGCGCGCGCCTTCGTTCACCAGCGCGTACATCGTGCGCTGCACGATTTCCTCGTCGGTGATGTCGCGTCGCACGATGCCGTCCTGGCGCGCGCATGCCTCGATCAACGCCAACACCCGCGCGTCTTCCAACGGCTCACGGCTGCCCGCTGCGTAGCGATAAAAGCCGGCGCCTGTCTTCTGCCCAAAGCGCCCTTGTTCGCACAGGCTGTCGGCCACGCGCGAATAGCGCAGGTGCGCCGGCCGGGTCGATGCGGTGCGCTTGCGAAACGCCCAGCTGATGTCCAGACCCGCCATGTCCGCCATGCGCAGCGGCCCCATGGCCAGCCCAAAACGCTGCAAGGCGCCGTCCACCTGCGACGGCGACGCGCCCTCTTCCAGCAGAAAATGCGCCTCGCGCGTGTAAGGGCTGACCATGCGGTTGCCGACGAATCCGTCGCATACGCCCACCAGCACCGGCAACTTGTCCATGCGGCGCGCCAGCTGGAACACCGAGGCGATGACGTTGCCATCCGTCTGGCCACCCTTGACCACTTCCAGCAAGCGCATGACGTGGGCCGGGCTGAAGAAGTGCATGCCTAACACCTGGGCGGGCCGACGCGTAAAGCCGGCGATCTTGTCGATATCCAGACGCGACGTGTTCGAGGCCAGAATCGCCTGCGGCTTGCACACCGCGTCCAGCGCGGTGAAGATCTGGCGCTTGACGTCCATGTCCTCGAACGCGGCTTCGATCGCCAGATCGACATCGCGCAGATCGTCCATATCCAGTGACAGGCGGATGCGCGCCTGCCGTTCGTCCACCTGCGCCGCCGTCAGCTTGCCCTTCGCCGCCGTCGCGGCGTAGTTCTTGCGGATGGCCGACCAGCCGCGTTCCAGCGCCTGCGCATCGCGTTCGACCAGCACGACGTCCAGCCCGGCGTTGGCCAGGCTCATCGCGATACCGCCGCCCATCGTGCCCGCGCCGACCACGCCCACGGTCGTGATGCCGGCTGTGGCCGTCCACTCCTTCGGCAATTTGACGGCGGCGCGTTCGGCAAAGAACAGGTGACGCTGCGCCTTGGACTGGCTACCGTTAACGAGGTCCAGAAAGTGCTCGCGTTCAAACGCCAGGCCGTCTTCCAGCGTGCTGTGGGTGGCAGCTTTCACGCAATCGATGCACGCCAGCGGCGCCACGCAGCCACGATAACGGCGGGCGGCCTGTTCGCGGGCACGCTCGTACACGCCCGAATCTTGCGGCGCGGGCACCTGCCGCGCGCCCACGTTGCGCCCGGCCAGTGGCGCGTCGGCCTTCGCCCGCGCATAGGCAGCGGCGCGTTCGGGCAGATTGTCGGCCACGACCGCATCAAGCAGGCCCCAGTCCAGGCCGGTTGCGGTGTCGATGGGGTCGCCCTGCGCAATCATCGTCAGCGCGCGCTCGACGCCGACGAGTCTGGGCAGTCGCTGCGTGCCGCCCGCGCCGGGCAGCACGCCCAGCTTCACCTCGGGCAGACCCAGCGACGCGCCTTGCAGCGCGATCCGGTAATGACAACCCAGCGCCAGCTCCAGCCCACCGCCCAAGGCGGCGCCATGTATTGCCGCAACGACGGGTTTGGATGCGCCTTCGATCAACGCGATCAGGGACCGCAGTGTCGGTTCGCGCGTCGACATAGGGGTATTGAATTCCCGGATCTCGGCCCCGCAACAAAAGAAGCCGCCGCCCCCGATCAAGACCAGTGCGCGAACTTCCGGGTCCTGTAGCGCGTCCTTGATGCTCGCTTGCAATTCGCTGCGCAAGTCCGAGCTCAAGCTATTGACCGGCGGGTTGCGCAACCGCAGCATCGCGACCCGGCCCGCCTCGGTTCGTTCCGTATGGATCAGCATGGCGGCGTTACTCCAGCTCGACCACAACCTGGCCTTCGTCCACCTCGTCGCCTTCGCCCACCAGCACACGCGCCACGACCCCGGCGCGTTCGGCTTCGACGGGGATTTCCATCTTCATCGACTCGACCTTGATGACGCTATCGCCAGCGTCGACACGCTGGCCCAGACGCACACTGACGGCAACCACTCGGCCCACAACCGGGGTTTCTACTTTGAACATTGTTGTCTCCTTGGATACTTCGGTTCAGTCCACGATGCCAAGGCGGTCAACGCCTGGCTGCTGATTCGCTATTCACGCCGCCTGCGCCGCGCGCGTCGCGTCCAGAATGCGGGCCACCATGCCGGTGGACACCTGGCCCGCGCCAAAGCCCTGGTCGTCCAGCACGCGCAACATGAAGGGAATGTTGGTCTTGACGCCGTCCACCTGAAACTGCGTCAGCGCTTGCTTTAACAACAGCAACGCCTCGTCGCGCGTGGCGGCATGCGCGATCACCTTGGCCAGCATCGGGTCGTAGTGGCTGGACACGCGGCAACCTTCGGCGTAGCCCGTCTCCACGCGCACGCCGGGCAGCACGGGCGGCGCAAAGACTTGCAGCACACCGGGGGACGGCAGAAGACGCACAGGATCTTCCGCGTAGACGCGCGCCTCCAGCGCATGCCCTTGCAAGGGCGGCACCCGCGCCAACACGCTGTCCATCCGTTCGCCCGCCGCCAGCCTCAGTTGAGCGGCCACGATGTCGATGCCCGTAACCGCTTCCGTCACGGCGTGTTCAACTTGCAGGCGGGTGTTGATTTCCAGGAACGAAAAGCCGGACTCGGGCGTGTACAGCATTTCAACGGTGCCAATCACGTCGTAGCCCAACGTCGACAACATGCCTTCCAGCTTTGCCGCCATGTCGGCCACCAAGTCTCGGTCCAGCCCCGGCGCGGGCGCCTCTTCCAATACCTTCTGGTGCCGCCGCTGCGTAGAGCAGTCGCGTTCATACAGGCAGCGCACTTGCCCATGGCGGTCCGCCAGGAACTGGAATTCCACATGGCGCGGGTTGACCAGCAGCTTTTCCAGATACAGGTCCGATCCGCCAAAGCTGCGCTCGGCGATCTGCCGCGCCCGCGCCCATTCGGGTTCCACCTCCTGCGGGCCGTGCAGCGGAATCATGCCGATGCCGCCGCCACCCGAGGCCGGCTTGATCAGCACCGGGTAGCCCAGGTCCTGGGCGGCATGGCGCACAGCGTCAAGGTCGGCGCCCAACACGGCGCTGCTGGCGGCCATCGGCATGCCAAGCGCCCGCATCGCATCGCGCGCCCGCGTCTTGTGCCCCAGCATTCGTATCCAGCGCGGCGACGGGCCGACGAAGATCATGCCGGCCGATTCCACCGCCTGGGCAAAGTCCGCGTTCTCGGACAGGAAGCCATAACCGGGATGCAATGCATCGGCGCCCGTCTCGCGCGCCACGCGCAGCAGCGTGTCGCGGTTCAGATAGCTTTGCGCGGCGGGCGCCGGCCCGATGGGAACGGCCACGTCCGCTTCACGCAGATAAGGAAGATTGCGATCCGCCTCGGAATACACGGCAACCGATTCCAGGCCAAGCGCGCGCAACCCTCGGATGACCCGCCGGGCGACAGCGCCCCGGTTGGCGACGATGACTCTTTTCATATTGCGCTCCAAGCCCGCCGTCATGGCCGATACCCAAAGGCGCGCGGGCCGGGTTCGCGCAGCGGCGCAACCACTTCCACGAACTCTTCCAGCACCTGCCGCGTGGTGGCCGGGTCGATGATGTCTTCCACGACGAAAGCTTCGGCGCTGCGAAACGGAGAGGTCAGGCCGCGCACGCGCGCTTCAATTTCACGCATCTTGGCCTGGGGGTCGGCGGCGGCTTCGATCTCGGCCTTGTAGGCCACTTCCAGGCCGCCTTCGACCGGCAACGATCCCCATTGGGCAGACGGCCACGCATAGCGGAAATTGAAGCGGCCCGCGCTTTGGTGGCCGCCGCCCGCCACGCCAAAGGCCTTGCGCACAATGATCGAGCACCAGGGCACGGTGGACTGCGCCACCGCCGTCAGCGCGCGCACGCCGTAGCGCATGGCGCCGGCCTTCTCGGCGTTCAGGCCGATCTGAAAGCCGGGCACATCCACCAGGTTCACGACCGGCAAGTGAAACGTTTCGGCCAGGTCGAGCAAGCGCGTGAACTTCTCGGCGGCCGGGCCGTCCCAGCCGCCGCCGTAGTGATAGGGGTCACTGGCAAACACCGCCACCGGCCAGCCGTCGATGCGCGCCAGCCCCGTGATGACCGCCCTGCCCCAGCGCCTGCCGATCTCCATGAACGAGCCTTCGTCCATCAAGGCCGACACGATGGGTCGCATCTTGTAGACGGCACGCGGGTCGGCGGGGATGGCCTTGCGCAGCCAATCCTGGTCAGCCGACGCGACGGCGGTGCCGGTCTCGCGGGGCGGCAATTCATGCACCGAACGCGGCAGATAAGAAAGGAAGCGCCGCGCCATGGCAAAGGCGTCGGCTTCCGAATCAGCTTCGTCGTCCACCACGCCGTTGCGGGTATGGATGTCGCTGCCGCCCAGTTCATTCTTGTCCAGCGTCTGGCCGATGCGCGCCACGACCGGCGGGCCGGCGATGAACAGCTGCGAGGTCTCGCGCACCATGATGGCGTAATGGCTGGCAGCCACGCGCGCGGCGCCCAGGCCCGCCACCGACCCCAGGGCCAGCGACACCACGGGCACGGTGGCCAGGTTCTGTGCCATCAACGGCCACATGCGCAGCTTGGGCAGCAAGGTGTGGCCCTTGATTTCGATATTGCGCACCGACCCGCCGCCGCCCGTGCCATCCACCAGCCGCAATAGCGGCAGCCTCAGGTCATGCGCCATGCGTTCGGCCTCGACCAGCTTATCGCCCACCGCGCCGTCGTTGGCGCCGCCACGCACCGTGAAGTCGTCGGCCGCCACCACCACCGGCCGGCCGTCGACCTTGGCGCGGCCGATCAGCAAGTTCGACGGCGTCAGATCCGTCAAGCGACCTTCGGCATCGTATTCCCCGCTGCCCGCCAGCGCGCCCACCTCGCGAAACGATCCCACATCGACCATGTGCGCAATGCGTTCGCGCACCGGCAGCTTGCCGCCCTCTCGATGCCGGCGCACCTTGGCCTCGCCCCCCATGCGCTGCGCCAGTTCTTTGCGCAGCGCCAGTTCTTGCAGTTCTTTGTCCCAGGACACGTGTGCTCCTCCCTGCCCGTTGCCGATGCGGCGGTTGCCGCCCGGTCAATCGATCTTGATGTTGGCGCGCTTGATCAGCGCTTCGTTTTGCGTAAGTTCTTCGGCGATCTTCTGGCGGAAAGCCTGTGGTGATTGCGTCAGCGGATTGCCCTGCGCCGCCAGCCGTGCGCGCACCTCGGGGTCCTGGGTTACCGCTGCGATTTCCCGATTGAGCCGGTCCACCACCGTCTGCGGCGTGCCCGCGGGCGCAAAGATGCCGACCCAGAACGAGATGTCGAACCCGGGATAGCCCAGCTCGGACACGGCGGGCACGTCCGGCAGGTCGTGCCAGCGGTCGGCGGACGACACCGCTAGCGCACGCAACTTGCCCGACTTGATAAGCGGTACGCCGGACAAGGTGTCAAAGCCGAAGTCGACCTCTTTGGACAGCAGCCCGGCTTCCATCGGCGCGGCGCCCCGGTACGGCACGTGCAGCATCTGCACGTTGGACATGGCGGCAAGCTGCGCGCCCGCCAGATGCATCAGGTTGCCGTTGCCGGCCGAGCCATAGCTGACCGTATTGGGATTGCGCTTGGCCAGCGCCACCAGCGATTTGACGTCGGTCACACCCGCCACACGGGGGTTCTCGGCGTTGATGGTCAGGATGAAGGGCACCGACATCACCGTGGTGACCGGGGCAAAATCCTTCAAGGGGTCGTATTGCAGATCCTTGTAGAGCAAGGGATTGACGGTGATCGAACTGGAATTGCTGACCAGGATGGTGTAGCCGTCCGCCTTGGCCTGCGCGACGGCGCGTGCCGCAATCATGCCGTTGGCGCCCGTCTTGTTGTCCACGACGAAGGTCTGCTTCATCCGCGCGGACAGCGCCTCGCCGACGATGCGCGCCACCGTGTCGATAGTGCTGCCGGGGCTGAAGCCCACCACGAACTTCACCGGTGCACTGGGGTAGTCGGCAGCGCTTGCCGCAAGGGGCGCTGCCGTCGACAACACGAACACGCTTGCTGCCAGCCATTTTGAAACTGTCATGATGTGTCTCCTCCGTGGTTGCCTGAACCCGTGCCTTGCGCTGCATCGGCGCGCGGCTCCGGGCCGTTGCTGTGCCTGGCTATGTGCCTGGCGTTGTGATTACTGCGCGGCGACGGCGCCGGACGCCTTGACCGCGCGGCCCCACTTGTCCTGCTCGCTGGACATGAACGCGGCGAACGCCTGCGGGGTGCTGTTGACCACTTCGCCGCCCAGGCTCTCGATGCGCGCCTGCATCGCGGGCGTGGCCACGATCTTGGACACGTCCTCGTAGATGCGTTGCGCCTGCGCCGGTGGCAGCGATGCGGGGGCCAGCAGCCCGAACCACGTTGCGGCCTCGAAGCCGGGCATGCCGGCTTCGGCAAAGGTCGGCACATTGCGCAGCGCCTGCACGCGCGTGCCGTTGGCCACGGCCAGCGCGCGCAGCTTGCCGGATTCAATCAAGGGCAGCGCCGACGTAATCGTGGCCAGCATCATCTGCACCTGGCCGCCCGCCAGGTCCGTGAAGGCCGGCGCGTCACCCCGATAAGGCACGTGCGTGATGCTGGACTGCGTGGCGATCTTGAACAGCTCACCGCTAAGGTGCTGCGCGGTGCCGTTGCCCGGAGACGCAAAGTTGACCGAGCCGCTGTTCTGCTTCAGGTAGGCCAAAAATTCCTGCAATGTCTTGGCCGGGATGGCGGGGTTGACCACCAGCACCAGCGGCACCTTGGTGACCAGCGTGATGGGGGCAAAGTCTTTGACCGGGTCGTAGTTCAGCTTGCTGTACAGATGGCCGCTGATCGTGTGGGCAGACGTGGTCATGAACAGCGTGTAGCCATCGCCCGGCGCCCGCGCCACCGAACTGGCGCCGATGGTGGTGCCGGCGCCCGCGCGGTTTTCAACGATGACGGACTGGCCCCACGACTGCGTCAGCTTTTCAGCGACGGCGCGCGCCACCACATCGGTGGCGCCGCCGGCCGGATACGGCACGATCATCGACACGGGTTTTGAAGGGTAGGAATCGGCCTGCGCCGTTCCCGCGAACAGCGCCGTGGCACATGCCAGCGCGCACAAGACATTGCGGTGCATCGAGTTGTCTCCTCTTGTCTTTGAATGACGGTTTGTTTATTCTTACCGTTCCTGTAGACAGAACGCCTATTCTATTTTATATTTTTTCGACCAGCGACTGTCAACGAATAAATGCATACCGGCCGCCATCGGACGCGCCGGAAAATCCCATCAAGAGAGGAACATCACGTCATGTCCGAATCATCGGAAACCCTTAAATCCATGCTGATCGGCGGTGAATGGATCGCCCGGCAAGAGGCGGCATTCGCGTCCACCAACCCGGCCACGGGCGCGCAGAACTACTTGGTCAGCGCCGCGTCGGACGCGCAGGTTGACCAGGCCGTGGATACCGCCTGGAAGGCAGTGCGCCAGGCTGCCTGGCGCGACATGCTGCCGCACCAGCGCGCCGCGATCCTGCGCCGCATCGCCGATGGCATCGAACAGCATTCGGAACTGCTGGCACGCTTGCAGATGATTGAAAACGGCAAGGTCTGGGCGGAATGCAAGACGCAGGTCGCCAGCGCGGCGGCCACCTTCCGCTATTACGCGGGCGTGTGCGAAACGCTGGGCGCGGAAGTCACGCCGGCGCGCGGCAACTACCTGTCCATGACGCATTACGAGCCGTATGGCGTGGTCGTGGCGATCACGCCGTGGAACTCGCCGCTGACGATGGAAGCGCAGAAGGTGGCGCCCGCGCTGGCCGCCGGCAACGCCGTGATCCTCAAGCCGTCGGAGGTGACCTCGTCGCCCGCCCTGGCGCTGGGCCGCATCGCGCTGGAAGCCGGCTTGCCGCCTGGCATCCTCAACGTGGTCACCGGCCTGGGCGCCACCGTGGGCCGTCGCCTGGTGGAACATCCGGGCGTGCGCATGGTGTCGTTCACCGGAGGCACCGCCAGCGGTCGGGCCATCGCCCATGCCGCCGCTGAAAAGCTAATGCCCGTGGCACTGGAACTGGGTGGCAAGTCCCCGCACATCGTGTTTGACGACGCGGACCAGGACGCGGCGATAGACGGCGTGATCGGCGGCATTTTTGAAGGCAGCGGGCAATCCTGCGTTGCCGGATCGCGGCTGTACGTGCAGCGCGGTATCGCAGAAGCGTTTATCGAAAAACTTGTGGCGCGTGCCGCACGGCTCAATGTCAACCTGCCCGACGCCACCGGCGCCCAGATGGGCCCGATCGCGTCCTTTGGCCATCGCGACAAGATTGAAGGCATGGTGGAATCCGCCAAGCGCGACGGCGCGCAAGTGTTGCTGGGCGCGCAGCGGCCCGACGACGACGCGCTGCAAGCGGGCGCGTTCTACCGGCCCACCATCCTGGGCGGGCTGTCTCGCGATGCCCACGTGGTGCGCGAAGAAATCTTCGGCCCGGTCCTGTGCGCGCTGACCTTCGAGGACGAAGACGATTTGATCGACCAGGCCAACGACAGCGTCTACGGCCTCGCATCCGGCGTATGGACGGCGGACTACCGGCGCGCGTGGCGCGTGGCCAGGCGCCTGGAAGCCGGCAGCGTGTGGATCAACACGTATAAGCAATTGTCGATATCCACGCCGTTCGGCGGCTTCAAGCAAAGCGGCATCGGTCGCGAAAAAGGCGTCAGCGGGCTGCGTCTGTACCAACAATCCAAGGGCATCTACTTCGGCATGTAGGCCGCAGGAGCCTGTACGCATTCTTTCCAGGGCCGCGACGACGGCCCCCCTTCTTCGGAGACTATCCACATGTCTGAATTTCAACGAGCCGGCTTCATCGGTCTGGGCGTCATGGGCGAACCCATCTGCCGCAACCTGGCCACCAAGGGCGGCCTGCCCGTGCTGGGCTGCGACACCGCCGCGGCACCCTTGCAGCGTCTGGCCCCGCATGGCGTCCAGACCGCGACGGCCCAGCAGATCATGCGCGACTGCGACGTGGTGTTCCTGTCGCTGCCGTCCGGCGAAGTCGTGGCGCAGCTGGCGCGCGCCGCCGATGGTTTGCTGGCCAATACACGCAGCGGCCAGTTGATCGTGGACCTGAGCACGTCGCCCGTTGATGTGACGCGCGAGCTGGCCGGTGAATTTGCCGCCAAGGGCGCAACGTTCATCGACGCCCCCGTTGCCCGCACCCGCGCCGCGGCCGAGGCCGGCACGCTGTCCGTGATGATCGGCGGCGAGACCGCGACGTTTGAGCGGGTCAAGCCGCTGGTGTCCACCTTCGCCAACGAAATCACCTATTGCGGCCCGGTCGGCAGCGGCCAGGTGGTGAAGATCCTGAACAATATGGTGCTGTTCGAAACCGTGGTGGCGTTGTCGGAAGCACGCGCAATTGCGCGGCGTTCCGGCGTGGATCCGCAGGTATTGCTGGAAACTTTCACGCGCGGTTCGGCGGATAGCTTCGCGTTGCGCAACCACGGCTTAAAGGCTATTCTGCCCGGTGAATTTCCCGAAAAAGCCTTCCCCGTGGACTATGCCCGCAAAGACCTGCGCTACGCGCTGGCGTTGGCGGAACAAACCGGCGTACAAGCGCTGGGCGCCCGCAACGTTGAACACTGGTTCAGCGCCGCGTTGGCCCAGGGCCATGGCAACCGCTATTTCCCGGTCATCAGCCGGGTGATCGATCCGGAGTCGGGAACCCATGCCTAATCATCCCTACCATTCCAATGAGTCGCACCCCTACTCAGGACAATTCCACTGACGGCGTCGCCGCCGTCGAACGCGCCCTGACCATCGTCGGGGCCGTTGCGCAACGCACCGAGCCCATCACGCTTGCCGACCTTTCCCGGGCCACGGGGTTCTACAAAAGCACCTTGTTGCGGCTGATTGCCTCGCTAGAAAAAGTGGCGCTGGTGGTGCGCCGCGCCGACGGCCGCTATTCCCTGGGGCCTTACGCGCATCACCTGGGGCGCGCGTACGAAGCCACCTACCGCCTGACCGAAACCATCCTGCCGCTGCTGCAAGCCCTGGTCGATAAGGGCACCGAAAGCGCGTCGTTCCACGTCTACCACGATGCCAATTCACGCGCCTGCGTGCTGCGCGTGGATTCGCACCATTCCACGCTGGACCGTATTCGTGTCGGCGACCTGCTGCCGCTGGACAAGGGAGCGGCGGGCAGGCTGCTGACCGCGTATCTGGTCGACGGCAAGTCCCCCGCCGAAGTCGGCCTGATGCTGACGTCCATGGGCGAACGCGACCCGAACTGCGCGGCGGTGGCCAGCCCGGTATTCGGCCCCGACGGCGACATCTGCGGGGCGATTTCCTTGTCTGGCCCTAAAGAACGTTATTCGCCCGCGGCCGTCAAGAAAATGGCCAAGCTGGTGCAGGAAGCGGCGGCCGACGCCACGCGCGCCCTGGGCGGACGCTGGCCGTCCGCGAAGTAAGGTGACGAACGGTCGCGACCAGACTCGATTGACAGCGTGCCCGGCAACACCAGAACATACGCCGATCCATCGGAACGCGTAGCAAGGACCTTTAGGCATGGCTGAATCTTCCATCGACCTCGACACCGCCGCCTTGGCGCGCGCGTGCCAAGACCGGTACACGGCGCTGCGGCAGGATGCACCGCTGGTGCAGTGCCTGACCAATTTCGTGTCCATGAACATCGCGGCCAATGTGCTGCTGGCAATCGGCGCATCGCCCGCCATGGTGCACGCCACCGAAGAAGCGCCGGAGTTTGCGCGCATGGCCGGGGCGGTGGTCATCAATATCGGCACGCTGTCCGCGCCCTGGTTGGAAAGCATGCTGTTGACAGCAGCGTCGGCGCGGCAGGCCGGCGTGCCGTGGGTGCTGGACCCGGTGGCGCACCACGCCACCGCTTTCCGGCGCGACGCCGTGCGGCAATTGCTAGCCTTGCAACCGACTATCGTGCGCGGCAACGCGTCGGAAATCATTGCGTTGGCGGGCGGCCACAGCGCCGGCAAGGGCGTGGATGCGCGCGACGCCGTGGCGCAGGCAGAACAATCGGCACGCGCCATTGCTGCTGCCCATGGCACCGTGGTGGCCGTGACGGGCGAAACCGATTACGTCACCGATGGCCAGCGTTCAGTGCACATCACGGGCGGCTCGCCGCTGATGCCGCGCGTCACGGCCACGGGCTGCGCGTTGACGGCAGTGGTGGGCGCTTTTGCCGCCGTGTCCAAAGACGACCCGTACATCGCGGCCGTTGCCGCCCTGTCCTGCTTTGCCATCGCAGGCGAACGCGCGGGCGCGCTGGCGGAAGGCCCGGGCTCATTCGCGTGGCGCTTCCTGGATGCGCTGGCGGCGCTGGAACCCGACAGCCTGACAAGAGCATCACCGCTGCGTTAGGACGCCGCTTACCCGGCTTGCACACCCCGGCTTGCATACCCCGGCGGGCACACCCCGCTTGCATACCCCGGCTTGCATACCCCGGCTTGCATACCCGGCATCATCCGTGTCACGCCCAGGTCACACACCATCCTCACACTCGGATTCCTTCATGACACGGAGGAATGACGGTGAAGCCCCACGTACGAAAACTATTCGCGGTATCGGCCAGCGTTGCGCTCTTGGCGGGCCTGACCGCCTGCGGCGGCGACGACGATGATGATGATGACACCGGCGTAGTCACCCCGCCCGTCGCCAGCGTGCCGCAAGGCGCCGCGCTGGACGTGGCGATCCTGGCCACCACCGACCTGCACGCCAATGTGCTGGGCTACGACTACTACAAGCTGGCCGAAGACAAGAGCTATGGCGTGGACCGCAGCGCGACGCTGATCGCCAACGCACGCAAGCAGCACGCCAACACGCTGCTGTTCGACAACGGCGACACCATCCAGGGCACCGCGCTGTCCGACTACCAGGCGCTGGTAGCGCCGGTGCAGTGCTCGGACATGATCGCCATCTACAAGCAGATGAACCTGCTGGCCTACGACGCGGGCACGATGGGCAATCACGAATTCAACTACGGCCTGCCTTATCTGTCGCAGATCACGAATGTGGACTTCGGCTTGGCCGGCATTGGCAAAGGCACGGACAAGACCAATCCCACCGGCGCCAAGAACTGCGCCGCGCCGGCCTTCCCCTTCGTGTCGGCCAACGTGGTGTCGGCCGCCAGCAAGCAACCCATCTTCAAGCCCTGGGTGTTGCTGGACAAGACTTTCAAGGCGACGGACGCGGGTGGCAAGACGATAGATGTGCCGTTCAAGGTGGGCGTGATCGGGTTTGCCCCGCCGCCGATCTTGCAATGGGACAAGGCCAATCTGGAAGGCCACGTGCAGGTCACGGGCTGGAAGGAAACCGCGCAGCGCTACGTGCCCGAGATGAAGGCGGCGGGCGCGGACATCATCGTGGCGCTGGCGCACGGCGGCATCGACATGAAGACAGCGTACGACCCGGCAATGGAGAACGGCGCCGGGTACCTGAGCCAGGTGCCGGGCATCGACGCGCTGATCACGGGCCACCAGCACTTGCTGTTTCCGGACACCAGCGCCACGTCCCCGTTCGTCGGGCAGCCGGGCGTGGACCCGGTGCGTGGCCTGGTCAACGGCGTGCCGGCCGTGCAGGCGGGCCAGTGGGGCAACAACCTGGGCCAGATCACGTTGAAGCTGTCGTACGACAAGGGCTGGCGCGTGCAGCAGGACGCGACCACGGTGCAGCGCATTTCCACGCGCCTGACCGCGCAAAGCGGCTCGACGCCGGCCACCTACGTGGCGCCGGACACCGCCGTGCAGCAGTTGGTGCAAGGCGAGCATGCCGCCACCATCGACTACGTGAAGACGCCAATCGGCCAAAGCCAGTTCGACATGGCAACCTACTACGCGCTGACGGGCGACGTGTCGGCGCTGCAAATCGTGAACATGGCGCAGATCGATTACCTGAAGGACTATATCGCCAAGAACAATCCGGCTTACGGCGCCCTGCCCATCCTGTCGGCCGCCGCGCCGTTCAAGGGCGGGCGCAACGGGCCGGGCGACTTCACGTTCGTCAAACAAGGCAACGTGGCCATCAACAACGCGGCCGACCTGTACCTGTACCCGAATACCTTGCAGGTGGTGCGCGTCACGGGCGATACGGTCCGCCAGTGGCTGGAGAAGACGGCCGAACAGTTCAAGCAGATCGACCCCGCCCAGGTCGCACCGCAAGACCTGGTCGACACGACCTTCCCCACGTTCAATTTCGATGTGCTCTATGCCCCGGGCAATGCGCTGAAGTACGAAATCGATGTCAGCCGGCCCAAGGGTACGCGTATCTCGAACCTGACCTACCAAGGTGCGCCGCTGGATCTGGCCGCGCAGTTCCTGGTGGTCACCAACAACTACCGCGCCAGCGGTGGCGGTGACTTTCCTGGCCTGGCGGGCGGCAAGGGCGACATCGTGCTGCAAGCCCCGGACGCCAGCCGCGACGTGCTGATCAGCTTTATCAAGAAGAACCCGACGCTGGACCTGGCCACCTACGGCCTGGACCGCAGCTGGCGCTTCAAGCCGCTAAGCGGGCTGGCCGGCCCCGTGGTGTTCTGGTCGGTGCCCGGCACCTTGCCGATGGCGGCGGCGCACGGCGTGACCAATGTCAGCGTGTATGACGCCACCCCGGACGCTACGACGCAGTTGTCGCGCTATGCGGTGGATCTGACCCAGTAGGCCGCGTAGACATGTGGATGACAGCCAGGGGTGCTTACAATACGGCTGTTGCGTTGCAACATTCCTTGAATCACCCCTAGCCATCCCCATGTCTCACCCTGCTTCCTTGCAGCACCGCCCCGCGCTGGTGCTGCTTGCCCTTGCTGTGGGCAGCTTCGCCATCGGAACCACCGAGTTCGCCACGATGAGCCTGCTGCCCTATTTTTCCCAATCCCTAGGAATCGACGCCCCCACCGCCGGCCACGTCATCAGCGCCTATGCGCTGGGCGTGGTGGTTGGCGCGCCGATCCTGGCCGTGCTGGGCGCCAGAATGCCGCGCCGCCGCCTGCTGATTGCGTTGATGGGCTTGTTTGCCGTTGGCAACGGCCTGAGCGCGATTGCGCCGGATTATCACTGGATGCTGTTTTTCCGCTTTCTTAGCGGGCTGCCGCATGGTGCGTACTTTGGCATTGCGTCGCTGGTGGCCAGTTCGCTGGTGCCGGCCAATCGCCGCACCATGGCCGTCGGGCGCGTGTTCCTGGGGCTGACGGTGGCCACCATCGTCGGCGTACCGCTGGCCAACTGGCTGGGTCAGGTGATCGGGTGGCGCTGGAGCTTCGGGCTGGTGTCGCTGCTGGCGGTGCTAACGATGATCAGCGTGGCCATCTACGCGCCGGATACGCCCGCCGACCACAAGGCCAGCCCGCTGCGCGAGCTGAGCGCACTGGGCCGAGGTCAGGTCTGGATCACGCTGGCGATCGGCGCGGTGGGCTTTGGTGGCCTGTTCTCCATCTACACCTACCTGGCCGACACGCTGACCGCCGTGACGCAGGTAGCGCCCACCACCGTGCCCTTTGTGCTCAGCGCGTTCGGCGTGGGGCTGACGGTGGGCAACATGGTGGTGCCGGTGTTTGCCGACCGCGCCGTGATGCGCACCGCCGGGCTGCTGCTGGTGTGGTCGGCCGTGGTGCTGGCGCTATTTCCGTTGATGGCGCACAACGTCTGGCTGATCACGCTGAACGTGTTCCTGGTGGGCGTGGGCGGCGCGCTGGGCACCGTGTTGCAGACGCGCCTGATGGACGTGGCGGGCGATGCCCAGGGCCTGGCCGCCGCGCTGAACCATTCCGCCTTCAATACCGCCAATGCGCTAGGGCCTTTCCTGGGCGGCCTGGCCATCGCGGCGGGCTACGGCTGGACGTCGACGGGTTGGGTGGGCAGTTTGCTGGCCATCGGCAGCATGCCCTTGTGGCTGTGGGCGGTGATGCTGGAACGCCGCCATCGCGCCAGGCGGCAGGCCGGGCTTACCGCCAGCGCCGAATCAGCGTAGGGGTTGTGGCGCGCCGCACGACCTTCCTTAGCGGTAATACACGCAGATGCGCTTGCCGCCGATCTCGTGCACGTCGATCGGCAATTCATACAGCGGGCTCAGCACCTCGGGCCGGATCAGTTCGGCCGGGGTGCCTTGATACGCCACGCGCCCCTGCCGCATGGCCACGATGCGGTCCGCGTAGCTGGACGCGAAATTGATGTCGTGCAGCACCAGCACCACCGTCTTGCCCAGCTCATCGGCGGCGCGGCGCAAGGTGCCCATCATGGCCACCGCGTGCTTCATGTCCAGGCTGTTCAGCGGTTCGTCCAACAGCACGTAGCGCGTGTCCTGGCACAGCACCATCGCAACGAAAGCGCGCTGGCGCTGGCCGCCAGACATCTCATCCAGATAGCGCCCGGCCAGGGGTTCCAGGTTCAGATACGCCAGGGCGCGGTCGATGTGGGTCTTGTCGTCCACGGTCAGCCGCCCGCCCGTATGCGGATAGCGGCCGAACGCGACCAGGTCGCGGACGGTCAGGCGCAGCGGCAGGTGGTTGTCTTGCCGCAGGATGGACAGGCGACGCGCCAGCTCGCGGCTGTCCGCGCGCATCACGTCCAGGCCGTCCACATGGATGCGCCCGGTGGATGCGGGCAGCAGCCGGCTCACCATGGACAGCAGCGTGGACTTGCCCGCGCCGTTGGGCCCGATGATGGCGGTGACGCCGTTGGCGGGCAGTCGCAGCGTGACGTCATCCACCACCACGCTGTCGCCGTAGTGCTTGCTGACCTTGTCTATTTCTATCATCGGCGCCCCTTGCGCAGGATCAGGGCGAGGAACATCACGCCGCCCACAAATTCGATCACCACGCTGACGGTGGTGTTCAAGCCCAGCACGCGTTCCAGCAGTGTTTGCCCGCCAACCAGGAAGATGACGCCCAGCAAGGTGGCGGCCGGCACGGTGTAGCGGTGCTTGTCGGACCCCATCGCCTGGTATGCCAGGTTGCTGACCAGCAGGCCGAAGAAGGTGACGGGGCCGACCAGCGCGGTGGACACCGACACCAGCACCGCGATAGCGCCCAGCGTCAGCAGCAGGCTGCGGCGATAGTCCACGCCCAGGCTCACGGCAATGTCCCGCCCCAGCGCCAACACGTCGTAGCGTTGGCGCAGCCGCCAGATCACCAGCGTGGCCGCGCATACCGCCGCCAGGGCAATGGGCAACAGCGACACGCGCACGGCATTGAAGCTGGCGAACATGCGGTCTTGCAGCACCAGGAATTCGTTGGGGTCGATCAAGCGCACGACAAAATTGGACAGGCTGCGAAACAGCAGGCCGAAAACAATGCCCACCAGCATCATCAGGTGCAGGCTGCGCAACGCATCCGAAAACAGCCATCGGAACAGCAGACAGGCAAACGCCGTCATCGCGCACACCTCCAGCATGAAGGCCGCCACGGGATGCTGGGCCGCCGTGGCGGCCTGGCCGAAGCCGAACACCACCATCGCCTGGATCAGCAGGTACAGCGCATCGAAGCCCATGATGGCGGGCGTCAGGATGCGGTTGTGCGTGATGGTCTGGAACAGCACGGACGACACGGCCACGGCATACGCCACCAGCACCATCGCCACCAGCTTGCCGCCACGAAACGGGATCACGAACGACCACTGGCCATTGGCGCCCAGGCTCATATACGCCGCCACGCAGGCCAGCGCCACGGCGGACAGCCATAGCAGCCGCGCGCGCTGCGGCGAGCGTGCGCGCATCTGCACGGCGGGCAAGATAGCCGGATCAGCCAAGACGAGTCCTTTTCAAACGCAGCAGGCACAGGAACAGAATGCTGCCGACCACGCCCACCACGGTGCCGATCGGGATTTCGTAGGGGTGGATCACCAGCCGCCCGATGATGTCGCAGGCCAGCACGAAGACGCCGCCCAGCAAGGCTACCCACGGGATGGAGCGGCGCATGTTGTCGCCCAGCACCAGGCTGACGGCGTTGGGCACGATCAGGCCCAGGAAGGGTATGCCGCCCGCCGTGACCACCACCACGGCTGAAATGGCCGACACGATAAGCAGGCCCACGAACGTCAGGCGCGCGTGGTTCAAGCCCAGGTTGGACGCGAACTCGCGGCCCATGCCCGCGACCGTATAGCGATCCGCCGCTACATAGGCGGCGCAGGCCAGTGCGAAGCCGATCCACAGCAATTCATAGCGGCCGCGCAGCACGCCCGAGAAATCACCGGTGGTCCAGGCGTGCAGCGATTGCAGCAGGTCAAAACGAAAGGCAATGAAGGTAGTGGCCGCGTGGATGACCCCGCCCAGGATTAGGCCGATCAGCGGCACGATGAACGGCGTGCGTAGCGGCACGCGGCGCAGCAAGGCCAAAAACAGCAAAGTGCCGGCCAGCGCAAAAGCCGTGGCCGTCATCATCTTGCCGATTACCGGCGTATCGGGCGCCAGCAAGGTAATAACAAGAATGCCCAGCGTGGCCGATTCGACGGTGCCGGCCGTGGTGGGTTCCACAAAGCGGTTGCGCACCAGCATCTGCATGATCAACCCCGCCACCGCCAGCGCCATGCCGGCCAGCAGCAAGGCCAGCGTGCGAGGCACGCGGCTGACCATCAACAGGCGCCAGGCGCGCTCGGCCTCTTCGCCGCTGCCCCACAGCGCCGAGACGGACAAGGTGCCCGCGCCCAGGCTGACACTGGCCGCGCACAGCGCCAACAGCACCATCACCGCCAGCGTCAGCCCGCCCCACCCGCTTATCGTGCGCCGCCAGGTCATCGGCGGCCTTCCCTTGCCCCAGTCATGCCGCTTACTTTCGCGGCGCCAGCGCGGCCGCGATGTCGTCCACGTTCTGCTGCATGGCCGTCAGCCCGGCGCTGCCCAGCAGGTACCAGTTAAAGCCGTTCAGATAGACCACGCGCTTGTTCTTCCACGCGGCCGTGGCGCGCACCAGGTCGTTGTCCAGCATGCGCTGGGCCGACACGCCTTCGCGGCCGATCGCGGCATCGCGGTCAATCACGAAGAGCCAGTCGGGGTTCGTCTCGGCAATGAATTCAAACGAGATGGCCTGGCCGTGGTTGGACACGTTCAGCCCCTTGGCCGCGGGCTTGAGGCCGAACGCATCATGGATAACGCCAAAGCGCGAACCCGGGCCGTAGGCGCTCATCTTGCCACCCGTGGTCAGGATGACCAGCGCCGTGCCGGCCGTGGCGGCCTGGCCTTGCAGCGCGGAAATCGATGCACGCAAGGCGTCCAGCTTCTGGCGCGCTTGCGCCTGTTTGCCGTAGATGGCGGCCAGCGTTTCGGTGTTGCGGGTGACGCTGCCGACCAGGTCGCGCGGGTCGACGGTCAGGTCGATGGTGGGCGCCAGCTTGGACAGTTCGTCGTACTTCGGCGCCGACCGGCCGGCGACGATAATCACCTGCGGCTGCGCGGCGTGGATCACTTCGTAGTTGGGCTCGAACAGCGAACCCACTTTCAGGTAGCGCGGCTCGGCATATTGCGCCAGCTGCGGCGGCAGCTTGGCGGCCGTGGGCACGCCGGCCACTTCCACGTCCAGCGCGTCCAGGGTGTCCAGCACCGCCATGTCCATCACGATGGTTTTGGTGGGATTGGCCGGCACGCTCGTCTGCCCGCGTGCGTGTTTGACCGGCACGGTGGCTTGCGCCATGCACACGCCAAAGGCGGCCGACAGGGCCAGCGCGGCGCCTGCCTGGATCAGTCGGCGTCGGCCATGGCCGGTGTTTTGCTGCATCGTCATACGTACCTCTTAGGCTTCGCGGGGAAGCAGGAATCGCCCCCCCCCCCAGTTCATTCATCCCGATCAGAATTTCACGCCGACGCCCAGCCAGTAACGGCGGCCGTCTTCGACGTATTCGTAATCGTCATACGTGACCTGCTTGTCGAACAGGTTGTAGATGCCGGCATACACCGACACGGTCTTGTTCACCGCGTACGACGCGCCCATGTCCACGAAGGTGTAGGACGGCGCCACCACCGACGACGACGATGCGCCCGTGATCGGCTGGCTTTCCTTGCCGCGATAGTTCACGCGCGCCCACGCTTGCAGCGCGTCGGACGCCTGCCAGTCCACCGTGGTGGTGAACAGGTGCTTGGGCAATTGGTTCAGCGGTTCGCCCTTGTACTGGCCCGACTTCTGTTCCGACTTGGTAAACGTGTAGCTGCTGGTCACCGACCAGTCGCGCGCCAGCGGCAACTTCATGCTGGCTTCCACGCCGCGCGACACGGCCTTGTCCACGTTCATGTAGGTGGTGGGGTTGGAGCCGAACTGGTTAGGGCCTTCGGTGCACTGGGACAAGGGGCACGCCACGCGCGTGATCTTGTCCTTGAAGTCGTTGTTGAACAGCGTGACGCCCGCGTTAAAGCCTTCGCCGTCGTCATACAGCAGGCCAATTTCTTCCGTGACGGACTTCTCGGGCGTCAGGTCCGGGTTGCCGTACATGTTGCCGCCCCGGCTGACCTGCCCCCAGCCCGCCACCGTCTGGCGCAGGTCCGGCGCGCGAAAACCGGTGGACACGCCGCCCTTCAGGGTCCAGCGGTCGGCGAAATGCCACACGCCGTACAGACGCGGGCTGAAGTGCGTGCCGAAGTTTTCGTCTTCGTCCATGCGCAGGCCGGCAGTGACGGCAAACTGCTCGGTCAGGCGCCATTCGTCTTCAGCGAACAATGCCCACTGGTAGCGGTCGATCTTGTTGGGGCCGCCGGACAGCTGGTTGCCGGTCTGGTCGTTCAGGCGCTGGCTCAGGTAGGTGCCGCCCAGCGTCAGCATGTGCGAGCCCAGCGGCAGGGTCCAGCTGGTTTGCAGGTTCAGGTTCTTGACCTTCATCTGGCGCGAGCGGTTGTCGAATTCTTCTTCCTGCACATAGCTGTCCGACACCGCCCAGCCCCAGCGCCCGGTATGCGACAGCGCCCACTTGTTGCTGCGGTAGTCGTTCTGCGCCGACGCGGGGCAACCGGTGCGCGCGCACGCCTCGCCCGGCGCCAGCGGCGCGACCGTCTTGCCCAGCGTTTCCTGGATTTTCTGACGCATCGTGGTGGCTTCCAGCACGATGTCGTGGTCGCGGTTGGGGGTCAGCGCCAGCTTGGCCGTGACGCTGTCGGAATTGCGCTTGCGAAATCCGTCAACGATATTGTCTTCGTCGCGCTGCGAGGCCTGGCCGTAGATTTGCAGGCCCAGCAGGTCATTCTTGATGGGGCCGGCCAGGTAGAAGTTGCCCTGGTAGATATCGCCCGACTTGCTGCTTTCCTGGATGGTGGTATCCATGCGGATTTCACCGTGCCATTCCTTGGGCACCTTGCGGGTGATGATGTTGATGACGCCGCCCATGGCGTCCGAGCCGTACAGCGACGACATCGGGCCGCGCACGACTTCAATGCGTTCGATGGCGGCAAGCGGCGGCGTCCAGCCGCCTTCGACCCCGGCGGAGTCGGAATTGGTGCGGGTCTCGCGCGAGCTTTGGCGCTTGCCGTCGATCAGGATCAGCGTGTACTGCGGGCCCATGCCGCGCAGGCTGATGTCCTGGCGGTCGCCACCGCCGGTAACGATGACGCCCGGCACGTCGATCAGCGCGTCATTCACGTCGCGGTAGAACTTCTTGTCCAGGTCTTCGCGGGTGATGACGCTGATGGAAGCCGGCGCGTCCTGGATCTGCTGTTCGAAGCCGCTGGCCGTGACCACCACGGTGTCCAGCGTCTTGGCCTCGCTTGCGGCCTGCGCCCACGACGCCGCCGGCGCCATGCCTAGGCCGGCCGCGCACAACGCCGCCGCCAGCTGCGTGCGCGATGTCAAAACACGGCCGCCCAAGGCCAGATCGTTGCTGCTCATGATGCTTGTTTTCTCCCGTACCAGCGCCCTGCCGCACCCCGCGTGCGGCCTCGGCGCTGCCTCTTATTTCTTAATGAAAACTATTCTCATATTAGAATTGAGGCTTTCGGAACCGGGCAAACACCTTTCCGCAACTTTTATCTTCTTCAGACTTCTTGACACTTCGGCGGGCGGCCATCGGCCACACTGCCGGGTGCGGAACACACTACGGATGCTCTTCTCCCAATCAGCGGTCGCGCGCCGCATCCTGCTTATCGACGACGACGTCGAACTGGCACAGATGCTGCGTGAATACCTTGAACCCAACCATTGCGTGCTGACCCTGGCGCATACGGGCACGCACGGGCTGGCCCTGCTGGCGCAGGACGACTACGACCTGATCCTGTTGGACCTGATGCTGCCGGACGGCAGTGGCCTGGACCTGCTCAAGCAATACCGGCAACGCTCGCGCCGCCCCGTCATCATGTTCACGGCGCACGGCGGCGAAACCGACCGCGTGCTGGGGCTGGAATTCGGCGCCGACGATTACCTGGCCAAGCCCTTCAGCCCGCGCGAACTCAAGGCCCGCATCACCGCCGTGCTGCGGCGCTTTGAAGAGGTGCCTGAAACCACCAAGCCCAGCCTGACGCTGGGCGCGCTGTCGCTGGACCCGGCCTCCGGGCGCGCCTGCCTGGACGCCGAGGAGGTGCTGCTGACCGGCGCCGAACAGCGCATCCTGGAACTGCTGATGCGCGCGCCGGGCCAGGTCGTGGCGCGCGAACAGATCGGCATGTATGCGCTGGGCCGGCGGCCCGACCGCTATGACCGCAGTATCGACACGCACATCAGCGCGCTGCGCAAGAAGCTGCGGCTGGATCAGGCCAACGGCACGCTGTCGATCCGCAATCTGCGCGGCCTGGGTTACGTGCTGGCGGGCGCGGCCTGATGCGCTGGTTATTGCCGACGCGCTCGCTGTTCTGGCGCGCGTTCCTGACCTTCTGGTCCGCCATGGCCATCATCCTGGTGTGCGGCATGCTGTTCACGGCGGCCGTGGCCTGGTATCGCATCAATTCGCTGGACGGCCTGAACCCGGGCAGCCTGACGCATGACGCCGCCCAGGTGGCTCGCATCCACGGCAAGGACGGCCTGGAACGCTGGGTGCAAGCGATGGACCAGCGCTATTCCGCGCTGAAGATCTTCATCCTGGATACGGACGACCGCGAGATCCTGGGCCGCACGCTGCCGGCCCGCATGCACGATTGGCTAAGCGCTTACCGCGCGGCGCCCGACCGGCCCGTGCCAGCGGACCCGGCGCAGCCGGACCCCTCTGTTCAACGCGTATCTTGGTGGCAGCCGCAGCTGCTGGTGCTACCGGATGGCGCCGAGCTGCTGATGCTGTTCCTGCCGTTCGACTCGTCGCACTGGGAAGTCTTGGGACTGTCGCCCGTGGCGCTGGCCTTGCTGCTGTTCGCGCTGGCGGTGACGGCGCCGTTCTGCTGGGCGCTGACCCGCCATGTGACGGCGCCCTTGACGCAGCTGCGTCACACCACGCAGGCGCTGGCAGCGGGCCATCTGGGCGCGCACACGCCGGCCAAGCTGGCCGGCCGCAAGGACGAACTTGGCCTGTTGGCGCGCGACTTCAACGCCATGGCCGACCGCCTGAAAGCGGTGGTCGACACGCGTGAACAACTGCTGCACAACATCGCGCATGAATTGCGTTCGCCGCTGGCGCGGCTGCGTTTGGCCAGCGAGCTGGCGCGGCGCAAGGATGAACGCCAGGATGTGCAGCTGGACCGTATCGAACGTGAATGCGAACGGCTGGATGCGCTGGTCGGCAGCACGCTGCGGCTGGCGCGGCTGGGCGCGCTGCCCGAACCGAACGACACGCTGGACCTTGGCGACATCGTCAACGCCGTGGTCGAAGACGCCCGCTTTGAAGCGACCACGTTGCAAGTGCGCATCGCCTGGGAACCGCCCCCGCCGGTGCTGATCACAGGCGAGCGCGACAGCCTGTCCAGCGCCATTGAAAACGTCATGCGCAACGCGCTGCGTTTCGCGCCGGCGCACAGCGCCATCCGCGTGCGGCTGATACAGAACGCGAATTACGCCTGCGTGGAAATTGAAGACCGAGGGCCCGGCGTGTCGCCGAATGATCTGGAATCATTGTTCGAACCCTTCTTTCGCGCGGCCTCGGGCGCCAAGACACCGGGCTCCGGAGCGGGCCTGGGCCTGTCGATTGCCCAGGCCGCCGTGGCCGCGCACAAGGGGCGGATAGCGGCACGGAACGTGTCGCCGCACGGGCTGGCGGTGCGCATTGAAGTGCCACATCCGTTGCCTGTTCCGCTGCCCGCTCCGCCGCCTGGCTCCCCGGCCCCGATCAGAACGTGATGTTGGCCGACACCCACAAGCGGCGCCCTTCCAGCACCTGCCGGTAGGAATTGGTCCAGTTGGCGTTAGCAGCTGGCGTCGTGGCGCCTACCTTGGTCGGGCCGTAGTTCACGAAGTTCTTGTCGAACAGGTTGAACACTGACGCCGACAAGGTCACGTTCTTGTTGACCACGTATGAACCGCCCGTGCTGGCCAGCCAGTACGGGTTGTAGAACACCTGCTCTTTTTCCCAATCCATGTCGTTGAACTGCTTGGCGCGGTATTCGCCGCGCGCCCACACGTTGAACTGGTCGTTGATGCGCCAGTTCAAGCCAAGGTTCAGCGCGTGGCGCGGTTGCGAACCCAGCGGTTGGCCCTGCTTGACGCCCGAAGTCACTTCGCTGGCGGTCAGGGTGTAGTTGCCGTTGAACGACACGCCGCCGCCCAGCGGCACGCGTCCACCCAGCTCGAAACCCTGGATGGTTGCGGTATCGACGTTCACGCGTTGCGAGAAATTGGCCACCGGGATGCCGTTGCGTTCCCATACGCCCAGGTCCAGGCAGCCTGCGGCCGGGCCACCTGCCGCCAGGCAGTTGGGCACGTTCTGGCTGTCGATCTTGTCCTTGAACTTGGTGTGGAATGCCGTCAGGTTGCCCGACAGGCCTTCCCCATCGTCAAACAGCAGGCCCAATTCGGACGCGGTGCTACTTTCCGGCTTCAGCTGCGAATTGCCCAACAGCGGCATGGTGCCTTGGGCGCCCAGGCCGATGATGCCGTCGGTCATCAGATTGATGTCGGGCGTCTTGTAGCCCTTGCTGACCCCGCCCTTCACCGTCCACATCGGCGTTGCGTTCCAGACCAGGTAGCCGCGCGGGCTCCACTTGCCGCCGAATTGCTCGTTGCGGTCGTAACGCGCACCCGCCGTCAGGGCCAGGTCGTCCACGATGCGCCATTCGTCTTCGGCGAACAATGCCCATTGATACTGGCGCTGGTCCAGCGGCGCGGACACCAGCGTGTCCTTGAAGTGCTGTTCGCGCCACTGGCCGCCCACCGTCAGGTTGTGGCGTTCATTGAACAGCGGCATCGTCCACTTGGTGTCGAACACCCAGTTGTCGTATTCCAGATCGCGCTTGTCGCCGTCGGTCGGGCGGCGCGGCGCGTTCATCGGGTTGGTGCGGCCGATGGTCTCGGTCGTGTCATAGACCAAGCTGCTATCGGAACTGACCGACCCGCCGTAGCGGCCCAGGTGCGTCAACGCATAGCGCTGGCGGTTGAACTCCATTTCCGGGTCGTAGCCGCCGCCCTGGCGATTGGGCGCGATGCTGGTGTTCAGCGTGCCCAGTTCGCCGTTGCCGTTGTCATAGGTTTGCCAGTTGCTGTCCACGTCGAACAGCACGTCGTGGTTGCGGTTGGGCGTGAGCGCCAGGCGCAGGCCCACGTTCTGTTGGGTGCTGTCGCCCAGGCCGGAAAAGCTGGCGATGTCGCCGGTGTAGTTGCCGCTGTTGTATTCGGCCTGGTTGACCGGGTAGCTGCCGTTGGCGCCAAGCCGGCGGTAGTGGCCGCCGCGCAGCGTCAGACCCAGCTTGTCGGTCTTGATGGGGCCGCTAAGGTAGAAGGCCGCGCCATAGTTGTTGCCGTAGGTGTTGTCGCCTTGCGCGGTGCCGTCCAGCGTGATCTGGCCGGTCCAGTCCTGGCTGACCTTGCGCGTGATGATGTTGATGACGCCGCCCATGGCATCCGAGCCGTACAGCGTGGACATGGGGCCGCGCACGACTTCGATGCGTTCAATGGCGGCCATCGGGGGGATGAAGTTGGTGTCGACGTCGCCAAAGCCGTTGGGCCGCGCGCCCGAGCTGTTCTGGTTCAGGCGCTTGCCGTCGACCAGCACCAGCGTGTAGTCGCTGGGCAGGCCACGGATGCTGATGTTCATGCCACCCGCCTTGCCGCCCCGCTCGACCGTCACGCCTTCGACGTCGGCAACCGCATCGGCCAGGTTGTGAAACGGGCGCGTCTCCAGCTGCTCACGCGTGATGACCGAAATGGACGCAGGCGCGTTCTTGATTTCCTGTTCGAAGCCGGCGGCCGTTACCACCACGGTGTCCAGTTGCGCCACGCCCATGGTGTCTTCCATGGCGCCGGCCGTGTGTTGCGCATGCGCCGCGCATGACGCGGTAATGGCCAGCGCCAGCGGCAACAGACGGAAGCGAGGACGGCGGGCAAGACGAGGAACGCGAGGGGAAGGACGGGACGCGACGAGGTCGAGGTCTTTAGTGCTTTTCTGAGTCGACATGGGGAATCGGGACAACCACCCGAGGCGGGCGGCGCGCAGTGCGCTGATTGGGAATTTCAATGAACGGCAATGATAGGCATTCCCAATATGCGATTCAACTTTTTGTCAGCTTTAATTCAGTTTTTAGAAAGTTTTAAGAAATTTCTCGGATCTCTGATGTATCCAGACGACAAAATGCCGCCTTCCGGCGGCATCATGCGGGGACGGATTCAGTCGTCGCCGGCCAGAATGGCGGCGGGCAAACGCGGCAGGACGCGCATGGCGTTGGCGGTAGTGGCGTGCGCCACCTGGGCGGGCGTGATGCCGCGCAGCTCGGCCAGCACGGCGGCAATGCGCGGCAGTTCGCCTGGCCGGTTGCGGCGCTGCGGCGGGTGCAGCCAGGCGGGCGGGATATCGGGCGCGTCCGTCTCCAGCACCAGATGGGACAAGTCCACATCCACCGCATGGCGACGGATCTGCAAGGCGCGTTCATAGGTCATCGCGCCCCCCATGCCCAAGGCAAAACCGTGGTCGATAAACGCCTGCGCCTGCTGCGCGCTGCCGTTGAAGGCATGTGCAATGCCGCCGATGGGGCCATGGCGGCGCAGGTACTTGAGCAGGATGTCTTGCGAACGGCGCACGTGCAGCAGCACCGGCAGCTTGAACTCGGCGGCCATGGCCAGCTGCGCGGCATAGAAGCGTTCCTGGCGTTCGCGCGGTTCACCCGTGGCGATCTCGGGCACGAAGAAATCCAGGCCGATTTCGCCGATGGCGACAAAGCGGGGGTCGCCCAGGCATTGCTTGATGGTGTCGCGCAGGACGTCCAGGTCGGCATCGTCGGCGCGCTGCACGTACAGCGGGTGGATGCCCAGCGCGTAGGCGCCGCCGGCGATCTGCCCGGCCAGTGCCTGCACCACGGAAAAGTTGGCTCGTTCGACGGCGGGGATCACGATGGACCCCACGCCGGCTTCGCATGCGTGGTCGGCTACCTGCTGGCGGTCGGCGTTGAACTCGGCGGCGTCCAGATGGCAGTGGGTGTCGATCAGCATGGGCGGGGTCTCCTTGGCGCCATTATGCTCGCCGCCGGCATGGCCCTGCTACCCCGACACCAGCCGGCCGTTTTCCATCAGCAGTTGGCGGTCGGCGCGGGCGGCCAGTTCGGGATCATGCGTGACGATGGCGAATGCCGTGCCCGATTCCTGGTTCACGCGCGTCAACAATTCAAACATCTTGTGCGCGGTGTTGCGGTCCAGGTTGCCGGTGGGTTCGTCGGCCAGCACGCAAACGGGCCGCGTGACCAGCGCGCGCGCCAGCGCCACACGCTGGCGTTCTCCGCCCGACAACTGCCCCGGAAAATGGTCCTCGCGCGCGGCCAGGCCCACCAGCGCCAACACTTCGCGCGCGGCGGCGCGAGCCTTGTCGCGGGTCTCGCGGCGCACGATCAGCGGCATGGCCACGTTATCCAGCGCGGAAAATTCCGGCAGCAGATGATGAAACTGATAGACAAAGCCCAGGCTGCTGTTGCGCACGGCGCTTTTCTTGGCCTCGGACAAGCCCACGGCCAGTTTGCCGTCCACCGACACCGAGCCGCTGGTGGGCACGTCAAGCAAGCCCAGGATGTGCAGCAAGGTGCTCTTACCCGAGCCGGAAGCGCCCACGATGGCAACCATTTCACCGCGCGCCACCGACAGGCTGACGTTGCTGAGCACGTCGATGCGGGCGGGGCCTTCGTCGTAGTACTTGACGATGTTCTCGGCCTGCAACGCGGGCGTCAGGGCGTCTGCGTTTGGAATCTTAATCATGGCGCAGCACCTGTGCCGGTTGCAGACGCGAGGCGCGCCAGCTGGGATACAGCGTCGCCAGCAACGACAGCACCAGCGACGTCAGGCCGATGGTGGCGATGTCGCCCATTTGCGGGTCGGACGGCAACGCACTGATGAAATAGACTTCGCGCGGCAGGAAATGCACGCCCAGCATGCGCTCGATGAACGGCACGATCACATCCACGTTGTAGGCAATGGCAATGCCGCCCAGCACGCCCAGCAAGGTGCCGATGACGCCGATCATCGCGCCTTGCACCAGGAAGATGCGCGCGACTTCGCCCGGCCCCGCGCCCAGCGTGCGCAAGATGGCGATGTCCGACTGCTTGTCCTTCACGGCCATCACCAGCGACGACAGCAGGTTGAACGCTGCCACGGCGACGATCAGCGCCAGGATCAGGAACATCATGCGCTTTTCGGTTTGCACGGCGGCGAACCAGGTGCGGTTGTTGCGCGACCAGTCGCTGGCCATCACGTAGGGCGGCAGCACCTTCTTCAGTTCATTGGCGACTTCGGGCGCTTTTTGCATGTCGGCAATGCGCAGCCGCACACCGGCCGTGCCGCTTTCACGGAACACGCGGGCAGCGTCCTGGTTATCGACAAACGCCAGCGACGAATCGTATTCATAGTGGCCCGACGAGAACACGCCCACCACGGTGAACTGGCGCATGCGCGGCGCAAAGCCGGCCGGGCTGATGGAGCCTTGCGGCGCCATCATCAACAGCGTGTCGCCCACTTTCACGCCCAGCCCGTCGGCCAGTTCGTTGCCCAGCACCACGCCAAAGCCACCGGCTTTCAGATCGGTCAGCTTGCCCGACACCATCTGGCGCGGCAGGTCCGACACGTTGCCTTCGGTGGCCGGGTCGATACCCCGTACCTGCACACCACGCAGCGCCTGCCCCCTCACCAGCATGCCCTGCGCCGCCACGAAGGGCGCGCCGGCCTTGACCTGGGGGTTCTGCTCGGCGGCGGTGGCGAACTGCTGCCAGCGCTCAAGCACCTGTTCGGGCAAGGCGCCAGGAATATAGAGTTCGATGTGCGGCAGCACCGACAACATGCGGTCGCGCACTTCTTTTTGGAAACCGTTCATCACGGACAGCACCACGATCAGGGCGGCAACGCCCAGCGCGATGCCCGCCATGGAGCTGGCGGCGATGAAGGAGATGAAGCGATCGCGGCGCCCGCGTCGCTGGCGGATTCGGGCCATCCCGGCATAGCGGGCGCCTATCCAGAGTTCGTAGGGTATTTTCAGCACGTGCGCATTATGGCATTAACGGCCTTGAAATCGCGCCGCGGATGTGCGGTTCCACGACCAGCCGTGTCAACCTATGGCAGCCGCCACCGCCGCTTAGTTCCCGCCGCCCGGGCGGACTACAATCGCGGCCATGCTGATCGTCATTCCGGGCGCCCTGCCCGCCCTTCCCGTTGCCGCCGAACTGGCCAAGCTGCTGCCTGAACGCGCCCCCACGCTGCACCGTTGGTTGCTGGCCGGCGCCGCCCGGGCCGCCCCCTTCGATGTACGTGCCGCCGGGTGCACGGCTTTCGAATCCTGGCAACTGACCCGCGCGGGCTACCGACCCGAACCCGGCCTGCTGCAAGGCGCGGGTCTGGGTCCGTTGCTGGCCGATGAGCAGGCCCCGGCCGGGCAAGCCGTGTGGCTGGCCGAGCTGGTCCACCTGGCCCTGGGCGCGGACCAGGCCAATCTGCTGGACCCGGGCCAGATGGATCTGCGCCCCGAAGAATCCGCCGCCTTGCTGGACACGGCGCAGCCCTTGTTCGACGGCACCGGTTTTACGGTCCAACCCCTGTCCCCGCAGCGCTGGCGGCTGACCTTGCCTGACGGCCTGCGTCCGCAGACGGCATCGCCGCTGGTCGTGGCGGGGCATCGCTTGAATGAATGGTGGCGCCAGGACGCGGAAACGCGGCCGTGGCGGCGCTTGCTGAATGAAATACAGATGGCGTGGCACGAACACCCCGTCAACGACGACCGCGCCGCGCGCGGCCTGCCGCCCGTCAATGCGCTATGGCTGTACGGCGGCGGCACGCCCTGGCCGGTGGCCGCGCCCGGCCCGGAACGCGTGCTGACCGGCCTTGACGCGCCCCAGCGCGCGGGCGATTGGGCCGCCTGGCTTGATGCCCTGACCGAACTCGATACGCAGCATTTGCGCCCCCTGGCGGGCAAGCAGGGCGTGCCCGACAGGCCCGCCGAACTGCTGCTGCTGGGCGACGACCGCCAAGTCGCCCTGACCCTGAAACCGCGCGGGGGCCTGCTGGGCTTGCTGCCCGCGCCCAAGAAAAACTGGAGCGCCTGGTGGTCTCACCCCGCTTAACGACTCGCCCCGCCGACCTGGACGCCTGCCGCGTCCTGGAAGCGTCGGGCATCCATCCCTTGCTGGCCCGCCTGTGGGCCGCGCGCGGCGTTACGCATCCTGATCAGACCAAGCTGGCCTGGCCATCGTTGTTGCCGCCCGCCGGCCTGACTCATTCCGCGCACGCCGCCGGCGTGCTGGCCGATGCCATCCAGGCCGGCAAAAAGCTCTTGATCGTGGCCGACTACGATTGCGACGGCGCCACCGCCTGCGCGGTCGGGCTGCGCGCCTTGTCGGCCATGGGCGCCGACGTCGACTTCCTGGTGCCCAACCGCTTTGAAACCGGCTATGGCCTGTCGCCCGCCGTGGTCGAGCTGGCCGTGCGCCACCGCAGCGGCAAGCCCGACATCATCATCACCGTGGACAACGGCATCGCCAGCGTGGACGGCGTGGCCGCCGCCAACGACGCGGGCATCGGCGTGGTCATCACCGACCACCACTTGCCCGGCGACACCCTGCCCGACGCGCTGGCCATCGTGAACCCGAACCAGCCCGGCTGCGGCTTCCCGTCCAAGAACCTGGCCGGCGTGGGCGTGATCTTCTACATGATGCTGGCGCTGCGCGCCGAGTTGCGTCGCCGTGGTGTTTACCCCGCCGATGGCGGCCCGCGCCTGGACGCGCTGTCCGACCTGGTGGCGCTGGGCACCGTTGCCGACGTGGTCAAGCTGGACGCCAACAACCGCCTGCTGGTCACGCAGGGCTTGCAGCGCATGCGCAGCGGCCGGCTGCAACCGGGCCTGCGCGCGCTGTTTGCCGTGGCGGGCCGCGAACCGCGCAGCGCCAATGGGTTCGACCTGGGCTTTGCGCTGGGCCCGCGCATCAACGCGGCGGGCCGCCTGGCCGACATGAGCCTGGGCATCGCCTGCCTGACGACGGATGACGAAGCGCAAGCGCTGGAAATGGCGCGCGAGCTCGACAACATCAACCGCGAACGCCGCACGATCGAAGCCGAAATGCGCGAACAGGCACTGGCCGCCATGGAAGCGCCCAATGCGGCGGCGGGCGCCACGGTCTGCGTGTTCGACCCTGGCTGGCACCAGGGCGTGGTGGGGCTGGTGGCCTCGCGCCTGAAAGAAAAATTCTGGCGTCCCACGCTGGCCTTCGCGCCGGCGGGCGATGACGAAATCCGTGGCTCGGGCCGCTCCATTCCCGACGTGCATCTGCGCGATGCGCTCGACCTCGTGTCCAAGCGCCACCCCAATCTGATCCGCAAGTTCGGCGGCCACGCCATGGCGGCCGGCCTGACGCTGGGCCGCGCCGACTTTCCCGCCTTCGCGCCCGCGTTCGACGCCGCCGTGCGCGAGCTGACCGGCCGCGACACCTTCGAACCGGTCATTGAAACCGACGGGTCGCTGGAAACCGGCTACGCCAACGCCGAAATCGCCGGCATGTTGCAGCAACAGGTCTGGGGCGCGGGCTTTGCCGCCCCCCTGTTCCTGGACGAATTCACCGTACGCAACCAGCGCCTGGTCGGCGAAAAGCACTTGAAGCTGTCGCTGGAACGCGGCCACCAGCGCTTTGACGCCATCTGGTTCGGCCACGACCAGTCGCTGCCCGAACACATCCAGGCCGCGTACCGCCTGGAACAGAACGTCTGGAACGGCATGGTGTCGGTGCAGCTGGTGATCGAGCACGCGGGGTAAAGCCTGGGGGGGAAGCCGACGCCGGCACGATCGCTTCCCAACCAGCGATCCGTCCCCCCCTGTTGCAACACGCGCCCGCGTAGTTGCCCCAACCACGGTAAAATGCCAGGTTTCGCACAAAAGTCATCAGGACAGGATCATCATGGAAGCCGAACGTCAGAACCAGCTCGCAGCCCGCCTCGCCGATTACGCGGAGCGCGAACAGGCTCTACGGAGGTATCTTTGACTACGATGCCAAAGCTGAACGCCTGCACGTTGTAAACGCCGAGCTCGAAGACCCGGCGGTCTGGAACGACCCCAAGCACGCCCAGGACCTGGGCCGTGAAAAGAAAGCCCTGGAAGACGTGGTGGAAACGCTCACCGGTCTTGGCACGGGCCTGGCCGACGCCAACGAATTGTTTGAACTGGCCGAGGCCGACGACGACGATTCCACGCTCGAATCCATCGAAAAGGACGCCGACGCGTTCCAGGAAAAGCTGGAAAACCTGGAATTTCGCCGCATGTTCTCCAACCCGGCCGACCCGCTGAACTGCTTCCTGGACATCCAGGCGGGCGCGGGCGGCACGGAAGCCCAGGACTGGGCATCGATGCTGCTGCGCCAGTACCTCAAGTACGCCGAGCGCAAGGGCTTCAAGGTCGAAGTCCTGGAAGAATCCGAAGGCGACGTCGCGGGCATCAAGTCGGCCACCATCAAGATGGAAGGCGAATACGCCTTTGGCTACCTGCGTACCGAAACCGGCGTGCATCGCCTGGTTCGCAAGAGCCCGTTCGATTCGTCCGGCGGCCGCCACACCTCGTTCGCCAGCGTCTTCGTATACCCCGAAGTCGATGAATCGTTTGAAGTGGAAGTGAACCCCGCCGACCTGCGCGTGGACACCTACCGCGCGTCCGGCGCGGGCGGTCAGCACATCAACAAGACCGATTCCGCCGTGCGCCTGACGCACATCCCGACGGGCATCGTGGTGCAGTGCCAGAACGACCGCTCGCAGCATCGCAACCGCGCCGAAGCCATGCAGATGCTGAAGTCCAAGCTCTACGAACTGGAAATGCGCAACCGCATGGCCGAACAGCAGAAGCTGGAAGACTCCAAGACCGATGTGGGCTGGGGCCACCAGATTCGTTCGTACGTGCTGGACCAAAGCCGCATCAAGGACCTGCGTACGAACGTTGAAATCTCCAACACGCAGAAAGTGCTGGACGGCGACCTGGATCCCTTCATCCAGGCCAGCCTGAAGCAAGGCGTTTAAGTCTGTCGCGATACTTCCGCTAACCGTACCCAGAGGTCCACGAATGTCTGACACCATCGCAATCCTTACCGGCGCTTCGCGCGGCATCGGCGCCGCCATGGCGCGCGGCCTGGCCAAACCGGGCACCCGCCTGATCACGCTGGCGCGCCGCGAAGACCCCGAACTGGCCGCCTACGCGCAGTCGCGGGATGTGCAGCTGGAACAACTGTCCGTGGACCTCTCGGACTTGAAAGCGGCCGAAGCCTCGGCTGAACGCATCTGCGCGGCCCTGCCGCGCGATGCCAAGCGCTATCTGCTTATCAACAATGCGGGCACGGTGCACCCCGTGGCCGGCACCGACGCCCTGATCGACAGCGCGGCCATTACCGCCGCCTTCAACCTGAACGTCACCGCCGTCATGCTGCTGACCGCGCGCTTTCTGGCCGCCGTCGAAGGCCTTAACGCTGACCGCCGCGTGCTGAACATTTCCTCCGGCGCGGGCCGCAACCCGAACGCCGGCTGGGGCGTCTACTGCGCCACCAAGGCCGCGCTGGACATGTACACGCGCGTGGTCAAGCAGGAACAAGGCGCCGACGGCGCGCGCATCGTCGCGCTGGCCCCCGGCATTGTCGACACCGACATGCAGGTCGCCATCCGTTCCAGCGACCCCGACAGCTTCCCCGCGCTGGCCAAGTTCCAGGACTTCCACGCCACGGGCAAGCTCGCTTCGCCCGCCAATGTGGCCGCCCGCATCCTTGCCTACCTGGATCGCGAAGATTTCGGCACGACCGACATCGACGACATCCGCAATTACGACTGATCCCTTACCATGACCGACCACTCGACCGCTCCGGCACCCGCCCAGGATGAAAACCGCTTGATCGCCGAACGGCGCGCCAAGCTGGCCAAACTGCGCGAAACCGGGGTTGCGTACCCGAACGACTTTGTTCCGGACGCCCGCGCCGCCGCGCTGCACGACAAGTACGACGGCGAGGAACAGGAAGCCCTGGCCGCCGCCGGCGTCACCGTCAAGGTGGCCGGCCGCATGATGCTCAAGCGCGTCATGGGCAAGGCCAGCTTCGCCACGCTGCAAGACAGCACCGGCCGCATCCAGATCTACCTGGACCGGGGCACGCTGGGCGAAGACAACTACGCCGCGTTCAAGCAATGGGACATCGGCGACATCATCGCGATCGAAGGGTCGGTCTTCAAGACCAACAAGGGCGAATTGTCGGTGCACGCCGCCACCGCCCGCTTGCTGTCCAAGTCGCTGCGTCCGCTGCCCGACAAGTTCCACGGCGTGGCCGACCAGGAACTGCGCTACCGCCAGCGCTACGTTGACCTGATCATGACGGACGCCACGCGCCGCACGTTCGAAGCGCGCAGCAAGGCCGTGGGCAGCATCCGCCAGTTCATGCTGAACGCCGGTTTCCTGGAAGTGGAAACGCCCATGCTGCACCCGATTCCGGGCGGCGCGGCGGCCAAGCCGTTCGTCACGCACCACAATGCGCTGGACATGGAAATGTACCTGCGCATCGCGCCCGAACTCTACCTGAAGCGCCTGATCGTCGGCGGCTTCGAACGCGTGTTCGAAGTCAACCGCAACTTCCGCAACGAAGGCGTCAGCCCGCGTCACAACCCTGAATTCACGATGATGGAGTTCTACGCGGCCTATGCGGAATACCGCTGGCTGATGGACTTCACGGAAGAACTGATCCGCCAGGCCGCCATCTCGGCCACCGGCAGCGCCGTGCTGACGTATCAGGAGCGCGAGCTGGATCTGTCCAAGCCGTTCGACCGCCTGACCATCTGCGAAGCCATCCTGAAGTACGCGCCGGGCTACACGCAGGCACAGCTGGACGACCCGGTTTTCGTGCGCGCTGAACTCAAGAAGCTGGGCGCGGACGCTGACGGCCCCGTGCTGTCGCGCGCCGGCCTGGGCGCGCTGCAACTGGCGCTGTTCGAAGAGACGGCCGAAGCCAAGCTCTGGAACCCCACGTACATCATCGACTACCCGGTTGAAGTGTCGCCGCTGGCACGAGCCTCGGACACACGCGACGGCATCACCGAGCGCTTCGAGCTGTTCATGACCGGCCGCGAAATCGCCAACGGCTTCTCGGAATTGAACGACCCCGAAGACCAGGCCGAACGCTTCCGCTCGCAAGTCGAAGCCAAGGACGCCGGCGACGAAGAAGCCATGTTCTACGACGCGGACTACATCCGCGCGCTGGAATACGGCATGCCTCCGACGGGCGGCTGCGGCATCGGCATCGACCGCCTGGTCATGCTGCTGACCGACAGCCCCAGCATCCGCGACGTCATCCTGTTCCCGCACCTGCGTCGTGAAGACTAAGGTCGCAGCAGCGCAGGCGAGCGCCGGAGCAGCGTCGTGATCTTCAAGATCCTGATGCTGCTGCTGATCGTGGCGGGGCTGGTCTATTGGATCAAGCAACCCCGCCGCGTCCTGCCGGGCGCGACCTACGCGCCCGCGCGGCCACGCCGCCCGGTGTTCATTGCGCTATGCATCGCCACCGCCATCTCCGTGGTGGCCGCGATCTTGACGGCGCTGTTGTGGATGGGTGGCGTGGCCGGCGGCGTCACCGGCGGCGGCTATCACGGCGAAGCCGACTTCCTGCTGCCTGTCTCCGGTTGCCTGCTGGCCTTGGGCGTGGCGTGCGCCGTGGCGGCATTCCTGAAGCGTCGCGGCTAGGCGGCGGCATCCAGCGGCCACGCGCCCGCCCCTTCCGGCAACGCCGGCAACGACGCCAACAACATCGCATCGATGAAAGCCGCCGGCGCCAGACGCCCGCCAGGCTTGTACCACTGCACCGTCAGGTTCATCGCCCCCAGCACGCAGCGCTTGATGACGCGCGCGTCGCCCTGGATCAGTCCCGCCTGAACGGCATCCGCCACCACCGACTGCCACATCGCTTCGTAGCGATCGCTTAGCGCCTTGACCGCCGACTGGCTGGGCGCGGACAAGCTGCGCCATTCGTACACCAGCGCATTCATTGCATCGCCGCCCGCGCCTTGCAGCATGCTCCACATGTGCACGCGAAACAGCGCGGCAAGCCGATCCGCCGGCGCATCGTAGTACGCCAGCGCGCGTTCGCCCCCGTCGATCACTTCCTGGATGCCGTTGTTCATCACCGCCACCAGGATCTCTTCCTTGCTGCGAAAGTGATGGAACAGGCTGCCCGACTGCAAGCCCACGGCGCGCGCCAATTCGCGCACCGTGGTCCGTTCGTAGCCGTGCTTGCAGAACAGCCTGCCGGCCGTCAGCACCAGTTCGCGCCGGCGTTCGGAATCAGCGCCCTCTTCGCGCGGCACAAGGGCCGCGGTCTTGGTCATGGCCGATCACAGCCTTTGAATGATGGTGGCCGTGGCCATGCCATGGCCGATGCACATCAGCTGCATGCCGATTTCGCCTTCGGTTGCCTCCAGCCCCGCCAGCATCTTGGCCATCAGCCCGGCACCGGTCGCACCCAAAGGGTGGCCGTGCGCGATGGCGCCGCCCCAGGGATTCACGCGCGCGGGCTTCGCATCAAGCTCGCGCTGCCACGCCAACACCACGCTGGCGAAGGCTTCGTTGATTTCGATCCAGTCAATGTCTTCCAGCGCCAACCCGGCACGCGCCAAGGCCTGACGCGCCGCCGGGATCACGCCCGTCAGCTGCATCACCGGGTCGGACCCCACGACCACCCGCGCCAGGAAACGCGCCCGAGGCCGCAGCCCGTCGGACAGCGCGGTGTCGCGATCCGCCAGCAACACCGCCGCCGCCCCGTCTGCCAGCTGGCTGGCGTTGGCGGCGGTAACGCCGCCCTGGCCAGCGGGCCGCATCGCGGGCGCCATGGCAGCCATACGCGCCGCGTCGGTCTTCTCCCTGATACCTTCGTCCCGATGCGCGGCGTTTTGCGGGCCGGGCAGCAGTTCGGCATGCAGGCCGGCCCGCGCGGCGGCCCAGGCGCGTGCGTGGCTTTCGCGCGCCCAATCGTCCATGTCCGCCTGCGACAGTGTCCAGTGGTCGGCGATGCGCTCGGCGCTTTCAATCTGATGCACTAGCGCATGGCGTTCCAACAGCGCCGGGTTCAGCGATTCAAAACCCTTGAATTCGCCCTGGCCCAAGGTCACGTCCAGGAACATCGGCACGCGGCTCATGCTTTCGACGCCGCCCGCGACCACGTAGCGCATATCGTCCGCCGCGATGGCTTGCGCGCCAAAATGCACCGCCTGCTGGCTGGAGCCGCACATGCGGTTCAGCGTTACGCCCGGAACGGTTGCCGGCACGCCGGACAGCAGTGCCGCCAGCCGCCCCACGTTTGCGCCCTGCTCACCCGCCTGGCTGACGCAGCCCGCGATCAGGTCCTCGACCTTGTCGCCCGGCAAGCCGGCACGCGCCAGCAAGCCATCCACCGTCTGCGCCAGCAACGTATCGGGCCGCGTATCGGCCCACCATCCGCCACGCCGACCAAACGGCGTGCGAACCGCCTCCACGATCACGGCGTCATTCATGCCATCGTCTCCTCAACGTAGAGCCTTTCGATTTCGTTCGCGTACGTGCGATAGATGCTGGCCCGGCGCACTTTCATGGTGGCCGTGACCTCGCCATCATCGTGGTCCAGTTCCTTGGTCAACAGGTGAAAGCGCTTGATCTGCGACACCGGCGCCAGCCCGGCGTTGGCGCGCGACACTTCTTGCTGCACCAGCTCGCGCACCTCGGGCGATTCCGCCAGCGACCGGAAATGCGTGAACGCAATGCGGCGCGACTCGGCCCACTTGCCCACCGTGTCGAACTCAAGCTGGATCAGCGCCGACACGAACTTGCGCCCATCCGCGATCACGATGCATTCCTTCACATACGGGCTGCCCTTGACGGCGTTTTCGATCTCGGACGGCGTCAGGTTCTTGCCACCGGCCGTGATCATGATGTCTTTCAGGCGATCCACGATGCGCACGCGGCCGTCCTGTTCCGCCACCACGTCGCCCGTATGCAGCCAGCCGTCGCGCACCGTGTCGGCGGTGGCGTCCGGGTTCTTGTAATAGCCCTGGAACACCATGTCGCCGCGCACCAGCAATTCACCCGCCTCGCCCATCTTCCATTCCACGCCCAGGATCGGTTCACCCACCGTGCCTACCTTTACGCGATCGGGGTGTTGGCCGAAGATCATGCCGGCGGACTCGGTCAGCCCATAGACTTCCAGCAGCGGCACGCCCAAATTGCGAAAGTAGCGGACCACATCGGGCGGTATCGGCGCGGCGCCCGTCATCGCGACGCGCACGCGCCGCAAGCCGATGAAGTTCTGCAAGGCGCGCAGCACCAGCCAGTACCACAGCGCATGCGTCAGCCGTTCGCGCGCGCTGTATTGCGCAGGCGACTTTTCAAGAAACGGCGCACAACGCGCCAGCGCCCGCCAGTACAACCACTGTTGCAGCCGCCCCGCCTCCTGCATCTTGATCGAGATCGACGCGTGCAACTTTTCCCAGATGCGAGGCACGCCCAGGAAAATCGTCGGCGCCACTTCACGCAGGTCCTCCTGCACGGTGCGAATGGATTCGCCAAAGTTCACCTGCGACCCCAGGTACAGAGGCACGAAGGTGGACAGCATTTGCTCGGCCACATGGCATAACGGCAGATACGACAGGTGCACGCTGGCCGCATCCATCGACAGCCGGTCCGCGATGCCCGGCGCCACGCCGCGCATGTTGCGGTAGCTGAGCATGGCGCCCTTGGGCTTGCCGGTGGAGCCCGACGTATAAATCATCAGCCCCGTGTCATCCAGCCGCTGCGTATCCAGCGCGGCGTTCAGCGCGGGAAACTCGACGGCCTCGCGACGCGCGCCGTCGGCTTCGACCTCGGCAAAGGTGACGATGCGCGTGCGGTCGGCGGGCGGGTATGACCGCAGGCCTTTGGTCTCCATCATCACAATGCGGCGCAGCAACGGCAGCCGGTGGGCCACTTGCAGCACCTTGTCGGTCTGCTCCTGGTCTTCGCACACCACCAGTTCGACGTCGGCATGCTCCAGCACATAACCCATTTCCTCGGCCGGGCTGGTCGAATACACACCCACCGCCACGCCGCCCACCGTCCCCGCCCCCAACTGCGTCAGCAGCCATTCCACGCGGTTTTCCGACACGATGGCCACGCGCCCGCCCACCCCCAAGCCCAGGGCACGCAGCCCCAGGCCCACGCGGCAGGCGCGCTGCCAGTAGTCCGCCCACGACAGCGGCTTCCAGATGCCAAAGTCTTTTTGCCGGATGGCGATGGCCGTGGGTTTGCGCCGCGCCTGCTCGCGCAACATCTGCGGCAGGGTCAGCTCGGGCCAGACGGCGGGATCAGTCAACGCAACCATGGCCTTGTCCTTCATGACAGCCAGCGCTTGCGGCGCTTGTAATGCTTGATATCGCGAAAGCCGCGCGCCTCGCCCGTGCCGCCCACGCCCAGATAGAATTCGCGCACGTCGGGGTCGGCGGCCAGCTTGTCGGCCGAGCCGTCGATCACCACCTTGCCGGTTTCCATGATGTAGCCGTAGTGCGCCACGGCCAGCGCCACCGAGGCGTTCTGCTCAACCAGCAACATCGACACGCCCTGCTCGGCGTTGATGCGCGCGATGATGGAAAAAATGTTTTCGACCAGCATCGGCGACAAGCCCAGCGAGGGCTCGTCCAGCAGCATCAGGCGCGGCTGCGCGATCAATGCGCGGCCGATGGCCAGCATCTGCTGTTCACCGCCAGACAGATAGCCCGCCAGGCCGCGCCGCCGCTCGAACAGGCGCGGAAAGTAGCCGTAGACCAGGTCGAAGTCCACCCCCGCGCCGGGCCTGCCCGTCAGCGCGTAGGTGGCGGCCACCAGGTTTTCTTCCACGGTCAGGTCTTCAAATACGCGGCGCCCTTCCATCACGTGCGCAAGGCCCGATCGCACCAGGTTCTGCGGCTTGGCGCCGCGAGTGTCGCCGCCGTTGAACACGATGTGGCCGCGCACCAGCGCCCCGTCTTCCAGGTCCAGCAAACCCGACACGGCCTTGAGCGTGGTGGACTTGCCCGCGCCGTTGCTGCCCAAGAGCGCCACGATGTTGCCGGCCGGCACCGACAGGGACAGGCCACGCAGCACCTGCACCGCCTTGTTGTAGACGACTTCGATATTGTTGATGTCCAGCACCGCCGCGGGCGTGGCGGTGCCGGTCGATGCCGCGTGCGCGTCAGGGGCGAACGTCACAGGCGCCTCACTTGAGCACGATCCAGTCGGACGCCGGCACCATCTGCTTTTGCTTCACATCGGCGCGATAGATCCGGCCCACCGGAATGGAGTTGCCCTTGATGGTGATGGGCACGCCGATCAGCCCACCCGTGTCGAAGTCCTTAATGCCATCCAGCGCGGCTTTCATGTTGGCGCTGGTCAAATCCTTGCCGGCGTCCAGCGTGCGCTTGGCCACTTCGGAAAACAGCATCGCGGCCAGGAAGCCCTGCATATAGCCCGTGCTTTGATATTGCGGACGCATCTCGCGAATCTTCTTGAGCATCGGCGCATCGCCCTCGGTGTCGTAGTAGTAGCGATACGGCATCACGCCCATGAAGCCCTCGGCGTCTTCGCCCATCTGCATCACGGTGGAGTTGTCCATCGTCCAGAACGTGCCCATGTAGCGCGTCTTCAAGCCCATGCGCTTGCCCTGCCCCACGAATTCGGGGATGGGCGCCAGCACGTAGCCGTGGAAGATCGTGAAGTCAGGGTCGGCGCGGCGCAGCTTGATGACTTCGGTGGACACGTCCACGCTGCCCGGCGGCGTCATGATCTCGGTGGCGACCTTCAGGCCCAGCTTTTCCGCGACCGCGCGCGAACTGGCAATCGGGTCGCGGCCGAACTCGGTGTCGGAATACACGAACGCGACTTTCGCGCCGGGCTGCTCCTTGGCGATGTAGCGCAGCAGGATGCCGAACATTTCGGTGTAGTCGGGCCCCAGCATGAACTGCGCCGGATACTTGGCGGGGTCGTTCAGCTCGGTGGCGAACGACGCGCCCGTCATCAGGATGTCGCCCGTGCGGTTCAATTCAGCGTTGATGGTCTTTGAAAACCCCGTGGAATCGCCGTAGTAGAAATTCACCTTGTTCTGGCTGGTGATCTTCTTGAAGGCGGCCACCGACGCATCGACCTTGTACGCCGTGTCTTCCGGCACGTAGCGCAGCTTGCGCCCCTTGATGCCGCCCTGGTCGTTGATGATCTTCACGTAGTCGGTGATGCCGGCGTGGATGCCCTGGCCGGCGAACGCGAACACGCCGCTCAAGGGAATCGACCCGCCCAGCACCAGGTCGTCGGCAGCGTGCGCGGCGGGCGCTGCCGCTATTGCCGCCGCCAGGCCCAGCGGGGCCAACAACCTCGATAAACCGCTGCCTATCCGGATGCGCTTCATGGTGTGTCTCCTTGGGTCTTTTTGGATCATGCAATCGGCCAATCCGCGTTCAGGTCCGGAATGGCCACAGGTGAAAGAAGCGACGCACGCGCCGCCAGATTTCCGCGAGCCCATGCGGCTCGAAGATCAGGAAGCCCACGATCAGCAGGCCAAAAACAATGGTGCGCACCGGCGATACCAAGCGCAGCGCGTCGCCCCCTACGGGCAGCCAACCGACGATCAGCTTGAGCAGTTCCGGCACCATCGTCATAAAGACCGCGCCCAGGATGGCCCCCAGGATCGAGCCCATGCCGCCCACGATGATCGCAGCCAGGAAAAAAATCGACATGATCAGCGGAAAGCTCTCGGGCGTGACGACGCGAAAGAAGTACGCCCACAAGCCGCCCGCCACGCCCGCATAAAAAGACGACAGCCCGAACGACAGCAGCTTGTAGCGCAGCAGGTGGATGCCCAGCACTTCGGCCGAGATATCGCGGTCGCGGATGGCGATGAAGGCGCGGCCGATGCGGGTGCGAAACAGGTTGGCAGCGCCCAGCACCATCAGGATCGTCACGGGCACGATCAGCCAATAGATCTTGAACGACGTGTCCAGGTCCACGCCCAGCAAGCGCGCGGGGGGCACCTGCAAGCCGGTGGTGCCGCCCGTAAATTGCCAATTGGCAAAGATGAAATGCGCGATGAATGACGCAGCGATGGTGGCGATGGCCAGGTACAAGCCCTTCACCCGCAACGACGGGATGCCCACCAGCAGCCCGCCCAACATGGCCACCACCCCGCCCCCCAGCAAATTGACCAGCACCGGCGTACCCAGGCGCAGTTCCATCACCGCCACCGTGTACGCGCCCAGCCCCATGAACGCGGCTTGACCCAGGCTGACCAGCCCGGTGTAGCCCGTCAGGATATTCAAGCCCGTGGCACTGGCGATATTGATGGCGACCAGGCAGGCCAGGTACAACCAGTACGCGTCGGCCACGAATGGGAACAACACCAGCGAAGCCGCCAGCAAGGCCAGCCACACGTGCTGGGTGCGCGTATCGAACAGAGCCTCGTCGGCCAGGTAAGTCTGTTTCGCGGTCGCGATGCGCATGGGTCAGAGCCTCTCGATTTCACGGGTGCCAAACAGGCCGTAGGGCCTGACCATCAGCACCACGACCAGCACGATGAAAGTGGCCAGCAGCTTGAATTCGCCACCCAGATAGGCGCCTGCCCAGGCTTCCAGCAAGCCGATGAACACACCGCCCACCAGCGCCCCCGCCACGCTGTCCAAGCCGCCCACGATCACCACCACCAACACCGACAGGCCGAACACGCCCATCGACGAAGAGATGCCGCCGATGGCGCCCACGATCACGCCCGACACCGCCGCCAGCGCGCCCGCCGCCACCCAGGCCAACGAGAACACGCGCGGCACGTTGATGCCCATCGCATAGGCCGCGCCCTGATCGGACGCCGTGGCGCGCAAGGCCACGCCGCCGCGCCAGTAGCGAAACACCACCAGCACCAGCAACGCCAGCACCACCGCCACCCAGAATCCGTAGAACACCTTGGGCGCAACAAACGCCTCGCCGATCATCACGGGCGAGCGCGGCATGAATTCCGGCAAGCGCCGTTGATCCGCTGTCCAGATCAGTTCCACCACCCCCACCAGAATCGAGGCCAGGCCCACGGTCACCATGAATACCGAGATGGGCGCTTCGCCCAGCATCGGCCGTATCGTCAGCCGTTCGACCAGCGCGCCCAACGCGCCCGACACGACGACAGCACCCACAATGGCCAGCCAGATGGGCCACTGCATGCCGGTGGCAAACGCGTAGAACACATAGGCGCCCAGCATCAGGAATTCACCGATGGCGATGTTCACGACGCGCGTGGCCTTGTAGACGATGACGAACGCCAGGGCAGCCAGCGCGTACAGGCCGCCACTGCCCAGTCCCGCCAGGGTCACTTCCAGGAAGAACAGCGCATCCATCACGCGGCCTCCCGCAGGCGGCGGCGCAGGTCGCCCACATCCCCCGCGCCCAGATAGGCTTTGATGACCTCGGGGTTGGCTTGCACCTCGGCGGGCGTGCCATCGGCAATCACCTGGCCAAAGTTCAGCACCACGACGTGATCCGACAGGTCCATCACCATGCCCATGTCGTGCTCAACCATCAGCACCGTCACGCCCCACTCGGTGCGCGCATCCAAGATGAAGCGCGCCATGTCGTCGGTTTCTTCGCGATTCATGCCGGCCACGGGTTCGTCCAGCATCAGCACCTTGGGCTGCATGGCCAGCGCGCGGGCCAGTTCCACGCGCTTTTGCAACCCATAGGACAACGCCGCCACGGGCGCATGGCGGATGTGGTCGATTTCAAGAAAGTCGATGATGCGTTCTTCGATGTCAGCCCGCAGCGCCATTTCTTCGCGGCGCGCGCGGCCCAGGTACAGCAGCGCATCCAGCACGTTGGTGCGCAGGTGCGCGTGGCGCCCCAGCTTGATGTTGTCCAGCACCGTCATGCCGCGAAACAGCGCGATGTTCTGAAAGCTGCGCGCCAGGCCCATTCGCGCGCGCTCGGGCGCCGCCACGCGACTGATGTCGCGGCCTTCAAATCGGATCTGGCCTGCAGCCGGCTTGTAGAAGCCGGAAATGGTGTTGAACAGCGACGTCTTGCCTGCGCCGTTGGGGCCGATGACGGTGGTGATGGTGCCGGGCGCCACCCGGAAGCCCACGCCCGTCAGCGCTTTTACGCCGCCAAAAGCCAAGGTAACGCCATCCACCTCCAGCAAGGGAGCGTGTTCGGACTGATCCACCATTTGTCTCCTCGCTGATTGATCGCGAAGTTATTTGCCGCCTTGTGGCGGACATTTTTTTGGGCGATGAATCGGGCGACCCGCCAGGCAGGCGATGCAACGAACCTGTCTTTTACCTACGCCAATCCAGCGCCGGAAAATCGTTCAATGCGACAGTGCTATGCGGCAGTGCTATGCGTTACGCTAGGCCTGCTTAAAACAAAACCAAGCAAGCGCTCGGTTCAGACCATAGCATCGCGGTTTTTGGATCGACAGTTGGTACTTACCCGATAACGGAGACACGCCATGACCCAGGAACTTCCCACGTTCGATTCCGTGCTGCTGGAGGCGGACGGCACGCTGGCCACCGTCACGCTGAACCGCCCCGACACGCTTAACGCCATCGACGTCGCCATGGCGCGCGACCTGCAACGCGCCGCGCAATGGCTGGAAACGCAGAAGGATATTCGGGTCGTTCGGTTGCGTGCGGCGGGCAAGGCGTTTTGCGCCGGCGGCGACATCAGCATGTTCACCGGCGAAGCGGCGCAGGTGCGCGCGACCTTGCTGGACCTGTTCACGCCGCTGAATGATTTCATCGCGCGCATCGCACGCATGGACAAGATCTGGTTGGCACAAGCGCATGGCGTCGCGGCGGGCGCTGGCTTGTCGCTGGTGCTGGCCTGCGATCTGGCCATTGCCGATAACGACACACGCTTCATGACTGCGTACTTGAAGCTGGGCGCAACGCCCGACGCGGGTATGACGCACGGGCTGGTTCGCGTGCTGGGCGCACGGCGCGCGCTGGACCTGCTGCTGCGACACGATGCCTTCACGGCAAGCGATGCGTTGGCATGGGGCATTCTTAACCGCAGCGCGCCCGCTTCGGATCTGGCTGAGGCGGGTGCACGCTACGCCCAGGAACTGGCCCGCCACGCGCCGCATGGAATTGCAGGTGCGAAGGCGTTGCTGCGCAGCGCGCAGCACGCCACCTTGGAGACGCAACTGGCCGAGGAGACGGCGCGCTTTTTGGATTCCGCGGGTCGGGCGGACTTTGCCGAGGGCGTGCGCGCGTTCCGCGAAAAACGCGCGCCGCAGTTCAAGGGGTAATAGCCCGGGCAGGGGCGTTAGGGGTTCGTGAGCGGCGCGCGGCCTTCATGGACCCTCCCCGCCGTTGTTGTTCCCTACGCTTCCTTCCAAACCGGCGCACGCTTTTCCACGAACGCCGACAGTCCCTCAGCGGCATCCAGCGTGGCGGCAGCGTTGCAAAACACCTCGACAGCGGTCGCCAGCTTGCGGCGGTAGTCGTTATCGTTGGCAAACACGAACGCGCGGCGGCCCATGGCCAGCACCTGTGGCGGCTTGCTTGCCAACGATTGCGCCAACTGGCGCGCCTGCGCCAACAACTGGGCTTCTTCTTCAACGCGCGCCACCAGGCCCAGCGCGTGCGCTTCCTGCGCACTGAATGTGCGGCCGGTAAAGAGCAGATCAAACGCGCGATGCTTGCCCACGATGGCAGGCAGATGCGCGTAGTGAATGGCCGGCAGCACACCAACATCAATCTCGGGATACCCGAACGTGGCGTTGTTGGCCGCCACGATCATGTCGCTGGAAATGGCCACCGTCATGCCGCCGCCGCGCACGGCGCCCGACACCACGGATATCGACGGCTTGGTCAGGTTGAATTGCGCGTCGTAGAGCTTGACGTACAGCCGGGACAACAGCGCATGGATTTCGCCGGCTGAACTGGCCATCAATTTCTTCATGTCCAACCCGGCGCAGAAGCGGCCGGGAAGATCGCTGGCCAGCAGCACCGCGCGCACGGCCGTATCGGCATTGGCGCGCTCCAGCGCGGCGATCAACGCATCCAGCATGTCCACATCCAGTGCATTGACCGGCGCATGGCACAGGTGAATCTCGGCGATCCGGTCGCGCACTTCGTAGCGTAGATGGGTCAAGATGGTTCTCCGAGTGCTGTGTGGGGCGACGCTTGGGCTGCTTGTTGGGGTGCTTGCTGGGGGGCTTGCTGGGGGGCTTGCTGGGGGGCTTGCTGGGGGGCTTGCTGGGGTGCTTCCTGCACGCTGCCGGCGGCAAGCAAGGCGTCGATGTCGTCGGGCGTGTAGCCCAAGTCTGCCAGAATCTCGCGGCTGTGCTGTCCAAGCAGCGGCGCAGGCATGGCGGCGTGGCGCGGCTGCTTGCCGAACCGCACGGGCAAGCCCACGTTCTGAACCGTACCCAGCACTGGATGCTGGCTGCTGACGATGAGTTCGCGTGCCGCCACCTGCGGGTGCGACAGCGCCTGGTCCAGCGTGTGTATGGCCGAACAGGCAATGCCGGCGGGCTTGAGCGTGGCGATCCAGTCGGCCACCGTTCGCGTCGCAATCCGCGCCTGCACCAATGCCACGGTCGCGTCAAAGTTGCGCACGCGCGCCGCGTTGCTGGCGAATTCCGGATCGTTCACCTTGTCCTGCAAACCGGCGACGGCACAAAAGCGCTGCCATTGTGCGTCATTGCCCACGCCCAGCATCAGGTCGCCATCCGCCGCGCGAAACGCCTGATATGGGCACATCGCCGGGTGGCCCGTGCCCATGCGACGCGGAATCTGGCCAGTGCGCCAATAATTCTGCGCCATGTACGACATCAAGCCCAATGAGGTATCCAGCAACGACACGTCCAGATACTTTCCTTGCCCCGTCTGCGCACGCTGAAGCAGCGCCGCCAGAATGCCACTTAACGCAAACGACCCGGTGCCCAGGTCCACCGGCGAAAAGCTGGCGCGGGCGAAGTTGCCGCCCGGCTCCCCCATGGTGCTGATCATGCCGCTGAAGGCTTGCAGCATCACGTCATAACCGGGCTCGTCACCCATCGGACCTTCGCGGCCATACCCGGAAATTTCGCAATAGATCAGCGCCGGATTCAGGCGGGCCAGCGTCTCGTAGTCAACGCCGAGCCGCGCGGCGGTCTTGCCGCCGAACCCCTGCAACACCACATCCGCCTGCTGGGCCAGCCGATGCACCACTGCCCTGCCCGCGTCGGATTTCAAGTCGACGGCCAGGCTGCGCTTGTTGTGGTTGACGGCCAGGAACGTGGCGGATTGCCCGGTGTCCTGCGGCAACCAGGCGCGCGTGTCGTCGCCGGTGCCCACGGGCTCAACCTTGATGACGCGCGCGCCCAGCTCGCCCAGATACTGGCCGCACAACGGGCCGGCCAGCACCTTGCTCAGATCCAGCACCGTAATGTCTTTCAGTGGCGCCATGCGCGTAGGAGTCGGCATGTTCATCATTCAGCCTTCAATCCGACGGTGTGGGCGGCATGGGTCCATTGAGCCGTTTCACGCTTGAAGAACGCGTCAAGCTCGGCCGGCGGCACGGACAACGCTTCGGCGCCACGTTCCTGCATGGCCTTGCGATACGCTTCACTGGCCACCACATTGGCCACGGCCGTGCGCAGCTTTGCCACGACCTCGGGCGGCGTGCCGGCCGGCACTTGCAGCGAGAACCAGAACTTCAAGTCCAGTGCCGCGTAGCCGGCCTCTTTCAAGGTGGGCACATCCGGCAGCAGCGGCGACCGCGCGCCCGACGTGATGGCCAGGGCCCGCAGCCTGCCCGCCTGCACCTGCCCGATGCTGGTCGACATGCTGTCGAACAGAAAATCGACCTGGCCGCCGATCACATCGGTCACGGCGTTGGCGCTGCCCTTGTATGCCACGCCCACGGCGTCAAACTTCGCCAGCTTCTGCAACAGCGCGCCATACACATGCGGCGAACTGCCCGGCCCAAACGTGGCGTAGCTCAGGCCATGAGAGGCTGCGCGGCCACGCTCCACCAGCTGAGCCAGCGTCTTGACCGGAGTGCGCTCCGGGTTGACGACCAGCAGGTTCGGCATGGCGCCGGTTGTGCCAACCGGCACATAGTCGGTCAGCGGCTGCATGTTGGCGCTGGGATACATCAACGGGTTGATGGCCTGCATGCCAACGGTGTTGTGCATCAGCGTGTAGCCGTCGGCGGGCCCATTCAGCACACTTTGATAGCCGACGTTGCCGCTGGCGCCCGGCTTGTTCTGCACGATGACTTGCTGGCCCAACTCGCGCGACAGCGGATCAGCCACCAGGCGTGCGATGAAATCCGTGGGGCCGCCCGCGGAAAACGGCACCAGCAACGTAATGGGTTTGGACGGCCAGGTATCCGCGACCGCGGGCGTTGCCAGAACCGCCGCGGCAATCGCGGTGGCCAGTGCTTTCATCAGCGCCATGATGTCTCCTTGTGTTTTTTCGATGGTGGCGGCTGCATTATGCAAAGCGGGTAGTTATATGAGAAATACCGTTTTTATATGCGGGCTATCATAAAATTGTTATAGGCAATCCCGACCAGGACCTTTCAATGTCGATGTCGATTCGTGCAATGCAGTGCTTTGTTGCGGTGGTTTCAACCGGCTCGATCAGCCGCGCGGCGGCCGCGCTGCATGTCGCGCAGCCCGCGCTTAGCCTGTTGATCCGCAACCTCGAAGAAGATTTGGGCGTGGTGCTGCTGCACCGGACATCGCGCGGCGTCACCGCCACCGCCGCTGGGGCACGACTGTTGTCTCACGCCCGCGAGATACTGGGCCGCATCGACGCGGCGCGCGCCGATGTGCGCGAAGACCTGGTCGCCCCGCGCGGCACGGTGTCCTTGGCCATGTCAATGTCCATGGCCAAGCTTGTGGCCGTACCGCTGCTGCGATTCAGCCTGCAAACCTGGCCCGACGTCTATTTGAAGATCATCGAATCCAGCACCGGATACATCCCGGGTTTCGTCAGTTCGGGACACGCCGACCTGGGCCTGACGTTCAGCGACGACGCGGCCGTGGACCTGCATTTTCAGCATTTGATCGATGAGGAACTGGTGGTGGTGTCGCCACCGGCAGCACGCGGTGGTGCAAAAGCGTGGTCCGGGCAGTTGGCCGCGTTACCCAAGATGGGGTTAGGCGCCCTGGCCAAACTACCGCTGGTTTTGCCCGGCAATCCACATAGTTTGCGGCGGCTGCTGGACAAGTATCAGCAGCAGGAACGCACGGCGTTTCGCGTCATTGCAGAAGCCAACGCGATCCCGCAATTGATAGAACTGGTTCACGCCGGGCTGGCGCACACGATCCTGTCCTACGAAGCCGTGCGCAAAGAGGCGATGCGCGGCGAGGTGTCGCTGCGCCGGATAAAAGCGCCGCGCCTGACGCGGCCGGTATTCCTATGCCGTTCGGACGTGCTGCCGCTGTCCATGGCGGCCAACGCCGTGGCGGACCGGGTAAGCCGGATCATCATCGATGGCGGCTTGCCCGGTTAGCTCGCGTGTCAGATCAGGCCGGCGCGCTTCTCGACCGCCTGCGCCCAGCGCCGCGCCACGGTCGGCGAGGTTGCGCAGGTGGCGGAGTCGGTCACCACGCGCACGGCGCGTTCAAGCAGTTGAATGTCGGCCTCGTGCTGGCGCGCCACATGCGGGTCTTCGAAGAAGATCACGCGCTGGCACTGATGCTCAAGCACCAGTTCGGCAATCTGCGCGTCGCCGCCCAGCGGACCGCTCAGGTAGCGATGCACCCACGGCGTATCCTTGGGCCACCCGCGCGACCATGCCAATTCGTTCAGCCGGCCGCCTGTGGTGCCTGTCGCCACGCGCCGGGCAAACTGCGACAACACGTCGAAATGCTCGCTGGCAAACGCCACCATCTCGTCTTTGAGCGCATCGTGCGCGATCATGGCCAGCGTCTGGCCCGTAAAGTTGAACAGACGCGACACGGACGCATCAGGCGCCAACCCGGCATGCACGCGTTCCACTTCCATCCATTCGATGGCACCGGCCACCGTTGAAATAAACGGTCGGCCATGCGTGATGCACTGACGCTTTAACGCCAAGGCTTCCGGGAAAATCGACGACGGATCCACCGGGTCGATCAGATAGATAGCGCCGTCGAACGGCGCCTGCCCGTCGCGCCCTTCGGTCACGCGCGCCACCAGCTTCATCAGTCCGCCTTCGCGCCCGTAGGGATACCGGATCAGCCCGCTGTAGCCCTGCAACATCCCTTCGCGCACGATGGCGTCATGGGTGCGGCCGACGGTGTGCAGTTGGACGCCCAGCTCGCGTATCGTGGACGAGCACGCGCGCAACCAGGTGAACAAAGCGGCATCGGGGGTTTCGTGGTGCAGCCGGTTGGCGGCCAGGCCAAAGCGCAATGGAGCAGCGGGCATCAGTAGACTCGGACAAGGTGGAACACAACGTACGGATCCTTGATGATAACGTGGCCGCTTGACGGCGGCACGGCGGCACGACGGCCGCGCAAACAAAAACGCCCCCATCCGGGAGCGTTTTTGTTTGATGCGGTCAGTCCGCTTCGTCGATCCAAGCCATCTGGATGGCTTCAAGGATTTTTTCGCCACAGTGGGCGGGGTCGTCGTTGAAACCAGGCAAGGCCATGACCCATTCGCGCAGCTGCGTGAAGCGCAGCGTTTTGGGGTCCACGTCAGGATGCGCGTCGACCAGGGCGGCCGCAACGTCGTAGGTATCGGTCCACTTCATCAATGGCCCTCTTTGGCATGGTTGATGGTGTACTTGGGAATTTCAACCGTCAGATCAGCATCGGTCACCAGCGCCTGGCACGACAGGCGCGACGTGGGCGTCAAGCCCCAAGCCTTGTCCAGCAAGTCCTCTTCGTCGTCCGTCGCGTCTTCCAGTGCGGAATAGCCCTGCTTGATGACCACATGACAGGTGGTGCACGCACACGATAGTTCGCAGGCGTGCTCGATGTCGATATGGTTGTCCAGCAAAATGCGGCAGATCGACACGCCCTTGGGCGCGTCCTCGATTACGGCGCCTTCAGGACAGTAGTCGGGATGAGGCAATACAGTCAGTTTCGGCATAGCGTCTTATCAGGCAATCTCATCAAGTTTTCGACCCGCCAAGGCGGCGCGAATGCTGCGGTCCATGCGGCGCGCGGCGAAGTCGTCGGTTGCGGCCGACAAGGCCTGCACGGCGCCCTTCACGGTGTCCACATCGTCGGCAGCTTGGGCGTCGATGGCGGCTTGCAGGCATTCATCAACGCGGCGGCGCTCGTCGGCGTCCAGAAGGTCGCCGTCAACCGCCAGCGCGGCTTGTACGGACTCCACCAACTGGCGCGCGTCCACTTGCTGCTCGCGCAACATGCGGGCGCGGGCGTCGGTATCGGCTTGCGCCACGCTGTCGGCCAGCATCTGGGCAATTTCGTCGTCGCTTAATCCGTAAGACGGCTTGACCGACACGGCGGCCTCGACGCCCGTGCTTTGCTCGCGCGCAGTCACGCTGAGCAAGCCGTCGGCATCCACCTGGAACGTCACGCGGATGCGCGCGGCGCCCGCCACCATCGGCGGAATGCCGCGCAGTTCGAAGCGAGCCAGGGAACGGGAGTCCGCCACCAGGTCGCGTTCGCCCTGCACCACATGAATGCTCATGGCGGTCTGGCCGTCCTTGAACGTGGTGAACTCCTGGGCGCGCGCCACGGGAATGGTGCTGTTGCGCGGGATCACCCGTTCAACCAGCCCGCCCATGGTTTCCAGACCCAGCGACAGCGGAATCACGTCCAGCAGCAGCCAATCTTCACCCGGTGCGCGATTACCGGCCAGCAGATTCGCCTGCAACGCCGCGCCCAGCGCGACGACTTGATCCGGGTCCAGGTCGGTCAGGGGCTCCGTGCCAAACACCTTGCCCACTGCGGCCCGCACGACAGGCATGCGCGTCGCGCCACCCACCATCACCACGCCTTTCACGTCCGCCGGCGTCAAAGACGCATCGCGCAGCGCGCGGCGCGCGCAATCCAGCGTGCGTTCGATAAGCGGCTGGGCCAAGGTTTCGAATTCGGCGCGGGTCAGTACCAGATCCACGTTGCGGCCGTCGGCCAGCGCCAGCTTCAGCGTCGCGCTGTCCGCGCTGGACAAGGCTTCACGCGCGGCGCGCGCAGCCATCAACAAACCGCGCCGGTCAGCGGCAGAAAACTCGCCGGCCGCCAGCTTGGCCACGGCGTGATCGACAATCAACGCATCAAAATCGTCACCCCCCAGCGCCGTGTCGCCGCCGGTGGAGATCACTTCGAATACGCCCTGCGTCAGCCGCAAGATGGAAATATCAAAGGTGCCGCCGCCCAGGTCATAGACGGCATAAACGCCTTCCGATGCGTGGTCCAAGCCATAGGCGATGGCGGCAGCGGTCGGTTCGTTCAGAAGGCGCAGCACGTTCAGCCCGGCCAGCCGCGCGGCGTCGCGCGTTGCCTGGCGCTGGGCGTCGTCAAAGTAAGCGGGCACGGTAATCACCGCGCCCACCAAGTCATCGCCCAATACGTCTTCGGCGCGCTGACGCAGCACCGCCAGAATCTGGGCCGACACTTCAACAGGGCTCAAATCGCCCTGCACCGTGCGGATCCGGACCATGCCGGGCGCGTCCACAAATTCATAAGGCGCACGCGTGGCGCGCGCCTCTTCCAGCGAACGGCCCATGAATCGCTTCACGGAAACTACGGTATTCAAGGGGTCTTCGGCTTGCTGCGCGAGGGGCTCGCGGCCCGTTGTGACCTTGCCACCCGGCAGGTAGCGCACCGCCGACGGCAGCAGGGCATGGCCCTGCGCATCGGGCAGCACTTCAGCCACGCTGCTGCGCACTGCCGCAACGAGGGAATTGGTAGTGCCCAGATCGATCCCCACCGCCAGCTTGCGCTGGTGCGGCGCGGGCGATTCACCGGGCTCGGATATCTGCAATAAGGCCATGATCTATTTTTTTCTGGTCAGTTGGCGGCGATGTGCAGGCACCCGGTGCTCGGGCGCCACAACGCAGCGTTGGCTATCCAGCGGGCTGGGCGTGCGCCAGCTCTTGCGCCAGTTTTTCCACGAACATCCATTCGCGTACCTTAAGGCCCGCGGCGGCATGGTCGTGCTCATCGTCCAGCAGGCGCTTGAGCGTGGCGCGCATCGACACGCGAGCCTCGTCCAGTTCCGCGCGCAGGGTCGCCAGCGCGTCAGCGTCGTCACGCGCGTCGTCCAGCATTTCGCGCCACGTCATCTGCTGCATCAGGAACGCCGTGTCCATGGACGTGTTGCTCTCGGTCTGCAAGTCCACGCCCGCCTGTTCGCACAGATAGCGGGCCCGCAGCAAGGGATCGCGCAAAACGCGATACGCCTCATTGGCACGCGCCGCCCATTGCATGGCGACACGGCGCTCGGCGGGGCTGGCGGTGGCATAGCGATCGGGATGCACCTGCGCCGCGACGGCTCGCCACGACGTTTCCAGTGCTTGCGCATCCAGGTCAAAGCGGGCCGGCAAGCCGAACAGGCTGAAGTGGTCGTCTACAGCCAAGACTTACACCGTGAACGACTCGCCGCAGCCGCAGGTCGCCTTCTCGTTGGGGTTGCGGAACTTGAAGCCTTCGTTCAAGCCTTCGCGGGCGTAATCAAGCTCGGTTCCGTCCAGGTAAGCCAGGCTTTTGGGGTCAATGAAGACCTTTACGCCGAAGCTTTCGAACACGACGTCTTCCGGCGCCGAGTCGTCCACATATTCCAACTTGTAGGCCATGCCGGAACAGCCCGTCGTCCTAACGCCGAGCCGCAAGCCGATACCCTTTCCGCGCTTTTGCAAGTAGCGGCCGATGTGGGTGGCAGCCTGTTGGGTTAGGGTAACGGACATGATCAGCCTGCCACCGCTTCGGCCGGGGCCGAATGCTTCTCTTTGTAGTTCTGCACCGCGGCCTTGATAGCGTCTTCGGCCAGGATGGAACAGTGCACCTTCACCGGCGGCAGCGCCAATTCTTCGGCGATCTGCGTGTTGCGGATGTTCATCGCTTGATCCAGCGTCTTGCCCTTGACCCATTCGGTCACGAGCGAGCTGGACGCAATGGCGGAGCCGCAGCCGTAGGTCTTGAAACGCGCGTCTTCGATCACGCCGGCTTCATTGACCTTGATCTGCAACTTCATGACGTCGCCACAGGCGGGCGCGCCGACCATGCCGGTGCCAACCGATTCGTCCGACTTGTCGAACGAACCGACGTTGCGCGGGTTTTCGTAGTGATCCAGAACTTTGGTGCTGTAAGACATGTTATTTCTCCACGTATTTCTTGGCGCGGGCGCTTAGTGCGCGGCCCACTGCACGGTGTTCAAGTCAATGCCTTCCTTGGCCATTTCCCACAGCGGCGACATATCGCGCAGCTTGCCAACGCGGCTCTTGAGCAATTCAATCGCGTAGTCCACTTCCTTTTCGGTCGTGAAGCGGCCGAGCGTGAAACGGATGGAACTGTGCGCCAGTTCGTCATTGCGGCCCAGGGCACGCAACACGTACGACGGTTCCAAGCTGGCAGACGTGCAAGCCGAGCCGCTGGAAACGGCCAGTTCCTTGATCGCCATGATCAGGGACTCGCCTTCGACATAGTTGAAGCTGACGTTCAAGTTGTGCGGTACACGCTGGTCCATGTCGCCGTTCAGATAGACCTCTTCGATCTGCGACAGGCCATTCCACAGGCGATCACGCAGCATGCGGATGCGCTCGTTCTCGGTACCCATTTCTTCGCGCGCCAGGCGGAAAGCCTCGCCCATGCCGACAATCTGGTGCGTAGCCAGCGTGCCCGAGCGGAAACCGCGCTCGTGGCCGCCACCGTGCATTTGCGCTTCGATACGGATGCGCGGCTTGCGACGCACATACAGCGCGCCGATACCCTTCGGGCCGTACGTCTTGTGCGCCGAAAACGACATCAGATCAACCTTCAGCTTTTGCAGGTCGATTTCCACCTTGCCAGTCGCCTGAGCGGCGTCGACGTGGAAAATGATGCCCTTTTCGCGGCAGATTTCGCCCAGCGATTCGATGTCCTGGATGACGCCGATTTCGTTGTTCACCATCATCACCGACACCAGCACCGTATCAGGGCGCAGCGCGGCTTTGAACGTGTCCAGGTCGATCAGACCGTCGTCCTTCACGTTCAGGTAGGTAACTTCAAAACCCTGGCGTTCCAGCTCGCGACAGGTGTCAAGCACTGCTTTGTGCTCGGTCTTGACGGTGATGACGTGCTTGCCGCGTTCCGCGTAGAAATTCGCAGCGCCCTTGATGGCCAGGTTATTGGACTCGGTCGCACCAGAAGTCCAGACGATCTCTCGCGGGTCGGCGTTGACCAGCTTGGCGACTTCTTCGCGGGCGCGTTCGACGGCTTCTTCCGAATCCCAACCATACGCATGGCTACGGGAGGCCGGATTGCCGAAGTTCTCGTACAGCCACGGCACCATCTTGTCCACGACGCGCGGGTCGACGGGGGTGGTGGCCGAATAATCAAAATAAATCGGACGGGTGGTCATGTCTACAACTCCTGATACTGCTTATACGGTGGCGTTAGCCGCGACGGTCGTGGTCGGGGAATTGGCAGCGGCATTGGCGCCGCCCACCCGATTGACACGTACTGCGCAGGCCTGCGCTTGATTGCTGGCTTCCTGCAACTGGCGCACGCGCTGCTGATCGACCAGATCTTGCAGGGACACCGAATCCAGGTAATCGACCATCTTGCGGTTCAACGTCGCCCAGAGTTCGTGCGTCATGCACTTGCCGGGCTTGCCGTCATTGCCGCTTGTACAGTCGCGCTTGCCGCCACAGCTGGTGGCGTCCAGCGGCTCGTCCACTGCAAAGATGATGTCCGCGACGGTCACATTGCGTGCAAGGCGCGCAAGCGAATAACCGCCGCCCGGGCCGCGCACGCTGTCCACGAGTTCGTGGCGACGCAGTTTCCCGAACAGCTGTTCCAGATAGGAAAGCGAGATGTTTTGACGCTGGCTGATGGCCGCAAGAGTGACCGGGCCGCTGTGCTGGCGCATCGCGAGATCGATCATGGCAGTCACGGCGAAACGCCCTTTGGTAGTTAGCCGCATGGTGGGTTCCCTGTGATTCGGCAATGGCCGCCAGCGAATCCGGCGGTCAATACCCGAGTAATTGGGTCAAGTATAGCCTATTCCCGACTAATTTGGTATGGCTCCTGGCCAGAAAAAACCGCGCTGTTGCGCGGTTTTTTCGTTGCCATGTACCCCAAGAGCCGCACTGTGAGCGGCTCTACGGAAAAGCGGTCAGGCCGCTTGGTACTGGGTAGCGCGCTTGCGGACCAATTCCAGGACACCTTGGCAGGCGTCTTCCAAGTAGTCGAGAACCTTGCCAAAACCATCCGCGCCGCCGTAGTAAGGATCGGGCACAGTGGCCTCTTCAAACTCATTGGCAAAGCGCATCAGCAGCATCAGCTTGTGCTGATAGGTCTTGGGGCACTGCTGCTGCATCGCAGACAGGTTGTCCCAATCCATGGCGAGGATAAGATCGAAGTCGCGGAAATCCTCTGCGGTGACCTGACGGGCCTCACAGTGCGTGATCTCGTAGCCGCGTTTACGCGCCGCAGCCTGCGCCCGGGCATCAGGCGCCTCGCCGATATGAAACGCATGCGTGCCCGCAGAGTCAATGCGAACAACGTCGCTCAACCCCGCGTCATTCACCAAATGGCGAAACACGCCCTCTGCGCTCGGCGAGCGACAGATATTGCCCATGCAAACGAAAAGTACCTTGGTCATCATGGGAGTAAGTGTGAGGGAAAACCCGAGATAAGGCAAGCTTTTTTTGCAAAGAAACAAATGAGTAAAGGTCGGCCGGAGCGTTCACAAGCCCCTTTAATATCAACGGGTTATCGGGATATTTGAACGTCACCCCTCCACTCCCAGTGGGCGCCAGGCGCCCTTTCCTGCTCGGCGCGCATATCGATCGTCCTGCGCACCATTTTCAGCATTATGTCAGCTACCTGTCAGCCCATACCGACGCGCTGCGCTGCGCTGCGCGGCGCGGCGCGGCGCGAGCGCTTATACGGCCCCATCAAGAAGAACACGTTGCTTCAGCGCGGTAAGCGCATCGCGTGCGGCAGCGGCCTGTTCGAACTCCAGGTTTCGAGCATGGTCCATCATCAGCTTCTCCAAGCGCTTCAACTCGCGAGCCAAGGCCTTCTCGTCCTTGAGGAACTCGGCCGGCACGGCGGCTTCGAGGGCGTCGTGCTGCACTGGCGCGACGATGCCGTCGATCAGCTCACGCACGGCCTTGCGGACGCCGCGCGCCGTAATGCCATTGTCGATATTGAACTGCAGCTGCTTTGCGCGCCGACGGCTGGTTTCCTCCATCGCGCGCTGCATCGAATCCGTAATACGGTCTGCATAGAGAATGGCGTGGCCGTTCAGGTTGCGGGCCGCGCGGCCAATCGTCTGGATCAAGCTGCGCTCGGATCGGAGGAAGCCTTCCTTGTCGGCGTCAAGAATTGCCACGAGCGAAACCTCGGGAATATCCAGCCCCTCGCGCAGCAGGTTGATGCCCACCAACACATCAAAGGTGCCTAGGCGCAGGTCCCGCAGAATTTCCACGCGCTCGACGGTATCAATGTCGGAGTGCAAGTAGCGCACCTTGACGCCGTGTTCGCTAAGGAAATCCGTCAAATCTTCGGCCATGCGTTTGGTCAGGGTGGTGACCAGCACCCGCTCGCCCACCGAAACCCGTGCCTTGATTTGGCCCAACAAATCGTCCACCTGGGTGCGAGCTGGCAATACCTCGACCAAAGGATCGACCAAGCCGGTGGGCCGAACGACCTGCTCAACGACGTTGTCAGCGTGTTCTTTCTCGTAAGCCGCTGGCGTGGCCGACACGAACACGCATTGGCGCATCCGCGCCTCGAATTCTTCAAGCTTGAGGGGCCGATTGTCCATCGCGGAGGGCAACCGGAACCCATATTGCACCAACGTTTCCTTGCGCGACCGGTCGCCGCGATACATGGCGCTGAGCTGGCCAATGGTCACGTGGCTTTCGTCGATGAACATCAGCGCGTCGGACGGCAGGTAATCGATCAACGTGGGTGGCGGGTCGCCTGGTGCGGCGCCGGACAGGTGGCGGGAGTAGTTTTCGATCCCCTTGCAAAAGCCTAACTCCTGCAGCATTTCCAGATCGAACCGCGTGCGCTGTTCCAGACGCTGGGCTTCGACCAGATGACCGTCGTCCACGAAGCGTTTGACACGCTCTCGCAGTTCCACCTTGATCGTTTCAATCGCGCGCAGAACCGTATCGCGCGGGGTGACGTAATGCGACCCGGGATACACGGTAAACCGTGGCAGCTTTTGCCGAATGCGGCCCGTCAGGGGATCAAACAACTCCAGGCTTTCGATCTCGTCATCAAAAAGCGTCAGGCGCAGCGCCAGCTCGGGGCTTTCTGCCGGGAAGATGTCGATGGTTTCGCCACGGACCCGGAACGCCCCCCGCGTGAATTCGGCGTCATTGCGGGTGTATTGCATGGCAACCAGACGCGCCAGGATTTCCCGCCGCGAGATCTGGTCACCGCTGCGCAGAATCAAAACCATCGCGTGGTAGTCGCCGGGATTACCAATACCGTAGATGCAAGACACCGTGCCGACAATAATAGTGTCCCGGCGTTCAAGCAGGCTCTTGGTAGCCGATAGACGCATTTGTTCGATGTGCTCATTGATGGACGAATCCTTTTCAATGAACAGGTCGCGCGTCGGGACATAGGCCTCGGGCTGGTAATAGTCGTAGTACGAAACGAAATACTCGACCGCGTTCTTCGGAAAGAACTCCCGCATTTCGGCATATAGCTGCGCCGCAAGCGTTTTGTTGGGCGCCAACACCAACGCAGGGCGTCCCAGCCGCGCGATCACGTTCGCCATGGTGTAGGTCTTGCCCGAGCCCGTCACGCCCAGCAGCGTCTGGAACATCAGGCCGTCTTCGATACCCTGGGTCAACCCGTTGATCGCGGTAGGCTGATCGCCGGCCGGAGGATAGGGCTGGAACAGCTGGAACGGGCTACCGGGATATTCCACAAAGCGCGGTTCCGCGCCAGCAACGGGCGGTGCGTCAGCCGATACTGGTACCACGGCATTTCCAGCGAGATTCTGGGCCAGATCTCCCGCGCCGCTCGGGTCTATTGGGCTGTTTGGCATGCTAGACTGTTCCAGGGTAAACCCCCCATTATCCACAGCACCTCGTACTGCGTCCACCCATCCTCATCAGAGTCCCATGAGCAACCTTTTCGATTCCGTCGAACTCGCGCCGCGCGACCCCATTCTTGGTCTGAACGAACAATTCAACGCGGACACGCGTCCGGGTAAAGTCAACCTGGGCGTGGGCGTGTACTACGACGACCAGGGACGGATCCCCCTGTTGGGCGCCGTTCGCAAGGCCGAAACCGCCCGCATCGAAGCGGCCGCCGCTCGCGGCTATTTGCCCATCGAAGGCATCGCCGGCTACAACCAGGGCGCTCAAGCCCTGTTGCTGGGTAAGGATTCCGCGCTGGCCGCAGCCGGTCGCGTGTTGACCACCCAAGCGCTGGGCGGCACCGGCGCGCTTAAGATCGGCGCCGACTTCCTGCGCCAATTGCTGCCCTCTTCCAAGGTGTTGATCAGCAACCCCAGCTGGGAAAACCACCGTGCGCTGTTCGAGCGCGCCGGCTTTGAGGTCGGCACGTATTCGTACTATGACGCTTCCACCCGCGGCCTGAACTTCGAAGCCATGCTGGCGGACTTGAAGGCAGCCCCGGCGCAGACCGTCGTCGTGCTGCACGCGTGCTGCCACAACCCGACCGGTGTGGACCCCACGCCGGAGCAATGGAAGCAGATCGCCGCGGTTGTGAAGGAAAACAACCTGGTTCCGTTCCTGGACATCGCCTACCAGGGCTTTGGCGAGGGTCTGACCGAGGACGCCGCTGTCGTGCGCATGTTCGCCGATCTGGACATGACCATGTTCATCAGTTCGTCGTTCTCGAAGTCGTTCTCGCTTTACGGTGAACGCGTGGGCGCACTGACGATCGTCGCTGGCAGCAAGGAAGCGGCGGGCCGCGTCCTGAGCCAGCTCAAGCGCGTCATTCGCACCAACTATTCCAACCCGCCGACCCACGGCGGCACGGTGGTGTCGACGGTGCTGAACACGCCGGAACTGTTCGCCATGTGGGAAGAAGAACTTGCCGGCATGCGCGACCGCATCCGCCTGATGCGCAAGCAATTGGTGGAAAAGATCAAGGAACACGGCGCCAAGCAGGACTTCAGCTTTGTCCTGCAGCAACGCGGCATGTTCTCGTACTCGGGCCTGACGTCGGCTCAAGTGGATCGCCTGCGCGAAGAGCATGGCGTGTACGCGGTGTCCAGCGGCCGCATCTGCGTGGCTGCGCTGAACAGCGGCAACATTGACAAGGTAGCTGCCGGCATCGCCGCCGTGCTGTAACGCCTGCCTGTACGGGCCGTCCGCGGCCCTGTTATGACGTAACGGAGCCCTATGGCTCCGTTTTGCTTTCGGGCCCGCCGCCGGCTTGCTTTTTTCCGCTACGTCCCCCAGAATGGCGCTGTATATATGTACAGTCCGCTCATACCGGATCATCGCCATGGCCAGCAAACTCACCGACCGCCAGCAACAAATCCTGGACCTCATCCGGCAGACCGTCACGCGCACAGGCTTTCCGCCGACGCGTGCCGAAATCGCCCAGGCCCTTGGTTTCCGCTCACCGAATGCGGCAGAAGACCACCTTAAGGCATTAGCCCGCAAGGGTGCTATCGAGCTCACCGCCGGCGCCTCGCGCGGCATACGCTTGAAAGACGGGCCCTCCCAGTCTCAGACCTCCCTGGCCATACCTTCGTTAGCGCAGTTGCTGCTGCCGTTGGTCGGGCGCGTTGCGGCAGGCAGCCCTATCCTTGCGGCCGAACACGTCGAACGCGAGGTTGGCGTGGACCCCCATCTTTTTGCCCAAGCGCCCGATTACCTGCTGAAGGTGCGCGGCATGAGCATGCGGGATGCGGGCATTCTGGAAGGTGACTTGCTTGCGGTGAAGAAGGCCTCTGAAGCGCGCAACGGCCAGATCGTCGTGGCACGTTTGGGCGACGACGTGACGGTCAAGCGCCTGCAACGCACCAATGGGCACATCGAACTGCTGCCGGAAAATCCGGACTTTCAAACCATCATCGTTGAAGCAGACCAAGAGTTCGCGCTGGAAGGCATCGCCGTCGGTCTAATCCGTACGCACGCGTTGCACTGACGCAGCACGGGGTGGATCAGGCACGGTCTGCCTAGCCTCGCCGTAGCGTTCGCCCGGCAACGGCCATAACCAAAGTTACCGCGAAGGCCAAAATGATGGCCATAAAAAAACCCCGCCACATTGAACTGACCCCCGAAAGTTGGACGTAGATCCAACCTTTCGGGGGTTTTCACATGGCGGGGTTTTTTGTTGGACGACCATACTTCGGGCGCCCAGCCATACCAGCTGATCAGTGCTTCAGAACCGGGTCCGTCGAGCCGGGCTCGGCAGGCTTGGTCACCAGCGCGTCTTTGACGGCTTCTTCCTCGGCCAGCGGCTCCGGCAGACGCTCCAGCGCCAATTCCAGCACCTTGTCGATCCAGCGGACCGGCACGATCTCAAGTTGGTTCTTGACGTTATCGGGGATCTCCGCCAAGTCCTTGACGTTTTCCTCTGGAATCAAGACCGTCTTGATACCGCCACGGTGGGCCGCCAGCAGCTTTTCCTTCAGGCCACCGATAGGCAGCACTTCGCCGCGCAGCGTGATCTCACCGGTCATGGCAACATTGGCGCGCACCGGAATGCGCGACAACGCCGAAACCATGGCCGTCGTGATCGCGATACCCGCGGACGGGCCGTCCTTGGGCGTCGCACCTTCCGGCACGTGGACGTGCATGTCGTGCTTCTCGAAGACGCTGTCGGCAAAGCCCAGGCGGCGAGCGCGGGACCGCACCACCGTGCGAGCCGCTTCCACCGATTCCTTCATCACGTCGCCAAGCGAACCCGTACGCTGGATCACGCCCTTACCCGGCATGTCCGCCACTTCGATCGTCAGCAGATCGCCGCCGACCTCCGTCCAGGCCAGACCGGTCACCTGACCAATCTGGTTTTCCTTCTCGGCCATCCCGAAGGTATAGCGGCGCACGCCCAGGTAGTCGCTCAGGTTGTCGCCCGTGACGTTGACCGGCTTGACCTCGATGGTCTTGCCTTCCGCCTTGGCGCGATCATTCTGGGTCAGCAACTGCTTGATGACCTTGCGGCAGATCTTGCCCACTTCGCGTTCAAGGGCGCGCACACCGGCTTCCCGGGTGTAATAGCGAACGATATCGCGCAGCGCGCTGTCATCGACCGTCAGTTCGTTGTCCTTCACGCCGTTGTTCTGCATCAGCTTGGGCAGCAGATGGTCGCGAGCGATATGGATCTTTTCCTCTTCCGTGTAACCGGACAGGCGGATCACTTCCATACGGTCCAACAGAGCCGGCGGGATGTTCAGCGTGTTGCTGGTGGCCACGAACATGACGTCGGACAAGTCGAAGTCGACTTCGATGTAGTGGTCCTGGAACGTGTGGTTTTGTTCCGGGTCCAGCACTTCAAGCAACGCCGAAGAAGGATCGCCGCGGAAGTCCATGCCCAGCTTGTCGATTTCATCAAGCAGGAACAAGGGATTGCGCACGCCGACCTTCGACATGTTCTGCACGATCTTGCCGGGCATCGAACCGATGTAAGTACGGCGATGGCCTCGGATCTCGGCCTCGTCACGCACGCCGCCCAGCGCCATACGCACGAACTTGCGGTTCGTGGCCTTGGCAATGGACTGGCCCAGCGAGGTCTTGCCGACGCCCGGGGGGCCGACCAGGCACAGGATCGGTGCCTTGACCTTGTCTACGCGCTGTTGCACGGCAAGATATTCGAGAATGCGTTCCTTGACCTTTTCCAGACCGTAATGGTCGTTGTCCAGCACCGTCTCGGCGTTGGCGATCGAGTTGTTGATCTTGCTCTTCTTCCTCCAGGGGAGGTTGATGAGCGTATCGATGTAGTTGCGCACCACGGTGGCTTCGGCCGACATGGGCGACATGAGCTTGAGCTTCTTGAGCTCGGCATCGGCCTTTTTACGCGCCTCTTTGGGCATGTGGGCAGCGATGATCTTCTTTTCAAGCTCTTCGATGTCCGCGCCCTCTTCGCCCTCGCCCAACTCCTTCTGAATGGCTTTGACCTGCTCATTCAAGTAGTAGTCGCGCTGGCTCTTTTCCATCTGCTTCTTCACGCGGCCGCGAATCCGCTTTTCGACCTGAAGAATGTCGATTTCGGTTTCCAGCTGGGTAAGCAGACCTTCAAGGCGCTCGGACGTGCCGACGATCTCGAGCATTTTTTGCTTCTGCTCGAGCTTCAGCGGAAGATGCGCGGCGATCGTGTCAGCCAGGCGACCCGCATCGTCGATGCCGGCCAACGAGGTCAGGATCTCCGGAGGGATCTTCTTGTTGAGCTTTACGTACTGTTCGAACTGGGCAACGATCGCGCGGCGCAGGGCCTCGGTTTCGGAGCCCTGCATGGCGTCCGGCTCGATCGGCGTCACCTGGCAGGTGAAATGCGAATCGGCATCTTCGATGCTGTTGATGCGGGCACGCTGAGTGCCTTCGACCAGAACCTTAACGGTGCCGTCGGGCAATTTGAGCATCTGGAGGATGCCGGCAACGCAGCCGATCTCGTAGACGTCTTCGGGGGTGGGATCATCCTTGCCGGCGGATTTTTGGGCCACCAGCATGATGCTTTTGCCCGCTTCCATCGCAACCTCGAGCGCGCGAATAGAGCGCGGACGGCCGACGAACAGCGGGATGACCATGTGCGGAAACACCACGACGTCGCGAAGTGGGAGCAAAGGCAGGTCGATCGGGTCGGAAGGCAGGGTCTGGCTGGCAGACATAGGAGGTTCCTCGGTATGACTCGGCGTATCGGGGACGGGGAGCCTGGGAGAGAGTACCCGGGCTATCCGCGTCAGTTACGTCTGTTATGGGAACAATAGCCGAAAATTCAAGATCCCGGCTGCCGGATAGGCAAAAGGCAAAAAAAAATGCCCCGGAGGGCACTCCTACGGCAAAAAAACCCGTTACAGGAACGGGCTTTTTTGAAATATCAGGCTGCAGCGTCGCGGACTTCTCCACGCTCCGGCTTGTCGGATTCGCCGGCTTCGTCCGCATAGATAAGCAAGGGCTTGCCCTCGCCTTCGATTGCGTTCTCGTCGACGACCACACGCTTTACGTTGCCCTGCGAAGGCAACTCATACATGGTGTCCAACAGCGTTTGTTCGATTATCGAACGCAAGCCCCGGGCACCCGTCTTACGCTTGAGCGCCTTGCGGGCGATCGCCTTCAATGCCGCAGGACGCAGGTCCAGCTCGGCGCCTTCCATGGCGAACAGCTTCTGGAATTGCTTGAGCAAAGCGTTTTTCGGCTCGGTAAGGATCTGAACCAATGCCGCTTCGTCCAGCTCGTCCAGCGTGGCGACCACGGGCAGACGACCCACCAGTTCCGGGATCAAGCCGAACTTGATCAGATCTTCGGGTTCGACTTCCGAGAACAGCTCGCCTACACCGCGTTCGGATTTGGCACGTACCGAGGCCGAGAACCCGATGCCGGACTTTTCGGTACGGTCACGGATGACCTTTTCCAGTCCGTCGAAGGCGCCGCCCACGATGAACAGGATGTTGGTCGTGTCCACTTGCACGAAGTCCTGGTTCGGATGCTTGCGTCCGCCTTGCGGGGGCACCGAGGCAACCGTACCTTCGATCAGCTTGAGCAGCGCCTGCTGCACGCCTTCGCCGGAAACGTCGCGCGTAATGGACGGGTTGTCCGACTTGCGGGAAATCTTATCGATTTCGTCGATGTAGATAATGGCGCGTTGCGCTTTCTCGACTTCGTAGTTGCAGTTTTGCAGCAACTTCTGAATGATGTTCTCGACGTCTTCGCCGACGTAGCCGGCTTCGGTCAGCGTCGTGGCGTCAGCCATGACGAAAGGCACATTCAGCATGCGCGCCAAAGTCTGCGCCAACAGCGTCTTGCCCGAGCCCGTGGGCCCGATCAGCATGATGTTGCTCTTGGAGAGCTCGACTTCGTCACCCTTGATCTCGCCGTGACGAATGCGCTTGTAATGGTTGTAAACCGCCACGGCCAGCATGCGCTTGGGCGAGTTCTGCCCAATGACGTACTGATCGAGGAAGGTCTTGATTTCGGCCGGAGTGGGCAGCTCGGAACGAATCGCCGCGCGCGCGGTCGCTTGCGCTTCCTCGCGGATGATGTCGTTGCACAGATCTATGCATTCATCACAGATGAACACCGACGGACCCGCGATCAGCTTGCGGACTTCATGCTGGCTTTTATTGCAAAACGAGCAATGCAGCACTTTTGCGTCTGCCGATCCCTTTTTTTCAGGCATATTTGTTTCGTATCTCAGGTAAAGACGCGCCAGACCGATAACGGGTCCAGCGCATGCGCTTACTCAAACTTGGTGGCAGCGGGTTCGGATCAACCTGGAAGTCAGCCTTCCGAGCGGGAGCTCATCACCTTGTCCACCAATCCATACGATACCGCATCTTCGGCGGACATGAAGTTGTCACGTTCCGTGTCCAGGCCGATTCGCTCCATCGACTGGCCGGTGTTGTCGGCCAGGATCCGGTTAAGACGTTCGCGCAGGTCCAGGATCTCGCGAGCCTGGATCTGGATGTCGGACGCTTGGCCCTGGGCGCCGCCCGACGGCTGGTGGATCATGATCCGGGAGTTGGGCAGCGTGAAACGCTTGCCCTTCTTGCCAGCCGCCAGCAGGAACGCGCCCATGCTGGCCGCCAGGCCGGTGCACAGGGTCGATACGTCCGGCTTGATGAACTGCATGGTGTCAAAAATGGCCATTCCCGCATACACGGACCCGCCAGGCGAGTTGATGTACAGGGAAATGTCCTTGTCAGGATTCTCCGATTCCAGGAACAGCAACTGCGCCACAACCAGGTTGGCCGTTGCGTCATTGACCGGACCCACCAGGAAAATGAGCCGTTCGCGGAGCAGACGCGAATAGATGTCGTAGGCGCGCTCGCCGCGCCCCGACTGCTCGATAACCATGGGAATGTAGCCCAGGCCGGTGGGGGTCACCGAAGACCCGCCATTCATTGCCGCATAGAAATCGGTGAATCTCTGCATAGTGTTACGCCATCCCCATCAACTGATCGAAAGGCACCTTTTCTTCGGTGACCTTAGCTTTTTCCAGAACGTGCGCGACGACATTGTCTTCCAGCACGATAGCCTCGATTTCAGCACGACGCTGGCGGTCAGCCAGGTAATAGCTGACAACCTGAGCGGGTTGTTCGTAGTTTTCCGCGAATTCTTCAATGCGCGCACGAACTTGCTCGGGCTTGGCTTGCAACTGGGCTTGCTTGACCAGTTCCGACACCAGCAGGCCCAGGCGGACACGGCGTTCGGATTCGCTCGAGAAAGCTTCAGCCGGGATCGGCACGGACTCGGCGTTGGGGATGCCACGCTGCTTGAGCTCTTCGCGGGCAGCGGCGACACGGCCTTGAACGTCGTTGTCGACCAGCGCCTTCGGTACGTCGAACTTGCCGGCTTCGACCAAGGCGTCCATGACGCTGGACTTGGTGCGGCCAGCCGAACGGACCTTGACTTCGCGTTCGATGTTGCTGCGGATGTCGGCCTTCAGCTTTTCGACGTCGCCTTCGGCTTGGCCGAGGGACTTGGCGAATTCGCTGTTCAGTTCGGGCAGAACGCCTTCAGCCACTTCCTTGACGGTAATGGTGAATTCGGCGGTCTTGCCGGCGACTTCCACACCTTGGTAGTCATCCGGGAACTTCAGTTCGAAGACCTTGGTTTCGCCAGCCTTCAGGCCGCGAGCGGCTTCTTCGAATTCCGGCAGCATGCGGCCTTGGCCGAGCACGAACGGGAAGTCTTCGGCCTTGCCGCCTTCGAACGGCACGCCGTCGATGGTGCCGGCGAAGTCCAGCGTGACGCGGTCGCCATCTTGCGCGGCGCGGCCTTCACGGGCTTCGAACGTGGCGCGCTGCTTGCGCAGAACGTCCAGCGTTTGTTGAACTTCGGCGTCGGTGACGGCGGTTTCGTAGCGCGTGACAGCCAGCGCCGACAGATCCGGCACGGCAACTTCGGGGTAGACCTCGAACGTGGCGGTGAACGCCAGCGTGTCGTCGGTAACGCCTTCAGTCTTGGGTTCGAGGTTCGGGGCGCCAGCGACGCGCAGCTTGGCGCCGTCGATGGCTTGTTCGAAGGCACGGCCAACTTGGCTATTGATCACGTCGTAGCGAATGCTGGGGCCATGGCTACGCTCGAGCATGGCGAGCGGAGCTTTACCCGGGCGGAAGCCGGGGACCTTGGCGGTGCGAGCCACGCGCTTTAATTGCGCCTGGACTTCCTTTTCGACGTCGGCCACCGAGACGGCCAGATCAACACGGCGCTCCAGGCCGGAGAGGGTTTCAACCACAGGCTGCATTAAAAGACCTATTTTCCGAGAGATGAGATTACGGGCGGATAAACACGCCATTTTACCGGAAACTTCCGGAACCCTGACGCAAAGGGGCGCGAGCCCCGGAATTGCCCGGATACTCGCGCCCCGTTTTCCGCCCGAAAAGGGAGGGCGAACGTCGCTTTGACGCCTTATTTGGCCTTGGCGATGCGGTCTTCGATGTGTTGAGCGCGCTTGGCCGAGGACGGGTGCGAGCTCATCATATCGCTCTTGCCGCCATCAAGCTCGGCAAGCTTCTGGAAAGCCGTGACCAAACCCCGCGTATTGAGCTTCTTGGCCTGCAACTGATCGAACGAATAGTCGTCCGCGGCGCTTTCCTGCGATTGCGAGAACTGCGCGTTGATGAACTTTTCGGTCAGGTCGCCCAATTGCGACGAATTCAGAGCTGCGACCGTGGCGCCCCCCGCGGCACCGGCGGCATCGCGCGCGGCGGACACGGTGTAGGCAGTTTGCATGGCCTTCTTGCTATGGCCCAGCGCAACGTGGCCGATTTCGTGGCCGACCACGCCCATGACTTCGTCGTCCGTCATCATGTCCATCAAGCCGCTATAGACGCGGATGCAGCCGTTGGCCATGGCCCAGGCATTGACGTCCTTGGTGATGTAGACCTTGTAGTTGGCCTTTTGACCATTGACAGTGCCGCCCAGCGCCTTGGCGATCTTTTGCAGACGCGCATCGTACTTGCTGCCCGGCGCGGCAATCTTTTCTTGGGAATCGCTTTGCGCGCACGCCTTGTCCGACAAGGTCTTGATTTCGGCGTCGCTCAAGGTGGCAGCTTGCACAACCTTGCTGCCAGCGCCCACCAGGCCGCCGATGTCGAAGGCATGCGACGCGGAATAAGGGGCAAGCGCGACGGTCAACGCGGCAACGGTGTAGCGGATCTTCATGGGAACAAACTCCTCTTGACTGACTCTATGCGAGCGAGGCGGCAATTCTATATATGCCGAAAGCGCTCCAAGCGTTTCGCCACAGAGTTTCGCAAATGGCAGTTTCGCTTACATAAAAGTCGGGCAAACCCTGTGCGGAAGTGCTAGCGGGCCGTGACGACATGACGCGGCTTTGTCATAAAAATCTGCTGCCGGCGTCGTCTTGGCGTTGTTAGAATTGCCGCCGCGCTTTTATCGCAAACAACAAATGGCTCGCACCCAACATGATTGAACCCTCCCCTCCCCGCCTGGGCCTATTGCCCAGTTTGATCTTCAGTTCGCGCTGGCTGCAATTGCCGCTGTACCTTGGGCTGATCGTGGCGCAAGGCGTCTACGTCATGCTGTTCCTGAAAGAGCTATGGCACCTGCTGACCCACGCCAACAGCTTTGGCGAAATGGAAATCATGCTGCTGGTGTTGGGCTTGATCGACGTGGTCATGATCTCGAACCTGCTTGTCATGGTGATCGTCGGCGGATACGAAACCTTCGTGTCACGACTGCGCTTGCAGAATCATCCGGATCAACCGGAATGGCTAAGCCACGTGAACGCCAGCGTGCTGAAGGTGAAACTGGCGATGGCGATCATCGGCATCTCGTCCATCCACTTGCTGCGCACGTTCATCGAAGCCGGCACGATTGGCACGCCGAACGCGCGTTTCACCGAAGCCGGCGTCATGTGGCAAACAATCATCCACGCGTTGTTCATACTGTCCGCATTGGGTATCGCGCTGGTCGACAAGCTGTCGACTCCGGCCGTGCATAAGCACTAAGGCACTAAGGCACTAAGACACCTAGGCATTAAGACGCGCGCGCCAACGCGTTGCGTTTGTCGTAAAAAAAAGCCTCCACACATTGCGTGTGGGGGCTTTTTTATGGGCCGAACACCGGGCGCACCCGGGGCGCTACCCGCAAAGCGTCAGGACGCGACCTTGATGTTCTTGGCGCTGGGACCCTTGGGACCGGTACCAACCTCGAAGGTGACGCGCTGGTTTTCCTGCAGGGACTTATAGCCTTCGCTGCGGATTTCGGAGTAATGGGCGAAAAGGTCTTTGCTGCCGTCGTCGGGCATGATGAAGCCGTAACCCTTTTCGGCGTTGAACCACTTAACGATGCCGGTTGCCATGGATTGTCCTTGAACCTAAAAGATGCGATTTCTCGCGGGGCGCCAGATCATCAAGGATGGGAGAGGAAGCAACCGCAGCACCACTGACGGCGACAAGTTGACGCAGACCGCGTCGCTTGAAAATCTCGCTGAACTCAGTGTATTGGTGAACCCGGAAAAACGTCAAATATGCGAATGGTCGACGCACGCGCGAAGCTTGTCGGCAGGCGCGGGCCATATAACGACGAATATTTTCACATTGGTATGAAAAGATACATGCCGATACCCACTGACTTCGCGTCAGCGCATGGGGTGCAAGCTCGGTCAGCCGGCAAATCCGCCGGCAGCCAGGAACTCATGTTCGGCCTGAGTGGTCTGTCGCCCCAACACGGCATTGCGATGCGGGAAGCGACCAAAGCGCTTGATGATGTCCCGATGCAAGATGGCCCAGCGCAGCGTATCCGGCTCCAGCGGCTCCATCAGCGCAACCCCACGATTTTGCATGACCAGGCTTTCCGAATGCTCGAACGGCATGTAGAAGAACTGCCGCATCACCGGCTGCACCGCCAGATCGTGCCCTGCCGCGATAGCCCGTTCGGCGAAATACTGCGCCAATGGGTCGGTGGCGAACATATGCGCCGTGCCGCGATACGCGTTGCGAGGAAACTGATCCAGCAAAATCATCAGGGCCAGCGCGCCATCGGCATCTTCTTGCCAGGCGTCCAGCTGCCGCGATGCGGCGGCCCAATGCGCCGTTTCGAAGCGCTGCCGGAACTCGGCGTCGAACGCATCGCTTTTGCGATACCACTGCTGCGGCCCTGCATCGGCCCAGAAGGCCACGACGTCGGTCGCTTGCGTGGTTAGGGCCATTGGCGAAGAAGCAGTCATGGAAGCCGTCCTGAAGGCATTGAAGCGGTACAGGCCAGCGCGGCGCTGTGGCCGTGCTGGCAGATGCAGAATAGCGCGCCGCAAAAACAAAAAAAGCCCCCGAAGGGGCTTTTTTGCGAAAACTCAGACCTTTACAGGACCTGAATCTTCGTGGCTTGCGGGCCCTTGGGGCCATTGGCCGTCACAAAGCTGACGCGCTGGTTCTCTTCCAGAGACTTGAAGCCAGAACCCTGGATTTCGGAGAAGTGAGCGAACAGATCCTTACCACCCGCTTCCGGGGTGATGAAGCCATAGCCTTTTTCCGAATTGAACCACTTAACGACGCCGGTTTCCATACTGTATTTCCTAGAGATAATGGGCAAATGCCCGGAGGTCACGAATCAATCAAGGAGGGGACAGTAGAACAATAACGCTGAGCCGGAAAAGGCACGGCACTGAACGAAAATCGCAACGCTTGTGATCGTGTGCCGACACTATCGTTATGTTCCCCTCACAAGTCAACATAATCCTAAAAAATACGTGCCAATAATGCAACAAAGAGAAACTGCGTTGAAAATTTGCACGTTTTCATAGGCAAAACTTGTCCCTGCATAGGTGTAAACACCCATACAACATAAAAAAACAATCGGGGCTTATATAAATGCTGTCTTAACGCATACGTCTTTCATACGTCATTCGGATCAGCACTTTGGTTTGCCGTCAGGCTTACTGGTCGATAGGTAAACCCAACAGATCGAGAGCCGCGCCAAAAGCATCGGATCCCGAGCAAAGGAAAACCGCCACGTCGCCGGGATTCATATTTTCCAGGACCTGGTCGATTTGTTCTTGCGCATTATCAACATTGTCGACATTTGAAGCGTGTATATCCGCTCCGGCTTCGACTTTTTCGATGGGGACGATGTCAGCGATCGCATTGAGATCGGTTACGCCCACCACCACGTAGACGCTGATGGGCTCGCCATCCAGCGTCGTGAGCAGCTCGACGCCGCCCTCTACGTCGGCAAGGTGCCGACTTACTATTTCCATGTTCACTCTTCCTTGATCAGCGGGCTGGGCCCGCTTGGACGCACGCACCGTGAAGGTGCAATCTCACGCCCAGGCGCGACTATAACAGCCTTCGCCTAATGTTTTTTGACATTTGGGCCCAGCGACTGGCGAGCGGCCCCAGACGTGGCCGCTACGCTACGGCAGCGCACCCCTGCATCGGTCAGCACGCGGATCAGCGGCTTCTGGGCGGCCAGGAACGCATTCTTGTCATCGCCGGTGAGCTTGCAGATGAACATCTGCGCCTGCAGCTGCGTGCGGCGCGCCCTGCGGTTGTCGGCTTCCTGGGCCAGCCATTCGCCGATCCAGGCGGCGGCCGCGTCGGCGTCGCCTTGTTGCTTGACGTGGCCAAGCAGGTCGAAAATCGTCACGCCTTCGATGCGCTCGTCTTCGCCACGCGTCAGGTAAAGCTTGGCGGCCTGGCCCGAATAACCGGGGATCACCGCAAGGCAATCGCGTTCAGCGGGTTTCTTCATAAAGTTCTGTAGGTAAGTGTCGGTTGTCGAGAACCATCGACTGTAACCCGGCCTTGCGCACCGTCGCATTCACGCCACGGAACTCTGCTATTGTCAGCCTACTATTTTTCTTACGGTGAACATCATGCAACGCGATTTCGACTTGGTCGTCACGATTCTTGGCGCCCTGCGCGACGCGCCCGGCCCCAACCTGAGCACGCACGACATCAAGAACGCCGCTTTGGCGCCGCACCCCGAAGAACAGGGCTTGCAGGTCATTGCGCATCATCTGGACCTGTTGGCCGATGCCGGCCTGGTCAAGCAAGTGAGCGAAACCGCCGCCAATGCCGGTGCCGCGCGCTGGCGTATCACGTGGAAGGGATACGACGCGCTGGAGCAGGATGAGGACGACGAGGACGACGCCGAGGAATTCGACGCCGAAGAGTGATGTAAAGGCTACAGATAAAGGCTCAGCGGCGTTGCAGGATGCGCCGCGTGAGCAAGGATGCCGCGGTGCCGATCACCAGGCTGAACATGAAGGCGGCGATGGACAGCATCGCCGACAAGTCGCCAAAGCCGCCTTGATGAGATAGCAGCACAACGGCAGCGCAGATGGCCACGGCCAGGGCCAGCACGCCCAGCAGCACTTGCTTGACCGAGCGCAGGCGGCCACAAAGCGAACCGCCGATCAGCGCGGCCGCCACCATGGCGGCCATGGACCAGAACAAATATTCGTACTGCATGCGAACGTCTCCCCCGTAATCGTTGAGGCGTGCGCATTATAGGCGGCCCCCTGCGGGGCGCCGATTCACCAGCCGCGAAACCGTTCCCAGTGCGCCACCACGCCGGGCTCGCCGGGTCGAACGACTTCGTAGGCCTCGTGCTGGGCACACGTTGCGCAGGCGTGGTTGGGCAGGATGCGCAGCTTGGTACCCAGGGGCAGGTCCGGCAGGCGGGCAGTGCTGCCCGCGCGCAATTTGATGATGCCCTGCTCCTGGTTGGTTTCGGCCAACAGCAGATCGGGGTAGACGTTTCCCTTTACGTCGCAGACCACGCCGTACAACTGGTCGACGGCCTGCTTGGCGGTGCCGCGGTCGCGCGACATGGCCATCCACCCGGCGTCAACCAGTATCCAGCCCTTATCCGGCTGGTGTCCGATCACCGTGGTGAGCACCGAGGCGGCGATGTCGTCCATTGAGCAGACGCCCAGGCCCGCCATCACCAAGTCGAAAAACACATACACGCCCGCGCGCACTTCCGTCACGCCGTCCAGGTTGCGGGCGAAATGGGCGGTGGGTGTCGACCCCACACTCACAACCGGGCACGGCAGTCCAGCCGCACGGATGGTCTGGGCGCAGCCGACCGCAGCGGCGCGCTCTTGCTCGGCCATGTCGGCGATGGCGTCGACGCTGTGGCAGCCATAGGATTCGCCGGCGTGCGTCATGACACCGCGCAGGCTGTCGGCCGCGTGCAGCACCCGCGCAATGGCCAGCAATTGCTCGGCATTACCCGGCTGCACCCCTGCCCGGTGGCCGTCGCAATCGATTTCGATCAACGCGGGTATCCCGCCGCCGCTGGTCTGCGCCTGCGCCGCTACCGCGCGCGCCGCGTCCAGGCTGTCGACAACCACCGTCAGGTCCACGCCGCGCTGGCGCAGCGCCAGCACACGCGGCAGCTTGCCCGGCGACACGCCCACCGCGTAGAGCAGATCGGTGACGCCGGCGGCCGCAAATTGCTCTGCTTCCTGCAAGGTCGAAACAGCGGCCGGCCCGTGGGGGCCGCTCATCACCCGGCGCGCCACCTCGATCGACTTGGGCGTTTTCAGGTGTGGGCGCAGTCGCACGCCGTGCTTGGCCATCAGGGTGGCCAGCCGTTGGATATTGCGCGTCATGCGCGTTTCGTCCAGCAGCAGGCATGGGGTTTCAAGGCTGTCGACGGTGGCGGCAAGGGTGGCGGGAGTCATAAGCGGGTCTCGAAAAAGGCGAAGACAATGCGGAATATTCTGATTTGGTCGGTCCAAGTATGGCGTGACGCAACGCGCACGTGTTTAATGTCAGCTTAATTTTTCATTAAGTCAAAACTGAATGATCACAACGGACGACCTGCGATTTTTCCTGAGTCTCGCGGCGACGCCCTCGCTTGCGCAGGCCGCCCGGGCGCTGGACGTGACGCCCCCGGCCGTTACGCAACGGCTGCATGCACTGGAAAAGCGTCTGGGCGTCCGCCTGGTAAACCGATCCGGCAAAGGCACCGCACTGACCGACGAAGGCCGTCTATTGGCGTTGCGCGCCGGCCAGATCTGCGGCGAACTCGGCGATCTGGCCGACGAATTGGCCGGCCGCCGGGGTGTGGTGGCGGGGCATTTGCGCGTCGTCGCGCCGCTGGGCTTCGGGCAACGCTACGTTGCCGCGCTGGTGGCGGAATTCCGAAAAACCAGCGGCAACATCACCGCAAGCCTGACGCTGTCCGATGGCCCTCCCCGCTTGGCCACGGACAACTGGGACGTCATGATCCACATCGGAGAGCTGCGCGACTCGACGTTGGTGGCCTACCCCCTGGCGCCCAACCGCCGCATCTTGTGCGCGTCGCCGGCGTACCTGGCGCGCCATGGCGCGCCCGCCAAACCGGAAGACCTGCGCGACCATGACTGCATCGCGCTGCGCGAAAACGACGAAGACGTGACCTTATGGCGATTCAAGCGCGGCCGAGGCCCCGCCGTGGGCGTACGCGTATCGCCGGTGCTGTCCAGCAACACCGGCGCGGCCGCCGTGCAGTGGGCCTTGGCCGGGCACGGCATCGTTGCGCGTTCGGAATGGGACGTGGCGGAACATCTAAAGGCGCGCGCGCTGGTGCCGCTGCTGGCGGGGTGGAGCTTGCCGGATGCCAACGTCGTGGCGCTGGTCAAGTCGCGCCAGGAGCAATCGGCCCGCACCGGCGGTTTCCTGGCGCATCTGCGCGAAGCCTTCGCCTCGACGCCCTGGCGCGACAAGCCCTAGCCAAAGCCCATGTCAATCCAGCATGGCTTCCGCTTCGATCTCCACCAGCCATTCCGGCAGTGACAGCCCGCTGACGATGATCCATGAGGACGGCGGCGGGTCTTTCGGAAAGCGAGCGCGCAGCGCCTGGGCGATCACTTCCTGATCCTCTCGCGCGGTCTCGCAGATGTAGATGCGCAGCATGATGACCTGGGCCAGGTTGGCGCCCGCGGCGGCCAGCACACGTTCGATATTGTCCAGTGCCGCCTGGGTTTGTTCTTGCAGCCCGGGGCCAACGGTGCGTTCGTTAATGTCGACACCAACCTGGCCAGACAACAGCATTCTGCGCTGCCCGGTAACGATCACCGCCTGGCTGAAGCCGTACTGGACGGTGTTGAAAACGGTATCGGGATTGACAACGGTTCTGGACATGCGTGCTCCTGTGAACGGCGCGCCCCCACAGCACGCCGGAGCCGCCATTCTAGCGACGCCTTGCTTTACAGCGGGACGCGTGCCACCCCCTGCCGGCGCGCGCCGGGCAAAGCCACCAGCAACACGATCGCGCCAGCTACCGTGGCAGTCCAGAATCCGGCTTGCACGCCATGGTGATCCACGACCCAGCCCGCTATCGCCGCGCCCGCCGCAACGCCGGCCCCCAGCCCGGTAACCAGCCAGGTCAGCCCCTCCGTCAGACGCTGGCCGGGCACGCTGCTTTCCACCAATGCCATCGCGATGATCATGGTGGGCGCGAAGGACAGGCCGGCCAGCAACACGCCCAACGCCAAGGTCACCAGGTCGTTCACCAGCAGCAGCGGCAACGTCGTGAATGCCGTCACGGCCGCCGCGATCGATAGCAGGCGGGCCAGCGGCATCTGGAACTTCATGACACCGAACACCAGCCCCGCCACGCACGAACCCAGTGCGTAGGTGGATAGCACAAGGCTTGCCCCCGCCGGCACGCCCTGAGCGCGGGCGAAGGCCACGCTCAAGACGTCGATGGTGCCCACGATGACGCCCATGGCCGCCATCATGGCCACCAGCGCGAACATCGACGGCATGCGCAACACCGACGCCTGCCGCCCGGCCGGGACGGCCTGCACCGTGGGCGCCGTGGCGGGCTGCAAGACGAAAGCCGTCACACCCACCGCCAACAGCAACGCGGCAACCAGCGGCCCCGCTTGCGGAAACAACGCCACGCTAAGGCCCACGGCCAAGGGCGGACCCAGGATGAAGCTGACCTCGTCAGCGACCGACTCCAGCGCATAGGCGGTACGCAGTTGCGGCTGGTCGCGAAAGATCTCGGTCCAACGCGCACGGATCATCGCGGGCATGCTGGGCAACGTGCCCGCCAGCGCGGCAAACAGGAACAGCGTCCAGTCCGGCGCGTTCCACTCTACGCAGGCCGATAAACCAAGCAATGCGGCCACGCAGATCCCCGCAGCGACGGGCAGCACGCGCCCTTGCCCATGACGGTCCACCAGCCGCGAAATGCGCGGGGCCAGCAACGCGGTCGCCAACGCAAACGTGGCGGCAACAGCGCCCGCCATGCCGTAAGCACCCCGCACTTCCGACAGCATCGTGATGATGCCGATCCCGATCATCGGCAAAGGCAGGCGCGCGATGGCGCCGGCCAGGACGAAACCAAGGGCGCCTGGCGCGTTGAATAACTCACGATACGGATTGGACACCGAAGACCTTTTGCTGATTGGGTGGACAGGCGGATCCTATTCACATACATTCCGTATGTCAATTAACCTGCGCACCGTATGTCATGGGAGACGCACATGCCCCGCACCCGCGCGGAAATGATCGAAGCGACTCGCGCCAAGCTGCTTGCCACCGCCCGTCACGCGTTCGAACACGTCGGTTATGCCGCCACGTCCATGGACGATCTGACCGCCCGGGTCGGGTTGACGCGAGGAGCCTTGTATCACCATTTCAATGACAAACAAGGCTTGCTTGCCGCCGTGGTCCAACAGATCGACGACGATATGGACCGGCGCTTGAAGGATATTTCGGATCAAGCTCCGGACGCGTGGACGGCGCTGCGCGAACGCTGCCGCGCGTATTTGCGAATGGCAACCGAACCGGCCATTCGGCGGATTGTGTTGCAAGACGCGCCGGCGGTGCTGGGCGCGGGGCCGAACGCGGCGCAGTCGCAGTGCGTTGCCTCCATGGCGGCGTTGCTGAAGCAACTGATCGACGACGGGCTCATTGAAACCGCCGACCCCCGGGCCATCGCCAATTTCATCAATGGCGGGCTGACGGACAGCGCGTTATGGATCGCCGGTTCGGCCGGCGAATCGGATCGCCTTGATGATGCGCTGCACACCCTGGACTTGATGCTTCGTGGCTTGCGACGCAGGCCTTGATACGGTCCGGCTTGGGTCGGGGTCTGAGTCTGGACCCGGTCAGGAGCCGGATCGAGACACGCCGCAAGGAACCTCCGCGCCCGCGTTGTGCGCTTTCTGCAACGCACGTATTATCAAAGAATTTGCTTGTTTAAATTATCGGAGCGCCTGTGCCCCCCAGCCCCACCCTTGAGCCCGTCGCCCCCAGCGCTTCGTGGGCCGACCTGCTTCAAGGCGCCAATGCCCTGCGGTCGATTGCCCTGGCGGGCGGCGTCGCGCTGCACGCCATCAACGTTTATATCGTCACCACCATCCTGCCCACGGTGATCGAGGACATAGGCGGCCTGGAGTACTACGCCTGGAACACGACGCTGTTCGTGGTGACGTCCATCATCGGATCCGCGCTGTCGGCCAAGCTGATCGAAACACTAGGGCCGCGCAGCGCCTACCTGTTCGCCGTGGCCGTCTTCAGCGCCGGAGCCGTTATCTGCGCGATGGCCCCGGGCATGCCGGTGCTGCTGGCGGGACGCAGCGTGCAAGGGCTGGGCGGCGGCATTCTTTTCGCGTTGAGCTACGCATTGATCCGGCTGGTGTTCGACGCCCCGTTGTGGTCCCGCGCCATGGCCTTGGTGTCTTGCATGTGGGGCGTTGCAACGCTGTCCGGGCCCGCCATCGGCGGGATATTCGCGCAGTCGGGAAACTGGCGCCTGGCGTTCTGGGCCCTGTTACCGGTTGCCGCCGTGCTGGCGTTGATCGTCGCATTCAAGGTGGGCGGACGGGCGTCGGTACCGCCTGCGCCGCGCTCGGTGCTGCCGCTGCGCACATTGGCCTTGCTGGTCGCCTCCGTAATCGCCGTCACGCTGGCCAGCCTGTCGACGCAGCTAGTGTGGAACGTGGCGGGCATTGGGGCGGGGCTCATCATCGCCCTGCTTATCGCCCGGGTCGACGCCCGCGCTCGCCATCGCCTGCTGCCCACCGGCGCTTATAGCCTGCGCGCGCCGCTGGGCGCGTTGTACGCGACGATGTGCCTGGTGGTGGCCGCTATCGCCACCGAGATATTCGTGCCCTATTTCCTGCAAGTCATCCACGGCATGCCGCCGCTGAAGGCGGGCTACCTGACCGCTGCCATGGGCGCCGGCTGGACGCTGGCCGCCATGCCCAGCGCCACCCGGACGGGCCGCGACGCCGACCGGCTGATACGCATCAGCCCCATCGTGATCCTGGGGTCGCTGATCGGTCTGGGGATCATGACACCGCAGGCGTCACTGCTTGCCACCCCGGCCGGCCTGGGCGCGTACATCGTTGCGTTGGCGGGGGTGGGATTCGGCATCGGGCTGGCCTGGCCGCATCTTCTGACCAAAGTGTTCAACGCGGCGCCCAAGGGCGAAGAGACGCTGACGTCTTCGTCGATTACCACCGTGCAGCTCTATGCGGCGGCGGTAACGGCGGCACTGGCCGGCGTGGTCGTCAATAGCGCGGGGCTTGCCGACCCCGGCGGTGTCGAAGGGGCTCGGCATGCCGCGGGCTGGCTGTTCGCGGCGTTTGCATTGATGCCGGCACTGGCGCTGATCCTGCTGCCTCGCGTGACGCGGGCTGTGGCGCCGGGGCCGGATGCGTAACGCGCCTTGATTGGCGGCATCACGCAAGTCCACGCGATGCTGCCAATCGTCAGACCATTGGGGCCGAAATACAGCAAAGGCGGTATGGAACGTCACGCGCGTCTTTGCTACGCTCAGAAGCACCTGCAAAAGGTGGCGCCCATGAGCAACAAGATACGAGTCCTTTGCGTTCAACCGTCGTCGATGTCCGCGCGGTTCGCCTTCCTGGCGATTGCGGTGCGATGGTCGCTGGGCGCCACCCCCCGCCCCACCCGGCTGATGATCGGGCCCCACGACCTGGAGCCCATCGGCTCCGAACCGGCCTTTTGGCGCTTTGCATTACGGCATGCGCTGACCGGGCAATCGTTTTTGGTGACGCGCGGCGGCCACTGGGATGTGGCGGCGGCGGTGGACGGTGACGAGGTCCATGCATTTGGCCGTAAATTCGCGCTTAGCCAATGCTTGTACTGAACGCTCTTTGTTCCAGGCGTTTATTGTCAGCGCGTTGTTGCCAAGCCTACGCGCCGCATTCCGGCTTGCGGTGAAAAGCAGCCAGTTCCTCGGCTGTCCACCGCAGGCGTGCTTCGTCCTGGCAACACGAACGAAAAACCAAGGCGCCTACATCCAGGAAGCGGCTGACGTCCGCGTCGGTCAGCTTGCCCTGTACCTGCAACAGGCAGTCCGCATACGCGGACAACACGCCGTCCCAGCCGTCCAGCTGGTCCGGCGCGACCGGCTGGGAAATCATGCGCACCATCATTTCACTATGATCCATTCGGTGGTCCCCCCTCGGATACCGCACCGCCGGCCGCAGTGCTGCAACCGTTCGTAGAAAGCTTCCAGCAAGTGTCATGCCCAAAACCGTGCACGCCGGTGTCTACCTACCGCCCGGGCGCCGCATCCGGCGCCCTGCCCCGCAACAGCGCGTCGGGATGGGCCTGAAGATAATCCGCCAACTGCCGCAACGAACGCGCCGCGCGCCCCAACTCGCGCAGCGCCGTATCGGTATTTAGCGGCAACGCGGACTCGGGGGCCAGCAACGCGCTCACGGCCGCCAACGATTGGTTTGCTTGCCTCAGCACGGCCTGCGCCTCTGGCGCCAGGTGCGTATCCAGCCGCTTGACCAGACGCGAGGCGCCCCGAAGCGCCCCGGCCAGTTCCGTACCGATGGCATCGAACGGCACCTTGTCGACCTTGGTCAGGATGCTGTTCAACTGCTGTTGCAGCTGGTCCAGGTTATTGCGCACGGTGGGGATGAACGGTCGATCTTCCATCTTGAAAGTGGCGGCGGGCGCATCAGGAAATTCCGCCAGCGCGACATACAGCTGGCCGGTCAACAAGTTGCCGATGCGCAACTGCGCCCGGGTGCCCCGTGCGACCAAGGCTGTCATCAACCTGCCGCTGGGGTGTTTGACATCCGGGCCCGCGAAGTTCTTGATCTGGTGGAACGTTTTGTCGCCCAGCCGCTCCGGGTACAGCGTGGCGGATACCAGCGCGTAGAACTGTTTGGCCGACTGATCAAAGTCCAGGTCGATGGCGTCCACCTTGCCGACCGTGACGCCATACGCGTCGACAGGCGCCCCCACCACCAGCCCCCGCACAGATTGATCGAAACGCATGCGCACGTGTAGCGGCGCGCCGTCCGGTTCGGCCCGGGCCGACTCTTCGCTGGAGAAAAGCGGGAACGCCGCGCCCGCCGCCGCGGGCTGGCTGGCCGCCCGTTCCAGGGTGTCGAATGCCACGCCCCCCACAATTACGGAAACCAGGGACTGGGACCGCATCTGCAAACCGCGCGCATCCACGCTGAAGTCGACGCCGCTGGCGTTCCAGAAGCGCGTGCTCTCATTGACGTAGGAATCGTTCGGCGCGTCGACGAACACCTGCACGTCGACCCCATCGCCGTCCTTGGCCAACCGGTAGTTCACCACCTGCCCCACGGCAATGCGGCGGTAGTACACGGGTGAGCCGACATCCAGCGAGCCCAGATCGTTGGCGTGTAGCGTGAAGCGCTTTCCGGCCCGGTCCTGCGCGACCTCGGGCGGCACTTCCAGACCGGTGAATTCGCTTTTACGCTCGCTGCGGGCGCCGCCCTTGCCCTGGCCGCCCGCTGGGTCCAGGCCAATATACGAGCCCGACAACAGCGTACCCAGGCCCGACACCCCGCTGAGCGTCAGCCGCGGGCGCACCACCCAAAATACCGTGCCGTCGCGCAACAGGTTGGCCGCGTCCTTGTCCACGCGGATCGTGACCACCACGCCCGTGCGGTCCTGGTTCAGGTTGACGCGTTCAACCAGGCCGACATTGACTTCTTTGTAGCGGACCTGCGTCTTGCCCGCTTCCAGGCCTTCGGCGGTCTGGAAGTGGACGGTAGCCGTGGGCCCTGCATTCAGCCAGGCCTGCACCACCAGCAGCAATCCGCCGATGACGGCCACCACCGGGACCAGCCAGATCCAGGAAACGCGGCGCCCCTTGCGCGGCGGCGTGCGAGCTGCGGCAGAACCAGACTCAGCCATCGAGGATGTCTCCTTCGTGTACGCGTCAGACCGGATCGCCCGTCAGCAAGCGCCTGGAATAGCGGGTAGCATGGCCCTCCTATTTGGAGGAAGTCAACGTGAATATCGCCATCCGCCCCGCCATCCCCTCGGATGCGGCCCAGATCTATGCCTTCATTACTGAACTGGCCGTGTACGAGCGCGCCGCGCACGAAGTGATCGCCAGCGCAGACGACGTCGCCCGTACCCTTTTTGCCCCGCAGGCGCCCGCCAAGGCGCTGATGTGCCTGGCGGATGGCAAACCTATCGGGTACGCGGTCTATTTCTACAGCTATTCCACCTGGCTCGGCAAGAACGGTATTTACCTGGAAGACCTGTACATCACGCCCGAGCATCGCGGCATCGGGGCCGGACGCGACCTGCTGCGCCACCTGGCGCAAGAAGCGGTGGCCAACGGCTGCGGGCGGCTGGAATGGAGCGTGCTGGACTGGAACAAGCCGGCAATCGACTTCTACGTATCGATCGGCGCGGTGCCGCTGGATGAGTGGGTCCGCTACCGCCTGACCGACGACGCGCTGAAAAGCTTCGCCGAAGGCCGCCGCCAAGCCGCCTAGAACTCGGGTAGGTCGAACAGCGTGTGCAAGGTCGAGCTAGGCACCGGCACGGACGCCAGCAGTTCGTGGCCGTCGTCGGTGGTCAGCACGCGCACGGGGCGCAGCGCCACGCTGGTGCCGTCCACGCTGATGGCGGTTTCCACGTCGGCCCCCTCCTTGATCACGTCAATCACCTCGGACGCCGAGGCCGTGACCGGCTCGGTGACCCAGCCTGGCACGCCCCGCTCGGCCTGGCCCCAGCGCACATAGGCAATGTGCCCGCTGATGGGCTCTTTTCGAACAGCGACGATTACGTAAAAAGACATCCGGGCCTCCCTGTAGTGGTGTGGCCTGGATCGTATAGCAAGCTGCCGTCGATGGCATGCCCGCGCGCGTCAGGGTTCGATATCGATGTCCGCAAAGGATTTCACCAGATCGTCCAGCTGCTTGAGCTGGGTCAGGAAGGGTTCCAGTTTGTCCAGCGGCAACGCGCTGGGTCCATCGCACTTGGCGTTCTTCGGGTCGGGGTGAGCCTCTAGAAACAGCCCCGCCAGGCCCACCGCCATACCCGCGCGCGCCAGTTCGGCAACCTGCTCGCGGCGACCGCCCGAGGCGGCGTCCAAGGCGGAACGCTGCTGCAACGCGTGGGTCACGTCGAAAATCAAGGGCCGGTTGCCGGACACCTTTTTCATCACGCCGAAACCCAGCATGTCGACCACCAGGTTGTCGTAGCCGAAGCTGGTGCCGCGATCGCACAGGATCAGCTTGTCGTTGCCCGCTTCGGTGAACTTTTCAACGATGTTCAGCATCTGGGTCGGGCTGAGAAACTGCGGCTTCTTGATATTGACGATGCGCTGCGTCTTGGCCAGCGCCACCACCAGATCCGTCTGGCGCGCCAGGAAGGCGGGCAATTGCAGGATGTCCACCACTTCAGCAACGGGCGCCGCCTGCCAGGGTTCGTGCACGTCGGTTATGACCGGCACGCCGAACTCTTTCTTGACGGCTTCGAAGATCTTCATGCCCTCTTCCAGGCCGGGGCCCCGGTAGGAATGGATGGAAGATCGGTTGGCCTTGTCGAACGACGCCTTGAACACGTACGGAATGCCCAGCTTTTGGGTCACGCGTTGATATTCTTCGCACGCGCGCAGCGCCAGATCCAGGGATTCCAGCACGTTGATGCCGCCAAACAGCACGAAGGGGCGGTCATTGGCGCAGGGTATCGACGAGGAAATTACGACTTCTGGGGCGGTCATGATGGGAAAATCCTGTAGGAATAAGGCGGGTGACAGTGCGTAATGTACAACCTGCCCCGCCCCGATTTCACCTCATCCGCCGATTTTTCCCCACCGCCCTCAGCGGCTGCGCAGCATCCGGCGCAACACCCCATCGTGCAAGGCGTAATGGTGAACCAACGCCGCCAGCGCATGCACCAAGGCCAACGCGATGATCGTCCACGCCACCGTGTCGTGCAGCCCACCAATGAAGTGGCGCTGTTCGCGGTCGATCGCAATCCACCGGGGCACGTCGAACAACCCGAAGAAAGCAAACGGTTCGCCCTGCGCCCAGCGAAACAGAAAGCCCAGCACGATCTGCGCGGCCATCAACAGGTACAGCAGCCCGTGTACGCCTGTACTAGCCAGGCCCATCAAGCCGGTGGCAGCGGGCGGCAGGCGCCGGCCACCGGTGGACCGCCACACGACGCGCAGCACGAACACCGCGGTGAACAGCAAGCCGAACGAAATGTGCAGCGATTGCAGCAGCCGACGGGTCGGCGTGCCGCGCGGCAGGAAACTCCAGATTTCCGCCAGGGCAAACAAGCCCACGACCAGAAACGCCGTCAACCAATGCAACGCAATCGTCATGCGGTCATAGTGCGATGGGCCGGGGTAATTCGCCTGCAAGGGTGACGTCGTCATCGTAGGGATTTGAGCCTGAAAGGTAACCCCCGAGCGTATTGAGTTCCGACTTACGGTGTCCTGAGCAAGCGCGCCGCATCCCCGCGGCGTTATCACTGGACGCGGCCCGGAACCGTGGCCACAATGACCCGTCGTGGACGGTCAAAGCGCCGTCCAGCATCTGATTGAAGGCGGGCACATGGGTTTTTTCGACACGCTGTTCCGGCGCAGGCCTACGCCGGATCAATTTGCCAAACTGTTCGTGGCGGCGGCTCGCAAGCAAGGCTTCGAGGGCGACCTGACTTACAAGGCCGATGAATTCCGCTTGCTGCTGGGCGAAGGTTCGTTCTTCAACCTGCACAACGCTTATCACGCTTACTACAACACCCGGGGCGCGCAGCAACAGCGCGCCTTGCAGGGTTTCGTCTCGGCCTTGGCCAGCAGCAAGCAATCGACGCCGCAACAGGCCACGGTGGCGCGCCCCATGCTGCGGGCCGTTATCCGCAGCCGCACCGCCCTGGAAGACGTGCGCCTGCACCATGTGCGCACCGAAGGCGACGATTCCGCGTTCCATCCGGCCTACCTGCCCTTTGGCGAGGATTGCGTGGTGCTGCTGGCGCTGGACCACCCAGACGCCATCTCCACCCTGACCAACGGCCCCGAGGCCGCTTGGCAATTGACGTTCGACCAGGCCTTGGCGGTTGCCATCGACAACCTGCGCGACGCGCCGGACGACTTTGCCGAGATTGCTGCCGGCGTCTATCGGGGCGCCTGGGCAGACGGCTACGACATCAGCCGGGCCCTGCTGCCCGACATGATCGAGCGTGTGCCGGTGCGGGGCCGGCCGGTGTTCATGGCGCCTACACGCGACGTGCTGTTGGTGGCCGGCGACAACGATGACGTTGGCTTGGCGAACATGGTGGAACTGGCGCACCAAGCGCTCATGCAAGGGCGGTCGGTCAGCGCGCATATGTACCACTACGAAGATCGGCAACCGCTTCGATACGTGCCGAGCAACCCTGCGCTGGCGCAGCGGCTTGCGCATCTGGAGCGCCTGCTGGACAAATCCGAATACGACGCGCAGAAAGAGGCGCTGGACCATATCCACGAAGAACAGGGCCAGGACATTTTCGTGGCCAACTACAACCTCTTCACCAGCGACGAAGAGCCCGTCATGTCGTTTTCGCTGGCGTCCTGGACGCGCGGCGTGGACACGTCGCTGCCCAAGGTGGACCGTCTTGCGCTGGTGCGCCCAGACGCCGAGGACAACATCGGCGAAGTGCGCGTGGTGTCATGGGAACAGGCCGCGCACCTGCTGCAACCGCTGCTGGCGCGTGAAAAGGGCTACCCGGCGCGCTACCGCACGCAGGGCTTCCCGGAAGACGCGCAGATCGCGCAACTGGACGAAGTGCCGTAGGGGCGGCGGGCTGGATTACCCGTTTTCAGCCCTTAAGCTGCCGCCCTTCCAGGCTCCACAGTTGCGGATCGCTGGTCGACACCCCCACTGCGCCGTGCCTCATGGCCGTGGCAATGTCCGCCTGGTTGCAGACAAAGCCCGACGCCACGATGGGCGGCAGGGCTTTCAGGTCTTGGGGGGCCATGTGCGCCAGCATCGGCGCCGGCATCAACTGAACCAGGTTGGGGTCGCTTTGTTCCAGCGCCTTGACGCTGCGCGGCCAGGTGGAACGGTCGGTCACAAACACTTTTTGCATCGTGACCATACCGGCACGGTTGGCTCGCTGAATGGTGGCCACGCGGGTTGAAACCAGGCTGGCCACGCCGATATCAGCCAGGTATTCCACCCCGCCCTTGTCCTGCGACAGGCCTTCGCAGCTGTCGATATTGACGATCGCGAATTTGCCCGCGCGGTTCAAGGTGGCGATGACCGGCGCCAGCTTGCGCAACTCAACGTTGGCCACGATGCCGATCTCGGCCACGCTGCCCACGAACGTGTTGATTTGCTCAAGCCCATACAGCGTCGCAATGACTGGATGACGCGCCAGGCATGCCCCAAATGACCTATCCATGGTTATCGACTTTCCTGACCATAATGGCGTTGATCGCTCAAGCCCAGCTTGCCGGGATTAAGAATGTTCTGCGGGTCCAACTGGCGCTTGACCGCAAGCAGCACGTTAAAAGCGCTACCCAGCGATTCCTGCATGTACGGCGCCCGCAGCAGGCCCACGCCGTGATGATGGCTGAGCGCCGCATTGTATTTAATCAGCACGGCGTTGGCGGCATCCCATGCAGCGCGATACCACTGGGCGCGCCGCTCCACCTCGACGTCGCCGCGCAACGAAAAATACAGGCAGGCCCCGTCGACGTAAGCATGCGACTGGTGCGCGGAACCCGCCAACGTGCCGGGCACCGCGTTCACCGCCGCCACCACTTCACTGTAAATGGCGGACAGGTCGCTCCAGCGGCCCGACATTTCAAGCGTGTCGGCCACGAACCCCGGGCTGCGCTTGAAGCCCTCGGCGCTCTTGCCCGTCAGATAGCGCGTTTCCAGCCAGCGTTCAAAGATGGCGTCGCCGTCCAGCTTTTCGCCCAGTTCTTCGCAGACGCCTTCGCTGATCTGCATGACGGCGTCCACAATCTGGCGTGCGCCCTCGTCGGCCACCAGCAGCACGTTAAGGTCGGGTCGATTGAACTGCACCCCGCTTTCCAGTTCGTCATACAGCCGCAACGCAGCCGGGTTGGCGCCGCGCTGCATGATCTCGCGGCACGCGTCCAGGCCGATGGCGAATGTCTTGAAACCGTACGCTATGGCGCGGCCGTAATCGGGCAGGCGATGCAGCTTGAGGCGCAACCGCACGATCACGCCCAGCGTGCCTTCAGAGCCGATGAACAACTGTTGCAGGTCCGAGCCCACCGCCGCGCGGGAATAGCCGCCCACCGTGATCAGGCTGCCGTCGGCCAGTACAACGTCCATACCGAACACCATGTCTTCGATCTTGCCGTAGCGCGTGGACAACTGCCCTGCCCCCCGGCAAGCCGCCCAGCCTCCCACCGTGCTGATGCCGAACGACGACGGCCAATGGCCCATCGTCAGCCCGTATTCATTCTGGATGGTCTGTTCAAAGACGTCGCCAAACATGCCCGCTTCCACTTCCACGATCTGGCTTTCGCGGTCCACGCCGATCAGCTGGTTCAGCTGGCAGACGTCCAGCACGATGCCACCGCGCACCGGCAAGGCGGCCCCGGTGACATTGCTGCGCCCCGCCGACACCGTGACCGGGATGGCTTCGGCGTTGGCGTAACGCATGACCGCCTGCACCTGCTGCACCGATGACACCGTCACGATCACCGCCTGCGGCGTAGCAGGCTTGCCGCCGGTTTCCGACACCATGGACCCCGCCCACCAATCGCGCGTCCAGGCGACGACGTCAGCCGTGGCCGTCATGACGTTGTCGGCCACGTGCCGCAGGGCATCGACCTGCGCATCGCTGACGCGCACGGGGTCGCGTTGCAGGCCGGGTTCGGTGGCAGCGCCTTCGTCGGTCAAGGTGGCGGCATAGGCAGGCGGCGTGTGTGCGCCCACGACGTAATTGCCACGGTTGTAGCCGCGCTTGATGGCTTCTTTGCTGATCATTGTTCGTCTCCCATGAGTATGGATTTTTCGTGCTTGATGGCAGCCAGGTAGTCGTTCACCTGCTGCGCGATGGTGGCGGGCGGCAAACCAAGTTCCGCCTGCAAGATCTGTCCGACGCGGCCGGCGGCAAGCGCGGAGGCGTCGCGCGCCATCAGGCGCGTGCGCATGCGCCTGGCCAGCACGTCTTCAACGGTGCCGGCCATTTCATGGCGCACGGCGTAAAGCACCTCGGCTTCGGTGTAGGGCAAGCCGTCGACAATCGGCGTCAGCAAAGCCGGCGACGCCTGCATCAAGTCGCTGACAAAGCGCGCCTCGGTGCCATAGCGTTCGCCCAGATGCGCCGACATGCCGCCGGACGCCACGATGGCTTGCGGGTCGTATCCGGCGGCTCCCAGCAGATAGGCCTTCTTGGTCTGGCAGGCATTGCGCTGCCCCAGCACCTGTTGCGCGGCGTCGATGGTCTGTTCCGCCATATGCCGCGACGTGGTCAGCTTGCCGCCCACTATCGTGACCAGCCCGTCGCCGGACACGCGGATTTCGTGGTTGCGCTTGATCTCCAGCGTTTTGCCCCCGGGCGGCGCCACCAGCGGGCGACAGCCGGCGATGCTGCCCACCACGTCTTCGGCTTGCAGATCGGTCTTGAGCGCCGAGCGCGCGCCTTCCAGCAGGAAGTCCAGTTCGCGCCGCGTGCAATACACGTCGTCCAGGTTTCCTTCGTAGTCTTCGTCGGTGGTACCCAGGTAAGACACGTCGCCCCAGCGCGTGATCGTGGCGCGCCGGCTGCGACCGGGCACGGGAATGGTCACCGTGCAATCGTTGCGGACCTTGATCCAGGGCACCGCCACGTGCACGCCCTTGGCCGGGCGCACGTGCAACACGGGTTCATCGCCTTTTTTCGCCCCGGTCCAATCGCGCAGCCAGACGCCCGTCGCCATGATGACGACCCGGGCGCGCGCGCGGATTTCTTTGTTGTCCGCGTGGATGATCGCGCCATCCACCTTGCCGTGCGTGTCACGCGTGACCTCTACCGCCTTCGCATGATTGGTCACCGCCGCGCCGTGAAAGGCGGCGGTACGCGCCACCGTCAGCGTCAGGCGCGCATCGTCGACGCGGGCGTCGTAATACAGGAAACCGCCCAGCAGTCCGTCTTCCTTGAACGTTGGGCAATGCGACAGCACTTCGGCCGCCGTCAGCTTCTGGTGCAGGATGCCCTCGCGCCATCCGCCTGCCACGTCATACGTCCACAGCAGGCTTTCAAATGCCTTGGACAGGCGCTTGTCGAACACCCCGTCGCGTTCCAGGATGGGAAACAAAAACGGCAGACGCTGCACCAGATGCCGCGCGTTGCGCCGCAGCCGTTGGCGTTCATGCAGGGAATGGCGCACCAAGCCCAGGTTGCCCTGTTCGATATAGCGCAAGCCCCCATGCACCATCTTCGAGGACTTGGACGAGGTGCCCGAGGCGAAGTCGTCCTTTTCGATCAACGCCACGCGATAGCCGCGCAAGGCGGCGTCCAGCGCGGCATAGGCGCCGGTGATACCGCCCCCCACGATCAGGATGTCGAACTGCTCGCTGCCCAACCGATCCAGCTGTTCGTGCCGGTTCAGGCGCAGGGGTTCGGTGCTGGTCATGTCGGCCCGGTCCTTCCTGGGCTTTCTGGATAGCCACCCGATCATTTGTGCAATGCCTCCTGGTTGTCTTGCTTGAACTGTTTGACGTGGCCCAATTCCGACCCCACCCGGGCGTGCCACAAGGCGCGGCGGCGACGACGTTCGTCGGCGTCAACGGCGGGCCGAAACACGGCGTCGGTCACGATGGTTTTGCAGGCCTCGTGCAATGACGGCCACAGCAAGCCCGCCGAGCCCGCCAGATACGCGATGCCGCGCAAGCTGGCGCGATCGGCCTCTTGCATGCGACGAATCGGAATGCCGATCAAGTCCGCTTGAATCTGCAACAAGGGGTCGCTGCGCGACAGGCCGCCGCCCACGACCAGTTCGGACACCCGCACGCCGGAGGCTTGCTCGTCCGCTTCGATGCAGCTGGCCACCGAATGCGCAATGCCTTCCAGAATGGCGTAGGCCACTTCGGCCTGCGTCGTGGCCATCGATACGCCCGTCAGCGACGCGCGGGCCGCGGCTTCCATCCGGGGCACGCGCAGCCCGGTCAAGGCCGGCACGAAGGTCACGCCGTTCGACGCGTTCACCGTTTCTGCCAACGCGCTGATCTCGTGGGCGTCCTTGAACCATTTCAGCTTTTCGCAGACCCAGTTCAATGCCGACCCGGTTGTTGCCACAAAGGTTTCGACCGCGAAGTGCGACACGCCTGACTGACGCCGGGCCGTCATGGTCAACGACCCGTCGGACATGCCGGCTTCCAAGGGAGGTTCGGTGCCGATGACCAGGTCCACGAAGCTGCCCGTGCCATGCACACACATCGCCTGTCCCCGGTTCAGGCATCCCAGGCCGATGGCGCCCGCGTGCTGGTCGCCGGCCGACGCCAGGATTGGCACGTCGATACCCAAGAGCTCCGGACGAGTTCTACCGAAATCATCCGCGTCCTGGCGCAGGGTCGGCAGCAGCTCGTGCGGAAAGCCAAGCTCCTGAATCCACTCCAGGTAGTAACGATGGTCGGCAAGCACGTACGCGCCGGCGGAGGTCGCGTTCGTGGGCGTGGTCACGCATTCGCGCCGCTGCGAAAAATGCCACAGCAACCACGTGTCCACGGTGCCGAAGGCCAAGCGCTTGTCGCGCCACGCCTGGGCAACAAGCGGTGAATCGCGCAGGTGACGCGCCGCCCAGAGATACAACGAGCGCACCCCCACCGGCCGACCGACGCGCTCTCGCAACCGGGCGTCCCATTCCGGCGCCAGTTGGTCCAGTTCGTCGACAAAGCGCGTGTCTTGCCAGACCATGGCCGGGACCAGCGCACGCCCTGTCTGCGTGTCCCACAGCACGGCCGTGGCCCGTTGTGTGGCCAGCGCCAGCGCAGCAATTTCCTGCCCCTCGGCGACCGCTTGTGCGATGGCATCCCGGCAGACCTGGACGGTGCGGTCCAGGATGTCGTTAGCGTCCTGCTCCACAACACCCGGCCGGGGCGAGTCGACATGCAGCGCCACGTATTGCAGGCAAGATACATGGCCGTGCTGAGACACCGTGGCCGCCCGCGTGCCGGACGTGCCCTCGTCTATGGCCAGAATCACTTTGTTGTTTGTCATCGCGAGGCTTTCCCAATGGCGGGGTCCAGGGCAGGCAGCACGGCGTCGTCCTTGAACTGGGGCGCGTCGGCTTCGTTGTCCGGGTTGATGGGGGTGCGGGTGGGGTCCCACTTGATCGTGAAGCAGATGATGCTGGCGATCAGCGGCACGATGGAGAGAATCAGGAAGGTCTTTTCAAGGCCGTAGTTTTCGCGAAACAGCGGAAACACCAGCAGTCCGATCGCGGCCCCCGTGGAGCCCAGCGCGCCGATGATGCCGTTGGCGCCCGCGCGAAGTTCGCTGCGGAACGACAGCGACGACAGGCTCTTGCCGTTGGCCCCCGGCCCGCCCGAATGGAACAGGATGAACAGCGACGGCACCACAACGGCCAGCCACAGCGGCATCTTGCCGTGGAAGGTACCGAGGATCAGCAGCATCAGAAACACCGCGGCAAAGCCGAATGCCGACGCCCGGCGCAGGCCCAGCTTGCGGCCGATGTACGGCGACAGAAAGCCGCCAAAAATGCCGAACACGTTGAACACCAGCGCGCCGATGGTGGCGAAGACGAAGTCCTTGCCGAACAGCGCGGCGCTGATCAAGGGCAGATACCAGCCCACGGCGAAATACTGGATCGACTGGCCGATCTGGACCGTTGCCGCCAGGATGGTGCGCGGCAGGTAAACGCCACGAAAGATCAACAGCACGTTGGCAATGCCGCGCCTGGCCTGGTTGACCACCGGCACACGCTCGTGCATCGGCGCCGCCGCGAACGGCTGCCCGTAGATGCGCGTCATGGCGCGCGCCGCCTGCTCGACACGCTCTTTGCGGGCCAGCCAGATCGGGCTTTCCACCATGTAGCGCATTTGCAGCAGCAGGATCACGACCGCGAAGACGGCGGTAGCCGCAACCGAATAACGCCAGATGGAATCGCCCACATCCCATGAGAAAAACAACAGCGCCAGCAGCAGGTTCGTGCACACGGCCGTGTACCACATGCCCTGCCAGGTATTAAGGCGGCTTTTGAATTTAAGCGGGGTGAATTCGGCCAGGACGGCCATCGCGATGGCGAAGTCGATCCCGTAGGCGGCGCCTACGAAAAACCGGCCGACCAGAATGACTTCAAAGCTGGGTGCAAACATCACCAGCAGCGCGCCGATGACGGCCAGGAATTTTGCGATGACCAAGGGCCGGATCCGGCCCCAACGATCCGCCATCCAACCGCCGATGGGATTGAACGCAATGGCCACCCACGCGGCAAACGAGGTCATCAGCGCGACTTGACCGGCCGCAAGGCCCAGGTCGCGCGTCATGGGCCCCAGCCCCGCGCTTAACGCGGAGTTGGCAAACGCATCCAGGAATAGTCCACCCAGGGCCAGCCACCAGATCAGGCCAGCCCGCCCGGTGATACCGGGGCGTGAGTCGATAAAAGCGATGACATCGTCGATGCCACGTATTTTTACGGTCGATGATTGCACAGTCGTCTCCTCTTGGAATTATTTCTGTAAGAGGTCGACGCAAACTGCGCGCAATAAAAGACCACCCTACAGATGGTCTTTTATCTAAATCTGTGCGGTGACTTTATGGGCTGGGCAGAGGGGTGTCAAGCCTTGCGGGCATCAGGATAAACCCTGTTCCGCGCGGCATATCGGGCTTGATTAACGGAGGCGTTGGGAAAGTATCCAAAGCGCTGGAAAAGTATATGGAACGCGGGGTTTTTATATCTTTTTCTTCTTATTTTTCAATGACTTGCAATAAATATTTAAGCTGTCAAACTACGCCCGCTGTTTGATCTTGGCTTCACCGTGCGGGCCCGCCGATTCCCGGCCCCGCCCCCCCGCCCGATTCCCGAATAACAAAAACACATCGTGGCGCGACGTGGCATACACGCGCGCCATGCAGGCGCACGCCTGTTCGCAATACCCATGTCCATCGCAACCACATCGTTTTACCAAGGAGAAACCCATGCGCTTAATCACCGATCAAGAACTCAGCAATATGTCGACGGAAAACAAGCGTCGTCGCCATCAAGAACTGGACAAGAAATTGTCGGTGGCTGCCGATCGAGGCTGGGCATGCGTGCCGCGCATCGAAGCCAGCCGCGCCAAAGTCCATGCCGCCATCCTGATGGACGTGGAATTGGGCCGCGATATCGAACCCAGAACCGAAAAGCGTCGCGACCGCATCAAGGTCAAGAACTGATAGCGGATTGAACGCCGTTGGTGCACCCCGGGGATGCATTCCGGGGATGCATTCGGGTAGTTAGCTAACCGGGGCACCAACGGCGCCGGCGCCAGGCCATCTACTGTGTGCGGAGGAATGCGGCCAAGATGGGGCTGAAAGACTGCAAATTCTAGTTGTTATGGGCAGTCAATCGGCACCCACCATTCCCGCTAAGCCGTTGATTCAAAAGCGCCTTGCGGGCACTTAGCACGGCCCCTGGGGGCCAAGCAACGGCTTTCAGTTGTATGGTGCGAAGGAGGGGACTCGAAAAGCTAGCATCGGCGCGGCTTCCCGGGGATTTTGGGGCCAATTTGGGGCCACTCGATCAAACTTCGGCGGGCACAATTCCCAGTCCCCTAGCGATTCCCCAGTCGGTCAGCATCGCTCGCCAATGACGCCGTGGCGTGGCCATCCATTTTAGCGGCATGGGGCAACCTCATATACTGGGCGTTCAATAGCGAGGGTTCTATGTGCAGCCACTACCAGACGCTGAAAGACGCCGAATTGCTGCTCAAGAAATTTGGAGTGCGCGAGAAGCCGCCCGCCGTTGGCAAGTACGAAATGTGGCCCAGGTATCAAGGCGTATTCGTGCGCCGCCCCGTGGAGCATGACGCGGGAGACGACGCTGTGCCGGAGCGGGAAGCAGTGGCTGGCCGCTGGGGTCTCATCAGCGCCATGACGAAGCTCGATGGGTTGGACAAAGCTGGCAAGCTCTCTACATTCAACGCCCGCAGCGAGACCGCACCCAAGTCCTTCACCTTTGGCAACGCATGGCGTCGCGCCCAACACTGCATCATCCCGGCGGATGCCATCTTCGAACCCGACTGGCGGTCGGGGTCGGCCGTGCCCACGCGGTTCACGCGGGCTGACGGCGCGCCACTCGGCATCGCGGGCCTTTGGGACCGGTGGTGCGATGCTGCCGGCCAGTGGCAAGAGAGCTACACCATGCTGACCATCAATGCTGACGACGACCCGCTATTCCGCGACTACCACCAGGCGGGCAAGGAAAAGCGCATGGTCGTCATCCTGCCGGAAGGCGCGTACGGCGACTGGCTGACCGCGCCGGCCGCTACCACCCGGGATTTTCTCCTCCCCTTCCCCTCGGACAAGCTCGTCGCCACGCCGATGAAGTGACCCCTTTTTTTGCTGCAATATACTGTATTTTTATCCAGTATTTAGGCAGCAACCTATGCTCTGTACCGTCACCCGCACCCACTGCCTGGGCGAAAAGCGCCCCGACCGCGATCCCGGCCCGACTATCACGGGCACAGTGCGCATGTACTCGATCATGCGCGATGACCTGAAGCGGTACGTCAGGATCATGACGATGGACAGCCTCCAGACGTTCGGCGCATCGCAAAAAGGCGCGATCCCGGATTTAGTTCAACCCGAGCTGCTGACCTTCGGATCTGATCGCGGCATGATGGTCTGCGGCTTTGAGGAGATCGATGGCAAGCGTTACTACCAGGGCTGGTGGATGCAATGGATCGACGGCTGATCTTTCCGCACTCGGACCGTAGTGCCGCAACACTATTGCAAGCGCCGCACGAGCGACGGCATACTGGCCTCCCATTCACCATACTTTTGGAGGGTTCAGCAATGCACTGCGATCACATCCAGAAGCTCGGCGCGAAAGCCGCCCGCGAGGGGTTGACCCTGTGGGACTGCCCATACTTACGCGCTGCCGAAATGCCGGGACATACCGGAGAACGGATCTCGGATTGGGTACTGAAGATCGAGGCATGGGAAGCAGGGTTCCGAAAGCATGTGCGGGCTCGGTCACCCACGGTGCGAGGCCGAGTTCGCGCTCTAGTCGCCGCGAACCGAAGTTCTGCGGTAGTCCTCAGCACGGGCTAGCGTGCGGTAGAACATGGAGCCCACATTGACGAGCCTGGTGCACTCATCAACGCTCAGCCTGTCGCTGATTTCCACAAGGCAGTTGGCGTACTCGGTAAGCACTTGCGCCCAATCATCGAAATTTTGACCGGGGGCAGCGTGGGAGATCATTTTCGCGAGAAGTTCATCACGTAGCATGGCGGGGCCTTTGATTTGCGAGCCGATGCGTCGCAGCAATCGGCATGCCCGCCCGCCATTCAGCGCCCCTCTACGGGGCGCTTTCTATTGCCTAGAGTTTCGCGGCCCTTGTCCATAGGCAGATTGGGGGATACGCCCCGCCCTTCCCTGCATGGTACGAATGAAGTGCCACGGGAAAGCGCTGACCGCCGGCACATGACGTCGATCCCGATGCGGACGTGCAGGCTACAGGAGGGGCAATTTATGGCTTCCGGCTCCCGGTTGTCCGACGTTATCGTCAAACTGCCTGATCGGTCCACATGTCGAGTGGAGCGGCGCCTGGTGATCAAGCGCAGTCCCAATGCAGCGCCAGTTCACCAGTATGTGTGTACTCTTCCCACCGGCGAACCGGTCACTTGGCTTGGCGATGGCAAATACCGGTTGCCCTGCGGCGCCATCGGCATCGCCGTCGCCCACAAAAAACCGTAGGGGCTGGCCGACTAGGGAACGCGCACAGGCATAAACGGTTCATAATTGTCCGCACCTATCAACGCAGGGGCGATCATGGCCTTCTATGCTCAAGAACGAGTGTCCACTTGCGATATAGCGGGCGCCGTGGCCCGCGCGGCGCTAGAAGACATACGCATCAATTCGTTCGCATGTCCGGGGTTACCTGAAATTCGAGTGTTCGAAGCAAGCAAGACCAAGTTCGAAATCACCCTACGGCTGCGCGCGGAAAGTGACACGCTGATCGAGGCATTCGCACTGGGCCGTCAGGAAGCGTTATCCGCCGCGCGAGGGTTTTTGGATGACACGCTTACACCGGAGGCCTTATTGGCCCAGGTCCAAGGAGCAATGGCCTCTTTGGAAAGACAATACAAAGAAGCCGCGCGGGACGCGTAGGCTAGCGCGATCGCGCTTGGCAAGCCTCCAGCTGCGCGGTCACTCTTTGGATCCCGGCCCGGAGGGCGAAATAATCCGATCGAGCACCGGGATCAAGTTCGGCGCGGGCTCCATCACCCACGCGGGCGCCGGCTCCGGTTTGGGGCAATCCACTGCTGGCGGGAGAGCAGGTGGCAGCGACGTGCAGCCGCTGGCGCCCAGCATCAACGTCAGCACGCAGAGCATCGTTTTGTACTTGCGCATTGCGCATCCCTCCGTAGGCGGCCCATTCGGCCTTGGCGTTCCGTTCGTTGATCTGGCCAACCTCGGCCACGCGGCGCTCCAGGATCTCGCGGGCCTGGCGCCGCGACTCGGCGACTCGGGCCGACTGATCGGCCTTCATCGCTGCGACCTCAGCGCCATACCGCCAGCCCTGTACCTTCCACGCAGCGCCACCGGCGACGATGGCGCCCGCCGACAGAGCTGCGGCGTACCCTTTCCAGCCCCCAAACGCGCCCGTCAGCTTGGCCAGCGGGTTCATGGCACCACCTGGGCGACGGCCTGGCGGTAGAGGTCTGGCCAGGTTTGTGGGTGCGGCTTGCCAGGGATCCAGGTGCGCAGGTACAGCGCCCAGGCGGCATCCGCGTCACCCACAGCCGGCAGGCGGCCGGGATCGCTCCATAGAAGCAGACGCGCCAAGCCTGCGGCCAGCACATCGTCGTTTTCGATTGCATCCCAGATAGCCGCATCACGGGCCGGAACGCCGCGCGCTTGATACAGAGCCGCCGCGGCTGCCTTGGTGGCGGCGTGCAAGCGGACGCCATGAACCATGCCCCCGCCCTGCTCTGCCTGCCAGAAGCTCTTGGCCGGCCCGGTCGGGCGCGGCGGGTTGCCCACGATCTGGCGGCGATGCTCGAACCGGCTTTCCTGCAACCCAATGGCCAGCAGCATCACGCGCGCCGCCGGCGTGTCCATCTTGGCTGGCAGCAGCGCCAGCGCCGGGTTGATACCCGTCTTGGTGATCTCGGAGAGGTTCATTGCTTCGGTGTCCTGATGTGCTTGGCCGTCACTGCGGCCACGTAGAAGGCGGCGGACGCAGCGAGGGCAGCATCGCCCGCGCTGGCCCATCCCGCCACGAAGACCCGGCACGCTGCGCCCGTCGCGGTAAGGCAGACTGTGGCCAGGCCGATGCGCTCCAGCGTCGTGTCGTTGATCGACCTCGCAAAGACCGCGAGCGCAGCACCGCCCGCAACTACAAGCCAGCAGACGAATGCCAGCACAGCCCACAAAGTGATATAGATCTTGGTATCCATGTCAGGCTCCTTTGCCGCGAACGCGGTCAAGTACTGCTTGCCACAGGGCACCGATGGGCGCTTCCTGCACGGCCTGCCACATACGCGACATGATCGCCATGCCCAGGAAACCGCAGAGGAAGCCCGACAGGCCCTCGGGAATCCCGAGGAACTGCGCCAGCCACGGCGACCCGTAGTAGGCCAACGCGGCCCCGGTCGCGGCCATGCTGGCCTTCGCCGTCCGCGATCCTTGTAGGAACCGCATAGACACCATCGCGCCAATCACGCCGGCCAGCTTTGCCGCGAGGGCGTCGAAATCTTGGATGTTCAATCGCGTCCCCTATAGACGTAAAAAGGCCCGCTGATGCGGGCCGCTATCCTAAATCTGTGAAAAAGATAAAATCCCCTCCTTCGACAAGCGAGGGCGACATGGCTATCCCCTACCACCGGAAGTTTCCTGTATATGACTTTTGGAAAGGATTGTTCAAAGGCAAAGTGCTGATTCAGCGCAAGCTTTTCGGACATCTCAAGGAGCAGGTGAAGTCGTGGCCGAAGGAAAAGCAATACACACACGGGTATTTCTACCAAGGCCTAGAAGAACTTGGGATTACTGGTGGCAAGCCAACCGGTTTTCGCTTTAAGCAGTACGACGTCGATCAGATTCTGAATAACGCTGACATTCTTGATATCGGCAGTAACGCTGGCTTTGTCGCCGTTTACTGTGCCTGGCGGGCCAAGTCCGTCACAGCGATCGAATTGAACCCGCATCTCAACCGCGTAGCCCGCGACACCGCAAAGCACTTTAAACTGAGCAATATGGAGGTCATCGACGGCGACTTCTCCACGTTCCAAAGCGACCGAAAATACGATGTGGTCCTGTCGTTCTCGAACCACCACACCATCGATGGGAACCTTGACATGGGGTTCGAGAACTACATCAAGCGGATCGTTTCGTTTCTTCGCCCCGGTGGCCACCTCCTATTCGAGAGCCACAATGTTTTCGCGGAAGGGAAAGGCGGAATGGGTGACGATGGCGACATGGAACACAAGGTCGCCATCATGAACAAGTACTTCACCATTGAGCGGTACCGCATGGTGAATTGCTTCCTCAAGCACGGCATCGAAGATCTGGACAAGCTCTTTATCGTCGCGCGCCTCGCTGACGATCCGGAACCCGTCGACTTCAAGCTTCCCGAGGCGATCAAGAAGTACGCCTACTAGGCCGGGGCCAGAACGGTAATCGTGCCGTTCCCGCCCATCGCCTTCAACGCGCCATTTTCCACCCAAAGCTGAACCACCCCAGCAACCGGCGCAATTGGCGTTGTGCCAACACCGATAGCCACCCCGCCAGTCATGCCCGTCCCGGCCTTGGCGGTTGGGCCGATCAGCATGTTCCGCGTCTCCGATGAAGTGAATCGGACGGCTCGCGTCATGCCCCCTGCACCACCCGTTAGGATATCGAGATTGTTCTGGCCGGGGGCCGTGATCCGGGCAGTGGGTGTTGCTCCCCAGTAAAGGGCGAAGCTGCCCGCACCATCCTTTGCTGGATACACGTCACCGTTATCCTTGCGCACGTTCAGGAACGCATTGCACTGTGCCGGGATGCCGAAGCCCGCGAACATCTTCCAGGTGTTGCCGTCGGCGGGATCGTAGCCATGCGACCAGTGGTGGGTGGATCCTTGCTGGTAGCCAAACCACGCAGGTTTCCCATGATTAGACTCGGCGTAAACCCCCATCTCCCCGCCGTCGTTCTCGAACTCAACCCGCACTACTTGGTCAATCGTGCCACGCTTCCAGAAATGGAAGTCACAGGCATAGTCTGACCATTTGCCGCTACCAGCAGGCACTCCGCCGTGGGCGGAGATCCAGTCGGCAGGGTCCTGCATTAAGATGACTTTGTACCCTTGAGGGTCTTGAACCGGTGTGATAATCACGGCGGACTCCGAGTTCGATCAGGCGCGGACCTGTGCCGCGCGTTGGAACAACTGAACGACGTAGTTCTCATCCCAGCCGCGTGCCGTGGCCAATGCGCAGATGGCCGCACTAGAGTTTGAAAACACGGCGGAGGTTTCCAAGGCGAGCTTGTGCAACGGTTCCGCCTCCTGTTCGCCCCACTCGAGGACGGCGCTGAGCTCGTTCAGTTCGAGCAGCGCCCCGAATAGCTGGAAGCGGGACACCTGAATGTCCCTGGCGGGAGAGGGACCGCCCGCACCTGCCGCTTCGTCGCGAACCCAACCCGTTTGATCCCACTTCAGACTGAAGCGGTCTTCAAATTGCGCCTCATCGAGAGGCACAGCGCCGACAGGAACGGCGTCCACGGTGTCATCATTGTGGGCGCTAACAACGCGCCCTTCTTGGTCAACATAAGCAAAGCGCATTTTAAGACTCCTTAATGATTTCAATCGTCGCGTAAACCTCGGACGTGCTCACGTTCACAGGACTTCCCAAACCCGACGACACGGACTCTTGGCAGTAGTGGCGTAACTCGAAAACCTTCGGCGACGTCAATACAAGGCGACCCTGCACGAATGAACGCGTCATCGACGTTTCCCCTGGCGTTGCCGCGAACGACGAAGTGTTTTCCGAGGTACCAAACATGATGCTTCCGCTGTCCGAAACGCTGTAGAGCCGTGCCGTATGAAGGTTGACGCCATTAGCGGGGGAGCTCGCGGAAATCCTGTAGGTGCCCGCAGGCAACGTTATCTGGGACGAAGCCAGGGACGCCCCGGTGATGGTGTTAGCTCGGATCGTATTCAGCGCTCGAACCGAGAACGTGCCAGCGACTGACGCGCCGGCACTCATGCCGACGGCCTTTTCTTCAGTTACCAGCATGTACCCTGTACTGCCTGACGGGAATATCTCTCCCAGGACTATCCACGCCGTATTCGCGGCATTTCGGCGCTTCAACAAGCCCGAAGCAGTGTCCGCCCATTTCGAGAATGGCCAGGCATACGCAGCAGGGTCAGTCGTTCCAGAAAATTCAGTCGCGATTGCCGAAAGTGCAGCGTTTATGGCCGGTATGCCCACGATGCCAGGCAGTGGCGGGGTAGTCGAAAGTTGCGGGTTTGCTTGCATATCAATATCCCTGTGCTATCCAATTAATTCGTCTTTGAACTGCGGTCGAACCGTTCATGATCGCGATGTCGAACCCCTCTTCATCTGTTGTCGTCTCCAGCACTACCGATCGATCTCCGGCCTGAGCATCCAGCACTGTCACCTGCACGTTGGGCCTCGCATGAAACGTCTTCGGGAATGTGACCCGCAACCCAGAAGTCGGCACAAGAACTGCCTCAGCCCTCTGCACCAAATCAGGCACATCAATCGTCCATTCAAACTTTGTGACAAAGGGGATCACCTTTGGATCCGACGTGGCTAGGAGCAAACGAAGGTCGAAGTACCGCGCGTTGATCAGCCCGGGCACATAATCCACCCAGTCGCCCCACTCGCCCGCGACCTGCGCGGAGCGAATCTGTGGGCGCAGCGTGATGGCTTGGCGTGCAGATCCATTCAATAGATCGGCCACCGCCAGCAGATCCGAAGACGTCAACAAGTCATCGTCCACGTTGAACGCCAACAGATCCGTCGTCACATCGATGCGGACCGGGGTAACGAATCCGACGTCTACCTGGTCCGTCCCAGCTATGGCGTACATACCGGATTCGGCCGGCCCACCCAGCCACAACAGGTCCGGTTCCGCAAGCAAATCCGAACTTGCAAGCAGATCTCCCTGAGGCGTCAGCGTGAGAACAGACCCGAAGACAGCAGCGCCTTCCGCAACAGTTCCGTGCCATTCCGGCGCTTCGTCGCGCACGATCAAGACGTTCCGAACAAGCACCGCTCCTGAGATGAGCAATCGGGCGGGCGGCCCATACAGCACTACCCCGCTTGACAGACGGAAGCGAGCCGCGACCCAATACATGGCGTTCCCAACTGCAAGGATGTCCGTACTGTCGGTGGTCGCCACAACACTGGCATTCGTCCACGTGTCCCCGATTCGTATTTCGTAGGCCGGCTCGCGGACATCCGCCACCCTGCGCCAGGTTAGGACAGTGAGGCCGTCTCGAAATACGCTGGTCAGGCCGTTCACCGCGGGCAGGGGGACATTCAACCCCTCGACCACATATTGCTGGCGGTACGGCGTACCGATGCTGAGCTGGTTTACCGGGCGAACGGTTGCGACAATTACGTCACCACTCTTCGCTTGGACCGTCGCCTGACGCTCCATGGTGGTGGTCGGGTTCTGCGGCACACCGTTGATGCTGTAGTTGAGCTGGACTCGATTGGCCGCCGACAAGACCCACCCGATCTGGACGTCGATCAGATCCGATGCGACATTGCGAATGGACTCCGAGAACGTGACGGAAAACACAATGCCGCCCAGCAGCGCGCCATCCCTTGGAGGCGTGTACGCGTACGGATTGGATTCGCTCAAGTAATAGTTGTAATCCTCATCTGTAGCCTCGAATCGGATTCCATCGCCAGCAGGGGCCACGCCAGTTATTTTGAAGCGGCGTCCTGGCGTAGTGATTGGATCAAACTGCCAGGCCCAATCGAACGGCGAATAATCCTCGTACCCTGGGTCGCCGGGCAACGGGAAGCCAGCGAGCGGCGACACAAGCTTGAGCTCAGTGACCTTATCGCCCACTTCCGACACAACGTTGCCGACACGCATGTTTCCGTGGGGGTCACGCAGCAGAATGATGCCGTCACCGTCGGTGGCCACGCCCTGGGTCAGGACAAGCGTCGGCGTGGCGCCCCCGTGCGAACCCGGCGCAAGACGACCGGAGTAGCCCCACACGGTAAGGTCGTGGGAGAAGCTCACCACATCACCGCGCGTGCAAACCAGGCCCTCTACGTCCGTTTCCCAGGTGATCTTACGGCGCCGAAACACTTGACTGGCCGCGATCAAATTCGCCTCTCGGCCCGCCATGTTGCTGTTCGTGCAGCCGTCCAGATCCAATTGAAGCGGATTGTTGGTCGAGGTCGCGCCAGGCACCTTTACTCGCACTTCGCCCATGGTCCAGCCAGCGTCTTTATCGACGAAGTTGACCACGACTTCGTCAACCGTGCCCTCATTAAGATAGGCTACTTTGAATGATCCGGCCTTGATGTTGAATGGCCCGAACATGGCGGTAATTGGGAGCGCTTCGGCGTCCCAGATAACTCCCAGTTTTCCGGTTTGGTAGGACATCGTCGCGCGCCCGGCACGAGCGATGATCTGCAACACCCCGGCAGCGCTCATCTTGCGATCCAGCACATAGTCAAAGGTCAGTTGCTTCTGATCGCACCATGCCGCCCAAGCCTTGATGCCCTCGATGTCAATTTGAGAGTCGCTTAAGCCGCCGCCAAAAATGCGATTCCCAACTGAGCTAAATCCGCCACGGGCGAAGTATAGGAACCACCATGCTGGGTTAGAAGTCGGCAGGAAATCCCACGCCGAGCCGGTCCAGACGGAACACCATGCCGAAGCGATAGCGCTAAACTCGTCAACCGCACCATTCAACTGCCCCGTCGCCTTGATTCGAAGCGCAGCGCGGCATTGACCGGTGTAGTCGGCGGAGTCCCTCTGAAAGGCCAGCATCTGGCTCACAGCAGTCTCGTTCGACTCGCGCGAATCGTTGATGTCCGCCGTTACCTTCATGACCCGGACTTCGTACTGGCCTTCTGGGACTCCCCAACTGATTGCGGCGCGTATGGGTTCCTGCCTGGAACCGAAGAACCGATTCCCTCGTGCACCGGGCGTAATGAGCGGATCCGGCGCCATGCCCTGCCAAGGCTGACCCAATTGATACGGGTGCGGCTTCCATTGCCATTGCCCCGTGCGCACTACCCCAGGCTGATTAGGATCGGGGATCACGAATAAATCGCCCTCAATGTGATCGCCGGGGTTGACACTGCCATACTGGATCTGCGTCTGCTCAGGGAACACAACTGCCGACCAGTAATGCGTGGCAAAGACCGCCTCGATGGTGCCGTACTCCGTCCAGGCGGTGGCGCCGACACGGCGATATTGAACGCGCACGTCTACGGAGCGCGTGGCCATACTGCCGTCATCGTTGACTCGGAACAGCCGGCTGGCAAACTCGATCCAGATATTAGTGACTTTGGCAGGCGTAGTCCTTGATTGCCAGCCATCAGCCTGGGCGATTGCGAACCCCTGGATCGTATCGACGTTTCCAGGGAACATAGACAACTTTCCATCGGGCGCAGACACCTGAAGCTGAACGTCCTGGAAATCCGCGACAGGTGTGTCGCCGATCTTGAAATCACTGAGTGCAATCGAGATACCCTGCAATCCAAAGTGGAAGACTTGATTTAAATACTGGTCATCTCCCATCTGTTGGTTGTAGGGCGACGCGCCCAAGTCTGGAACGATCCGATGCCGACCGAACACCAGCACCATGGGTTCCCAGGGTCGCGGACGGTTGCGGCCGCCCTGAATAGAATAGGACGGGCTGCTTTCGTATTTCTCCCCGGCGCCAAGCTTTGCCGCAGTGGGCAACGGCATAGGGATGAGAGCATTGATGAGAATCGTCCCTCCCAGCATGATGATGCTGCTGCCGATAGCTCCAGCCGTAGCGCCTGTAAACCCCAGTGCGCCCCCAAGTGCGGCACCATAACCCGCGCTCACCACCACAAGAGCGATCAATGCCACCGAACGAAGAATCTTGCTACCGCCACCACCGCCCTGCATCTGGGGCGCGATAAGGACTTGATCGCCTGCCCTCGGGATCAGCCTCGTCCATAGGTTCGTTGGAACCCGTCGGCCGTTATGCCACACGTTCACATGGCGCGATGGCACTTTCAGGGCGACGCGCTCAACATAGCGGCCCAGTGTCTCTCCGGGCAAAAATGCTGCATACGAACAGGCTTTCAAATCTGGACGAAGCGGGTTTTGCAAAACCACAAATGACGGAGCGGGGGTATCGAGGTGTTCTAAGACTTCCACTTATAAAACCCCTCAATTTTGTAGTCGACGACCGTCATGGATCGCAAGCGCTGGCGGATGACGGCGCCGAAGCCCTTGTCAGCATGCAACACCCACCATTCGTTGGCGAGCTTGCACATGACCCCGATGTGGAAAAGGTCGCCACGGGCCTTCAGTAGCACGGGGTGCCCCTCAGCGGGAACATCGACTCTCTCTGCAAAATCGGTTTTCAGGGTCGCTATCTGACGGGCTTGGTCACGGAGGCCAGACACATTCGTGACGGGCAAGCCAGGACGAATTTTCAGAACCTCGAGGGCTACGCGCTCTGCGAAGGCAGCGCAATCGCCTGTTCCTGGGACGTAAGGGACATTCACATATCTATCGGACCAGTGCATTTCAAAATACCCCCGGTGCCGTGGACGGGTCGTATCGCACCGTCACAGCAGATTGCATAAGTGTGTTCTTGAAGCCCAAGCTGCCATTTACGCGCAGATTGCTGATTTCCAATCCGGCCAAGTCCATGGTCATGTCGAACTCCAAGTTGCCCGGGTTGGATCGCAACACCATGAGGGTCCGACACTTGGCTCCCTTCCCTCCCTGGCTGCGCTCCAGCCATTGCGTCAGTTCACGCCCGATGTTGTCGACTTCTAGGCGCGCCTCTGGAACCTGTTCGTCCTGGTCATCAGGCAGCGTCAGGTCAAAGCGGCACGCGAAGAATTTATTCCCCTCGATTTCAATATCTGATGTGTCGTTGACGAAGCGTGCCGGCACCTCTAACTCCGCATGCAGAATCTCGATGGCGATAAGCAGTGGTTCGTCGGCAGACGTGGCCAGGACGTTACGCGCGGCGGCTATGGAAAGTGACCTTGTCATGTCAGCCCACCGTTTCCAGACGAGCCTGGCCAGTCCAAACTACTCCGGGCGACGTCCACGACACATCGCCAGAGACTATGCGCGCTTGCTTGAGCGCGCCGCTTTCGTCGACCCAATTGAACCAGCCAGCGCCGCCCCCAATCTCGTCCGCCATCCAGTCGTCGAACGCATCGCGGTCGCCAACGCTTTGCACCAGTATGGTCACCGCCCTAGTAATACTCGGCGTGGACCAACGAGGCCGCTGCTTGGCGATACCACCGTCCATGTCGGTACGCAAGACGCCGTAATCGGACCGTTTCGAATACCCCGCATCGATGATGCGGGCATAGAGAGGAAAGGTTGCCATTTATGCCGGTTCCTGTAGTTGTCGGCGGAAGCCGCGGTCCTTGCGTGCGCGTGTCAGGACGACGTCACAAACCCAAGCCGACAGTCCAGCGTCCCAACGAGAACCGCTTTGTTGCGCCTCCATCTGTTCGCCGCCTTGATTAATAAGATTGAATTGGATCCGAGGCGCTTCGCCGACAGATCCCCGGCTAGGCGCACTGCTCTTCAGAGGTGTGACGTACCCGCCGCTCGCACCGCTCATGAGGTAGGTTTCCCCGTCTTCCGAGTACAACTCTGGACCAAGCTCGTTTACGCGATAGAGCGAGTTTGCGGCTGTCGGTCCACCCGACGCCCGGGCCCCAGCAACCGATCCCCACGAGGACGGAACACCGGACATGCCATCGACACTGCCGGTCGCAGCCCCGCCCATGCCCTGGTAGCCCGCACTAGCCGTAATACCGCCTGCCGCAGCGCCGGCAACCATGCTGAAGACACTTCCCAAAATCCCAGCGGTGGCTTGGCGTGTAGCAATCCGCGTCATATCAGCGATGATCGATGCAGCGAAGTCCTTGAACGACAGCTTTCCTGTGGTGGCGAACCGGACAATTGCGTCCTCCATGCCTTGGAATGCGTTGGAAAATAAAGCCTTCGTCTGGCCGGCCACGTTCGACGCGGAATCCAGATAATTAGCCAACGCCGAAGTGGCGCCGTTCTTCCAATTGCCCTGGGCCTGCCGCACTTGGTCGAAGTACCCCTGCTGCATCGACAGACGCGCATTCAAGTGTTCTTGCAAGAGCGCCGTCTCGCTCTGATACGTCTCCTGCGAGATCTGCCCCGACGCCATCGACCGGTCAAACTGCGCCTGCTGGCGCTGGTGGTCCCGCAGAATCCCTTGACGTGCGCGAAGCTCCTCCTGCGCACGGTCGCCCAGCCCTACCCCGGCCACCTGGTCGGCATACTGCTGTTGCTCCAAGTCCCGAGTGGCGGCCAAGCTAGCGCGCAGTGCATCTACCTTGGCGGTTTCCTGCTTGGTGCGAAGTTCCTTTTCTGCCGCAACGTTCAGATCCAACTGGCGCCGCAGCAGATCCTGCTGGGCCAGCAGGCTCTTTTGATCGGCCGTGAGGATCTTCTTATCCTTCAGGTCGGCAATCTGCTGCTCGAACTCGGCGCGCTTCTGCCCCCAGGTAGCAAGCTTGTCCTCGCTGCCAATCTGAGCACGCAAGGACGCTTCTGCCTCCCGGTACTGCTGCAATAGCTTGGCTGCGGCGTTCTCCGTGTACGCCTTGACCGCCGGATCCTTGTACTTGTCATTGATCTGGTCGATCAGCTTCTTCTGCGTCTCCAGGGTCGCGCCAGTGAGTTCGGAGTCTTTCTTGACCTGCGCAATCTCCCGCTCGCGCTTCTGGCGATTGGTCTCCGTTTCTTTGGCAAGCGCCGCCAGTCGGGTCGCGGCGGCGATCTTTTCGGCTTCCTGGCGCTTCTGCGATCCCACAATTGCAGCTTGGTCGGCCTGGTCCTGCAACGCTGCGGCCTCAGCGATCAGGCGGCGGCTCTCCTGCTCTAGCGGCCGGGCGCGCCGTCGCGCACCGCGACCGCCGTCCCCGAAGAACGCTTGCGATTCGTCCGTCTGAGGCGTGGCATTGGCGCGCATCTGCACCAGTTCAGCATTGACCGCGCGCAGCTTGCTCGTCAGGTCATCAAAGCTCGGGGCACGCCCCAGGCTCTTCATCGCCTCCCAGGCGCCGGTCGCCCCCTGCTTGACCGCATCCCAGGCGGTTTCTAGCGTGCCCAGGTTTTGCCGCACCTCCTGCGCCTGCTGCTTCACCGCGTCCGCATAGGTGCGTTGTGCAAGCGCAGCGGCTTCCTGCGTGCGCCCTTGCCGCTCAAGGCTGGCGATCTGCTGATAGATTTCCAGCGTCAGGAAGTGCTGCTGTTCGTTCAGGGCTGCAATTGCCTCAGCCGGCTTGCCGCGCAGCGATTCGAACTCTTGCGCCGTGTCCGCAATCGCCTTGCCGGTCGCGCGGTTCATCGCTACCGCTGCGACGCCGACCGCCTCCATGTTTTGGCCGGCGATCTTTCCGGACCCGGCGATAAGGTTCAGCGCGTCCACGGCCTTGCCGCGCGAACCCGCAACGTCGGCAATTCGCGTGGCGAGGTTCGACATTCCGGCGGCGGTCTGACCGACCGCATTGCCGCTCAGAATCAGAGTCTTGGTGAACTCGGGCAGCTCGCCTTTGCCGGCCACGATAGCGGTGGAGAACAGCGCCACAGCGCCTGCCGCGACGGTCCACGGATTCACCAATCCTAGAATCGTGCTGCCGAGCGCCCGAGCTGCCGGCACGATGCCGCCGAACATATCCTTCAGCTGACCGCCCTGCTGGAGCAACACCGTAAGGGGCTGTTGGCCGCCCTGCAACGACACAACGATGTCCGTAAGTTGTGCCGGCACGCCGCGAAGCGCGGCAGACTGCTGGGCGGCACTGACCCCGTATTGATTAAGCTGCTTGCCCGCCGCAGCAGCTGCTGTCCCGGTCGCTGCCAGCTTGGTCTTGAGCTCATCCAAGATCGAAGTCGGCACGCCACGCAGGGCCGCGTTGTATAGGATCTGCTCCTTTCGGGTCATCCCTATGGTGTTGACCTGGTTCACCAAGGCGTCAACACGGCGCCGCTCCACAGCGGCCAGCTTCGTGTAGTCCGCTTGCGCGGCCTGCGACATATCGCTGGTGCCGCGCTTGGCCGAAGCAATCGCGGCGTCAAACTGCGAGGTATCGACAACAATGTCTAGCCGCGCAGTGCCAATGCTTTCCTGTGCCATGTTCAACTCTTATGGAAGATTTCCAGGGCCGCCCGCTCGATGATCCGAAGAACGTCCATGATTTCCTGCTGCTCCGCCTTAGGAAGCTCTTGACGGTCCAGATCGTGATACAGGACCCCGTAATCCAGCCCTATCGGCCCTCCTGCCCCTACGCGCCATTGGGTGTAGTTGCGGGTGAAGAGGTTGAACGCCGACACGTGGTCCGGCCAGAGTTCTGCGCACGGCCGGGGGAAGTCGCTAACCCTTAACCCGGCCATCGCTAACGTTGCGGCTGATGGCGGCTCGAAAAGAAAAGCCGCCACAGCCTCGGTCAGTTTTTTCGGCGTTCGACTCGGATGGCGTCGTTGAAAGCGCTGGCGATAGCCAAGTCGGCGCCCGGCTGGTGCTCGCAAAGCAGATCGATCGATTCCTTGCACACGGGCATGTCCGCATCCCACTTATCGATCAGCAACAGCAACAAGTCCGCAGTGGTGATTTCGTCGTTCGCCAACTGCTGCATCAGGGCGTCGTACTCTTTGCCGGTCTTGTGCCGATACGTGACGTTCAGTTGCTGCTCGCGCCCTTGGCCGACGATGGTGATGCTGGCGTCAATGGTCGGGTTCGATTTGATCTTGAACGTCATTACGCGGCCTCGTAGCGGATGGGGTCAGCGATCAGCGAGAAGACCGCAGTGTTCTGCAAGTTCTCGTTCACCTGGCCCACGGGCACCTTGTTGAAGGAGGGGTAGGCGTAATAGAACAGCGTGGAGCCGTTGGGCAGTACGCCGCGAACAACGACCGGTTCACGCAGGCGGTCGGCCTCGATCAGTGCCGCATACCACGGCTTATCCGGGTCGTAGTCCAGCGATACGGTCATGGTCATCGCGTTCTTGAACGTGGGCTTCTGGCGCTGGCGGCTGGTGGGATCTTCGACGTACTGATAGTTGAAGAACTGTTGATCGCCGCCGGCCATCACCACGTCGCGTACTTGGTCCAACTCGACCCAGGACGTGACGGCCTGAAAGCTGCCGGCGCCCCCCGCTGCCGGGTAAAGCACTGTGCTGGTGGTGTCCACGCCCTCGAGCTCGAAGCTGTCGGCGTCAGCATTGGCGCTACGCGCGACCGTCTCGTTCAAGTTGGTCCAGGCCGATTTCAGAACCAGGATGGATTCGTCCGCCGGCGGCGTTGCCGCCGAGGCGACGGCAGGCTTCGCGTTGGTGATGGCAGTCATGGGCATCGCCGCAGCCAGCGCGGTCGAAATGGCATAGCTGGTGCCGTTGATGAAGATGGAAGACATTTGCGTTCCTCAAATGAAAAAACCCGGCGCGGGGCCGGGTCGAATGTGGAGGGTCAGAATCAGGAGGGAAGGAACCAGATACCGAAGTCCTGGCGGGTGCCGTACTTCTTGATCGCCTCTTCGTAGAGGCTGACCGGTGCGCCGTAGGGTTCCACGGCGGGAAAGTCACTTTCACAAAGCGCGGTGCCGATTGCATCCGCAATGGCGCTCGCCTCGGCGCGACTTGTGGACCAGACGTAAAGCTGCATGCGCTGGTGGCGCTTTTCGCGTCGCTTGCCTTCGACATACCACTGCTCGATGCCGCCGGCGCCTTGGTAGACAATCAGCGGAAACACCGGCTTGTCCGGCGTGACGTCCGCGTATGCCCTCCCGTCCACTAGAGGCCCCAAGAGCGTCTTCAGCTTTGCTTCAAGGCTCATCGTTCCCCCCTTGGGCGGCCAGCAACTGCGGCAATCGCTCGCGCCCCCGTTGAACCATCGCGGCTTGCGCCCGAGTCGCCGCCGCCTCATACGCGGGTCGCAAGAATGGATGGGCAGGCACCCATTTGGGCGTCGCCAGCTTGCGGCGCTTGTCGGTGATATAGCTGCCGTCCGGTTTCCGAATCACCGCGTAGATTTGCCAATGCCCAAATTCCACCAGGTGACCGTGGGGCGCTTTGCTTTTGTTCCAGGTGACGGCGTACTGGACTTCCTTGTCGGTGGAATACGCCTCTCGAAACGCCAAATAGATCGCATTGGCCAGGACGCCCTTGTGCGTGCTCACGCGGGCCTTGGCCTCGTCCCGTAGCACCTCGCCGCCAGCAACGGCCATGGAGCGCGCGAGGCTGACCCTTGCGGGACCAAGCAGGCGATCCAGACCCGCCGACCAGCCGGACGTGTCGAACGTTGCCTGTAGCCCCTTAGCCATCGCTGCCCCCTTGCTCGCAGATCACGAACGCGCTCTTTCTGTCCTTAAAGTCGCGGGTAATGCCCTTGACTTCGAAAATCTCGCCGTCGTGAAGCACGCGCATTCCCGCATCAACGCCCAAGCCCCTGGCGGCCTCAAAGGTCACCAGGAAGCTGTAACGCGCGATGGATGGCGAGACGTTTCCTTGCAAACTGGACCGAATCGCCCCGAGCCCCGTCTCGTTTGCGATACCTGCCCAAAGCACGCCGACGTCCGTCCATTCATTCAGAGGTTGGCCTGCCTCGTCGGTCTCGCCAGTACGTCGCTGCACCAGAATGCGGCGATTCCGCGCACGGGCGGTCATGGTCGCACCCGGGTGTAGGGAAACACCAAGCGCGCGAAGCCCGGGTTTTCGTGAAGAACCTTCTCGCCCGCAGCCTCGGGGTTTTCAAGCATGTCTCCCACCAACATGACAATCGCGAGCTTTAACGGCTCCGGCACTGGCCCCGGCTTGCTCGTGAACAGAATCGGGAAAGCGCCGGCTTCGCTGGTGGCTTCCCCGGGCCAGATAGGCAGCGGGGACTCTCGGCCGCCGACCGGCGTCCATTCATACGATGCCTCGGCCAATGCAAAGCCCGTTCTGCGTTCGACCAGTTCGCGCGCGGCGGTAATGACGCCGGGGATATCCTCGTCCAGTGCGTCGTGGTCAATATGCAGAAGCCGCTTTACCTGCGCCATGCTCACGGGTTCAACCGTCGCGGCAGTAATCAGGCGCAGCATGGTCAGCCTCCTGCCGATTCAACCGCTTTCGGGTGGGGGTCGATGTAGCCAGCGCCTTTCAGCGCGGAAACATGGTCGGCGTCAAACTCTCGCACTTCGCCGCACTTGCCATAGATGCTGTCGTGCAGCACCAGAGCTTTCACCCGTTCTCGGGTGTCCGGCTCGGGGGCCAGCGCCGGTGCATCGGGCGGACCCGGCAGTGTCGCCGCCGGGTCGGTGCCTCCGGCCTCACCATGCCCCGGCGAAGCGGCAGCAGGCGACGTTGTGTCCACTTGGTCAGACAGAGCGGACGGGGCCGGCGGATCGCCACTCGGCGCGGCCTGGGCTGTCGTTTTTCGTGCCATGGTTTCTTCCTTGAAAGAGAAGGCCGGCAGGATCACCCGCCGGCCTACGATCACCCGGGGCCGCTTAAGCGGCGGCGCCGTGCTGGAACAGCTTCACTGCGCCGCCCACGTCGATCAGATTGCCGCCCGAGCGCATCCACGCCAGGAAGCCAACCTGGCCTTTCTTCACGTAGGCCGAGTCGTTGAAGCGGAACAGCGTGATCGCCATCACGTCGCGGATCTTGTACAGGCTGAAATCGCCGAACGCGATGGACTTTGCTGCGGCCGCCGGCACCGGCATGTGCTGGTTGATCTGGATGTCACGATTCAGCAGGCGATCCGGCGCACCGCCGGGATTGCCCTGCTCGTATCCCGGCACGAAGATCGGGCGGCCCTGATCATCCTTGATCTTGCGAATCATCTTCAGCATGTCGTCGTGGAACATCCACTTCGCGCCCAGGCGGTACGCCGGGTCCACGCTGTGCTCGATGTCCACCAGGTCGTCGTAGGTGATCACCGGAATTGCCGAGACGGCGCCGATCTTGCCGACCGTAGCGGCGGTGACCAGGCCCATCGGGCCGGCCGTGCCGGGACCAACGGTGTAGTGGCGATTGGTGACGCGGCCAAGCCGGGTGTTCAGACGTTTGGTGATGAAGCCCTCGATGTTGGACGAACTGTCCTGCAACAGTTCCCAGGGCACGGTCACAACCTTCGAGCTGAACTTGTAAACCGCCAAGCCCTTCGTGCCAAAGCTCACGTCCTCGTCGCTTGCGGACTGGTTCTCTTCGACGATTTCGCCTTCTTCGTTCGTCCCGTCGCTGGTCGGGTACTGCATGGGTTCGCCGCCGCCGGTCGAGAAGACGTCCGCAACGGCGCGCATGCCGCCAAACGATTTCAGCGTATCGATAATGGAGCTGGCGACGGTGGTGGGCACCGTATAGCCGCCCTGCTCCGGATTCACTGCCGGGTTGCCGCTCATGGCGTTGCGGACCTGGGTCCAGTCCTCGGCGGTGAGCGCGTTGTCGCCACCACGGCACCATTTATCAAACAGTGCCACGTCGGCACTGCGGTTGCCCTTCGCACCGGGGCGGGTCTCATGCTCACGCACGCCGGCGTCATGCAGACCGCTTTCAGCCGTCAGGTCCATCATCTTTTGATGGCGCTCGATCGAGGCGTCAATGCGTTCGATTTCCGCCGTGTTGTCGTCGTACTTCTTTTGGTGGTCGGCGTTCCAGTTTGCGCCGGGGTTGTTGTCCAGCAGGGCGCGGGTTTCTTTGGCCAGCGCGTTGCGGCGCTCCCGCTCGGCTTGAAGATTGAAAGCCATAACTTAGGTTCCTTCAGTCGAAAAAAAACCGCCCGAAGGCGGTGGGTTGTCCTGCGTGCGGGAGCCGCTTATGCAGGGGTGGCCTCGATCAGCGAAAACCGCCGCTCAAGATCATTTCTTAGGGCTTGGACCTCGGCGTCATCGACACCAGACGATTTCGGGTCGGTGAGCGCTTTGGGCGCGTTCTGGTAGGCCGCCAGATTCCATGCATTTGAGGCGGCCGGCTTCTTCGCAGCAGCGTCGACGATGCGATCGACAAAGCCATGTTCCAGCGCCTCGTCGGCGCTGAACCAGGTCTCCGCGTCCATCCAGGTCTTGACCTGATCCGCCGACTGGCCGGAGCGGGCCACGTAGTCAGCCGTGATCGCGCCGTCCACCTTTTCAAGCAGATCAGCCGTCTCCCGCATGTCGGCCTTGTTGCCGATGGCAACTGTCCAGGCGTTATGGATCATGAAGAATGCCCCCTGCGTGGTCTCGACCTCGTCGCAGGCCATGCAAATGTCGGTCGCCGCGGAGGCAGCCAAGCCGTCAATATGGGCAACCACCTTCGCCGAATGCTGACGGATGGCGGTCATCATCGCGCGGGCGTCGAACACATCGCCCCCTGGCGAGTTGATGCGCAAGTGGATCGTGTCGGCCTTGATTCCAGAGAGGGTCTTGGAAAACTCGGTCGCGTCGATGTCGCCCCACCAACCGCCGATCACACCATGCAGGTAAATCGTATGTTCGCCGTTGTCCGCCTCCGCGCGCAGAGGCTTCGATTCAGAGGCGTTATCGCGCGCCAGCTGAAGCAGTTTCGGAATTTTCATTCTCTGTTTCCCTTTCTTGATCGTTATCGTCCTCGGGTGCGGGTGGAGCTTGCACGCCCGCCCGCGTCGGACGGTCAAAATCACCGCCTAAGGGCTGGAGGTTTTTCACGCGGCGGACCTCGTCCACGCTCATCCAGCCCTGCGCACCAGGCCCGCCCAGCGCCTTGGCGAAGTAATCCGCCTGAGCCTTGGAATCGCCGGCCATGAGCCCATCTGTGTTGTGCTCGGTGAAATACCGCGCGGTGCGGAATAGCTTTCGGTTCAACTCGCCCTTGATCCGCTTCAAGTGAGGGGCCAATGTGTATTTCACAAAGCCGATACCCATCTGCTCAATACCGCTACCCCAGCTGCTGGACTTCGTCATTTCACCGATCATGTGCGGCGGGACACCAAAGGCGCGCGCCATGTCGATCACCTGCCATTGCCGAGACTCCAGCAGCTGCTGGTCCACCGCCGACATAGTCAATTCTTTGATGTCCAACCCTTCGGTCAGAATCAGCGGTATACGGCGGTTCCCCTGGATACCTCCATACTTGGCAACCCAGGCGGCGCGGAAGTCTTCCTGCATGTCGAAAGACATGGCTGCTGGCGCCTTGATGGCGACTTCGGGCTTGCCCCCTTCGCTGAAGAACTTCCCGGCATGCTCGTCACCCTGGATGGCGATGCCAATGCCGTTGCGCGCGCCCCACTGAATTACGGACATCGAACTGATGCCGTTGAATCCGAATCCGGGAATGTGGATCACGTCATCCTGATCGACCGTGAAGAATCCCTTGTCGTCGTAGAAGGTGTATTGCAACCGCCGCAGCTCGCGCGGGCTTTCGCGCTCCTGCTCCCGGATCTCCACACGAGAGCGGGGCCAGGGGATAAGGTTCGTCATGGTGCCGGCACGATTGCGGACGATGTATGCAATACCATCGCCCCGCAGCAGCATCTGCGTCACCAAGAATTCCCACGCCGCAGACGCCACCCAGGTGGGGCAAAACTGCTCGTTCAGCGTCCACCAATACGCGTGGTCCACTTGCTGACGTGCCCCGGCCACGCGCTCAAAGACGGGAAGCGGCAGTTGGGCGATCGATCCGGCGATCAGCGAGACACACGCATACACGGCCGACACCCGCATTGCGGTCTGGTCATTAACCACAGCGCCGGCCGCTGTCCGAGGATCACCAAAAATCTCAAACATGCGGATGTCGGACGATGAGACCGTCCCGCCGTCGGCGATATTGCCTATTGCTGGCTCTTGTCGGCTGTCTGGCTGTACTGCCTGGCCGTCCGAGCCGAAGAATCTGGAAAGTAGTCCCATCACATCACCACGAATCCTTGTTGAATTTTCTTGGGGCCGGCCAATGGGTTCAGCGCCATCAGTTGCGCGGCATCGAAAAGCGCCATCAGCGGGTCAATCTTTGCCGTGCCGCTGGCCTGCTTCGTGATGAGAATTGAATTCGCGCGCTGCTCGATGCGCGCATTGCTGACGGCCCACGCCATCATTGGGCGTCCGCCGTGAGAAAAGGCCCCCTCCGCGAGCTTGCGCTCCACGGTCTTGATGGTGCCTCCAAGGCGCCAACCTTGCGAAACACCGACAAGAACGTTGTCTGGGATGCCCGCATCTGCAAATGCTTCCGCAAATGTGATGCCACTAGGGTCAACCCCGACCCCTTCCTTTTCGGGGAATAGCCCGGCGTCATACACCCTCTTGACGATCTCGGCCAACTCGGCCACGTCGTCCCCAATCCGGTTGACGATGACCAGGTCTTTGTCCTGCTCGAAGTCCCGCAAACGCGGCGCTATTTCCTTTCTGCGCTCCAACACGGACGGATGCGCCCAAGCTCGCCCCCAATGCAACCAGCGCCCCGTCCCAGGCTCTCGGCCTACCAACCCAAGCCCCAATAAGTCGTCTAGGCCGCCACCGTCGATACCTCCTGTTATGACCTCCACGCGAAGCAGGAAATCATCAAGGTGGCGCAGACTCGGGTCGCCATGCGCTTGCCAGTGGTCCGCCCCAGCCCAACGGTCAGACCGCAGATTCAGGCCGATTTCGACGTTGAGGTGCTTTGCCAGGAACTGCTGGAACGCGCCGTCCGTCCTGGCGCGCAGCAGCTTGAGCTGATCCTCCAGCCACTCGGCGCTGACTGAGCGGCCGATATTGGGATTGGTGAAGTAGAAATTGGCCGGGTCAAGATAGGCCTTTGCCTCCAACATATCCTCCGGGAACTCGTACAGAATGCCCAATGTCTTCGGGTCGACCACCTTCCCGTCACGGACATCGCGCCAGTACGCCAGCTTCTCTTTAAAGACGCCTGCGGGCGGGTCATCGCTTTGAGTGGTCAGGTAGATCACCCAGCCTTCATCACGCGATATTTGGCCGCCAAGCGCCTCAAGGAACATCGCCACAGCGTTAGCACGCTTGCCGAATAGCCACAATTCGTCCACCAAGATGCGACCGGACTTCTTGCCCGACACCGTGTCAGTGTCGGCAGCTACCACCTTAAGGCTATTGCGAGTCGTGCGATGGGTAATGGTGCGGATGTGGTCCTGGACGTGGAACATGTCCGACAGCTCCTCATCCGCCCGAACCATTGCCGCCGCAGGCTTGAAGCTGTTGTCTGCGACTTCCTTGGTGGGGGCCAGGATCAAGTGTTCCTCTTCCTGGCGCCAGCAGATGATTACCGCCGTCAACATGATGCCGGCGGCAATAGTCGATTTCGTGTTCTTCTTGCTGATGAGCAGCCCATATTCCCGGATCCGTTGCTTTCCGGTTTCGACGTCATATCCGCCGAAGATCGCTCGCACAAAGTCAAAAACCCATTCTTCGGAGCATTCCCCGAAGGTCTGGTGTCGGTACGTCCCAATGGCTTCGTCATAGACCTGGGCTAGGTCAACGACCTTGAGCTGCTTGAAGATGCCCAGCGCATATTCGGCTTGGTCAGGGTAGATCGGCGGCGGAATTATCGACTTGCGCGTGCGCAGGCGCTCCGCCCAATCGGGGCATGCCGTTGTCCAGGCCATGGCTTACCCTTTCCCGACGACACGCAAGTGAGGCGGCGGTTGCGGCGCACCAAACCTGCCACCGGCCGCTGCTTCGCCAGCCGCTTTTTTCTTGGCATCCTTCTTCCCCTGGTCCGCGATCTTTCCGTGGACATAGGGAACCCACGCTTTCGCTGCATCCACGCGCAACTTCATGTCCTGCCCGGGATCGTTTGCAACGGCCTTCAAAAAATCCAGCGGATCGGAATAGATCTTGCCCAAATCCGGTAGCGAAAGCGCCTTACCCGCAGCTGCGGCCTCTTCCTTCAGTTTGTTAACTTGGTTAACACGGCCCAGGGCTTCCTGGACGTCCTTGTCCTTCATGAGTCGAGACGCTGCAACGGCCGCCCCTTTCTCGCTGTAACCCGCATGGATAGCAGCTTTCGCACCGGACAGGCCCGACTGCAACGCCTGCACAAAGCGGCGCTTTTTGTCGGTTAATGCCATTAACAACCTCGGTTAACAAATCCGGTTAAGGGGAAATTTTCTGCGCGTGAGGGAACAGGTGGTTTCCAGTCCGGCAACCCGCCAGACTTTCGACCCGCCCCCCCTGCCTGCCGCCCGCCCTGACCTGTGCCAATGCCCCAGAGACCCGCGCACAGCCCCCACAGGACGCGACGGCGATACCGCTGACGCCTCGGCACTGCTTCGCAACAGCGGCTCCTACGGCCTGCTGCTGACGTGTGCGGACAGGCCGAGCCTGATTCTCCGTTCAACCTTGGCCATGTTCGGCATTGCGCCGGTCAGGCGTGCCGCGACGGCGACCCCGGCCAGATACCAGCGTACCCACCACGCGACGCGAATGGATAGCTTGACTGTGTGTTGTGCCATTACGTCCGGCTCCTGTATCCCATGTCCTGCCGCGTCTTGACGTCGTGGCATCCGACCTTGCGCCCGAGAGCATCGCGCGACACGCACAACACTTGCGAGTTCTCGTCCGTGTCGGTCCCCCCATCGTTCAGGCTCACCTTGTGGTCCAGCTCGAACCCGTAGGGATACACGGTCAGCGCGCCGCAACGCGCACAATGCGGGTCAGCAGACCAGAGACGCAACCGCCGCTCTTGCAGCTTGCGCCCCGTCATGCGCTTGGCGCCAGGTGTAGCAGCGATAGGAATGCACTCGCTCACCGTCGCCAACCGCGGCTTCAGCGCTTTCAGCCTTAACTTTTCCATCTGACCCATCTCGTTGAAGTCGCCCTCCACGACATGCGCGACATCCGGTTTGATGTGTGCGACAGGTGGCCGAGCTTGAAGGTACGTCGGCTATCATCATCTGAAACTAGGAGGGAGAAATTGGATATCCAAACACTTTCGCTCGCCATATTGGGCGCTGTGGTCGGAATTGGAATTGGCCGCCTCTCCACCGAACCTTTCAATCAAGGTGAAGGGGACGAGCCCGACGATGATCCCGATGAGGGTGCAGGTGGTCACCCAATTGGCACCATTTCGGGCGACGTTCTATTAAAGGCGCAGTTGGCCGTTGAAGCGGAACGTCTTTCTGTCGAACGTGACTATGCCAAGAGCCTTGCCACAGTTTCCATTGCGGGCATTGCCGGGGCTGCGGCCCTGCGTCAGATTGACGTTATTGGGCCACGCATGGCAATCGTAGTTTGCATGCTGTTATTTGGCGCTCTTGTATTGGGCGTCGGCACGCTTGCGAATCAACACGGTGCTTTGTGCCGCAGAGAAATCAGGATGAGAAGATCTATCGAGGCAGGTGAACCCTACATGCTGAAGATGCCGCAATCTCGTCACGGCATAAGGCGCCAGAGAAAGCTGAACTTTGCTTCACTTTCATTCTGCGCCGCTCTGCTTATCGTGCTTGCCTCTATGACCATGCACACCGCGCCAACGTGCCAGCAAATACACAACAATTGGTCGGGACCAAGCTGGATGAAATCAATGGTGTGCTCTGATCTTGGCCGAATGTTCGCCAAATGAAAAACCCGTTGACTTTCGCACGACGGGTTTGTCTGGACGCAGTAATAGACCGTATCCGTTAGGTGCCCATATTGGGGGAAAAAAACCCAATGGTCAATGTCTTTTATTTTTCGAGGTCAGCTGCATCAACCAAACCTGACGCCTGAAGTCGGTCAGAAAACGCACGGCTTGCCTGTTGATGCAGTCCCGGCGCACTGTCCGCTCCCCCGAAAAGCCACCGCTTCAGCTTCGCACTGTGCGCCCCCGCCGTCTTTTCATCAACGTCATGACGCGCGGCCAAATCAGACAGCGTGACCTTTGCACCCATCAGCCGCTGAATCAACGCGGAGCGCAAGCGCCCGTTCGACACGCAGCCCGACAGCGCCCCAGCTGCGGCAGCCGTTGTCACCTCGCTCATTGCGTCCTGCCACTCGGGATTAACTTTCCGGCCGACGCAACATGCCGCCATGCATTCGCAGGGGATTTCCGATTGGGCAGTGCTGGCAATCAGCACCGCGCGAAACAGTGGCGGCAGGCGCGCAAGCTCCGCGCGGATCATGCCCGCCTGCCCTGCCCCATCAACGCCCGATAGTCCCTTGCCTTTGCCTTCCGGCTTGCCTGACATCGCCTTGTTCATCAAGGGCCGGTCATATTGCTGCATCGAGTAGTTCAACGCGTAAACCAGCGCGGCGTGGGCGCTACGGAAAAGCGCCTCGGGCTTTTCTTTCACGGCCGGGGCCGAGGGTACGCGGGAGAGCGAAAGGGTAGTCATCAGTAAATCCCCGGAGAAAAAGTCACTTTGGCGGGCAGCATTTCCCGCATCCATTGCATTGCTGCGTCCCATCCCAGGGTCACGGTGTGCCGCCCCCGGACAGGAAAAATCCTTGGGTTCACGTCGTGGGCATCGACCATCACCGATTCGCCACGCGCCCCCGTTTGTCTGTAGATCAGCACCGGTACGCCCTGCTCGCCTGCCTGCTGCTGCGCCTGGCGCCACCATGCAGGCAGACAGAGCGTATTGGCGTGCTTGCATTCGATGCTGATGCGCGAGAAGGCCGGATCGTCTGCAACCACGTCGCTATCGCCGACCGCGTTGCGCACGCGCCGCCGCCAAACCTTCCCGGTCGCCTCTGTCAGCATGTTGGCCACCTTGCGCTCAAACGCGGCGCCCTTGTTGCGTGCCATTGCGCCGCTCATGGTTGCGCCCCCTGCCCCGCGTCCAGGCGCAGCGCGTTCCGCGCCATCGCAACGATGCCCGGCGAGTAGCGTTTGCCTTTGGGGTCCTGGGTCTCGGCGATGATTCGCTTCCACCCACGCAACGGATCGCGGCCGGACTGGTTCATGATTCCCGTCGCCCCGATCTTTCGCATTTGCTCTTCAGCCTGGGCGCGACTCATCGCCGTAACGGGCGGCGCTGGCAACGCTTTGACCATGGCGGGAATCGGCTTCCATTCGCCACGGGCAAGAACCTCATTCAACGACCGTTCCCAGCGGGCCTTCATCGTCGTGTACGGGCAATGCTGAAGGTCATGCGCCCCCACCTCTACCGCCGCCCAGAAGATGGCCGGATGCGGCCAGGTCCCCGGCTCGCCGTTGTGCCGGGCGGCCATTCCTGCGACCGCCGTGTAAAACGCCACCTCGGGTTCAAGCGCCGGCCGGCAGGCCCGAATGAACTCGCCCACGCTGGGCGGCCAGTCGGGCGACATGCGACGGCATGCCCGGAGCCCTTCGGCCACGTCCTGCGGCGCCAGGTTCTCTTCGTCGAACGCTTCCGCCCAGGCCTCTTTCCAGTTCTCGATGCTCTGCATGTCCGGGAAGTCTTTCAGCCAGCGCCCCCCATACGTGCCCGAAAGGCGATTCCAAAGGTGGTCGATCAGGGAAATGCCTTCCAGCTTTGCCATCGGCACGGCCCACATGGACCGGTTAGCCGTCGATTGTGCGACCGTCGTCATAGTCGTGGCCTCCTTGGTTTCGATTGCGGTTCACGTAGTCGGTGGGGTTGAACTTGCCGGGACGCGGTGCGCCCCCTGTTGCTGCGCCGCTCGGCGCAAACAACCCTTGCCAGCTTTTGCCGATTGCGTGCGTGATGACAGCCTCCGGCGTGTGGCCTTGCTTGCGGTATCCGTCCAGGTCCGTCACCTGCTGCTTGGCGGCCTCTTCGGTCAGCGGCTTGCGGATCTGCACGCGGTGACGAACCCAGCGCCCCCACAGGTCGGCATCCAGCCAATCCGGCAATTCCACGCTCATCGGGTCGAACCCCGGCGAGCGCTTGCGCACGCCCTTAGGTTCATTGACGGTTCCTTGACGGTTCAATGACGGTTCGGGTGCAGCACGTTCACCCCGTGACGTCGTCAGATTCACCCCGTGACGTCGTGAGCTGCACCCCGTAGCGTCGTCAGATTCACCCCGTTCGTTACGGGGTGCAGCAGGTTCGCCCCGCTCGTCATCTTTGGAATGTTCCACGCGGGGTGAAACTGGTGCACCCCGTGAAAGATCAATGTCGTAGCAAACCGGACGCTGATCGGCACGCCGGATGTAGGCTTTGACCAGATCCTGATTGCCGCGCTGAATTACCTTTTGGGTTTCCAACTCACGCAGCTTGTTCTGCACCGTTCGAGTGGACAGCCCGGTGTCTTCCGCCAGAGTAGCCACAGAGGGGAAAGCGCCCTCACCCTTTGGCCCCGCGTAATTGGCAAGGCACAACAGCACGTGACGGGCGGATGCCTCGGTCACAATCCTTTGCGCCAAGGCCCATGTCATCGCCTGAACGCTCATGACGACTCTCCATACAAAAGTTGAAACCCCTGCTCGGCCTCATCAGGCCACTTGCCTAAGGCAATGATCCGCAGGCGCGTAAGGCGCAAGCCGGGGATGAAATAGCTAAGCTTGAGCGCTGCCGCTGTCCGTGATTGATCAATGAACCAATGGCACGGCCCGCAGCCGAAGGCGATACACCAGTCATGCGCTTTGATTCCCTTTCCCTTGCCATCGCGCAACCGGTTGGAGTGGCAGGCAACTGTCGTCTCCTTGTCGTACCGGCAATACCCGGGAACGCGTAAGAGACATTCCTCGCCTTTGGCAAGATCAAGCAGCGCCTGGTTGCGATAGATCGTCTTGGGCGGCTTCTTGCCCTTCTTGCGCGCCTTCATAGACGCGCGCGGGGGCGGCATGGGGGCGGTGGCCCGAATCGGCGCGGCACGCATCATCGGCGTGGTGCTGCGCTTCATCGGCGTCTTGTTCTTGAGGGGCGTGCGGCGCATCAACGACATTCCGCCCCCGGCTCAGCCTTGACACGCCACCAGTACGGGAACTTCCAGCCATTCGTGCGCCGAACGATCAGACCCGCCCGAGTGGCATCGAACAGGAACGAATCAACTGCGCAGGCAGCAGCATCCGAGCGCTTCGTACTGCGCCACGGATTCACCGGCACAAGCGCCGGCTCGACGATGCTCCGCAAGGCCGGCACATCAACACGGCGCGGGGTGTTGATAATGGCCTGCTTGACCGCTTCCACGGTTTCAGGCGGCACCCGATACCCTCGGAACATGTGCAGGCAGTCAGCCATAGATGCCGCTCCACTTCACAAACGGCTTTCGCACGGCCTCATGAAAGAGCGCCGCCGCTTCGGCGTTGTGATCCAGCTGCGCACGGCTGGTGATACCGCACGCATCACGGACGAACTGCGCAGCATGCTGCTGGGCGGTCACACCCGGGGGGGCGGCACCGATGCGGGCAACAACCCAAGCCTGGAACCGGTCGTTCCCGCAGAGTTGCCCAGCCGCACGCGCCAGCGCGCCCCCCTTACGCTCCGTGGACGAGACACGCGCCCGCACGGGTACACCAGAAGTTCCACGGGTCAGCATTGCACCCTCGACACATTGCGCGCGCCACGGAACGCCAACACGGCCAAGTCCATGAAGAGCGTGTACAGCGCGCTGCGCTCATCGGGGTCAATGCGGCCGTCACCCATCGCGTCCAGAGTCGACGCATTCAAGCCTCCGACCTTGGCACCTACCTTCAATACCTTTTCGTGGATGGCTTTCAACTCGTCAGGCCAGCCGCCCTCAGGAGGTGCGGGCACGTCCAAGCAGGTAAGACCATGCTCGACCATCGCGTAGGTCTGCGCCCAGCGGTGTGCCACTTCAGCGCCCCCGGCCTTCTGCGCGAGCCATTCCGTAAGCAGGTCCGCCATTTCGAAGGTCATCGACTCGCCTTCTTGGCCGCTCAGCTTGGCGCGCAGCGATTCGTAGTGGATCCGCTTGCCGCGGCGTTCGGTCAGAAAGCTGGCCGCGTCCTTGACGCCGCCGGGCGCGCTACGCACATCGTTGTAGAGGACATCAAGCCAATGGTGGGAGTACAGGCGGATGGTCATCGGGCATACCTTGGAATCGAGAAATATCAGGGTTTCGGCGGTGTTCTGCCGCCCCTAAGATGTGAAGCATGGAAAACGACCTTCAGACGTCCAGCGGCCCAATCTGAACCTTGTCTTCGGACTTCGCCGGCACTTGGGCTGTCTGGTCTGCCGGCACTGCCGGCGAATTCGCGCTATCCATCGGCGCTCTCCGTAAGGGTCTTAGTTGAATGGGGAGAGGTCGGCTGCTGCGGCGTCGGGCCGCCGTAGAAAAACCCGAGCAACTCTCCGTGATTGAAAGGAGCGCCAAAATCCTGGCTGGCTTGCCACAACGCATCCATCGTTCCCTTTCGAGGCACCTTGCGGGCGTACAGAAGGTGCGTTTCGATGTACGCGACGGTCGTGCAGGCCCGCTTAGCGAACTTCGCCCTGTCGTCAGACGAAAGGGCGAGGTAGAAGGCCTTAAAGCTCGGTTTGGGTTTGGCGATGTTCATGACGCAAGATGTTATTACCTTTTTGGTAATATATCAACCGAAAGAAGTTACCCATTTGGTTTATTTACCTACAAGGTAAACGCGGGTCCAATGACCACCATGAAGTCCATCAAAGAAATCCGCCGGGCGAACTTCGCTCGCGCCATCGAGGAAAAATGCTCCGGCAATCAGACCGAGGCCGCCACGCGCCTTGAGTACTCCACGCCTTCCCTCGTGAGCCGCTACGCTACGGGCAAGAAGGACATTGGCGACCGAGCCGCGCGCAAGATGGAGGAAGCTTTCGGGCTTCCGAGTAACTGGATGGACGCCGACCACACGCCGGCTCACGACGACCGTGCAAATGTGCAGGGCTATGCTCGCCCTTGGCCCTTCCCATCGATAGCAGAGGCAGCCGTGCGCGCCTTGCCCGCTGCACAGTTGAGCGCGCTGGAAGGGGCTATGGCTTTGGCAATTGCCCAACTGAACCTAGGTATCACGGTGACAGCGCCAGCCCGGCCGGTCGGAGCAACTCCTCTACGCGCACCGCGCGTCGGCCGGTACGCGGATGACGGCGCCGACGAGTTTCCAATGCCCATTGGCGGCCTGCCTATCGCCCCCTGGGAAGGTGGCGCTACGACTAAGCAAACAGAGGGAACAATCCAATCCTTGCGCATCAGCCATGCCGCGAACGTCGGCCATGTGCCGCGCGCTGGCTATTCCGCCAATGACCAAGAATTCCTTTCGGTCCCCGAGCTGGATGTCAGGCTTGCCGCTGGGAGGCTGGGGATCGAGAACTATGAAGAGACCGCTATCGGGGAAATCCTTTTGCGCCGGTCATTCTTGGAATCGTTCAAGCTTCCCATCGAGCGCATGAAGATTGTGTATGCGGACGGCGATAGCATGGAGCCGGTTATCCGTAACGAAGGTCCAATGCTTTTTTATGAAGAAACGGTGGCAGACGCCCGTCTGATCGATCCGCGCACGGTCTATGCCATCAACCATGGCGGCAAGATGATCGTGAAGTGCCTATCGCGCGAACGGGACGGCACTTGGCTTGCCAAATCACTGAACCCCGCCTATCCGCCGTTCCCCTTGGAAAAGGAAGATGGTCGCGATGTGCGCATTGTCGGCCGGATCCTCTGGTCGCCATACGACCTGCGAAACGGGGTCGATCAGCGCTTGCTTTAAAGCGTCTACCAAGCAATCAGCCGCCCACCGGGCGGCTTTTTTTCGTCCCGGCCTACCCCCCGCAAGTCGGTGTTGCGCAGCCGCGACTATCAAAATTACCCAATCGGTAAACAAATGCAATGGAAAAGTTACCCTTTTGGTTTGACTGCTATTACCACTTCGGTAATACTGCACGCATGCTTCGGGTGACAAACACGAAGCGCCGCTCTTTAACAACTTAGGCCGCCCGCCCCCGCGAGGGAGGAAGGGCGAAACAGGACAGCCAGGCGCCAGCGCGCCCCCGGACCCTGTGTGCTTGGGCTTCGACAGCCAAGCAACGCCCAGCCGGGCGTGGCGACGATAACCCCGGCATGAGATCCGATTCCGCTGAAAAGCGGGTTTCGGCCAGCGCTGCGAGTCAGCGCTTACCGAAGCCAACTTACCGAGAAAATTGCCTCATAAGCAACACTTCCGCGATGGAGCGTGACGATTGTTAAGTCGGTTAGGTAGATAGTGCCTTCTCTAACTTGCTCGAATCGTCGGACATGGGCACATACCCTTTGCTCGCGTACCACGAACGAAGCAAATCCTGTGTGACTGCCTGATCAAAATTACGGGGCTCCAGCCGAATTGAGGTGTGACCAAGACTCCGTGCCAACTCTTCTGCGTGGGAAAGTAATCTGTTGCCGATGCCTTGCTCTCGATAGGCAGGCAGAACATATATCTCATATATGAAGCCGATGAACTGTTCACTCAAATCTTCGTAGCAAAGAAATCCAACATCATGTTGATTGAGCTTTGCTATGAAATTTCGGGATCTATCGTTTTTCGCTCGGTCGGCGCGATCGCGAAGCACTGGGTCTGACACGGAAGCTGAAGTTGCAATTTCTCTGATGTCTGGCATTCGTATTCCACGAGTATTAGTTAGGGCTGACACAGAAAATTATCGGCAATCTATCCGTACTAACGCAAGCCAGTACAGACCGAGAAATATGTCGTGCTGCTCAACCGGCCATGCCGAGCCCCGGCTCATGCCCCGCGTGCGGGGTATCGGCAGGCGCTGCCTGATCCCTCATCACCCTACCCCGGAGCTTTCACCATGGTCGCAATGATCGTCCGCTTCATCGAAGAATTGATCGACGTCTTTAACTTCGGCAGCAACATCAGCAAGTAGCACCCCGCCAGCCCCGCACCGCCGGGGCGGCTTTGGAGAGTGGGCCGGCGTCGCAACGTCACCGACGCTGAAAGTGACTTTCAGGGATTAACCGGGCCTCCGGCCTGCTCTCCAAAGCCCATCACCGCGCGTTCGCGCACATCCCCATGCCTTCAACCATCCCCGCCCTCTGGTGGGGCCTGGCCCTGCTCGCCTTGGCGGCGGTGGCGCTGGTCCCCGCCTGCGAATACCTCAACCGCCGCTATGTCGCGGCCGATCCCTGGAAAGCATCATGAACGCTATCACTGTAACCGCGCTTGCCGCGCGCCGCCGCAAGCTGCCGACCATCACGCAAGCGGCATACAAGCTGACCAACCTCATTGCGCCACGCGACCATGCGGGCCGAGGCAACTGGAGCCAGGACGCGGACATTCCCGCTGTGTGGGCTTGGGCCGCCGGCATCGGCTTCGCGGCGTTCGTCCTCTTCGGCCATGAAATTCTTGGCTGGCTTCTCCAATTCGCAATGTGACCCGGACCAACCTACCCAGACGCCTTGTCGGGCAAATAGATCTTTACCTTAGTCGCACGAGCGCAATCGTCGTGGGCCTGCTTTAAAAGGTTCTCGGCGTGTTCCAGTTGTTCGTGGCAGAACTTCAATAGGTTCATCCGCTCTTCCCCGACCCACCGCTTTACCTCGGCACGCCTTCCCAGCAATCGCGCATGAACCAGACGGATGCAGGCAAACGCCGCTGATATTTTCTCCGCACAATCATTTGGCAAAGGCGTTAGGGCAAGCAATTCCTCACGGGGAATTGCCATTGCGTTCACTCGCTCCACTTCCTCGCATATTTCATCCAACTGCTCGGGTTTTGGGTCAACGGAAGTGAATAACTCTGAGTAGCGAACGGCAACGCCCAAATCAATACGGACAGAGGCCAGGTGAACCGCCACGCTTGCGGCTGCCAGCCCTGCTTTTGCACGACTCTCAGACACCTGTTGCCGACTTGTTCGCTCCGCGACCACTAGGGCCACCACCACGGCCCCTACAGTACCAAACGCGGTCATCAAGTCCCACCACTTCGCTTCGGCAACCGCATCCACCTTTGTCGCCAGCACGAAGCCCAGCACAAGCCCGAGCAGCGCCAGCACCGCGCCCACCAGCATTCCTCGCACATCCATCCCCAGGCATTGAATAGCCAGGGATCGTAGCTCAACCCACACAAGGTGTCAGCCGAAGAACGCGACTTCTATACCGTCAACCCACTGCCTGGAATCCCCCAGCATTTCATATCGCTCGACAGGAAGTCCGTCCAAAAATAAAGCGCACTTCTAATCACCTGTTGTGGCTGATGCTTCACCGCACCGTCATCAATGCACCACATTACCCATTCCCGGATTTCCGACTCCCCATCCAACTGCACGGAGACGCGGCTCGTACCAATCTCGGGGTCGTAATTCCGAAGCACTGCGTGCTTTGAACCATCCGCCACCTCTCGGCAAATGGTCAGGTATCCCGACACATTCTGAAGATAGGCGTGCAGATGCCGCATTTGAGGGAATTTCGCTTTCCCTTCGTCTCCGAACTCCGCGTGCACCCAATCCGCCATATGCCACGCCGTCAACGCGGCATTGATGAATGAATAGGCGAACTCGTAACCGCCGTCATTTCTTAGGTGGTCAAGTCGCCTCGATTCCCATACCAACTTGTGGTACCAGTCCCGGCTCGTTGAAATGCCAAGGGATTTCGGAGGCATCGTCATAAATTCGCTCGGATTCATCTACACAGGTTACCGATCGTACTCAACCCACCATGGAGTGTCAGCATGACGCATCCCCCCGCATCGTTCAAGACGATGATTAAGGACGGCACGATCAAACGCGCCGACGCAATGAAAGTCCGCTATTCCGATATTCGCGTGAAAGAGGGTTTCAACCTTCGTGACCTCGATGACGAATACGACGCGGGCATCGAGGCCCTGGCCTCCTACATCCTGGATGGCGGCACGTTCCCGGCGCTCGAGGTCATCGCACTGCCGGACGGCTCCGGCGTTGAGGTGGTGGACGGTCATCGGCGCTATGACGCCATTGGACGCGCGATCCAACGCGGTGCACCCATCGAATGGGTGGCCGTGGTTGGGTTCCAGGGCAACGAGATCGAGCGCCGCGCGCGCATCTATACGAGCAACGAAGGCGTCAAGCTACGCCCTCTTGAAGCGGCACGCGGCTTTAAGCGATTCCGTGGGATGGGCCTGGACATCGAGGAAATCGCGGCCCTGGTCCACCGCAGCCGGCCGCACATCGAAAACTATCTTGTCCTCGCAGACGCCGAACCCGATTTGCAGGCCCTCGTCCGCAACGGCGCTGTCTCCGTCGAAGTAGCAATCGACGCTATACGCCGGCATGGCGCCCAAGCCGGAGAATTTCTGGGCGGCAAGGTCGACCAGGCGAAGGCAGCCGGCAAAACGAAAGTGACCGCCAGCACCATCCACGGCCGCGCCCTCCCCCGCAAGGTAGTGTCCCCGCTCATCAGCGGCGTGGACGCCTTTATCAATGGCCTGGACGCAAACCAACGCGCAACCCTGCTGGATGTCCAGGAAGGCCGCGTAGCGACCGAAACCATCACCATCCCGACCGTCGCCCTACTGGAACTGTTCCAGGCACACGGCGCCGTCGAAACCGTCCGCTCCAAGCGGGCCGACAAGCAGCGCCGCGCCACCGAGGCCGCTGCCGCCCCTGGCCAAGCCCAGATCCCCGGACAGGAGCCGACAGATGAACGCCCACAAGATCATTAACGACGATGCTGATACTGCCCTCGGTGCCCCCTTGAACTCCGCCCTGGATACGCGCGCAACTTCTTTGCCGACCGATGCGTCAATCCTAGAACAGGGTGCCGTGGCCGGTGACACGCCCTTTTATTAAAGGCTGGCCACGTACGCTTTGAGCGCTTTCGACAAGGCAGTGCGAGCCTTTTTCTCCGTCGTGGCCGTCTCAGTTACGAACACCTCGGTGCCCTCTGCGTCGTCCTTGTAATAGACGACTGTCCAGAAACCCGTGACATTCTCGAATACATGCGTCTGGATGTGGACACCACCTACTTCCACGACCTCAATTCCCTCGTGCATCGTTCACCTCTCCGTTTAAGTGACGCCGCATCGTACCCCAACAATACAGAGGCAACCATGCGCTTTCTCAGCGTTTGCAGTGGCATCGAGGCGGCAAGCGTGGCATGGAACCCGCTCGGCTGGAAGGCCGTGGCCTTCAGCGAAATCGAGCCGTTCCCGTCCGCCGTCCTCGCCCACCACTACCCCGACACGCCCAACTGGGGCGATATGACCAAATACAAGGAATGGCCAGATGTCGCAATTGACCTTCTTTGCGGAGGCACCCCCTGCCAGTCTTTCAGCGTCGCAGGACTTCGAAAAGGACTGGATGACCCGCGTGGCAACCTCATGCTCACCTTTGGTGCAATTGCTGCAAAGTACCGCCCCAAGTGGCTGGTATGGGAGAACGTCCCCGGCGTCTTGTCGAGCAACAAGGGCAAAGATTTTGGAACCTTCCTCGGGATGCTGGGCGAACTCGGGTATGGGTTCGCCTACCGAATTCTTGACGCTCAGTTCTTTGGAGTACCCCAGCGACGCCGTCGTGTGTTCGTTGTCGGATGTCTTGGAGACTGGCGAAGTGCCGCAGCGGTTCTTTTTGAGCGCCACGGCTTGTCGGGGAATCCTGCGCCGAGCAGAAAAGCGCGGCAAGGCATTGCCCCCACCATTAGCGCTCGCGCTCAAGGCGGTGGCGGACTCGGAACCGATTTCGATTGCGACGGGGGGCTGATCGCGGGGACGCTCCAGGCGAACGGAAAGGCGGCAGGGAGCGCTACTCAACAAGATGCCGAATCGGGTCTGCTGATCGCGCGTTGCCTCACCCGCGGCTCTGGTGGCGGCCAGCGCTACGACGCAGAATCGGAAACTCTGATCGCGCACACCTTGCTGGGCAAGCACAACAGCTCGCACGCCGCCGACCAAGACACGTACATTACCCACAGCCTGCGGGGCGAGGGTTTCGATGCGAGCGAGGACGGCACAGGCCGCGGCACGCCGCTCGTGCCAATTCCGTTCGACACGACCCAGATCACCAGCCCAGAGAACGGCAGCAACCCAAAGCCAGGCGACCCCTGCCACCCTCTCGCCGCTGGTGCTCACGCCCCTGCTATCGCCTTCGACTGCAAGAGCAGTGGCCAAAACGGATTTGGCATAGGCTTTGAGGTGGCGGGAACGCAGCGGGCCATGTCGCATAGCAGTGGCCACACGAATGGCGGCGGCCATCAAGCGGTCGTCACGACCCTAGCAATCCGAGGTCGCGGCGATTCACACAACCTGGAGACCCGCGCGGACGGTACGGCCAACGCTCTCTTGACTCCGAATGGCGGACGCGCGGGCATCGGCGTCGGCGCCGTCCATTACGGCATGCAGGTTCGCCGCCTCACCCCCGAAGAATGCGAGGCGTTACAGGCCTACCCTCGCGGCTACACCCGCATCCCAAGCTGGAACGGCTGGCGCGCCATGGACGCCAACGAAACCCCCGAATCCTGCCGTGCCGCTGGTATGGAGGTTCGCCAGACCCAGAAGACCAATAAATGGCGCGTCCGGGACGTGGACGGCCCTAGATACAAAGCACTGGGCAATTCCTGGTGCGTGACCAATGTGCGCTGGATCGGCCAGCGGATCGATCGAGTGAATCAAATCTTGGAGTCATCATGACCGACCAGAAGAACGCCGCCCAGGCGGCAGAGCAAGACCCGCTGAGCGACGAGTACGTCAACGCGGTGATACGTCAGCACGGCTACGACAGCCATGAAGCAGTCATAGCCCGGCTGTGGCAGTGGATCGGCCTGAACGGCGGCGAGAACAGCGTAACCCTGCTCATGTACGAAGCACACGAGGCGCTATCCAAGCTGCGCGCGGAGGGCGTGCAGGCGGGCGCCCAAATGCTCCCGAGTGACGGGCTCGATGCGCTCCGCGATTTCAAGCTGACCGTGATTCAGGACGGGTTCCACAAAATCGGTAAGCCGATGATCCAGCAGCTTGCACAAGCGGGCGCGCTGGAATCGCTTGGATTCGGAAAGCACCGCGTGACCGAGTACGGGGAATGGCTCCTGTCCTCATCCAGCGCCGCCCTGGCAAGCGCCCCTGTAGCCGGGGAGGCGCAAAAGCCAATGGTGTGGCTGTTGGAAACCACTCCGGATGGTTATGCGCTGCACCGGTCGTTCGATTTTAATGAGCCGCCCAGGGGCTTCCCGGGTCTGGTGCGCAAGACACCCTTGTATGCCGCGCCCCAGGCCAGCCAGGCGGTGCGCATCCTGTTCCCCACCCATCTGCGCAAGATGTGGTCAGGCGGCGAGGTGCAGGCGTGGCTGGACAACCATCAGGGCATCACGCCGCCGACCGCCAGCGCTAAAGGAAGCCTGGAGCGCTACCGGGATTGGCGGGCCGAACAAGCCGAGGCGGATAAAGACGGCGTAAGAAGCGAGGGACATCAATGACACTCACACTTGAACAGCACGAACTTCAACAGATGCTGGTGGAAGCCGCAAGGATCGGCGCGAACTACGCAATTGAGGACATGGTGTGCTACCACCTGAAAGACGCTTGCACGCGTCTGGGTATCAGCTACAACACATTGAAGAAGCGCATTCTGGAACGGAAAATCCGCGCTGTTGATGGTCGCATTACCGGTGCCGAGATCCGACGCTATCTTCTGCTGGAGTCACGATCCATGTAGCGAGCGTTGTATAGAGCATGGCGAATGCAAAAACCAGATCAGTTCTATTGCCGGTTCCGCCATATGCTTGCGGTCCCGCATGCTTGGAACTTTCCAAGCGTATCTTGAAGTCCTCCATTGGCCTCAGCCCAGGAATGGATTTCAGCGCTGCGGAGACTTTCCTTCCAAACTCCTGCACATCTGACGGCAAGACGCTTGCTCCTCTGCCATGCGCTAACTTGTTCCGCATCAAATTCAATTGATGCATTGCCAATCCAAGTTCTACTGGAAGCCCGAACGCACTGGACAAAGCTAGTTTGTGTCCAAATTGCTGAGGCTCGGGTATCAGTGTCCTAAGCGCACCAGTTCGATGCGTCGACAAGAATTTTCCGAGAATAGATTCGGCAACCAGGTGGCAGCGAAGAAGCACACCGGCATCGTCTTGCGAGGTGCCGATGTCCTTCAGCAATTCGGCGATTTCGGGGGGGAACAGATCATCTTGACGAAGTATTGGAGACGACGATTTGGCGCTGGCTTTCATTTTTTTATCCCAGGCGGACAGCAATCGAAACTGCATGCGGGTTGTAGTAGACCATCGCCATCTTGGGATCGGTCCATCCAAACATTTTGCACAGGTCCAGCACGTCAATCCTCTTGGAAATCATCGTTGCTGCGGTGTGGCGGCTGTCGTGGAAGGTAAATCCTTCCACCTCCGCGCGCCCCCGGTACTTCCTAAACAGTGCGTCCAGCGAAGCCGACTTGACGCCGAACACCAGCTTGTCGTCCCACCCTTTCATTCTTTTCAGAATTGCGACCGCCCGCGTGGATAGAGGCACATCACGCGGACGGTCGCTTTTTGTTTTTGGAAGGTGGACATGCTGGTCGTAGACATGCTCCCAGGTCAGGCCGCAAAGCTCGCCGGCGCGCATACCAGTGCGAAGCGCCAGAAGGAAACAATGTGCGATGGCCTCGCCCATGCTGGCAACACGGGCGCGACGGTCATACCCCATCGCGCGGAGCATCTTTCGAATCTCCCAGATATGTATCGTCCGTTCGCGGTGCTTGCCCTTAAGTGGCTTTCTGATGCCCCGACATGGATTTAGGTCAACCCACTCCCATTCGAGGCGCGCGGCCTCAAATACGGACGCCAGCAGACTCAATTCGCGCAGCACGGACGAGGCGCCAACTTTTTTGCTTCTCGCGTCCCGGAATGCTGCAACGTGCTGCGGCGTGACCTTGGATATCGGAAGGTCCAAGGGTAGAAGGTAGCTTTCGAAGGCGGCCAGGCGAACCTGCTCCCACCGCTCGCCCTTTCGGAGAGGTGAAATCTCATCGCTGTATTTTCGCAACGCTTCGCGCAACGTGTGCAAGTCGCCGGCCGGTTTTGTGGCCTTGTCGCGGATTTCCGCCTCACGCCTAGCGCCCCATTCGACGGCTTCGCGCCGCGTGGGGAACACCTGGCTATCGCGTTGGCCCAATAATTTGACCTGGACCCGATACCCTTTTGCGGTCTTTTGGATGCTTGCCATGTGGGGCCTGAGATGGGGCCAGGATGGGGCCGGAAGCTGCGAATTCTTGATTTTTAGCAGTCAACCGATCACCCACCCTTCCCGCTAAACCGTTGATTTTAAAGACCCTGATTATAGGGATTCAACGGTTCTCAGTTGTATGGTGCGAAGGAGGGGACTCGAACCCCTACACCTGTTACGGCGTCAGGACCTAAACCTGGTGCGTCTACCAATTTCGCCACCTTCGCTAAAGGTCAAGCCCGCTATTGTAGCTTGCTTGTTAAAATCTTGCGTCATGAATCCGCGCCTCGATGCTTTACACCCCTACCCGTTCGAAAAATTGCGCGCGTTGCTGGCTTGCGCCGCCGCGCAGCAGAACGGTCTGACGCCTATCAACTTATCGATTGGCGAGCCCAAGCACGCCGCGCCCGAATGCGTGGCGGACGCCATTCGCGGGCATATGGACGGGCTTTCCGTGTACCCGTCCACCAAGGGCGATCCCGCGCTGCGCCAGGCGATTTCTGCCTGGCTGGCGCGCCGTTACAGCATTCCCGCCCCTGATGCCGACACGCAGGTCTTGCCCGCCCTGGGTTCGCGCGAAGCGCTGTTCGCTTTTACCCAGACCGTGATTGACCCGTCCGCTGGGTCGGTCGTGATCTGCCCCAACCCGTTCTACCAAATCTACGAAGGTGCGACGCTGCTGGCCGGCGCCACGCCCTACTTCGTCAACGCCGATCCGTTGCGCAATTTTTCCAGCGACTGGAATCAGGTGCCTGACGCCGTCTGGAAGAAGACCCGGCTGGTGTTCGTGTGCTCGCCGGGCAACCCGGCCGGTAACGTCATGTCGCTGGATGAATGGGAAGTCCTCTTCAAGCTGTCCGACCGTTACGGCTTTGTGATTGCGTCGGACGAATGCTATTCCGAGATCTATCTGGACGAAGGCGATGCCCCCCTGGGCAGCCTGCAGGCGGCGCGCCGCCTGGGCCGGGACGACTACCGCAATCTGGTGGCGTTTTCCAGCCTGTCCAAGCGGTCCAACGTGCCAGGCTTGCGGTCGGGTTTTGTAGCGGGCGACGCCGCGCTGATCGGCCGGTTCCTTTTGTATCGCACGTATCATGGCAGTGCCATGAGCCCCCTGGTGTCGGCGGCCAGCATCGCGGCCTGGGCCGACGAGGCGCATGTGAAAGACAACCGCCGCCTGTATCGCGAAAAATTCGACACGGTCGTCCCCATACTTGAAAACGTGCTGGATGTGTCACGCCCGAAAGCCTCTTTCTACCTATGGGCGGCCACGCCGGGCTCGGATACGGCGTTTGTGCGCGACCTTTATGGCCGTACCGGTGTTACCGTTCTGCCGGGCAGTTTCCTGGCGCGGGAAGCGCATGGCGTCAATCCCGGCCACGGCCGCATCCGTATTGCGTTGGTGGCGCCTTTGGCTGATTGCGTGCAAGCAGCCGAACGCATCGCCCATTTTGTACATACTTCTGTTTGATCAACCTTTAAAAGCTGAGCCGCTATGACTCTCGACCTGCAGACCACCATCGAAAAAGCCTGGGACGACCGGACCAACCTGACTCCCTCCGACGCCAGCGCCGAAGTGCGCGAAGCGGTGGAACACACCATCGACGGGCTGGATCTGGGCCGCCTGCGCGTGGCTGAGAAAATCAACGACGACTGGGTCGTGCACCAGTGGATCAAAAAGGCCGTGCTGCTGTCGTTCCGCCTGAACGAAAACGCCATCATGGGCCAGGCGCCGCTGCAGTTCTACGACAAGGTGCCGCTCAAGTTCTCGGAATACGGCGACAACGCCTTCAAGCAAGGCGGCTACCGCGTGGTGCCGCCCGCCGTCGCGCGCCGTGGCGCGTTCATCGGCCGCAACGTCGTGCTGATGCCGTCCTATGTGAACATCGGCGCCTACGTTGACGAAGGCACCATGGTTGACACCTGGGCCACCGTCGGCTCTTGCGCGCAGATCGGCAAGAACGTGCACCTGTCGGGTGGCGTGGGCATCGGCGGCGTGCTGGAACCCCTGCAAGCCAACCCCACCATCATCGAAGACAACTGCTTCATCGGCGCCCGCTCGGAAGTCGTCGAAGGCGTGATCGTGGAAGAAAACTCGGTCTTGGCCATGGGCGTGTTCCTGTCGCAAAGCACCAAGATTTTTGATCGCGCCACGGGCAAGATCACCTACGGCCGCGTGCCGTCGGGTTCCGTCGTGGTGCCGGGCTCGCTGCCGTCGGCCGACGGCTCGCACAGCCTGGCTTGCGCCGTCATCGTCAAGCGTGTCGACGCGCAAACGCGCGCCAAGACCAGCATCAATGATCTGCTGAGGGCGTAATGAGCACGTCAGCCGTACTGGATCTGGTCAAGGACCTGATCGCCCGCCCGTCGGTCACGCCGGCGGATGAAGACTGCCAGGCGGCGTTGGCCGCCCGGCTCGAGCGCATCGGCTTCACGTGCGAAACCATCGCACAGGGCGGCGTCACCAATCTGTGGGCCCGTCGCGGCAGCGCCGCGCCGCTGACCGTGTTTGCCGGTCACACCGATGTGGTGCCTCCGGGTCCACGCGAAAAGTGGGATAGCGACCCGTTCGTGCCCACTGAACGCGACGGCTGGCTGTACGGCCGTGGGGCGGCCGACATGAAAAGCTCGATTGCCGCCTTCGTGGTGGCGGCCGAGGAATTCGTGGCGGCCCACCCGCAGCATGACGGTTCGATCGCGCTGCTGATCACGTCCGACGAAGAAGGCCCGTCCATCGACGGCACCGCCATCGTCTGCGACGCATTGAAGGCGCGCGGCGAAAAGCTGGATTACTGCATCGTCGGCGAACCGACTTCCGGCGACGTGCTGGGCGACACCTGCAAGAATGGTCGCCGCGGCTCGTTGTCGGGCAAGTTGACGGTCAAGGGCATCCAGGGCCACGTCGCCTACCCGCATCTGGCGCGCAACCCCGTGCACCAGTTGTCGCCCGCGTTGGCCGAAATCGTCTCGATTGAATGGGACCAGGGCAACGAGTATTTCCCGCCCACGACGTTCCAGGTGTCGAATCTGAACTCGGGCACCGGCGCCACCAACGTGGTTCCCGGCGAAGCGGTTGCGTTGTTCAACTTCCGTTTCTCCACGGCCAGCACGCCTGAAAGCCTGAAGGCGCGCGTGCACGCCGTGCTGGACAAGCACGGCCTGGAATACGAGCTGGACTGGGACTTGGGCGGCGAGCCCTTCCTGACCCCGCGCGGCTCGTTGACCGATGCGCTGGTGCAGGCGATTCACAGCGAAACCGGCGTGACCGCCGAACTGTCCACCACGGGTGGCACGTCCGATGGCCGCTTCATCGCCAAGATTTGCCCGCAGGTGATCGAGTTCGGTCCCGGCAACGCCACGATCCACAAGGTGAATGAGCGCGTCGAAGTGGCTTCGCTGGAACCGCTGAAGAACATCTATCGCCGCACGCTGGAAAATCTGCTGCTGAAATAAAGAGACCCCCGCGCTTCGCACGCTGCGCAAGCGCTCTGCCCCCTTCACAGGGGGCGTGTTTTTTCCCGGTTCGGCATGCTGGACGGGGATATAAGGCCTGTTATGTATCAATCCGCCCGCCAAGAATTGCTGACGCTGCGCGACCTGATCCGCTATGGTGTGTCGCGCCTGAACAGCGCCCAGGTGGCGCTGGGGCACGGCAGCGATAACGCCTGGGACGAGGCCGTCTATCTGACGCTGCACGCGCTGCACCTGCCGCTGGACACGCTTGAACCGTTCCTGGACGCCCGCGTGGTCCGTGAAGAACGCGACCGCGTGCTGGACCTGCTGGAACGCCGCGTGACCGAGCGCGTGCCCGCGGCCTACCTGACCAACGAGGCCTGGCTGCGCGGCCACCGCTTCTACGTGGACCAGCGCGTCATCGTGCCGCGTTCGCCCATTGCCGAACTGCTGGACGCAGGGCTGTCGCCTTGGGTCCAGGACCCTTACGCCGTGGAAAATGTGCTGGACATGTGCACCGGGTCGGGTTGCCTGGCCATCCTGTCGGCCATGGCCTTCCCCAATGCCCACGTTGACGCGGTGGACGTGTCGGCCGATGCGCTGGAGGTTGCCCGCCGCAACGTCGACGACTACGGCTTGGCCGACCGTCTGGACCTGCATGCCAGCAACCTCTTCGACAATCTGCCGGCTTGCCAGTACGACGTCATCATCTGCAATCCGCCTTATGTGAACAGCGGTTCTATGGACGTGCTGCCCCAGGAATACCGTCATGAGCCGCAGCTGGCCTTGGCGGGTGGCGACGACGGCATGGACCTGGTGCGGCGCATCCTGGCGTCGGCGCCACAGTACCTGGCACCTGAGGGCGTGATCGTGCTTGAGATCGGCCACGAGCGCGACTTCTTCGAAGCCGCCTTCCCGCAGCTCTCGCCCGTCTGGCTGGACACAGAAGAAGCGTCGGACCAGATCCTGCTGCTTACCCGAGAGCAACTCAGCCTGTGATACGCGCCACTGGATTGACCCTGCGCCGCGGCACGAAAGTGCTGTTAGATAGCGCTGAATTTGTCGTACACCCCGGCGAGCGCGTCGGCATCGTTGGCAAGAACGGCGCGGGCAAGTCCTCGCTGTTCGCGCTGCTGACCGGCGCGCTGGACCTGGATGCCGGCACCGTGAACCTGCCGGCGGGCTGGCGCATTGCCAGCGTCAAGCAAGAGTTGGACGCCGACAACCGCCCGGCTCGTGAATTTGTCATCGACGGCGACACGCACTTGCGCGAATTGCAGGCGCGCCGCGCCGAACTGACGGACGACCAGGGCACGCAAATCGCCGAAGTGGAAGCGGCGCTGATCGAAGCCGGCGCCTGGAGCGCCGCCTCGCGCGCAGAGCAGTTGCTGGCCGGCCTGGGTTTCAAGCCCAACGAATGGATGCTGCCGGTCGAAAGCTTCTCGGGCGGCTGGCGCATGCGCCTGGCACTGGCCAGCGCGCTGATGGCCCCTTCCGAATTGCTGCTGCTGGACGAACCCACGAACCACCTGGATCTGGACGCGATGCTGTGGCTGGAGAAATGGCTGGGGGCCTATCCGGGCACCGTCATGCTGATTTCCCACGACACCGAATTCCTGGACGCGGTGGCCAAGTCCATCCTGCATTTCGACCACGCCAAACTGGTGCGGTATCGCGGTGGCTACGGTGATTTCCTGACGCAACGCGCCGAGCGCCTGCGCCAGACCAACATCGCCTACGAACGCCAGACGCGCGAGACGGCCCGCCTGCAAGGGTTTATCGACCGCTTCAAAGCCAAGGCTTCCAAGGCGAAGCAGGCGCAAAGCCGCGTCAAGGCGCTGGCGCGCATGCAGGTGCTGGCGCCGCTGCACGCTGAAGCCGGCATCGACATCCGCATCCCCTCGCCCGACCAGGTGCCTGACCCGCTGTTGACGCTGGAACACCTGTCGGCCGGGTATACGGACGCGGCAGGCAACGCCATTCCGATTCTGCGCGATGTGACGTTGATGGTTCGCGCGGGCAGCCGTGTCGGCGTGCTGGGGGCCAACGGCGCCGGCAAAAGTACCCTGATCAAGACGCTGGCCGAAGAGATCCCCGTGCAAGCAGGCGAACGGCGTGCCTCGCGTGGCTTGGCGATTGGCTACTTTCACCAGCATCAGCTGGATATGCTGGACGTGGACAGCACGCCTATCGCCCATCTGGCACGGCTGGCGCCGGACACGCGCGAACAAGAGCTGCGCAATTACCTCGGCGGCTTCGGCTTTTCGGGCGACACGGTCACCAGCAAAGTCGGCCCGATGTCCGGTGGCGAAAAAGCACGCCTGGCGTTGTCCTTGATCGTCTGGCAAAAACCCAATCTGCTGCTGCTGGACGAACCCAGCAACCACTTGGATGTCGAAACGCGCGAAGCGCTGGCCGCCGCCCTTGCCGACTTCGGCGGCAGCATGCTGCTGGTATCGCACGACCGGCACCTGCTGCGTACTACCGTGGACAGCTTCTGGATTGTCGCGGATGGCGCGGTGCGCGAATTCGATGGCGACCTGGAGGACTACCGCGACTGGCTGGCCGCCCGCAACGCCGGCGAGCGCGCCGAAGCCGCGCGCGAAAATGCCGACGGCAGCGAACCCGTCGTGGACCGCAAGGCGCAACGCCGCGCTGAAGCCGAACAGCGCCAACGCCTATCCGCACTGCGCAAACCGCTGGAGTCGAAGTTGGCCAAGGTCGAGGCCGAGATGGAAAAGCTGCGCGTCAAATTGCACGCGCTGGACGCCATCATTGCCGACGCCGACCTGTATTCAGACGCGCGCCGCGCCGAGCGCCAAAAGGTCATGGCCGAGCACGGCGAACACGGCAAGCGCATGGACGAGCTGGAAGAGCAATGGCTGGAAATCCAGGGTTCGCTGGAAGAAATCGACCAAAGCGAGGGATGATCCAAACGTACGGCTGCAACCGCTGCAAAACCCGCAACAGCGGCGCAGCGGCACAGCTTGGATCGCTATGGAAAACGGGGGGCCGATTGGCCCCCCGCTTCTTTTATTACGAGTAAGGACGTTCGCGCAGGCGGGTGTGGTGATCGATCACGGTGTCGATCACCTCGCGCAGGATGGTCTCGGCCAACGCGGGCGGCACGCCGGCCTCTTCCGCCAGGCGTCGAATGCGCTCGACCTGTTGGCTTTCCCGTTGCGGGTCCACCAGGTCCATTCCGTGATTGGTTTTCAATTCACCAATCATGTCCGTGCAGCGAAACCGCACGCCCAACAGCAGCATGATCTGCTGATCGATTTCATCGACCTCGGCACGCAGGGACGCCAGCTCGGCTTTCGGAGACTCGTTGTTGGCCATGTTTAACCCTGAACAATATCAAGCTTCGCGATACCCAGCGCCAAGGTTTTGGCGCCCACGTCACGAAACTGGATTTCCGCCTGGGCGTCCTGTCCAGCGCCGCTCAAGCCAATAATCGTGCCATCGCCAAACCGCGCGTGATGCACGCCCTGACCCACACGATACTGCTTGTCGCCCACCGTGACACCGCTTGCGATGCCGCGAGGTTGACGCGGCGCAATGGTATTGGTGGCTTTGCGGCCGAACGCATCACCCCGATTGCCGCCGCCCCAGCCGGCGCCCGTGCTGCTGACCGGCGCCAAGCCGGCCTTGGGCGACAGCCACTTCAGATGCTCTTCGGGAATCTCGTCAAGGAAGCGTGAGCGCATCGCGTAGCGCGTCTGGCCATGCAGCATCCGGCTTTGTGCCAGGCTGATGTACAAACGCTGCCGTGCGCGGGTAATCGCCACGTACATCAGGCGCCGCTCTTCTTCCAGCCCGGACTGCTCAAGGATGCTGTTCTCGTGCGGGAACAGGCCTTCTTCAAGACCGGTGATGAAAACCGCGTCGAACTCCAGGCCCTTGGCGGCGTGCACCGTCATGAGCTGGACGGCGTCCTGGCCTTGCTGGGCCTGGTTATCGCCGGCTTCAAGCGCGGCATGCGACAGGAACGCCGCCAACGGCGTCAGCCCGTCAGAGGCCACGATGGGCGCGTCGACGACGCCCGGCATCAGCGTTGACGACGTGGCCTGGTCGGGCACCACGCCGGCAGGCATGCCATCGTAGTTTTCTTCCGACGCGAACACGGCCGCGGCCGTGATCAATTCGTTCAAGTTTTCCAGCCGTTCGGCGCCTTCGCGCTCCGCCTTGTAGTGAGCGTTCAGGCCACTGGTTTCGAGCATGTGCTCGACCATTTCCGGCAGCGGCAGATCGCGCGTTTCTTCGATCAGGCGGTGGATCAGCTGGGCAAACTGCGCCAGGTTGGACCCCCCCTTGCCGGCCACCAGGGCCACCGCGCCGTACAGGCTGGTGTCGTGCGCGCGGGCCGCGTCGGCCAGTTGCTCTAGCGTGCGCGCGCCTATGCCGCGCGTCGGGAAATTGACCACGCGCATCCACGACGTGTCGTCATGCGGATTGGCCATCAAGCGCAAGTACGCCAGGGCGTGCTTGATTTCCTGGCGCTCGAAAAAGCGCAGGCCGCCATAGACCTTGTACGGAATACCGGCCGAGAAGATGGCGTGCTCGATCACGCGCGACTGCGCGTTGCTGCGATACAGCACGGCAATCTCGCGGCGCAGGCTGCCGTCGTGGATCAGCGAACGGATTTCGTCCACGATCCATTGGGCTTCCATGCCGTCGGAGGGCTGTTCGATGACGCGCACCGGTTCGCCTTCGCCCTGATCCGTCCAAAGATTCTTGCCCAGGCGGCCACTGTTATGGCCGATCAGCGCGTTGGCGGAATCCAGGATGTGGCCGAACGAGCGGTAATTCTGCTCAAGGCGGATGACGGTGCCGTGCGCGTAGTCGCGTTCGAAGTCGGACATATTGCCGACGTTCGCGCCACGGAACGCATAGATGGATTGGTCGTCGTCGCCCACGGCAAAGATGGCCGCGCCACCGCCGGCCAGCAGGCGCAGCCACTTGTATTGGAGCGTGTTGGTGTCTTGGAACTCGTCGACCAGAATATGGCGGAAGCGGCGCTGGTAGTGCTCGCGTACCGGCGCATTGCGCGACAGCAATTCGTAGGCGCGCAGCAGCAGCTCGGCGAAGTCGACCACGCCTTCGCGTTGGCACTGGGCTTCGTACAGCTGATAGATCTCGATCAGGCGGCGGCGATGGGCGTCATAGGCCTCGACGTCTTGCGGACGAAGGCCTTCTTCCTTGGCGCCGTTGATGAAGCGCTGGACGTCCCGGGGCGGATACTTTTCGTCGTCGACGCCATTGGCCTTCATCAGGCGCTTGATGGCGGCAAGCTGGTCCGTCACGTCCAGGATCTGGAAGCTTTGCGGCAAGCCGGCATCGCGGTGATGCGCGCGCAGCATGCGGTTGCAAAGGCCGTGAAACGTGCCGATCCACAAGCCGCGCGTATCGATCGGCAAGATCGCCGACATACGCGCCAGCATTTCGCGCGCGGCCTTATTGGTGAACGTAACCGCCAGAAGCCCAAAAGGCGAAGCCTGGCCGGTTTGAATCAGCCAGGCCATGCGGGTAGTCAGTACCCGGGTCTTGCCGCTGCCCGCCCCGGCCAAGACCAGGGCGTGCTGCGGTTCTAACGTTACTGCGGCGCGTTGTTCAGGGTTGAGCTTCTCTAGCATCATGCCGCGTAGCGGCGCAGATGTTGAGCGAATTGCTCGAGCCCGGCGATGCCGCTTTGCTGGGCGCGCTGGCACCAGGCCTGCAGGTCATGAAGAAGCTGTTCGCTGCTGGCGCTGGAGCTTTCCCAGATGCGGCCGAGTTCACGACGCATCTGCACCAAGGTCGACAGCGACTTGTTTTTGGCAATGGCGCTATCCACGGCGGCAAGCTGTTCAGGCTGGAGGATTTCCTCGTTGCGGTGGATGGCACGACGCACTTGGCGCAACTTGGTGTAGTCGCAGTCTGCGTTGCCTTCCTGGCGCGAGGCCTTCAGCTTGTTCATCTCTTCGCGAGCGGCGCTCTTGATCACGTCCGCGTAGCGGGCCATGACTTCGTAGCGGTGCGTGATCACGCCTTGCAACGTGCGCAGGTCGATGCCGGTACGGCTGTCATCCAGCTTGAGCTTGGGCGCAACCTTCTTGATCTTGGCCAGGCCAAAGAACTTCAGGATGTTGATGTAGCACCAGCCGATGTCGAATTCGTACCACTTGGCCGAGAACTTGGCCGACGTGCCGTGGGCGTGGTGGTTGTTGTGCAGCTCTTCGCCGCCAATCACGATGCCCCAGGGGAACACGTTGGTGCTGGTGTCCGGGCTGTTGTAGTTGCGGTAGCCCCAATAGTGGCCAATACCGTTGACGACGCCGGCTGCCCAGAAGGGAATCCAGGCCATCTGAACCGCCCACACCGTCACGCCGACCGCGCCGAACAGGGCGACGTCGATGGCGAGCATGGACAGCACGCCCCACAAGCTGTGCTTGCTGTAGACGTTGCGTTCGAGCCAGTCGTCAGGCGTACCGTGGCCGAACTTGGCCATGGTTTCCTTGTTGTTCGATTCTTCGCGATACAGCTCCGCGCCGCGGAACAGCACCTTCCAGATACCGAACAACATGGGCGAGTGAGGATCGCCTTCCTTTTCGCACTTGGCGTGGTGCTTGCGGTGAATGGCAACCCATTCCTTGGTGACCATACCGGTCGTCATCCAGAGCCAGAAGCGGAAGAAATGCATGACGGCAGGATGGAGATCCAGACCGCGGTGCGCTTGGCTGCGATGGAGAAAGACGGTGACCGCAACAATCGTGATGTGCGTCACGACCAAGGTGAATACGACGATCTGCCACCAAGAGGCTTGGGTCAGACCACCGGCAATGAAGGAGAGGATGTAATCCATAAAGCTGTTATGAGCCTCGCTTGTTAAGTGCCTGAAGTTTAGCTTACCTTTGCCGACTTATGACAAGGGAGTTTCAAAATAGTTTTTGAGCGAAATCAAGGACTAAGCCCCGATTTCAGAGCACAAAAACCCTCTCTCGCGACCGCTTCAGGCCGATCGCGAGGCTGGTCTCGCCGATAGACGGCCTTCAGGGCCGGCTACCCCTTCTATGTGGGGGGTATTCGCAAAGACACCAGGTTTTGGCTACATTCCGGTACTAAAGTTCCTGTCAGCAAACAGCGTTCCGCCCGCCGAGGCGCCTTGCGATGCCTGTTTGTTGCGCTCAATGCGGTCCAAAACTGTCTCTTTTGCCCCACTCATGCTGTTCAGAAAAACCCGTCCCTTATTTTTCGCGGCCTTGACGCTGATGGCGCTGACCGCCCACACACCCGCGCTAGCGCAGAACTTGAAGTCCGGCGATGTAACCGTGCTGGCGTCGTACTACGAGATACGGGGGTCTGACTGCCTGGCGCTGCGGGCGCCACGAGTGGTGATCACGCAAAACCCGACGCTGGGCAAGGCCAGCATCGTGCAGACGCGCGGCCAGTCCAGTGACAGCGGGCGGTGCGCTTACAAGGCCGTGCCGGTATCGCAGGTGGTGTACGCCGCGGATCAACCGGGCGCCGACACCCTGGCCTGGGAAGTGAAATACCAGAACAAGACGCTGGGCACCCGGCGCTATAGCGCGACCATCGGCGTGGCGCCGGCCCGGTAGGCTCGGCCCGGCAAGCGGGGAGCAATCCGAAGATCGCAGGACCCGCCCACCGACCGTGTCGCCGCCCACCCGGAGCGTCAGGCGGGTTTGTCCTGCTTACCGGCGTCGGCTGCCGGATCGGATACCGCCTCAGACGCTGCCGACTCAGGAATCAGCTGGGCATCGTCCCCAGCCTCGGAATCGACGGCTGCCGGCGGGGTGGCCGTCGCGGTCGCCGTTTCCAGTTCCCGATCCGATTGCTCGTCAGGGATGCCATCTTCCAGAAGATCGGCGTCGGCCGCTTCCGCTGCCACAACGGCGTCCGCACCCGCTGCCGTGTCGGTGGCCGCGCCCTTCTTTTTGCGCTCGAATACCGCCGCGAAGAAGCCGTCCGTGCCGTGCACGTCAGGACGCAGTTGCAGATACGGGCCTTCCAGCTTCAGGTTTTCGCAACGCGAAGCCAGGATCTCGGCCGCGTCCACGCGTTCAAAGTCGGGATGGCTGGCCAGGAAGCGCTCGGCCTGTACTTCGTTTTCTTCGGCCAGCAGGCTGCACGTGGCGTACACCAGGCGTCCGCCCGGCGCCACGCATCGCGCGGCGCTGTTCAGAATGCGCTCCTGCAACTGGCCCAGTTCGGCCAGTGCCTGCGGGTGCTGGCGCCACTTCAGGTCGGGATTGCGGCGCAAGGTGCCAATACCGCTGCACGGGGCATCCACCAGCACGCGTTGCGCCTTGCCGGCCAGGCGCTTTACGCGGGCGTCGTTCTCGCTGTCGATCACAACCGGCACCACGTTCGACAGACCGCTGCGCGCAAAGCGCGGCTTGGCACGGGCCAGGCGCGCGGCCGACACGTCAAACGCGTACAGGCGGCCGGTGGAGCGCATCAGCGCGCCCAGCAGCAGCGTCTTGCCGCCGGCGCCCGCGCAGAAATCGATGATCATTTCGCCACGGCGCGGCGCGACCAGCAGGGCCAGCAACTGGCTGCCTTCGTCTTGAACCTCGATGCTGCCGTTTTCGAATTGCGGCCAGCGGTTGATCGCCGGACGCCCTTCCATGCGGATGCCCCAGGGCGAAAACGGCATGGCGACGGGCTCGTAGCGGCCTGCACTTTGTTGCAGTTCCGTCAGCATGGCGTCGCGTTCGACCTTAAGCGGGTTGACGCGCAGATCCAGGCTGGCCTGACGGTTCAGCGCTTCGACCAGCGTGTCCGGGCTGTCCATCAGCGCCAGGCGCTCGTCGAGCCAGTCAGGGATGCTTCCTCGCACGGCGCGCGGCAACGTGGACAAATCGATCTGCGACACGCGCTTGAGCCATTCCGCTTCGGCGGCATCCAGGCCCTCTTCCAGCGCTTCGGCGCCCAGGGTGGCGTTCAAACCAAGAATGGCCAGGCGACGCGACGCGGGACCCACGCCGCTTTCGCCGAATTGGCGGTAGCGACGCAGGTGACGCAGCACGTCGTAAACGGCTTCGGCGACCTCGGAGCGATCGCGCGCGCCCAGGTTCGGGTGGTGGCGCAGCCAGTGCGACAGCGCGGCGTCGGCCGGATAGGTCCATTGCAGAATTTCGCCCAGCACGCGCTGGACTTGATCGATGCGGATGGCCGCATACGATTGGCGCGGACGGTTGAACTGCGGCTTTTGCGACGACTGTTCGCGATTGCCCTGCCCGGCGTCACCGCCGCGCGGGCCGGCATACTGGCCGCGCTCCCCACGGTCATCCCCACGAGGGCCGTCGTAGGACGGGCGCGACTGACGTTCATGGCGCTCGGCGCCATAGGAGGTACCGCGCTCACCCCCACGGTGCTCGGCCCCGTAGGAACCGCGTTCGCCGCCACGGCTTTCACCACGGGGACCATTGTTATAGGACGGACGAGAATCCGGGCGGCCTTGGCCCTGGCCGTGCTCACCACGACGCTCCGAACCATAGGAAGCGCGTTCGCCGCCACGATTCTCGCCACGCGGGCCGTTGCCATAGGACGGACGGGAATCCGGGCGGCCTTGGCCTTGGCCGTGTTCACCACGACGTTCCGAACCATAGGAAGCACGTTCGCCGCCACGATTCTCGCCACGCGGGCCGTTGCCGTAGGACGAACGGGAATCCGGGCGGCCTTGGCCTTGCCCTTGTTCACCACGACGTTCCGAACCATAGGAAGCACGTTCGCCGCCACGATTCTCGCCACGCGGGCCGTTGCCGTAGGACGAGCGGGAATCCGGGCGGCCTTGGCCTTGCCCTTGTTCACCACGACGTTCCGAACCATAGGAAGCACGTTCGCCGCCACGATTCTCGCCACGCGGGCCGTTGCCATAGGACGGACGCGAATCCGGGCGGCCTTGGCCTTGTCCTTGGCCACCACGGCGCTCCGCGCCATAGGAACCACGCTCGCCGCCACGGTTTTCACCGCGCGGGGCGTCGTAGGACGGGCGGGGGGCCGGGCGGCCCTGGCCTTGCCCTTCCCGGCGGTCACCTCCGAACGAGCCGCGATCGCCGCCAAAGGAGCCGCGATCGCCGCGCGCCCCGGCACGGCCTTCGCCGCGCCCTTCGCCACGTTGGGCGTCAAACGACGCGCGCGGCGCCGGGCGGCCCGCATCGCGGGCGGGACGCTCATCGCGCCCTCGCTCGGTACGCTGCTCGCGCGCCGGCGCCTCGCGGGCTTCGCCCTTCGGACGCGAGAAAAAGGACCGACCGTCGCGCCCTTCGGAAGCGGCCCTCGGGGAGCCTGCCGGACGAGAACGCGGAGATTGGGGTTTAGTCATGGTGTGTTCCAGTGGGGCGGAGGAGTTCCGCCCGATAAAAGCGATTCGGGGCCGCTCAGGCGGCCGGCGACCAGGTGAAAAGGCGTGCGGGATCCCCCTGCACGTCCACTCGATGGTCGGTTGTCAGGGTAACCCGGCCTTCGGCCAGCCAGCGCACGGCGGCCGGAAAAGCCTGATGTTCCACTGCCAGCACGCGGTTGGCCAGCAGTTCGGGCGTATCACCGGCCAGAACCGGCACACAGCCCTGCGCAATGATCGGGCCGTGATCCAGCACCGGGGTCACGAAATGCACCGTGCAACCGTGCACCCGCACGCCCGTCGCCAGCGCTTGCGCGTGGGTATGCAGGCCGGGAAACGCCGGAAGCAACGACGGGTGAATGTTGACCAGCCGACCGGCGTAATGGTTGACAAAACCCGGCGTCAGCACGCGCATGAAGCCGGCCAGGATGACGTAATCGGGCGCATAGCGGTCGATTTCGGCGGCCAGCGCGGCATCGAAAGCATCCCGGCTGGCGTAGTCCTTGTGATACAGGGCCGCGGTGGGAATGCCCTGGGCGGCCGCCCATTCCAGGCCGCCCGCGTCAGGGCGGCTGGCGATGACGGCGGCAATGTCAGCCGGCCAGCCCTCATTTCGGCAGGCCTCGGCCAGCGCCTGCATGTTGCTGCCCCGCCCTGAAATCAGGATGACAAGGCGGCGCTTAGAAAGTTGTGTTTCCGGCAAGATAAAGAATCCAAAGATGGCCCCCAACGCGCCCGGCTGGGACGCGGTTCGCTTGGCGCAGCGGGCTTGTCCGCCCTCTTCCCACGCCATGAAAACCGGTCGGCGCGTGAACGATTGGGGGGATTGGAACAAACCCGGAATCCAAAATTGTAAACTCTCGCTCGTGAAACCATCGCTGCGTATCTACCGATCCCTGCCTCCGCCCGACCGGCGCGCTCCTTGCGCGCTGACGATCGGCAATTTCGACGGCGTCCATCGCGGGCATCAAGCCATGCTGGCGCGCGTCTGCGAAGCCGCCCGCGAGCGCGGGCTTACCCCTTCCGTGATGACGTTCGAACCGCATCCGCGGGAGTACTTCGCCACCTTGAACCAACGCCCCGAACTGGCGCCGACCCGGGTTTCCGGGCTGCGCGACAAGCTGTCGGCGCTGGCGCGCTACGGCGTTTCCCAAGTCGTGGTGCAGCGCTTTAACGCCCGGCTGGCCGAGATGTCGGCCAACGCCTTCATCGAAAACCTGCTGGTGCAGGGCCTGCAAACCAAGTGGCTGCTGGTGGGCGAGGATTTCCGCTTTGGCCATAAACGCAGCGGCGACATCGACCTGCTGCGTGAAGCCGGCATGCACCACGGATTCGAGGTGCAAACGCTTGCCGACGTCACCGACCAGCAAGGTCATCGCATTTCCAGTTCCGAAGTCCGCACGGCCTTGGCCGTAGGCGATCTGGACCGTGCGCGCCATCTGCTGGGCCATCCGTACCATATCAGCGGCCACGTCATCCACGGCCAGAAACTGGGCCGCACGCTGGGCTACCCCACGATGAATCTGCGCGTGGCCGAACGCTGCGCCGCGCGCTCGGGCATTTATGTGGTGCAGGTTTATGGCCTGGCCGACCGGCCGTTGCCCGCCGTGGCCAGCCTGGGCGTGCGCCCAACCGTTGAAGACCGTGGCCGAGTGCTACTTGAGTCACACCTGCTCGACGACACCGTCAACGCTTACGGTAAACTCGTACGCGTCGAATTCCTGCACAAGCTGCGGGATGAAGAAAAATTTCCTGACCTCCCTTCCCTGACTGCCGCCATCGCCGAAGACGCGCGAAACGCGCGCGCCTATTTTGCCGTTCATGGACTATAAAAAGACCCTCAACCTGCCCGATACCCCCTTCCTCATGCGGGGCGACCTTGCCAAGCGCGAGCCCGCCTGGATTTCGCAGTGGGAGGAAAACCACGTCTACCAGGCGATTCGTGCGGCCAGCCGCGGCCGGCCGCGTTTCGTGCTGCACGACGGCCCGCCCTATGCGAACGGCGACATTCACATCGGCCACGCGGTCAACAAGATCCTGAAGGACATCATCGTCAAGAGCCGCAACATGGCCGGCTATGACGCGCATTACGTGCCCGGCTGGGATTGCCACGGCATGCCGATCGAAATCCAGATCGAAAAGAAATACGGCAAGCACCTGCCCGTGGCCGAAGTGCAGTCGAAGGCTCGCGCTTACGCGCTTGAGCAGATCGACCGCCAGCGTAAGGATTTCAAGCGTCTGGGTGTGCTGGGCGAATGGGATCGCCCGTACATGACGATGAACTTCAGCAATGAAGCCGACGAAATCCGCGCACTGGGCCGCATCCTGGACAAGGGCTATGTGTTCCGTGGCCTGAAGCCCGTGAACTGGTGTTTTGACTGCGGTTCGGCACTGGCCGAAGCCGAAGTCGAATACGCCGACCGCGTCGACCCTGCGGTTGACGTCGCCTTCCCGTTCGCGGAACCGGCCAAGCTGGCGGCGGCTTTCGGGCTGGACTCGGTGGACAACGGCGCGATCGTCATCTGGACGACCACGCCCTGGACCATCCCGTCCAACCAGGCGCTGAACGTGCACCCCGAAATCGAATATGCGCTGGTGCGTGTATCGCCCGCGCCCAAGTTCGGCCCGCTGCTGCTGGTGGCCAAAGACCGCGTAGAAGCGTGCCTGAAGTCGTGGAACCTGGAAGGCGAAATCATCGCCACGGCGCCCGGCCAAGCGCTGTCCGAAATCGAATTCCGCCATCCGCTGGCGCAGTTCAACCCGGCCTACGATCGCCGCGCCCCCGTCTACCTGGGCGACTACGTCACGGCCGACTCGGGCACGGGCGTCGTGCACTCGGCCCCGGCCTACGGCATTGAAGACTTTGTGTCGTGCAAGGCGCACGGCATGAAAGACACCGACTTCATCAGCCCCGTCATGGGCGACGGCAAGTACGTGGACAGCCTGGCGCTGTTCGGCGGCCTGTCCATCTGGGACGCAAACCCCAAGATCGTCGAAGCGCTGACCGAAGCCGGCGCGCTGATGCACGTCGAAAAGCACAAGCACAGCTACATGCACTGCTGGCGCCACAAGACGCCGATCATCTATCGCGCCACCAGCCAATGGTTCGCCGGCATGGACGTGGCCCCGAAAGACGGCGGCCCGACCCTGCGCGAATCGGCGCTGGCCGGTATCGATGCCACGGCCTTCTACCCGGCCTGGGGCCGCGCCCGCCTGCACGCCATGATCGCGAACCGCCCGGACTGGACCCTGTCGCGTCAGCGCCAGTGGGGCGTGCCGATGGCCTTCTTCGTGCACAAGGAAACCGGCGAGCTGCATCCGCGCACGACCGAATTGCTGGAACAGGTGGCGCAGCGCGTCGAGCAAGGCGGCATTGAAGCCTGGCAAGCGCTTGAACCGCGCGACCTGCTTGGCGACGAAGCCGACCAATACGAAAAGAACCGCGACACGCTTGATGTCTGGTTCGATTCCGGCAGCACGCACGCCACGGTGTTGGGCGGCAAGGACGGCGACTTCGCCGGCTCGCACGGCGCCGAACTGGGCTGGCCCGCCGACCTGTACCTGGAAGGCTCGGACCAGCATCGCGGCTGGTTCCATTCGTCGCTGCTGACCGGCTGCATGCTGTACGGCCAACCGCCGTACAAGGCGCTGCTGACGCACGGTTTCGTCGTTGACGGCCAGGGCCGCAAGATGAGCAAGTCGGTGGGCAACGTGATCGCCCCGCAAAAGGTGTCCGACTCGCTGGGCGCGGAAATCCTGCGCTTGTGGGTGGCCTCTACCGACTATTCGGGCGAGCTGTCCATCTCGGACGAAATCCTGAAGCGCGTGGTCGAAGGCTACCGCCGCATCCGCAACACGCTGCGTTTCCTGCTGGCCAACGTGGCCGACTTCGACGCGGTGTCGCAAGCCGTGCCCTACGGCGACCTGTTCGAAATCGACCGCTACGCGCTGGCCATGACGGCGCAGATGCAGGCCGAAGTGCAGGCCAACTACGAACGCTACGACTTCCACCCGGCGGTATCGCGCTTGCAGACGTTCTGCTCGGAAGACCTGGGCGCGTTCTACCTGGACATCCTGAAAGACCGCCTGTACACGTCGGCTCCGGGCAGCGTGGCGCGACGCTCGGCGCAGACGGCGTTGCTGGATATCACCCAGACGCTGCTCAAGCTGATGGCCCCGATCCTGTCCTTTACGGCCGAAGAAGCCTGGAAGGAACTGGTTGGCTCGGCACTCAAGCACCAGGCCGACGCCGCGCGCACGACCATCTTCACCGAGGTCTACCACGCGTTGCCGCCGTTTGCCGACGCCGATGCGCTGTCCGCAAAGTGGTCGCGCCTGCGCGCCATTCGTGCCGAAGTCCAGCGCAAGCTGGAAGAGGTGCGCACGGCGGGTGATATCGGTTCGTCGTTGCAGGCCGAAGTGGATCTTTACGCCAGCGGCGACGACCAGCAACTGCTGGCCAGCCTGGGCGACGACCTGCGCTTTGTGCTGATCGTGTCGCGCGCCACCGTGCACGCGGGTGAAGGCGAGACGCGCATCGATGTCACGCCGTCGACGCACAAAAAGTGCGAACGATGCTGGCATTGGCGCCTGGACGTTGGCCAGGACGCCGACCACCCCGAGATCTGCGGCCGTTGCGTGTCGAACCTGTTCGGTTCGGGCGAAGCGCGCGACAAGGCGTGAACATGGCCCGCCCCTCTGACGCCGGAGCCTCGGCCGCCCCAGCCACCCGCGCCGCGCCCGCGCGCGTGGGCGGCTGGCTGGCGCTGGCGCTGCTGATCATCGTGCTGGACCAACTGACCAAGGTGTACTTCAACACCTCGTTTCAGTATGGCGAACGCGTCAACGTGCTGCCGGTGTTCGACTTCACGCTGATGTACAACCGCGGCGCGGCGTTCAGCTTCCTGGCGTCCGAGGAAGGCTGGCAGCGCTGGCTGTTCACCGGCCTGGGCTGCGTGGCCGCCGTGGTCATCACGATCATCCTGCGTCGCACGCATGGCCAGCCGCGCTTCAGCCTGGCGCTGACGCTGATCCTGGGCGGCGCCATCGGCAACGTCATTGATCGCGTTGCTTATGGCCACGTGGTGGACTTCCTGCTGTTCTACTGGAACGAGTCCTACTTTCCGGCCTTCAACCTGGCCGACGTGGGTATCAGCTGCGGCGCCGTGCTGCTGGTGCTGGACGAGTTGCTCCGCGCCCGTAAGAAGCCTCAGGCCTGACGCCTTCGCGCCGGGGCGCTCTGCCCCGGCCGCCCCTGCCCCCCCCGGCTTTTGCCTCGCTTGATACCCCCTGAATGCATGACGAACGGCGCAATGCCGCAATGCAGAATAAAATCACCCTCCATTCCTTGATTTCACGGCGCTGAACCCGCCGCCACGCCCTCATGCTCGATCTCGCCCGCAAACGCATCGTCCTCGGTCTGACCGGGGGCATCGCCTGCTACAAAATCGCCGAGCTGGTGCGGCGCATGACCGAACAAGGCGCCACCGTCGATGTGGTGATGACCGAGGCGGCCACGCACTTCATCACCCCCGTGACGATGCAGGCCCTGTCGGGCCGCCCGGTATTCGTGGACGCCTGGGACGCGCGCGTGCCCAACAACATGGCGCACATCGACCTGACGCGCGGCGCCGACGCCGTGCTGATCGCGCCCGCCAGCGCCGACTTCATGGCCAAGCTGGCGCACGGCATGGCCGACGACCTGCTGTCCACGCTATGCCTTGCGCGCGCCTGCCCGTTACTGGTGGCGCCCGCCATGAACCGCGAGATGTGGGCCAACCCGGCCACGCAGCGCAATGTGCAGCAACTGCGCGCGGATGGCGTCAGCGTGTTGGGGCCGTCGGCTGGCGAGCAGGCTTGCGGCGAAACGGGCGACGGCCGCATGCTGGAAGCGCACGAGCTTCTGACCGACCTGATCGCTTTCTTTCAGCCCAAGCTGCTGGCCGGGCGCCATGTGTTGTTGACCGCCGGCCCCACGTCCGAACCCGTGGACCCGGTGCGCGTGCTTAGCAACCGTTCGTCGGGCAAGACCGGCTACGCGCTGGCCCGCGCCGCGCGTGAAGCGGGCGCTCGCGTCACCTTGATTACCGGCGCCACGTTCCTGCCCGTGCCGCGCGGCGTGACGGCGCTGTCCGTCATGACGGCGCGCCAGATGCACGACGCGGTCATGGCCAGCGCGGCGGACGCCGACATCTTCATCGCCGTGGCTGCCGTGGCCGACTGGCGCGTGAAGAACGTCAGCACGCAAAAGCTGAAAAAGACCAGCGAAGGCGGCGGCGCGCCGGTGATGGAATTCGAACCGAATCCGGACATCCTGGCTGAAGTGGCCAAGCTGGAAAACGGCCCCTGGTGCGTGGGCTTTGCGGCCGAGACCGAAAAGCTCGCCGAACATGCCGAAGCCAAGCGCCAGCGCAAGGGCATCCCGCTGCTGGTGGGCAACCTGGCGCACAAGGTCATGGACGCCGACACCACCGAACTGGTGCTGTTCGACGAGCAAGGCGCGCACCCGCTGCCGGCGGGTGACAAGCTGGAAGCGGCCCGCCGCCTGATCGCCGAAATCGCGGCGCGCGTACCGGGCTGATATTTTTCCCGGCTAGTTCTTTACCGCCTAATTCTTTACCGCCTAGATCTTTCCCAGTAAATTCTTTTCGGGCCGCATCTTTGCGGCCCCCTTCTTGCGCGCCAGTTTCTTGCCAGCCAGTTTCTTGCCAATCCACATCTCACCGACCGGCAGCTCTCCGCCAAAAAAAAAGAAGGGCCCTTGCGGGCCCTTCTGCTTTACTGCTCCAGGCTGATGTTCGCGGCCTTCACGATATCGGCCCATTGCTGCCGATCCTTCTCAAGAAACTGCGCCGTCTTCTCCGGCGTCATTTCCGTAACCGGCTCGGAACCCAGGCCCGCCATCTTTTCAACCAGCGCCGGGTCTTTCAGCACGTCTTGCAGCGCGGCGTAATAGGCGGCCAGCACGTCGGCCGGCAAACCCGCGGGTGCGAACACGCCCTGCCACGTTGGCATGTCGAAGCCCTTCAGGCCTTGCTCATCCAGCGTCGGCACATTGGGCAGCTGCGGCGCGCGCTTGAGCGAGGCCACGGCAATCGCCTTGACCTTGCCTTGCGCGGCCAGCGGCGCGGCGGTCGAGATGTTGTCCATCGTCATGGCGATGTGCCCGCCCAGCAAATCCGTGATGACCGGCGCCGCGCCACGATAGGCCGCGTGCGGCACCTTCACGCCCAACTTGTACAGCATGGTCTCGGCGATCAGGTGGTTGGAAATGCCCACGCCCGCCGTGCCGTAGGTAGCGGTTGGCGTATTCTGAAAATACGCTTTCAACTCGGCCAGATTATTGGCCGGCACGTCCTTGTTGACGATGACCACGTTGGGTTGCACGGCAGCCAGCGTGATCGGCGTGAAGTCCGACGGCTTGTAGTTCGTGCCCTTGGGATTCAGGACGTGCGTGATGGCCATGGAACCAGCGGCCGCGATGCCGATGGTGTAGCCGTCGGCAGCCGATTGCGACAGGCGGTACGCCATGATGTTGCCGCCGGCGCCGGCCAGGTTTTCAACCACAACGGACTGCCCGAGGCGCTTGGACAGCGGATCGGCAAGCAGACGCGCCAAGGTGTCGGCCGAGCCGCCGGGCGCAAAGCCCACCAGCAGCCGCACGGGCTTGGTGGGCTTCCACGCGTCGGCGGCGTGGGCGGGCGCCAACAGCGCGGGCAAGACCGTCAAGACAGTAACGGCGGACAAGGCGCCAACGGCGCGGTGCAAGGTACGGCTGAACATGAAAACAACTCCCAACAATAAATTGACGAAGACAGCTTCGTCTCCCCATGCCGCTCATCCGGCATGACGGCGCATGAAAACGCCACCGCCACGCCGTGCTGAAACATCGGCGGCTTTATTCCAATAATTGCGACAAGGCCTGCGCCACGATGCGGTTGGACAACAGCACCGGCCGGCCCGAGGCTTGGGCTACCGCGTCGCGCATCTGCTGCCCATAGCCCATGCAATGCATGACGATCAGGTCGCACGATGCCAAGGCCTGCCCGGCTTGGGCGAAGTTCTGCGCGGCCCGCAGCGCATCGGCTTCATAGGGCGACGCATGCACGATCTGCGTGCCGCAGGCCAGCGGCACCGCCAGGTGAAAGAAGTCGACCTGTTCAGCCAGGGGCACAACCAGCCCCACGTTGCGGCAGTGCTGCGACAGGCCCGCGACCAGGTGGTCGACGACCTGCTGCGGCTCAACCACCAAGGTGCGCATGGGCGCGATGGCGGTGCCCGTGCACAGGGGCACCAGCGCGTCGTAACCGGCGTCGTCCGCCTGCCGCATCACCTGGGCCAACCGGGCTTCGGCGGCGGCGGCGTCCAGCTCGATTTGCGTGCCGTCGCGCATGCGGGTGGCAAAGCGATATTCCCCGTCGCGCGGGGCCATTGCAGCCAGCGCGGCCGCGTCCAAGCCGTCCAACGCCCCAAATTCATCGATATGTACGGCCTCGCCCAGCAGGCGCGCCATTTCGGGCACGACGTCGCTGCGCGGCGATTGGCCGATGGTGAAGAACGCCACGCGACGTGTCGCGGCGGCGCTCATGCTGCACCGCCATCGTCATGCCCAACGGTTTGCAAGTGCGCCATGGATCCGTATCGCGATTGCAGCGCGCGCCATTCCGCATCATCGAAGAACGTCATCGTGCGCAGGCCATACAGCTTGGCAATTTCTATGCAGAAACGCATCGCTACGTCGGCATCCACCGCGTTGGTCACGCCGGTGGCGCAGCCGGGCACGGTGGTTTGCGCCGTCAGCGCCACGCCAACGACAGGCGCGTCGGTGACGATCGCCGGTTGCATCAGCGAGTTCACGTGCCACAGGCCGTTTTCGTAGGGCGTGATGTCCTGCGTCGTCAAAGGCAGCGTCACGGGAAGTTCGCCGCTGACCCAGCCCATCACGTCCAGCATCGTTTCGGGAATGCGCAGCAGATAGCCCTGCTTGGCCACCGGCGTCAGCGCCACGCCGCGCTTGTTCACCAGGCGGTTGCCGCGCGTGGTGTCCACGGACAGGATGGCGTCCATGCGCGGGTCCACCTCGTGCGACATCATTTCGCGCATGGGAAAAGGCGAGCGCATCATCGGCACGGGATGATGCGGACGCGTGCCGGCGCGCGGGCAGATGTGCGTGCGGATGCGCACGGTGCCCGGCATCACGTCGCCCTGGCGCGCCATGGCCATCAGCTTGAGCGCCGCGGCAATCGCCACCACCGCCCCGTCGCTATCGGACACCAGGCCGGTCACGGCGGGCCGCGCGCCGATGCCGCCCAGGCGGCCGACTATGCCCAGTTGCGGCGCGGATGCATCCAGGCCCGGAATGACGATGGACAAAAAATCGGTCGCCGCGCCGTCGCGTTCCAGGTGCGTGACTTGCACCTCGCAATCGCCCGCGTCGCGCAGCACCCGCGCCACCGCCTCGCCGGTGATGTGCGCCGAGGACAGGAGTTCGATGGTGTCTATCACCTGCTTCATGCCGCGATCTCCAGCGGGCCGGGGCGGAACACGCGCGGCTCGGTGTGACCCAGGAACAACGGCGCATCATGCGGGCCGACCAGCGCCACCTTGGCGCCGCGCACGCGCAGCCCCGCGCCTTCGGGCAGCCCCAACACCGGCATGTCGGGATTCAGGGTGCAGAACTCGGCCAGGCGCTGGGCCCGCGTTTCGCCTCGGTGGCCGGGGGGATGCGCGTTGGTGTAGTGCGGGTTGATCTGGAACGTGATCAGGCCCAGGCCGTCGAAACCACCCGGGTCGGTAATGGGCATGTCGTTGGTGGTGCAGATGGTGGGGCACGTCAGGTTGGAGCCCGCGCTCCAGCCCAGATACGCCGCGCCCTCGCGCACGCGGCGCTTCACCACGTCCAGCAGGCCTTGACGGCGCAGCTGGCCCAGCAGGTTGAAGGTGTTGCCGCCGCCCACGATGATGACGGCGGCCTTTTCCAGCGCCGCTACCGGGTCTTGCGCGCGGTGCAGGCCTTCGATGGCAAGGCCGGTGTCCGCCAGCGCGGATACCACCAGCGCGGTGTAGTCGTCCCAGTCACGCGTGACGCCGGCGAACGGCACAAAAACGGCGGGCGCGCCTTGCGGCAAGGATTCGATCAGCTCGCGGATATCCGGCATGGCGTGCACCAGGTAGCCGGCGTCGCTGCTGGAATTGCTGAGTAGCAAAAGGTTCATGGGGAAGATTCCATCAACAAGGCAAAGGGAAGAATTCAGGTCAGCCAGTAGGGGTCGTTCAACTTGCGGCCCAGGCCGGCCACTTGCGTCAGGACCAATTCACGCAAGCGCGCCACGCGCTCGGCATCAGCCTGAAACGACACGAACGACAGGCACAGGCCGCGCAATTCGCCGGTGGCCGGGTCGCGCACGGCGGCGGCCACGGCGCCGATGCCGGGCATGGCCTGATCGATGGCGACGCCGTAGTGATCGGCGCGCGTCTGCTCGACCAGCCGCGCCAAGTCGCCCACGGTAGCGGGGCAATCGCGGCCTTCAGTGGGCAGCGGCTGCGCGGGGTCGGCGCCATAGAGCGCCTGGAATTCGGCATCGCTCAAGCGCGACAGCAGTGCGCGGCCCATGGCGGTGCCCGACGCGTTGCGGCGGGAACCGGGCGGCGACAGCACCTGCACGGGATGGGACCCGTTCAAACGTTGCAGCACCACGGTTTCGCGCTGGTTCAAGGTGGACAGGTAGGCGGTCAGCCCGCTGTCTTCGGACAGCCGTACCAGCACATCGCGGCAGGCTTCGTCCAGCGGGGTGGCGGCCATGCCGGCGCGTACCGCCTGCGCCAGCAAGGCGCCAGGCCGATAGCGGCGCGTGGCGGGGTCCTGATCCAGCATGCCGTAACGCTGCATATGGTTCAGCAGGCGCGATGCCGTGCTCTTGGGCATGGCCAGGCGCGCGGCGACGTCGGTAAAGCTCAGTTCCATGGCGCCGTCCGCGTAGAGCGACAGGACGCGCTGGACTCCATCGAGAATGCTCATGCTTGTTCCATAAACCGGAACCTGGGTTCCTTAATAGAGAACAAGGATAATGCGGGCGCGGAACGCGGTCAATACCGATCGTTGCCGCAAAGAAAAAGCCCCCGGGGTGCCGGGGGCTGGAGGCTGGGACCGCGTGGGTTTCAGCGCGGGCGATTAGCGGTCGGCAAGCGTGGACCACTGCGCCAGCGGCAACGGCGGCTGCGCATGCAGGATGCGCGCCAGCACCAGCTTCAATTCCGCCCAACCGCCCCGCTCGCTGGGCCAGGTGGACGGCGTCACCGGCGTCCAGCCGCCGCCGGGCGTGCGCTCGGCCATCTTGAAGCGAAAGGTGTAATGGCCTGCCATGCCCATGCGCAGGTCACTGACGACCAGCGCGTCGCCAATGGCGTCATAGCGCAGCCAATCATCGGTAAACCAACGCAGGCGTTGGTGCAAGGGCACATCGTCCAGCACCCGGGCCAGGTCCAGGTTCAGCGGCTGACGCAGCCATTCCGGCCGGTCGCGATCAAACAGGCTGCTGACGGCTTCGTAATAATTGCCGTCCGCCGTCTTGGCGATGACCCGCCACACCAGGGTGTTGAACGGCATCGACACGGCCCGCAGCTCGGTCACGGCAATGCCTTCCTGGCGCATCGCGTCGCGTACGCGGTCTTCGGCCACCATGCGGCTGGCCAGGCCGAAACCCAGGTACGCCGTGCTGAAGATCAGCGCGCCGGCCATCAGGCGCCGCGCGCGGCCCGTCATGCCGACGGCGATGGCGAAGAGCACCGCCAGCAGCAAGGGCACGGTATAGACCGGGTCAATGATGAAGATTGCCGACCAGCTTTCGGGAACGGGCGTCAGTGGCCAGAAAAGCTGAGTGCCATACACGGTGAAGGCGTCCAGCACCGGGTGCGTCCCCAGCACCAGCCATAAGGTCAGGAAAAGCCGCCTGCCGCTATACGGCGCCTGCGGCCAATATTTGCGTATCAGCCAGGCAAGCAACAGCGCCAGCCCGGTCAGCACGAATATCGAATGGGAAAACCCCCGGTGGTAGGTCATCAGCGACACCGGGTCGGGATAGCGCATCAGCACGTCCAGGTCGGGCACCGTTGCCAGCGCCGCCCCGTACACCAACGCCCGGCGCCCCTGAAACCGCCCCAGCATGACGCCCTGTATGCCCGCGCCCAGCACCGCTTGTGTTACCGAATCCATAGCTTCCCAATCAACCCCGTCAGTCGCACCGCATCAATCAGACAGCCTAGATAACATTTGGCCATCCAGGTAGGCGTTAAGATACCCGATTGCTTTCAGCTAATTTTCAGACTTCGCCTTCATGGATCAATATATCGACAAAATCGGGCTGTTCATCGAGGCCAACCAGGTGTGGGCCGGCCCCATCACCTTCCTGCTGACGCTTGGGGAATCGCTGGTATTGGTGGGCCTGTTCATCCCCGCCACGGCCCTGATGTTGCTGACCGGCGGCTTGATCGGCGCCGGCACGCTGGACCCTTGGGGCGTCATCGCGTGGGGCATCGCGGGCGCCATCGTCGGCGATGCAATTTCCTATTGGCTGGGGCGCTGGGCCGGCCCGGGCGTGTTGCGCCGCTGGCCGCTCAAGCAGCAACGCACCGGCGTGGCGCGTGCGCGGCTGTTTTTCTACCGCTATGGCTTTGCGTCGGTACTGATAGGCCGTTTCCTCGGCCCGATTCGCTCGACCATCCCGACGGTGGCCGGTGTGATGGGCATGGCGCATCACCGCTTCCAATTGGCCAACGTCATGTCGGCCCTGCTCTGGATGCCGCTGATGCTGGCGCCGGGCTACATCACCGCGCGCAGTCTGGGTACCGCGGAAAATGCGCAGCAGATCGCCATGATGATCGGCGCGGGCCTCTCAGTGCTGCTAGGATGCGGGCTTCTGCTGGCGATGGTGCGCAAGCGCCGCCAGCCGGCGCGGCAACGGCGCAGCAACTGATCGGAGAATTGGCATGGCGATAGACCTGGAGCCCAAAGACGGCGATTTCGCGCGCTACATCGAAAACCTGTCGCAGGCGGGCGGCGTCACGCCAGGCAAGGTGCCCGAAAAGCGCCGTGCGTCCGCTCAGGCGACAGCCACGGTAGCCGTGCCCGCGCCCGCCACGGGCGATTCCTTGTCCACCGCCCCTTGGGGCAATACCGCATCGCCGCGCTCGTCCGCCGGCGCGCCGGGCGCCACTGCCCCGTCGGACGCGGCCGATGCATCGCTGGCGGGGCGCGCCCGCCAGCGCAAGGTTGGCATCATCCTGACCATCGGCGGCGTGTTGGCCGGTTGGGCGGCGGTCAACATCGCGTTCCGCGCCCTGCGGGCTTCGCATTTCGAGCTTGATCAGCTGATGCCCGCCGTGTTCCTGGCCTTCTTCGCCTTCATGCTGCTCAAGGCGGCCGGCAGCGCGCGCAAGCCGCGCGGTATGTCGCCGGGCAAGCTGCCGCCCTTGAAGACGTCTTCGTATCGCAAGGACAGCTGAAGCCGGGCGGACGCGCATGGCAATGGTGCTAACATTTCCGCCGCTGTCGCAAAGACCCTTGAAGAATTACGGAGTGAAAGTGAATAACGTTGTCGGATTGAACCAGGCCCAGGCGGCCACGATGCTGAAGTTGCAAGACCACTTGAACAGCATGATCAATCCTGACTGGGTCAACGGCGGTTCGCGCTTCCTGCGCGCCGCCTTCGTCGAATCGGCCGAGGCGCTTGAGCACTACGGCTGGAAATGGTGGAAAAAGCAGACCATCGACCTGCCCCAGGTGCAAATGGAACTGGTCGACATCCTGCACTTTTACCTGTCGCACACCATCGTCCAGGCCGGCGGCCAGCAAGCCGAGGCGGCCAGCGCGCTGATGGCAGACCTGGCCACGCCCGCCTCCGTCACGCTTGATGGCCGCGCCTACGCGCTGGACGGCCTGCCCGTGCCGGAACTGCTGGAGCTGATCGGCGGCCTGGCCGTTTGCGGCCGCGCCAGCTACAAGGTGCTGGAACAGACCATGACGGCGTGCGAAATGAGCTGGAACGACGCCTACACCCAGTACGTGTCCAAGAACGTGCTGAACATCTTCCGCCAGCAACATGGCTACAAGGAAGGCACGTACATCAAGATCTGGAACGGCGAAGAAGACAACGTGGTGCTGGCGCGCCTGCTGTCGCAACTGGACCCGACCAGCGCCGATTTTGCCGATGCGATGGCGCGCGAGTTGGAACAGGCCTACGCACGCCTGAAGTAATCCGAAGGCATCCTCGTTCGGACAAAAAAAACGCCGCGATACGCGGCGATTTTTTTTGTGCCCCGGCTGGCCGGGATGTCAGCGTTGGCCGAAGCGCGTTTCGCCGAACAGTTCCTTGAACTCACGCGGCTGCGAACGCCAGTACTGATGCGGCGCGGCGACCTGGCCGCCCAGTTGCGCGGCCGCATGCCACGGCCAGCGCGGGTCATACAGCATGCCGCGCGCCAGCGCGACCATGTCGGCCTGCCCTTGCGCCAGGATGTCCTCGGCCTGCTGCGCCTCGGTGATCAGGCCCACCGTGATCGTCGGCATGCCAACCTGCCGCTTGATCTCGGCCGCGAACGGCACCTGGTAATTCGGCGCCACGGGAATCTGCTGCTGCGACGATACGCCGCCGCTGGACACGTCGATGAACTCGCATCCCAGCGCCTTCAGCCGATGCGCGAACGCAATGGTCTGGTCCAGGTCCCAACCGCCCTCGACCCAATCGGTGGCCGACACGCGCACGCCCAAAGCCATCGACGCCGGCACGACTTCACGCAGCGCCTGGAAGACTTCCAGCGGAAAGCGCATGCGGTTTTCAAGCGAACCGCCATAGGCATCGTCGCGCTGGTTGGCCACCGGCGACAGGAATTGATGCAGCAGATAGCCGTGCGCGGCATGCACCTCGATGGCGTCAAAGCCCAGCCTGATGGCGCGCCGCGCGCTGTCCACGAAGGCGTTGCGCACGCGCGCCAGGCCGGCTTCGTCCAGCGCATGGGGCGGCGGTTCGGAGGCCTTGTGCGCGATGGCCGATGGCGCCCAGCCTTGCCAGCCGCCTGCCGACGGCGGCACCAACTGGCCGCCGTTCCAGGGCGCGTCGCTGGACGCCTTGCGCCCCGCGTGGCCCAGCTGGATGCCCAGCTTGATGGGCGAATAGCGCCGCACCGCCGCCACCACGCGGCCCAGTGCCGCTTCCGTCTCGTCAGACCACAGGCCCAGATCCCCCGGCGAAATCCGACCGTCGGGCTCGACGGCGGTGGCTTCGGTAAACAGCAGCGCCGCACCGGACAGGGCCAGGTGACCCAGGTGGATCATGTGCCAGTCGTTGGCACAGCCGTTTTCGGCCGAGTATTCGCACATCGGCGCGATGACGATGCGATTGGACAGCTGGACGTTGCCAACCGACGTGGGACTGAACAGGTGACTCATGTAGGCCTCCGGGCTTGGGATGCGAAAGCATAGCGCCCCGGCCATGACACCGGCCGCAATCCCATCGCCCCCGTCAGGGTTAAATGCGTGCGGCCGCTGCCCCTATTGCCCTTCGATCACCGAATCCAGGAATTGACGCGTGCGCGCTTCTTTCGGCTGGCTGAACAGCACGGACGATTCAGCGTCCTCGACGATGTTGCCCTGGTCGAAGAACAGCGTGCGATCCGAGCTGCGTTCGGCGAACTTCATCTGGTGCGTCACGATGATCATCGTCATGCTGCGGCGGGCCGACAGCTTGCGCAGGATCTCCAGGATGCCGCCAACCAGCTCGGGGTCCAGCGCCGAGGTCACTTCATCGAACAGCATGATTTCCGGGCACATCGCCAGCGCGCGCGCGATGCCCACGCGCTGCTTCTGGCCGCCGGATAACTGCGCGGGGTAAACGTCCAGCTTGTCGCCCAGCCCCACCATGTCCAGGTATTCCACGGCGCGTTCACGCGCCTGGTCCTTCGTCATGCCCAGCACATGCACCGGCGCTTCCATCGTGTTGCCCAGCGCCGTCATGTGCGGGAACAGATTGAAGTGCTGGAACACCATGCCGATCTTGCCGCGCACGCGCCGCAGGTATTCGGAATTGACGCCCACCGGCCGGCCCTGATCATCGGTCCACATCGGCTGCCCGTCGATTTCAATGTCGCCGCTGGTGGGTTGGTCCAGCGTCATCAGCACCCGCAGCAAGGTGGATTTTCCCGAACCCGACGGCCCGATCACGGCCACCGTCTGGCCCGCTGGAATTTCCAGGTTGATGCCGCGCAGCACCTCCAGCTCTCCGTAACGCTTGTGCAGATTCTTGATGGTCAAGCTGGCGCTCATCGCTTTCCTCCATATCGTTGCAGGCGGGCCTCCAGGCCGCGCACACCCCATGCCGCCACCAGGCTCAACGCCAGGAACAGCACGCCCACCAGCGTCAGCGGTTCGGTGTACCGGAACGTGGCCGACCCGATCATCTTGCTTTGTTGCAGCAGTTCAACCACCGTGATGGCCGACAGCAGCGGCGTGTCCTTGAACATGGCAACCAGGTAGTTGCCCAGCGCCGGCACCACGGGCGGAATCGCCTGCGGCAACACCACGCCCACCGCCGTGCGCCAGCGCGACATGTTCAGCGCCGTGGCCGCTTCCCACTGCCCACGCGGCACCGCTTCGATGCCGGCGCGGTAGACCTCGGCGCAATACGTGGCGTAATGCAGCCCCAGCGCCACAATGCCGGTGGCCAGCGGCGACATCTGCGCCCCCGTCAGCGGCAGCACATAGAACAGGAAATACATCTGCACCAGCAGGGGCGTGCTGCGGATGAACTCGATCACGAAGGCGGTGGGCAGCGACACGATGCGCAGGCGCGAACGCCGCATCATCGCCAGGACCAGACCCAGGGTGACGGCCACCAGCATGCCCAGCACCGTGGCCTCGATCGTGATGATGAGCGCCGAACCGAGCGTAGGCAGGATCTCCAGCGCGAAAGCCCAATCGAATATCGGTGTCATCGGACTCGGACCCTCCGCTCAAGGGCGCGCACGCCGGCCGTGATCACCAGGGCGACGGCAAAGTACATCAGCAGCATCAAGGCAAAGATCTCGGTCGTGCGCAGGGTTTCGCTGCGCAACAGCTGGCCGCGGAAGGTCAGGTCGGTGATGGTGATGAGCGAGACCAGCGCGGTGTTCTTCATCAGTTCGATCAGCAGGTTGCCGGCGGGCGGCAGCATGGCCGGAATCGCTTGCGGCACCACGATGCGCCGCAGGATCTGCGCGCGAGTCAGGTTCAGGGCCACGCCCGCCTCGCGCTGGCCGGGCGGCACGGCACGGATCGCGCCGCGCACGACTTCGGCCCCATAGGCGCCCGCGTTCAGGGCCAGCACCACAATGCCCACCAGCATGGCCGGCAGTTGCACGCCAAACAGCGGCAGCACGAAATAGAACCAGAACAGCTGGACCAGGGCCGACGTGCCCCGGAAGACTTCAACGTACACGGACGACAGCCACCGCAATGGCCGCACGGGCGACAAGCGCCCGACGCCCGATGCCAGGGCCAGCGGCACCGCCAATACGACGGCGCCCCCCATGATTTGCAGCGTCACCACCAGCCCCTCAAGCAAGGGCGGCACGAGTGTCGCGATGTGTTCGGAAACGACTTGCATCGGCGATCCTTACTGGCCGGCGCAGAGCTTGGCGGCCGTCACACCCTGCGGCAGTTCCTGATCGGTGAAGCCAAACGGCGCCACCAGTTTCTTGTGCTCGTCGGTGCCGATGAATTTGGCGAGTTCGGCGTTGAAGGCATCGGCAAAGGCCTTGTCGTCGGTGCGGAAGGCATACGCGCCATAGCCGCGCACACCCTTGCCATCGATCACCGGGTCGGTGAAGGGCTCCGCCTTTTCCAGGCCGCTGCCCGCTTGTGTCTTGCCCATCAGGTCGTTGATGGTCAGCGCCGTGGCCGCGTAGGCGTCCGCGCGGCCCGCCTGCACGCCGGACAAGGCGCTGACGGCGTCGGGGAAGACCACCACCTGGCCGGCGGGCACCTTCACTTTTTCGGCGTACTCGCCTTCGATGGCGCCCACGACAACGCCCAGTTTGGCGTCGGGGTTCTTCACCACGTCTTCATAGCTGTGCAGGTTCTTGGGGTTGCCCTCTTTGACCAGGAAGGCCTCGCCCACGCCGTAGGTGGGGTCGGAAAACGCGACCTGCTGGCAGCGTTCGGGGGTGACGTACATGCCGGCGGCAATGATGTCGAAACGCTTGGCGGCCAGGCCGGGAATCAACGAGCCGAATTCCGTCAGCACGCCTTCCACTTCATTGATGCCCATGCGCTTGAGCACCACGCGCGCAATCTCGACCGATTCGCCGGTGACTTTGGCTTCCTTGCTGTCCATGTACGCAAACGGCGCCTCGTTGGCATAGCCGATACGGATCTTGCCGGCGGCCTTGGCGGCGTCAAGCGTGCTGGTTGCGGTAGCCGGCGCGCCGCCGGTAGCGGGCGCGGGCTTGTCTCCGCCCGAGTCCGAACACGCGGCCAACACGCCAAGGCCCAGGGCCAACAGCAAGCGTTTGGATTGCAGCAAGGTCATGAATGATTTCTCCCGAATCTATTTCTAGGTGCATGGCTTCGCTAAAAATAATACGCTATTAAATGATTTCGACACTAATCATATGGGCGTAAAAAAGCGGGCCTAAGCCCGCTTTTAGCGTCCGTTGCCCTATGAATCGTTAGCAAACGTTACGGTACGTAGAAATCCGTGGCGGCGGCTACTGGGCGTACGAGAAGCGCCCGTTCTTGACCACGCCCATCACTCGTGCCCGCTCGTCGAAGCCCTGGTGGTTGTGCTTGGAAATGTTCAGGACCCCATTGGGAACGATCAAGTCGCGGGTGTTTTCCAGCGCGTCGCGCAAGGCGCCGCGGAATTCCGGCGTGCCGGGCTTGGCGCCCGTTTTCAGTGCCCGGCCCACTGCCGAATCCAGCAGCATCCAGGCGCCATACGCGTCGCCCGCGAATTGCGTCAGGGTATTGGCGCCGTACTGGCCTTCATACTTGTCGGCAAATTCCACGGCGACCTTTTTGACCGGGTTGCTGTCCGGCAGCTCGCGCGCCACGACGCCGGGGCCGGTCGGGAACAGCGTGCCTTCCACATCGCGACCGCCCACTTGCAGGAATTCCAGCGTGCCGATGCCGTGCGTCTGGTAGATGGCGCCGGTGTAACCGCGTTCCAGCAGCGTCTTCTGCGGCAAGGCCGACGGCGTGCCCGCGCCTGCGATCAGCACCGCGTCCGGCTTGGCGGCAATCACCTTCAACGCCTGCCCCACCACCGACGCGTCCGTGCGCTGGAAGCGTTCCTGCGCCACGACCTTCAAGTCAGTGCCGGCCGCCGCGGTGAATTCCTTCCACCAGCTGTCGCCGTAGGAATCCGCGAAGCCGATGAAGGCCACGTTCTTGAACCCTTTCTTCTTCATGTCGTCCACCAGCACGGTGGCCATCAATGAATCGTTCTGGGGCATCTTGAACGCCCAGGCGCGCTTGGGGTCGGACAAAGGTTCCACGATGACGCTTGAGGCGGCCAGCGCAATCATGGGTGTCTTGGTTTCAGCCAGCACGTCCAGCGCGGCCAGGGCAGCCGCCGTGGTGTTGGGGCCGACGATGGCGTCGACCTTGTCTTCGGACGTCAGCTTGCGCATGTTCTTGACCGCGCGGCTGACGTCGGTGCCATCGTCCAGCACCACATAGCGCGCCGGTTCGCCGCCCAGCGTCTGCGGCCACAGGCGGATGGCGTTATTGGTCTGGATGCCGATGGCGGCGGCGGGGCCGGTCGTGGACACATCCACGCCAATCACGATTTCGGCATGGGCGGACAAGGCGGGCAGCGCCAGCGCAACGGCGCAGGCATAGCGTAGAAAAGTGCGAGACATGACAGCAGCTCTTGGGACGGTTGAAACGGATGCCGCTATTTTGCCTGATGCCCGTGGGCCGTTACATCGGCTTGCCGTTGCGCACCGGTGGATTCCGCGTCCGCCCCCCGGCATCGCCGTATCATCGTTCATGCCTTGCAAGGCAACGCACACCGCCGTCACCGGCGGTCGTTTTTTGCACCGGCCGCGCCACCACGCGCGCGCCCCCTCTACAGGAGTCACTATGAAGAAAACCGCATCCGCCGCCTGGTCGGGCGACTTGAAGACGGGCAAAGGCACGATCTCCACGCAAAGCGGCGCGCTCAAGGCCCAGCCCTATGGCTTCAACACGCGCTTTGGCGACACGCCGGGCACCAACCCCGAAGAGCTGCTGGGCGCGGCGCACGCAGGCTGCTTCACGATGGCCTTGTCCAACATCCTGTCCGAGTCCGGCCTGGTGGCCACCAGCCTGGACACCAAGGCGGAAGTGACGCTGGACAAAGTCGACGACGGCTTTTCCATCACCGCCGTGCACCTGACCGTGGAAGCCGTCATCCCGGGAGCCACCGCGCAGGCGTTCGAAGACGCCGCCCGCAAGGCTGAAAAGGGCTGCCCGGTGTCCAAGGTCTTGAACGCCAAGATCACCATGGACGCCAAGCTCAAGTCCTAAGCGCTGCGCCTGGCCAATGGCGCGTCCTGTCCCGGGCCGCGCCATTGGTCGGCCCTATCCCGGGCTTGGGCAAAATCAATTTGACGGTCTTCCAGCACTTCAAGAAAATGAGAACCATTCTCAGGAGTGCCGCATGACCGGATTCATCTACGCAATTTCTGGCGGCAAGGCCGCCTTGGCTCAGGACGCGCGGGTGTCGGCCAACCTGCGGCGCATGGTCGGCTCGGGCATCCTGGTGGCCGTGGGCTACATCGATCCGGGCAACTGGGCTACCGACATCGCGGGCGGCAGCGGCTTTGGATACGGCCTGTTGATGGTCGTCATCTGCTCCGCATTGCTGGCGCTGGGTTTTCAGATTCTGGTGTCGCGCCTGGCGCTGGCCACCGGCCAAGACCTGGCCACGCTGACTGCCCGCCACCTGTCGCCGCGCTGGTCCAAGGCGGCCTGGCTGGCCGGCGAGGCCGCCATCCTGGCTACCGCCCTGGCCGAACTCATCGGCGGCGCCATTGCGCTGCGCCTGCTGTTCGGCCTGCCTTTGATCGCCGGCGTGGCGGTGACCGGCGTCGGCACATTCGCGGTGTTGGCGCTGACGCGCGGCAATGCCGACCGCCATGAGCGCGTCATCGCGGTGTTGCTGGGCGTGGTTGCCGCGTCATTCGTTTTCCTGCTGTTCAAGGCGAACCCCGCCTGGACCGCCGTGGCGCACGGCATGACGCAGACCGGCCAGGCGCTGCGCGACCCCCAAGGTTTCCTGATCGCGCTGGGCATCCTGGGCGCCACGTTGATGCCGCATAACCTCTACCTGCATTCCGGCTCGTTGGCCGAACGCGCGCAGTCCCTGCCAGCTTCGGCGCGCGACATGGCCATGCGCGTGGCGCGCAACGACACCATCGTGTCGTTGAGCGTGGCCATGCTGATCAACTCGGCCATCATGATCGTGGCGGCGGCATCGCTGTCCGGATCCGGCCTGATCGTATCCAGCCTGGACGACGCGCATGCCGTCATCGGCCATACGCTGGGCGTGGGCGCCGCCATCGTCTTTGCCGTTGCCTTGTATGCGGCGGGCCAAAGTTCGACGATTACCGGCGTGCTGGCCGGGCGCATCCTGTCCAAGGGGTTTCAGATTCGCAGCAACTGGTCGGATCGGCGCCGGGCGCTGGCAACGCGCTTGATCGCGGGCGCGGCGGCCGTCGGCCTGTTGATCTTCACCGGTGGCAAGGACCCCGACGAACTGCTGGTGTTAAGCCAGGTCATCCTGAGCCTGGCGCTGCCCTTCGCGTTGGGACCGCTGGTGGTGCTGGCCTGCCGCAAACAGGTGATGGGCGCATACGCGCTGCGCGGCGCCTGGGCCTGGGCCGCCGTCGGCGCCACCGTCGGCATCGTCATTCTTGATGGCTATCTGCTGATCGACATGGTGGCTTGAAGCGGGCTCGCCCAAAAAAAACGCCAGCATATGCTGGCGTTTTTTTAGCTGGCCCCGGGCGCTTCAGTGGCGGGCGGAGATCACCGGATGCTGCTGTCGACCGGCGTCCATGTCGTGCAGGATTTCGCCGACGGCGCCGCCCAACGAGGCCATGCGCACCTTCAGGCGCAACCACAGACCGCGGTTGAAGGGGCCGGACAAGGTTTCCGCTTTGACGGCCTCGCGGATCAAGGACCGCTCCAGCGCATCCGACATACGGGCATTTTTCAACGCGGTATCGCTCATGATTCTCTCCTTGAGAAAGCGCGATGTGGAACAACACGACTTGATGTTAGATCCGCGTTTGTTGCGTCGCAATAAAAACTTCAAGCATTTTTTTAATCGTTGCGCAATGGGGACAAACACCACCATTACGGTGCATGCGGCACCACATTAAGCACTAGTCTTGTGCAGCGCCCTCCCCCATTCAGCCGGCCCGATGCGCCTGGATCAGCTTGTCGGCCATGTCGGCAACCCGCGCCGCCGGGCCTCCTTCGCCAAACAGCTGGCTAGAGACAAACGCGCCCTCAATCAACAGCAGCAGGCCGTCCGCCAGGGCCGCGGGGTCTCGGGCGCCCATGCCCAACGCCATCTCGTTCAGGCGCCGGCGCAATTGCAGCTTGTGCTCGACGGCCACTGCGCGCGCGGGGTGTTCGGGTTCAGGGTATTCAACGGCGGCATTGGTCAGGCCGCAGCCGCGATACCCGTTTGCCACGGCGCGCGTCGCCAGCCCCGACAGATAATCCAGCAGCTGTGCGTGCGGATCGCCGGGATGCGCGGCGCAGGCGGCGTCGAAGCGGGCCCAGAATTCGGCGTCGTAGTCGCGCAGATAGGCCGCCGCCAATTCATCCTTGGACGAAAAGCTGCGGTACAGGCTGGGTTTGGTCACGCCGGCCTGGTTGACGATGGCGTCAACGCCCACGGCGCGGATGCCGTCGCGGTAGAACATTTCGCGTGCCGTCTTGCGGATGCGGTCTGCCGCCAGTAGCGGCTTGGGGCCGGCTTTTGCGGTGGCGCCTGAGGCATTGGAAGGCTTGCTGGCCATGCTGGACTCCTGAAACGGAAGGCGGACGGCGTTCCCGCAACACGAGCGGACGGCCGCGCCTTCAAAAAACAAATCGCCGAAAAATCGCTTGACGATGTTACTGACCGGTACGTACTATTCGCTGATCTCAAACCAGATACGTACCGGTCAGTAACATGAGTATAGCCCAACCTCCGCTTCCCTTTCAGCGCGCCGGACAAAAGTACGCCTTTGTCGTGGTTGCCGTCATTTTCCTGGCCTTGCTGGTTTCCGCCGGTTTGCGCTCTACGCCCAGCGTGCTGCTGGTGCCACTAGAGGAAGCCTTCGGCTGGAGCCGCAGCTCGATCTCGTTCGCGGCGGCGGCTGGCATCTTTTTGTATGGCTTGGTCGGCCCCTTCGCCGCCGCCGCGATGGAACGCTTCGGCCTGCGCCGGGTGCTGATCAGCGCCCTGGTGCTGATGTCGGCCTCAAGCGCCGTCAGCGCCTACATGACCGAGCCCTGGCACCTGCTGATGACGTGGGGCGTGTTCTCGGGCCTGAGTTCCGGAGCGGTGGCCTCGGTGCTGGGCGCCACCATCGTGAACCGCTGGTTCACCAAGCATCGGGGCCTGGTAATGGGCTTGCTGACCGCCAGCACCGCTAGCGGCACGCTGGTCTTCCTGCCCGTGCTGGCCACGCTGGCCTCGTCCGGGGATTGGACGCGCGTCGTCTGGACGGTTGCAGCCGCCGCTGCCGCCATGGTGCCGCTGGCTTGGTGGTTGGTGCCCGACCGCCCGGCCAACGTCGGCCTGACGCCGTTCGGCAGCGACCCCGACGCGCCGCCCGCCCCCGTCGCGCCGCGCACCGGCATGTTGGCCGCCACCTTTGGCGCCTTGGCCCGGGCCTCGAAGACCCCCACATTCTGGTTCTTGTTCGCCACGTTCTTCATTTGCGGGTTCACCACCAACGGCCTGGTCGGCACGCATCTGATCGCCCTGTGCGGCGACCACGGCATGCTGGAAGTGCAAGCCGCCGGCCTGCTGGCGCTGATGGGCGTGTTCGATCTGGTCGGCACCACGGCATCCGGCTGGCTGACCGACCGCTACGACCCGCGCAAGCTGCTGTTTGTCTACTACGCCCTGCGCGGCCTGTCGCTGATCTACCTGCCCTATTCCGATTTCTCGTTCTACAGCCTGTCGATCTTCGCCATTTTCTTCGGCCTGGACTGGATTGCCACCGTGCCGCCCACCTTGCGGCTGACGACGGAAGCCTTCGGCGAACGCGACGCCGGCATTGTGTTCGGATGGATTGTCGCGGGCCACCAGCTGGGCGCGGCCAGCGCCGCCTGGATGGCCGGCGCGATCCGGGAAGCCCAGGGCAGCTACATGATGGCCTTTTTGATTTCCGGCGCCACGGGCCTGATCGCCGCGGTGATTGCACTGCGAATCGGCAAGAAGCGGGTGGTGCCTGTGCCCGCTTAAGATCCCTTAGGCCCGCTTAAGCCCACCTAGGCGCGTCGATTCGCATCCGCAAGAAAAAGCCCGGCATTCACATGCCGGGCTTTTTTTGTTGCGCACGTCAAGGCGCGCGTCGCCGTCAGGCCGGCGCGCCCTCGACTTCGCCCAGATACGCCGCCCTGACCTTGGGGTCGTGCAGCATCTGGCTGGCCGGCCCGGACAAGATGATCTCGCCCGATTCCATCACATAGCCGCGATGGCTGTTCTCCAGCGCCAGGCGCGCATTCTGCTCGATCAGCAGAATCGTGACGCCCTCGCTGGCGATGGTGCGCACCACCTCGAACACCTTCTCGACCATCAAGGGCGCCAGGCCCATCGAGGGCTCGTCCAGCAGCAACAGCTTGGGGCGCGCGATCATGGCGCGGCCCATGGCCACCATCTGCTGCTCGCCGCCCGACAAGGTGCCGGCCGCCTGCTTGCGGCGTTCGGCAAGACGCGGAAACAGCGTGAACACGCGGTCGGTGTCTTGCCTGACCTGCGCGGCGTCGCGGCGAATGTACGCGCCCATGGCCAGGTTTTCTTCAATGGTCAGCTGGCCGAAGATGCCCCGACCTTCGGGCACCATGACCAGCCCGCGACGCACCAGCTCGTGCGACTTCTGACCGCCGATGGACTGCCCGTCGTAGACGATTTCGCCGCCCGCCAGCGGCACCAGGCCGCAGATGGCGCGCAGCGTCGTGCTTTTACCCGCGCCGTTGGCGCCGATCAGGCACACGAGTTCACCTGCGTCCACGCGCAGGTCGATGCCGCGCACGGCGCGGATGCCGCCATACGCGACTTGCAGGCCGCGCAATTCCAATAAGGGTTGGGATGCCGTCATGATGCCGGGCTCTCCTTGTGAATCAGCGGGTCTTGCGCGGCGCCCGCACCCAGATACGCTTCAATGACCTTGGGGTCGCGCTGCACCTGAGCGGGCTTGCCCATGGCCAGCACCTTGCCGTATTCCAGCACCAGCACTCGGTCGCACAGGCCCATCACCAGCTTCATGTCGTGCTCGATCAGCAGCACCGTGACGCCGTCGTTGCGGATCTTTTCGACCAGCTTGCGCAGCACCACCGTTTCCGACGCGTTCATGCCGGCCGCCGGTTCGTCCAACGCCAGCAGCTTCGGGTCCGTGGCCAGGGCGCGGGCGATTTCCAGACGGCGCTGGTCGCCATACGGCAGCGAACGCGCAACGTCGTTGGCGCGATGGCCGATGCCCACGTAGTCCAGCAGTTCCTGCGCCCGGGCCTCGATGGCCGCTTCTTCAGCGCGCGTGCGGCGTGTGCGCAGCACCGCGCCGAACACACCCGCCTTCGTGCGCAGGTGCCGGCCGATCATCACGTTTTCAATTGCCGACAAATTCGCGAACAGCCGGATGTTCTGAAACGTGCGCGCCAGGCCCGCGTGGGCGACTTCGTGCGGCTTCTTGCCCGACATCGACTGCCCGTTGAACGTGCAGCTGCCGTCTTCCGGGATGTACAGGCCGGTCAGCACATTGAACAGCGTGGTCTTGCCCGCGCCGTTCGGGCCGATCAGGCCATAGATTTCGCCCTGTTCGATATCGAAGCTGACGTCGGACAGCGCTTGCAGGCCGCCAAAGCGTTTGCCCAGCCCCTGAGCTTGCAGCAGTTTGCTCATGCCGGCCCCCCTTGCGTCTTGGTGGACAGCTCACGCTTGCGCACCGCCGACGGCCACAGGCCGGCCGGGCGGAACAGCATGACGCAGACCATCGCCAGGCCGAACAACAACATGCGGATGCCTTCAGGGTCCAGCACCACCGCGCCGAACACCATGTGCTGGAAGGGTTCCACCACGGCCCGCAGGAATTCCGGCAAGGCCGCCAGGATCAGCGCGCCCAGGATCACGCCCGGGATGTGGCCCATACCGCCCAGCACCACCATGCACAGAATCGAAATCGACTCCATCAGCGAGAAACTTTCGGGGCTGACAAAGCCCTGCATCGACGCGAACAACGCACCGGCCACGCCGCCAAAAGACGCCCCCATCGCAAACGCCAGCAGCTTGATGTTGCGCGTATTGATGCCCATGGCCTTGGCCGCGATTTCGTCTTCGCGGATGGCTTCCCAGGCGCGGCCGATACGCGAATTCTGCAAACGCACGCATACCACGATGATGATCAGCGTCAGCGCCAGCAGCAGGTAGTAGTACTTTTCCGGCCCGGTGAAGCGGATGCCCATCAAGGTCTCGGTACGCCCGAACGTGAATTCACCGACCTTGAACGGATCGATACGGTTGATGCCCTGCGGCCCGTTGGTGATATTGACCGGCGCATTCAAGTTGTTCAAAAAGATGCGGATGATTTCGCCAAACCCCAGCGTCACGATAGCCAGGTAATCGCCCCGCAGCTTCAAGGTGGGCGCCCCCAGCAGTACGCCGAACAGGCAGGCCACCGCCAGCGCAATCGGCAGAATCGCCCAGAACGGCAGGTGCAGCCCGAAATGCGGCGACGCCAGCAGCGCCCACGTGTAGGCGCCCACCGCGTAGAACGCGATATAGCCCAGGTCCAGCAGCCCGGCAAAGCCCACCACGATATTCAGGCCCAGCGACAGCATCACGTACAGCAACGCGAAGTTCAGGATGCGCACCCAGCTTTGGCCGGCCATGCCGATCACAAAGGGCAGCACCGCCAGCACGATACCGATCAGCGCAATGCCAATCAGGTTGCGCGTCGACAGCCCGCTGTGTTTCAAGGAGGTGTTCATGCCCGGTCTCCCACGCGTTCGCCCAAGAGGCCCGAGGGGCGGAAGATCAGCACCAGCACCAACACGAAGAACGCAAACACGTCCTGGTAATGGCTGCCCAGGAAGCCGCCGGTGATGTCGCCGATGTATCCCGCGCCCAGCGATTCGATCACGCCCAGCAACAGGCCGCCGACCATCGCGCCCACCATGCTGCCGATGCCGCCCAGCACCGCGGCGGTAAACGCCTTCAGGCCCAGCATGAAGCCCATGGTGTATTGCGACACGCCGTAATAGGTGGCCACCATCATGCCCGCCACGGCGGCCAACGCCGAGCCGATCAGGAACGCCGCCGAAATCACGGTATTGATGTTCACGCCCATCAGCCCCGCCACCTCGCGGTTCTGCCCGGTGGCGCGCATCGCCGTGCCCAGGCGCGTCTTGTGCACGATGGCCAGCAGGCCGCCCATGATCAGCGCCGCGATCACCACGATGGCGATCTGTAGCGTGCTCATGCGCGCGCCGGCAAACTCGAACACGCGCGGCGACAGCACCTGCGGGAAGTTCAAGTAATTGCGGCCCCAGGCCATCATGGCCACGTTCTGCAGAATGATGGACACGCCGATGGCGGTGATCAGCGCAGCCAGCCGGGGCGCGCGTCGCAGCGGCCGGTAGGCGACGCGTTCGGCCGTCCAGCCCACCGCCATGCACAGCGGCACGGACACCAGCAGGCCCACGCCCAGCACCACGAACGCCGACACGCCAGGGTCGCCGCCCACCAGTGAAATGGCGATCGTGGTGGCCGCCATGGCGCCGATCATGACGACGTCGCCATGCGCGAAGTTGATCAGCCCGATGATGCCGTACACCATGGTGTAGCCAAGGGCGACCAGGGCGTACACGCTGCCTAGCGTGACGCCGTTAATCAGTTGTTGAATGAAGATATCCATAGGGGCCGCGAAAATAAGCCTGGAAAAATCGCGCTGCAGCGGCCCGCGCCATGATGCATGGAACGCGGCGCTCGCGGCGACACGCCGAGCGGCGTGTGCGCAAAGCGTTGGCGGACGCCGGCAGCGCCGGCACGTCCGCCCTACGGGTTCAGCCGGCCTTAGTTGGCTTGGCTGACCATCGTTTCAACCATCTCCCACTTGCCGTTCTTGACTTCGTAGATGGTGACCGAGATTTCCTTCAGGTCGCCCTTGGCGTCGTAGGAAATGTGCTCGCTGGTGGCGCCCTTGCGGTCCAGCTTGGCCAGCACCGGCAGGTACTTCTCGGGCTTGGACGAACCGGCCTGTTCAATGGCCGTGATCATGTTCCAGGCGCCGTCATAGGCGTACGGCGCGTACACGCCCGGCGCCTTCTTGAAGCGCGCCTGATAGCGCTGTTCGAAGTCCTTGCCCGCGGTCATCTTGTCCAGCGGCACGCCGGCCAGCGAGGCGAAGGTGCCGTTGGCGGCGTCGCCGGCCAGCTTGATGAAGGTGTCGCTGCGGGTCATTTCGCCCGAGACCAGCGGCGCCTTCAGGCCCAGCGTGGCCAACTGGCGCTTCATCGGTCCGGACTGCGCGTCCAGGCCGCCGTAGAAAATGGCGTCGGGCGCCGCGCCCTTGATGTTGGTCAGGATGGCGGTGAAGTCGTTGGCCTTGTCGGTGGTGTATTCGCGGCGGACCACTTCGCCACCGGCGGCCTTGACGGCCTTTTCCACTTCATCGGCCAGGCCCTGGCCGTAAGCCGTGCGGTCGTCGATGATGGCGACCTTCTTGGCCTTCAGGTTCTGCACCATGAACTTGCCGACCGCGGCGCCCTGCTGGGTGTCGCTGGTCATCATGCGGAACGTGGTTTCGTAGCCTTGCTTGGTGTATTCCGGCGAGGTCGCCATGGCGATCTGCGGCAGACCGGCCTCATGGTAGACGCGCGACGCGGGAATGGTGGTGCCCGAATTGAAGTGGCCCAGAATGCCCACGACATCCTGGTCGACCAGCTGCTGCGCCACCTGCACGCCCACGCGCGGGTCGGCCTGGTCATCACGCGACACCAGCACGAACTTGGCGGGCTGGCCATCGACCTTGATGCCGTTCTTGTTGGCTTCTTCCAAAGCCAGGTTCAGCCCGTTCTGCATGTCTTCGCCGTAGTGCGATTGCGGACCGGTCAGGGGGGCGGCAAAGCCAAGCTTGATGTCGGCGGCCTGCGCGGCGGCCGTCATGCCCACAGCGGCGATGCTGGCGGCGAGAAGCTTCAAAGTGGTGCGGAACTTCATGGGAAAACCCTCCGGGTATCGGGACAGTTGGCCTTGGTCTTAAGGCCTTGTTATACCTGAGCTTATAGCCAGGCTTTTGGTTTTTTCTACTACCGCGAGCCGGGCTGTGGCCCGGTCCCGCGTATGCATTTTCTGCAAAGTCCGGATGTCGGGTTGCGACATCCGGACTTGAAGTGCGACCGGATTTTCGTTCCAGTGCAACCTGCCCGATATTGGAGATAACCCTCGGTCATCGAGGGTTACCCCTCGGTCACCCTTAGCCGATCGTCATGAGGCTGGCGTTGCCCCCGGCGGCGGCCGTATTGACGCTGATGGAACGCTCGGTCAAGAGGCGCTCCGGCACGTAGCTGGCGCCGGCCGCCAGGGCGTCGGACGTCAGGCCATGCACCGACAGGATGGCGCCCGGGCGCTGCGCGATGCGCTGGTTCAGCGCTTGCAGCGCGTCGCCATCGCCTTCGAACAGAACCGCCTGGTAGTCGGCCTGATCGACCTCATCGTCAGCCAGGATGCCGGCTTGCCCTTGTTGCTCGGCGTCCAGCGTGGCCAGCAGCGCCTGGGCAGCGGGCGTGTCCGCAAACCAGGCGTGGTTGCCGGTCAGACGGGCAACCGACCACTGCGCCCGCGCACCGGCTTCGGTGGCGGCCACGCAATACACGGCGCCACGCGGTTCGACCATATAGGTGTTGGTTTCACCGGTGGGACCCGGCAGCGCGATGCGCTGGGGCAGCGGCGCGGCGGCGTCCAGCGCCGGCGGCAGGCCGGCCGGGCGCGTGCCCAGCAAGCGGTACATATACAGCGGGCCGCCCGCCTTGGGGCCGGTGCCCGACAGGCATTCGCCGCCAAACGGCTGCACGCCCACGACCGCGCCCACGATGTTGCGGTTGACGTAGACGTTGCCGGCATGCACCTGCCCCGTCACGTGCGCGATGGTTTCGTCGATGCGGGTGTGCACGCCAAACGTCAGGCCATAGCCGGTGCCGTTGATGGCATCCAGCAAGGCATCCAGTTCGTCGCGCTTATAGCGCACCACGTGCAGCACCGGCCCGAACACTTCGCGCGTCAATTCGCTGATGTGGTCGATTTCGATGATGGTGGGCGGAACGAAGGTGCCGTGGCGGCATTCGCCGTTCAGTTCTACCTGGTCCACGCGATGGCCGGCGGTGCGCATCGTCTCGATGTGGCGCTGGATGCCGTTGCGGGCGTCGGTGTCGATCACCGGCCCGACGTCCACCGACAGGCGGTCAGGGTTGCCCACGGACAGCTCGCGCATCGCGCCGCGCAGCATCGTCAGCACGTGATCGGCGTTGTCTTCCTGCACGCACAGCACCCGCAGCGCAGAACAACGTTGGCCGGCCGAATCGAAGGCCGAACTCAACACGTCGAACACCACTTGTTCGGACAGCGCGGACGAATCCACCACCATGGCGTTTTGGCCACCGGTTTCGGCGATCAGCGGAATGGTGTGGCCGTCGTCGTCCAGGCGGTCGGCCAGCGTGCGCGCAATGATGCGCGCCACGTCGGTCGACCCCGTGAACATCACGCCGCGCACGGCGGGGCTGGCAACCAGCTGCGCGCCCACGGTTTCGCCACGGCCCGGCAGCAACTGCACGGCGCCAGCCGGCACGCCGGCGGCGCGCAGAATGGCCACGGCTTGCGCCGCGATCAAGGGCGTTTGTTCGGCGGGCTTGGCCACGACGGTGTTGCCGGCGGCCAGCGCGGCCGCGACCTGGCCGGTAAAGATGGCCAGCGGGAAATTCCACGGGCTGATGCACAACACGGTGCCCAGCGGGCGGTGCGTGTCGTTGCTGAATTCGCGTTCGGCCTGGTCCGCGTAGTAGCGCAGGAAGTCCACCGCTTCGCGCACTTCGGCGATGGCGTTCGGCAGCGACTTGCCGGCCTCGCGCACGATCAGGCCCAGCAGCATCTGCATCTGCTCTTCCAGCAATTGCGCGGCGCGGCGCAGGCACTGCGCGCGTTCCGCCACGGGCGTGGATTGCCAGATGGGCGCGGTATTGGCGGCGGCGCGCAAGGCGGCGTCGGCCTCGTCCGCTTGCGCTTCGATCACGTGGCCAACGACATCGCGCAGGTTGGACGGGTTGCGCACTTCAACGGCGCGCGCCGCGTCCCAAGCCTGTTCGCCTTCGCCCAACATGGGGCCGGCGCGCCACGGCGTGCCCGCGCTGGCCAGCAACGCGGCCGACAACGAGCCCAGACGGTGTTCGTTGGTGAGGTCCAGGCCGGCCGAGTTGGCGCGCGCCCCTTGTTGCAGATTGCCGTAGAGCTCGCGCGGCAGCGGAATCTTTTCGTGCGGCGCACCCAGCGGCACGATGCGCGACGCCGCGTCCACCGGGTCGGCCACCAGCGTTTCCACCGGAATGCTGTCGTCGCCGATCAGGTTGACGAACGAGGTGTTGGCGCCGTTTTCCAGCAGGCGGCGCACCAGGTAAGCCAGCAGCGTTTCGTGCGTGCCGACCGGCGCATAGATGCGGCACGGCCGGTTCAGCTTGCCTTGCGCCAGCGGGCCGACCACTTCGTCGTACAGGGGCTCGCCCATGCCGTGCAGGCACTGGAATTCGTATTGGCCGGGGTAGTAGTTCTGGCCGGCCAGCTGGTAGATGGCGGCCAGCGTGTATGCGTTGTGCGTGGCGAACTGCGGGTACACCGCTTCGGGTGCGCCCAGCAGCTTGCGCGCGCAGGCCAGGTAGGCGACGTCGGTGTACAGCTTGCGGGTGTAGACGGGGTAGCCTTCCAGGCCGTCGACCTGGGCGCGCTTGATTTCGCTGTCCCAGTAGGCGCCCTTGACCAGGCGTACCATGATGCGATGGCGGCTGCGGCGGGCCAGGTCGATCACGTAGTCGATCACGAACGGCGCGCGCTTTTGATAAGCCTGGATGACGAAACCGATGCCGTTCCAACCTTCGAGTTCGGGCGCAAAGCAAAGCGCTTCCAGCAGATCCAGCGAGATTTCCAGGCGGTCGGCTTCTTCGGCGTCGATGTTCAGGCCGATGTCGTAGCTGCGTGCCAGCGCCGTCAGTGCCTTCACGCGCGGCAGCAGTTCAGCAATGACGCGTTCGCGCTGGCTGCGCGAATAGCGCGGGTGCAGTGCGGACAGCTTGATCGAGATGCCAGGGCCTTCATAGATGCCACGGCCGGCCGCGGCCTTGCCGATGGCGTGGATGGCCTGCTCATACGACGCGTAATAGCGCTCGGCGTCTTCGGCCGTGGTGGCCGCTTCGCCCAGCATGTCGTAGGAATAGCGGAAGCCGCGGGCTTCCATCTTGCGGTTGTTGGCCAGGGCTTCAGAGATGGTCTGGCCCGAGACGAACTGTTCGCCCATCATGCGCATGGCCATATTCACGCCCTTGCGCACCAGGGGTTCCCCGCCCTTGCCGATCAAGCGGGTCAGCGCCTTGGACAGCGATTGTTCGCTGCTGACGGCCACCAGCTTGCCGGTGATCATCAAGCCCCAGGTGGCGGCGTTGACGAACAGCGATTGCGAGCCGCCCATGTGCGACTTCCAGTCGCCACGGGCGACCTTGTCGCGGATCAACGCGTCGCGCGTGGCGCGGTCGGGAATGCGCAGCAGCGCTTCGGCCAGGCACATCAGCGCCACGCCTTCCTGGCTGGACAGCGAAAATTCCTGGATCAGCCCTTCAACGCCACCACCACTGCGCTTGCCGCGCAGCTTCTTGACCAGGTCGGAGGCCATCGCGTGCACTTTTTCAAGATTGGGCACACGGGCCTGGCCCAGCAACAGCGGCACGCATTCGGGCTCGGGGCGGCGATACGCAGCGGTAATCGCGGCGCGCAGCACGGACTGCGGCTGCACGTCCTGCCCAAACTCGTAGAACGGCGGCGTGGGCGCGGCGGGCGCATCGCCCGTGTCGTCTTCCGTGCCGGCGTCCACGCCCAGGTGCGACATTTCGGCGGGCAGATGGCCACGCTCGATCTTGTCCAGATAAGAAAGGATTGCCTGCTTATGCAGCCAGTGGGGCGTGCAGTTGAGCTTGTTCGCGGCCGCCTTCAAGCGGTCGCGCAGTGCGTCGTCAACTTTGACGCCGAGGGTCGTGCTGGCCATAAGAGATTGCTTCCTGTCGCATGGCAAAGGTGATACTGGACTCGAACGAAACCCAGTATGGGTAGGACCGTATGCTAAACAGGTTGCAACCCGGCTTGTATTAAGGTTAACCCTAGGTTAACCGATTGACTTGGCGCAGGTTTACCGGGAAGCGCCCATGTCAGTCCTGGTCTTTCGGCGCGTCCTTCAGGGGCGAACATCCCAGCATCTGCACGGACGCCGAGCCCGCTGGGGTTTGACCACGTATGGCGGACGCCATGGCACCGGCTAGCGCCACGACGGCGCGCTGTTGGGCCGCGATCAGCGCCGGGATGCCCGTCTCGGACACCTTTTCGGTGACGACGCTGCGGCACAGCAAGCCCGTGCCCTTGGCATTGACGGGCCGGACGCGCCACGTGGCATCCAGCTGCGCCATGCTGCCCGAGACCAGCTCGAAGCGTTGGACGTCGGTTTGCACCCGCCACACGGGCGCGCCCGGGCCAGGCTTGACCATCTGCACGTCCAGCGCGCCCAATTCGCCCTTCAGGGCATCGGACAAGGCGCCGCGCACCTCGTCGCCCAGCGGCGAACTCCAACGCTCGGAATACAGTGCCGATACGCTGCCGTCGCCCGTGCGCACCATCAACTGGGGCTGGTCGGCTTGTGTGGACAGGCTGACCGGTTGTACCTCGATCAAAAAGTCCGCGGAGCCGGCGGGCGCGGCGGTGGACGGCGCGGCGGGCCCTTGCAGCGTGTAGTAATGCACGGGCGGCGACGAGCCGCAGCCGGCCAGGGCGGCGCTCAGCACCAGCAAGGACAGGACAGGGCGCAGGGAAGATAAAGTCATGATTCTTTAGTTCCTGACAGGGCCGGAGCCGGGAATCGGGTCTTTGCCACGGCCGCGCAGCAAGGCTTCGGGGTTCGATTGCAGGAAATCGGCCAATGCCCGCAACGAGCGCGCGGCGCGGCTCAGTTCCTGCATGGCCTTTTCGGTATTGACCGGCAGCGACGCGTCGGAAGCCAGCATCGAGTTGATGTTCGCCATGGATTCGCGGGCCTGCTTGAGCATGCCCTGCGCCTCCGGGGCCACCTGCTTGTCCAGCCGGTTCATCAGCTTGGACGTGCTGGCCAGGGTGGTGCGCAGATCCTCGCCAATCTTGTCGAACGGAATTTTCTCGATCTTGGCGACGATGTTGCTGACCTGCTGCTGCAACTGATCCAGGTTGCCCGGGATAGTGGGGATCACGGCCGGGTCGGACGGGGTGAATTCCACCGGCTTGGCATTCGGGAAGTTATCCAGCACCACGTACAGCTGGCCCGTCAGCAGGTTCGACGTGCGCAACTGCGCGCGCAGCCCGTACTTGATCATCACGCCCAGCAGGCGGTTGCCGGCCTCGTCGCCGTCCTTGAGCGCGCGTTCGCGCACTTCTTCGTACACGCGGCCCAGGCGTTCCGGGTACAGCGTGGCGTCCACGATGGAATAGAAGCGCTTGGTGGCGGGGTCGAAGTCCAGATTGATCTGCGTAACGTTGCCCAGCGTGATGCCGTTGAAGTCGATGGGCGCACCGACGGTCAGGCCGCGAATCGACTGATCGAAGCGCATGCGGATCGGGAAGGCTTCGCCGTCGGGGTTGGCCTTGGCGGCGGCCTCGGTGGGGTAAAGATCGAAGTGCGCGTCGGCCGGCGCGGCGGCGCTGCCGTCGCGCACGCTTTGCACCGATTCAAATGCCACGCCGCCCACCGCCATCGACACCAGCGACTGCGTGCGTACCTTCAGGCCATCGGCGTTGACGCTGAAGTCCACGCCACTGGCGTTCCAGAAGCGCGTGCCGTTGGTGACGAACTTGTCGTTCGGCGCGTCGACAAACACTTCGACGTTGACCGCCGTGCCGGTCTTGTCGAGCTCGTAGCCGATGACGCGGCCCACATTGATGCGACGGAAATAGACCGGCGAGCCGATGTCCAGGGACCCCAGGTCCGACGCCTTTAGCATGAAGCGCTTGCCGGCCCGGTCATGCGTGACGGCAGGCGGGATTTCCAGCCCTTCAAAGCTGAACTTGGTGGCCTTTTCCTCGCCGTTCTTGCCTTCCACCGCGTCCACGCCAATGTAGGCGCCCGACAACAAGGTACCCAGGCCCGATACGCCGCTGACATCCAGACGCGGACGCACCACCCAGAAGTTGGTGCCTTCACGCGCCAGGTCCGACACTTCCTTGGCCAGCTCGGCCTTCACCACGACTTTGCTGCGGTCGGAATTAAAGCCGATGGACTTCACCGTGCCGATGTTCACGTCTTTGTAGCGCAGCTGCGTCTTGCCCACTTCCAGCCCTTCGGCCGTATTGAACGAGATCGAGATATCCGGGCCGGCCTGCATCCAGGTGCGTATGACAAGCGACATGCCCATCAGCGCCGCCACGATGGGCACGAGCCATATCCATGAAATCCGGCGCTTCTGCTTGCGCGAGATAGTCGGCGATTTGAACTTCTCTTCACCGGCACCGGGTGCTTGGTCGGACATCTACTTTCCTTTTTCTTCTTGAGCGGGAACCACGGTTGTTGCTAGCCCACTTCCCTGCTTGTCACGGACGGCGCATGATGCGCCGCCTGGGCCGGATGCGCCCGGCCCTCGATCTCGGGCGCGTCGAAGTCGACGTCGACCTCGCCTTCAAGATCCCAACTGCGGCGCAGATCGAAGCTCATGGCCGCCAGCATGGTCAGGATCACAACGACGCCAAACGCCGCCGCCCCCGCGCCGGCGCTGATCTCCATCAGCCCTTGGAAATCGGCCAGCGCCGCCAGCAATATAACGACAAAAACATCCAGCATCGACCATTGGCCTATGAACTCGACCATCTGATACAAGCGGGTACGCGGCCGCAGATTGGTGGTGCTGCGCCATTGCTCGGTCAGCAGCAAGAGGATCAGCGCCAACAGCTTGGTCAGCGGCACGGCCACACTGGCGATAAACACGATCAGCGCAATATCCCAGGACCCCATCTGCCAGAGCTCGACAACGCCGCCAAGGATGGTATGGGCGCTGTCGCCCAACACCGAACTGACCTGCATGACGGGCAGGACGTTAGCCGGGATATAGAACACGACCGCGGCAAGCAGCAGCGCCCAGGTGCGCGCCAGGTGATCCGGCTTGCGGTAATGCACGATGGCGTCACAACGCACGCAGTGATGTTCTTCTTCGGGATCGGCATCGCGCGGCAAGGCCTGCACCTGGCCACAAACATGGCAGCCGGCCAGCACGGTTTCCGGACCGCTTTCGGGAATATGCACGGGGGCCACGCCCGCCGTTTCGGCGTAACGCCACAGTACGTGCGGCGACAAGCGCCCCAGCATCGTCAGAAAAACAGTCAGCAGGCCGAAGGCGCCCAGGCCGATACCGGGTTGCACCGCCGCCATACCCGCCAGCTTGACCACCGCGACCAGCACGCCCAGCAAAAACACCGGCACCATGCACCACGGCGAGAGGAACCCCAGCAGACGCATGGCGCCGCGGAACCCGACGGGCTCGTGGCCCCGCGACAAGGGGCCAAGCACCCACAGCAATACGGTCAGTTGCAGCAACGGCAAGGCAAAACCGGCCAGCCCCGTCATCACGGCGACCACCCAGTGGCCTTGGCGCCACGTAATGGAAATGGCGTCCAGCAGGGACGCTTCTTGCACCATGCCCTGCACGGACATGGAAGCGACCGGGTAGGCGTTAGCCACCCCGAAAACGATCAGGGCCGTGATGGCAAGCGCCAGCCAATTGGACAAAGTAAGCCCGCTGTAGCGCCACAACGTGGCCCCGCAGCGGGCGCAATTGGCGGTCTCGCCAGGTTCAAGCTGATGTCGGCGATAAACGCTTGCGCAATGTTCGCACTCGATCAGCGGCTGGCTGTCCGCGGTCATCAATCGATCAGTTCAACTTCCTGCTTGTCCGGCGCATCCGAAGACGGCGGTTTCCCGTTGTCGTCGAAGTCCAGCGTCACCTTGCCCGTGTCGTCCAGATCCACCGTAACCGAACCGCCGTCCACCAGCTTGCCGAACAGCAGTTCGTCGGCCAGCGCGCGGCGGATGGTGTCCTGGATAAGACGTTGCATGGGACGCGCGCCCATCAGCGGGTCGAACCCCTCCTTGGCAAGGTGTTCGCGCAGTTTCGTGGTGAACACGGCTTCCACGCGGCGCTCGTGCAACTGATCTTCCAGCTGCATCAGGAACTTGTCCACCACGCGCAGGATGACCTCGCGGTCCAACGCGGCGAACGGGATGATTGCGTCCAGGCGGTTGCGGAATTCGGGCGTGAACATGCGGCGGATTTCCGCCATTTCGTCGCCCAGCATCCGCGAATTGGCAAACCCGATCGACGGACGGTTCAAGGTCTCGGCGCCCGCGTTCGTCGTCATGATGAGGATGACGTTGCGGAAGTCCGCCTTGCGGCCGTTGTTGTCGGTCAGCGTGCCGTGGTCCATGACCTGCAGCAGGATGTTGAACACATCCGGGTGCGCCTTTTCGATTTCGTCCAGCAGCAGCACGCAGTGCGGCTGCTTGGTGATGGCTTCGGTCAAGAGGCCACCCTGGTCGAATCCGACGTATCCCGGAGGCGCGCCGATCAGGCGCGACACCGCGTGGCGTTCCATGTATTCCGACATGTCGAAACGCAGCAGCTCGACCCCCAGCGTGAACGCCAGTTGACGCGCCACTTCGGTCTTGCCCACGCCGGTGGGACCGGACAACAGGAAAGCGCCGATAGGCTTTTCCGGCTTGCCCAAGCCCGAGCGCGCCATCTTGATGGCGGCGGACAAGGCATCGATGGCGCCGTCCTGGCCGAACACCACGGTTTTCAAATCGCGGTCCAGCGTGGCCAGCTTGCTGCGGTCGTCGTTGGAGACGGACTGCGGCGGAATGCGGGCGATCTTGGACACGATGTTCTCGATGTCCACCTTGCCGATCACCTTCTTCTGGCGCGAGCGCGGCAGCAGGCGCTGGGCGGCGCCGGCTTCGTCGATAACGTCAATCGCCTTATCGGGCAGATGGCGGTCATTGATGAAGCGGGCTGACAATTCAGCGGCCGCCGACAACGCGGCAGCGGAATAGCGCACGCTGTGGTGTTCTTCAAAACGGCTCTTCAAGCCGCGCAGGATCTGCACGGTTTGCTCGACGCTGGGCTCCGGCACGTCAATCTTCTGGAAGCGACGCGACAGCGCGTGGTCTTTTTCGAAGACGCCGCGATATTCGGTATACGTGGTGGCGCCGATGCACTTGAGCTGGCCCGAAGACAGGGCCGGCTTGAGCAGATTGGACGCGTCCAAGGTGCCGCCCGAGGCCGATCCGGCGCCGATCAGCGTATGGATTTCATCGATGAACAGGATCGCGTCGGGGTTGCCGCGGATCTGCTTGAGCACGCCCTTCAGGCGCTGTTCGAAATCACCGCGGTACTTGGTACCCGCCAGCAGCGCGCCCATGTCCAGCGAAAAGACCTGGGCGGCTTGCAAGATTTCGGGGACTTCGCCGCGCGTGATGCGCCAGGCCAGGCCTTCGGCAATGGCGGTCTTGCCCACGCCGGCCTCACCGACCAGCAGCGGGTTGTTTTTGCGGCGTCGGCACAACACCTGAATGACGCGCTCGACTTCGTGCTCGCGTCCGATCAGGGGATCGATGCGGCCCGCCAGCGCGGCGGCGTTCAGGTCCGTGGCGTATTGGTCAAGCGGCGACTGACGCGATTCGCCCTGCTCTTCACCGTTGGTCTGCTGCTCTTTCTGCACGGCGGCGGACTCCACCTGGGGCTGTTTGGTAATGCCATGCGACAGGAAATTGACCACGTCCAGGCGCGTGACGCCCTGCTGTTGCAGGTAGTACACGGCATGCGAGTCCTTTTCCCCAAAAATGGCCACCAGCACGTTTGCGCCCGTCACCGGTTTCTTGCCGGTGCCGCCTGCGGAAACATGCATGATTGCGCGTTGAATCACGCGCTGAAAGCCCAGCGTCGGTTGCGTGTCGACCTCGGCGCCGCTTGGAATCACCGGGGTGTTTTCCGAAACGAACTGACGGAGGTTGCGGCGCAAGTCGTCGAGGTTGGCCGCGCATGCGCGCAGAACCTCGACTGCCGAAGCGTTGTCGAGCAGCGACAGCAGCAGGTGCTCGACGGTAATAAATTCGTGCCGGGCCGAACGGGCCTCGACGAAAGCCATATGCAGGCTGACTTCAAGCTCTTGAGAAATCACGCTTCCTCCGTATTGCATCGAAGCGGTCAAATACACGATTCATATTCTATGCCGATCATGGCGTAACGCCAGCGATTTCAAAAACCACTCTATCGTGGCGGCCTAGCGTGTCCATGACGGTTAGCGTATACCGGCCGTCTTGCGCCAGCACTAATTTAAACGGATGACTCGACGCGCCGTGATTCACCACGCGGCCATCAAGCATCCACCATACTTCTCCTTCGGCGCCTTGCACATCTACATCCAGCGCCACTTGCCGGCTGCCCGGCACGGGCCGAAGGACCGAACCGCTGGCCACGCCACCCACGCGCAACGGCCCTTGGGTAGCGTCGGCGTAACCGGCAAATGACGGCGGCGCCGTGTCGTTCAACAGCCACGCGGCGCGCTGTTCGGGACATTGCCCCGACGGCACGCTGCCCAACCGATAACCCAGTGGCCAACATGTGACCGCCGCCTGCACCGTTTCGGGCCGGCTACGGACCTGCTGCGCGCCTTCCGGCAACGCGGCCACAATATCTTGCAGTAACGGCGCCGCCACATTCGCCCCAAAAAAACCGGGGTTCGGCGTGCCGTCCGGGCGACCTACCCAGACGCCTAGCGTCCATCTGTCGGTCACCCCGATTGCCCAGGCGTCCCGGAAACCAAAGCTGGTCCCGGTTTTCCAGGCCAGCCGCCGGGTCGGGCTGCCCGACTGGTAGAAAGGCCGGTCGGGATGCCCGCCGCCTTCAAGAATATCGCGAACGATCCAGGCGGCTCCAGGGCTCATCATACGGGACTCGATTCGAGGCTGCTCCGTCCGAAGGCGGGGCCGTCCCGAGACGCCATCGCGGGCCAAAGCCCGGTAAGCGCCGACCAGTTCTTCCAATGTGGTGCCACCCCCGCCCAAAATCAAGCTTAAATTTGGGGCAGCCCCGGCCGGCATTCGTAACCGCACGCCGCCAGTCAGCATAACCGACGCAAAACTGGCGGGGCCGACACGGTCCAGCAAGTCCACCGCGGGCACATTCAACGACCGCTGCAACGCCTGCGCCACACTGACCGGGCCCGAAAAAGCGGCCTGGAAATTGCCGGGTGCATAGCCGCCGAATGACATGGGCGCATCGATCAGCAGGCTTTCCGAATGAATCAGCCCTTCGTCCAGCGCCTGCGCATACAGAAACGGTTTAAGAGTAGAACCCGGCGAGCGCACGCCACGCACCATATCCACGTGGGCATAACGGGTATCGTCGGAAAAATCGGCGGACCCCGCGTAAGCCTTGACCTCCAGCGTATCGTTATCCATCACCAGCACCGCCATGGAAACTTTGGGCGGCAAATTATCGACACGGTCCAGCAACATTCGTTCCACCGATGCCTGCATGTCAGCATCCAATGTCGATGCGACCAGCGGCGGGCGCTGGCCCGGCCGCCTTGCGGTGGTTTTGGTACCGGCTTCCTGCAACAGGCGCTGTGCGGCCAGGGGCGCAAGCCAACGTGCGCGTAGCGGCGGCGCGATTACGTTTTCGATCTTGGCATCGGCAACTTCCGCCGGGGTCCAGCGGCCCAGTTCGGCCATGCGGTCCAGCACCTTGTCGCGCGCAGCCTGCGCGGCCTCGGGGTGGCGGTCGGGACGCAGGCGCGAGGGGGCTTGCGGCAACGCGGTCAGCATGGCGGCCTCGGCGGGGCCGAGATCACGGGCAGCCTTGCCCAGCCACAGCCGCGAACCCATTTCCACGCCTTCCACGATGCCGCCCATGGGCGCGTGGGTCAGGTACAAGGACAGAATTTCATCCTTGCTGTAGTGCATTTCCAGTTGCACCGCGCGCCACGCCTGTCGCAATTTGGCCGACATGGAGCGCGACGGCTTGCCCGCCAGTTGGGGGTCAATCAGGCGGGCGACCTGCATCGTCAGGGTTGATCCCCCCGAAACAATGCGGCGGTTCGTGGCCCATTGCCAGCCGGCCCGCGCGAACGCCACCGGGTTGACGCCGGGATGCCAGTAGAACCAGCGGTCCTCGTACGTGAGCAGCGTTTCCAGGTAGCGCGGGGACACCTGGTCCGGCGTGACCGGATAGCGCCAGATGCCGTCGCGGCTGGGGTAGTTGCGCAGCGGCGTGCCGTCGGCGGCCACGACGACGGCGGCGCCGCCGGAATCGACAGGCGGCAGCGGGTAAAGGCGGTCAAGCACGAATAACAACGCGGCCAGCGTAAACAACACGCTGGCCGCGATGATGCCGCGCCGCCGCCACCGGCGAGCGCGCAAGGCGCCCGCCGTGGGGGTGGCGGCGGCGGTCAAGGACGCTTGGCGCCGCGATCGCGGATTTCGACCGTGCTCCATTGCTCACCCACGCCGCGGATCTCCGGGCGATACATATCTTCCGCCACGGTCGAGGGCACCGCATAGCGGCCCGGCGTCACGACGCGCACCAGATAGAACACGTCGACCTTGCCACGGCCCAGGGACACGGCGGCCACATAACGGTCATCGCGGAACTCACGATGCTTGATGTTGGAATCGGCCATGGCTTCGGCCACGCGGCGCCCGCCAATAGTCCATTCCTGCATCTCGGGGCTTTGCGACAGGTTCAGGTTTTCGACTTCAAAACCCGCCGGCACACGGTCCTCGATCAGCGCATCCGGAATGTTCTGGTTGGCGCTGGCCTGCACCCACACCACCAGCATGTCGCCGCTTTGCAGCGTGCCGCCATCCCAAGGCTTGCCGTCCGGGCGATACCAGCCACGCTTGAGCTGGATCACGTCGTTGCGCGGCTTGGGCGCAACCGTCGGGCTGCCCTGGATGTCGTATTCCAGGAACAAGGACTGCGCACCCGTGTTAAGGATTTGCGTGTTGGCCAGATCGGCCGCCGTCAGGCCGACGGTCTGGTCGGTCTTTCCGCCGTCCAGCGGCTTGCGCACGCCATTGACGGTCAGCGCGGCTTCCCACGGCGTGCCCTTGTCGCCACCGATGGCGCGTGCCGCCATCAACAGCGCCATGCGTTCCTGCGTGGACAGGTACGAACGGTTGCCCAGGCGCGAAGTCAGTTGCGTCAGCAGATTTTCCAGGCGTTCGTGCTTCAGGCCGTACTGGTTGGCCAGCGCGTACGACAAAGCGTAATCGCGCACGCTGCTGCCGTAGTCGCCCAGCCATTCGTCGTAGTAGCCGTTGTAATTGCGGCGCGGGAAACCGTATTCGCGCGTCATCGCGGCGTCCAGCGCGGACTTCATGCGGCCTTCGTCGCCCATCAGTTTGAACGCCGCTGCCAGCTGGATCAGGGGCAACGGCGAACGCGCGCGCTCTTGATAGTTGTCGAACAGCTGGCGCACCGTCGACAACGGCGCCTTCTTGTCGCGAGCCAACGCCAGCACGGCGGTCGACAAGCCGGCAAAACGGCGGTGGTCTTCGCGCAGGACGTTGGCATCGCTGCCGTCGATGCGGCCGGCTTCAACGTTGCGGCGCAGGTTCACCGACCACGTGCCGAAGGTGTTCGACGTCTGCTGCACTTGCTCCAGCAACCATTGGCGCGAACGGTCCAGCGTGGCTTCGGGCACTTCAAAGCCCTGGTCGCGCGCGTCTTGCAGGAAGCCGACGGCATAGGCCGTCAGCCACACATCGCGCGAGCTGGAACCGCTCCAGAGGTTGTACGAACCTACCGCGTTGCGCATGCCGGACAGGCGGCCGATGGCGCCGGACACCTGCGCGGCGCGTTCCACCTGCGAATGCGGCTTCAGGCCGAACTGCTTGGCAACGGCGTCATCGATCAACACCCACGGCAAGGCGCGGCTGATGGTCTGCTCGGCGCAGCCATACGGATACGCCAGCAACCCCTCAACCAGCTTGTTCACGTTGAACGGCGGGCGATTCGACACGGTCAGGCTGACCAGCGCCGAATCCGGGTAGTAAGACGACACCCACGAGGCCTGCGCCACGTTGGTTTCACCCGGGTTCAGGCGCAGGCGACGCACCTGGTGTTCGCCTGCGTAGGCCGGCTGCACTTGCAACACCGATTCACGCACGATGTGCACCGGCTTGGCGCCGCCCTGCCCGTCGATGGTCAGGCGCATCAGGCCCAGGCCATACGAGCCGGTCGTGGTGGCGTTAAAGCGCAAGGTGGTGCGCTGCTTGTCCTTCAGCGTCACCGTGCGCACGCCGTCCGTAATGGCCAGCGGGTCCAGCGCTTCCAGTTTGATGCTGATCTTTTGCTCGGCGCCGCTCAGGTTGGTCAGATCCAGCGCAATGGCGGCCTGGTCGCCCGGCGTGATGAAGCGCGGCGTGTTCAATTCGGCGACGATCGGCGCGGCCACCACCATTTCGGTGTCGGTGCTGCCGTAGTTGTCGGCCGTGAACGCCACCGCCATCAGGCGCAAGGTGCCGTTGAAATCGGGCAGGTCCAGCGGGATGTCCGCTTCGCCTTGCGCGTTCAGCGTGACCGGGCCCGAGAACAGGTCGACCAGCTTGACCTTCTTGGGCAGGCTCTTGCTGTCGCCGCGCATGGCGGCGTCACCGCCCCACTTCAGCTTGCCCTTGGTGCCGTCCATTTTTTCGATCAGCTTGCCGTACATGTCCAACAGTTCGGGCGCGTAGCGGTGCTTGCCGAAGAAGTAGTCCAGCGGGTCGGGCGTGGCGTACTGGTTGATGTTCAAGATGCCCACGTCCACCGCGGACAGCGTGACCGTGGCTTGCTTGCCGTGCGCGCCGTCGACCTTGACGCGCACCGTCGTCTTGGTTTCGGGCACGGCCTTGGGCGCGGCCGTCAGCTTTACATCCAGCTTGCGATCGGTGCTGGCAATCGGCAGGAATGCCAGGCCCAGCGCACGGGCCGGCGTCACGCGGTCGCCTTCACTGCCCGGGCGGAACACGGCGGCGGCCACGTACAGATCGTGGCGCTTCCAGTCCTTGCTGACCGGGATTTCGACCACGGTGCCCGTTGCCTTCACGGCCACCCAGGTGGACCACAACATGCGGTCGCCTTCGACGGTGACCAGCGCCTGGCCGTCGTGCGGCGGCGTCAAAGTGACCTTGACGGTGTCGCCCGGCTTGGCCGGCACGCCTTCCAGCTTCATCTGCACGCGATCGGGGCGGTTGCCCATCGCGTCGGCGTCCTGCGCGTTCCAGCCGGCATAGAAGCGGTAGCGCATCGTCTCGCCCGTTTCCGGGTCGGCGATTTCAAGGCGGTAACGGCCCCACTTGACCGGCACGGTCAACTGGGCGCGATCGTTCAGCGCCACTTCGCGCGAATCGATCAGTTCTTCGGTTTCGGTGTAGCCGCTGTTCCACCCGCGCTGGTCGTCAAAGCGCCAATAGTATTGGCGTTCTTCGCGGAACAAACGCATCTGGGCCTGAGCCAGGGGCTGGATCTCGCCCTGGGCGTTGACGCGGATCACTTCGAATCCGGCGGGTGCGCTCTCGCGCGCCACGTCGCTATCGAACTGGGGCCGCACGGCGATCAGTTTGTCGGCGGGCCAGACGCTGCGTTCGATGGAACGCACCACCGGGCGGCCGCCCGATTCCAGCAGACTGGCCGACACGCGCACCTTCATGGGCGAATGCGTGCCTGCCGCGTTGGGGTTGACGCTGATCTGAGCAGCGCCCTTGTCGTCCAGCGCCTCTTCGGGCAGTTCGCCAAACGTGCGGCGCGTGTCATCGGCGACGTCGCCGAAGATGAAGCCCGGCCATTTCTGGGCCTGCGCGAATCGGTCGCGCTTGACCTGGAAGGTGGACAGCAGGCGGTTGCCGGCGGCGGGTGCGCCGTAAAGGTAATCGCCCTGCACATCGACAAGCAGTTCCTCGTCTGGCGACAGCACCTCTTGCTCAGAGGTCAGCGCCATCTTCATACGTTCAGGCAGGAATTCCTCGACCTGGAACTTCCACGACGCATCGGGTGCGCGCGAGGCCGGGTCAACACGCAGTTCCAGCAGCCACGAGCCGGTCTGCGCATCCAGCGGCAATTCGATTGCGCGCTCGACATAGCCGACCAGATCCTTCTTGGGCTGCCACAGCGTGTTCTGCACCACGCGGCCATCGGGGCGCTTGATGGTGGCGGTCAGCGGCGCGGGCGTCAGCATGCGGCCGTCCAGGTCGCGCGGCAGCACCGACACGTTGAACGTTTCGCCAGGGCGATACAGGTTGCGGCCGGCGTAAATGAACAAGTTATTCGGGCGCGACACATGGCCGCCCGTATCGAACTCCGACAGATCCAGCGCGGGCTCGGCCAACGCCAATACCGTCATTTCCTTGTCGCGCGATGCACGGATGACGCGCGCGTTGGTGAAGCTGCCATCAAAGCGCACATGACCTTGCCCATCGGCAGCGGCCTTGGCCAGCGTCTTGCCGGCGCCGTCGACCAGTTCAAAGACCGCGCCGGAGATGGCCTGGCCGGACTTCAGCGACACGGAATAGGCTTCCACGCGGTCGCTGTAGCGGCGCGCGTGCAGGCCGATATCGCTGACGTAGAAGTACGTGACCTGGTATTCGTAGCGGAAACGGCCGGGCTGGCTCATGACCGCGATATAGATGCCGGGCTCTTGCAGTTCCTTCACGCCCTCAACGGGCAGGAAGGTAACGTGGCGGCGGTTCGGCTTGTCGTCGGTGATGAAGCGGCCTTGATAGACGCTGGTGGTCAGCGAATTCAGGCGGTCCAGATCCCAGTTGCTGACCGAACCCTTCAGGCCACGGTTGTCGGAATAGCGCCAACTGTCTTCTTCGTTGTAGCCGCCCTCTTCTTCGTCATCGGACGCCTGCGCGGTGTTGCGGCCAATGCCCAGCACCGTTTCGAACAGTTCCGGCACGCGGTCGGGCGCGACACGCAGGAATTGCACGTCCACTTCCGGCACGTTGACGGTAGCCACGGGCAAACCGCCGTTCTGGCCGGCCGGCAGCACCACGCCACGGCTGGCGAAATAGAACGACGGCGGCATCGCCTGCGTGTTCACTTCGCAATTGGACGATTGCGCCAGCACGACCTTGTCACCCACGCCCGGCAAACCGGAGCGCACGGTGATGGCGTACTTGCGTTGCGGCTGGATATACGGGAAATACACCATGCGCGGGTTGTCACCCACAATCCAGCTGCCTTTGACGATCTTGCCTTGCGGGGCGGAGTCGCCCGGCTTCACCGAGGCGGGCTGATCGCCGGCGTTGGAGGCCGTTTCGCTGTCCTGGTCGGCTTTACCCGACGAGGCGCCCAGATCGGTGACCTGAAGGAAGTCATCCAGCTTGCCCTTGGCATCCACCGGCTGGGTGAACGTGACGGACAACGACAGCGCGTCGTTATATTGGCGTGGTTGGCAGGTCAGTGCGGCGAACGGATCGGGCGCGCCGACCGTGGCGCTGGCGCCCAACGTGGATTTTGCCTCGCCCGGCGGGGCCGCTGCGGGGCTTTGAGCCGGGGCGGACACCGCAGGGGCCGCACCCGGAGCCGCAGCCTGCTTGCCCTTGCCCATCCACCAGCCCACGCCTATGGCGCCGGCCAACACCACAACGCCGGCAACCGCCAGCCAGGTCTTACTAACCTTTCCACTCACGGCAAACCCCTCCGCCTACTCGAATACAACGCTCCTTAGCGGCGGAGCTGCCGACCATCCGGATCCGCGCGCTTCCCCGAACGCGGACATTGCCGTGCCATTGGCGCACAGCAGAACGCCGCCTTCGAGGGCGGCGTCTTCATTCTTGGTATTAAACGGGTTCCATCACACATTGCAGCGGGTGCTGGCGCGCCCGCGCATACTGTCCTACCTGGGCGATGCGGGTGGCGGCGAGGTCACGGGGGTACACCCCGCAAACTCCGCGCCCTTCGTGATGCACTTGCAACATGATCCGCGTGGCCTCTTCATGATTTTTATTGAAGAATTTTTGCAGGACTTTCACGACGAATTCCATCGGCGTGTAGTCATCGTTCAACAGCAGAACCTGATACATCGGAGGCGGCGCGGCGCGTGCCGGTGCCTTCTCGACGGCCAAATCATGCTGGGTATCCAAGGTAGAACTCATAGGGCGGCTATTCTATTTAAACTGGGGACGCCTAACGTGCAACTTACTTAAAATTACACGCGGAAATACGTAGTTTCCATACTTGACGACGCAAAGAAAAGCGGCGCATTATCACCGCATTCTGGGGTTTTCAACTCATCGAAAATCTGCCAGGAAGCCGGAGGGGGGGACAGAGGTCTAGACCGCGATGCCCTTCTGTCAACATACGATTCAATGAGGCAGTCCGCATGTCTGATACGACCGCAACCGCCGTCCAAGGGGACAATCCCAAATCGACGGGTACCGTCAAATGGTTCAACGATGCAAAGGGGTTTGGCTTCATTACGCCCGACGACGGCGGTGAAGATCTGTTCGCCCACTTCTCGTCCATACAGATGAATGGTTTTAAAACCCTGAAGGAAGGCCAGAAAGTGGCTTTCGAAATCATCCAGGGGCCTAAGGGCAAGCAGGCGCTTAATATCACGGCCGCCTAACACCCTATAAAGTGCAGCGGTAAGGTTGCACCATTATCCAGGCGGGGCTTTCGGGCCCCGCCTTGTTATTTTCTTTTTACTGCGCCAGTCATGCTGAAGAATGCGAAGTTATTACCTGCCACTCCTACGTTGTTCAAGACGGCGTTCATAAAACCCGCATTCCTTAAAGCCGTATCGGCGGCACTGGCCAGCGCGGCATTGATGCTGGGCGCGGGCGCCCATGCGCAAACCGGGCCGCAACCGCCCTTGCCCACCACGCAACTGTCAGCCGGCATCCATATTATCCGCGCCGAAGTTGCCAACACCGACGCCACGCGCCAAGCCGGCCTGATGTTCCGCAAAGAACTGCCCGGCAACGATGGCATGCTGTTCGTCTTCGAGCGGCCCGACGTGCAGTGCTTCTGGATGCGCAACACGCTTTTGCCGCTCTCGATTGCCTTTATCGCCGACGACGGCACGATCGTCAACATCGACGACATGGCGCCGCAGACCGAAGACCCGCATTGCGCCCGCAAGCCCGTGCGCTACGCCCTGGAAATGACCCAAGGTTGGTTCGACGAGCATGGCATCAAGGCGGGCCGGAAAATAGACGGGCTGCCCTGAGTCGGGCGCCCCGGGGCGCCAGTGCGCCAGCCGGATGTAGAAAGGGAGCCCCCGAGAGGCTCCCTTTTTTGATTCCGCCGCGAACCGCGCGGCGGAAAAAACAACACTTCAGGTTTCAGGCTTGAAGCCGCAAGCTCAGACGCGTTCGATGATGAGCGCGATGCCCTGGCCCACGCCGATGCACATCGTGCACAGCGCATAGCGGCCGCCGGTGCGGTGCAGCTGGTTGATCGCGGTGGTAGCCAGGCGGGCGCCGGATGCGCCCAGCGGGTGACCCAGGGCGATTGCGCCGCCGTTGGGGTTCACGCGCGGGTCGTTGTCGGCAATGCCCAGTTGGCGCAGCACGGCCAGGCCCTGCGCGGCGAAGGCTTCGTTCAGCTCGATGACGTCCATCTGGTCCAGCGTCAGGCCGGTCTGGGCCAACACCTTCAGCGTGGCCGGGGCCGGGCCGATACCCATGATGCGCGGCGCGACGCCGGCGGTAGCCATGCCGACCACGCGAGCGCGCGGGGTCAAGCCGTGGCGGGCGGCCGCCTTTTCGTCAGCCAACAGCAGCGCGGCGGCGCCGTCGTTCACGCCCGACGCGTTGCCGGCCGTGACGGTGCCGCCTTCGCGGACCACACCCTTGAGCTTGGCCAACGATTCCAGGCTGGTTTCACGCGGATGCTCGTCCTTGGAGACGATGATGGCATCGCCCTTTTTCTGCGCAATCGAAACCGGCACGATTTCGGCGTCGAACACGCCTTCTTTCTGCGCGCGAGCCGTCTTTTGCTGGCTGGCCAGCGCAAACAGGTCTTGGTCTTCGCGGCTGATGTTGAAGTCGTCAGCGACGTTTTCGGCCGTTTCGGGCATCGAATCGACGCCGTATTGCGCCCTCATCAGCTTGTTGACGAAGCGCCAGCCGATGGTGGTGTCGAAAATGGCGGCATTGCGCGAGAACGCGCTGTCGGCCTTGCCCATGACGAAGGGCGCGCGGCTCATGCTTTCAACGCCGCCGGCCAGCATCAGCCCGGCTTCGCCGGCGCGGATGGCGCGGGCGGCGGTGCCAATGGCGTCCAGGCCGGAACCGCACAGGCGGTTGACCGTGGCGCCGGGGACTTCGATGGGCAGGCCGGCCAGCAGCGTGGCCATGCGGGCCACGTTGCGGTTGTCTTCACCGGCCTGGTTGGCGCAGCCCATGATGGCGTCGTCCAGTTCTTCCCAGCGCACGCCGGGGTTGCGCGCTACCAGCGCCTTGATGGCGACGGCGGCGAGGTCATCAGGACGCACGCTGGCCAGCGCACCGCCGTAGCGGCCGAAGGGGGTGCGGATCGCATCACAAATAAAGGCATTCACGGTCATGGGAAGCTCGGAGTGAAGTGAAAAATTCGGGATCGGACGATCTTAGCGCACCGCATTTAGCGCCAAGTTGGTGCACACCTGGGGTGTCCGTCTCATGGACAGTGTCCGGTAGGCGTTCACCCTGATCGCCAAGCCGGACGCAGGCCTTCAGGGCGATGCGGGCTTGGAAGGCGCCGTTGCGGCGCCCGCCCCGGACTGCGCGGCGCGACCTGCCTCGACGATGGCTTGCCGCCGAAAGCGCCCCGCAGCCAGGTGATAGAACGGCTGCGGGCAGAACTGCCGCGACACGCCCGAGGCCAGCAGCGACCCCACCAGCAACCAGAACAACATCGGCTGGCTGCCCGTCATTTCCATGACCACCACGCTGGCCGTCAACGGTGCCTGCGTGGCGGCGGCCAGAAAGGCGGCCATCGACACCAGCACCAGCACACGCTGGTCCACGCCCTCGCCCGCCAGTTCCCAGATGTGTTGGCCGATGCCGGCGCCCGTGGTTAGTGCGGGGGTGAAGATCCCGCCCGGGATGCCCGCCCAATACGATGCGACGGTAGCGGCCAGCTTGGCCAGCCCGAAGCCGACCGGCGCCGTGTCGTTGCCCGACAGCAGATCGGCCGCCACCCCATAGCCCGTGCCGTACACGCTGCCGGCCGTGCACAGGCCAATCACGGCCAGCACCAGGCCCATGATGAAAGCCGTCCAGATAGGATGCGCGCGGATCCAGGCGCGCCAGGCCGCGGGCGCCGCGCCTGCCGCGCCCTTGCCCAGCAGCCGCGCAAAAATACCGCCCAACGCGCCGTTGATCGCGCCGCAGATGACAATCCACATCACCATGCCATGGGCCAGCGGCGCACCGCCGAACACGCCGAAATACGGGTTGTTGCCCTGCACCGCGACCACCAGAAACCCCGCTGCCAGCACGCCGATCAGCACCAGGCGCTGCCAGCGCAGCACCGTGCCTCGGCCCAGCTCTTCAATGGCGAAGATCACGCCGGCAAGCGGCGCGTTGAAGGCGGCGGCAAGGCCGCCGGCCGCGCCGGCCGCGATCAGTTCATTGGCGTGAAAGCCCCGCAGCTTGACGCCGCGACGCTTCCAGAAATCCCCCCATGCCAGCATGAGCGCGGCGCCCACCTGCACCGACGGGCCTTCGCGGCCGATCGACGCGCCGGCCAGCATGCCGAAGAACGCCAGGGGAATTTTCCAGAGGGTTTGCGCCAGCGACACCAGGCTGGTCTGGCTGGCCCCCGGCGGCAATGACAGCGCGCCGATGACTTGGGGAATGCCGCTACCGGCCGCGTTGGGCGCAAAGCGCAGCGTCAGCCAGCGCAAGCCGGCCAGGCTGAACGGCAGCACCAGCAAGGCAAGCCAGCCGTTGTGGCCCACCCATTCGCGGTTCCAGTCCAGCGCCTTGTCGGCCAGATACGCAAAACCGAGCGACATCAGCGCGACCAGGCCGGCCCCGCCCAACAGCAGTGCCATTTGCAGGCTCTTGCGCGACAGGCGGTTGATCTGACGCACTTTGCGCCGCATCAGGCGGCGGGTGGCGGCGGAGGTCCGGCGGAAAGGTTCAGTCAGGCTCATGGGCTGCTGGCATGCGGCGGAAAGTCGCTAACCTTAACATTCCCACCTGACTCGCAGCCCACAACTTCGCCGACCACAACCTCGCCGGCCACAACCTCGCCGGCCACGATTCCGCCGTCCACAGACTTACCGCCCGGGCGCTACCGCGCAATCCCGCGCGGCAGCGCCCGGCGGCTGCTTAGAACGAGGACCAGTCGTCGTCCGACGCGTGCGCCAGCGCCGGCCGCGCCTGGCTGGCGCGTGCCACGGTCGCTGCCGGCTTGCGCGCGGCCAGGGACGCGGGCGTGGGCGTAATCAAGCGCGCCTCGGCGCCACGCCCGGAACCCGCGGCGGCGTCCACCTTGAAGCGGCGCACTTCCTGCGCCAGGCGGCCGGCCTGCTCTTGCATGCTGGCGGCCGCGGCGGCGGCTTCTTCAACCAGCGCGGCGTTCTGCTGCGTCACGGTATCCATCTGCGCCACGGCCTGGTTGACCTGGCCGATGCCGGACGATTGCTCTTCGGATGCGCTGGCAATTTCACGCACCAGCGTTGCGACCTGACGCACGCTGTCGACCACTTCGCGCATGGTGCGGCCTGCCTCGTCCACCTGGCGCGTACCGCCCTGCACACGCGCGGCGGATTCGTCGATCAGCGCCTTGATTTCCTTGGCGGCCACCGCCGAGCGTTGCGCCAAGGTGCGCACTTCACCCGCGACCACGGCAAAGCCCCGGCCCTGCTCGCCCGCGCGCGCCGCTTCCACGGCGGCGTTCAGCGCCAGGATGTTGGTCTGGAAGGCAATACCGTCGATCACACCCGTGATATCGGCGATGCGGCGCGAGCTGTCCGAAATGGCGCTCATGGTCTGCACCACGCCTTCCACCACTTCGCCCCCGCGCACTGCCACGGTGGACGCCTGCGTCACCAGACGATCGGCCTCGCTGGCGTTGTTGGCGTTTTGCTGCACGGTGCTGGTCAGCTCTTCCATCGACGCGGCAGTCTGCTCCAGCGACGAGGCTTGCTCTTCAGTACGTTGCGACAGGTCGGAGTTGCCTTGCGCGATCTGCGAGGACGCCGAGGCGATGCTTTCACAGCCATCGCGCACGTCCGCGACGATGCGCGCCAGGCTTTCGTTCATGGCCTTCAGTGCCGTCATCAAGTCGCCCGTTTCGTCACGCGTGGCCACCTGGATGTCGGTGGTCAGATCGCCCGCGGCGACCTGGCGCGCGGCTTTCACGGCCTGTTCCAGCGGACGCACGATGCCGCGCGTGACCAGCCAGCCCAACAGCATGCCGATCACCACGCCGGCCACGGCCAGGATGATCATCACGGCGCGCACGGTGTCGTACAGGTCGGTGGCTTCGTCCACCGATTGCGCGGTGGCTTTTTCCTTGCCCACGGCCAGGTTGGTCATCAGGTCGTCAAGCTTTTGCGACGAGGCGATAACCCGCTTTTCGATCTCGGCCACACGCGGATCGGTTTGCGTCAACGACTGCGACTTCGCCGCCGTGAAGAACGCTTCCGACTCCCGCTTCCACACCTGTTCGGTTTCGACAAACTGCGCCAGCAGGCGCTTGCCCTCTTCTTCGTGGAAATTCTTCGCGGCCTTGTCGCGCAGCACGTCCATGTTCTTGACGGCGTCGTCAAACTGCTTTTTCAACGCCTGGCGATCCTGATCGGTGCTGGCGGCCAGGTAGCCGCTGCGGGCGCGGCCCGCGTAGATCAGATTCAGATTGGATTCTTTCAAGTCCGAGATGCCACGCAGCTCGGTGTCGTACAGCCGGTCATTCAATTCGTTGATGCGCGACAGCCCCCAAACACCAAAGGCCCCGATGGCACCGCCGATTACCGCCACGAGCAAAAACGCGCCCGACAGGCGCGCCCCAATGCGCAAGCCTGAAAATAAGCGAAACATGCTTCCCTTCCCTGTAGTTACCCCGGTTGTAAGCGGGCATGCCGCGATCCGTTGGCCCCGTGGTTCGGCCCTGACCACTGGCAACAATAGCGGTCGGGATTCCTAGGGATAACCCTAAAGAAAAGGTTGTTTCTTTGTCATTTCCCTGGAATGAAATCGACAATCGACAGGGTTATGTCAGCTGAATTCTTCCTGAAAGGGAATAAAAAAACCCCTGTGCAAAGCACCAGGGGTTTTTTCTTGCGGGCCACGTGTGTGGCCCGGCTTGTCTTTACCGATCAGGCAAAGTTCTTGGCGGCGAAATCCCAGTTGGCAAGTGCCCAGAAATTTTCCAGGTACTTGGGACGCGCGTTGCGGTAGTCGATGTAGTACGCGTGTTCCCAGACATCACAGGTCAACAGCGGCTTGTCGGCGGTGGTCAGCGGCGTGGCGGCGTTGCTGGTGTTGACGATGTCAACCGAACCGTCGGCCTTCTTGACCAACCAGGTCCAGCCCGAACCGAAGTTGCCGGCTGCCGACTTGTTGAACGCTTCCTTGAAAGCGTCGAAGCTGCCCCACTTGGCGTTGATGGCATCAGCCAGCTTGCCGGTGGGTGCGCCGCCGGCCTTGGGGGCCAGGCTATTCCAGTAGAACGTGTGGTTCCAGACTTGAGCGGCGTTGTTGAAAATGCCACCCGAGGACTTCTTCACGATGTCTTCCAGCGACAGCGTTTCGAATTCCGTACCCGGGATCAGGTTGTTCAGGTTCGTGACGTAAGTCTGGTGATGCTTGCCGTAGTGGAACTCCAGCGTTTCCTTGGAAATGTGCGGGGCCAGGGCGTCGAGTTCGTAAGGCAGGGGGGGAAGAGTATGTGCCATGTGTTGGTTCCTTCTGTTGAGTGCACGATCAAGCCGGTCAATTGTATCGGCAACTAATGAGGATACCGCGTTAACCCCGCGTCCGCGCGGGGTTAACGGCGCGCATGAGCATATGCGCATTCACGCCGACGCACGGCGTGTCGCACTGGGTTTTTGTAAACGCTACTCTTTCTCGTATCGCAGTTCCCTGCCGCCTTCCGACTCCACCAGCGTGCCGTCTTTGTGCACGGCGAATGTCTTGTGCAGCGGTGCACCGGCGGCTTCTTCCGGTACGTCCAGGTCCACGCGTATCGCGCGCGTGCCGGCGTCCAGTTTGCTGATGTCCACCTGATGCCAACGCGCGCCCGAGGGCAGCGGCACAAACACGGCCAGTGTTTTCAAGGCGCCCGGCTCGATGGGTGCGCTGATGCCGTCTTCACCTTCGGACGGGCGCGGACCGCCCCCGTGATCGGCATCCGCCGACGACATCGCCACGTCAACTTTCACCGGGCGATCGCGGTAGAAAACGCGCACGGACAAAAAGCCGGGCTGGGCGGGGCGTGCGGGCCGGGTATCAGCACGCACGTCCTGGATAGGCGAATACGGCTGGATCGGCGGCGTGTCCAGAAACACCTGTTTGCCGTCGCTGCGCCAGGCGCCGCGCGCCGCGATGTCGACGGCGCCGTAGCTCAGCATGTAGTCAAAGCTGCCGTCCGGCGACAACAGCAATTGGCTGCCGACTTCACGCACACCGTTCAGCACATACAGGCCCGCCAAGCCCGCGGAGTCGGCGGATTTGCTGGCAACCTTGGCGGCCCCTCGCCTGGACGGCGCGGGGGACGGGCAAGTGGCCGGCGGAGATGCACCGGCCGCTTGGACGACACGCTGGAACGCGGGTGCGGACTGGCATGCCAGCGTGTGGGCGAAGGACTGGCCAGGCGGTGCGGCGACCTTGTCAAAACGCGCACCGTGGCGCGCCAGCAATGACAGCATGGCGGGCTGGCTGGATTGCAACGCCACCCACGCCGGCCCGCGGCCCATGGCGTCGGCCTGGTCGGGACGCGCGCCGGCCGTGAGCATGGCGCGGACCAGGTCTTCGCGGCCCAGTTCGATTGCGGTGTTCAAGGGCGTCGCGCCGTCGTCCAGTGCGGCGTCCAGCGACCCACCGGTGGCGTTCACGAACCGCAGCAGCTGCACAAGTTCTTCCTGCCGGGCCACGTACCACTGCCGGCTATGAAGCAACTGAACCACAACGCGTCGCGACAGCGGCGCGGCGTCGGGCGCGCAGGTCGAGGGCTTGCCGGTAAAACCGGCCGCCTGCAATGCCGCGATATAGCCCGGCGCTTCGATCAGGCTGGCTTCGCCGCGTTCGGGCATGCAGGCTTGCGCCACGGGTTGGCCGGTGGCTTTGCTGATGCGGCGCACCAGCGCGATGTCGCCCGAGGCCACCGCCGCGTTCAACAGCGCGTACGAAGCCGGGGCGCGCGGCAGGCGTGGATCGTCCAACTTGGCGCCTGCCCGCAGCAGCCGTTCCAGCATCGCGGCGTCTTGCCTGCCGATCAGCCAATACAGCGCGCTTTCGCCATCGGGCGCCAGGCCGACCGGGTCCGCGCCCTTGGCCAGCAAGGCGTCAACGACGGGCACTTGCCCCGACGCTGCGGCCAGCAGCAACAGCGGCGCGCCGTCGCCGCTATCCGCGTCCCCCGCCTTCACTTCCGTGGGCACGCCAGCTTCGATCAGCATCAACGCCAATGACGTATCGCGGTTTTCCAGCGCGCGCCGGATCGCCCCCGTGCCCAGCGCCTTCAGGTCGAAGCCCGCATCGGCAAACAGGCGCAGCGTTGCGGCATCGCCCGATTGCACCGCGACATCGACGGGCGATTTCACGTCATAGCCTTCACGCTTGGCGCGGGGGTCGGCGCCCGCGGCCAATAGCAGCTTGATGGCTTGCGGTTTGCGGGCCTGTACCGCATCGGCAAGCGGCGTGTTGCCGTTTTGATCTTGCGGGTCGCCATCGACTGGCGCCCCCAGCGCCAGCAAACGTTGCAGCGTTTGCACGTCGCCACGGCGCGCCGCCAGGTTCATGATGGGCTGGGCGTCGGACTCCACTTTGGTGAACAGCGCCGCGCTGGAACCCGTTTGTGGGCCGCGTTGAGCGAACGGCATGTTCTTTTGCAGCAACTGCGCCGCAATATCGGGATGGCCGCCCTGCACCGCCGCCTGCGCGGCGTCCAGCCAGAGGTCGTATTGGCCGCTCTGGCCGTAGCCGGTGTTGGGGATTTGGCGCGGCCCAAGTTCCTTCAACACGAGCACCGCGCCGGCATTGCCCAGGTAGGCGGCCAGCGCCAAGGCGGTCAGCCCGTCTTCATACGCCGGCTTGGTGCCGGTGGCGGCCAGCGCCTGCAACGGTGCCGCGCCCTCGGTCAGTTCAACCATGGGCGACCACGCCAGGTAATCCGCCACGTCGGCGCCCGCGTCGGCATAGGGCTTGGCGGCGCCGGCCTTGAACAAGGCCAGCACCATGTGTGTCATTGATGGGCGGTCGACCAGACGCGGAAGGTACGTCATGCGCACCGCGAATTCAAAATCGCGATTCAACAGGAATTCAAGTGGGGTGCGGTGTTCATCGCCGCGCTGATTGGCGTCGGCACCGGCCGCCAGCAGCATGTCCATGAGTTCGGGCGTGCCATACAGCAGCGCCAGATGCAGCGGCGGACGACGCGATTCGTAGGTGACGTCGTTCAGCGGTGGCCGGGTGGCCAGCAGCGCGGCCAGCATGCGCGTGCGCGCAGGCAGCGTGGCCTGGTGAGCTTGGCGTATGCGATCGGCATCCTCGGTTGAAATGCCCCAGTACACGTTCTGAGCGCGCAATTCGCGCGCCGGCTTGAGCAGCGCGTGCAGCAGCGGCACGCCGTCCAGCGCGTAGTCGCCGGGCTGCCGGACCTGCGCCAATGCAGAGGCAAAGGCGTCCGGATCGTTGTTGCGTACGGCGGCAAACAGTGCCCGGGTGTCGGGGGTGTCGGCCTCTTTGTAGTCGGGGTAGGGCGACTGGCAATCGCAGTTGGCGGCGGGGGGCTGGCTTGCGGCCTGGGCCGGGGTCTGGGCCGGGGTCTGGGCCGGTGTCTTGGCCGGGGTCTGGGCCGGTGTCTTGGCCGGGGTCTGGGCCGGGGTCTGGGTCGGTACCTGCGCTGATTCCTGCGCTGATACCCGTGCCGGTCCTTGTGCTGATTCCGACGATGTTGCCTGCGCTGATACCGGCACTGGTGTGGCCTCTGCCGCTTCCACTAGCGCTACATGCCCCAGCGCCATGACCGTTCCGGCCAACACACCGGCCATCCAACCCATGCTTTCGTTGTGCCGCATTGCATCGCCTCAGAGTGCGTCAACCTGTCGTGCACCGCCCCGCCGGCGCCCCCGCCGAATGCGTGGGCGCTGCCGGCCGGCGGATCGTTTCTGCTTAACCGGCGTCGCGGCTATTGCGGGTTTGCTGCACCTGCACCTGCGCCCCGCCCTGTGCAAAGCTCAGGTCCAGCGCCTGCCCGGCCGCCAGACTTGCGGCATCCCGCACGATGCGGCCATCGGCGTCCCGCGCGATGGCGTAGCCGCGCGACAAGGTATTGCCCGGGTCCAGCGCGCGCAACTGCGCCGTGGCCGCCGCCAACCGGTTGCGACCCTGCACGAGCAGGCGTGCATGCACCTGGCCGAGCTGACGCACGGCGCCTGCCAGGCGGTCGGCGGCGCGCCCGGTATCGGGGACGCGATGCGCCAGGCGTTGCGTCAGCAGATTGACGCGCGCGGTGCGCCGGGCTTGTGGGCCCGACCACGCGGACGCAAGCCGGAAGCGCAGGCTGTTCAGGCGTTCTTGCTGGTGCTCAAGCCGTTGCGACGGCGACACCAACTGCCCGGACGCACGATCCAGGCGCTGCGCGGCGCGTTCCAGCCGCCGTTGCTGGCCCCGAACCATGGCTTGGGCCGACTGCATGACGCGGCCCATCAATTCGGAACGGGGCACGCAGGCCAATTCGGCCGCGGCCGTGGGCGTGGGCGCGCGCACATCGGCCACAAAGTCCACGATGGTGAAGTCGGTTTCATGCCCCACGCCGCTGATCACCGGAATTTCGCTGACCGCGACCTGCCGCGCCAGGTCTTCGTCGTTGAAGCTCCACAGATCTTCGATGCTGCCCCCGCCGCGCACCAGCAGCAAGGTGTCGACCTCGGCGCGGGCGTTGGCCAAGCGCACTTGGGCGGCCAGGCGGCTGGCGGCATCGGCGCCCTGAACCGGGGCCGGATAGATGATGACGGGCACTTGCGGCGCGCGCCGGGCAAGCGCCGACAGCACATCGCGCAGCGCCGCTGCATGCAGCGACGTAATGACCCCGATTGCGCGCGGCAAGCGGGCGGGCTCGCGCTTGCGGGCCGGGTCGAACAGGCCTTCCGAGGCCAATTGCTCTTTCAGCCGTAGAAACGCTTCATACAGATTGCCCAGACCGGCCCGGCGCATGGCGTCGGCCTGCAACTGGTAGTCGCCGCGCGGCTCGTACAGGGACACCCGCGCACGGATTTCGACCTGGTCGCCCGCCTTTGGGACAAAACCGACTGCGCTGGCGCGGCTTCGGAACATGACAGCCCGCACCGAGGCCCGGCTGTCCTTGAGCGTGAAGTACCAATGCCCGGATGCCGCCTGCGTGAAGTTCGAAATCTCTCCGCGCACCCATAAAGCCGGGATGCTGCGCTCCAACAACTGCCCCACTGCTTGGTTTAGCTGGGCAACTGTCAGGATATCCCGCGTGAATGCGTTGTTTGTGACTGCAAATTCAATTGTCATGAGGCTTTCCGATGCGTACCTGTCCACAGGGCATACGTAGCGGGGCGCAATGATACCGCGTCCATAGATTTTTGCAGCGGCAGGCCCGAAAGCCAGCAAACTCCGTGCAAGTTATTGATTTTTATATATAAATTATAAAAACTCGATTGCGCTAATTTGAAGCAAACAAGCGCAAGCCCTGTGCCCACAAGCGTTCCGGCGAAGTTTTGCACAGAATTATCCACAATTTCTGTGGATAAATCGCGGGCCTTCCCGCCTTGCCACAAACCCGCCGCGCCGTTACAGTTTCGGCTTGATCTGATGCCACGGCGCACGCACTGTTGCCGCCCTATGGCCCCCGGGAGTTGAACGCTTTGCTTTCCATTTTGCGCGAGGCCGGCTGGCCCATCTGGCCCCTGCTGGCGACATCCGTGCTGGGACTGGCGCTGATTTTCGAGCGCTTCCTCTCCCTGCGCCGCAGCCTTATCCTGCCCCGCGGCCTGAACGAACAGGTCGTGGACATGCTGCGCAACCGCCAGGACACGCCCGAAGCCATCAACCGCCTGGAACGAAACTCGCCGCTGGGCCGGGTTCTGGCCGAAGTGATGCGTCACCGCCATCTGCCCCGCGAAGAACTGCGCAACGTGGTCGAAGACACCGGCCGGGCCGTGGCGCATGACCTCAGCCGCTACATCCCCGCCATCGGCACCATCGCCGTCGTCGCGCCCTTGATGGGGCTGTTCGGCACCGTGGTCGGCATGATCGAGATCTTCGGGTCGTACACGCCCGGCGGCGGTGACCCCGCCCAACTGGCGCGCGGCATCTCCATCGCGCTGTACAACACCGGCTTCGGCATCCTGATCGCCATTCCCGCCATGATTGCCCACCGCTACCTGCGCGGTCGGGTCGACGGTTATCTCAGCGCCATGGAGCAATCCGCCTCGCGCCTGGTCCGCGCCGTGTCGCCCGTGCCGCCGGCCCCTTCCACCCATCCCGCAGCCTACCCCGCACGCGAGGGGCGTTCATGAATTTCCGCGGTTCCCGGGGCGATCGCGACGAGCTGGACATCAACCTGATCCCGCTGATCGACGTCTTGCTGGTCATCCTGATTTTCCTGGCCGCCACCACGTCGTTCACCCGCTTCACGCAGTTGAAGGTGACCCTGCCGCAGGCCTCGTCCGAGCAGGACACGCCGCCGGCGCTGGAAGTGGCCGTCAGCCAGGATGGGCGCTATGCGCTGAACGGTACGCTGATCGACGTCTCCACGCCTCCTGAAATCGCCGACGTACTGCGTCAGGCGGCTGCCGGCAAGACCGAGCCGCTGGTCATCATCAACGCCGACGCCCAAGCCACCCACCAATCCGTGATCAACATCATGGAAGCCGCCCGCCTGGCCGGCATCGGGCGCGTCAACTTCGCCGCCCAGACCTCACGGTGAGCACCCCGCGTTCGTCTCCTTCGCTGCTGGCCCGCCAGTGGCAGCATGGCGGCTGGCTGTCGACCCTGCTGTCGCCCCTGGCTGCGCTGACCGAGTGGGCGGTCGCCAGAAAGCGCGCCGCCTACCTCAGCGGCGCCAAGCCCAGCTACCGCGCGCCGGTGCCGGTCGTGGTGGTGGGCAACATCTACGTCGGAGGCACCGGCAAGACGCCCATGGTGATCGCCACGGTGCAAGGCTTGCGGGCGCGCGGGTTCACCCCGGGCGTGGTCAGCCGCGGCTATGGCGTGAAGATCGGCCGCAAAGCCCGGGTCGGCGTCGGTGCATTGGCGGCTGATCGCTTTGGCGACGAGCCCGCGTTGATCGCGCGCGCCACGGGCGCCCCGGTATCCGTGCACCCGAAACGCGCGTTGGCCGCCCGTGCGCTGCTCCAGGCGCATCCCGATGTGGACGTGATTGTCTCGGACGACGGCCTGCAACATCTGGCGCTGGCGCGTGACGTCGAAATCGTGGTGCAGGACGCGCGCGGCGTGGGCAACGGCCGGCTGCTGCCCGCCGGCCCACTACGCGAACCCGCGCACCGCTTGCAGGACGTGGATGTGGTCGTCACCAACATCGGCACGCCGGTCGGCCCCGGGGTCCAGGCTAACGCCAACGCCGACGCTGTTCCCGCCCGCCGCCCGCGTCCGGTGCGGATGTGGCTGGAACCGGGCGACGCCCGCCACATCGAAGACGGCGCAACGCGCCCGCTTTCTGCCTTTGCGGGCCAGCCGCGCGTGGCGGCCGCCGCGGGCATCGGCAACCCGGAACGCTTCTTCTCGACACTGCGCGCGGCCGGAATCGAACTGGACGCGACGCTGCCCTTGCCCGACCATCACGACTACGCCGATTCGCCCTTCCAGGGCCTGATGGCCGACGTGATTCTGGTGACGTCCAAGGACGCCATCAAATGTGCCGCGCTGCACGACGCGCGCCTGTGGGAAGTCCCCGTCACGGCGGCTTTTTCCGACGCCCGGTTGTTTGACTGGCTGGCACAAACGCTACACCAACGTCTCGCTCCAAAGTCGACATCGGCAGTCACCCAAGCGCGGCCGCCGACTTGAAAATCTGACTCTCGCCCGGGCCCGCCGGGCCTTGCCCGCCGCAAACTGTTTTAGAATCCCGGTCATGGAATCCCGACTTCTCGACATCCTCGTCTGCCCCCTGTGCAAGGGGCGCCTTGAAAACGACCGGCAGCACGCCGAACTCGTTTGCCGCGCCGACCGCCTGGCTTTCCCGATTCGCGACGGCATCCCCGTCATGCTTGAGTCGGAAGCCCGAGTGCTGGACGAAACCGCCCCCACCTGACCGCCGCCCCGTGAGTTTCATCGCCTTGATCCCGGCGCGCGCCGCCTCGACCCGCCTGCCCGACAAGCCCCTTGCCGATATCGCCGGCAAGCCGATGGTCGTGCGCACCGCCGACCGCGCCGCGCTGTCCGGCGCATCCCGGCTGTACATCGCCACGGACGACGCGCGCGTGCAGGCGGCCGTGCAGGCCCATGGCCTGACCGCCCTGATGACGCGCAGCGACCATCCCACGGGCACGGACCGGCTGGCCGAAGCCGTCCAGCAACTGGGCTTGCCGGACGACGCCATCGTCGTGAACGTGCAAGGCGATGAACCGCTGATCGAACCCGAACTGATCGACGCCGTGGCGGCCAAGCTGCAAGCCTGCGCCCACGCCGATATCGCCACCGCCGCCTGCCCGCTGGCCGACGCCGAGGCGCTCTTCAACCCGAATGTCGTGAAAGTCGTGTGCACCGCCGACGATCGCGCCCTGTATTTCTCGCGCGCCCCGATTCCCTGGGCGCGCGATGCGCTGGCCAGCGGCGAACGTGTGCTGGCCGACGGGCTGCCCGCCTGGCATCACATCGGCCTGTACGCCTACCGCGTGTCGTTCCTGCGCCGCTTCCCGACGCTGCCGCAAGGCATGCTGGAACGCTTCGAGGCGCTGGAACAGCTGCGCGCCATGGAACATGGCCATCAAATCGTCGTACACCGTACGCTCAACCCTCCCGCAGCGGGCGTAGATACCCCGGCGGATCTGGAACGCGTGCGCTTGGTCTACAGCAAACAGATGTAAGGGTTATTTCCCATGGCGCAGCCCCGCATTGGCTGCTGCGTTGCGGCATAATCCCCCGGATCACAAAAAATAAACCCCATCAGGAGCACTCATGCGTCTCATCTTGCTCGGACCTCCCGGCGCCGGCAAAGGCACCCAGGCCGCGTTTCTCACCCAACACTTCGGCATTCCCCAGATCTCCACCGGCGACATGCTGCGAGCCGCGGTGAAGGCGGGCACGCCCTTGGGTATTGAAGCCAAAAAGGTCATGGATGCCGGCGGTCTGGTTTCCGACGAGATCATCATCGGCCTGGTCCAGGACCGCCTGAAGCAGCCCGACTGCGCCGGCGGCTACCTGTTCGACGGTTTCCCCCGCACCATCCCGCAGGCCGACGCGCTGAAAAGCGCCGGCGTCAAGCTGGACTACGTGGTGGAAATCGAAGTGCCCGAAGAGGACATCATCGAACGCATGAGCGGGCGCCGCGTGCACCAGCCCAGCGGCCGCAGCTACCACGTGCGCTTCAACCCGCCCAAGGTTGAAGGCCGCGACGACCTCACCGGCGAAGAACTGATCCAGCGCGACGACGATCGCGAGGAAACGGTGCGCCATCGCCTGTCCGTGTACCGCGAACAGACCCGTCCGCTGGTTGATTACTACTCGACCTGGGCACAGCAGAACGCCGCCGAAGCCCCGAAGTACCGCAAGATCTCGGGCGTGGGCGCCGTCGACGAAATCAAGTCGCGCCTGTTCGAGGCTGTCAACAGCTGATAGGCGCTTGGTTGGCCCAAAGGCCTTCGGCGCCGGCTGGACGCACTGCGCTCCAGCATCGGCCCGAAGGCCTTGTCGCATTCGGCGCCTGCCGCGCCGCTTTCATCCCCTTTGAATTGAACTGGTGGTAGAGACATGGAAATCGCGAACAAGGTATTCATCGTTACGGGTGGCGCATCGGGACTGGGCGCGGGCACCGTGCGCATGCTGGTGGAAAACGGCGCCAAGGTCGTCATCGCCGACGTGCAGGACGAGCCGGGCCAGGCCCTGGCCAAGGAATTGGGCCAGCGCTACGTGCATTGCGACGTCACGCAGGAAGCCGACGGCAAAAGCGCCGTGGCGGCCGCGCTGGAACTGGGTGCGTTGTTTGGGCTGGTGAACTGCGCGGGCGTCGCGCCTGCCGCAAAGATCGTCGGCAAGAACGGCGCGCACCCGCTGGAACTGTTCCAGAAGGTCGTGTCGATCAACCTGATCGGCAGCTTCAACATGATGCGCCTGGCCGCCGAAGCCATGAGCGCCAATACCCCGGAACCCACGGGCGAACGTGGCGTCATGATCAACACGGCGTCCGTTGCCGCCTTCGACGGCCAGATCGGCCAGGCTGCCTACGCGGCATCGAAGGCGGGCGTGGCGGGCATGACCCTGCCGATCGCGCGCGATTTGGCCAAGACCGGCATCCGCTGCATGACCATCGCCCCGGGCATTTTCGGCACGCCGATGATCTTCGGCATGCCGCAGGAAGTGCAGGATTCGCTGGCCGCCAGCATCCCCTTCCCCGCCCGCCTGGGCCGTCCGGAAGACTACGCCAAGCTGGTCTACAGCATCATCACGAACGACATGCTGAACGGCGAAACCATCCGCCTGGACGGCGCCATCCGCATGCCGCCGAAGTAAGAATGCCCCCACGCCGCGCATGCTTCGCACGCTTGCTGCCCCCCGAGGGGGCGTCTTTCCCCTTGGGGCGGCCCGGCGGGGAAAGGGCATTCTTGCGTAGTGCGTGGGCGGGGAGCGCACCGGTCCTTTCAACAGGCGTTGTGTTTGCGGGGCCAGTCCGCCCCAATTTTTCGTAGTCCCATCCATGAGCCTGTTTCGTTCGGCGGCCACCGTCAGCAGCTTCACCCTGCTGTCCCGCATTTCCGGCCTGATTCGCGACATCCTGGTCGCGCGCGCCTTTGGCGCCGGCCCTATCACCGACGCCTTCTGGGTCGCCTTCCGCATTCCCAACCTGCTGCGCCGCCTGTTCGCCGAGGGCGCGTTTGCCCAGGCGTTCGTGCCCATACTCGGCGCCGCGCGCAACAAGCGGTCTGAAGAAGAAGTCCGCATCTTGCTGGACCGCGTGGCGCTGCTGCTGACCGCCACGCTGATGCTGATCACGTTGATCGGCATCGTCGCCGCGCCCTGGGTGGTGTCGGCCATGGCCAGCGGCCTGCGTGGCGCTGCCCGCGATACCGAGTTCGGCGCTGCCGTCTGGATGACGCGGATGATGTTTCCCTACATCTTCTGCATGTCTCTGATTGCGTTCGCCTCCGGCGTGCTGAACACCTGGCGCCGATTCGCCGTACCGGCCTTCACGCCCGTGCTGCTCAACCTGTCGATGATCGCCGCGTGCATCTGGCTGGCGCCGCGTATGGATGTGCCCGTCTACGCACTGGCCGTCGGCGTGATGATCGGCGGCGTGGCGCAACTGGCCGTGCAATGGGTGGCCCTGGCCCGCCTGGGGCTGACTCCGCGCTTTTCGCTGCGCTTTCGCCAAGCCTGGGCCGACCCCACCGTGCAGCGCATCCTCAAGCAAATGGCGCCCGCCACGCTGGGTGTGTCGGTGGCGCAGATATCCCTGCTGATCAACACCAACATCGCCACCTGGCTCACGCCAGGCAGCGTCACGTGGCTGTCCTTCGCCGACCGGCTGATGGAGTTCCCCACCGCTTTGCTGGGCGTCGCGCTAGGCACCGTGCTGCTGCCCAGCCTGTCCGCCGCCCACGCCCGCGATGACCATGGCGGCTACAGCGGCCTGCTGGATTGGGGCTTGCGTCTGGTGCTGCTGCTGGGCCTGCCCGCCGCGGTGGGTATGGCGCTGCTGTCGGACGGCCTGGTAGCCACCCTGTTCCACTATGGCGCCTTCGCCGCGCAAGACGTGCTGCAAACGCGCCTGGCCGTCATGTCGTACTCCGCCGGCTTGATCGGCCTGTTGGCCGTCAAGATTCTTGCCCCGGGGTTCTATGCCAAGCAAGACATCCGCACGCCCGTCAAAATCGCCATCGGCGTGCTGGTTTTGACACAGTTCATGAACCTGGTGCTGGTACCGTTCATGGCGCATGCCGGCCTGGCGCTGGCCATTGGCCTGGGCGCCTGCCTGAACGCCTTGGCGCTTCTGATCGGCTTGCGCCGCCGGGGCGTGTACCAGCCGGGGCCGGGCTGGACCGTGTTCGTGCTGCGCCTGCTGCCTGCCCTGGCGGCGTTGGCGGCATTGCTGTGGTACGCCGACGGCAAAATCGACTGGCTGGGCATGCAGGCCCATGCGGGACAGCGCGCCGGCTTGCTGGGTGGCGTTTTGGTGGCAAGCGGGGTGGTGTACTTCGGAACGTTGTTACTCTTTGGCTTCCGGCTTAAGGACTTTGGACGTCGGCCAAAAGTCTGATTTCGGCCGTTGCGCAGACAATCCCACCAAAAAGCCGGCTTCCCGCCGGCTTTTTGCACTGGATTCGTCAAGAAATGCCAACAGCCCGGTAATCTTTGGTAAAAAACCTTTATTATTTACAAATTGCCATCGAGAGGAACCCCCGCCGATTCACGGGCGGGAACATGAAGTGAAGTACGCCCAAGGACAACCCATGGCGGACCAGGTGATCAATTGGTTGCTACTGCTGCGCTCAGGTAAAGCGACAGCGCAGGACTACAACGACTTCCTGGCGTGGCGTGCGGCTGACCCTGTCCATGAGAACGCCTGGCAACAGCTGACGGGCTCATTGGCAGGTTCGACGTTTGGACGGCTAGGCGACGCTTATCCCGCAGCCGGGTACGCCGCCGGAGCCGCCCCCACGTCGCAGCCGCTGATCCCTCCGCCCCCGGCCATCGTGCCGCCACGCCGCCGATTTCTGGCCGGCTCGCTGGCGCTCGCCAGTACGGCAGCCGGCGCCGCCTATGTCGGCAACGCCTTCTATCCGCTGAGCAACGTTGCCGCCGATGCGGCCACGGCCACCGGCGAACGCCGCCGCTACCTGCTGTCCGACGGCAGCCAATTGCTGCTGGACGCCCGCAGCCGCGTCAACCTGGATTTCACGCCCGCCTACCGACAGGTTCGCCTGCTGGACGGCGCCGTAACAGTCTCGGTGGCGCCCGACGCGCGCCGCCCCTTCCTGGTACAGACCGCCGAAGGCACCGTGCGCGCATTGGGCACCCGGTACATGGTGCGCCAGCAAGCGCAGCGCACCGTGGTCGTGGTGCATGAACACGAGGTCGAAGTCGAAACGATGGCCGGCGCGCACGGCACCGTCCGTGCGGGAACGGGCGCGCGGTTCGACGTGTCACGCATGGATATCCCGCGCGCCGAGCTGATGGCGGAAGCCGCATGGGAATCCGGCTGGGTCGACGCCCGGGGCCGCCCCCTGGCGGAAGTGATTGCGGCGCTGCGCCCCTATCGCACCGGTACGCTGCGCGTGTCGATGGCGGCCGGCGGCCTGCCCGTCTCGGGGCATTTCCCCCTGGACGACACCAACGCCGCGCTGGACACCCTGCAAGAGATGATGCCCATCCATGTCCGCCGCTTTACCCCGTGGTTTGTCTCTATCAACGTCGCGACGTGACAACGCTATGCCGCGCGCCTGTGCCTGGCGCCCGCTTCGTTGTATACTCAGCACCGTGTTTTTATCCAGTAGGCGCCGCGGGTTTTCCTCAAGGCTGTGTTTCAGGCTTTAGCAGGGGATCATCCGAAAGGGTTCTCTAGCCAGGGCTCTTTAGCCCGGGAACATTTCCCCCCAGCGCCCCCCGCCCGGTTGACGGGCGCTCCATCGACAGATCTGACATTAAAAGCTTGCAATCCCATCGGGACTTGCTACAATGTTCGACTTTGCCGAATTCAACTTATATAGCAACATGGCCAATACCGCCCAAGCCCGCAAGCGCGCTCGCCAATCCGTTGAGCGCAACAAGCACAATTCCAGCCTGCGCTCGATGCTGCGCACCGCCATCAAGCGCGTTCGCCAATCTATCGCCGCTGGCGACAAAGCTGCGGCTGGCGACGTGTTCCAGAAGGCCTCGAGCGTGATCGATCGCGTGGCTGACAAGAACATCATCCACAAGAACAAGGCTGCTCGCCACAAGAGCCGCCTGGCTGCCGCTATCAAGGCGCTGGCCTAAGATTCTGCCGCCCCGCTTTCTGGGGCGTCATGAATACGGCAAATAAAGAAGGATGCCCTCGGGCATCCTTTTTTGTTGCCTGAACGGATCGGCTGCTTGAGTCGGGCTGCCTGAGTCGGGCTGCCTGAGTCGGGCTGCCTGAGTCGGGCGGCCTGAGTCGTTTCGGTGCCTGAACGATAGAACAAGCAGAGCCATCATCCGCCGGCCAGCCGGGCCTTGATCGCTTTGGCGGCGTCGGTCAAGGATGCCACGAACGCTTGCACCAAGGGATTGGCGGGCCGGTGTTCAGGAAAGACTGCATTCACGCGAAATGGCAGCGAACGCCGCAGCGGGCGGATATGCAGGCCCCTGCCGACGAAGTCCAGCGCCGTCAGCGGGTTCACGATGGCCAGCCCCAGCCCTTGCCTGACAAAAGTGCAGACCGACACGGCGGTGGGCGTTTCGACCACCGAGCGCCGCAACACGCCGGCTTCAGCAAAGGCTTCGTCAATCTGTACCCGGTAGGGATCGTGGGCGGACAGGCTGACAAAGGCATGCCCTTCGAAATCAGCAAGATCGATTTCCTGGCGCGCCAAGAGCGGATGCCCATCGGGCAACACGCAGACCTCGTCCACTTGCAGCAACAGCTGCAAGCGCGTGCCGGCCGGCGCGGCATCCCGCTCGGTCAACCCAAGATCGTAGCGTTGGGCCGTCAGCCATTCCTCCAGAAACGGCGATTCTTGCGTCTCCACGGACAGGCTGACGCCAGGATGAAGATCGTGAAAACGCCGAAACGCATCCGGCAAGATGGAATGCGAGAACGCCGGCAAAGCGATCACGGACAGCTGCCCGCCCCGGAATTCGCGCAAGCGGGCCGCCGCCGACACAACGCGCTCCAGCCCCGCATACGATTGCCGGATCTCGTCGTACAGCGCCAGCGCCGGCATGGTGGGCCGTAAACGCCCATGCACGCGTTCAAACAAGGCAAAGCCGATGCCCTGCTCCATCCGCGCCAATTCACGGCTGACGGTCGGTTGCGACGTGCTCAAGAGTTGCGCCGCGCGCGTGACGCTGCCCGCGATCATCACCGCGCGGAATACTTCGATATGGCGATGCGTCAACACGGTGCGCTCCATATCAGGAATGAATGACCCTTCAACATATAAGCATTTTACTGGATGACACGAACCCGGCATCATGCCGCCTGGTTTCCTTTCCTTTTTCAAGGTTCATGCTTCATGGCTTTTGATCCGCGCCAACTTACCGAACTCGCCACGCAACATGGCACGCCGCTGTGGGTGTACGACGCCAGCGTCATCCGCGAACGCATCGCGCAGCTGCGCCGCTTCGACACCATCCGCTACGCGCAGAAAGCGTGCTCGAACCTGCACATCCTGCGCCTGATGCGCGAGGAAGGCGCGGTGGTCGACGCGGTTTCGCTAGGCGAGATCGAGCGCAGCCTGGCCGCCGGATTCGACCCCAAGGGTGAACCGGAAGGCATGGTCTTCACGGCCGACCTGATCGACCACGCCACGCTGGCCACCGTACTTCGGCACGGCATCACCGTGAACGCCGGCTCGCTGGACATGTTGGACCGCGTGGGCCAGGCCTCGCGCGGCCACCGCGTTTGGCTGCGCATCAACCCCGGCTTCGGCCATGGTCACAGCAACAAGACCAACACCGGCGGCCCGCAAAGCAAGCACGGGATCTGGATCGACGACGTGGCCCGGGCGGTGTCCATCGTGCGCCGCCACGGCCTGAAGCTGGTCGGCATTCACATGCACATCGGTTCGGGCGTGGACTACGGCCACCTGTCCAGCGTCTGCGACGCCATGGTCGACGTGGTGCGCTCGCTGGACCACGACATCGAAGCGATCTCGGCCGGGGGCGGCCTGTCGATTCCCTACCGCGATGGCGAGCCGCGCATCGACTGCGACCATTATTTCGAACAATGGGACGCGGCCCGCAAGCGCATCGAACAGTTTCTGCAACACCCAATCCGCCTGGAGATCGAACCCGGACGCTTCCTGGTCGCCGAGGCCGGCGTGCTGGTGACCGAAGTGCACGCCGTCAACCACCGCCCCGAGCGCGACTTCGCGCTGGTGGATGCGGGCTTCAATGACTTGATGCGCCCGGCCATGTACGGCAGCTACCACCGCATTTCCGTGCATGCGCCGGACGGTTCCGACCCGCAGGGCGCGGCCCAAACGCGCATTGCCGTCGCCGGGCCGTTGTGCGAATCGGGTGACGTGTTCACGCAGGAAGAAGGCGGCGTGATGTCGGACCAGCTGCTGCCGCAGCCGCGCATTGGCGACTTCATGGTGCTGCACAACGCGGGCGCGTACGGTTCGTCGATGTCATCGAACTACAACAGCCGGCCGCTGGCGCCTGAAGTGTTGCTGGACAACGGCCAGGCGCGGCTGATCCGTCGCCGCCAGACGGTGAGCGAACTGCTGGCGCTGGAAGACTGACCGCCGGGCAACACCGGGCACAACGCTCAAAGCGCCACACCAGAGCACTGAAAGCGAAGCACTGAAAGCAAAGCACTGCCAACAAAGCACCACCAACAAAGCACTGCAAACAGCGCGCGCAATGCAAATCGCCCCGCATCATCGCGGGGCGTTTTTGCATATCAACGCCGGCCGGCGCAATCAGCTGGGAAAGGTTTCCCGCAAGGCAAACGTGGCCTGCTTGAACACGCCCAGGTCCGTGCCCACCGCTACAAAGTGCATGCCCATGTCCAGATAGCGGCGCGCGTCCGCCTGCACCGGCGCCAGGATTCCCACGGCCTTGCCCTGGGCCGACACGCGTTCGTGCAGATGCCGAATGACCTCTTGCACTTCGGGGTGGCTCGGGTTGCCGATGTGGCCCAACGCCGCCGCCAGGTCCGACGGGCCGATGAACACGCCGTCCACGCCTTCCACCGCCGCAATCTCGTCCACCGCATCGATGCCCGGACGGCTTTCAATTTGCAGCAGCACGCAGATGTTGTCGTTGATGGTTTGCAGGTAATCGGGCACCGTGCCGTAACGGTTGCTGCGCTGCGCGCCGGCCACGCCGCGTATGCCCTCGGGCGGATAACGGGTGGCGGCTACCGCCAGCCGCGCGTCCGCTTCCGATTCAATGAACGGGATCAGCAGGTTGTAGAAGCCGATATCCAGCAAGCGCTTGATCTGCACCGGATCGTTCCACGACGGACGGCCGACGGCCGCGCTGGCGCTGCCCTGCAAGGCCTGTAGCTGCTGCAGGAACATCGGCACTTCGTTCGGCGAATGTTCGCCATCCAGCAGCAGCCAGTCAAAATCCGCCAGGCCGACGAGCTCTGCCGTGATGTGGCTGGACATACACATCCAAAAGCCGATGAGCCGCTCGCGCGCCAGGATGCGTTGGCGGAAACGGTTGGGTAAAGGTGAGTTCATTGCCACGTCCAATGTCGCAAAATAAAAACCAGAAACAACGCGCCGGGCCATGACCCGGCGCGCCCGTATTAATCCATGCGCGCGCCCGATGCCTTGGCCGCCTTGCCCCACTTGGCGATTTCGTTATCGACAAACGCCGAGAACGACTTCGGGTCGTCGCCCACCACCACAAAGCCCACGCTTTCGAGCTTTTGACGGATCTCGGGCGACGCCAACGCCTTTACCGTCGCTTGGTTCAAGCGCTGGATCACGGCAGGCGGTGTCTTGGCGGGCGCCGACAAGCCGAACCACGATTCAGCCGAAAAACCGGGATAGCCGGATTCCGCCACCGTGGGCGTGTCGGGATAAGCGGGGTTGCGCTTGGCGCTGGCCACGGCCAACGCGCGCAGCTTGCCCGACCTGACTTGCGGCAGCAGCGTGTCCTGATTCAAGAACATCACTGACACACGCCCGCCGATCATGTCGGTAATCGCGGCCGCGCCGCCCTTGTAGGGCACGTGCACCAAATCAATCTTGGCGTCTTGCTTGAGCATCTCCATGGCCAGATGGCCGGACGAGCCGCTGCCCGAACTCGCATGCGTGTACTTTCCCGGATTTTCGCGCGCCAACTTGATGAAATCGGCGAACGTCTTGCCCGGAAACTCCATGTTCGCGACCAGCACATTGGGGCCGGTGGCCAGCAAGGAGATATGTGCGAAGTCGCTGTTGCGATACGGCATGTTTTGGTAGACCGCGTAGCTGATGGCGTTGGAACCCACGCCCGATAGCAGCAAGGTATAGCCGTCAGGCTCCGCCTTGGCCACGACGTCCGATCCGATGTTGCCGTTGGCGCCGCCCTTGTTCTCGACGATGACGCTTTGGCCCAGCTCTTTGGACAGCTCGGCGGCCAGCAGTCGGCCGACCGAATCGGTGCTGCCGCCGGCCGGGAAAGGTACGATCAGCTTGACCGGTTTGGCGGGCCAGGCCGCCTGCGCCATGGCCGCCCCGGGCAATAGCGTCAGGGCACCAAGCGTGGCCGCCGCGAGCACGGCAAGGCGTCTGCGCGCCGAAGGTTTGGGTTGTTGCATGGTTGTCTCTTCCGTATGGTTTTTCTTGGGGAATGAGCCCGGTGGCCGGGTCTGCTGTTTTGGGTACAACAAAATCAGTGCAACAAGCGCCGTGCGATCAGATATCGTCCAGCAGATAGGGCGTGCCCGCGCGCTCGCAGATGCCGCGCAGGCGTTCGGCCAGGGCTGCCGAAATGGGTATGCCCGCGCGCAACCGACGCGCGCGCTCGGCCGCTTCGGGCTCGCCCGCCACCAGCACGGGTTCGTCGGGATTGGCGGGCGGCGTGTCGTGCAGCGCGTCGATCATGTCGTCCATATCGGATTCGAACGAGCCCGCCGCGCGGAACGCATCGGGGTTAAGCGCCAGGAAGAAGTGGCCCACGTCATCCGGTTCACCGGCCTTGCGCGTAGGCGCGCGGCGCGCGGCAAACGCGCTGCCGCTAAGCGTGCCGCCCAGAATCTGCGCCATCATGGCCAGGCCGTAGCCCTTATGGCTGCTCATTGCGGGTGTGCCGCCCAAGGGAGTCAGCCCGCCTTCTGGCTGCTTGAAGATGTACTGCATGGCCGCGTCGGCATCGGTCACCGCCGCGCCCTGCCCGTCCACCGCCCAGCCGGGCGGCAAGGGCTTGCCCAAAAAGTCATACACCTTGACCTTGTTCGCGGCCACTGTCGTGGTGGCCATGTCCAGCACGAAAGGCTCGTTGTGCGCGGCCGGGGCGCCGAACGCAATGGGGTTGGTGCCCAGCATGGGCATGGCGCCGCGCGTGGGCACCATGATGATGCCGTTGGCGCTGCTGGTCACCAGGCCGACCACGCCGCGTTCCACCGCGATGCGCGCGTAAACGCCGGCCGCGCCGAAGTGATGCGAATTGCAGACGGATACCGCGCCCACCCCGTGTTCCAGCGCCTTGTCCACGGCCAGATGCATGGCCTGCGCCGCCACCGGATAGCCCAGCCCGCCCATGCCGTCGATCAGTGCACTGGCGCCGCTGTCGCGCACCACGCGCGCGCGGGCATCCAGCCGCAACGACCCGGCACGCCACTTTTCCTCGTACGAAGGCAGCATCGAAATGCCATGCGAATCAATTCCCAGCAGATCCGTCCGCGCCATCAGGCCGGCGGTGGTGTGGGCCAGGTCTTCGTCCATGCCCCACGCTTGCAAGACCTGCAATATCTGTTCAAGCACCTGCTCTACCGGCACGTTTCTCGCTGTTGCTCCATTGCCTTGCACGGGTTGTCTCCGTTTGATGTGGTGAAGGGCGGCGGCGCGCCACGCGGGATGGATCAGTCGCGTTCGCGGTCCACCAACCGATGGCGCGCCTGCCCCAGGTGAAACTGCATGGCGACGCGGGCGCGTTCGCTGTCCTGTTCGCGGATGGCGTCCAGGATGGTGGCGTGCTCGTCCACGACACGCTGCGCGCGCTGGCGCGAGCCGGTGCGGGTCAGGCTCAACGTCAGGCGCATGAAACCGTTGATGGATTCGTGGATGCTTTCCAGCACGCCCAGATAAAAATCATTGCCGCTGGCTTCGGCGATGCTGGCGTGGAAAGCCAGGTCGGCCTCGGGCGAGACCTGGCCATGCGTCAGGCTGTCGGCAAAGGCCGCGTGCGCGTCAGTGATCTTCTTGAGCTGTTCGTCGGTGCGGCGCAGCGCCGCCAACCGCGCGGCATCGCCTTCCAGCGCCACGCGCACCTCTTGTGCGCGCAGGTACGCGCTGACGTTCTGCACATCGTTGAACGTTTTCAGGCGTGGCGCGGGCTGGTGGCTGACGAAGGTGCCCAGCCCCTGATGCGCGGTGATCAGGCCATCGGCGCGCAGCCGCAGCAGCGCTTCACGCACCACCGGCCGCGAGACCCCGAAGCGTTCCGATATTTCGTTTTCGGACGGCAGCTTGTCGCCGACATTGAGCCCGCCCGACACGATCTGTTCGAAGATTTGCCCGTAGACCTGGTCCGCCAGCCGCACCCGGTGTCCCCGTTCAAGCACATGGGAACCGGCGACTTCGGCCTCGGCCGGCGCTTGCGGTTCGGATGATGGTGTTGCTTTGGATCGGGCCACGAAACCTCCTGAATGCGTAAGGCCTGCCCGCCTTTACGCGGACAGCGCCCATCGTACCGCCAACCGGCGGCAAGACGGGCGATGCGCGGCCGAGCCGTTCACGTTCAGGCCGCCACGGCTTCCCGGTCCCAGGCCGCCAACTCGCGCGCGACGGGCGCCACCCGTTCGCGTTCGGCGCTGGAAATGCCGGTCAGCAGCGGCAACATGGGACCCATGTTCGCCACGCCGGACAAGGTCACCGCGTCGTGCAGCACGCGGATCGGGCTGATGCCGTCGCGGCAGTCTTCCAGGCCCAGATAATGTTGGCGCACGGATTCGGCTTCGTCGTAGCGGCCATCGCGCAGCAGATGCAGCAAGCGCATGGACCCGCGCGGGGCGATGCAGACCGAGCCCGACGTGAAGCTCTTCAAGCCGAAATCGCGATAGTGCACGATGGCGGGGCGTTCACCGATGCCGCTGACGATCCAGCGCGCGTCCACCGCTTGCAGCATCGACGACAGGTACGCGTCCTTGGCCGGTTCATCGCGCACCACGGCGTACTTGAACGCGGCGATGCGGCCTTCTTCGATCAAGCGCGCGGCGGTCTCGGGGGCCAGGTAGTCGGCCGACTTGATATAGACCACGGCCGGCTTGCCCAGCGCATCGGTAAAGCGGCGCACGCCGTCGGCCAGGCCGGCGTCCGTGTACGGGAACGACATCGGCAACAGCATGCCGGTGGGAAACGCGCGCGAACGCAGGATGGCGGCCTGGTCCATCATCTTGCCGTAGTCAGGGCCGACCGACGGCAGGATCCATGTGTCCGCGCCGGCCAGGCCGGCCAGCATGTCCACGATGCGCGCGTATTCGCTGACGCCCACGTTGTAGAAATTGGCGTTGCCGCCGTACATGACGTTGCGCACGCCGCCTGCTTCCAGATGGCCAAGCAGGGCCTTGTTGGCGGCTTCGTTCAGCGAAAGATCGTCGTGGCGCGCCAGAGGCGGCACGGCAATGACCGAGCGTTGCAAGTCCTGCGCGGTGACCGGGGAAGTTTTCATGGACGGGGCTCCTGGCTGATCCAGTTGTCAGATAAGTAAGGTGAAAAAAGTATACTTGGTTGACAAGCATATTCTCAATACCTATATTTGTTTGACAAGTGAAACGGCATCACCAGAACATCCCACAAACGATGCGCGGCCACGCGCACACCGAGGAGACAACACCATGCATGCCCTATTCGCGCGACGCCGGCTGCTCGCTGCCGCCAGCCTCACGGCCATCGCCTTGACCTTGCCCGCCGCGCAGGCCCACGCCGACTATCCCGAACGCGACGTGAAGATCATCGTGCCCTTCCCTGCCGGCGGCACCGCCGACATCGCCGCGCGCGTGGTGGCTGCGGAACTGGGCAAAAGCTGGAACAAATCAGTGGTGGTCGACAACAAGGCCGGCGCGGGCGGCAACGTGGGCACGGCCGAAGCCGCGCGCGCCACGGCCGACGGCTACACCTTGCTGATGGGCACCGTCAGCACGCACGCCATCAACCAGTCCGTCTACAGCAAGCTGCCGTACGACCCGGTGAAGGACTTCGTACCGGTCACGCTGGTCATCCCAGTGCCGAACATTCTTGAACTGAATCCCAAATTCGCGGACAAGCATGGCATCCGCACGGTGGCGGACCTGATCAAATACCTGAAGGCCAATCCCGACAGCGTCAACATGGCGTCCACCGGCAACGGCACGTCCACGCACTTGTCGGGCGAACTGTTCCAGACAATGACGGGCACGCGCATGACGCACGTGCCCTACAAGGGCAGCAGCCCCGCGCTGACCGACGTGATGGGCGGTTCGGCCGACCTGATCTTCGACAACCTGCCTTCGTCCATGGGCTACATCAAGGGCGGCAAGCTGCGCCCGCTGGCCGTCACCACGGCGGCCCGCTCACCCGCGCTGCCCGACGTGCCCACGATGGCCGAAGCCGGCGTGAAGGGCTACGAGGCATCCAGCTGGTTCGGCCTGTTGGCGCCTGCCGGCACCCCGCCCGCCATCGTGGAAAAAATCCAGCGCGACGTGGCCGCGGCCTTGCAGCAAGAGCCGGTGCGCGCGCAGTTGCAGGCGCAAGGGGCCACGCCGTCGGGCAACACGCCTACGCAGTTCAAACAGTTCATGGCGCAAGAGACCGTCAAGTGGGCCGAGGTGGTGAAAGCCTCGGGCGCGAAAGTCGACTGAACCAACGCAGATTCAGGCCCGTGCGCAACGCGTGAGCGCCGGGCTTTTCATCAC